>CAYZWI010000032.1:0-2853 GCA_964482205.1 uncultured bacterium | reverse complement strand
GAACTGTCACCTATGTACCCGGACTGAAGTGTCACCCATGTACCCGGACCGTACCTGATGGCAATCTAACAACCGCATTCAGCAGTCGGCGGGCGCTGAGAGGTGGGTGAAGACCGGCAGCGCCGGGCGCGCCCCCGCCGCTGCTGATGCGGAGCGTTGGCCGGCCAGTGCGCACAGGAACTTCTGCGCGCCGAGGCTCCAGTCCGCGCCGCCTTGTCAGACCGGCGTCCACAACAGCTCGGGAGGAAGTCATGATGCGTAAGATCCCATGCCTGATCCTGGCGTTCGCGGTTCTTTTCATCTCCAGCGGATGCGCTCCTTCCCTCTTCGCTATAGCCGCGAAGGGCGACACGACAAGGCTGAAGCAGATGATTGCGAAAGGTACCGATATTGACGCGGACCAGAACGGTGCTCCAGCCTTGGTAGACGCAGCGCTTTGCGGAAACACAATCGCGTTAGAGACCTTGCTGGCCGCCGGGGCCGATCCGAATCGGGCGGACTCCTGGGGGAACACCCCACTCCTCATAGCCTTCCGCCACGAGCTAGATGGGGCGGCCCCCATCCCAGACACGATCGTGCTGCGCCTCCTGACGGCGGGCGCCGCACCAGACTGTACTGATCGCAACGGCAACACGCCTCTCATGTTTGCCGCTCGTCTGGGCAAGATCTCTGTGGCCGAGGCGCTTCTGCGCAGCGGCGCGGCGACCGACCGAATGAACGAAGACATGGAGTCGCCACTCACAATGGCGGCACGGCAGGGATTGACGGACATGATTGGACTACTCATGGACCGTGGAGCGAACCCGAACTCGGGCTACTACAAGCTTGAGTACTTCCGAGTGGTTCAAAGCGGACAGACCACGAAGGAAGAGGCGACCATTTCCACCGTGTGCGCGATAGGCCTGGCTAAGGGCGAGGAAACGAAGGAATTCCTGCGAATTCGCGGGGCGCGGGAATCGAGGGTCTACAGCCTGGGTCCGGATGCCGATTCGTGGATAGCGCCATTGCTTGATGGCGCATATGTGAGTACCGAACGGGTGGGACAGGACAGCGCTACGCTCCAAACGGTAAAGCTCCGCCCCACGGACGAGCTGTCGGCTCTCTTGCAGGCGCACGGCGTCCCAGTTGACTTAGCTCACTTCTTCGGCGACTGACGGTCTCCGACGCGGTGCTACGCCCAGATCTGTGCGGGCGGGAGCGTGGAGATAGTGCGGCACAGCCAACAAGGCGATGGACCAGGCGGCGACCGGGCTGAGCCTGGTCGCCGCAGGTCATCGCCAGCGTTATGTCCTCGGAATATCGATGGCGTGCAATCACGAGGACGCACCCAGCCGTCTCCCATAGGATGGAGAGGCTTTCCTCTCGGGCTTCAGCTCGGAGGCCTTGCGTCCCTCCCGGCTTCCGAGTACAGTTCTGAGCTATGGATCTCCTTGAACTCCTCAAGGCCCAAGAGGGCAAGACGCTTGAATTCAAGCGAGACCTTTCGTCTCCGGAAGGTGCCCTCAGAACGATCGTCGCTTTCGCGAATACGGCAGGGGGAACGCTGCTCCTCGGCGTCGAGGATCGCTCCCGCCACATTCGGGGCATCAAGGAGCCGCTGGAGCTCGAGGAGCGCATTACCAATCTGATTAGCGATAGCGTCGTCCCCCGAATCCTTCCCGACATCGAAGTCCTTTCATGGCGACGGACGCATGTGCTCGCAATCTTGGTATGCCCCAGCCCCTCGCGCCCTCACTATCTGAAGCGCCTGGGTCTCGAAGCTGGTGCTTTCGTTCGTGTCGGTTCCACGAATCGTCGCGCGGATCGCGAATTGCTCGCCGAGATGCGGCGGTACGCCGGGGGAGAGAGCTACGACGAGCAACCGATGCCCGATCTGAACTCGGAAGCCATCGACTTCCGAGCCGCTTCCGAGTCGTTTGCCGCGGTTCGCAGCCTTCGCCAAAGTGACCTTGAAACGCTTCGTGTCGTCATCCCTTACCAAGGGCACAAAGTACCGACGGTTGGAGGGATGCTGCTCTTCGGAAAGGACCGTCTCCGCCTCTTCCCCGATGCCTGGATCCAGGCTGGTCGGTTCTTGGGAACCAACCGCAACCAGATCGTCGATCGTGCTGAGATCGTCTCTCTGCCTGTCCAGGCGATCGAGGAGGCGATTGCCTTTGTTCAGAAACACGCCATGCATGGAGCAGAGATTGGGCCGATCCGTCGCCGGGAACGGTGGAATCTCCCTCCCCTCGCCGTGCGGGAAGCCATCATCAACGCCGTGGCTCACGCGGACTATGCGCAGCGGGGCGCTCCGATTCGAATCGCGATCTTCGATGATCGACTCGAAGTCGAGAATCCTGGCCTGCTACCCTTCGGGCTGACGATCGATGACCTCTATCGGGGCATCTCCAAGTTGCGGAATCGAGTCATTGGCAGGGCGCTCCACTCGCTGGGTCTGGTTGAGCATTGGGGCAGTGGCATCCAACGCATGATCTCGGCGTGCCAGGACGCAGGTCTGCCTACCCCTGAGTTCGAGGAAGTTGGTTCGCGATTCCGCGTGACCATCTTCACTGGAGTGGTCACCCGCCCTGTGCTTGACGGCACGGATCAAGCGATCCTTGATAGTCTGACTCAGAGCGACGGGCGGCTCACAAGTGAGATTGCCAAGACGATTCGGCTGACGCCCCGCGCGACGCGAACGCGCTTGGCACGGTTAGTCGCTCGCGGCCTCGTGCGTGAATTGGGCACGGGGCCGCAGGATCCGCGGCGGCGTTATTTTCGATCGTGATGACCCGCTTCTGCGCAGGCCTGCGGGGGTGAGCGGCCGGGAACATCGGTGACAGATTAGTCCAGGTACATGGGTGACACTTT
>CAYZWI010000031.1:0-5394 GCA_964482205.1 uncultured bacterium | reverse complement strand
GGGGAGCTGACGTAACAGTGGGCGCTGTCTGGCGCTCCGGTGGTTAGCGGAGAACCCTGAGAGCGAGAGCTTTCGGGGTTTTCGCATATCCCGCCACACGCAAAGAGTTTCGCGCCTGGCCCGTCCTGGGCCGAGATTCTCTGGTTTGTGAGAGGGTCACCGGGGCGCGATCGGAAATCCCACCGTCACGACCGGACCCCGCAGAAACGCGGAAAAACTCTCAAAGTCTCCGTTCAACAACCCTCTCTCGGTTAGCGCTCCCGTCACGACCGGAAGCCCAAACCATCCGCTGCCGAACCGCCACGGCCGCGCTTCCATGCCCTACAGGAATGCAGAGACAGCACCCCGTCACGATCGCACCCCAATCCGACGCTTCTCGAACCGACCGGGTATGTATGCAGACGGAACCACCCACCCATTCACCCGGAGGGACGAAGTGCCATACGAACCCGAGCTCACCCCGGAGCAGCGCCGCCGCCAGGTCGCGAGCATCCTCGCGAAAGGCGTGCTTCGGCTGCCGCGGACCCCGCCCGAGTCCGCTGCATGCAGCGCCACGGAGTCGCCCCACAAAGCCCTTGAGGTGTGCGCGCCACCTCGCCCTCATGGGGCCGCCGGTTAGCGGAACCGGAGAACGAGAGGAGGCAGAGCATGGCGCTCAACGTAGGAAAGGAGATCGCGGCGCTGAAGCGAATGACCGTGCCCGGTCTTCGCCAGAGGTACGCCGAGGCATTCGGCGAGAGCACAAAGTCCAGACACAAGGAGTTCCTGATCCGCCGGATCATCTGGCGGCTCCAGGCGAACGAGGAGGGCGGCCTATCCGAGCGGGCGCGGCAGCGGGCGAAGGAGCTGGCGGCTGATTCGGACGTGCGCATGACCGCGCCGGGAACGGGGCCTCCTTTCTTGCCGGGACCGACGAAGACCGCCAGGGTTCAGTTCTCGCAAGACTCCCGCCTGCCGATGCCCGGTGCCGTCATCACGCGCCGCTACAAGGGACAGGATGTCGAGGTGCGGGTGCTTCCCCGTGGCTTCGAGTACGAAGGAGAGATCTACCGGAGCCTGAGCGCCGTGGCCAGGAAGGTCACCGGCACGCACTGGAACGGCTACCACTTCTTCCGGCTCAGTCAGAGAGGAAAGGGCGATGGCCACCAAGAGGATTGAGGCCCCGACGATCCGCTGCGCGATCTACACGCGCAAGTCGACCGAGGAGGGACTCGAGCAGGAGTTCAACTCCCTCGATGCCCAGCGGGAAGCGGGGGAGGCGTTCATCGCGAGCCAGCGGGGGGAAGGCTGGACCTGCATCCCCGACCGCTACGACGACGGCGGCTACACGGGCGGGAACATGGAACGGCCGGCGCTCAAGCGCTTGATGGCCGACATCGCCGCGGGCCAAGTCGACTGCGTGGTCGTCTACAAGGTCGACCGAATGTCGAGGAGCCTGCTGGACTTCGGCCGGATCATGGAGGCGCTCGAGAAGCACGGGGTCTCATTCGTCTCGGTCACCCAGCAGTTCAACACGACGAGCTCCATGGGGCGGCTGACGCTCAACATCCTGCTTTCCTTCGCCCAGTTCGAACGCGAGATCATCTCGGAGCGGACGCGCGACAAGATCGCGGCGACGAGAAGGAAGGGGAAGTGGTCGGGCGGCAAGCCAATCCTGGGCTACGACCTCGACCCCCGCGGCTGCCGGCTGATCGTAAACGAGCATGAGGCCGCCCGAGTGCGCGCGATCTTCGAGCTCTACCTCGAGCACGAGTCACTCATCTCAACGATCCGGGTCCTGGACAAGCGGGGATGGACCAACAAGCAGTGGACCACCCGGAAGGGGCATGTGGCCGGCGGGCTGCCCTTCAACAAGCACAGCCTGAACAGCCTGCTCACGAACATCCTCTACCGGGGGAAAATCACCTACAAGGACGAGCTCTACGACGGCGAGCACCCGGCCATCGTGGACGAGGAGATCTTCCGCCGGGCGGGGGAGTTGCTGAAGCGCAACGGCGCGACCGGCGGCAAGTACGTGCGGAACCGCTACGGGGCGCTCCTGAAGGGCCTGATCCGCTGCGCTCCCTGCGGCTCGGCGATGGTCCACACGCATACCCACAAGAACGGCAAGCGCCGCTACCGCTACTACGTGTGCGCGAGCGCCCAGAAGCGCGGCTGGCACACCTGCACGTCGAAGTCGATCCCGGCGCGGGAGATCGAGCAGTTCGTGGTGGACCAGATCCGCGACATCGGCAAGGACCCGGCGCTCCTGGCCGAGACGATCGAGGAGACGCGCGCGCAGGCGACGAAGCGCATCCAGGACCTGGAGGCCGAGCAGCGCGGCCTCGAGCGCGACCTTGCCCGCCACAGCGCCGAGCTACGGAAGCTCGCCGGACGGTTGGCGACCAACGGTACCGCGACGGACCGTGCGGCGGATCTGCAGGACCGGATCCGGACGGCGGAGCAGAGGATGACGCAGGTGCGAGAGGAGCTGATGGGCCTGCAACGCGACTTGCTCGACGAGAGGGAGGTCGCGCGGGCGCTTTCAGCCTTCGACCCAGCCTGGGAGATGCTCGCGCCGCGGGAGCAGGCGAGGGTCATTCGCCTCCTGGTCCAGCGCGTCGACTACGACGGCGGGCAGGGGACGGTGTCGGTGACCTTCCACCCGGCGGGGATCAAGATGCTGTCGCGTGAGGGGGTGCGATGACGAGGGGGCTGACCGTCACGAAACAGGTGAGTTTCCGAACCGCAAACCGCGGGCGGAAGGTGATGGGGGAGGGAGTGACGGCGAAGGCGCCCGATCTCGGCAGCGTGCCACGCATCTCGCGCCTCATGGCCTTGGCGATCCACATGGACAACCTCGTCCGCCGGGGTGAGGTTGCGGACTATGCCGAGCTGGCCCGCCTGGCCCACGTGACCCGGGCGCGGATGACGCAGATCATGAGCCTGCTCAATCTGGCACCGGAGATCCAGGAGGAGTTGCTGAACCTGCCGCGCTCCAACGGCGGGCGGGATCTGATTCGGGAAAAGATGGTGCGTCCGATTGCAGCCGTGCCCGACTGGCGGAAGCAGAGGAGGATGTGGCGGGAGCGCAAAGCAGTCGCTGCGAAGGGCTAGTCTGGACGCCCAACCTGGGCTGCGGATCCGGCGGTTGCCTTTTCAAACCCGGTCCTTTCTGACCTGTCCCGGGAGCCTGTCCCCGTTCTTGGTCCTCAAGCCCCCTTTAACTTGTAGAGGGGAACTGGGCGAACTTCGGCAGGAAGCAGGAACGCTGCTCAGCGGCCCTCGCCCAGACAGAATTGCCAGGGCGGGGATCGTCGGACGGGCAGGGAGAAGCGACAGCGGTGACCACTGGACCATCGACGGAGTTGCCCTCAGTCGGAGAGAGCGCGATGCAGCCGACGACCAAGTCATCCCTGTCATCCCCGCGGGCGCAGCTGATTGAGCGGATGCAGCGGCTTGGATACGGGACGATCGAGGGTTTGGTCATTCGAAAGGGCGAGCCGGTCTTGCGCCCCTCGCCGCGCATCGTCCGTGACGTGAAGTTCGGCGCCGAGAACGGCCCTCGGCCGGAATCCCATCTCGAGGACTTCGTTCTGAAGGGCCAGGTTAAAGACTTCTTGGCCCATCTCGACGATCTCAGCAACACGACGATCCGCCGTCTGGAAGTGAAGCACGGGCTGCCGTTCCGGATGGAAGTAGAGGAGGAGACCGGCTGAAAGACGGGGCTCAGCTTCCCAGAAGAGATCGCTGACGTTTGTCACCAGACATTCTGCCGGCCACGAGGTGGAGGCGGATGTGGGTGTCGCCGGAACGGCGTACCACGTCCTGCCTTCGATCCTGTGGCCGCGCACTAGCTTCGAGCGACATCCACACGCCTCTCCGCAACGCGAGGAGAGGCTCGGATGGAAGGCTCGAAGCGCCCCGAACTCAGCGACTATGCCCACCGAATCATCCGTTTCAAAGCAGGACAGTTCGCCGGGAAGTACGGATTCACCCGCGACGATTACGAAGACCTGTGCCAAGAGATGGTCTTGGATCTCCTGGTTCGGTTGCCCAAGTACGATCCTGGCAAGGCAAGTCTCAACACGTTTGTCGCCAGGATCGTCGACCGCAAGGTCGCGAACCTCATCCGCTTCCAGCGGCAGGAGAAGCGGGACCACCGCCGAGAGGCGTTCTCGCTGAATGACACGATTGAGGATCGAGACGGCCACCTGATTCCCCGGGAAGAGACGGTCAGCCAGGATGCGATCGATCTTCTTGCGGGCAAGTCCGGTTCCACCGCGTCCGAACGATCGGACGTCCGCCTGGACGTCTCGTTGGCGCTGTCAAGACTCCCACCTGACCTTCAACGTCTGGCCAAGCTCCTCATGACCCACTCGATCACCGATGTCGCGCGGGAACTTCGGCTTCCGCGAGGCACGCTGTACGGACGATCGCTGGCGAACCTGCGGGAGATTCTGCGACAGGGGAAGTTGAAGGGCTACCTCTGAACCACCCGACGCTTTGATTCGGGACCGGGTATGTATCCCACCAGAGATCCAACAGATGGAAAGCATCGGCTAGGGGGCCTCGCTCAATCGCCCGACGCCCTTCTGAGCGACCGGGTATGTATGCAAGGGAAGGGCCACACCGGAGGAGAACACGATGAGCAGTCGGGAAGTGCAAAGCTACACCTTCGAGCGCTTGGTGCCAGCCAAGGAGATCAGGGGCACCCTGCTCTTGGCGGTCCTGGCCGCCGAAGGACTCCATGGTCAATCCCGAGTCCGCCTCGATGCCGCCTACCGCTTTGATGCGGAGAGACATGCGTGCCTCATTGACGCGGGCTCCGACGTCGGACGCGACATCTGCCGGATCTTCACGGGCTTCGCGATCCGCGAATACGGCGAATCCGCCTTCAAGGTAGGCCGCTCATCGATCGGCAAGGCCGAGGAGCTTCAGGCATGAAGGATGTCGCGCAACACGAGCCCGAGACTACCCCGTCTGCAAACGCAATGCTGCTCGAGGCACTCCGGTACGCGAGGCTGGGCTACCCCGTCTTCCCTTGCAGGCCCGGGGAGAAGGTGCCGCTCACAAACCACGGCTTCCAGGATGCCACGACGGATGCCAGCCAGATCGAGGCATGGTGGGCACGACATCCGAACGCGAACATCGGCATCTCCACGGCCGGCCTGCTCGTGATCGACGTCGACGGCGCGGACAACCCCTGGCCCGACGATCTGTCCAGGGCGCAGGACCTCTCGACCTGCCCCACGTCCATCACGCCTCGCGGCGGTCGGCACTACATCTTCCGTCAACCCGACGGGAGGCAGTGGGCCTGCACGGCGGGGAAGATCGCGCCGAAGGTCGACACGCGCGCAAACGGCGGCTACATCGTCGTGCCACCGTCCGTGGTGAATGGGAAGGCGTACCGCT
>CAYZWI010000030.1:0-9021 GCA_964482205.1 uncultured bacterium | reverse complement strand
GCAGTCAGACCCGCCATCAGGGATCACTCTGCCTCTTGCGGGAGGAGTCCAGATAAGGATTGTTATGCGGCACCTTCCCGTGCACGCCGCTCCGCTTCGAGCTTCAACGCTGCCAGGCCTTTGTCCAATGAGGCAGCCAGAATCCGGCGCATCGGTCCCGCAAGAAGGCGCACGAGAAGGCCTTCGAACGACTCCTCCGTCCGCACCCGCGTGCCCGCACCTTCCGACGCGAACGTCCAGGTGTGCACCGCGCGAATGCCGAACGGCGCGCGCCCCGTCCAGCCGACCTGCCGCTCCGGTGCGACTGCCTGGAGCGTCGAGGTGATCGGAATACCGCCGGCCTTCCACCGGAACTGTGTGCCGGGGGAGAGGGGCCCGCTGAAATCGATTGATGTCACGTCCGCGTTCCACTCCGGCCACGCGCGGAGGTCGGTGTGCACCGCCCAGACCAACGATATTGGGGCGTCGACATACGCCTCGGCTGAGGCGATAGCAGGCGCATTGTGGTTGATGTCCATCCGAGTCGGCCTCAATCACTGCCAAGCCCGCAGCGTGCGGCAAGACGCCTGAACGAGACTGCTCCGCGAAGCGGCTCGGCTTGAGGAATTGTCAGGCAACATCGCCAGAATACCTCAGCGTAAGGCGCAGCATGTCAAAGAGCTGTATGCCATTCTCAAAGATGGGCTCAGGGTAGTTCTTGACGAAGAAGTCACGGTCAATGCTCGTAACGCGAAAGCCGAGCCGCTGGTAGAAAGCGAGTTGATAGCCGAACGTGCCGGTGCCCACCTCTAGCTTCCGCGCGCCGGACCTGCGAAAGAAATCAATCACCCATTTCAATAGCGCTGTGCCGTATCCGGACTTCTGGTAGGCCGGGTGAACAGCAATGCTCATGACCTCATGTGTGCCTGTGCCTCGTGGCTGCACGACGCATGCACCTACTACAACCGCAGCACTTGAAGCAACGAAGCACTTTGATCCTGAAAGGTAGGAACGAATCTTCTCTTCCGAAGGATCGGCAAGCAGCAGCAACTCCATCGGAGCATCTGCCACAGGAACTTCCTGGATCAGTAACGACATGCTTTCCTTCTTGCCTGCGCGACGCTATCCGGACCGCAGGCGTCAGGGGCGCCGGCGGCGGCCGGCCTCCGGTGCACGCCTTGGTTCGCCCTTTATGTCTTTTCCTGACAGTGATCGCGTACTCGATGGCGATGAACGCCGCCGCTTCCGGAGCACTCTGAGGACCTTGGGTGTCACCCGAAACGGTATGGCGCCAGCCGACACTTGATCCACCCCGCCGCAGGTGTACACGTCGAGATCCGGGCAGTGGAAGAGCCAGCATCCCGTCGATCCAGTGTGCCCGACGACGTGAGGAACCGGAGAGAAGGGCGTGAGCCAGCGGGGCAGGCCGAATCGCATCATTCCCACGCCATACTCGATCGGCCAGCCGGGAAGCCGCGGCGTGGCTGGGTCGAATCCGAAGGCGTTCCAGTGTTCCTGCATGCGGCTTGCAGTCCCCGGGGCATTGAATGCAGATCCGCTCAAGAGCGCCCGCAGAAACGCCAGTTGGTCAGCCACGGTGCTGAAAAGATCACCGAAGGACTCCAGGATTCGGGGAGCGTTGAAGATTCGATCTCCCGCCCAGAGTGCTGCCGGCATGTACGTAGGCTCCAATGGCTGTCCTCCGGGAGCCCATGTGTGCAAGAGCTTGAGCGGTTCCAGTAATTCCATCCTTACCGCTTCGTGCCATCGACACCCCAGCACCGTCTCGACGACAGCGATGAGCAGCCTGAAGTTCGTGTCAGAGTAGCGAACCCGAACACGGTTGTCAGCATCAAGAACTTGGGGTGGGAAGTGCGGCCTGAGTTCATCGCGTACGATGTGCGCGACCTCCGTCAGCGCGACCTCGCGATCTCTTTGGGAGAAGAGCCGGTCGATGAAGGGCGGTCCGTTCTTCGGCTTGTCCTCCAGGTAGTCCGCCAGACCGGAAGCGTGAGACAACAAGTGACGGACGGTGATATCGCCGGTATGATCGACGCCATCGAGCACATGCAGGCGATCGGCTATCCCTGCGGGGACATATGCTGCGAATGACTCGTTGAGGCGGACAAGGCCGCGTTCAGCAAGCCGCAGGACGACGGTCGCGACATAGAGTTTGGTGATGCTGGCGATGAAGTAGGGGGTCTCGGGCGTCATTGGCCGATCTGTGTTGTCGGCCGCCCCGTCGGCAGCGAACCAGCTGATGCTACGGTCCCCGCTTTCGACGGCGATAACCGCATGCTGGATACCTTTCTTGTCCAGCAGTTTGTCGAGTACTGACTGAAGACGGGAAATCATGCGGCCGTTCCATCATGTGCTGCGGAGAAGCTCCATTCCATCGACGCCCACAGCCCCCTTGCGGCGAACGCCCAGCATCACCGGCGGCGCCAAAGCGCCGTCCGCTGCATGCTGTTGTTGTGCGTTCGACCGAAGCAACGCGTTGCAGTTCGGTTCTACTCAGGTGGCACGGTGCCCGGTTCTGGACTGACGGCACACTGCCGCTGGACCCCTGACCAATGGCATACGCGTTCAGAAACTCCACCTCACTGCATCAATGCCGAAGCCTCTTCGTGATCTTCGCTTCGGAGTCTTGCCAGCCGGCCTCGCGGTCGTACGACGAAGCGATGCCTTCAAGCACGCCGCCGACATACGGATAGTCGAAGTGCAGGCGCTCGGCCAATCCGCGGTATTTGGCCGCCAGCTCGCGCTCCTGTTCGCCGCCCTCACCCCGCGCATGAACGCCCCTGGAATTGCGCGTGCCGACCTGGAAGCCGATTCCGATCTCCGGCGATGCGATCTCTTCCATCGCCTGGCAAACCGCTTCGCATGGCCAGACCCCGTTCTCGCCAGCGGGCGACCGGGAGAGGAGTTGCCCGAGACATTGGTCGCCGATGTCCGCGCGCGCATGTTCGCTACACAGGCGGCGTACCTCGGCGAGCCAGGCGCCTAACGCGGCGGGGTCGATCCGTCCGTTCTTGTCGGTGCCCGGGATCTTCCTGATCTGATCGAGAAGGCTGTGCGCCGCCCGCGCGACGGCGACCTTCTGTTCCGGATTCTCGATCCGCCATTCTGGCGGGTCTTCGCCGGCATCGCTGCGCTCGAAAGCAAGCGCAACCGCCTGGACAAGGATCGCCGGCGACTCCGCGATCTGGCCTTCGAGGTTCGGAATGCCGTGCTGGCTGCGATCGAGTGCGTCGATGAACAGGAACTCGAGCTGGGCCATGTCATCGCGGGTAGCCCCGGCTCGTCCCTGAAGCGAGTCCAGTCCTTCCGAAATGTAGTAGCGGTCGAGTTTGAAATGACCGGCCGGTTCGGCGTTGACCGTGGCAACATCGCGCAGCAACCGCTTGAGGCGCGAAGTCTCGATATCCTTGAAACCCATGTGGACGGCGTGGAACGCTGCGCGGGGCCGCCTCGCCTCAAGAAGACGGTCGATCATCTCGGTGAGTTCGGCAGGCGTGTGCCGACCCAAGGACGGGAGCACGTCCTTCCAGTAACCGTCGCGAACATCCTCCCCGTACTCATCGAGAAGCCGCCACATGGACTGCTGGAACGGCGCACAGACGAACAGACGGGTCTGCTCGGGTGCGGACAATCCTTCGGCTGCAGCGCGAAGGACCGGCGCGCGGTCGTCGTCCCCGACGGAGAATAGGAAGCCCTGCACGCACCATTCACTCTTGTTCCTGAGGTCGCCGGCCAAAGACAGGCACCGCCGGATGAAATGGACGCGCTGTTTGTCGCCCGTGATGCAGGTCTCGGCATAGCGGCCGACCGTACTTGCGGCGCCGCTGCCGGACAGCAATTCGCGGACACCGTCGAACCCGCGTCCGCTCCAGATCTCGGCCATCGCCGCGCGGCGCAGGCGGTCGATCCGTTCGTCGCGCTTGCGGTAGTCGAAATCCTCGTCTTCAAACTCGTCGGCCGATTCCTGCACCCATTGATCTGCGAACAGCCAAGCGTGCCGGATCACCGGGTCAAGCGGCTGCAGGGTCTCATAGGCCTCGCGCGCGCGGTCGCAGCTCTCTTCCGCAAGCTCGCGCTTGCGCCCGCTCCGGGTAAAGGCGTAACGGCGGATGCGTTCGCGCAGCTCGGCCTTGGCAGCTTCGCCGGCAGTGGCGGACCATTGGTCGATGAAGTCCCAGACCTTGGTCTGGTCTTCCTCGGGCATACCCTGCAGGGACTCGACCAGATCGCCGAGCGTCTTTTCGTCATGCGCCGGCCACGCGATCAGCAGGTCGAGCGCTTTCCTCGAGAACTCATACATCTCTTTGTGCGTCACGACCTGCCCGGCGCCCGAGGCATCGCTCCGCCAGCGCGGCCGGTAGCTGTAGTGGCCGATCCGGGAACCGGGCTTGATCTGTTCGAGGGCGATCTCCCAGGCCACATCCGGAAAAGTCCGCGCGAGCCTTTCCAGGGCCTTGGTCCTTTGCTCGACCGGCGCCGCAGTCTGCGGCATCCAGGACCGGAAGATCGCCTGCAGGGTTTCTTCCGGCTTGTTCATCCAGTTGTCATCGATCTTCGGGCGCGAAAGCTGGGCAAGGATGCGCGTGACACGCGGCAGGGTCTTAGGTTTCCAGGCAAGGCACTCCAGCGCCCAGAGAAGCCCCGTTCGCGACGGCGATGCCCAGATGGAACCCCTTTCGACCGGCTTGAGGAGACCGAAGACGACCGGGTCGTTGCGCCGCAAGTCCTCTTCGATGATGCGAAGGAATTCCTCGGGCGCGGCCTCTGCGTACCGCGGCAGATCGCGGTCCTGCGAAAGCAGCCTTTCGCGGGTCAGCGGGGTCAGAAGCTTTCGGATCAGGACCGCGACCCGGCTTTCGACATCGATGCCGAGCCGGTGCTGGAACAGGTCGTTGCCGTGCACCGAGAGGATGACGAGGGTCTCGCAGACGCCTTCACGTAGCGCCCCCGAATGATCGCGCTTCTTGCCGTAGAGGGCGGCCGCCCACCTGTCTTCCTCGAGCAATTCGAGGGCTGGATCGGACTCGGACAGGACATACTCGGCGGCGGTGAAGAACCTCTCCAGGTCGGGCAGCGTGACGGTTCTCGCGATCGCAAACAATGCATCGATCTTCGAGACGACGCCCCGGTAGCGTCCGGCCGACCAGACCGGGCTGTCGTCGTAGGCGAGAAGACGCGCGACATCGTCCTCGATAGTCTCGTTTTTCCGGTCGGCGACGTAGGAGACGATCTCGCGATCGGCTTCCGGCTCGGCATGCCAGGCGCCGATCAGTGCCATCGGCACCAGAGTCTTCGCCGTGTCGTCTTCGCGGGCCCACGCTGGCGTCCTGATCGCGGCATTCTTTGACAGGCGGCGGCGCAGGATCGTCGGCGAACGCCCCGACTCCGTAGAAAGCCGGTCGAACTCTCCCTCATCGATCCCCATTGAAGTCAACGCTGTCCGGAAGGCCTCGTAGCCGAGCAGGTCGAGTGCAATGTTTGCTTCGGTATCGACCGCGTTGCGCGGGCGGAAGACGATGCAATGAAGACGGCGGTGGGCGCCCGCAAGTTCCCGTTCGGTGTCTTCGGAAAGAACGATCGGGATGAACGGGACCGACGAGGCGAAGAGCATCCTCAGCGTCGCCGGCGACGTGAAGACCGCGGCGCGGTCCTTGAACTGGCGAAGATCGTCGTCATCGAACAGGCAGGCAATGAAGGCGAGCGCCTCGTTCTTCGAATCGGCGGCCACGACAAAAGGCCGCTCGCTGGGCTTGCCAAGCCATGCCTTGAACGTGTCACGGTGTGCCGCAATCGAGGGCGCGAAGATTTCGGGTGTCAGCGAGGGCTCGCTTGCGCTCGCCCACCGGCGCCAAGCCTCTTCCAGCGTCTCATATCCGCTGACCGGCAAGGCGAGCTGTTCGGCGAGCCAGATCTGTGCCGGCACCGACTGCTCAAGCCACTGCTCCAGGTCGCTCGCATCGAAGGCCCTGACGGCTTTCCAGTCGCCCGCCTCGTCCTTGCGCTTCTCCCATGCGGTCTTTCCCGACCAGTTGCGTGGGGTGACGAAGACGAAGGTGCTTGTTGCCCGCTCGGCAGGATCGACGGAATCCAGCCGTGCCTTGTAGTCGCTTTCGGCCTTGGCCCCCGGCCTCTGGTCGGTCCCGAACTCCCAATAAGTCTTGCCCTCCGGAACCCAGGGGGTGGCGGCGCCGGCCTCGACGAATCCGTCGGAGCCTTTGCGCTGCGCATTGTCGTATCCGGGGAAGTCGACCTGGCGGAGGTCGCCGCCGGTCGAATGCACCAGCTTGCGGAGCAGGACCGGCAAGCGAGAGCGAGCGTCGATCTGGCTGCCGGCCCACTGGTCGATCTGGCTTGCCTTGATGGTCAGGAAACTCGGGACGAAGGCGCGGACCGCGACGTCTCGTTCACCTGCCTGCTGCTCCTTACGGTCATAAGCGGCCTGCATGTCGAGCAGCCGCTTCCGGTTGGCGCCGAAAGCCTTCTCCAGCCTGACCGCCATTTCCGGGGAAAGGGCGGCTTTGCCGTTGAGAAAGTTCGACAGGGCCGGCCGGCTGATGCCGAGCCGCTTGGCAGCGTCTTTCACGGACATGCCTGGCGGAATAACGGTCGCCCGGACGAATGCGCCAGGATGAGTTTGGGGTGTTTGCGGAGCTTTCATGGGGTCAGTGTAGCGTGTAACGCTACGCATGTCAATATTGTTCCGAGCGGCCAGATATCGGCCCTCGTCCCGTCCGCTGTTGCGAAAACAAGGTGATGGCGCCCTGAAGGAATGTGGTCCTCAACGGTGGCGGATTGAACAGCGATGCCCCGCCCCGCAGTGAGGCTTCCCTACGGAAGGACCGGATCACCTCGCCGCACAACGCGCCGGTTCAGCGGTGGGCCGCGCAGCGGCCCGTCCGCTGGAACCGGTTGTTGGGCACACCCACTTCGATGCCCGCGACTCCTGCGGGCTCACTCACGAAAGATCGACTTCAGCGCGCCCCACGTAGTCTCAGAGACCGGAACCGGGCCCGGCACTTCCACTCGGAGATAGTCCACGCTGAACCAGGACCAGTCGGTCGGATACCAGAAGGCGAGAGCAGCATTGCCTAGGATGATGGCGGTCGGCCTCATGGCGCTGCTGACGGGTCCGTAGACGGCCTGGCCGTCGACGCTGATCGTGAACGACGTCCCGACACAACCCAACTCAAACTCATGGAATTCCGTCGCAGGTGCCGCATCCGCGACCCATTGGAACGAGCCGCCAAGGGCCGTGTAGACCGTGATCACTCCCCCAGGACCACTCCACAAATGAAGCAACACATTCTGCGGGATCCCGAACGCAGGAGTGCCACCAACGGGTTCCGTGCTCTCCGCTTGAAAGACCGCGACTCCATCGCCCCACGGCGTGACATGGTCGTAGCGCATGCGCACCTTCAATTCGAAATCGCCTGAAGGCGGGAACAGCGGAACGGATCCAGGGAGCCGGGATAGCAGGACAGGAAAGGCCTGCCCATTGCTCGACGACATCGCCAGCAGTCCGTTCAAAAGCACCGCGCTACCATACGGGGAGTGTGCAGCGACCCCGTGACATTCCACGCCTTCATCCACCCAATGCCCGGGAGACCAGGGTGCGCTGGTGTCGGCACAAAAACGCGGGCCGCTGGTCAGGACCCCCGTGCGCCAGATCGCAGGGTCCAGAGCCGGTCCGTCGAACTGCTCCTCGAAGAAGACGATCGGATCAGCCTTTGTGGCCGAGGAGATCATGAGGAATCCGAGGAGCGCAAGTGCTGCTGCAGTTCTCATGGTCTGCTACCTCCTTTCATGGGGAATATGCCTAACGCTGCGCATCAGCTGCTGGGAGCTTTGCGAGCCGGCGGCTGCATGCGCTCGTTGGGCACCACCTGCTCTAATCGAGATATCGTGCCTTGATTGCGCCCCACGTCTCCTTGGTGACCGGGACCGGTCCCGGCGTCTCGACTTTGAACTCGTCAAGGCTCCACGCTGTCCAGTCGTCGGTGGCGAGATACCAGTAGAGCGGGTGATTGCCGAAGAGGACAGCGGTCGGCCTCAAGGAAGTCGTGACCGGACCATAGATGATCTCCCCGTCGGCAAGGATCGAGGCCGATGACCCAACCCACTCCACCTTGAACTCGTGAGCCTCGGTCGGGTCGAGCGCACATTCCACCGACTCGTACGAGCCGCCCAGAGCCGTCGCGACCGAGAATCCAGAGGAATTGGCTCCCATGTGCAGAGCGATATCCTCCATTCGCCCATGCGGCGGATCGTCCCCGACGGGCTCCGTGTCCTCTGCTCGAAAGACCACCAGACCACTGCCAAGAGCCGTGATGTGGTCGTAGCGCAGTCGCAACGTGAAAGAGAAATCTCCTGAAGTTGGGAACACCGGCACGGCCCCCGGAAGCCTGGAATAGAGCATTGGGTATGCTCGTTCATTGCTCGAGGAAAAGTGCAGCCATCCATCAGACAGGGTCGCACTGCCGTACGGCGCGTGGATGGCGATATCGTGGCACTCGACTCCCTCATCGACCCAAGACCCTGGCCCCCAGTAATCGGATGTCTCCTGACACCAGCGCGGACCGCTGGTCAGGACCTCCGTACGCCAGATCGCAGAGTCCAGAGCCGGTCCGTCGAACTGCTCCTCGAAGAAGACGATCGGATCGGCCAGTGCAGTCGAGGCGATCATCAGCAATCCGAGAAGTGCAAGCGGCGCAACCGTAGTTCTCATGAGATACCTCCTCCCTTCATGCCGCATGTGTATGCCCAACGCCGTGCTATCTCGATCGCTGTGCTATCCGGCTAGGCCTCGATCAGTCTGCGCATGAGCAGTGCGCCTCATTGTTACGGCGCCGCCAGCATATCACGTTCGGGGACAATGGTGCCTGGACGCGCGCACTCGGCGCCCGGGGCACGACGGGCGGCATCGTGGGGATAAACCGAGGTGAGCAACTCCATGAGTGGTCCGAGTTGCTCTGCTATCCGGAGAGCCCGGCTATCCCGCTATCCGGATCGCATGGCTATGTC
>CAYZWI010000029.1:0-10131 GCA_964482205.1 uncultured bacterium | reverse complement strand
GGCGGATGGAAAACCGCGGAGGCCAAGGCGTCGGCCTTCGGCATCCCCTTCTCCCGTGGTCCAATCCCTCCCGGGGCGATATGATGCACTCAGTTCTGCACCTGTGAAGGCAAGGCGCTTCTGTCGGACATCGAGCGACCGCGTACTCCTGAGCCCAGGATTCCTACTGCCCGGCGGGGACCAGGAAGTTGAGATACTGAATTGTTGGGGCCATGAAGAGTCGTAGTCCAGCATTGGGGGCTGTCGCAGAAATGGCAACGGGACGCAGCAACAAGCTTGTCGGGCAAACGGGGGAATACCTTGTCGCAGCGGAATTGTCTCGGCAGGGTCTGATAGCGACCACCTTCACGGGCAATGTTCCTCACTACGACATCATTGCCTCTAATGAGCACGGAAAACATGTCGCTGTCCAAGTCAAAGCCAGCAGGAGTTCATCATGGCAGTTTGGGGATATCACCCGGTTTTGTGACATCTCGTTCAAAGGCAAACACCAAATCGTCGGGCAACTGAAGAAATGCCCTGTCCAGCGTCTCGTTGTGGTCTTCGTGGCAATTGCTCCACGAGGGACGGATCGATTCTATATTCTCACTTGGCGAATGCTCCGCGACTTGATCGTGAAGGGCCACAGATCTTACCTTGCCAGATACGGAGGTATGCGGGCTCAGACATGGGACTCCCTGCACTGCGCAGTTACCGAGAAGACGCTAGAACCTTACAGGGACCGATGGGATATTGTTGAACGGTTTCTCAGGTGAACTATCATGCCCCAACAACCGCATTCGACGTCCTCGAGGTGAACAATGGAGACTGCGCGAGTCGCTGAGCCGATCTCGGGCGACAAGCTCTATCAGCGCCGCGCGAGACTGGCACTCCCCCTTCTCGTGAGGCAAGCGCAAGCATCACAACCGATCCTATATTCAGAGCTCGCCTCCGAACTCGGAATGCCGAATCCGAGGAACTTGAACTATGTCCTCGGCAGCATTGGAAGAGCACTGAAGGCACTGTCCAAGCAATGGAGGCGGGACATCCCTCCTATTCAGTGCCTCGTCATCAACAAGCACACGGGGCTCCCGGGTGAAGGCATCGGGTGGTTCATTACCGACAAGGAGGACTTCCGGAGACTCCCCAGGAGTCAGCAGCGCCGCCTGGTCGAGGCGCAACTGCTGAAGGTATTCGCTTTTGACAGTTGGCCGCGAGTCGTAGAGGCCTTGGGCCTGAAACCGGTGCGGCCAGACTTCGGCCACGTCCTTGGAACCGCAGCCGCATTCCGCGCCGGAGGTGAGAGTGAGGCCCACAGGAACCTCAAGGCTCTTGTCTCCCGCGACCCATCCATCGTTGATGTTCCGCTGGGTGTCGTCGGCGAGCAGGAGTTCGCGCTGCCTTCGGGCGATTCGATAGATGTCCTGTTTCGGCATGGCGATGAGTGGGTGAGCGTGGAGGTCAAGCCGGCCACTTCACCGCAGGCGGACCTTGTCCGTGGTCTCTTCCAGTGCATCAAGTACCAGGCTGTCCTCGAGGCGCTCCAGGTATCTCAAGGTCTCCCGCGCAGCGCCCGCGCTGTTCTGGCCTTGGGCGGAGATCTTCCCAAGTCCCTCGTGGCCCTCAAGAACCTGCTGGGTATCGCGGTCGTCGATCGAGTGGCGCGAACATGACGTCGAACCACGCCGTCCACCGGACGGTTGGGCTTGTCATGGCTCTAACTCCCTGGCGCGGGCTTCGCCCGTGCGGCCCTGCCAAGCCGGAGTCGCGCCAGGAGGACCCGCCGGTGGAGGCGAATGTCGTGCATCTTTCCAGACGCCGTGATTGGCAGGTGAGATGAAATCCGAGAGACAATACTACTTATTACTGGGCATTGGCATCCCGTACAGCCAAGAGGACCGGGAACTCCCGGTTCACCTCAGACTTCTGAACGGGCACTGGCAATCGCTCAACGTGCGCGTCCACCCCGTTCATTGGCGTACTCGCTCGCATGAAGCTGGACGCTATCTCTTCCATTTCGAGGATTCTGCTTCACATGACAAGGAAGCGTACCGGCTCGCTGACGCTCTACGGAATGCTCTGCATTTCAGTGAGGGTGTCGTGGAGCAGGTTTGCCGGGGACTGTTGCTTCCCCTGCCAGGCTCTGCAATCCCTCCACCTCCCATGTTGGTCCTCGAAGATGTAGAATCTTACGTCTCACGGGCGAAGGTCCAGGAACCTCATCAGTACTGGGGCATCTCCCTTCGCGCCTACTGGACCGCCAGCCCGTCCGGTTTTGAGGATGCCTGGCAGATGGCAGTCGCACTGATGCGAAGTGAGCGTCTGTTCAGGGCTGCTCGCTTTCTCGCCCGGAGCCATCAAGAGTACTTCGTCTTCCCCGGCCAAGTCACCGAAACCTATGAACGGGGTAAGCTCGACGGGTCTAGTGCGGAACGGAACCGTGCTGAATCAGCTCTCCTCAACGCCTTCAAAGCCGTTGAAGCCATTGTGGGTGACCCTCCGAGGAACGACGAACGCTTCTTTGCCGCTCTGCGCCGTTGGGGAATCGACCCCGAAGCAGAGACGGCACTTGCCGGCCATCGCCCGATTCATGAGCATATCCGAAGGATGCGCACGGCTCGAGATCGGGAAGCGGCTCACGGTGCATCCCCGAGCAAGGGCATTGGGGCGTACGAACTCTACGAGTATCAAGCATGCGCTCGACACATTCTCGAATCGGCCGTCCTGCATTGTCTTGCTGGGCGAGTCGATCAGGAATACCTTTGATTCTCGGGCGATGCAGAACAACGCCATGTACTGCACGGCTGACCCTGGTACGGCCCTAAAGCAGACGCCCGTTCTCCGGCTTGAGCTTCTTACGCCGTGGGGCCGCTGGGATCTCAAGCGCCCCTGCGACACGCAACTCATCTACCGAGAATGTGGGCCCGGAGCAGATACGCTCCATCAGCTGGGCCTGAGCCGGTTCGAGATCAATCAGCCGGCCCAGCACGTTGAGCAAGTTGATTAGCTCGGTCGTGTACTCCGCCAGCCAGTGATCGGGCTGAATGTTCCCCAATGGCGACGGAGGCCGCCGGTCGCCAATGATAGGGCGTTCCCGGTTTGCCTTTCGATAGCTGAACCAATGGAGCAACACCTGCTTGCCCGACACCTCGTAGTGCCAGATTTCAGGTTCGACGTTCTCCACGTATCCCGTCCCGATCAACAGTCGCTTCTGGCAGGCGTCGTAGCCGATCGAGTCCGGCATGCTGCCCGGGTCCTCCGGAATTGCCCCTTTCAACGGGATGCTCGGCCTTCTCTCGACGGGTAGCCGTGGCGGTTGAGCTGGACGGCCCTTCTTTGCGTCGACCATTCGCTCGCCGAAGGTATGAAGCCAGATCACTGAGCAACCAAGTTCGGATGCCTCGAAGAAGGTTCTTGCGTCCGCAGTTAGGGGAACTCGCAGTCCCGGCGTGGATAGATCGTTCCTAAACCGCGCGATAAAAGCGGGATGGGCGGTCGTCGCTACAACATAGGCTACGACATCCTCGGCGCTGACGTCGCACCCAAACTTCTGCGACAAGAAGGCGAGCAAGTTCGGACGCACGTTGGAGATCGTCGCAGCAGAATCGCGCCAAAGAGGGAATACGCGCCCGCCGAATGATCCTTTGTAGTGGTCAAGGTCCGGGATGTCGCCCGTGACAGTCAGCGCCGGACCCGTCGAAGGCGACGTTCGAGAGAGTGCCGTCAGATAGAGTTGCCTCTCCGATCGCCCTGCCCACAACTCCGGATTGGGTCTGTTGATCAGACGATTGTCAGCAACGATCCACTGGCGGTCGAACGAACGGAATCCGTACCGAACAGAATCGGGGCACGGACCACGCTCTTCAGCAATGGGCTTCGGACGGGCGGGCATGCCAGGCAAGCCCTCCTTCACGATACGCTTACTGTGGCGGTCACCGAGCTTCCCCTTTGGTATGTGCGGATGGAACAGAGTCTCCTTCGTGTCTGCGGGCGCATCGATCAGAGTCTGCCAACGTCGATGAAGCGACTCCTCGTCCGGCGCGATCACCCAGGTGCGACCGGGCATCACGCCCGAGCCGTTGTAGACGAAGAAGTCCTCCAATGCCGGATATGTGGCCCATGCGCCAGTTGAGGCAGGCAGGAACGGGGCGCGCCAATCCGCAGGACAGTCAGCCCACGCCTTCCCGCCCAGCGTCACCTGGCCAAGAGCAACGAACTTCTCCGTCCGGTGCCCCGCGGGCAGTGACTGGAAACGGACCCGTGCCGGGGCTTCCAGGCTGCTCTTCGCGGTTCGCGAAGCGAGTACGATACAGATGGGCTGTTGGACGGCCTGGAAAATGCGCGTATTGACCTCGGGCTGGTGTCCCTCGGGAGAGCAGTCGATCACCCAGATGTCGTCGCAGGTCCGTCGCAAATACTGGCGCATTCTCTGGAATCCGGCACCATTGAGGAAACCAGCAACCGTGATGAAGCACACGATACCTGTGTTGTTCGCGGGATGGTGGTCGTAGACCTTCCACGTGGCCCACCGCCAGAAGTAGATGTAAAGATTCCGCAGGTGCTTTGTGTGTGTGCCTACCCCCCAGTCCGAAGGAGGCATCCAGTCTGCAAGCGGTGCTTTCGCTGCTTGCTCGGCCTCGCCTTCGATCCAACCACCCCGCCCCTTGGCCTTTTCTTTGTACGGTGGATTCCCGATGACCACTGTGATGGGCTCTTCCCGCTTGATCCTGTTGGCGTCTCGGCGGGACTTGGCAATCGGCGCAAGGATGCCTGGGATCCATGTTTCATCATCGTCGGGATTGCCCAGGGTGTTGGTGACGAACATCCTCGGCGGTGTCCTTGGCGGCGAGCCCGTCAGATCAACGATCTCGGCGAGAATGCGCAACTGCGCCACAGCAAAGGGACCCAGTTGCATCTCGAACGCGATGAGTCGCTGGATGGCCGAGTTGATGGCCCCCCTCACGGAACCCGGCCCTTCGTCCGTGCTGACGGTTTCTGCGATTCTCCGCAGGATTCCGAGCAGGAAGGTCCCTGTGCCCATCGCAGGATCAGCCACTGTGACAGCCGGCGAGGCCATCCCAGCGTGAAGCCCAAACCGAGGACTCTTCAATGCTTCGTCAACGAGCCGGACCATCGCGCCCACGACTTCGGGCGGCGTGTAGTACGAGCCGGTCTGCTTGCGGAGGGAATTGTCGTAGACCTCGAGAAAATCTTCATAGAAGTAGAGCCAGGTTTCAGGGTCGCCTCGGCTGATGGTGGGCCAATGGACAGCATCGAGCACTCGCGTCAGGGTTCCCAGCGACGTCGTCAGCGCCGCCTGGTTCTCCGCACTGTCGGTGAGGAGCCGGAGGGCAGCGCCGATGAGCGAACTCGTCTGGCCCAGTTCTTCCGCCACCCTTCCGAAGCCCGTCGCAAGTCGGATGCCCTTGGCACGAGCCATCAGCATTCCGAATGTCACCGCCTGCGCGTACCCATCCGCGAAACGCTCGTCGGTGGCATCGGGGAAGAGCAGCTTCCGCCAGTCCACCGCGAGCGCGGTCAGCGCCTCACTACCCGCCGCGAGGTTCTCCGTGACCTCTTCGCGCAACAGGCGGCACAGTCGGGCACTGATCCGGGCCAGCTCCTTGGCGCTGCGAGGCGGGATGGGATCCCACATGAGGAACCGTTCGAACAGGGGCAACAATTCAGGAGGCGCCCCAAGCTTGCTTCCCGAGGACTCGATGTCTCCGGTCAGTCGGACAACGGTCCCGATCGGCTCTCCGTCCTGCCACAGACTGAATTCGTTGCCATCCGAGTACATGAGATTCGGCAGAGAGCGGAGCTTCTCCCATTGGTCCCTGTCGTGCGGATCTTTGAACTTCCGCGGATCCGCGCCTTTGCCGGGAGACTTCAGTTCGATGAACCCGACCAGCGCCTTGCGAACGGTTACGGCATAGTCAGGGCGGGTCTTCAGATCAGGGACGGAGGACTCCCCCACGGCAGCCACAGCAGTCGACGGTAGCCCGACGAGCCCTGCCAAGTCGGTGAGTAGCTGCTCGAACGGCGCCCGCAGTTGGTCTTCGGGTTCGCCACGCGCGCTCGGGCTCGCGAGCTTTCGTTTGGCCGAGGATCCAAACGTCGAAATGGCTGAGTCTAGGTCTTGTTTCATGCGCCCCGCTCCAGGCATGAGTTACCATCTAGGCTCTGACAGTTCACCCAGCCTGCAAATGGAGTATTGGAACAGGATAGCGCCGGTCGAACAGCGGTTCAATCTACGACGGATGTGAGGATGGGTCCTCTAGCTAGCTCCGGCCGTCATCCATCCAAGCGTCGCCACCGCGGCCCCCAGCAGGAACGCCACGAAATCCCACAGATCCGCCCACCGATGCTCCCCCGGGATCCAGCGATTGAAGATCTCCCAGGCGAGGCCTCCGAGGACGGCAAGGCCCGCCCCGTAGGCGCAGCCGGCATCGCCGAAGAGGTGGGCACCATAGCCAGTCAGCCCAAAGGCGAGCACAAAGTGCATTAGCCGGGACCAGCTCCAAACCGGCCCCGGCTTGCGCTTCCAGATCTGGATCATCGGAGCGACTGGGCGAGCAGCTTCGTTTGCGTCGCCGCCGCGGCGATCATCTTCTCGGTCTTGGCCTGGCCCTTGGCCATCAAGATCTGGACGATCCCGGCAATGACGGTGCCGACCGCCACGACGACCTCGGGCGTGAGGGCCTTCTCGATCGTGAGCACGCCGAAGGCCAGCGCGACGACGACGCCCGCGATCATGATGAGCCCCGACCAGAACCGATAGGTTCTCCAGATCGGTCGGGCATCGGTGGCTGTTTTGGCAAGCTCATCCTTCACTGCCTCGCCGATCTCCTTCACGTACCCGAGCTGATCGCGGTGCTTCCAGATCGTCCAAAGGTCTCTGAAGAATCCCATCTCTTCTCCTCCCTCTAGGCGTACGCGCGCCTCAGCCATCCGCCATGGAACGCTTCCTGGTCCGCCTCTCGCGCGATCCGTAGCCGGTACTCCCCCGCCGCTTCGGAACGGAGCGCGGCCATCAGAGCCGCTACCTCCGCTTGCCAGGCGGCTTCGATTGTCTTCGGTCCGAGGTAGCCATCGATTTTCACCGGTCGGCCGCAAGCCCAGAGCGCTCGCTGAAGGCAACGGGCCACGGTCTGCTCGCCGAGATTGACGGCGAGATCGAAGACCTTGATGGCGACAGGCTCTGGCAACTGGTCGTATCCACGGCCCAGCCAGTAGCGATTCCAGTAGATCTCGGTCGCCTGCTCGCGCGTGAGATCATGAACGTTGACGTTGGAATGCCAGCGCTGCGAGATCCCAAACTTGGTCGGCCCACCTTTGTCGAGCGGGTGGTTGGTGAAAGCCTCCCCCTCGTGCGCGAGGACGACCTCGACAGCCCGCTCGAAGAGCCTTCGGCTCATTACGTCACCCCTCCCCCCTGGCGAGTTCCAGCCGGAGCGCGTTCAGGACGTCATTCAGGTGGTGGGTGCGCTCCTTCGTGTCGGCCACGAGCTCCTTCTGGGTGTCGTTGAGCCGCTCCATGCCGACGCGGATCTCGACCAAGACATCGTGGATGTCATCGAGGGAGTGACTGCCCGCAGCGAGCGGGCAGACGAGTCGCAGCTCATCGAGCGCGAGTTTTCCCCCGTTGCCGCCGTTCCTGCGTCGCTGCAGGGAGCGGGCGAGATCGATCGCCTGGATGGCGAGCTTGACCGAGAGGACCGCGGCCAGAAGGCCCAGCCCACCTAAGCCGAAGCTCCTGGCGATTTCGAGCGCCTCACTCATCGCATGCTCCCTTCAGGTGGTCGACTTGGTTACATCCGCCGCGAGCTGGATCGTGCCCTTCTCGATCGTGTAGACCTTGCCGGTCGAGAGTTTCACCTGGATGTCGTGGACGTAGATTTTTGCCCCGAGGGATGCGGTGTCCTCGGGCGTGAGATCGAAGCGGAGGTCTCCATCTTCCCCGGGCCCGCCGACATCGACGATCTGCCCTGTCCCAGGAACGTCCGTCTCCGTGATCCGCTTCTGCAGCCTCGCCTCGTCGTCCGACTCGCCGGCGTAGCGCTTGACGGTCAACCAGGCGACTTCGATCGCCGCGGGAAGCTCCGTCACGGTTCGGCGGATTTCGAGATCGTCGCCGACGACAAAGCCCGTGATCTCGATGGCGAGGTCAGACATCAGCTGAACCTCCTCGGGCCGCAGATCCGCGCGTCCTCAGGCACGCACACGCGAGATGCATGATGGACTCGCGAGACGGACCGGACGCCGCCGCTTACAGCCCGCACGTATCTCGTCCCGTAGTGGCGGGCCAGGGGATCGAAGTAGACGGCTATCAAGCGGCAGAAGACGAACCCGCGCCCAGTCGCTGTGGCGGAAGCAGTCTGTTCCTCCAACTCGCCATCACACGACGCGGTCGCCCTTCCGGTGACGATGGCCGAGGCGAAGACTGTGACCGCAGCGACGATCTCGATGATCCCTCGTCCGGTCGCAGCCCCGAGGCCGGCGACGATGACGGCAGCGATCAGCTCGGCCCCGCCGGAGCCTGTGGCGAAGCACATTGCGATCGATGACACGGCCGCGCTCGCCGCCACCGTCCCTCGACCTGTAGCCACGAATGAGGCAGATGCGACAACTGTCGCATCGAGTCGCGCGACACCGGTCCCCGTCGCATGGGAAGATCCGGCGCTGGTGACGGCACCTGCCGCCTGGACCGTCCCCCTTCCGCTCGCCGTGGCAGAGCCCTCGACCACGGGGTTCTCGCGGATCAGGACGAAGGCCTCTAACATCGTGCAGCGGAGCTCTTCCGAACCCAGTTGGGACGCTCCGATCCCGATCTGGATCGCATCGACACCCGAACGCGTCCAGGCGGCTTCCGTGGCGGGATCGACGTCGCGAATCTCGCGCTGGTAGGCGTAGGCCACGCTGGGAGCAAACGCGGTCCCGTAGTTGTTCTCGCCCGAGCGGAAGATCGGACGCGCCTCGGGCGCTCCGCCCAAGCACCGGACCATCCCGTGCCACAGGACGGAAAGGATCTCGGCGTTGGCAGGGATCCCGGCTGAGTCGCAGGAGGGCAGATCGCAGCAGCGCACTCCGCCCGTGCTCGTCGTGTACCAGTACGAACCGTCCCCATCGGGCGAGTCGCCGTCGT
Organism: uncultured bacterium; assembly: GCA_964482205.1. GTDB lineage: Bacteria > Eisenbacteria > RBG-16-71-46 > CAIMUX01 > WJJG01 > JAZDGX01. Next base: position 1,007 of record CAYZWI010000029.1, on the reverse strand, counting down.
CCACATCCTGGTAGCCGTTGGCGGGAGTCCCGGTCCAGTGCTTCGAGTCGTAGCCGTTCGCATTGGGCAGCAGCCGGTAGATCCCGAGCACACCCGAAGGCTCGAAGGCGTCGTTTCGAAAACACTCGTCGTCGAAGTAGAGGGCGACACTCTCCAAGCCGCCGGCGACGTCCTTGTAGACTCCGAGGTAGACGCCCGTCAGATCGCCGGTGCCGAAGGTCCCGTTGCTGCCGGAGTATTCGAGATCCCCATCGATGCGGAACTCATACGCGCACGCTCCGGCAGAACCCTTGGCCCAGTAGAGGTCCAGCCGGTGCCAGGTATCGAGCGAGAGGGCTTTCGATCCGGACGCGAGGGGATTGACAGGGGTGCCCTGGTCGAAGAGGTCGATCTTCCCCTGGGAGGTGATGCGCAACGACATCGGGTTGGCGACGATCCGGCCCCAGAAGAACCCCACACGCTCCGAGGATGGGAACGACGCGAACTTGACCCAAAGCGTCAGGCGAACGGCGGCGGAGGCTGCGAAGCCGACCCGCGCATACGAGATGATGTCCCCGGTCGGCTGCGAGAGGATTTTGAGCGAGTACGCCCCGCTGTGGTGCTCGGTCGCGCTGATGGATGCCCCACCCGCGCTCGAGACGTACTCACCGAGGCTGCCCTGTTCATTCCCGATGTAGACGAGCCTACCCATGAGGCGCCGCCTTCATTAATTAAGCTCTTCGCGCGGGGGGAGGCGCTCAGCCCCTACTCCATCCGGAGCTTCAGATCCCCGGCCGCGATCTTGAAAACCCCGCCCGTGCCGACCGACTGGGCCTCGTCGAGCGCGCCGTGGTGGAGGAGGTTCCCGCCGCTCGCGGCATCCCGCAGGCCGAAGTGGGTGATCGTCCCCCAGGGCGCGGTCGCAGTCGGGAAGGTGATGTCGTCGTCGTTGTCGACGAGTTTTCCCACCCCGTCGGTGACGGCGAGGTTGAAGTCCGGGGAGCCACCGCCATTGGCGTAGATCCTCA
>CAYZWI010000028.1:0-11294 GCA_964482205.1 uncultured bacterium | reverse complement strand
GAAAGTGTCACCCATGTACCTGGACTAATCTGTCACCGATGTTCCCGGCCGCTCACACAGGCCTTGCGTCTAGACTGAAGCCCCTCCTATAGGTACGACATTTTGAACCACCTCAGCAAGGACGTTAGTCTGTAGCAATTGACGCAACTCCGAGGGCGCCATTACTCTTGGGATCGTATCCGTGATCCAGTATCGAGGGGAATGCGATTGAATGTACTCGATAAACGGGGTAACAGCAACTGGGAGGATGTCACGGTATCGCAACAGATCGTAATTGCGTCCACGTGGATGAGATGCCAGCCATGCCGCCTTTTCGTCAATATCAGCAAGAGCGCGATCGACAATCGCGTTCCGATAATTTACAGCCTGGGGGTCACCACGGAGGTATCCGATAGACATCGCGGATGCGCGGCATTCCACAATCACGAGGCGAGAACCGAAGGCGAAGGAGGCGTCGATCTGTCTGCGCTCATTGTTAGACGCCTCAAGCGGAATTGTTGGGAGAGCGAGCTCTCCTGCTTGCACGAGGCGCTCAAGGGCGCTGCCTTTGAAATTCTGATCTGTGACTTGGAGGCCATGGAACAAGTGATCCAGCCGGAGACGAGCCCATGCCAAATCCAGAAATACCCGCGCGGAGTCAAACGGAAGGAGCAAGGCGTGTGGTCCAGGCCAATTGACGGCAATGCCGATTCGTTTCGCATTCGCTAGTCCCCAAAAGTCAAAAGCACGAAGGAGATCCTCCTCGGGTACATGCTCCTCTGCGATTCCCAGGGCGCCACACGCCAATCGGCGCGCATCGCGAAGCTCCTCCAGAAGAACATTCGTGTCTATTGGTCCACGGTAAGCCGTCTGCCAGCTATGCCACATGTTAGAGCCGGCCCCGATTTTCCAGGAGGCTGTGATCGAAGTGGCAAAGATGTATAGAGCCACAAGGGCGGCCGGAAGAGTGCATCCGTGGCAGGTGCGAAATGCCTGCTGAAATGGGGCATGGATTCGGAGATAGGTGCTCAGCGCGAAAGGGGCCCAAATGAAATTGGGAATGGCGTCAACCGCTAGAGTTGCCGAAGCATGGTATCGGAACAGGTCCTTGAAAGTCGAGACAGGAAGCTGGCGGACATTGTATTGAGGCAAGAAGCAGTGCCCGGTGTGATCGCATGGATCAAGTTGGAGGGGGAAGACGACGCCCTGCGCGGAAGCGGACATCGAGCCGGGAGTCATCGACCGAATGTCATAACTCTTCACTAATGCGGCGAGATCGGGGGAGCGCTCATCCCAAACGAACGGTGTGTCAGGGCTGACTCGCAGGGGAGCTCTCTTAGAGACCATGCGAAGTAGTGCGCCTGTCCTCCAAGCTTCATAGGCAAGTCGCTCAGCATCATAGAACTCTTTCAGCTGAGGGACGCCGAAATCAGTAAGCACCAACTGCGGACGCGCAGCAAGGATGCCGCGTTCCAAGGCGAAATCTGGAGCTTGAAGCAAGCCACCCAGAATGGCAGACTGCGGAACATCACTTGATATGCCGATGCGATCGCAAGGGGTTGGCTGCGCGTGCTTCTGTATGCACGCTTCGAGCGATGCTCGAGTGAGCAGGACCGTCAAGGGTTCCGTATTCTCACCTATTGCGGCAGGGAGTAGTCGCCGGTACAGATGGACCCAATAGGCCATTGAATGCTTAGCGATAATTGCCTGTATTTGTTGCTCGACAACAGCGAGATAGCGTAGCAGAAGATCGCGCGCTGACTGTCCGGCATAATTGTCGGGGGAAACATGTTGCCAATAGGCCTCGCGAGCTGGGTGAGAATGCTGTGGCTGGTAGCCATCCCTGGTCAGGACTTCATGAAAGAGACGGAACGGGCGCTGGTAGTATTCTATGAGGAGGAGTTGGCCTCTTGCTGAATCACTGTGCTCTGTCATTGGGACACTCCAAGAACTGGGAAGCGCAATGGAGTGCGTGGCACATAGAACGAGTTGTCCCGACATCCGCATTTGCCCGACGGCCACCGTTGGAAAACAGGCGGCCAGGCAAAGCCAACAAATCGCCGCGTCTGATAGTCATTCTGAGAACAATCCCATCATACCTACAAGTCTGATTGCTTTCCAGAATAGAATCCAGACCATGCCTCGCAATCGGTTCTTGACACCGGCCCCGAGGCTTTGGGGAGTCCTGCGATCCAAGCGTCTTGCGATTCTCCGGCAAGCTCGCCGCCCTCCCTATTGCCTCGCCACATCTCCCGCCCCCCGGTGTGTCTCCCCCGTAACCGAACCCCCGGCCGGCATGGGTCTTGCTCCTCGCCCCATCCCGCGCTCGCCCGCCCCTTGCTCGTTCCTGCGCTTAGCCCGTCGCCGGGCGCAGGGCCCGGGCATAGGGCCCCGCAGGCCCGGCCAGCTACGGCCAGGCAGCCCAAGCGGGGGCACCGTCGCCAGCACCGCCGGCACCGCCCGCGCCGCGATCGCCCCGCACCCCTGCAGGGCCGGTTGCCCCCGCATTCCCGCCCCTTGACGCCCGGGCCCTCAGGGCGTAGGCTCTTCGGCTCGCTTTCCGTCGCAAGTTCCGAAAAGCCAGTTGCTTATCTTCCGCATAAGCAGCTCTCGCGCGGGCCGGGAAGGGTTGCCCGCCGCTCCTTTGGTCTTGGAGGTATGTCATGGCCGAGAGACAATTCGTCACCGTCGATGGAAACCAGGCGGCCGCTTCGGTCGCTCACCGGACGAACGAGGTGATCGCCATCTACCCGATCACGCCGTCGTCTCCGATGGGCGAGTTCTCCGACGAGTGGTCGGCCGAGGGGCGGACCAACATCTGGGGCAATGTGCCCCTGGTGGTCGAGCTCCAGTCCGAAGGGGGCGCGGCCGCGACCGTGCACGGCTCGCTCCAGGCCGGCGCGCTCACCACGACCTTCACCGCCTCGCAGGGCCTGCTCCTCATGATCCCGACCATGTACAAGATCGCCGGGGAGCTGACTCCGTACTGCATGCACGTCTCCGCGCGCACGCTCGCGACCCACGCGCTCTCGATCTTCGGCGACCACTCCGATGTCATGGCCTGCCGCCAGACCGGATTCGGCATGCTCTGCTCCGCCTCGGTGCAGGAAGCGCACGACTTCGCGCTCATCGGGCAAGCGGCCACCCTCGCTTCGCGCATTCCGATGCTGCACTTCTTCGAAGGCTTCCGCATCTCGCACGAAGTCGCGACCATCGAGGAGATGACCGACGACGATCTGCGCGCGATGATCACGCCCGAGCTCGTCTCCAACCATCGCGCGCTCGCCATGACGCCCGACCGGCCCTGCATTCGCGGCACCGCGCAGAACCCGAACGAATTCTTCCAGGCGCGCGAAGCGCACAAGCCCTTCTACGATCGCTGCCCCGGGATCGTCCAGAAGACGATGGACGATTTCGCGAAGCTTGTGGGCCGCAGCTATCACCTCTTCGACTATGTCGGCGATCCGCAGGCCGAGCGCGTGATCGTGATCATGGGCTCGGGCGCGGAAGCGGCGCGCGAGGCCATCGAGCGCCTGAACAAGCAGGGCGCGAAGGTGGGCATGGTGATCGTGCGCCTCTACCGGCCCTTCTCGATCGAGCACTTCGTGCGCGCGCTGCCCGCGACGGTGAAGAAGATCGCGGTGCTCGACCGCACCAAGGAACCGGGCGCGGCGGGCGAGCCGCTCTACGAAGATGTCATCACCGCGCTGCACGAGGCGCGCGATGTCAAGCTCACGCCCTGGAAGGATGCGGGCCCGAAGGTGGTCGGCGGCCGCTACGGCCTCTCGTCGAAGGAATTCACCCCCGCGATGGTGAAGACGATCTACGACGAGCTCGCCAAGCCCGAGCCGAAGAACCACTTCACGATCGGCATCACCGACGATGTCGGCCACACCTCGCTGCCCGTCGACGAGAGCTTCACGACCGAGGAAGACGACGTCGTGCGCGCGCTCTTCTACGGCCTGGGCGCGGACGGCACGGTGGGCGCGAACAAGAACTCGATCAAGATCATCGGCGAGGAGACGGACAACTACGCGCAGGGCTACTTCGTCTACGACTCGAAGAAGGCCGGCGCGATCACGATCTCGCACTTGCGCTTCGGTCCGCGCCCGATCCACTCGACCTACCTCGTCCAGCAGGCGAGCTTCATCGGCTGCCACCAGTTCGGCTTCCTCGACAAGTACGACATCCTCGACCAGGCGGCGCCGGGCGCGGTCTTCCTGCTGAACGCACCGTACGGGCCGGAGGAAGTCTGGCAACATCTGCCGCGCGAGGTCCAGGAGCAGATCATCGCGAAGAAGCTCAAGTTCTACGTGATCGACGCCTACAAGGTCGCGAAGCTCGCCGAGATGGGCTCGCGCATCAACACCGTCATGCAGACCTGCTTCTTCGCGATCTCGGGCGTGCTGCCGCGCGAAGAGGCGATCGCCCAGATCAAGAAGACGATCAAGAAGACCTACATCAAGAAGGGCATGGAGATCGTCGAGCGCAACTACGCCGCCGTCGATCGCACGCTCGCCAACCTGCACGAGGTGAACTACCCGAACAAGGTGACCGCCACGCGCCGCCGCCCGCCCACGGTCTCCCCGCAGGCGCCCGCGTTCGTCCGCGAGGTGACCGGGGTCATCATGGAGAACAAGGGCGACGGGCTTCCGGTGAGCGCGTTTCCCGCGGACGGCACCTGGCCGAGCGGCACGACCCGCTGGGAGAAGAGGAACATCGCGCAGGACATTCCCATCTGGAAGCCCGAGGTCTGCATCCAGTGTGGAAAGTGCTCCATCATCTGCCCGCACGCGACGGTGCGCATGAAGGTCTACGAGCCCGCGCTGCTTGAGAAGGCCCCCGCGGGATTCCGGAGCGTTGATTACAAGGCGCCCGACTTCAAGGGGCAGAAGTTCTCCATCCAGGTCGCGCCCGAGGATTGCACCGGCTGCGGCCTGTGCGTGGAAGCGTGCCCCGCGAAGGACAAGGCGAACCCGAAGGAGAAGGCGCTCGTCATGCGCTCGCACATGGAGACGGTCGAGCGCGAGAAGGGCTACTACGACTTCTTCCAGACGCTGCCCTATGTCGACCGCGACAAGGTGAAGAAGGAGACGGTCAAGGGCTCGCAGTTCCTCCAGCCGCTCTTCGAGTTCTCGAGCTGCTGCGCGGGCTGTGGCGAGACGCCCTACATCAAGCTCTTGACCCAGCTCTTCGGCGACCGGGCGATGATCGCGAACGCCACCGGCTGCTCGTCGATCTACGGCGGCAACCTGCCGACGACGCCGTACACGACCGACGCCAACGGACGCGGGCCGGCGTGGGTCAACTCGCTCTTCGAGGACAACGCCGAATTCGGTCTCGGCTTCCGTCTCGCGGTCGACAAGCACGGTCGCCAGGCGGCCGAGCTCGTGCTGAAGCTGAAGGACAAGGTGGGCGAGGAGTTCGCCGCCGAGATCCTGAACGCCGATCAATCCACCGAAGGCGGTGTCGCCGCGCAGCGCGCGCGCGTGGTCGAGCTGCGCAAGCGGCTCGCGAAGGCGGGCGATCCCGAGGCGAAGCGCCTGGTCGAGATGGCCGATTACCTCGTGAAGAAGAGCGTCTGGATCGTGGGCGGCGACGGCTGGGCCTACGACATCGGCTACGGCGGACTCGATCATGTGCTCGCGATCGGCCACAATGTGAACGTGCTCGTGCTCGACACCGAGGTCTACTCGAACACCGGCGGGCAGGCGTCGAAGTCGACCCCGCTCGGCGCGGCGGCCAAGTTCGCCTCGGCGGGCAAGGCCTCGCCCAAGAAGGACCTCGGGATGATGATGATGAGCTACGGCAACGTCTACGTCGCCCGCGTGGCCTTGGGCGCGCGCGACGCGCAGGCGGTGAAGGCCTTCGCCGAGGCCGACTCGTATCCGGGGCCGTCGATCATCATCGCCTACTCGCACTGCATCGCGCACGGATACGATCTCATCCACGGCCTCTCGCAGCAGAAGCTCGCGGTGGATTCGGGCCTGTGGCCGCTCTACCGCTACGACCCGCGCCTGATCGCGCAGGGCAAGCCTCCGCTGCAGATGGACTCGGGCGAAGCGACGATTCCGGTGAAGGACTACATGCAGAACGAAGCGCGCTTCCGGATGATCGAGAAGATGAATCCCGAGCGCTATCGCATGCTGCTCGAGCGCGCGCAGGCCGTGCAGAAGCAGCGTCTGGCGATGTACAAGCACTGGGCGCAGCTCACGCTGCCCGAGGCGTGAGAGCGGCCGCGAGGGCGATCCGAGCGAGGGCGGCCGAGTGCGCGGGCCCGAGGCCGATGCGTCCGGCGAAGCGAGCGATGACGACATAGAAGGACGGGAACGGGACGCCCGTCCCCACGGCGAGAGGAGTGAACGATGGACCTCAAGACGACCTATCTCGGATTCGAATTGCCCCATCCGTTGATGCCGGGCTCGTCGCCGCTGACGGCGAATCTCGACTCGGTCAAGCGCCTCGAGGATGCCGGCGCGCCCGCGATCGTCATGCACTCGCTCTTCGAGGAGCAGATCCTCCGCGAGCAGATCGCGACCACCAGCGCGATCGAGACGCCGGCGGATTCCTCCGCCGAGGCGATCACCTATCTTCCCCAGCGCGAGGACTACCGCCTCGGCCCCGACGAGCACTTGGAGCTCCTGCGCAAGGTGAAGGCCGCCGTGAAGGTGCCGGTGATCGGCTCGCTGAACGGCATCACCGTCGGCGGATGGCTGCGCTACGCGCGCCTGCTTGTGGATGCGGGCGCGGACGCGCTCGAGCTGAATGTGTACCAGATGGTGACCGATCCGAAACACTCCGGCCCCGACGTCGAGCGCCAGACGATCGACCTTGTGCGCGAGGTGAAGCGCCTGGCGGGCGTGCCGGTGGCCGTCAAGCTCTCGCCCTTCTACTCGTCGCTGCCGAACTTCGTGCACGAGTTGGAAGCGGCGGGCGCCGACGGGGTCGTGCTCTTCAATCGCTTCTATCAGCCCGACATCGATGTCGAGAAGCTCGAGGTGACGCGCGCGCTGGAACTGTCGGAATCGGGCGAGTTGCTGCTGCGGCTGCGCTGGCTGGCCGTGCTGTCGGGACGGATGAAGGGCTCGCTGGCGGTGAGCGGGGGAGTGCACACGACCGTGGATGCGGTCAAGGCGGTGATGGCGGGCGCGCACGCGGTGCAGATCGTCTCCGCGATCCTTCAGAACGGCCCTGAGCACCTGCGCAAGCTTCGCCAGGAGCTGTCGCACTGGCTCGAGTCGCACGAGTACCATTCGCTCGCGCAGATGCAGGGCAGCATGAATCTCGTCCGCAGTCCGAACCCGAGCGCGTACGAGCGCGCGAACTACGTGCACATTCTCCAGGGCTGGGAGCGCGCGGGCGAGCAGCGGCAGAAGATGTGAGCGAGCGCCGCAATTTCGGAAAGCGACCCAATACGACCCAGCCGTGCTTGCCCGGCTGGGTCGTTTTTAGCGGATGCGCAACACCCGCTGCGTCGTATGCGCGTCTCCCGCTTCCAGATGAAGGAAATAAATCCCCGAGCCCATCTCATGGCCTGACGCGTCGCGGCCATCCCAGAGGAGGGAAATTTCTCCGACCGGCTGGCGTCCCGAAAGAAGCACGGACACTTCGCGTCCGTTCACATCGCAGATCGAGAGGCGGACGTCGCGTTCCTCGGGAATCGCGAAGCGAACCGTCGTCGTGGAGACAAAAGGATTCGGACGGTTCGGAAACAGGTATGGTCCCTCGATGGCGGTCCATTCGCCGGTCCCCGCGGGATCGCCATAGACGAGGCGCACGAACTCGGGGTGGTCGACATAGGGATTGCGATTGTTCTGGAATCCATAAACGGCGCTGTTGCGCTCGATCTCTTTCACGCTCACCGGATCCGCGTCGCTCCACGCGATCATCATCTCTAGCGCCCAGGGCAAGAGTTGCGCGCCGTCGGTCATCGGGCTTCCCGGCCAGGCGGCATCCTCTCCGTAATAGCGCGTCGCCATGTACATGTATGCGCGCGCGAGGTCGCCCTTGAAATCGTCGATGGGCTCGAAGACGGTGCCGCCATATCCCGGATACGAACAAGCGCCGACTTCCGACCCGTTCAACGAGACCCAAGTGGCGGCCTCCACCTCGCCGAAGGGGAAGTTGCCGCGCTGTCCGTTCACTTCCGCGTCCGTGGGATAGAGGATGAAGAGGTCGCTGTGCATCGGCGAGACCTCTCCTCCGAACCAGCTCTTCGGCCAGGTGTGTTCGCGCGTGTAGCCGTTGCCCTCTTCGACGCCCGCCCCGCCCTGGTCGACGCCGAAGGTGTATTCGTAGGGTGGGATGCCGTACGGAATGTCCGAGTAGATGTCCCAGACTTTCCCGTTCGTTTTGTCGTCGGTCGTGTAGAAGGCCGTCCAGGCGAAGTCGTAGGTCCGGACGGTGTGGTTGCGAATGATGTCGTGCAATGCCCCTTGCAGGGCCTCTCCGGTCAGACCCTCCGCCTCGTCGTAGTAGCCGGCGGGAATGTTGTTCATCACGATGCGGAAGTCGAAGGAGGCGCCGGCCATGACGTTGCCGTGAAGGTCCGCGACGCCGTCGACATCGAGCGTTGTCGTTCCCGGAGAGAGAGGGTCGACCGTGAGAAGCACTTGATCCTCGCGGATCTCGTCGCGTCGCGCGTGGAAGACGGTCAGTCCCTCGATGGCGTAGTGGCTCTCGACGGAGGCGCTCGTGGGATCGACCGGTTCCGAGAAGGTCACGCGTACGCTCGCATCGGCCACGGTCTCGACGTCCCAGATGACGGGAGCCGCGTCGTCGCCGGCCCACACGAGGTCGCCATCGTCGCGCGGCTCGATCTTGAACGCCCCTCCGGCGTAGTTGACCGGGCCGATGATGTCGTAGCGCGTGCCGAGAATGGGGCGGAAGGCGTAGCCCAAGTCATTGATGCGAATCGTTCCACTGCCGTCGTCCGCTTCCCATTCGCGGCCCGGCATTCTGTTCGCGGTGCAGGATGCGCCCGCGATCTCGACCAAGACGCCCTCGTACGCTTCGCTCGCGGCTGCGGACGATGGAACCGGCGTCGCCGCGATGAGCGCGGCGTCATGCGAGAGCGCGATGACCTCGGCGCCGGAGAGGAGCGTGTTGCCGGTGCTTTCGTCGACGACTCCGCGCACCGTCACCGAATCCCCGACGGCCATGGCGTTCGCGCCCAGTACCCAGAGGCCGTCCCAGGCTCCGGCGGACTGCTGGATGACGTAGCTCGAGGCGAAACGCGCGGTCACGACTCCGGTGGTCACGACCGTCTGGCCCGCGAGCGGAGAGACCGCGGCTTCTCCCTGGATGGCGTGCACGGTGTAAAAGCTGGCGAGGATGTAGTGCAGGACATCCGACGTTGCGATCCCAGGGATGTCGTTCACCGCCTCGACCTGGTAGTAGACCGTCGTTCCGCTCGGTTGAGCGGGAATCGAGGAGACCGTCCGATAGAGGCTTCCCGATACGAGCTGCATCGCGATCGAGTCGGGCAGCGGGACCGATTGCGTGCCCCATCGAATGAGGACGGAGACGATGTTCGCCTGTGCGTCGAGAATGTTCGCCACAATGTCAACGCTGTCTCCAGTCAAAGGAATGACAGGATCGGTCCACACGCTCGCGATGGTCGGCGCGTGGATGGGAGGAGCGATGTCGTGCTCGCCCGGGCTGCCTTGGGTCGGGTAATCGACCGGGGTCGCGATCCATTCTGCGGGAACGAAGGTGGGATTCGGGGAGGTGATGTCGTCATCGCGCACGAAGTCGCAGTTTTCGAAGTAGGTCCCGGTCGCCACCGGTTGATCGATGACGGTTCCGTTCGAGTCGATCAGTTTCGCGCCATCTCCCACCTTGCCGTTCCAATTGCCGTTGCTGTTCGACCAGTTCTCATCGGCGAAGTCGACCGGAAATGCGACCACCGTGGTCGCGTCTCCCGCGACCAGCGCCTCGCCTGGCGCAATGGATCCGGATAGCTGCCAGGTGAATACATCCACGGAATTCGCGACGGCGACGAGCCGCCAATTCGTCAGGTCCACCGGTTCGCTTCCGGAGTTGTAGATCTCGAGAAAGCGATCCGATTGATAATTCAAGCGTGGGTCGCACAATTCGGAGATGAGGAGATCCGCGCGGGCGGCTTGGACGGCCGCGATCAATCCGAAGGCAAGAGCCAAGATGCCGGGAAACGAACGCGTTTGCATCGGTGCTTCTCCATGATGAGGGGATCGCGCGCAGCCCTTCGAGCCCCTATGGCGCGACCACGACGCGTGCGGTTCCCTTACCCTCAGGCGTCGATAGGTGCGCGAAGTAGACTCCGGGGGCGGCCGCGTGACCGTCCGCAGTGCGTCCATCCCACGTGAGAGAGTGATCCCCGGCGGGGAGAGGCCCGCCGAAGAGCTCCCGGACCAGGCGACCGGCGACATCGTACAGGGCCAGTTGGACCTGGCCGGGGCTTCGCAGCGCAAAGCGAATGGATGTCTGAGACGAGCCCGGATTCGGACCCGCCACAACAGGGACGCTCACGTTTGCGTGGTCATCTTCTTCAACACCCGATGACGGTTCGCACTGCGTCGGCGCCACCTGAAGACCGGAAGAGCTGTTCGCCACGTAGGCGTGCGTGCCCGAGACGGCCACGCCATAGGCGAAGTTCGGCGTGTCCACGCCGTTCACGATCGCGGGGCTGGCGGGATTCGTGATGTCGATCACCTGGAGACCGGAGCCGTAGTCCGCCACATAGGCGTGGGTGCCCGAGACGGCCACGCCCCAGGCGGCGCCCGGCGTGTCCACGCTGCCGACGATTTGAAGACTCGCAGGATTCGCGATGTCGATCACCTGGAGACCGGAAAGGTAGTCCGCCACATAGGCGTGAGTGCCGGAGACGGCCACGCCATAGGCGAAGTTCGGCGTGTCCACGCTGCCCGCCCAATGGAGATAGTCGCCGTAGTCAATGCACTCCGCAGCCGCTATGCCGACGCACAGCCACACCGTAAGAGCTATCAGGCAGCCGACACGCAGAACGGCACAGAACCAGGTGGCTCTGCCCGAGGAGGGGTGACCGCACAACGAGTGAAGTGCGACGACCGAAGCCGAAAGCCCCTTCGATGTGGACATCTCGGGACCGTCCTCTGATTGAGCCAAGACAGCCGATGCGGAGACCCTGTGGCGATCCGCACGAAGATCACCTCGCGCCACGCAAGATGAGTCACTTCCACGGTTCGATACGTTGTGGCTGGCCAGGATAACGCCGGGCATCAGCAGCGGCGCGGAGCGGCGCCCGCTGCATGATGAAATGGACTCCTCCCGCGGTACAGTGGGCATCGAAGTGCCAG
>CAYZWI010000027.1:0-12173 GCA_964482205.1 uncultured bacterium | reverse complement strand
AGTCCGGGGAGCCACCGCCATTGGCGTAGATCCTCACCCGGGCGTAGGAGCCGCCCGAGACCTCGGTGCCCACGTCAGCGTCCGTGGGGTCAGAGGTGTAGAGGGCGAGGTAGATGGTCGAGGGCGGCGAGAAGGCGACGGCGTTGTAGGTGTGGTCGAGATATTTCGCCTCGAGATAGTCGGACAGTGCACTCATCGATTCCTCCCTTTCGGATCAGCGGTTCAGAACCAAGCTCTGCCGCAGCCGATTCGCTCCGGCTGCTACCTTGCTACCATTGCCGTTCTCGCCTTCGTCCTCGGGCGGTTCTTCGGGCTTCTCGCTCGATGCGACCTCGCCTGAGATCGAGAGCCCGTACTTCTTGGCAAGCTCTTGCTCGCGGGCGAGCTCGGCGAAGACGTCCTCCAGATCCTCGCCCTTCTCGGCGAGGAACCCGGTGCGCGTGCCGAGGCCGTTCTGGATCGAGATCACGGCCGCCTTGGCTTCCTTCTCGGGATCGATCCACTGCCAGCCGCGGGGACGGTGACGGACGGAGAGATACCGGGCGGGGTCGCGCGAGGCGAGTTTCAGCGTTCCGGTGAGTAGCGCCATCCCAAGCCACGCCGAGTAGAGCGGCCGGCGCCATAGGTCGATGAAGTCCTGCTGGATCGACCGCCAATCGTCGCGCTCGACGAGAGCGAAGCTGCGCATGGTGGAGTAGCTCACCCCCTCGGCGTCGTTCGCGAGCACGTTGTAGAAAACGCTGAACCCCGAGGCGATCTTCCGCAGCATCTGCTTGATGAAGGCCGGGAACTGCGCCGTCGGGTGATCCGGCTCCCAGGCCTTGAACTCGTAGCCGTCGGGGACGATCTCGAAGGTCCCGGGGTTCGCCTCCATCGCGGCCGGCTTCTTCTCGCTCGCGAGATCCCCGGCCACCGAGTCCGAGCGCTTCTCGAAGAGCCCCATCTTGGAAGCGCCGATCCGCGCGGCGACGGCTTCGCTCTCCTCATACGCATTCAGCATGTGCGCCGGGACCATGACCGAGTGCACCCAGGTGACGCCCCGGGTCTGGTTCACGCGGTCGGGGTCGTAGAGGTGGAGCATCTCGGAGGCCGGGACGAAGTAGCGCTCGCGCATCAAGTCCGTGCCCACGGCGGTCCAGACCCAATAGCCAACCGGCCGGGAGAGCGAGTCGATCTCCACCCCCATACGGATTTCGTTCTCGCTCCCCCTTCGTGGCCGGTTGAAGGTTTCATCGATCAGGTCGGCGTCGATCGGCTGTAGGGCCAAGCCGTAGCGGTTGTTTTCGAATCCCCGCCACAGGCGGACGAAGGCCTCGCCATCGCAGGCCATGGTCTTCAACACCAGCTTCTCGAAGCGGCGCAGCGTGAGGCGACCGTCGACCGTCACTGGCGAGCTCGCCCAGTCGTTCCACGCAGCCTCGATCGCGGCGTTGGCTCCCGCGTCGGCCTCTCCCCCGTTCTTGACGCTCGCCTGGAGCATGATCCCCATCGGGCCGATGACGTTGTTCGCGAGCAGCCGGAAGTAGCGTTTGACGTAACTGTTGTTCCGCCCGAGCTCCCGCGCCCGGGCACGGAGCATCCGGATGTCGCCTTTGATCTCCTCGTCGGCCGAGCGGGCCTGGGTGATCCAGTCGAGCAACAGCCGATGGATGCTCGCGCCGTCGAACACGCTTCGCGTGCCCCTCACCTCTTTCCAGGCAAGGCGGAGCGCACGGCCAAACCTTCGGTGGAGCGGTCTCATCGTTCGAACCCCGGGCCGGTGAAGGAGACCAGCACCGTGCGGGTGACGAAGTCGGGATTGCCGAGGCGCGCGAGACGGGATTCGAGGGTCGTGAGGAGATCAACGGCCTCCTTGACCGGCATCTTCGCGACCACCCGCCCGGCGATCTGGTAGGACTCCATCCCTGCAGGAAGACGGCCCTCGATGTGGGATTTCAGCGCTGCGATCGCGCGTTCCAACCACTCCTGCTCGCTGCCTTCGGTGGCCTCGGCCAGATCGGGGAGAATGGTGACGATGCCAGAGGCGACCTCGTAGACATCCCCCTCCGCGTTCGAGACGCGCTCGACCCACTTGTAGAGGCCGGGGGTGAAAGAACTTTCCGTGTCGGCCGCGGCGAGGGTGACCAGGAAGTCGTCGCCGTCCGCAACCGCGGTCTTGGCCAGGACGCTCGCACCGGCAAGATGCAGCTTCAGCGTCCACCCGGCGCTGGCCGGATAGTCGCTGAATCGCCTGCGATACCTGACGGTCGTGCCCGCGGCGAACGACTCAGGAAGTGCGGAAAGCTCCTGCGCCATGCAGCGACGCTGCCGGCTGGAGCGATGCTCGACCAATCTAAATGAGATTTAGATGGGTAGGATCTGATTCCTTCTCCGGCTTATACTCCGGCCCAGGCAACCGCCAGACGGTATATTGGAGCGATAGATGGCAAATGAAATCATTTCCTATCTGGAGATGTGCCAACGCGAAGGCACGAGTCTTCAGCGCGGGATGAACTTCGGTCTCGGGGGAACCCATTCCGTCATCCTGATGTCCCTCCGGCAGAATGCACCCTATGCGGATAGGCTGGAGGGCGGCGGCTCGACCCTGATCTACGAAGGGCATGATGTCTCACGAACCGTGGCGACGCCTGACCCCAAGAGCATTGACCAGCCAGAACACACTCCCCATGGTCGCCTCACGCAGAACGGCCGGTTCCACTTGGCTGCGACGCAGTTCAAAGCCGACAACCGGCCACCTGAGCGAGTCCGGGTCTACGAGAAGATCCACACCGGTATCTGGTCTTACAACGGCGTCTTTCATCTCGTTGATTCCTGGACCGAACATTCCGCGGGACGTCTAGTTTTCAAATTCAAACTCATTGCTGTTGAGGGCGAGGACGATCTCTCCCGCCCTTCCTCTAAGGTGGCCGAACGACGACGCGTGATTCCAAGTAGTGTCAAGCTCGAGGTTTGGCAGCGTGACAAGGGAAGATGCGTCATCTGCGGCGCCACAGACGAGCTCCACTTTGATCACGACATACCGTTCTCTCTTGGCGGAGCATCAATCGTTGCCGAAAACGTCCAGCTCCTGTGCGCGCGCCACAACCTGCAGAAGCGAGATCGAATTCAGTAACCCGGAGGCCGACCAGGGCCCCGACACCGGCCGTCTTCGCCTTCAGTACCAGCCAGCCAATCTAAATGAGATTTAGATTGGTCGACTCCTCACCGATCCGTCACGACTCGCGCCATGGAGGCAACGGCGGCGAGAACGCGGACGATCAAGGTCCCGCGCATCCAGTACCGGGACTTCGAGGTCGAGGTCGAAGGTGCCATCGGTGCCCGTGCGGACTCCGCAGAGGGAGAAGCCCGCCTCTACCCGCTCTCCTTCTCCAGCGAAGCCCCGGTTCGTCGCTTCTCCTGGGACACGCTCGAGGAGTACGACGAGGTCCTCTCCCACGAAGCGGGCGACATCGACTTCTCGCGGGCCAAAACCGGGCTGCCCCTCATCAAGTCGCACCAGCGGCTTCTGCACTTCGGATCCGTGAACGACGTCTCGCTCGATGAGAAGCGCAAGCGCCTGCGGGGCGTGGCGAGCTTCTCTTCCATCCCCTTGGGCCAGGAGCAGGAGACGATGCTCCGCGAGGGGCACATCAAGTCGGTGTCGGTCGGCTACCAGGTCACCTCGATGGAGATGGTCGCGAAGGACAAGAAGACCGGCATCGCCACCTACCGTTGCCGCTGGGCGCCGTACGAGGTGTCCACCGAACCCATCCCCGCAGATTTGAAGGTCGGCTTCGGCCGAGGTGCTGAAAGTTCTGACCTGATCGAATTCAAGATCCCCGACCCCCTTTCGGAAGGAGAACGCGAGATGACTTTCGAAGCCGCCGCGCCCGCAAAGGGTGCCGAGACCGTGGTCGATCCCCCGGCAATGCCTGCGCCGATCGAGGTCCGCGACCGAAGCGCCGAGGCTGCCGAGATCATGGAGATGGCTTTAGCCCACGGCGTCACCGACAAGGCAGCCGGCTGGATCCGCCAGGGTTTCACGCCCGACCAGGTCTCGCGCGAGATCCTGAAAGCCGTCCGCACCCACGGTCCCGGTCAGCCTTCGGCCGAGTCGCTCGAGGCGATGCCGGCCAAGGACCGGAAGCGCTACTCGGTCCACCGTGCGATTCGGATGCAGGCCGAGATCATGGACGGCAAGCGCAACCGCTACGACGGGCTCGAGGCTGAGGTCCATGAGGAGCTCACCAAGCACCGCACCGGCGCAGACCACGGCGGCATCCTCGTTCCGTGGCGGCTGAACGACGAGAGCGAGCGCGTGGACACGCGTGTCCTCGGCACGACCCAGCCCACGGGTGGCGCGACGCTCGTCGGCCAGCAGGTCATGCCGGACATGATCGATCTCCTGCGCAACCGGGCGCTCGTCTTGATCGCCGGTGCGCGCCTCTACCCCGGACTCCAGGGGGTCGTCTACTTCAACAAGAAGACCGGTGCCCCGAGCGTCACCTGGATGGAGGAGAACCCGCCTGCGGACGCTCCGCAGTCGGAGCCCGCCTACGGCTACGTGTCGCTCTCGCCCAAGACGCTGATCGGCCAGGTGCAGATCCCGAGGCAGCTGCTTGTCATGTCCTCGATCGACGTCGAGGCGGATGTGCGGAACGACTTGGCCATCGGCCACGGCCTCGCGCTCGATCTTGGCTCCCTCCACGGGAAGGGCACGGACAAGCAGCCGGTCGGGATCTACTCGGCGGCCGACGTCCAGTCGCACCCCGTGGGCGGTGTCCCCGATCTCACGGACATCACGACGATGCCTGCGCTGGTCGCGGACAAGAACGCGGATCTTGGGTCGCTCTCCTGGATGACGACGCCCTTGATGGCGGGCGTTCTCAAGCGCACGCCGCTCGTCTCCGGCTATCCGGTCTTCCTCTGGGTGGGCACCTACCGCGAAGGCGAACTCGGCGGATACCCGGCGCGTACGACGAACCAGATCTCGAAGACCTTGGGCGCCGGTGCCAACGAGCACGGGCTCATCTTCGCGAACTGGAACGATCTGTTGGTCGGCATGTGGGGCAACGATTTGGAAGTCGTGGTCGACGTCCTGACCAAGGCGGCGCGCGGCCAGATCCTGATCACGAGCTACTCGATGGGCGATACCGCGGTGCGTCGCGGCGAGTCGTTCGTCAAGGGTACGGGAGCCACGATCTCGTAGGCCAACGCGCGGAAGGGCGGATCGAATGGCGGACCAAGGCAAACTGACGATCGAGATCACGACGGGCCACTGCCTGGGCGGCGAAGGCAACGACGTCTACCCGGGCAAGGTGCTGGAAGCCCCGAGGGACCTTTCGATCGCGGACGCCTGGAAGAAGGTCCGGATGGGCTACGCCCGCGTGATCCAAAACCCGCCGGCGGATGCGGGCTCTGAGCCTGAGAAGGTCTTTGAGCCCGCTGCCGTCGTCACTACTCAAGACCCGGCCGTCGAGAGCCGGGATCCTGAAATCGAACCGGTATCCAGAGGCCGGCCACGAGCCGGCAGGAGGTAATCGGAATGACCCATCTGCTGAACGCGCTGGCCCAGACCGTGGGCCTGGTTCTCGCAGCGGCGGCCCGGCGCACGTCCACCCTCACCGGCACAGGGATCGACGTCCTCCACTACGAAGGCGTGGCCCTGATCGTGCTCAACGCCTCAGCGGGCACGGGCACCACCCCGACGCTCGACGTGAAGCTCCAGCACTCCGACGACAACTCGACCTTCGCCGATGTCACCAGTGGAGCCTTCACGCAGGTGACCAGTGACTCGGGCACGGCCGGCGTTCAGGTGAAGCAGGTGAACGTCTCGGATCTGAAGCGCTATCTCCGCGTCATCGGCACGATCGCCGGCACCACCCCGTCGTTCGACTTCGGGGTCGAGTTCATGGGCATCAAGAAGGCGAGCTGATGAGCTTCCTTGGCGAATCGGACATCGGGGTCATGCTCGCCGACCTGGCCGCGGCCGGAGGCGGCGTGGACGTGACGCTTGGATCCACAACGGTCAAGGGCCTCCTCGACTGCGAGGCGATCGAGCTTCTCGGAGGCGAGATGCCGGGTGTGGTCGCAGCGGAAGAAGCGGTGCACGTGCAGAGCGGGGCTTTGCCCGGGCTGGCATCGGGTGAGGCGATCACCGTGGACGGCCACGCCTATGTGGTTCTGAAGGTTTTCGCCTACGGCGACGGGGCCATGGTCCGGATCGTTTTGAGAAAGCCATGAGCACCATTCGCGAACAGATCGTTGCGGCAGCAGTGACGGCCATCTCCTCGGGGACTCCTCCCGGTGTCCCCGCACCGGTGCGCACACGGATCGACTCCCCCAGCACGGACCAGTTGCCCGCACTCACGGTCTACCAAGCGTCCGAGACGGTCGAGCCGATGCAGGACATGCGCTTAGGACGCGGAAGCCGCGGGCCCGTCGTCCGCCGCTCGCTGCTCTTGAACGTCGAGGTCTTGACCAAGGCAGGAGAGGGCGAAGAGCCCGACAAAGCGGCCGATCCGATCCTGGCCTGGGTGGCCGAGGCGCTGGCCGTGGCCGACGACTTCGACGGACTCGCCGATGAGACCGCCGACGAGGTGGGCACCAAGTTCGAGTACGAGCAGGCGGAAAGCTCCTTCTGCCGGGCGGTCATGACGTTCCGCATCCAGTTCGCCACCTTGGCGAATGATCCACAGAAGACACGCTAGGGGGTGACCTATGCCAGGCCGCGAATCCAATGCTTCCAACCTCTTCCTCGGGCGCGGAAAGCTCTACGCCGACGTCTGGACCGAGGCGGAAGAATCCTCAGGTGGCGAGGAGTACCTCGGGGTCGCCTCCGTCTGGGAGCCGCAAGCGCCCGCCGACGAGACGATCGAGATGCGCGACTACGCCGTCGAGGATGCTCCTCTGCTCGACAAGATCGCGATCAAGCGCGACATGAAGATGCGCGCCGTGCTCCACGAGATGACGCTCGAGAACCTCCGCATGGCGCTGCTCGGCACGATCGATGCCCGCACCCAGGGCACGGGGACGGTGACGGACGAGGACGTGACGGCGAAGCAGGGCAAGTACGTGCCTCTCGCCTACCGGAACATCTCCGACGTGGTCGTCGAGCCGGAAGCCGGGGGGACGGCGTTCACTGTGGATGAGGACTACGCTGTGGATGCGACCACGGGCCGGCTCTACATCATGACGACGGCCGAAGGCGGCACGATCACAGACGCGGCGGCCCTCCACGTCAGCTACAGCTACGCGGCCGACACGGCCCGGACGATGGCTGCCGGCGCGGCGCTCAAGGTCGAGGGCTCGCTCAGATTCGTCGGTGATCCGAAGCGCGGGCAGCGCTACGAGATGGAAGTCTGGCACTTCCAAATCTCCCCCGAGGGCGGGATCGGGTTCATCTCGGATGAGTACGGCAACATCACGCTCAACTTCGATGTGATCGGCGAGTCGACCGATCATCCCGAAGCGCCCTACTACCTGATCAGCGAGTACACAGAGTACGTGGAGCCTTGATGACGCGGCTGAAAGATCTTCTCCGGGGCCGCCGGGAGGACGAGCCAAAGCGGCCTTTGCCGCAACAGGCCGATGCGATCGCGCTCGGCGGGCGCCGTTTCGTCCAGCTGACCGAGTCCACGGTCGAGCACGATTTTCGGATGATGGCGCTCCTGCGGGAAGTCGGTCTCGATCGACCGATGCGGCTCGAGGACGAGACGCCGGCGGACTATGGCGGCAGGCTGCTCCGGGATCTCATCTCGAGCGATCGGGCGCTCGATGTCTTGGGGCATCTGCTCGTTCCCGAAGGAGTCGCGCCGCGGGACTGGACGGTCGAGATGGCCAAGGAGACGGCCGCGTTCTTGGGCGGGCTCGTTCACCCCGATGACAAGCAGCGGATCTATGCGCTCACGCTGGAGTTCCTGCTCGGTTTTTTTCAGCTCGAGCTCGACTCCTTGAGGCGTTCCCCGCCCTCTTCCGGCCGGACCCGGAGTCGAGCCGGCAAGAGCGGGAAGCGCAAACGCGTCGTGAAGAGAGTCGTCCGTATGGGGACTGGACGGACCTAGTCCGGGTGGTCTCCGACTACGACGTGGATGCCTGGCCAAGGATCGTCCACTGGCCCTTGCGCGAAGTTTTGGAAGCGTACCAGGCGAAGCTGCGCCTGAGCGCGCTCCAAGATTGGCGCTTCCGCGTGCTCGTCTGGGCCGTGCAGACGCAGTTCGCGAAGTCGCGGTCCCAACCGCCGGCCCCGCCGGCGATCCTCGGAGCACTGGATGACGACGCCTGATGTCAGGATCCGACTGAGCGCCGAAGGCGTGGCGGAAGTCGTCGCGGCTCTGAAGCAGGTGCAGGGCGAATCGCAGAAGACCCAGCAGAAGCAGGGCAAGAGCTTTGGCGGCTTGAATGCGGTCCTCGGCTCGACGACAAGACTCCTCGGGGCCGTCGGGGCAGGTTTTTCGGCCTTGGCTGCGGTCCACTTCGGCCGCCAGGCGATCTCGGAACTTAAAGAGTGGGAGTCGTCTTGGGCCGAGGTGAAGACGATCATGTCTGGCACCCGTGGCGAGGCCGAGACCCTCGAGCGGCGTGTTCGCTCTCTCGCCTCGATCATTCCTAAGGACCAAAGCCTCCTCGCCCGCGGTTTTTACCAGGCGCTTTCCTCCGGCATCAACGACACATCCCAGGCCCTCGAGTTCACCCGCACGGCGGCCAAGGCCGCGACAGGCGGGCTGACGGACGTTTTTACGGCGGTCGACGTCGGAACGACCATTCTCAACGCCTACGGTCTCAGCGTCGATCAGGCCGGGCGGATCTTCGATGTCCTCTTTACGACCGTGCGCGAGGGCAAGGTCGAGTTCGCGGATCTCGCCCAGTCGATCGGCACCGCGATCCCTGCCTACGCCCAGGCAAAGATCCCGATCGAGCAGCTCTCGGCAGCGATCGCGACCCTCTCCAAGGGTGGGATGAATGCCGAGATAGCGACGACGGGGCTGCGCAGCATGCTGATGCAGGTGATCAAGCCTGCGGATGAGTCGATCGCGATCGCCCGGGATCTCGGGATCGCCTTCAACGTGGAGGCCCTGGCGGCCAAGGGACTCGTCCCGTGGCTGAAAGAGGTTCATGACAAGACCCAAGGCAACTCGACCGCGCTCGCAAAACTCTTCCCCGACGTCCGGGGCCTGACCGCGGTACTGGCTCTATCGGGCAAGCAGTGGGAAGAGTTCGCCCGCATCATGGACGTCACCGCAAATCAGTCGATGGGTGCGAGCCAAGAGGCGTTCGACCGGATCAACGAGACAGCGGCAGCGCAGGAACAGATCCTCAAGAACCGTCTCAAGAACGCCTGGATCGATCTCGGGCAGGGGATTTTGAAGCAATGGGGCCACGTCATGGCCGCCGTGGGCACCCTTTTGCCCGAGACGCTGGACATGCAGATCGAGGGGCTCGAGCGGACCCAGCGCCAGATCGCCGCGATCGCGACCAAGGGCCAAAAACTTGCGAGCGTGTACCAAGAAGTCTCGCGCGAGAGCGACGGCAGTGAAGCGGCCCAGAAGCGTGTGCGCCAGGCGATGCTCGATCTGGCCGCGGCGTTTCCGGAGGTCATCGCCCAGTGGGACGAGTACGGCAACGCGATCGCGGTCGACACGGGCCTCCTGAACGATCATGGCGCGGCGCTGAAGCGCGTGCTCGCCATGGAGGCCCAAGACACTTTCCTCGAGCAAGCCGATCGAGTGAGAGAACTCGGGGAAGAGCTCGCCTCCGTGTCGGGGCAACTCAACGCTCTCGCCTCCCGCGCCCCCACCGACCTCATCCCGGCTGAAGAGCGCCTCGTGGTGCCGGTCGAGTTCTGGGGCGCGAGCGCGCCGGCGGGCTCAGGTCCGATGCAGACGGTCGAACAAGCGAAAGAAGCGCTACTCGCCCGGATGGATGCGCTCAAGTCGGAACTGACCGCGCGGTCGGCCGACATGGCCCGCATCCTGATCACGAGCGGTCTCGAAGCGGAGGTCGAAGCGTTCGAGAGTCTTGCCGTGGCGGTGGACGCGGGAAGCCGTCCGGCATCGGATCTGACCGACGCGCTCGAAAGCCTCAATCCGCAACTGCGTGTGCTCCTGCAAACCACGGACCCTGCTCAAATGACCGCGCGGCTGCGCCAATTCTCCGCCCTGCTCGAACAGGCCAAGGCGGCCACAACTCCCCCAGCCTCGGATGAGGGCAAGCCACCCACCTGGGAGCAGCAGCTTGCTACCGCCCGCAAGGCGGCAGCGTTCCAAGCGGCCGAGCGCGACCGCGAGACCGCAGCGATCAAGCAGCAAGCGCAGCAACGCCTGGCGGCCGAGCGGATGGCGCTCAAGGAAGGCACGAAGAGCGTTCAAGAGTCTTACGCGGCCCGCCGGCAGATCGTCGAGGAAACATTTCAGCAGGAGCTGGCGCTACTCCAGCAGAAGCTCGATCTCGCCCGTCAGGAGAAGGACGCGGGCAAGTACGCCTCCGAGACCGCACGGCTCGAGGCGGAGATTTCCTCCCGCAGGATCGAGCACGAGAACCAGCTGGCCGATCTCGCAGCCGAAGAGCGTCAGGCCACCCGCGAAGCGGGCGAAGCGGTGCTGGACGTCGAGCGGGACATTCTTGAGGCCCAAGGCCGCAGGCATGAAGCCGCCCTGATGGAGATCGATCAGCTCGCCCAGGAGTACGACCGCAAGCTCGCGGCCAAAGGTGACCTCGGAGACGTTGAGCGCCAGGCGGCGGTAACGCGCTACCGGGAATTGCTGACCCTCAAGGCCGAGTTCGAGGAGCTCTCAAAGCAGTCCGACCGCAAGATGGCCGACGTCGAAAGCGCGATCGAAAACATCCAGCGGAAGGTGGAACAAGGGCTGATCACCGAGGCCGAGGGCCATCAAGCGATTTTGGATCTCACCAACGCGCGGATCCCCGCCTTGCGACAACTTGCCGAGGCGCTCGCTCGGATCGCGGCCGTCGTCGGAGATCCCGAACTCGCCGAGCGTGCGAAAGAGCTCAAGGATGCGATCGACGGCATCGCCTCCAGCTCGGCGGCTGAAAACGTCGACCGCCTGACGGAGGCCACGCGCAACCTCGGGACGGACATCAAGACGGCCGGGCTGGATGCGCTCACCGATGCGCTCGCGGGCATCGGGGAGGAGACCGAGAACGCGCGGCAGACGTTCCTGGCATTCGCCAAGGACTTTCTGTCCGCTGCCAAGCGCATCATCGCCCAGTGGCTCGCGCTAAAGATGCTCGGGGCGTTCGGGATGACGTTCTCCGAAGGCGGCGCAGCCGCGGGCAAAGCATCGGGCGGGTACATCAGCGGCCCGGGGACGAGCACGTCGGACTCGATCCCCGCCTGGCTCTCGGCCGGGGAATACGTGGTCCGCGCTCGTCAGGTCGAGCGCCCGGGCGGGCTAGAATTCCTTTCCGCATACAATGCAGGCCGCTTCGATCCGCTGCTCATCATGCAGCGCTTCCCCGCCTTCTCACTCGGCGGCCGCGTCTCGCTCATCTCCCCTCGGGCGTATGCATCCGGCGGTCTCGTGACAGCAGACGCGGGAGACAGGAGCGCAGCGGCGTCGGCGAACGGCAAGATGGAGGTCTACCTCTCCGATGGCCTGGCCGCGCGGATCCTCGAAAGCCCCGCCGGCGAGCGCTGGTTCATCAAGACGGCGGCACGGAATCGTCGGGCTCTCAACAAGCTCTGGAGGCCCTGACCATGGCGCTACGCCATGTGGACAGCACTTCGCACTATGCCACGGCGGATATTCTTGCGATCGGCAAGTGGGCCGAGGGGGAAGGTGCCACGATCACCTCAGCCAATCCCAGGCGCGAAGGGACGAAGAGCATCGTGCCGGGTCCAAGCGCTCCCCTGACGTCGGTCCCGCTTTCGGCCCCCGTCAACTACGCTGTGCTCGGCTTCGCCTTGCGCTCGTCGACGAAGGTATTCACGGCAAAACTCCTGAGCGGCACCACCGTCCAGATCTGCCTCTACTGGAACGGCACCTCGCTCAGCGTCTACCGCGGGGACTTATCCACGCTACTTGCCACGATGGACGTCTCGACCATGCTCTTCGCCAACAACTGGTACCACTTCACCTTCGCAGCCAAGATCGACGACACCACGGGCACCTTCGAAGTCCGCCTCGGCGACCAGGTGCTGACCGCGCTCACCAAGACCGGCCAGGACACCAAGC
>CAYZWI010000026.1:0-14324 GCA_964482205.1 uncultured bacterium | reverse complement strand
GCCTCGCTTACGCCCCGCCGGGAAGCCTTCCGGTCCCGGCTCCCTCATCGGCGCACGCGTCATTCTTCGAGCGATGTGGATCGCGATCCGGTGCGCATGAGGCGCAATGCAGGCGCGCGGGGCAGTCGCGATTGCCGTTACGCTTGCATGCGCGAGCCCGCGCCGATTACTGGAATTTGCCCTTCAGGCATCCCCAGCTTGTCGGTTGGGCTGAGGTCTGCGGCAATGCGAGGGTAGCCACATACTGCGGCGGGTCGGTCAACGCCCAGATCTCGCCGTCGCAGCTCAAAGCCCAAGAGGGCTCGTACCCGGCTTCCTGGTCAAGCTCGAGCGCGCACCACTCCCGGTCGCTCGGGAGCGTGCGCCAGAGGGAGGCCGGCCCGAAGATGCCGAGCGTCCAGATCTCGCCGTTCGGCTTGAGGCCGAAATACTGGCGGGGATGAATGGTCTTTCTCGCGAAGTCCGCCCACGGACCGGGTCCGAACGAGCCGACCGCGTTTGGAAGATTGCCCGGGACGAGCTGCCACATCTGGCCGTCGTCCGCAACGCCGACCCAGGAGTCGTCCTCCGTCCAGATCGCGAGCCATTGTTCTGCGAAGGCGGGGACTGCGAGCAGGGCGATGAGAGCCACGATGGCAACGAGTCTCTTCATGGCACGCCTCCTTGTCCGATCGCAAGCCAATCGGCGGCCATGATAGCAGAAAACGGCTATTCAAAAGTCCGAGGAGCGAGTCAGGAGCGGGCTTGCGCGGAGGCGGCGCGCACTTCTTCCGCCGAGGGAATGCGACCCCACCACGCGTTCATCACGACGCCGCGATCGAGCAGGAAGGTCGAAGGCAAGCGGCGATAATACTGGCGCAACACGCGTTCGGGCGAGCTGCCGACGGGGAAGCTCGGCTGATGCTGGAGACGCCACGCAAGCGCCTGCCCGGGCTTGCCCGCGAAGATCGCGGCGACTTGCGGCAAGATCTCTTCCTGTTTCGTCTGCGCCAGGCTCGCGACGCCTGCATCGCAGGGCGCGCAGTCCGTCCCGACCAGCGCGACCAGCGTGCGGCCTTCGTCGAGGGCGAACGGCAAGCCTTCGGAAGTCATGCGGGAGAGATCGCTGCCCGGTCCGATTCCGACGACGATGCGATCGAGCGGAAGCGCGGTTCCGAAGACGACGAGCGCGAGCGCGGGAACGAGCAGCGCGGCGAAGAGCCGTTGCCGCCACGCAGGGGTTCGATAACCGCGCACCAGCCAGAGCCCTGCCAGCGAGGTCGCGATCACGAGCGCGTCCTCGATGATCACCTCCTTCGGCCCGCGCTCGATCATCCGGCCGAAGCATCCGCAGTCGCTCAGGCTGCCCTGCTTCCAGGCGTAGGCCGTGACGCCGATGAAGCCGAGCATGAGGAGGATGTTGAACGCGAAGGAGAGGCGCGGCCATACGAACGCGATCAACGCCGCGCCGAGGATCAATTCCACGGCGATGAAGAGAAACGCGAGCCACGTGGACCAGGAAGCGGGAGTCACCCGATGGGCGGTGATCTGGTCGGCAAAGAGCGCGGGATCGCCCGCCTTCAGGAAAGCGGCGAGCACCAACACCCCGGCGCCCAAGAGCGCGAATGCGTAGGCGAGAAGGAACCGCCAGCGCGGAAGGGGAGCGGAAGAGGTCTCGGCGAAGAGCCTCATCGACTTCCACCGCTCGCGCGGGAGAGAATCGCGGCCAGATCCGCCTCGACCGACTTGTGAGGCTCATCCACGATGCGGCCGATCTCGATTCCGCTGATCAGCGCGACGATCGTGGGCGTGGCCTTCACTTCGAATTCGCCGAGCATGTCGGCGGGCTGCTCCATGTTTTCGTCGACGCCGACGCAGGTGAGCGTGAGGGCGGGATTCGCGGCGGCATCGAGTGAGGCGAGGAGCGCCGGCAACACCGACTTGCAGGTGCTGCACCAGGTGCCGAAGAAGGCCAGGATCTCGACCGGCTCCGTGTTTGCGGCGAGCGTGGCGACGGCAGCGGCATCCGGACGATAGGCGCGCGCATGGCGGGCGTACGCCGGTTGGCGCGCTTCCAGATCGGCGCGCTCGATCGCGCCGATCAATGGAGGCGCGGGCTCGATCTGGATGTCGCCGCCGGCGTAATGAAACATCATCCGCCCTTGGTTGTCCGTGGATACCGCGCCCGCATCCGTTCCCGACGGGCTCGTTCCGCCCGGCGAAGGACTGGCCTGCACCTGTCCGGCCACGTCGAGAAATGCCGCCCGCGGATACGCGGTCGCGCGCATCGTGGAGAGCTGCACGATGTAGGCGAATTCGCCTTCGGCGGGGAGAACGAGCATCGTTTGATAATCGGAACTGTCGAACACTTCGCCGAAGATGGTACGCGACTGCGCGCCCGTCGGTGAAGATTTCGGGTTTGCCTGCCCGGTAGCGCCCTTCTCCAAGCACGCGACCAGGCCGGGATTCTCGATCCAGCCCGCATTGGGCGACGAGGATTGTGCATACGCCGGTTGCGCCGTCAGGCAAGCGAGCGCGCCGAGGGGCGAAGGCGCGGGAGGGCAAGTTCCCAGGATCGACCCCATCGCGAAGAGCGACAACAGCGCGGAAAACGCCGTCGCGGCGAGAAGGAACAGGCCCACGCGCGATCGGAAATTTCGGGAGACTGCGAGCGAAGCAAGGGGGGCTCGTTCCGCCGGTATCGTCTCGTGTGTCGCCATGATCCCTCGATCCCGTCGTTGATGGACTCGGTGGGGCGCGTCAATGGCTGGATGCAGCCATCGTTTCATCTTCGGCTGTCCCATGGGCCGGTCGCGTTTCCCAACCCCCGCCGGAAGCGCGGGGTTCCCGCTTGCGGGCACGGGCCCGGGCGCTTGCGTCCGCCTCGCCTGCTCGCCCGCCTCGGCTCCGCGCGCCACGCGCCATGCCCCGGCCGTCCTATTCGATGAGGGCCAGCTTCTTGTTCTGCTCGACGATGTCTCCGCGCTTGACCCACAGCTCCTTGACGGTTCCGTCGATGGGGGCGCAGATCTCGTTCTCCATCTTCATCGCTTCGAGAACCACGATCACATCGCCCGCCTTGACCGCGTCTCCCTGTTGCACGGGAACCCGGATGATCAAGCCGGGCATGATCGCGGTCAGCAGGCCGTTGCCCGCGACCGCGCCGGCCGCGGCGCGGAGATCGGCGAACGAACGCTGCTCGAGGCCCTCCGTAGCGAAGAGATGTCCCACTCCGTCGACGATCGCCTGGCCGCTGCTCAGCTCGACATTCAGCTTGGTTTCGCCGAAGTCGACGGTCGCGCCCGAGATTCGCGGTTCGTATCGCTTGCCATTGACGACGATCGCCCGGCCTTGCTGCTCGATCGTGTAGGCCGTGCCGTCGAGATGCAGCGTAAAGCTCTTGCCCATGCGATCTCCTTGTTCTCTTAGATGCCGATTCCGACGCCCGCGGGCGCGGCGCGTCCCGCGCGCTTCCACGCATTCCCGCTTCCCGCATCGCACGGCTGCGCTCCCTTGCGCGTGCGCGCCTGCAACACTTGCGCGGCGACCGCCGCGGCCACCATCTCCCGCCGGTCGATGCCGGCGCGGACTTGGCTCAGGAACGGGCGGGCCACTTGCGGGAAGAGCGCGTACGACAGGATGTCCTCTTCCGAGCGGGCGAGCTCGCCGATTTCGGTGCGGGCCTTCTCCATGCCCGGCGGCAAGAGGTCGGCGGGCCGGACGCTGATCGGCTGCTCCTTGCCGATCACCTTCGCGCGGATGGCCTCGTCCATCGGCGCAGGCGGGCGGCCGTAGTATCCGCGGAAGTAGTTCTTCACCTCTTCGGGGACGACCTTGTAGCGCTCGCCCAGCACGACATTCAGCGTCGCTTGCGTGCCGACGATCTGGCTCGAGGGCGTGACGAGCGGGGGATAGCCCATCTCGCGGCGCACGCGCGGGATTTCCGCGAGCACATCCATGTACTTGTCTTCCTTGCCCTGCTCACGAAGCTGCGAGACGAGATTCGACAGCATGCCGCCCGGCACCTGGAACTGGAGCACATTCACATCCACGCCCGCGATGCCGCTCTCGAAATGCAGGTAACGCTTGCGCACTTCTGCGAAGTAGCGCGCGACTTGCGCCAGGCGCGCAAGGTCGAGGCCCGTGTCGCGCGGCGTTCCCTGAAGGGCGCTCACGATCGATTCCGTGGGCGCTTGGGAAGTGAGCAGCGCCATCGAGGAGATCGCGGTGTCGACGACATCGACGCCCGCCTCGGCGCCCTTCAAGAGGACCATGCTCGCCATCCCGCTGGTGTAGTGGGTGTGCAATTGCACGGGAATCGAGAGGCGCTCCTTCAGCGCGGAAATCAGCTCGAAGGTGGGGTAGGGCGCGAGCAGGCCGGCCATGTCCTTGATGCAGATCGAATCGGCGCCCATCTCGGCCAGCTCTTCGGCCAGGGCGACGAACTTCTCGTTGTCGTGCACCGGCGAGAGCGTATAGGAAATCGTGGCCTGCAGGTGCTTGCCCGCGCGCTTGACCGCTTCCATCGCGCGCCGCATGTTGCGCGTGTCGTTCAAGGCGTCGAACACGCGAAAGATGTCGATCCCGTTGCGCGCCGCGGCGGCCACGAAGGCGTCGACCACATCGTCGGGATAGTGCTTGTAGCCGACGAGGTTCTGTCCGCGCAGGAGCATCTGCATGGGGGTGTTCGAAATCGCGCGGCGCAGCGCGCGCAGCCGCTCCCAGGGGTCTTCGCCGAGGAAGCGCATCGCCGAGTCGAAGGTCGCGCCGCCCCACATCTCGAGTGAGTGGAAGCCCACCTTGTCGAGATCCTCGGCGGCGGGGAGCATGTCGACGGTTCCCATGCGCGTCGCGAGCAGCGATTGGTGCGCATCGCGCAGGACGGTGTCGGTGATCTTCAATGGGTTGCCCATGGTTCCCTCTCGAATCAACCGCCTTCCGGTCGCGACCCGGGTCCCTTCGTGGACCGCGAGGGCGCGCCTCCGGCGGGAGCGCTCTTTCGCTCTGCCCGCGTTCAGCGGCGGCAGGCCCAAGGCCGTCACAAAAGCAATCGGGAGATGCTACACAAGCGAACGCCCCGCCGCAACCGCCTCCGCGACCGCAGGCGCGGCGGCGCCCGGGCCGGGCCGCAGGCCCGCGGCTGGACCGCACTTGCCGCGAG
This sequence comes from uncultured bacterium, assembly GCA_964482205.1. Taxonomy (GTDB): domain Bacteria; phylum Eisenbacteria; class RBG-16-71-46; order CAIMUX01; family WJJG01; genus JAZDGX01. The sequence goes on along the minus strand of CAYZWI010000026.1, from coordinate 9,184 downwards.
GGGTAGATTGACCCGCGTCAGGCGGCGAGCGGAGCGGTTGGCCGCGGGGGAGGATTCATGAAGCTGCTCAGGCAATTGTCGGAAGCGTTCGGCGGATCGGGTTACGAAGACGAAGTGGCCGCAATCGTTGAAGCGGAGCTCGCTCCGCTCTGCGATCGCGTCTGGACCGACACGCTGGGCAATGTGATCGGCTTCAAGCGCGGGCGCGGCGGGCGAGGCGGACGCCCCGCCGGGAAGCAGGCAAAGGCGAAAGCCAAGACCTCCCAGGCGGCGGGCGCGCGCAAGCGCGTGATGCTCGCCGCGCACATGGACGAGATCGGCTTCGTCGTCAGTCACATCGACGACAAGGGCTTCCTGCGCGTGCTGCCCGCGGGCGGCTTCGATCCGCGCACGATGATCGCTCAGCGCGTCTGCGTGCTCGGCAAAGGGCGCGCGCGTCTCCGCGGGCTTCTCAATGTGGCCGGAAAGCCGATCCACATCCAAAGCCCCGAGGAGCGGCGCAAGGAGCTGAAGATCGCCAACTTCTTCGTCGATCTCGGTCTCTCCGCATCCGAAGCGCGCAAGCGGGTCGCGATCGGCGATCGGGTCATCTGGGAGCGCGGCTTCCTCGAGATGGGCGATTGCGTCACCGGCAAGGCGCTCGACAATCGCGCCGGCGTCTATGTGATGATCGAGGCCCTGCGGAGAATCTCGTCCCGGGCGCGGACGCAGGGGCCGGGCAGTCCATACGACATCTATGCGGTCGGCACCGTGCAGGAGGAAGTCGGCCTGCGGGGAGCCTCGACTTCCGCCTATGCAGTGCAGCCCGACATCGCGATCGCCCTCGATGTGACTCTGGCCGTCGACATCCCCGACGGCGAGGACCATCAGCGGGTCACCGAGCTGGGCAAGGGCGTCGCCCTGAAGATCATGGATTCGGTGTCGATCTCGGACGCCGGCCTCGTGCAGGAATTCCGCGAGCTGGCCGAACGTCACAACATCGCGCATCAATTCGAGGTCCTCCCTCTGGGCGGCACGGACGCGGGGCGCATGCAGACGGCCCGCGGCGGCGCGCGCGCGATCACGCTCTCGGTGCCGTTGCGCTATGTGCATTCGGTCAACGAGTGCGCGCACGGGCGCGATCTGCGGGCGGCGATCGACTTGCTCGCGGCCTATCTGGCGGGGGACTAGCCCGGATGATTCATAAAGCTCGTCGCAGCAGAGATTTCATAAATCATCCGGGCTAGCGCTTCCCTCGCGTCTTGGGCTGCGAAGGCTGCGAGATCTCTGCGAGCGCTTCGTCGTACTCCGCTTCGTCGGATCCGTGCACCGCGAGATCGCCGAGGCTGAGCATCCCGATCGGCTTGCCGTCCCGGTCGCAGACGAGCAGGTGCCCAATCTGATGATCGCGCATCTTGCGCGCGAGCAGGCGGAGCGATTCGGGCGCACGCATGTTCGACCGTGCAGCGTCCGCGCGACGGCGTGACGCGAGAGGGCTCCATGCCAGAACTGCCCGACATCACGATCTACCTGGAAGCGCTGCAGAAGCGCATCTCGGCGACAAAGCTGGAGCGCGTCCTCCTGCCGAGCGCGTTCGTTCTTCGATCTGTCGATCCTCCGATCGAGGATGCGTTCGGGCGGCGAGTCGTTTCGCTGGATCGAATCGGCAAGCGGATCGTGATCGGGCTCGCAGGACGACGATTCCTGGTCATCCACCTCATGATTGCCGGCCGCCTGGCGCTCGCCGTTCTCGAGTTCGAAACCGGGTTCCTCATCCTGACCGAAGCGGGCAGCAAGCGCCGCGCATCGCTACACTATGTGAGCGGCGAGCGCGCGCTCGGGGAGTTCGATCCGGGCGGCCTCGAGCCGCTCGCTGCCGGCCTGTCCACCTTCGAGCAAGCCTTGACCCGCGAGAGCCACACCTTGAAGCGCGCGCTCACCGATCCGCGGCTGTTCAGCGGCATCGGCAATTCCTATTCCGACGAGATCCTCCATCGCGCGCGGCTCTCGCCGTTCAAGCTGAGCGGGCAGCTCAATGCGGAAGAAATCCGCCGGCTGCACGAGGCGACTCGCGAAGTGCTGCGCGAGTGGATCGAACGGCTGCGTGCGGAAACCGGCGACCGCTTTCCCGAGAAGGTGACGGCCTTTCGTCCCGGGATGGCCGTGCACGGCCGTTATGGCTTGCCTTGTCCCGTTTGCGGCGCGCCGGTGCAACGGATCGTCTACGCCGAAAACGAAGCGAACTATTGCCCGCGATGCCAGACGGGCGGGCAAGTTCTCGCCGACCGCGCGCTCTCGCGGCTGCTCAAGAAGGAATGGCCGCGGACATTGGAGGAGTTGGAAGAGCTGCGCGACAAGCGGGAAGCAAAATGAGTCCACGAGTGGGCGCGTGCAATCCAAGGCGGCGCGAAGCTCTCGGCGGAAAAGACCTCACGCCGCCCGCCAGGCATGGCCCAGGACATCCCGAAAGAGGAACGGAGGCGCGATCGCGATCACGCCTCCGTCGTGCGAAAGAGCATTCTCGTCGAAGCCGCGTTACCGAACCACGACCACCTTTCCCTGCGCATGCGATTCGGCGCCCGTCTGCCAACGATAGGTGTAGACGCCCGCCGGAACCTCTCTGCCCGCGTCGTCGCGTCCATCCCAACGCCACGCGGCCGCGCCGCCGGCGCGCAGAATGATGTCCACATCGCGCACCACGCGGCCGTCGAGGCCGGCGATCACGAGCCTGGCCGCGCCGCCTGCCGCTGTTTCGAGCTGAATGGATGTCGAGCCGCGGAAGGGATTCGGATAGCTCGAACCACGCGCGATCAGGCGGGGTTCAGCGACCGCGGTCGGATCGACGCCCAACGCGCCGTGCTCGTCCAGGCTCTGTGCGTAGACATCCGGCGCTCCGTTGCGCGTGTCTTCCCAGGCGATGCGCGTGGTTCCCGCCCCATCGATGAACAACGGCAGGCGCGACTTGCCGCTTTGCGCCGTGGAGACGAGCGTCGGAACCGCCGCCCAGACATTCGCGCCGGTCGCATCCAGCCGGTGCGCGACGAGACGGTCGCCCGTGAATCCGGCCGGGGTGTCGGTGTAGAAGCAGACGGCGCCGTCTCCCAGGGGCACCGCGCGAGGATACCCCTTGTACTCGGTGCTCACGGCCTGGAGCACGAGGCCGTCGTTTCCCCACATGCGGGCGCCGAGAGCCGAGAGACGCTGTCCGTAGATGCCCCGCTCATCCTGAGTCGAGTTGCGTTCGTTCCAGAAGACGAAGATCTCTCCGGTGTCGGCGCTGTAGGCGGTCGCCGGATCGACGTGCATGCGGGACGTATTGGTCGAGACGAGGACGCCATTGTGCGGGAACACTTCCGTGCCGGCGGCCGTCACGCGCTGGGCGAGCGAGACGATCGAGGTGCTGGGCGAGTAATGCCATCCGCATACGGCTCCGCCCGCTGCGTCCGAGAGGATCTCCGGCGCGTAGCCCAGCGGCACGGCGCCTCCGTCGAAGATCGCGACGAAGCTTGTCCAGACGGCCGAGCCGTGGGCGTCGAAGCGCTGCAGCCGGATATGGCGCGGGCTCATGTAGGCGCTGATGTCGCGCACCCACATGAGCAGCGCGTCGCCGCCATCGGAGGGCACGAGATCCGCGAAGGCCGGGGTCTCGTTGGCGACATGGATCACGACGAGGCCGCCGTCGGGGAGGCGCAGCGTGCCGTCGGGCCCCAGGCGTTGCATCGTCATCCAGCCCGTCCCGACGTCGGGGTTCGTGGCCCAGGCGAACACGAAATCGCCGTCGGAGGTCTCGCAGATGGCCGGCATCATGTCGGGAGCTGGGTCGTGCGAGAGGGTGATGCCGTCGGGACCCCAGACGAACACGCCATTCGGGTCGATCATGTACGCCTGCACATCCCAGTTGCCTGTGCGGCTGTCGTTGAACGCGAGCACGCAGTTGCCCGAGGAATCGCAGAGCAGATCCCAATCGGTAATCCAGCTTTCCTGCGGGTGGCTGCTCACGAGGATCCCGTTGTGCGGCCACATCTCGTTGCCGTTCTGGTCCAAGCGCTGCAGCCAGACGTCGTAGTTTCCGGATGCGTTGCTGAACCATCCGACATAGCAGCTGCCATCAGGCAGGCCCGCGATCTTGGGCAGGACCTGCTCTCCCGGCCCGTCGGCGACCGCGAGGTTGATCGCGGGGTCATCCGGCCAAACCGCGAGGGCCGTGGGGGGAACGCAGAGCGCGCAGAGCAACAGGGAGCCGAACGCGACGGCGAGGGAACAACGACGGGGGATGGTACGCATGGCAGGAACCTCCTGTTGAGGGTCTCGGACAGGCGGGCACGCAAGGATTCTACGTCTTTTCGGGAGAGAATCATAGCGTGAGGATGACATCCGCGAGGAGGCATCCCGCCCGGTGCCGATGGCCTCCGCATGAAGGGCCATCGCGGTCGCGGCGAGGCGACGATGAGGGTATACTGCCGCGATGCAAACGAGAAACCCCGCGCATGCGGTCGCTCCCGGGACGGTGCTCGTCGCCGTCTCGATCACCTCGTTCCTCGTTCCGTTCCTCTCCTCATCCATCAATCTCGCGCTGCCTGCGATCGGCCGCGACTTCGAGATGGGCGCGGTGCTGCTCGGCTGGGTCGCGACCTCGTTTCTCCTGACGACGGCGGTGTTCCTCCTTCCGTTCGGAAGCCTCGCCGATCTCACCGGCCGCGTGCCGCTCTACCGCGCCGGGCTCCTGCTCTTCACCGCGTCGTCCGCCTTGATCGCCCTCGCCAACGGCGCGCCGCTGCTGCTCACCGGACGCGCCCTGCAAGGCATTGCGAGCGCCGCGATCTTCGGCACCGGCATGGCCATTCTGACGAGCGCATACCCGGCGAGCGAACGCGGCCGCGTGCTCGGGATCAGCACGGCTGCGGTGTACGCGGGATTGTCGCTGGGGCCGTTTCTGGGAGGCGCGCTCACGCAACATCTTGGATGGCGAAGCATCTTCTGGTGCAATACGGCCCTCGGCGGCGTGAATCTGATTCTCGTCGCTTCGCGCTTGCGCGACGCCGCCTCTCACGCGCCAGCCTCCTCCGCGGGCGGCTCGCCGATACCACGCGGCTCGCGCCCCCGCGAAGGCACGCTCGGATCCGCGCGCTTCGATCTCGCCGGGGCGTTGCTCTACGGCCCCGCGATCTTTCTCTTCATGTACGGCATGTCGACTCTCCCGCGCGCGCAGGGCGCCGTCATGATCGTGGCCGGAGCGGCAGGGCTGGCCGCTTTTCTGCGCCACGAACAGCGCGTCGCGCTGCCGCTCCTGCATGTCGAGCTGCTGCGTCGCAATCTCCCGTTCACGCTCTCCAATGTCGCCGCGCTCATTCACTACAGCGCGACCTTCGCGGTCGGTTTTCTGCTGAGCTTCTTCCTTCAGTACATTCAAGGCCGCTCGCCCGGCGGCGCGGGCACGATCCTGATCGTGCAGCCGGCGATCATGGCTCTCCTGTCGCCCGTCACCGGACGGCTCTCGGATCGCATCGAACCGCGCATCCTCGCCTCCGCCGGCATGCTCGTCACCACGATCGGGCTCGTTCTCCTGGTCTTCCTGCAACCGGCGAGTTCGCCCGTGCATGTGATCGTCGCGCTGGCGGTGCTGGGCATCGGCTTCGGGCTCTTCTCTTCCCCGAACACCAATGCGATCATGAGCGCGGTCGCCCCGCCGAAGTACGGATTCGCCGCGGGCATGCTGGCCACGATGCGCACGGTCGGCCAGGCGATGAGCATGGCCATCGCGCTGCTTCTCTTTTCGCTGATGATCGGCGGGATGGCGATCGGCCCCGCACAGCATCCGCAGTTGCTGCGCGCGCTGCGGTTGGCCTTCGGGCTTTTCGCGGTCCTCTGCCTCGGCGGCGCATTCGCATCGGCGGTGAGCGGGCGCATCCGGCCGGCGGCCGGCGAGAGCGCGCAATGAGTCAAGAGATGGGCAATGCCGAAAGGAAAGGGCAGGCAAGATGAGAGGTCCGGCCGTCATCCGTGCGAGCGCGCGCGTGTGGAGAGCCGCGTTGGTCGTTTCCATCCTCGCGCTGGGCGCTTCATCCCTCCCGGCGCAAACGCGGCCGTTCGTGAATGTCGAAGCGGGCGCGGCGTTCAACGGCTACAACGATGTGCGCATCCCTCCCGATACCGGTTCGGCGTTTTCGCTGACCGAAGACCTGTCCGTCGATCCGGCCGCGTTCTTCCGCCTGCGATTCGGCGTGCGCCTGGGCGAGCGCCACGAAGTGAGCGCGCTCATCGCGCCATTGCGATTCGACGCGAATGGTTCCTTCGATCGGCCGATTCAGTTCAACGGCGTCGAGTTCCCCGCCGGCACGCCGGTGGACGGAAGGTACCGCTTCGATTCCTATCGCCTGACCTATCTCTATCGCATCTGGCGCCCCAGCGAGACGACCGATCTTCATCTCGGACTGTCCGCGAAGATCCGCGACGCGGCCATCGGTCTCGAAGCGGCGGGCCTGCAAACCGAGAACACGAATACCGGCTTCGTTCCGTTGATCGCGTTCCGGCTGGAGTGGCGCGCGGCCGGGAGCTGGGCGCTGCTTCTCGAAGGCGACGCGCTCGCCTCGCCGCAAGGGCAGGGGCGCGCGGAGGATGTCTTTGCGGGGGTCGTGCACGCGATCCGTCCCAACCTGCGGGCGCGGGCCGGGTATCGGATCCTCGAAGGCGGAGCGGATGTGGAGAAGGTCTACAACTTCGCGCTCGTGCACTACCTCTCGATGGCGCTCGAGTATCGCTTCTAGCTGGCCGGCCGGCTAGCGCTTGAGCTCGCGGTTCGCGCTCAGCACGCTTTCGATGACCTCATCGTAGTACGGCTTTTCCTTCAAGCTCGCGTAGCTTCCGGGGAAGAGCACGAGGGTGAGGTCGGCCGCTTCGTCGGAAATGCTGTTCAGGACGACCGCGCAACGCTGGCCGCCGGTGAGGCGCGTGTTGTCGATCATCGGAAAGTCGAAGAAGCTCACGCCGAAGACGGCGACCTTGGTCTGGCGGCCCAATTCCGGATCGGGTGTCTCGATGCTCAGGCTGATGCGTAATTCCTGGTTCTCGCGATCCACATCCAGGACATCGATCGCAAAATTGGTGGGAACGCCGTCGAGGGTCAGGGTTTCCGGCTCCAGGGAAACGCCTTCGAATTCCCCGCTCAAATCGACGGAGCGATCGAAGCGCTTGCCCACGCCTTCGAGAACGATCATCTGCCGGCGCGCGATTTCGCGGGCCATGGAGCGCAGGCGCGCCAGATAGGATTCGTACTGCTCGCGCTCTTCCTCGCTGCGCGATGTCTCGATCCCCTGGGCGACGCGCCGGTGCATCTCGGCAAAGAGCGGTTTCAGGTTCAGCGATTCGTGGAAGTTGTAGGCGAGCATCTCGAGATTCAACACCGAGGGGCCGAGCCCATGATCGCTCGGATTGACGAACGAGTTGATGATCGAGACGCACATGTCCTTGCGCAGCGCGCTCTCCGATTCCTCGCGACGGCTCATCAGCTCGGTGTAGAGGCGGGTGTTGGTGTCCATCGCCTGGCGCTGATTGAGCGCGCTCGAGGTGATGAACCCCAGCAGCGCGATCGCGACCGCGGTGAGCAGTCCGCCCAGCGGGCGGGTGAGGATCTCGACTTTGCCCCAGGCATCGCGCCTGCGGACCGGTTCGTCGTTCATCGACACTTCCCTGTGTCACCGGCGCGGGGGATCGCGCCGTCTGCCCGATGGCCATGACCGCCGCGAAATCGCGGCGCGCGGCTACTTCCTGCGCAGCGAGAGCTTGCCGTCTTTCTTCTCCAGCACGAGATCGTAGCGGGTCGGCTCCTTGTACGAAAAGACCTCGAGCGAGAGGAGCTGCTTTTCAACCGTGACGCTCAGAATGCACTTGCCGAGCGGCTTCACGGTGAGCTTGTACGAACCGAACTTGTCGGTCGTCGTGGAATCGGCAAGGGTCGCGTCGACCTTCGCCGCGCCCGCGGCACTGTCGGCCGGCGCGAGCGCGATGGTCACCGGCAGGCCGGCCGCCACCGGTTTGCCGTCCATCTTGATGTCGCCGAAGATCCGCCCCGCCTGCGCGTTCGAAACCACGAGGCATACGCAAAGCGCCATGAGCGCCACCACTCTTCCGCGCATCGAATACTCCTTTCCCGCAACAGGAACGCGGTCTGAACCCCTTCGGGCGCGCAGGTCAAACGCCCGCGGACCGTTCTATGGTCCTCAACCGTTGGCCTTCAGCCGCTTCTACCCCCCGGCCGCCGCGCGGGTCCGCTGCGGCCGCCGGTCGTACCCTCAGCCTCTCGCCACCGCCTTCTCGTACGGCGTGAAGCCCAGCTTTCCCTTCTCGATCGCGACCTTCGGCTTGTGGAAGGCCGGGTTGTCGAGGATCAGCTTGAGGAGCCGCTCGCGTTGCTCGGGCGGAGCGAGATGCGCGATCCCGACCGCGCGTTCGCCCATGCTCAGGCCGCGCGGGTCGAGCGCGCCGTTTTCGGTGACGAGGATCACCTGATCGGCGGGAATCGCCGTCGCCGTGATGCCCGCCGGCGAACGATCGACGATCTTCGAGATGCCCGCGGAGGTGGTCGATTTCATGGCGAGAATCGCGACCCCTCCCTCCGAGTACTGCGCGCCGCGAATGAAGTCGCTCTGGCCGCCCACGCCGCTGTAGATCTTGCGCGCCTCGAGCGAATCGGCCCAGATGTTGCCGTGCAGGTCGACGCCAATCGCGCTGTTGATCGCCACCATGCGCGGATGATTGGCGATCCGAAAGACGCTGTTCGTGTAATCGCTTGGACGGCTCTGCACCGAGCTGTTGTGGTTCAGCCACTCGTAGCCGTGGGCGCTCCCGGAGAGAAAGATCGAGGAGATGGAGAAGGAGATGTTCTTCTTCCACCGGTTCGTGACGACGCCATTCTCGACGAGCTTGATCATGCCGTCGGTGAAGAGCTCGGTGTGGATGCCGAGATCGCGTATGCCGCGTTGAAGAATGGCGTCCGTCACCGCCTCGGGGACTTCGCCGATCCCGTACTGCAAGGTCGAGCCCGGCTCGTCGCCCGAGCCGTCGCTAATGAAGAGCGCCGCGATGATCTGGCCGATGCGGCGCGCGCGTTCGTCGGGCTGAAGCACGGGACTGCGCGGCAAGGGATAGTTCGTGTCGAGCAGATAATCGATCGCATCCGCGGTGATGGTCGCGCCGAGAACGAAGGGCA
>CAYZWI010000025.1:0-15870 GCA_964482205.1 uncultured bacterium | reverse complement strand
CCTTGCGTCAACCAAACGAGCCGCCCCAGTTCGAGGCGGCTCATCTCAGCTCCCCGAACGTAACGCTCTTCGTAGCTGGCCCTGGGAATCGCACGCGTTTGCGGAATCAGGTGGCGGGCTGCCGCCCCTGCGCGTGGCTATGCCAGACAGCTCAGGGCTTCAGGCGCGCTGATCACGAGCACGCGCGCCTTGCCAACCTCATGGACTCGCTGGACCGGCCTGCGGACTATCTGAAGACCCTGCCTGCAAGGCAGGAATGGCCCCAGAGCTTTCCAGCTGTCGGACGGCTTCAGCTCTCCGGACTTCACCTCGATCGGCAGCCAGGGGACGCCGTCGCGAACGATCAAGAAGTCGATCTCCCGCTTTTCCTTGTCGCGGAGATAGCGCAGCTCGAACTCCCCGTCGCCCCGATCCGTCCAGAAGTGACACGCCTTCAAGAGGTGACTGGCAACCAGGTTCTCGAAGCGCACGGCCTCGTTCCGGATCGCACCATAGTCCCACAGGTAGACCTTGCCCTCGCGCCGGAGCGATCGGCGGATGCCACGGTGCCAAGGCTTCACCTCAAAGAGGTAGTAGAGCGCCTTTAGGTACGTGATCCATCTCTTCACGGTCGGGATGCTCACTTCGAGATCGCGCCCGACCGAGGCCAAGCTGAAGAGCGACCCGACCCGGTCGGGCAGAAGCGCGTTGAGCATCTCGATTCGCCCGAGCTCGGGCAGGCGGCTCAGGTCACGCAGATCCTCCCGGACAACCAGCCGCTCGTGGTTGCGACGCCACAGGCGGGCTTTGCGCGCATCCTGGGCCAGGAGCGGCTCCGGGAATGGACCGTAGGCCATGAGCGCCGCCAGGTGGCTCTTGGCCGCTCTGCTGCCTCGAGTCCCTCCATCGAACAGCATCCTCATCGTCGCGTCAGGCGTTGGCACGTCGGGCTGCCACATCTCTCGCAGCGAGAAGGGGTGCAGGCAAAAGCTGAGGTGCCGCCCCAAGAGGCTGTCGCTTCCCTTCTTGTAGATGTCTAGCCTGGCGCTTCCGGTCACCAGAATGTCGCAGGGATGAAGGAGTGTATCGTAGACGCCCTTGAGATTGCGTTTCCAGAGACGGTGCTTGTGGATCTCGTCCAGGACCACGAGCGGGATGCCTCCTCCCCTTTCGGCGGGAATCGCCGCGGAGGGATCCTGTGCCCAGAGGCGCCGGAACTTCGTCTCGACCCAGTTCCAGTAGGAGCCGCTCGCCCGATCGCGCAGTCGAGATCGCGCACCTCGGCGGCCTGCATCATCATTACCAGCGCGTCGCGGCCTGACTCGCCTGCTCCTGTCTCCGCGCTGACTAAGCCGAGCTACGCCCGCGCTACGCTCCCACTCGTCGGATCCTGTCCCTCGCATCCCCAACGCCGCTCATGGACTCATCGGCAGCCTCTTTGGTCGCGCGCGGGGCTGCTTCCTCCCAACGCGCTCAGGCTTCCGGCGCGCGGACGGACATTTCTGGGACCCACAGGCGCGATAGCACACCTGGGCCGCCTGAGATCCTACTTGCCATCCGGCACCCAGCTCGGCGACCCTCTCGCTTCTCGATTGCGGTCGACGTCCCTAATCAATGGACTGCCCGGACAGCCGTGAGGTCCATGTCGTCGATCGAGGATCCGTAGTTGAGATCGACGAAGTCGGTGGACTGCACCATCACTACGAGCGCGTCGCCGCCTGAGTTGTCAGAGACGGGGCTGCACTCGAGCCAGCCCGCGGCCAAGGCCGTCCCGGCCCGCCGGCCGCCCCTGGCCTGATCGTGCATGCATGGAGATCTGGACCGATGGACATCCGCAATGTCGCCATCATCGCCCATGTCGACCACGGCAAGACGACCCTGGTCGATCAGATCCTGCGCCAGTGCGATGTCTTTCGCCAGGGCCAGCAGGTGTGCGAGCGCTTCATGGACTCGAACGATCTCGAGCGTGAGCGCGGCATCACGATCACGGCGAAGAACTTTGCGGTGACCCACCGCGGAGTGCGCATCAACCTCATCGACACCCCGGGGCATGCGGATTTCGGCGGCGAAGTCGAGCGGGTGCTCACGATGGCCGACGGGGTCCTGCTCCTGGTGGACGCCTTCGAGGGGCCTATGCCCCAGACTCGCTTCGTGCTCCAGAAGGCGTTGGCGCTGCGCTTGAAGCCGCTCGTGGTCATCAACAAGGTCGATCGGGACCAGGCGCGTCCGATCGAAGTCCTCGACGAGATCTTCAGCCTCTTCATCGATCTCAACGCCGACGACGACCAGTCCGCCTTCCCCTGCGTCTACGCCTCGGGTCGCGACGGCTGGGCGGTGACCGAATTGACCGGCCGGCGGGAAAACCTGCTGCCACTGCTAGACATGATCGTCGACAGCGTTCCCGCGCCCGAATCGCGTTCCGGTCCGGTGCAGATGCTCGTGACCGCGATGGACCACAGCGACTATGTGGGCCGGATCGGGATCGGGCGCGTTTTCCGGGGCGTTCTGCGGGAGAAGGACGCGATCGCTCTGCTCAAGCGCAACGGATCGCGCGCCCGGGTGGTCGTGCAGAGCCTCTTCGTCTTCGAGAATCTCGGCCGCCGGCAGGTCGGTGAGGTGGGTTGCGGGGACATCTGCGCGGTGACCGGAGTGGAAGGCGTAGACATCGGCGACACCCTGGCCGACATCGAGCATCCCGACATGCTGCCGCTGATCGCCGTGGATGAGCCGACCCTCACCCTGGCCTTCATGCCCAACGACAGCCCGTACTACGGCGAGGACGGGAAATTCGTCACCAGCAGGCAGCTCCGCGAGCGGCTCTTCAAGGAAGCTGAGCGCGATGTCTCCCTGAAAGTCGAGGAGACCGCCAGCACGGACACCTTCCGCGTGTCGGGCCGCGGGATTCTGCATCTCTCGATCCTCATGGAGAACATGCGGCGCGAGGGCTTCGAGTTCATGGCCGGGCAGCCTCAGGTCATCTACAAGGAGATCGCGGGCAAGAAGGCCGAGCCGGTCGAGATGCTGACCGTCGATGTCCCCAGGGAGCACGCCGGCACGGTCATCGAGTACGCCGGCCAGCGGCGGGGCGATCTGTTGCAGATGGTCCAGATCGGGGACCGCACGCGCCTGGAGTTCCACATCCCTAGCCGGGGCCTGATTGGATTCCGCAGCAAGATGATGCCGCTGACCTCGGGCGAGGTGGTCATCAACCATCGTTTTCTTCAGTACGAGTACTTCAAGGGCTCGATCCCTCAGAGACTGAACGGCAGCATCATCTCCATGGCCAACGGCCCTGCGGTCGCGTACGCCCTCGACGCCGTTCAGGACCGGGGGCACTTCTTCGTCGCCCCCGGCGAGAAGCTCTACGCCGGCCAGATCATCGGCGAACACTGCAAGGACGACGACATCGTGGTCAACGCGCAGAAGGCGAAGAAGCTGACCAACATGCGCTCCGCCAGCGCCGATCGGAAGATGAAGATCGCGCCCCCCGTGAGGATGAACCTCGAGGAGGCGCTCGAGTACCTCAATTACGACGAGTACGTCGAGGCGACGCCCAAGACGATCCGCCTGCGCAAGGCGACCTTGGACATCCACGATCGCAAGCGCGCGGAAAAGGCTCGCCGCCTGGAAGGCGCGTAGCAGCTCTGCGACCCGTTGTCCACGCCACTCACAATGACCTTCTCAATGTCGATGTGATTCGATGCTACCAGGGCAATGCTCCGCCAGGTCAGGGCAGCGGCGCACACCAGAGTGCTCGGTCCGTCGTGCTCCGCGAAAACTCGGTACGTGCGCCCGGGATGCCGCTTTCGCCGCTCGTGCTACCATCCCTCGCCATGCGCACATTTATTGTAGCTCTTCTCTCAGCCTTGCGAGCAGCCCTGATGCCACGGGCGGAGCTTGCTCTCGAAAACGCGGCCTTGCGCCAGCAACTGGCCGTCTACCTGCGAACCACCCACCGCGCTCGGCTCCGAACCGAGGATCGCCTCTTCTGGGTTGCCCTTCGCAGGCTCTGGCCGGACTGGACCCGTCCCCTCGTCATCGTCAAGCCTGCCACCGTCGTCGGCTGGCATCGAAAGGGCTTCCGGATCTTCTGGCGCCGCAGATCCCGAGGCCCGATCGGGCGACCCCGCATCCCTGCCGAGCACATCACCTTCATCCGCCGCATGTCCGGCGACCATCCCGAGTGGGGCGAGGACCGGATCGCCGAAGAACTCGCCGCCAAGTTCGGCATCGAGCACTCCCCCAGCACCATCCGCCGCTACATGGCCCCGCGACATGGGTCGCCTCGGGGAGATCAGACCTGGCGCACCTTCGTGCGCAACCATGCCAAAGAAGTCTGGGCCTGCGACTTCCTGACTCAATACACCGCCCTTTTCGCGGTCGTCTACATCTTCGTCGTGATGGAAACCGGGTCGCGGCGCATCGTCCACACCAACGTCACGACCAATCCGACACTGCCCTGGGTGAAGCAGCAGATCCGGGAGGCAACGGCCGAGGACGGCACGCCTCGTTTCCTCGTGCATGATAACGACGGGATCTTCGGACAGTTTGGAAGGCCCCTGGTGGCCGAGGCCAAGGGCAGAAGGCGCAGCTACCGCTGCCATCTGGACCGCTGGCTCGACGAGGTCATCGGCATCGAGGGGCTGCCGATCCCGTTCGGAGCGCCCAACGCCTCGCCCCACGTCGAGAGGTTCGTCCGGACGCTTCGGGAGGAAACCCTCGACCACTTCATCTTCCTGAGCGTCGATCACGTTCGTCGGGTCGTCAACGAGTACACCCGGTACTACAACGGGGCGCGTCCATCGCAGGCGATCCATGGGATCCCGGATCCATACCCGGAACTGAAGCAGCCTCCGCCATCGGCTGGAAGACTCGTCGCTCTCCCCGTCCTGGGCGGCGTCCAGCACGATTACAGCCTCGTGGCCTGAGCTGACGTCCATCCCAAGCCTGCGATCCCCACTCCCGCCACTACCAGTGTGCCCCGTCGTGTCCAGTCCCTCGATCCGACGCCCACACTGAGGGAAGAGAGCTGTTCGGCCGCCTTCACTACCGCCCGCACTCGCTCGATACCAGCCTCGGCAGGCCGTGGATCGGTCCGCGCTGCCTCGGGATGGACTTTTCGCGGACTACGGGGACGACTACGTCCAGACTGTCAATCCGACGGTGGCCAGGGCGATCTCACGCGCCGCGGATCGCTGACAATCGAGAGACCCGCGCTCTTGACGCCCCACTTCGAGGGCGCTCTGACGCCGCCAAGTGCCCCGCAACGCGGCCGATGAGGTTTTCGGTACGCACAGTGATCGCGCCTCGCTCGCCCTGGCAGAGCCCGTTCGTCGAGCGGTTGATCGGATCGATCCGGCGAGAGTGCCTCGATCACACCATCGTGCTTGGCGAGCGGCACCTGAAACGAGTTCTCACTGACTACTTCGGCTACTACCACCGCTGGCGAACTCATCAGTCGCTCGAGATGGACCGCCTTGAACGCCGGGAGGTCTGCCCTGCCGATCACGGTTTCGTCGTCGAGGTTGAAGAGGTCGGTGGGCTTCATCATCACTACGAGCGCGCCGCGGCCTGACTCGCCTGCAGCCCGCTCTACTCCACTCGCAGACCCGACCGAGCCATGTCCGAGCCGCGCCTCTTGAGGTCTGAATCACGTCGCAGACTTCAGCCAACGCCATCTGGGAGCCACATGCAGCCTCACTTGCCGCGAGAGAGGCCGCCTCGCTTGAGCACATTCAGTCATTGAGCGCGCAGATGGAGTTTTCGGCATGCACAACCGCCGCCCTTCCCGTCCTCGACGGCATCCATCACGACTATCGCCTCGTGGCTTGAGGCGACGCCCACCCAGCGCCCGGATGTCCTCGGACGCACCGGCATTTGTGCGCCCACTGAGCCAGGTTCGCAAATCCGACGACACCGAAGCAGGAGACTGCCCTTCGGCCCCTTCACCCTCGGCGTCGACCACTCGACGCCAGCCTCGGTGGGCCGCAACTCGGTCCGCTCAGCACCGGTACGGACTTTTCGCGGACTACGAGGGTCAGGACTTCCTCTCCCCAATTTGCTGCCTCCACATGGCGTAGTAGAGGCCTTTCTGCTCCAGAAGGGTGCCGTGGCTCCCCTCTTCAATGATGCTTCCCTTTTCCAGGACGTAGATCCTGTCCGCATGCATGATGCTGGAAAGCCGGTGGGCGATCATAAGGATCATCTGTTGTTTGCCTGCGGAAATCTCCTTGAACGTTTGGGTGATCTCCTCCTCCGTTATGGAGTCGAGGGCGGAGGTGGCCTCATCAAAAATGAGGATCCTGGGATTGCGGACCAGGGCCCGGGCGATGGCCAGCCGTTGTTTTTCCCCTCCGGACACCATCTTCCCGCCTTCGCCGAGCAGCGTGTCCAGCCCATGGGGCGAGGATTCCACCAATTCCAGGGCGGACGCCTTGCGCAGGGCCTCCAGAAGATCCCTTTCCGAAGCGTCCTGTTTCACAAACAGAAGGTTCTCGCGGATGGTCCCCGAGAAGAGCTGCGTTTCCTGGGTAACGAATCCCAGCTGGCGCCGCATCCTGTTGACCCGGATGTCACGGGCCGGAATGTCGTCATAATAGATGGTGCCGCGCGTCGGTGTGTAGAGTCCCACCAGCAGTTTGACCAGGGTGGACTTGCCGCACCCCGAGGGCCCCACGAACGCGATGGTCTCGCCCCGCTCTACCCTGAAGGAAAGATCCTTGATGGCGTCGGTGGCACTGTTCTTGTACCTGAAACTGATGCCCTCAAAACGGAGATTGTCAATCTCCCCGATCTCCACAGGCTCGTCGGGCCGGTATTCGGGTTCCTTCTTCATCAGGTCGTCAAAGATCTGCAGCGATGCTTCCGCCTCCCTATAGGAGAGGATGATGGTGCCCAACTCCTGGAGGGGATGCATGATCCTGGTCGTGATGAACTGCATGGAAATGAGCTCCCCGGTGGTGAGCAGGTTGCGGAAGATCAGCCACAAGAGAATGAAGAGAATGGACTCCTTCAGCACCAGCAGCACAGAGCTCTGGAGAAAGGTCAGGGTTCTGATGCGGCGGACCTTGGCCATCTCCAGGTTGAAGATCTTCAGAGTAAAGGTTCTGAGCCGGCGGATCTCGGGGTAGGTGAGCCCCAGGCTCTTGACGAGTTCGATGTTGCGAAGCGACTCGGTGATGGCCCCGCTCATTTTGTTGGTTTCGGAAATGACCGACCGCTGGACGGTCCTGATCTTGCGGCTCAGGTAACTGGTGAGGCTGCCCAGGACGACAACCCCGATGACAAACACGGGGATCAGGAGCCAGTGGGTGGTCACGGCATACCAGATGACGAAGAGAACCCCCACCAGCGAGCTGAATAGGATGGTGACGAAGGAGCTGATGAAGCGCTCGTTGTCCTGGCGGACTTTCAGGAGGACGGAGAGGACGTGGCCGCTGCTGGTCTCCTCGAACTCGTGGAAGGGGAGCCTGAGGGTCTGTCTGAGCCCTGCATCGAAAACGGATAGGCCGAACTTCTGAACCACGAGCCGGGTGACATAGTCGGTATAAGCCCTGGTCAGCCTAGCCAACAGGGCCACGCCGACCGCAATGGCCAGCCATGTCAGAACCCCCCTGACCAGTTCCTCTTCCCGCAGGCCGTCGGGATTCACCGCGAACATGTCGATGATCTTCCCGAAGATGACCGGGTCGAGGAGCTGAAGGACTTCGGCGATAGCTGCCAGCCCCATGGCCAGAAAGAGCCACCCCTTGGCAGGCTTGAGATATTTCCAGATGGTCTTCACAAGCAGTATGCTGCGGCACGCCGCGGCTGGAATCCTTCTCCGGTGCAGATGCCTCGAGTAATGATCGTGCTCGGTGAAAACTCGGCGCGTGGGCCCGGGATGCTGCTTTGCCGGCATCCCGCCCCATGCGCACGTTCATTCTATCCCTTCTCGCCACCCTCCGGGCAGCCCTGAAGTCGCGGGCGGCGCTCGCCCTCGAGAACGCCGCGCTCCGCCAGCAGTTGGCCGTCTACCTGCGGACCTCCAATCGGCCCCAACTCCGGACCCGTAGTCCGCGAAAACTCCGTCGCGCATCCCTCAACGAGGGGAACCTCCTTCTCCAAGGTCACTTCCCTCCGCGTGCTACCATCCCTCGCCATGCGCACATTTATTGTAGCTCTTCTCTCAGCCTTGCGAGCAGCCCTGATGCCACGGGCGGAGCTTGCTCTCGAAAACGCCGCTCTGCGCCAGCAACTGGCCGTCTACCTGCGGAGCAACCACCGCGCTCGGCTCCGCACCGAGGATCGCCTCTTCTGGGTTGCCCTCCGAAGGCTCTGGCCGAACTGGACCCGCCCGCTCGTCATCGTCAAGCCCGCCACCGTCGTCGGCTGGCATCGAAAGGGCTTCCAGATCTTCTGGCGCCGCAGATCCCGGGGACCGCTCGGGCGCCCCCGCATCCTTGCCGAGCACATCGCCTTCATCCGGCGCATCTCCAGCGACCATCCCGAATGGGGCGAGGACAGGATCGCCGAAGAGCTCAACGCCAAGTTCGGCATCGCCCACTCCCCCAGCACCATCCGCCGCTACATGGTCCCCCGGCAAGGGTCGCCTCGGGGAAATCAAACCTGGCGCACCTTCGTCCGCAATCACGCGCGGGAGCTTTGCGCCTGCGATTTCTTGATCCAGTACACGGCCTTCTTCACGGTCGTCTACGTCTTCGTCGTGATGGAAATCGGGTCGCGGCGCATCGTCCACACCAACGTCACGACCAATCCGACACTGCCCTGGGTGAAGCAGCAGATCCGGGAGGCAACGGCCGAGGACGGCACGCCTCGTTTCCTCGTGCATGATAACGACGGGATCTTCGGGCAGTTTGGGAAACCTGTGACGGTCGAGAAGAAAAGCAGAAGGCGCAGCTACCGCTGCCATCTGGACTGCTGGCTGGACGAGGTCATGGGCATCGAGGGCATCCCCATTCCCTACGGCGCGCCGAACGCCTCACCTCACATCGAGAGGTTCGTGCACACGTTGCGGGAGGAGGCGCTCAACCACTTCATCTTTCTCAGTGCCGATCACATTCGTCGTGTCGTCTCCGAGTACATTCGCTACTACAATCGCGCTCGTCCATCGCAGGCGATCCATGGGATCCCAGATCCGTATCCGGAACTGCGGCGGCCTCCCTCCCGACGCGGGAAACTCATCGCCTTGCCCATCCTTGGTGGCGTACTCCACGATTACCGGCTCGTGGCCTGAAGCCACATCCCGTCACGATTCCGAGATCCTAGTTTTGTCAGGCACCGCTGCGTCCCTCGAGTCTTGTTGATCGATCCGGCACCTGCGGCCGCCCGTCGAATGACCGTGGCCCTCTCCCCCCATCGGCCCTTCCTCTCAGGACGTTCGTCTTCGGGAGGCCTGCCGCCCCTCGTCGTACGCCGTGATCGACTTTTCGCGGACCACGGGTCTCCCCGGCATCATCGTGCAATCTGATTCACTGCATCACGGTCGATGCTGAGCCCCCAGCTCCATTTCTCAAGCCCGATTGTGGTTTTGCGGCGGGTCTCCACCCAGCAAGCACGAGTTCAGCGAGAACCTTGTGGGCCACGTAGCCCCGCCCGAAATGCAGCACCGTCAGGTCCTTGTAGTCCTAGACCAACCGTCGGAAGATGCCCCTTAGATCCTCCGGCAGCCTCGCCCCCGCCCTTGAAGATCGCCGTGGTCTGCATCGGTCGATCTCCACCGGCCAAAAGTCTTACTGGATCAATACGACACGCCTCGTTCCTCGCGCCATGCCGCCCACGCGAAGCTCGCAGAAGTACGTCCCTGAACCTGCAGGGACACCGGCAGCGTTCTTTCCATCCCACACGATGACATAGTCGCCCCTAGCAAGGCTCGTCTCCACTAGGGTCCGGTCCAGGCGCCCAGTGGCATCGAAGACATCCAGAATGACCTCAGCCTCAGTATCAAGCACGAAGGTAATCCGACTGTCATCTGCAGAGGGAACCGGACCTCCCCCATCGCAATAGGAGTCGGCCGATCCGGTTGCCAATCAATCTCCGATGTTAGCTGGTACTCGACGCAGGCCGTGCCCACACTTTCTTTGTAAACAATCACCTCGTCGTCGCCATCACTGTCAGTATCCACGTAGAGAACCTTGGCAGTTTGCGCATCGCTGAGTCCGGCAACATCTTCCAGACCGTCGACTGGACACAGCCACCCGGCTTCAAGGTCCACGATGCCGTAACCAGAAACGGGCAGGCCCGTTAACACGCAAGCTGCACCGTTACCGCGCAGGTCTCCGCAGCTATGCGATGGTTCAACCGCGCCCTGCGTAATGAAGCCGCTACCTGACACAAAGCGCGACATAAAGACACGTTCCCCCGTGTCGGTATGTCACTCCACAAAGAAGTCGGCTGATGCAGGCATCACCCCTGAGGACAACACAATACTCATCGCTGCAGCAGCCAAGTAAGTGATTCTCATCTCTCGCTCCTCCCCCTGATGCAAGTCACTTGCTCACAGCGCAATCTTCAGTGCTTCGCAAGAACTCCACAGTACGTAAGATGCTCTTTCTCATCGTCCAATGGAGAGCAGTCATTCAGCGCACAATCACAATATATGCAGTGTTGGTCCCTTCCGGCGTGGACAGCCGCAGAAAGTACCTCCCTGCCGCAACGGCACGTCCAGCACGGTCACCGCCATTCCACACAAAGCAATGTTGGCCCGCCATCAGCACCGTTGAGGCATATTCAAAGACGCACCGCCCAGTAATATCGCAGACTGTGCCTGCGACCTGACCGGCATTGCCCATCTCGAAAGTGATTAGCGCCTCTGACGAGACCGGATTCGGGCGCACGCTCAGAGGCGATGCGACGAGGTTGGTGCGATGACTCAAGACATGCGAACTCGACTCGCATTGCAGCGGCAGGATCGTCAATCCGTAATCGTTATGAGCAACAAATGCGCCCACATCGGAGAGAGCGACGCACCTCGCAATTCCTTCAACATCTGTGCTTCCAACGATCCGAAGAGTCATGGGGCTTGCAATATCAATCACGTTGATATCAGAATAGCCTATGACATAGGCATACATGTTCCCAACGGCCACGCTATAAGCTCCCCCGGGCAAACAAACGCTGCCAACGATCGTTGGAGCCGTAGGAGCCGTAATATCGACTGCGCATAGTCCCGAATACGTACCGTCTGTAGCAACGTAGGCGTAGTTGCCAAGGACGCTGACACCTGTGACAGCGCCGGGCGCAATCACACTTCCTATGAGAACGGGGTTCTCGACATCTGACACGTCGATCACCTGAAGGCCTTCCTGACTGTCCGCGACGTATGCCTGAACACCACAGACGGTCACACCAACTGCATACCCAGGAGTATCGAGACTGCCGACGATCTCTGGGCAGGTAGGGTCCATCATGTCTATCAGGTGGAGGCCAATGCCATCCACTACGTAAGCCATGTTGCCTGATACTGCTACGCAATACGCGTAGCCTGGTGTGTCCACCAGGCCAACGAGTTGGGGAGTTGCCGGACTGCTGACATCGATCACCTGGACACCCCAATCGCAGACGGCCACGCATGCGTACGTGGCTGAAAGGGCAACGGAATACGCATAACCAGGAGTACTTATGCCGCCTATGAGTGTAGGGCTTGTGGGCTCAGTTATATCTATCACTTGGAGGCCGGCATCATGGTCTGCTATGTAGGCGCAGGTACCGGAGACTGTCACTCCAAAGGCAGCCCCGGGAGTGTCCACTTTACCCGTTGTTGGGGGGCTGGCCGGGTTGGAGATGTCGACAACATTTAATACACCTGCACTCTCACCGACATATGCATGGGCGTTGCCGACTGCCACGCATTGGGCATCTGCCAAATCAACACATCCCACAAGCCGAGGGTTCGTCGCGCAGGAGATGTCAATTACTTGACAACCGGATTCCCCATCAGCGAGGTACGCGTATTCACCGGACACGATTAGATCGTTGGCACGTCCTGACGTAACCAGGTAGCCGACGATCGCCGGGTTGGTGGCCTCGGCAATGTCGATTACTTTTAGAGTGTCAGTAGAAGTCACATATGCGTACGTATCCTTGACGACTACGGAATACGCGGGCGTCGTCAGAGAGCACATGAGTTGTGGGCGGGTTGGATTCCTAATGTCGATCACGTGGAAACCGCCCCACCAAGAGGCGGCAATATAGGCCAGCGAGTCCGACACCGCTAGGTCAGACGCATACCCCACTATACTTAGGCTCCCGACAAGTCTCGGATTGGCAGGATCTGCGATATCAATCACTTGTAGCCCGTCGTAGCCATTGGCAACGTAGGCATATGCGCCTGATACTACTACTTTGCGGGCCGATCCTGGTGTGTCCACGTTGCCCACAATCTCTGGGTCGTGGGGGTTCGAAATGTCGATTACCTGCAATCCGTAGGTATTGTCCGCGAGGTATGCGTGTGTCCCCGACAGGGCCACATCGAATGCCCATCCAGGGGTGTCAATACTCCCCACTATCTGAGGGCAAGTAGGATCTTCTGCATATATCACCTGGAGCCCGCTCTCGTGGTCCGCGACGAATACATAGCTGCCAGAAACAGCAATTCCATGTGCCCATTCAGGCAGTGACACGCTGCCGCACCACTTGAGGTAGTCACCGTACTGAATGCAGTGGGCACCCACGGTGCCGCCGAGGGGCACTAGCCCGACAGAGATACCGATCATAGGCAGCACGCACGTATTTAAAGCCTTTCTCAGGATCTTGGCAAGAGTCGAGGCCACGCAAGTCTGCATTGCTCCCTCCTCCCGACTGATGAAGCTCGCTAGGTTACTTTTAAGAGTACCACGAACGCCGCTTGCTGCGGAACTGCCATCGGAACGGAGGGAGCGAGGCGACCGAACAGGTCAATATGGCGATTTCGGGCGGGTGTCCGTCTGGGATCTACTCGGATTCGTCGAAAAGTGCATGGAAGGAATGATCAAGTTCGTAGACGGTTCGCATCGCGCCCTCCGAGCGAGAACGGTCTGTTGACCACTCTCTCCCGGAGAACGGAGAACGCGGAGAACTCGGGGCATTTTGAGGCGCGATCGGCGCAGAGCGGGCACCAACGAGTCGGCAGAGATCGCGATCAGAGAACGAGGCCGACAACCACGCCCCCGCAAATCTCTCGGTCCTTGCGGGATATAGCGAGGCCCCGACCGATCTCTCAGTCAGGGCCTTGCGTCGACCAAACGAGCCGCCACAGTTCGAGGCGGCTCATGTCAGCTCCCCAAACGGGACATTTTTCGAACCACTCTCTGCTCTCCCCCCGGCTCGGTCCGTCGCCCGCAGCCGCCGCCAGCTGGTTTGCGGCTTGGGGAAGCTCGGATCGTCCTCGAAAGCGCGGCGACGGACTTCTGGCGAAGGACGGGGCTCCAGCATCACTACGAGCGCGTCGCGGTTAGATCGAGTCGACGGCCCACCCCTCCCCACTCGCCGACCCGACCCAGCTATATGCGTGCTACGCCTCTCCAGATCTGAATCACGCCGCAGGTTTAGCTGGCCATGCTCAGAGTCCAACTTGAACCCTCACCGGCCTCCAAGAAGCACATCTCGTCCGCGCTCGCCACGGTGTTGGGTGGGCAGATGGGATGATCGGGAGGGACAGGTCTCGGTGCTTCGGAGATCCTCTCCTGGCAGCCCGGACGCGGCGTGACCGTCCTCGCGATCCTACTTCGCGTCCCCGCGGAAGAGCGCCTTCATCGCGCCCCAGGTGGTCTCCTGCACTGGCGTCCCTTGGCAGCCCACCGGCTCCGCTCCGATGAGATCGCACTCTGGGTTCGGCGGTGAAAATGGGACGCAAGGAGAATCCGCGTGCAGCGAGAAGTCGAAGCTGTCCGGATCGCAGAAGAGGGGATTTTGGCTGATGTTCCCGGAGACGCCGTACTGGTCGGCGATGTCACCCACCCAGTCTCCGCCAGGGTTGCCGAAGATGTCGCAACACTCAAGGGTGGCGGTCCCCCGAAGGCATTCGCCTCCAGTATTGAAAGCAAGGATGGTCCGGTTCAAGGTCACGGCACCGAGCGTGCCGTCGATCCCGCTCGTTCCGTCGGAATGGTTGAAAGCAAGAGTGCAGTTCTGCATTTCAAGCGAGGACGCCTCCTCGCAATACACGGCCCCCCCGGACACATCGGCGATGTTGTCATAGAAGAGGCAGCCTTCGACCAGCGCGCTGCAAAACGAGCCAACGTAGATTGCCGGACCCTCGGGTGCCCGATTGCCCCAAAAGTCACACCGGGCGATGGTCGCCGAAGCTCCGTGGCCCAAGACACCGGGACCACGATTCCCGTAAAACCGACAATCTTCAATCGTCCAACTGCCCTCTTCCCCACGCAGACCGTACCTTGCATGGCCAGTTACGCTACAGGTACTAAATGAAGGCGATGATTCTCCATGCCAAAACGCGCCGTCAGGAGAGTTCTCCTCGAACACGCACCCTACGACCTCCGGCGACCCCAGGAAGTAACAGTACAACCCTGCTCCAACACTGGGGACCGCATTTCGCACGAACCTGCACTCGACGATGCGTGGTTCCGACAAATGGTAGCAAGAGACGCCCCCGCCACCATGGGCGGTGTTTTCAAGAAAGACGCAATTCATGATCGAAGGAGACCCATCCGCAATGAACAGAGCCCCGCCCCCACTTCCGATGGCAGTACCACTCATGTACCCATTGATAATGGTGATTCCACGAAGGGTCGACTGCACCGTCTCGCCTGAGACAAACAGAAACCCCCGATGATTCTCGCCGGCCGTTCCCTGGCAGTCGATGATGCATTGCTCCGCCACATCGCTATCGGATCTGACCGTAATCGGTTTTCCGCGAAATGTCAGATCGCGATTCCCGCTACCCGTGAACACTCCGTCCGATAGAACCACTTCATCCCCTGGCGCGGCCGCGTCGATGGCCGCCTGGATCGTCGGGTAGTCCCCAGTCCCGTCTGGCCGGACGAGGTAGGTGGTGGCAGAGGCGAGGGAAGCGATGGCTAGGGACATGGCAAGCAGCGCACCCAGCACTCGCATACGGTTCCCCCTCGTGGTCTGTTCTCGGACGAGCGTGATCGGAACCGAACGGCTTGAGTATACCGCCTGCGGGAGTCCCATGCGAGGGAATGCAGGCGGGGTACTACTGGACCGTGGCGGCCCCTTTTCGAATGATGGCCCACGCTCAACCGCCCCAGCTACCGAGATGTCCCCCAACCGCTCGGCGGTTCGCGGCTGATCGTCCGAATGGAATCTTGGGATGACGCCAGAGTGTTCCCCCCGCACAATTGCATCCGTTGACTCCGCTCGGCGGCCAAGGCGGGACTGTTCTTCGGTCGGAGCACGATCCGCCAAGCCTTTGCACTCTGCCGAGACACGCAAAGCGGAGCGAGCCGGAGGCATGCAATCGGGTGACCGCGTCACGCCCGGAGAGAGGATGACATGCTCAAGGTCGTGAATCTGGAGAGATCCTTCCGCAGATTCGAGGATACCTTCTCACCCAAGATCGTGGCTGAGATCAACGGCCAGCACGTGAAGCTCGCCCGGCTCGAGGGGGACAAGGTCCCATGGCACACCCATGACAACGAGGACGAGCTATTCCTGGTGCTGGACGGAACCCTCGAAGTGCACGAACGGAGCGATTCCGCGCGCTTGGACGCAGGCGAGTTCTGTGTCGTGAAACGTGGGGTGGAGCACCGCGTGGTTCCAATAGGCCATGTGAAGTTGCTCCTCTTCGAACCTGCCGGCATTGCTCACACGGGCAAGGTCCGGTCGGAAATCACGAAGGACCACTACGATCGCCTCGAGGACTAGACCCGCAGTCCGCGAAAACTCCGTCCGGCCAGAGGCCATTGCGGTTACGCGGCATCGAAGTGCCCC
>CAYZWI010000024.1:0-15910 GCA_964482205.1 uncultured bacterium | reverse complement strand
CAGCTCCCCGGCGAGGACTCGAACCTCGAACCTACCGGTTAACAGCCGGTTGCTCTACCGATTGAGCTACCGAGGAATATTCTCTCGCGATTCCATCATCAGCGCCCGGGTCGCCTTGTGGCCCAATCGACCCCACAACCGTCCGAGCGCAGTTCCGAATCGCGGGACAGGATTGTCGGCCACCCGCAGCCCATTGTCAACCCGCATCCTGGGCACGCCTGCCGCCCTTCTGGCTCCCGCCCTCCCCGCGTGCATCCTGCCCTCCTGCGTGCGCCCGCATGCGTCCTGCCCGCTTGCACCCTCCCCCTGCAACGCGACCGCGCGCGATCTTCTCCCCGGCCGCGCGCCGTCTGCCCAAGGTCGCGCCGCATCCATCCCCACGCCGGCGGCACGCCTTTCCCACTCATCTCTTCCCCCGGCCCGGAATTGCCCCTACTCTTCAAGAGTTTCCGGTTTGGAACCACGAGCTCGAGCGCGCCAAATTGCCCGGCCATCCGCGCCGGGGCACGCTTGGTGCTACTTGCGAAGCGCGTGGACGCAAGCGAAGCGCCTGTGCGTTCGCATTGAGACTGCCGGCCGGTTCGAGAGGTCCGAGGACGATGGCGCCGCATCGCATCCTGCATTTGGCTGATCTCCACCTGGGCTTCGAGCACTCCTACCTGGGCGCGCGCGCGGCGAAGCGCATGGAGGAGACCGTCCAGACGCTCGAGCGAGTCGTCGATTGGGCGCTCGACAGCGAGCAGCGCATCGCGGCTGTTCTGATCGCGGGCGATCTGTTCGAGACCCATCGCCCCGATTCGCGCCTGCTCGGCCGCGTGATCCAGATCCTGAAGAAGATCCCCGCGAGCGGCCGCGCGCTCGTCACCGTGCCGGGCAATCACGACGAGTTCAGCTACCCCGACTCCGTCTATCGCCAGCAGCTTTCCTCCTGGCCGGGCACGCTCGTCACCTGCCCGCATCTCGAACGCGTCGCCTCGTTCGATCTCGGCGACGCCACATGCGCGGTGCATTCGCTCGCGTTCACTTCGGGCGTAAGCGAGAAGCGGCTCGCCATGCCGGAAAATCTGCGCGCATCTTCCGACGGCGCGAAAGAGAGCGGGAAGAAGCGCGAGATTGCGATCGCACTGCTCCACGGCATGCTCGACGCCGATCCCACCGATCGCACCTATCGCATCGACAGCGGACTTCTCTCCGAAGCCGGCTTCGCATATGCGGCGCTCGGGCACATCCACAAGCCGGCGCAAAGCCGCTTCGGCGAAGGGATCGCCCTCTATCCCGGCACGCTGAACGGCAAGGGCTTCGACGATCCCGGGGTCGGCGAGTTGACCGTCGTCTCCTTTCCCGGCGGACGGCCGCGGGTGGAGGGTGTCCCCATCGCTGTGCGTTCGATTCGTACGGTCGCGATCGACACGCATCGCTACGAATCGCAGGAGCAGTTGATCGACGAGTACGAGCGCAAGCCCGAGCCCGAGGCCATCGTGCGTCTCGTTCTCGAAGGCATCCGCTCGGGAGAATGGGATACGGACTCCCTCAAGGGGCGCCTCGAGGGAAGCTTCCATCATCTGGAGGTCGAGGATCGCAGCGTGGGCGTGAGCCCGGCCGACATCGAGCGCATCGCGTCGCAACCGACGATCAAGGGCGCCTTCGTGCAGTTGATGCGCGAACACATCGCCGCCGCGGAAGCGGAGAGCCGGGCCCAGGATTGCGAGCGGCTGCGCGCGGCCCTGCTGCGCGGCCTGGCGGCCTTCGAGACGATGGCGCAGAGCCGTTGAAGGCAAGCAAGCAACTGACATGCGAGGAGTGATCGAATGAACCGCGTCGTGATCCGCCGGCTGGAGCTGCAAGGCTTCGGCGTCTACGGAAAGACGACGCGCTTCACCTTGAGCGATGGATTGAATGTCTTCATCGCTCCCAATGAATCGGGCAAGTCGACCTTTCTCGCGGGCGTGCAGGCGACCCTCTTCGGCCTTCCCGAAAAGACCGACGCGCAATTGTGGGGAACCGCGCGCTTTCGCAGCTGGGACCTTCCCCTGCCCTTTCGCGGACAGATCACTCTGCTCGCCGGCAATGCCTGGCATAGCATCCATCGCAACTTCGAAACGCACGAAGTCATCTGGACGACCGCCGAGTTGGAAGCGCCCGGCAACCAGCCTAAGAGCTCACCCAAGAGCTTGCCCAACAACCAACCCAGTGGCATCTCCCGTGCGCGAGCCGATGCGCATGCTTCGCTCTCTCTTCCTCCCGCGCCCACGACCGATGCGTGGCGGGTGCTCTTTCACGGCGATCACCGCCCTTCCGCGCGCAGCGAATCGCGCGCGCGCTACGAGAACCACCTGCGCCAACTGCTCGGCATCGACGACCCCGCGCTCTTCCGGCTGACCTACTGCATCACGCAGGATCCCGAGGAACGCTCGAAGGAGGAGCTCGTCTATCGCGCGCGGCAGGTGCCTCAGGAAGTGCAGCACCTGATCAGCGGAAGCGGCAGCCGGGTGAACGATGTGCTGGAGCATTTGTACGATTCCTTCGCCGCGATCACGCAGTTGACCGGGGATGCGGGGCTCGTGCGTCCCGGCAATGTGCGGGCGGCCAATCTCTCGAAGCCCGGCCGCCTGGAGGAGATCGCCGCGCGGCTGCTCCTCGCGCGCGAGACGCTTCGCTCGTCGTCCGCTTCCCTCGACCGCCTGCACGAATCCGAGACCCGCCTGGGAGAGCTGCGCGACGCGCGGGACAAGCTCGTGCGCGAGATCGATGGGGATCAGCGCCTGCTGCAGGACTGGGACAAGTGGGCGCGCGCGCGCCAGGACTTGCGCAAGCAGCGCAAGGCCGCTGCAGACATCGAGCACACGATCGCGCAGCATCAACGCGAGGAGAACCGCGAGCGCGATTTCGCCGCCCGGCTCTCCGCTTCGCTGCCCGAGTATCAGGACATCGACTTCCCCTTCGACGATTACGCCGCGCGTTTGAAGAGCCTCGCCGATGGCCGCCGCGAACGCGCGCGCCTGGAGAAGGAAGCGCAGGAGACTGGAGCGGAACGCGAGCGCCTCTCGGCCGAGATCGTGAAGATCGAAGCGACCATCCAGGAGCAGTACAAGGATGTCGCAGAGCGCCCCGATTTGCTGCGCGACCTGGACGAATGGGAGCGCGTGCGAACAGAGTTGACGAGTCTGCGCGACGAGCTCGAGCGGCTGCACGCGCAAGCGCTCGAGTGCGAGCAGGGCATGTCGCGCACCGCGCACTGGGCGGCGCTCGACTGCGAGACGGACTTGCGCAAGGCGAAGCCCGTGCGCCGCCTGCAGGAGCTCGAGAAGCGCGTCCCGCGCCTGCTCGCCTGGGCCGAGGAGAGCCAGCGCACGGAGAACGAGTTGGCCGATTGCGACGCGCGATTGGCCGGCGAGCTGCGCGCGGCGAGCGATGCGCCCGAGGAGCTGCGCAAGGAGGCGCTCCAGTATCCCGAGCGCAGCGCGCGCTTGAAGCTGGCTGCCGATGCGGAGGCGCGCAAGCACCGTGACAAGCAGGATCGCTTGGCGGAGCTCGAGAAGGCGACGGGCGAGGTGCGCGAGTTGGAGTCGGCGCTGGCGCCGCGGCTCGGGGGTGCTGGTGCGGGCGGGAATGCGGAAGCTCCTGCCGTAGCCGATGTCTCCTCTCCCTGGTCACCTGTGCTAGAAGCCATCGGAAAAAAGCTCGAATGCCTGCAGGAAGAAGCGCGTCTGCTCTCCAGAATCGGCGATGCGCGTGGAAGCATTCGACGCGGCCTGTGGACCCAGGTGATCCTCCCCGCTTTCGGTGTGTGCGTCGCCGTTTTCGCGCTGCTTCTCGTCGCCCTGCATCTTCCCGGGCCCGCGAAGAGCACCTTCTGGATGGCGCTGGGCGCCGGCGCCGTTGCGGGAGCGATCACCGGCGCGCTCGCCTATCGCAAGACGCGCGGGGCCGCGCTCAAAGACTTGCGCGGCGCGCAAGGCAAGCTCTCTTCCGTGCAGAGGACCATGCATGCGATCGACGCGCGTTTGGCGGAGAGCGGCAGCGGGCTCGAAGCGCTCGAAGCACCCGATCTCACGCGCATCGAGGAGCAGGCCGCGCGTCATTCCGAGGCGCGTCGCACCCTGCAGGCATTGCAGCAGTCCGCGCCTTCCGCGAGCGATGTCGAGCTGGCGCGCAAGAAAGCGGAGCAGGCGCGCGCGGAGTCGGATCATTTCGAGCGCTGCGTCTCCGTTCTCGGCCCCGACCCGCAGAGCCTCGTGCACGAATGGGAGTCGACCGCCCGCCGGGCCGACTCGCTGCGCGCGCGGCTGAATGCATCGGCGGCGGAGTTCGGGCCCGTCGATTGGGCGCACTGCGAAGCGGCCGCGCTTCCCGAAGCCTGGGCGCCCTTCATTACGCTGGCGCGGCTCATTACAGAAGATCCAGCTCGCGATGACCATTCGCCTGCGGAATCGCCCGCCGACCCGCCCTGGACCGGAACGCGCGTCATCTCGGTCTTGCGCGGCGTCCGTCCCGACGATTGGAAGGCCTGGACCGCCGAGGCGACCGCCTTCGAGAAATGCTGCACGGGCTTGCGCGAGGCATGGTCCCGGATCACCTCGCTCGGCACCGACGAGAATGGCAAGAGCAAGATCGGCAAGCTCGAGCAACGCGATGCCGAGCTCGCGCAAGCCTGCGCGCCTTTCGATCTCGCGCATCCGCGCGAGGAGATCGCGAGCAAGGTGCGCGAGTGCCAGGCCCTCGCGGAGCGCCGGTCGCGCGCGATCGCGCAGCAGGAGCCGTTGGGACCTCAACGGGAGACGCTCGAGACATCGAAGGATGACCTCGAACGCTCGCTCGCGGCGTTGACCCCTGCCCTTGCGGCTCTCCTGCGGCCGGCGGAAGACGATCCCTCCGTGGCGCTCGCGCGGCTCGCGAAAGCGCGCGAGCATCGCGCGGAAATCGACAAGGCCAAGGCCGCAGGACAGGGAGTCTTGAGCGCGCTGGGCGCGGCCGATGCGAGCGATCTGCGCACGAAGCTCGAGGATGCCCGCCAGGAAGGCGCGCGCGCCATGGAGATCACGCGAGCGCTGGAGGAGCGCTATCCGCTGTTGCAGGAGCTGGCCGATGCCGACCCGGAAGAAATTCAGCGCCGGCACGATGCCCTCGTCCAGCGCGCCGCGCAGCGCAAGGGCGATCAGGAACAACTCGAGAGCGAGCACTTGCGATTGAGCGAGCAGGCGGCCTCCGCGCGCACGGAAGGCGGGCACGCGGGCAATGCGGCCGTGCTCGAGATCGAAGTCGCCGCGCTCGAACGCGAGCAAGAGGCGTTGATCCGCGAGCGGGACGCGTGCCGGACGGCCTTCGAAGCGTTGCGCGATGCGGCTGAGCGCTTCAGCCACTCGCATCGCCAGGCGCTCGAGCAGCGCGTTTCGCAGATCTTCCGGCGCATCAGTCTGCACGAGGAGAGGACGATTCGTCTCGAGGAGAGCTTCGAGATCACCGTGCTGCATAACGACCGGCCGTGCGCGATTCGACAGCTCAGCCAGGGAGCGCGCGACCAACTGGCGTTGTCGCTGCGGTTGGCAGTGGCGGAATTCCTCTCGGAAGAGCGCCGCCTGCCGCTCTTGTTCGACGATCCCTTTCTCTCGTTCGACCCCGATCGTCTCGAGAGCATGCGAGCGACGCTTCAAGCGCTCGCGGAGGAGCGCCAGATCGTGCTGCTCTCGCATCGCGGCGATCAGGGCAGTTGGGGATCGCCGATCGTGATCGCATGAGCGGGGCAAGAGCGTTCACGAGTTGACCTGCGCGTCATGCGTTTGTTGGTCCACCATGGGACGCGAGGACACATGAACCCCAAATCTGAACGAGATGTGGAGAAGAGTTAGTGGCCGCCGGACAAACGGCTTTCTTCAAAGCCTTCACCTAGTCCCATACCTCTTCCCATATCTCTCAGCAAACACGCTCTTCTCCGGCTTGACAGTCAGGACGGCTGGGGTATCATGTCGGCCGTTGGGGCATCGGCGCTTGGAGCCGATGATCCGACGATGATTTGAGCCGGGTGGTTCCTCGGGGATCATCTGGATGGCAGGAGGCCTAAAGCACCTGTCAAGGAGGACTGGGGAGGCATCCCAGGTCCCACCCGCTTGAGCCGGCGCTCGCCTTCGTGCGGGCGCCGGTCTCTTTCCCGCGCTTCCCGGCCCCCGTGCAGCAACCTGAGCCCCTTTGTAACCCGCTTGCACACAAGCAGATGCTGCACTCGTCCCCGTTGCTCAACGCGCACCGGGATCACAGTCGAAGGGCAACGGGAGCTCGAGCGTGCCTTCGGAACTCCTCCCTGGGACCTGGGTAGAAGGATGTGCGACATAGCGCAACTCATCACCAAACGCAAGCGAGGTGGTGAGCAACCCTCCTCAGGTGAGACCCAGGACGCGGTCCCCGATGCGAAAGTCTCGGGGACCGTACCTGTTTTTCGCTGATGATCGAACAAACTCGCAGGTCGACTCGAGGCGGCTGGCAACAGGTGCTCTGAAGAATATGAGCCGCGGGATTCAGCGATGCCTCTCAACGAAGATCTTCGCCGCGAGGCCCGCGTGACGTCCAAGGGACGTTAGCGAAGCGCGGCCCTAGAAGACTTCAGGCCTCTCTTGGCCCTGACAGCGCTGAGCGTACGAGGCGCGCGCCCCCTGCATCAGTCGGCTTTAGCGCGCGCCGGTCCCGAGACGCCACGCGGGGCCTCGCGGCGTCTCTTCCATGCAGAAGCGAAGCAGTCACCGGGGCGCAACAGTTCGAAGCACCACGCGAGCCGCAAGGCGGCGGCGCGCTACTTGGCGGCCTTCGTCTCCTTGGCTTCTTCCTTCGCGATCTTGCGTTCCGCGCGCTTCTTCGATTCCTTCTCCGCGACCTTCGCCGCTTCCTCGCGCGTCTTGCGGTCCGCGGCCTTCTGCTCGCTCGTCTTGACGAGCTCGATCATCGCCATCTCGCCCGCGTCGCCCGCGCGGGAGCGGGTGCGCAGCACGCGCGTGTAGCCGCCCGGACGCGAGGCGTACCAGGGGGCGATCGTCCCGAAGAGCTTCTGCACCACTTCGGGCTTTTGGACCACGCGCGCCACGAGGCGGCGCGAATGCAGGTCGTCGCGCTTGGCGTAGGTGATCATGCGCTCGGCCACGCGCCGCGTCTCCTTGGCCTTGGCGAGCGTCGTCTCGATGCGTTCGTGCTCGAAGAGCGCGGTCGTCAGATTGCGCAGCAAGGCGCGGCGATGCGACGCCGTCCGGCTCAGCTTGCGTCCTTCCTTCATGTGCCTCATTGCAAGATCCCCTTCCCCCGTCGCGTGATCGCCGCTCGCCTGGTGACGCGCATACGCGTGCGCGTACGAGTGCGTATGCGCGTCCGCCCAGCGCGGCCCGCGCAGCGCTCCTGCCCGCTACTCTTCCTCGCGGATGCCCGTTTCTTGTTCCTCGAACTCCTCCTCGGACGCCGCCGCCAACTCGGGCTCGCCGCCGCGCACGCCGAGATACTTGGTCACATCCATGCCGAAGTAGAGGCCCATGCCCTGGATGAGATCCTGGATTTCCTTCAGCGACTTCTTGCCGAAGTTCCGGTAGAGGAGCATCTCCTGCTCGGTCTTGCGCACCAGGTCTCCCAAGGTGCGCAGGCGCGCCGCGCGCAGGCAGTTGGCCGAGCGCACGGAGAGCTCGAGCTCGTCGACGCTCTTCTCCAGCATGCCCTTGATGCGGGTGAATTCCTCGTCGACCTTCTCCTCGGCCTCTTCCTCGAATTCCTCTTCGAACTTGACGAAGATGCTGAAGTGGTCGCGCAGGACCTTGCCCGCCATCGCGAGCGCGTCCTGGGGCAGGATCGACCCGTCGGAGCTGATCTCCATGATCAGCTTGTCGTAGTCGATCCGCTGGCCGATGCGCGCGCTCTCGACCGTGTACTTGACATGCGTGATCGGGCTGAAGTTCGTGTCGAGCACGATCGTCCCCAGCGGACGCTGCCCGATCTTCTGGTGCTCTTCGGCGGTGATGTATCCGCGCCCGGTGCCCACTTCGACTTCGAATTCGAGGTCGGCGTTGCGATTCACGGTGCAGATGTGCTGATCGGGATTCAGGATCTGGATGTCCGAGGAGATTTGCAGATCTCCGGCCCGCACGCGCGCCTCGCCGGTCGCCCGGAAGATCCCGGTGCGCGGGCCGTCGCCATGATGCTTGAAGCGGATCTGCTTCAAGTTGAGCACGATGTCGGTCACATCCTCGAGCACGCCCGGAATGGAAGTGAACTCGTGCAGCACCGCCCCGTCGAACTTGCAGGCCACCACCGCGGCGCCTTGCAGCGACGACAGCAGCACTCTGCGCAACGTGTTGCCGAGCGTGTAGCCGAATCCGCGCTCGAGCGGTTCCACCACGAAACGCCCGAACTTCTCATTCGAGACCGCTTCGTCGCGGATCACGGTCTCCGGCATCTGGAGGACTCTCCATTTCATTCCACATCCCTCCTTGCGAGAAACAGCTCTCGCAACGCCCCGGGCGGGTCGCTTACTTGGAGTACAGCTCGACGATCAGCTGCTCTTGAATCGGCACCGGAATTTGCTCACGGGACGGAACCTGGGTGACCCGCGCGGTCATTTCCTTGTCGTTGATCTCGATCCAGGCGGGATCCTCGGTGCGCCGGCGATTGGCGAAGTTGTCGGCGATCGCGCCGACCTTGCGACTTGCCTGTCGCACCGTGATCGTGTCGCCTGGACGCAATTGATACGACGGAATGTCGACGATTCTCCCGTTCACCATGAAGTGGCGGTGCGAGATCAGCTCCCGCGCGGCCCAATGCGAAGCGGCCAGCCCGGTGCGGTAGAGCGCGTTGTCCAGGCGCAGCTCGAGCATCTGCAGCAGGATCTCGCCGGTGACGCCCTGGCGGCGGGCCGCCTTGCGGAAGTAGTTGCGGAACTGCCGCTCCATCAGCCCATAGATGCGGCGCGCCTTCTGCTTCTCGCGAAGCTGCAGGCCGTAGGGCGTGTCCTTGCGGCGGCGCGTCTGGCCATGCTCGCCCGGCGGATACGCCCGGTTCTCGATGGCGCACTTCTGGGTGTAGCAGCGCTCGCCCTTCAGGTAGAGGCGGACGCCTTCCCTGCGGCAGAGCTTGCACTTGGGACCGTGATACACGCCCATGCGTTTCCTCCACTCCTCATTCGCTGCGCAGGCAGCTTCGCGTCCCTGCGCATCGCGGCC
Source organism: uncultured bacterium (assembly GCA_964482205.1). Lineage (GTDB taxonomy): Bacteria > Eisenbacteria > RBG-16-71-46 > CAIMUX01 > WJJG01 > JAZDGX01. The sequence goes on along the minus strand of CAYZWI010000024.1, from coordinate 6,728 downwards.
GCTCGCCCGCGCGAGAAGGCCGCGTGGAATCCGAGACTAGACTCTCCTCCGCTTGGGAGGACGGCAACCGTTGTGCGGAATCGGAGTCACATCACGAATCGCGGTGATCTCCATCCCGGCCGCGGAGATGCTGCGAATGGCCGCTTCGCGTCCCGAACCGGGGCCCTTCACCCACGCTTCGACGCGGCGCATGCCCTGGTTCATCGCCTCCTTGGCCGCCGCTTCCGCGGCCATCTGGGCGGCGAAGGGCGTGCTCTTGCGCGAGCCCTTGAATCCCACCTTCCCCGCGCTCGCCCAGGTCACCACCGCCCCGCTCATGTCGGTGATCGAGATGATGGTGTTGTTGAAGCTCGTGTGGATGTGGGCGATTCCATTCGGAGGAATCTTCCGGTCCTTCTTCTTCCGCTTTTCCTTCGCCACCGTTGCCTCTCCTCTCGAGACTTGCGGTTTTCCGATCAGCGCCTAGTGCGCTTCGAATCCTGCCTGCCTGGCGCGGCCGCGCGTGCGCGCCTACTTGCCGGCCGGAGCGGCCGGCTTCTTCTTCTGCGAACCGGATGTGCGGCGCGGGCCCTTGCGGGTGCGCGCGTTCGTGTGCGTGCGCTGTCCGCGCACGGGCAGCCCGCGGCGATGGCGCATGCCGCGATAGCAGCCGATGTCCATCAGCCGCTTCACATTCATGCCGATCTCCGTGTGCAGGGCGCCCTCGACCCGGTAGTTGTTCTCGATCTCGCTGCGCAGGCGGGCCGCTTCCTCTTCGCTCAGGTCCTTGACCCGGCGGCTCGGATCGACGCCCGTCGCTCCCAGAATCTTCCGCGAGGTCGTGAAGCCGATTCCGAAGATGTAGGTGAGCGCCGCCTCGATGCGCTTCTCGTTCGGCAGATCGATGCCGGCGATACGAGCCAAAGCTGTTCCTCCTCACTATCCGGCCGCTCGTGCGGCGGTTACCCCTGGCGCTGCTTGTGCCGGGGATTGCGCTTGCAGATCACTCGGACCACGCCGTGGCGGCGAATGATCTTGCAGTTCTCGCAGATCTTCTTGACGGACGAACGGACTTTCATCTCCCATCCTCCGCCGCGATTTCGCGGCCTTGCATGACTGCCGTTTGTCGCGGCCCTCTGCCGTCTCTGGCGGCCTCGCGGCGACGGCCGCATCCTGCGCCGCGCCCTACCCTCGCTCGGGCGGCCAGCCGCCGCCGTCGAGCGTGGTCAGGATGCGCGGGCCGCCCGCGGTGATCGCGACCGTGTGCTCGAAATGGGCCGAGCGCGAATGATCGCGCGTCACGACGGCCCATCCATCCCGATCCGTATAGACCTCGAGCCCGCCCATGTTCACCATCGGCTCGATGGCGAGGACCATGCCCGCGGCGAGCTTCGGTCCCTGGCCGCGGCTGCCGAAATTCGGCACCTGCGGCTCTTCGTGCAATTGGCTGCCGATGCCGTGGCCCACGAGCGAGCGCACCACCGAGAAGCCCTGCGCCTCGACCTGCGTCTGGATCTGGTGCGAGACTTCGCCCAGACGCGAACCGGGCCAGGCCTTCTGGATGCCCTGCTCGAGCGCCTCGCGTCCCGCCTTCAACAACTTGAGCGAATCCGCTCCCACTTCGCCCACCGGAAAGGTCCAGGCGCCGTCGCCGTGATAGCCTTCCTGATAGGCCCCGATGTCGATGCTCACCAGATCGCCAGCGGCCAGGGCGCGCTCTCCGGGGATGCCGTGCACCACCACATCATTGACGGAGATGCACACGCTGGCGGGATACCCCTGGTACCCCTTGAACGAAGGGCGCGCTCCCCGCGAGAGGATGAAGCGCTCGATCTCGGCGTCGATCTCGCTCGTCCTCACGCCCGGCGCGACCATCTCCCCGGCCAGCCGCAACGCCTCGGCCACGATGCGGCAGCTGCGCGCGATCTTCTCGATCTCGTCCGGCTGCCGGATCGCGATCATCGATCGGCCCCGACGCCGAGCGCCCGCTCCGCCTGCGCCCGGGCCTCTTCATATCCCTGGTTGCCGTCGATCTCGGTCAAGAGCCCGCGATCGCGATAGTAGGCGATCAGTGGAGCCGTCTGCCGCTCGTACACTTCCAGCCGCTGCGCGACGGTCGCCTCGGTGTCGTCGTCGCGCTGGATCAGGCGCGTTCCGCACGCGTCGCACACGCCCGCCTCCCGCGGCGGCTTGAACGAGATGTTGTACACGGCCTTGCACTTCGGGCAAACGCGCCGGCTCGTCAAACGCCCGATCAGCTCGCCGCGCGCCACGACGAAGTTGAGCACGCGGTCGAGCGCCTGTCCCAGCGGGCCGAGCAGCCCGTCGAGCCCTTCGGCCTGCGGAATCGTGCGCGGAAAGCCGTCGAGAATGAATCCGCCGCGCACATCCGCGCGCTGCAACCGCTCGCGCATCAGGTCGAGAATCAGCCCGTCGGGGACGAGCCCGCCGCTGTCCATGTGGCCCTTGGCCTTCGCCCCGAGCTCGCTGGCCGAGGCCACCGCGTCTCGCAGGATGTCGCCGGTCGAGATCTGGGGAATGCCGAGCCGCTCCTGCATCCAGGCGCTGTGCGTCCCCTTGCCCGATCCCGGCGGTCCCAACAACACGATGCGCATCGGTCCTCAGCCCTCGCTCTACATTCTCCGCCCGCCGCGCAAGCGCGTGCGCTTGAGGAAGCCCTCGTAGTGCCGCGCGAGCAGGTGGCCTTCGATCTGTTGCAATGTGTCCAGCGCCACGCCGACCACGATGAGCAGGCTCGTGCCGCCGAAGTAGAAGGGCATGCCCGCGCGATAGATCAGGATGTCGGGCAGCACCGCGATGGCGGCCAGATAGATCGCGCCCGGGAAGGTCACCCGGGTGAGCGTGTAGTCGATGTAGTTCGCGGTCGGCTTGCCCTGGCGGTAGCCGGGAACGAAGCCGCCGTACTTCTTCATGTTCTCCGCGAGATCCTGCGGGTTCAGCACGATCGCCGTGTAGAAGTAGGCGAAGAAGATGATCATCACCGAATAGAGCGTGATGTAGACGATGTGCCCCGGATTGAAGATCCGGTTCATGAAATCGATCGCCGGGCTGTCCTGAAAGAAGGTGCCGAGCGTGCTCGGGAAGACGATGATCGACTGCGCGAAGATGATCGGGATGACGCCCGCGGTGTTGGGGCGCAGCGGAATGTGGGTGCTCGTGCCGCCCACCTGGCGCCGTCCGACCACGCGCTTGGGATACTGCACCGGGATCTTGCGCTGGGCCTGGGTCATCATGACGACCAGGCCGGTGACCGCGATCATGCCCGCGATCAGGAGGATCATGAGCAGCATGTTCACATCGCCCGAGCGCACCAGCCGCCAGGTCTGCCAGAGCTCGATCGGGAAGCGGGCCACGATCCCGATGAAGATGATGAGCGAAATCCCGTTTCCGATTCCGCGCTCCGTGATCTGCTCGCCCAGCCACATGATGAACATCGTCCCGGTGGTGAGGGTGAGCATGGTCAGGATCTGAAACGCGAAGGGACGCATCGAAATCAGGCCCGGAATCTGGTTGCCCATGCTGAGCAGGTAGATGCTGATTCCGTAGGACTGGATGAAGGCGAGCAGCACCGTTCCGTACCGGGTGAACTGGGTGATCTTCTTGCGGCCCGCGTCGCCTTCCTTGCGCAGGCGCTCGAAGTAGGGAATCACCGCGCCGAAGAGCTGCAGGATGATCGAGGCGCTGATGTAGGGCATGATGCCCAGGGCGAAAACGGTCGCGCGCCGGAAGTTGCCGCCGGCGAACAGGTCGTACAGCCCGAAGAGCCCGCCCGCCTGGCTCTGCCCGAACCAGTCGGAGAGGGCCTTGCCATCGATTCCGGGCGTGGTGATGTGCCCGCCGAGGCGGTAGACCACCAGCAGCGCAACGGTGAAGAGGATTCGCCGTTTGAGCTCCGGAATCCGGAACATCGATTCGAGCTTGCTGAACATGACCGCTCCTCAGGCGTTACGCCTGGGTGAGTAGCTCCACCTTGCCGCCGATCTGCTCCATCTTCGCGATGACGCTCTGGCTCGCCGCGTGCGCCTGCACGGTCAGCGCGTGCTCGAGCGTCCCCGCGCCCAGGATCTTCACCGGCTGGCCGCTCTTGCGGATCAGGCCCGCGGCCTGCAGATCCGCCAGGGTGACGGACGCGCCGGCGTCGAAGCGGGCGAGATCGCCGAGATTGACAACCTGAAACGACCGGCGGTTGAAATTCTTGAAACCGCGCTTGGGAATGCGGCGCTGAAGCGGCATCTGCCCGCCTTCGAACCAGGGCGGAAGCGATCCGCCGCTACGCGCTTGCGATCCCTTGTGGCCGCGCGTCGAGGTGCCGCCGTGGCCCGACCCGGTGCCGATGCCGCGCCGCTTGCGCGAGTGCGTCGCTCCCCGGGCGGGTTTCAACTCGTTCAACTTCATGGCCGACTCCTTGCATCGCGGCGCAGGGGAAGCGCTCCCCGTTGCCGCCCGGGCCTTCAGGCGATCTCCTCGACTTTCACGAGATGCCGGACGACCGCGATCATGCCGCGAATCTGCGGCGTGTCCTCGTGGATCACCGTCTGCTGCATGCGCCGGATGCCGAGAGCCCGCACCGTGCGCTTCTGCGTCTCGACGCGATTAATCGCGCTACGCACCTGTGTGATCTTCAACTTCCCCATGCTCTCCTCCGATCGAGGTCCCGAGGATCTCGCTGAAGCGCTTGCCCCGGCGGCGCGCCACCTGCCGCGCGCTGCGCAACTGCTGCAATCCGGTCACCGTGGCGCGCACGAGATTGTGCGGATTGCTCGAACCCAGACTCTTGCCGAGCACATCCTGCACGCCGGCCACTTCGAGCACCGCGCGCACCGCGCTGCCCGCGATCACTCCCGTTCCGGGAGACGCGGGACGCAGCAGCACGCGCGCCGCGCCGAACTCGCACAGGATCTCGTGCGGCAGCGTGCCGTGGATGAGCGGCACTTGGAAGACGCGATTGCGCGCCGCCTCGGTCGCTTTGCGAATCGCGTCGGAGACTTCGTTGGCCTTGCCCAGGCCGACGCCGACCGTGCCCGCCTTGTTGCCGACCGCGACGATGGCGTTGAAGCTGAACCGCCGCCCGCCCTTGACGACTTTCGCGACCCGGTTGATGTGCACCAGGCGGTCGATCAATTCGGGCTCGGTCCCGCGCTCGCGCTCAGCCCGCTCGGGCCGTTCACGCCGTTCGTGATTCAAACCCCACCTCCTCGACTGGCTCCTAGAACTTCAAGCCGCCTTCGCGTGCGCCCTCGGCCAAGGCCTTCACGCGGCCGTGATAGAGATAGCCGCCGCGATCGAAGCTGATCCGCTCGATGCCCTTGGCGAGCGCCCGTTGCGCGAGCAGCTTGCCGACTTCGCGGCTGGCGGCGAGCTTCTTCATGCCCTTCACCTTCTCGACCAGCTCGGGACTCAAGGTCGAGGCGCCCAGCAGCGAATGTCCAGCGGTGTCGTCCACGATCTGCCCGTAGATGTGCCCGTGGCTGCGAAACACGCACAACCGCGGGCACCCCTGCGTGCCCGACAGGTACTTGCGAATGCGTTCGTGCCGCTTCACCCGCCGCTCGAGCCGCATTCTCGCGATCGATTTCATCGCGAGCGTCCTCCTTACGCGCCGGACTTGCCGGACTTCTTGTGAATGACTTCGTTCTCGTAGCGAATGCCCTTGCCCTGATACGGCTCGGGCTTCTTCAACTTGCGAATCTCGGCCGCCACTTGCCCCACCTGCTGCGCGTCGCAACCGTGCAGCAGCACGCGCATCGGGCGGTCCTTCACCACGACATCGACGCCCTCGGGCACCACGTATTCGACCGGGTGATCGAATCCGATTTCGAAGACGAGCGTCCGGCCCTTCAAGGCCACGCGGTAGCCGGTGCCGTTCACTTCCAGGTTCTTGTCGAAGCCTTTTTGCACGCCGGTGATCATGTTCGCGAGCACCGTGCGGGTGGAGCCCCACATGCTGTTGGTCAGCTTGCTGGGCGCGGGATTGGTGACCCGCATGATCTTGCCCTCCACCGCGACTTCGAGCGGAGCGGCGACATTCCACTCCAGCTGCTTGTTCTTGCAGTGGACCGCGACCTGCCGTCCCTCGACCTTCACCTGCACATCGTCAGGGATCGGTATGGGCTTCTTGCCGATGCGCGACATCGTTGGCCATCCTTCATCCCCGCGCCCCGCGCGGGACCTTCGCCGCCGGAGCTCCGCACGGGCCTGGCCGCATGCGGAGCGCGACCGCTACCAGACTCTGGCGAGCAACTCCCCGCCCAGGCCCTGTCGGCGGGCCTCCTTGTCCGACATCACTCCGCTGGGCGTCGATAGAATCGCGGTGCCCAGTCCGCCGCGCACGCGCGGGATCTCGTGCTTCCGCACATAGACCCGCCGGCCGGGAGTGCTCACGCGCTGGATTCCTTCGATCACCGAGCTGCCGTCCTCGCGGTCGTAACGCAGGAAGATGCGCAGCACGCCCTGGCGTCCGTCTTCCACGCGCTTGTAGTCCGTGAGATAGCCTTCGCGCACGAGCAGCCTCGTGATTTCCTCGCGCATGCGCGAGGCGGGCACATCCACCCGCTCGTGACGCACGCGGGCGGCGTTGCGAATCCGCGTCAGGAAATCCGCAATCGGATCGCTGACACTCATGGATGCGATCTCCTTCCCATCCTTCCGGAGGCCGGAGGGCGCGCCCGCCGGGCCACGCCGGGGCCGGCGGCCACGGACCTCGCTACCAACTCGCCTTCACCACGCCG
>CAYZWI010000023.1:0-26014 GCA_964482205.1 uncultured bacterium | reverse complement strand
TGCGCTTTCCGGGGATCAACCATGCAGAACTCGCCCAGCGCGTAGCCGAGCGGGAACTGAAGGCCGCGAGCTACCCGTTCGCCGGGCTGTCGCTCAAGGTGAACCGGGCCGCCTGGTCGCTTCGGCCGGGGAGCGTGTTCCGGCTGAGCTATGCGCCGCTCGGGATCTCAGGCATGGTCTGCCGGGTCGTCAAGATCTCGTACGGGACGATCGCGGACGGGGCGATCAGGATCGAGGCGATCGAAGACGCCTTCGGGGTCGACTGGACCGCCTACTCGCCGCCGGCGCCGTCGGGGTGGGTGTGGCCGGTGGAGAGGCCATGACGCCTGGCCGCAGTCGCCGCAAGATCCCGGGATGGGGCGGGTGTCAGGCGAATACCGTCACTGTACACGCGTTTCGAAGTCGTCCCGTTGCGCGAATTGCCGCTGTTGCGCCCCTCGACCGCGTGCTTCTCGTAGCCCAAATGGGCCGTCATTTCCCCTTGTAGCGCACCCTCCACCAATCGCTTGGTGAGTTCCTTCAGCAGCCCCTCTTTCCCCAAACATCTCCTCTGGGGTCTTGCCTTTCAGCAGTGCATCGAGCATCTTGTCGATCGGTTCTGGTTCGGCCATGCGGACCCTCCCTCCTCAGAGGTTACTCCATGGCCGCTTACACAGAAAAGATTACAGTCCCCATAGAAGAAGGCTCTCCCTAATCTACCGCGCTTCTCCCTTTTCGCTCACCAACACGCTGTCCTCGAGCATCGATTCGTCGGGCTGCCGCACAGCGATTCTAAACCATCCCTCACTTAGACCGTGCAAACAATACTGTTCCCCGTCCAACAAGACGACCACTGGCGTCCCGAATTCGCCCCCCTCACGCCATTTCTTCGCACCCCAAGCGGTTATCCACAGGTCGCAGCAATCTCTCCGGGTATCGAAGCCATCGAAGCGAAAGGCACTGCTCCCGCCTATGTAGCCATAGAACACGATGCAAAGCGTATCACTGATGGCGATTCGCTCCGGCACGCCTATGCTGTCCACGGGGATGATGAACCGCTCCTCATGCCATGGTGACTCATCGCACCCCATGCACACCACGACTGCAAGTACTACGACAAGCCACCCCAAGGCCATCACGCACAAGCGCCGTGCCCCGCGCATACTCCCTCCGCCACTACATCCTCCGCTGAGGCCTCTGTCATTCGCCTGCCAGTACAAAGCCCCTCAGTCGGCGCATGCTAAGCGCGGCATCACTGGCTGCTACTCCCACTCTTGCACGCTCAGCATACGGATGCGCCGACACTCCAAGGCCGACATTCTATCTCATCAACACAAGAGGCTTGACGGACTTGGGACCCCCAGGACCCACACGGCAATAGTACACGCCGCTATTGCACGCACGACCAGCCGTGTCTCTGCAGTCCCAGATGACTGCATGCGCTCCCTCGGAGCACTCCCCCCCAAAAAGACGACGGACTAGCCTCCCGGATACATCAAAGATGCCGAATTCCAACCTCTCACTCGCCAATGCTGCCGGAACCCAGTAGCGCAGCGTCACCGGCCCCCGGACCGGATTCTCCACCGAGACGGCAACTGACCAGCGCCCTTCTCCACGCTCCGGACCCTGATCTGGGATCATGCTGGCGGGGCAGCCAACTGGCCACGCACCCATGTAAATACCACAATCGGGATGCTCAAGTCGCAGACATGGCGAGCTGTGATCTAGACGGAGATCGCGCCCCTCCAAGTCGCAAAACATTGGATCTTCCTGAATATTCCCTGCCGATCCCAGTTGGGCACCTATACATCCGACCCAATCGCCTCCTTCGTTGCCATAGATGTCGCTGCACACCAACCACACGTCACATTGCCCAGGTCCACCGACAGCCTCTCCGTCAATGCCAAAAGCCACGATGCTGTCTTCGATGCGGACATCACTGCCCTGAGCCGACGCAACAAATAGCCCCGCACCGCTGTTGGCATCGTTCTCCGCAAGGGTGCAGTTGGTCATCGACAGGGAGCACGGGAATGCGGACACGCTGCCACAGCATATTCCACCTCCTTGATATACTGCATGGTTCCCGACAATTGTGCATTCGCTCACGACACTCCGCATTCGGCAAAAGACCCCTCCTCCTTGCCGCGCCCCGCAGTCCTCGATAACGCAGTGGCTCAGCGACACCCCGTCTCCGAAGATAGCTCCCCCCTGCCCACCGCTTCCGTTTGCCTCAAAACGGCAATCTTCAAAGGACGGGCTGCAGTATCTACCCAGGCTACTTACCGCCCCCCCGTCAAACTCAGACAGATTGTCCCGGAATTCGCAATTCACGAACCGTGGCGAAGCAGCTGAGTCCCAGTTCTCAACCGTGCCCACTAGCACCGCGCCGCCATGACCATAGTCGTCGGGGACAGGGCTCAATTGTTGTTGGAAACCTCCACGAATCAAAATCCCTTGAACCAGTGATGCAGGTCCTTCATTGTGGCAGAAGTGGAATGCCCTGTGCAGATTCAGCGCCCCTCCGCCACAGTCAATCACACAATCCTCTGGCCTTCCACTGATCGAGCGCACCGTAATGGCCTTGCCGAGAAAATCGATGTCCCGATTTCCAGCCCCTTCGAAAGTGCCATCTGTGAGGCCGATGACGTCCCCGTCCACCGCAGCGTCAATAGCTGCTTGAATTGTCGGGTACTCCCCTGCCCCGTCAGGAGTCACTATGATGTCGTGCTCTTCCATAGCATCAAACGCAGACCGCAGATCCGGAAGGGGACCGATATGACCCGGCAACGCTAGCGTGTGGCGCTGTGGCTCCCCCGTCGTGATCAAGAGCGCCCGCAAAAACCGTGGCGACGGAGGGCTCGCATCCACATTCGCCTGCCAGAATCCGATGCAGTCCGCCACAACTCCCGCTGCCATAGCAGAAGCACCTGACGTACCTCCAAAGTCCGACGTGTAGTACAGGTTAGTCCCCTCAGCGGAATAGTAATCACCATAGCCACACGTGAATATCCTCTCCTCCCAACCTTGGAGGTTGTAGCGCATGCCGTAGGATGTCCACATTCCTCTGGCAAGACCGTTGAGTCCGACTCTGCCCGCCCCAACTATGATGGCTCCGGAGTCGTCGGACCATTGCATCTCGTCCGTGTCAATGGATCCATTCCCGCCCGCCTCCACGACATGGATGCCTCTGGCTACTGCGAACCGGATCGCTTCATAGACGGGATTGCTTCCTTGAGCCTCAGGAAGCGTGCGACCATACCATTCAGATGGCACGTAGCCGTCTGAGCCTGTATAGTCCCATTGCGTTTCCATAAGAATCACGTCGCCAGGGTCGAGGGTGGAGGCCACAAGTACGATGACTGTACCCAGGTGATACCGAGCACCATTGATGTCAACCACATTCTGGCAAGCAGTCAATATGTCCGCGTCATTGCAGATCCCGGTCGTGCCCCATGCGTTCTTGTCCGAGGCGAGCATCCCAAGCGCAGCTGTTCCATGGTTGTTATCGTGCCATGGATCCTCATCGCACCAAAGGGGACCATACCCTGTCCAATACGATCCATCGAAGAGCTGCGATCCCGGCGCCTTGGACAAGTCGAGATGATCATAATTCCAAGAGTATTCGATGTCGCAGACCGTGACACTTGATCCGTCACCTCCGGGGCACGTCCAAGCATACTCTGCATCGATTCCGGCATAAGGAGCGTCTGAAGGCTCCAGGTAGTCTTGGTTCGGCACGTAGTCGGGGGGAAACGGTGGTGGAGAGGGCAAGGGAGTCGGTCTTGCATAGATGATACCGGGCAATGCCTCCAGAGCGGATGACAACACCCATGGGTTGCAGGTGGAGAGGAGCCTCAGTCGATACATGTTGTTTAGATCATATAGTGGGGAGGTGGCTTGCTCGGCTGCCTCAGACTGGAGAGAGTCAATCACTGCTTCTTGGAGAGGAGCGAACGGCGACCATTCGTACCGAAGATCACCGCCGAGCGCGCGATCCAAACCACGGAGGGCATCTCCCTCTAGGTCCACTAGCCTGCCTTGGCGCAGGCGGACCCTAGATTGGGGACAGAACATCACCTCCAACAGATCTCGTTCCGCTGGGTACCGCGCTTCACTCACGGTGTCGCCTGGCGCGAAGCCATCACCACTTGGACAGCATAGGAGACCGTCTGCCCCCAGTCCTAACGCACCAAGACACTCCGCATCGTAGGTCGTGCGCGACTCGCCCGACACCCACCCCGCGTGCTCCGTCGCTGGATTCTCCGTAATCGCGATCGTGTCGCCCTCGGCGTAGTTGTATCCGGCGAACCAAGCGATGGGCACGAGTTGGCCCGTCCAGGCGTCATCATTCGAGGCAATCGCGACGCCCGTGTTCGGCCCGGGCCAATCGCCATGGTAGAGGGCCATGGCATGGTCGAGACATAGACCGCTTTCGCTGAAGAGAAAGGACTCGGGGTCAAAGTCGCCCAGGCCAAACTCGACCGCCGTGAAGCTCTTCTCCTCGCTCCAGGCGCTCAAGATGAACCAGACGACGGTCTTTGAGGAATCAGTCGGGATGGAGGTGACTTGGTCCTCGCAATCCTCGAGGTGCGTGGAGTCGCACCAGGAGGCACTCGCGGTGTAGGTGAGCGACGGAGGCGCGTGAACGAGGAGAACGCCGCCCGAGAGGTCGTCTGAGTCGGCACGGGCCAGGGGCGCAATCAGCAGGAGAGCCAAGAGGGGAAGAAACGGCGTTCTCATGGGGCCTCCGTCGTGGGATTGCATGATGGCCTGTGGGCGGGCGACGGTCTTGGATAGCGCGCGGCGAGCTGCGCAGACGAAGCTTCCGAGCACCGATCTCATCATCGACCTCCCGGCTTGAGTAGCAGAACGGTCGCTGGGAGGAACGCCGATAGCATCCCGCCCGCCATCGCAGAGATCAAGTGCAATCCCTTGTCCCCGCCGGCTTCTTGGACAAGCTTCACCGCCCCGGGCTCCCTGCCTCCCCGCCTGTCCCCACTCGGGCGTCTCCACCCCCCTTTGTCTACTAGAGGAGGTGCCCCCACCCGACGTTTCCGCTCGCCGCCGGGTATGTATGCACCAGAGAGCGCACGCCCCCAGGAGGTCGATGGCATTTCGGGAGAGCCGACAGATCGCGCCAGCCCACTAGCGTTGGGCCGCTTCCGCCGCGCGCCGTCGCGCTGGCAGACGGACTTCGGCCGGTGGGTCGGCGACACAGGCGTGCCTCGCATCGTCGCAGCGCTTGCTCGCGATCCGGACCTGCGCGTCACCAACCAGGCGGTCTACGAGTGGCTCCAGGGCCACTCCCCCAGACCGACGCGGGCGATGGCGCTCGTCGAGATGTCGGGCGGCCGGCTCACGCTCGAGGCGATCTACAGGCACGGGATGGAAGTGCGCACACGCAGGGAGGAGCAGCGATGAGGATCGACCTCGAGATCGACAGCGCCCCGCTTGTCCTTCGCTTGCAGAACGGCCAGCGGCGGCTCGCCTACGCCGTCGTGAACGCGATCAACTCGACAGCCAAGCGCATCCAGGAAGCCGAACGCCAGCGAGTCGAGCAGGAGTTCACCGTCCGGAGGCACGAGTTCATCCGCCGCGAGGCCGCGATCATCAAGCCGTTCGCCAATGTGCGACAAGGTCGCCCATATGCCGAGATCGCGGTCGGGCAGAAGCCACGGCTTCTCCTCTCCGCCTTCGAGCGCGGGGCCGAGCGCAAGCCATTCACCGCCACTGCCACCCGCGTGGCCGAGCCCGTGGTCGGAGGGCCCGCTCGCCCGCAGTTCGCCGCCCAGGTCACACCCGAGCTCCGCGTCCAACGCCTGCGCTTCGATCGCACGAAGACCGGACGCCGCCGCGCCGGCGTGACCAAGACCAACACCTACCTCGTCCCCAAGGTCGGGATCTTCCAGCGCATCGGCAAGGAAGCGACCCGCGCTGTCTACTTCTTCACGAAAGGCAAGCGCCTCGCCCCCCGCCTCCACTTCGTCGAGACCGCCGAGAAAGAAGCGCACCGCTGGTTTCACGAGGAGATGGAGCGCGAGGTCGTGAACGCGATCGCCAGGGCCCAAGGGAAAGGTCTGTAACCAGGGAGGGACTCGCATGGCCCGAAGACTCAGCCGCGCCGAGCAGGAGACCATCATCACCCGAGCCGCCGACGAGAAGGAATGGCATGTCTACTCGTGTGACCCGGCGGTCAAACGGCAGCTTGCAAAGATCACGCAGGCTCACGGCATTTCTACAACGATCGTCGATGAGTGGGGGGTAGAGGTCAAACTGCCTTTGTTGTGCGTCAGATTCATGTCGCCCATCGTCATTTCTGCACAAGAACGCGCGAATCGAGCGGCACGTGCGGGGCGTCTGGCTGCCGCAAACAGGGCCAAGCGGTCCGAGGCCAGCCAAGAGGCTTGTGAAAGGGCGGCGGGATGAGGCCCGAAAAGTCCAGGAAATCGAGCGATTCCGTTATGGCGGACGCGGAGAACGGTGCAATTACGGTTCCTTCTGTGAGTTACGCAATCGGGTACCGGCCACCCCGGCTCTTCTTGCGTGGCAGAGCCGTCAAACAAGTTTCCACCGACCAGACCATCCCCCAAGAAGGCAGAAGTCTGCATGTCCGATTCATCCGTCCGACTCCCCGGCAAGCTCGAGCACTGGCCCATCGAGAAGCTCCGCCCGTATCAGCGGAATCCCCGCACCCACAGCGCAGAACAGGTCGCCAAGATCGCAGCCTCGATCGTCGAATTTGGCTGGACGAACCCGGTCTTGGTCGACGGCGAGGGCGGCATCATTGCCGGCCACGGGAGGCTCCTCGCTGCGCGTGAGCTTGGAATGGAAACCGTTCCAGTGATCGAGATCCCCTACCTCACCGAGGCGCAGAAGCGGGCGCTCATCCTTGCGGACAACAAACTGGCCTTGGATGCCGGCTGGGACGAGGAGCTGCTGGTCGAGGAGCTGAAGGCGCTCGAGGGGCTCGACTTCGACCTCGAACTCACCGGCTTCGACTTGGACGAGTTACACGATCTTCTCGAGGACGAGGAGGTCGAGGAAACGCCCGCACCCGAGCCACCCGAGGATCCCGTGAGCCGTCTCGGTGATCTTTGGATCCTGGGTGAGCACCGCTTGCTCTGCGGCGACTCGGGTGATCCGGCCACGGTTGATCGGCTGCTGGCTGGCGCCCCGATTCACCTCGTCAACAGCGACCCGCCATACAACGTGAAGTGCGAGCCGCGATCGAACAATGCCATCAAGGCGGGGCTGTCGTCCTTCGCAGGCCCGAAGCACCACCAGGCGCTCGATCTTGCTCGTCACCCGGAGAAGGCAAAACCGACCGGAAGGATGAGGGCGAAGGATCGGCCGCTACTGAACGACTTCGTCTCGGATGAGCAGTTCGAGCAGCTGCTCCTCGCGTGGTTCGGAAACATCGCGCGGGTTCTGCTGCCGGGACACACAGCCTACATATGGGGAGGCTACGCCAACGTGGCCAACTACCCTCCGGTGTTGAAGGCGGTCGGTCTCTACTTCAGCCAATGGATCATCTGGAACAAACTTCACCCCGTCCTCACGCGCAAGGATTTCCTAGGTGCGCATGAAGTGTGTTTCTACTCATGGAAAGAGGGCGCCGCGCATCGCTTCTTCGGTCCCCCGAATGTCCCTGACATCTGGGAGGTCAAGAAAGTCACTCCTCAGCGCATGGTGCATCTGTGCCTGCACCCCGACGCGCTGGTCCTGACCGAAGCCGGCTTCCGGCCGATCCGTTCCATCCCAGTCGGCGACCGCGTCTACGCAGCCGATGGCCGCTTCCACCGCGTGCTTGGCGTCTCTTGCCACGCCTACCAATCGCCAGAACTCGTGCGCATCGTGGCGAAGGGCAGCAACATTCCCACGCTCGCCTCGGACAACCATCCCTTCCTCATCTGGCGACCGGAACGAATCGGCGGCAGTATCGTCGACGCGAAGGTCGCGTGGCTCCGCGCAGACGAGATCCGTGCAGGCGATTACACGATGACGCCGGTCCTCGACGAGCCAGAGGTGGACCCGTATCCCGATCTCGATGAAGAGTTCTGGTTTCTGCTCGGGCTGTACCTTGCGCAGGGCACCCTTCAGTCAGCAGGGCATGGACCGAAGAAGTACCCGACCTTCCATCTGCACAAGAGGCGCCAGGACCTGATCGAGCGCATCTACGAGCGATGGCAGTCGGTCGGCGAATACGACGCGAATGACTACGGCGAACCCAGTCAAGGGGTCACGGTCATGGCCTTCGATGGAGAGGCCGGCGCGGCGTTCGAGCGATTCGGGGGACGGCTCTCGCATGCCAAGCGGATGGCGCCGGTCATCTTTCGGCTCCCGCGGGCCAAGCGGCAGGCAGTGTTCGACGGCTGGATGAACGGAGATGGGTGCCGCGTGCACGATCGTACCTACTGGCAGGGCAATACGTGCTCGCCCGACTTGGCCGCTCACCTCGTTCTCCTCGGCGAATCGCTCGGGTACAAGTCGCATATGTTCCGCTACGAGCCACCGGCCGAATTCGGAATGATCAACGGACGGCGATTCAAGAGTCAGCGGCCCGTCTACAACGTCTACTTCTACGCGCGCCGCCCGGGCACCGGTCGCGGCACTGCTCGCTATCTCGAGCACGAAGGCCGGGAGTATTCGCTCCGTTATGTGAAGAGCGTCCAGCGCCTCCCGTATGCGGGTGAGGTATGGAATCTCACCGTGGAGGGCAGCCACACATTCCAGACGGCCGTGGGTATGAGCCACAATACCGAGAAACCCGTCGAGCTCGCCGTCCGCGCAATCCAGTACTCATCAAAACCCCACGAGAACGTGCTCGACCTCTTTGGCGGTAGCGGCAGCACGCTGATCGCCGCCGAGCAGACGGGCAGGCATTGCTACATGATGGAACTCGACCCCGCCTACACGGACGTCATCGCGCTGAGGTGGCAGGAAGCGACCGGCAAGCAGGCGGTCCTGGAGGGAAGGAACAAGACCTTCGAGCAGGTCACCACCGAGCGCAAGTCCGAGCAGGCTGAGTGATCTTGGCAGCGAAGAAACAACAGCGCGAGCTCATCTCCCAGCGTGAATACGCCCGCCGACGGGGCATCTCGCACGTCGCGGTGCAGCGCGCGGTGAACGCGGGGCGGATCTCGACCGTTGAGGGCAAGATCGACCCTGACCAAGCCGACCGCGAGTGGATCCAGAACACGGATCATTCGAAGCCCCGCAACCGCATCACCGGTCGACCGAAGCACACGCGCACACCTGGAGAGCCGTCGGAGCCGATGGACTTCGGCGGGCCCGTCGAGGCCTCCGGTGGAAATGGGACTGCCTCGGGCTATGCGAAAGCACGCGCGGCGCGCGAACTCTACGCAGCGCAACTTTCGAAACTCGAACTCGACCGCCAGCGAGGGATCTTGGTCCGCGCGGACGAGGTGCGGATCGGCGCTTTCAACATGGCCAGGAAGGCTCGCGACCAGTTGATCGCTTTGCCTGAGCGGCTCTCGACCGTGCTCGCCGCAATCCAAGACCCCTCGGAGATCCAACGCGTTCTCGAGGAAGAAGTGGAACGCATTTGCCAGGAGATCGCAGAAGGGAGTTAACCATGACCGTCGAACGTCTTCGCAAGCTACTCGCCCAGTTGCCTGGGCAAGCGCGGGTTGAAACCTACAACCTCGACATGACCGGATTCGAGGTCGAGGACTACGAGACCGAAGGCAGGTGGCTGATCCGGCTCCCGTGGTATCACGAGGCCAACCAGGACGGGTGGATCAAGATCATTCGCAAACCCAAGAGATGATGGCGCAGGAGCAGAACGGCGGCGAGGTCTACGAGACCGCCTACCGGGCGGGCTGGCGGCCCGAACCACGTCTCAACGTAAGTGAATGGGCGGACGAGCACCGCGTGCTCGGGAACCGCGCCGGCCACGCCGCGATCCACTGGCGGACATCCACGACGCCCTACCTGCGCGAGATCATGGATGCGCTCGGGCCCCGCTCGGCCGCGCGGCGGATCGTGGTGATGTCTGGAAGCCAACTTGGCAAAACGGAGACTGGGTTGAATTGGCTCGGCTTCATCATCCACCACTCCCCCGGCCCGATCCTGGTTGTGCGCCCGACCGTCGATGAGGCACGCCGGTTCAGCAGGCAGCGCCTGGATCCGATGATCGCGACCACGCCCGTGCTGCGTGAACTCGTGCAGGAGTCACGTTCGCGCGAGGGCGGCAACAGTCTTCTCATCAAGGAATTCCCAGGCGGCGTGCTGTTCCTGACCGGCTCCAACTCGGCCACCGGGGTCAAGTCGATGCCGATCCGCTGGCTCTTCTGCGACGAGATCGACGAGTACCCCGGCGACGTGGACGGCCAGGGAGACCCGATCGCGCTCGCCGAGAAGCGGACGACAGGCCCGACCTACTCACGCCGGAAGGTTTTCCTCGTCTCGTCGCCGACCATCAAGGGCCTCTCGCGGATCGAGCGGGAGTTCTTGGCCTCCGACCAGCGCCACTACTTCGTCCCCTGCCCCCACTGCGGCAACTTCGACTGGATCCGCTGGGAGAACATCCGGTGGAACGAGGGCGACCCGAAGAGCGCGGCCTTGGCCTGCGTGGCGTGCGGGGCGCTGATCGAAGAGCGCTTCAAGATGGAGATGCTCTCCAAGGGCGAGTGGCGCCCGACCGCATCTGGCAATGCCGAGACGATCGGGTTCCACATCTCGAGCCTCTACTCCCCTCTCGGGTGGCTCCCATGGTCGGCGGCCGTCGCCGAGTTCTTGGAGGCCAAAGAGAACCCGCTGCGCTTGAAGAACTGGATCAACAGCGTGCTCGGGGAGACCTGGGAGGAGCGCGGCGACTCAGTCGAGCCGGAAGGACTGCTCGCCCGGGCGGAGAGGTATGCCGCGGAGGTGCCGAATGGCGTGGGCGTGCTTGTGGCCGCGGTCGACGTGCAGGGCGACCGGCTCGAATGCGCGGTCAAGGGCTACGGCGTCGGCGAAGAGTCCTGGCTGATCGCCTTCTCCCAATTCCATGGCGACCCCGGACGCGAGCAGGTCTGGCTGGATCTCGACCGCTTCCTCCGCCAGGAGTTTTCGCACGAGAGCGGGCAAAAGATCCCGATCGCCTGCGTAGCGGTCGATTCAGGCGGCCACCATTCGGAGCAGGTCTACCGCTTCTGCCGAGCCCGCATCGAGAGGCGCGTCTTCGCCGTCCGTGGTGGCGCAGAACGTGGCAAGCCCGTCGTCGGCCGGCCGACGGATCACAACCGGTACCGAGCGAAACTCTTCACGCTCTGTGTCGACACGGCCAAGGAGATCGTCTTCTCGCGATTGCGCATCGGGAGTTCGGGACCCGGCTATTGCCACCTACCTGAATGGATCGATGCGGAGTACGTCGCACAACTCACCGCCGAGAAGGCGATCCGCAAGTGGGTCAAGAACCGCGGCACCGTGCGCGAGTGGATCAAGACGCGGGAGCGGAATGAAGCGTTGGACCTCGAGGTCTACTGCCTCGCCGCGCTCTACATCCTCGGGCCGACGTTCGTGAGGTCGCTCCCTGAGCGGGCGGCGGCGTTGGCCAGGAAGGCCGAGGCCTCGGCCCCGGCGGAAGCGGCCCCAACACCCCCCCTGCCGAGGCGCCGAGGATGGATCGACGGCTGGCGGGGGTGACCGCCTGCCCGGCCCAGAAGCGACAGGGTCCGCCCTTGGCCACCACAGGCGCGCCGTGGGCGCAAACCTCCGGCCACCCGGCCAGAACCACCAGGCTTGCCGCCCGTCGGCGCCCTTGGCGCCTCGTGCCAGCCGGCCAGAAATCGTCCGGCTCGACGCCCTGGTCAATCTTCGCAAAACGCTGCCACATAATGTGTTATCCGGTCGAATTGCCTTCCAATCCGCCCCCGAAAGCTCGTCACTGTGACTGCGGCGGGCAACGGGGCCCGGCCGCGAAAACGGAGGGAAACACGATGGAGAAGAAGACCGAGACACCCCGGACGCAGAACCGGGAATGGGGCTTCTTCGGGACCTGCGTCCACAACGGGCACGCGGATCCCGAGGCCGCCTGGGACGAGGCGATGGCGGCGCTCACGGATCCGAAGGGCCGCTTCCGCCTCTCGCCCGAAAACGCCCGCGACCTGCTCGACGCCACCTGGGGACGCCACCTCGCGGACCAGGTGGTCGGCCAGCGCAACATTCGCAGGGCGATTCGGACCCTCGGATGGGCCCGCGATGCCCGGCGGTTCGTCCGCGATCACATCAACCCGAATCAGGCCGATGACCGGACGCCGAAGACCCGCGCGGAAATCCTCGCCGAGATCGCCCGGGTCCATCTGGACATCGACACGCTCGAAAGGCGCAACAGAGACAGGCTCGACTTCCACGAAGTGGCGGTCTGGACGATCCGAGAGGCGCTCGAGGCCGCCTACGAGGCCGGCCGGCGGAGCGCGAGGAGGGCGAGATGAAGACGGCGCGCGAGTTTTTCGACACGCACCAGGAGCTTCACGCGCGACTCCGCGCGGGGAAGATCGGCGTGCGCAAGTTTGAAAAGGCGGTCGATGCGAACTTCGAGGAAGCGCGTGCATCTGGCGACGAGGTCTATCGGGAGATGGGAGCACTGATCATCGCGGACATCCGCCGCGCGATGGCGGAGACGCGGACGTTTCTGGCGACCGAAGGGATCACCTGGCGCGATGTAGACGGGCGGGAGAAGACGCTTCGGGTCCGGGGCCAGGCATGGGAGGTGACGACAAGATGAAGACGACGAACGGAAACGAACAGAAGACGACCGAAACAGCCCACGACCTCGTGGCCAGCTACGAGGGAACGAAGACCCGCCGCCAGGCCAGGTACGCGGAGCGGAAGACGGTCGAGACCAGAAGCTTCAACCTGCGGATGGAGATCGTGCGCGCCAGCTCGGACGAACACGGCGGAGCCACCACTGCCGCCAAACTCGAATACGAGCTCTTGATGGAATCGGAGATGGCCGTCGGCTTCATCGACCAGGCGATGGACAGCTTGGAGAACCTGCGCCACGAGATGATCGCGATCGCAACCGGCCAGCGCAAGCACCAGGTCGAGCACGCGCCGGATACAGAAGAGATCAGCCGCAGGGTTGGCGGCGTCGGGGCCCTTTTGAAGGCGGTTGCGATGATCGCCGCCGCACCCAAAGAGGAGGAAGGGCGATGAAGGTGACGCGCAAGGTCCACGGGGAGTTGATGGCGGCGCGCAGAGAGAAGCGCGCTCAAGCCGCAGCGCAGATCGTCTACACCATCACCGGTGGCGAGACGGGCACAGACAAGGTGCGTCACGAACTGAGCGACCACCAGGACATCCTCATGATCGTCGACGCGCGCAGCGAAGAGGTGGCGATCGAGATCATGGTCGAGGATCGGGCGACCGGAGATTGCATGGGGACCCTCGGTCGTTTCCCGGTGCGCGCCGGGACGACCGCCGAGATCCGGGAGACGCTTCTGATGGTCGCGGGCGCGTGGCAGCTCGCCAAGACGATGGCCGACACCGGGGTCGTATGGGACCTGCGGTAGCACAACGGAGGAGCGCGATGAAGACGCGGATCGAGGTCAGAGAATACGTGATCGCCCACGGGCACAGCCCGCGAGGGCGCGGCCAGTGGGCCTTCCGGATGCGGTACGCCAACGGCCTGCCAGTCGACTTCCCCCGTGCCGGGTGGAAGCGCCCCGGGTGGACGGACGGGATCTACTGGGTGAACGGCACCTGGACCGAGGCGAAGGCCGCGGCCCTCCGCGAGGCGCACCAGATCGGCGCTGCGGTCGCCGCGGTCGGATCGTGAGGGAGGCGAGCACGATGGCCAAGATCAGTGCGAGAGGAGCGCGGCCGGTCGCGCAAGTGAAGCGGACGTTCGCGATCGAGGACGGCACGGTCGTCACCCAGCACCGGGTGCTCTGTAGCGACGGGCGGATCCTGGAGCGGGCGAGCTTCCGAGAGACGGACGGCCGGCGACATGCGACGGGCTACACCTTGATCGGCAAGACGATCGCGGTGAAGGACTCGTGGCTCGCGGCCCAGCAGGCCAACGGCTGGGAGGTCGAGTAGGAGATCACGCCCGAGGCGAACGCCCGGGCTGGTGGCGCGCGAATGCGCGCATGGTACAAACAGAGAGGAGCACAAGATGAGCAAGCCGAAGAAGACGACGAGAACGCCCAAGCTGACCAAGAAGGCCAAGCCGAGGAAGGGCACGACGATCGCCAAGATCGAGGGCGGGCTGCCCGAGGCGGCCGCGGCATTCATCGAGGAGAACGCGCCCAAAGCGCCGCGCGAGGACCTCTGCGTGTTCGCGTTCCGCCTGACCGAGGAAGAACGCGATGTGATCCACAAGGCGGCCGGGCCCGCCAAGGCCTCGAAGTTCGCCCGGACGCTTCTGGTGGCCGCGGCGCGGAACGACGAGGCGGCGGTGAAGGTGATCATGAGCGGGATTCGGACGGCGTAGATCTCGCTGCACACGCGCGCCCCGATGACCTCTCGGTAGCCGAGGGGTCGTCGGCGCTTCAGGGCATCAAGGTCTCTCCGCAGCCATGCAGACGCGGCGAGTCCGTCTACGCAATCCTACTTCCCGTCCCCACGGAAGAGCGCCTTCATCGCCCCCCAGGTGGTCTCCACAGCCGGCGAGCCGCCGCAATCCGCGGGCAGAGCCCCGATCAAGCCACATTCCGGATTGAAGTTTGGCGCACACGGAGAGTCGGTTTGGAGTCGGAAGTCATTCTCCACCGCCCCGCAGAAGAGTGGATCCAGGCAGAGATTCCCGTTCATTCCAGCCTGCTCTTCGATCCCATTGACCCAGTCTCCCCCCTCGTTGCCATAGATATCGCAGCACGTGAGCTGCGCTGTAGTGTTGATTTCGCCCCAGACAGCCGAGCATCCTTCACTGAAAGCCAGGATGCTGCGATTCACGAATGCCGCGCCCCCGTCATATCCGAAGAAACAGCTTCCAAAGACACTCGCTGAATTGCCAACCATGGTGCATCGGTCAAGAGTCACTTGCCCATCCGATTCACAGTAAACCGCACCCCCCATTTGAGACTGGTTCCCCTGAAATAGGCAATCTGTGAAGCGCGCCGTACTTCCCAAGTCAAGGTAGCATGCCCCACCTCCTTCCGACCCTACGTTTCGCGAGAAAGTACAGCGTTCAAATGTCGCCACACCTGTGCTGCCCGCAAAAGCACCGCCTCCGTTCGCCCCGTTGTCCTCAAACACACAATCGTAGAAGTAAGCGATCGCTCCGCCGACGACCCCACCTCCGCCCCATCCTCCTCCGGCACTACCGCTTTCGTCACGATTGCTTCTAAAGATGCAATCGCGAAAGGTCACGGTTGTAAGTGGCCAACAACATGCCCCACCGCCGCCATACCCTGCATGAGCGTTCGTGATCGTGACTCCCTGAAGGGTCGTTCCAGGCGAAGGGATGCTGCGGAATTCGAATCCCCGATGAAACTCGGACGCGCTACCTTGACAGTCGATGATGCAGGCGGAGGGGTCATCACTCGCAGAACGAATCTCGATCGCCTTCTCCCTGCACAGAATATCCCGATTCCCAGGACCCTGGAAAACTCCGTCCGCAAGCAACACGACGTCTCCCGTGACTGCCCTGGATACGGCCGCCCCAATAGTCGGAGCATCTCCCGTCCCATCCGGATTCACGACATATGTCGTCGCCCCTGAAGGCACTTGGAAGGCAGCAATCACACCAAGAACGAGTGCCCAGCGCCTCGGGAACATGGCGTCTCCTTTCCGATCTCTCAATTGACCAGCACCCCCAACCGGCCGACCAGAGTCCTCTGCGTCCTCGCCATGGCGGTCATCCAAAGAAGCGTATCATACCCTGACTTCTCGGGTCCCGAAGCGCGCTCGCATGACTCTCACGCCTCCGGGCTGCCTGTGTCCTGCCGCCGGACACGTCGCTTCCTCACCGAGCGCGCCCCGCCTGCATCAGCCTATCCTTCACTTCACAATCACGATTCTCGAGCGTGCCCTCCAATCACCAGCCTCCGCAGCCATGAAGTAGATCCCGGCCGGAGGAACCCTTCCTCGGTCGTCTCGCCCGTCCCACTCGATGACCATCGCGCTTCCAGTCGCCACCATCTCAGGAAAGCCTCGCACCACTCGCCCCGCTACATCCACCACGTGTAACCGCACCGCCGCACCGCCCATCTCTGGCGGCCACGCCAGTTCCAATCTCATTCCCGATCCCCCACAATCCAAGAAGTGATGCTGCAATACCAGTCCAGCGACAGCCCGAGGCTCCCCCACGCTCATGTCCGCACATCCCCAATCTTCCGCCCCAATCTGAGCACAGACACCACCCCAACACGGTGAGTGCCGGAATAGGGAGAGGTCGCGGCCCTCCAAGCTACAGAACGCCGGATCCACACTCAGATTCCCGTCCTCTTCCGCCTGCGACTCGATCCCCGAGCCTTCATACTCCCAATCGCCACCAGCATTCGCATACAAGTCACAACATCCGAGCGTCGTCGTCTCGGCATGCGGTAACCCAGCATAGCACCCAACTCCACGCCCCTCGTTGTATGCGACAATGCTGTTATGCATTTCCGCCTCACACTCATCACCTATCCCCACCACTTCGCCCGCTCCCACATCATTACCCACTAGCGTGCATCTCTCCATGACGAGTCCATCTTCTGCATACACCACATGTCCATCTTCTCCAACCACATTATCGACGAAGATACAATCTGTGATCGCTCCACTCTCGCACCCGACAATGTCGCTCCACCCAGCATTACCCTCGAACAGGCATTGACTACATTCAAGTCCTCGCCCAGAGTGAAGTACTCCACTATTGTCGATGAATCTACAGTCATGGCACGCGACCCACCCATTCCCGCCGAGACCGTTGCTGTTGGTGATTGCTATCCCTTCCAGTGCCACCGTGCTCATTGCGTCAACCATCCAGAGAAACCCAGCCCCTCCGCAGTTGACGAGCACGCCATTCGGCAGCGCGCTCCTTCTCAACAACCGCAGATTCCTCTTCGCTCCATAACAGCTGATTGCCCGATTTCCATCCCCCCAAAACAACCCGTCTCCCAATAGGATGTGCGTCCCGCTTATCGCCGCGTTCACCGCTGCGCCGATCGTCGGGTAGTCCCCGCTGCCGTCCGGCTCAACGCACAGGGTAGGTGCTTCATTTCCCCTAAACACCATCGATGGATCCCCGAATATATGCCAACGCATGAAGGTAACCTCTTGGTGGGGATCCCTTTCCAGCATGTACACGGCTCCTCCGTAGAGAAGCCCCCCTACGGAGAGCATCTCTCCGCTTGCGAGCAGCTCCAGCATCCCTTTCTGGGCGAACTGTGGCCCCTCCTGCGGCAGATCATGCGATGCCATATATACCGCGATCGCACCGATCGGCGCACCGCTTTGCCGAACCCACATCCACGTTTCCGCGAAACACTGCTCATGAGAGAACATGCCAAGTCTGCAGGAGTGGGCATGGATCAGCGGCAATCTGTTCACGTTGGTCAAGACACCGATATTCTCATTGAAGAAGTGCGGGAATGCCGCGTCCCAATGATCCCAGTCGCCATGATTTGAGGCGAGCATGAGCCCGATGCCGGCATTGATGACAGCAGCGACATCCTCCGGGCCGCCTCCAGGAGGGTTGTACAAACGGTCCACGTTGTAGCCCAGGCTGTCTAGCGTGTGCAGCCGCTCCTCCATCCAGGTATTGTTGTCCCGTTCGTCTGGCGTCCTGATCGCGTTGGTCGATAGGCAGAACCCATTTCTCAGCCAGTACGCGTTCGCGGGAATATCGCGTTCGTAGTAAATCACACGATCTACCTGTGTGTCGACATGCAAGGAAGTGCGGGCCGAGAATCGGCCCACGAACACTTCGGGGTAGGAGTCAGTACCATCAATCAACGAGTAGCTTGGATCGGACAGAATGGTCCCATTCGGTCGCAGCAGCACGGAGGGGACGTCGGCGGAATCCCCCACGAGCAGGACATAGGAGATGCGATCGCTACTGTGGAACCTGCCACTGATAGTATCTCTGATTGCGTCCGCATTTGGCGTCGGGCCGCAGATATCGGACACGGTGAGAAGAGCCGTGGCAATGCCCCTGTCCCTTTTCCATTCCATGAAGGGAGTCATGTGCGATTCGTAGAGATCGTTACAGATG
Organism: uncultured bacterium; assembly: GCA_964482205.1. Lineage (GTDB taxonomy): Bacteria > Eisenbacteria > RBG-16-71-46 > CAIMUX01 > WJJG01 > JAZDGX01. Next base: position 7,887 of record CAYZWI010000023.1, on the reverse strand, counting down.
ATGAGCATCGGCCCGTCGTCCGTCGGAAGCTCCGCCCGGAGCGCGCCAGCAGACGTATAGTTGAAAAAGAGGTGCTGGTACAGCACTGAAAACTGGCGGTCGATGAACACAGGCGGGTCGGAGGTTAGGGTGTTGATAGTGTCGACCCCGTCGGGGTAGACTTCAACTGTCAAGTGAGTGTAGACGCGCAGTGAATCCGTTGCTGGCAAAGCCTGCATGGGATTGAGAGTCACCACAATGCCACGGTAATCGCGGAAGATATATGGCCGGCCAAGCCGGGCGACTTCAGTCGGGTAGGGATCGTCGCTCTGGTAGAGGGAGTCGAAGCAGAAAGGCACGGTATCGGGGTCTACTGACATCATCAGAAGCCCCTTCGAAGGTGCGGCCGGGAACGCTGGCAGATCGATGTACTCGCTTGAGAGTATGCGAACCGCCATCCGCGCGTCATTGGGGATCATGAGCGCCCGTGAGACAGCCGGAAGTGCGGGGAGGCAGGAATCGACACTGGCAGGCTCGCCAGCCACCGAGAGGGCGTAGTAGGTCTTCTCCTCGATCTCTACCGGCGTCGCGAAGAAGCCGTCCAATGTCATCTCCAGCACCGTGCTACTTCCATTACTCTGCCCGAGATGCAGGTCGAAGGGGACAGGCTCGTCCCCTAAGTCCACCCAGCCTGACTCGTCCGGCAGATAGTCCTGTCCGCTCTCCTCCGCATCAATGCCGTCGGATTCGGTCCCGGCCTGATCCTCCGCTGTCCCCTCACCAATCTGGCCATCCAGCTCGCCTTCCGGACAACACGTCGTTCCATCTACTCCCAATCCCAGCGCCCCCAGGCACTCGGCGTCATAGGTCATCCACGACTCACCCGACACCCACCCCGAGTGCTCCGTCGCCGGATTCTCCGTGATCGCGATCGTGTCGGCCACGGCGTAGTTGTAGCCCGCGAACCAGGCGATGGGCACAAGCTGGCCCGTCCAGGCATCCCGGTTGGCCGCGAGCGCGATTCCGGTGTTCGGGCCTGGCCAGTCCTCAACCGATGGGTAGTGAAGCGCCATGGCGTCGTCCAGGCAGATGCCGTCGGCCATGAACGTGAACGACTCTGTCTCAAAATCGCCCAGGCCGAACTCGACCGCCGAGAAGGTCTTCTCCTCGGCCCAGGCGCTCAGGACGAACCAGACCGCCTCGGTCTCGGCCTCGATGGTGGTCACCTGATCTTCGCAGTCGACCAGATGGGTCGAGTCGCACCAGGCGATCGTCCCGGTCGTGTAGACCACCCCTGGTGGAGCGTGGACGAGGAGGACGCCTCCGGAGAGGTCGTCCGGGTCGGCGTGGGCCGGAAAGACCGGGAACAGGAAAGCCAGGAGGAGGACAAACGACGTTCTCACAATGGACCTCCTTCGCGCGTACTTCAGGAACGGAACAGTCTCAGAGGAGAGTCACTTGATTATTCTGGGCTTTCAGCGCTGGAGACGCAACTGGATTGTCAATTCTGCATCGATCGCCCCTCGCCCGGTACCCAGGACATGGGTCGGCCCGAGACCGATGCAGATCTCACGTTGCGCGACGGTCATTTTGCGCAGGATCGCACGCCTCGCTCGTACTCACGGGTGATTGAGTTCGCCCGGACGCTTCTGGTGGCCGCAGCTCGCAACGACGAGGCGGCGGTGAAGGTGATCATGAGCGGGATTCGGACGGCGTAGATCTCGCTGCACACGCGCCCCGATGACCTCTCGGAACCCGAGGGGTCGTCGGCGTTCAGGGCATCAAGGTCTTTCCGCAGCCATGCAGACGCGGCGAGTCCGTCCCCGCGATCCTACTTCGCGTCCCCCCGGAAGAGCGCCTTCATCGCGCCCCAGGTGGTCTCCAGCGTGGGCGACGACGGACAGGGATTCGGCTCGCAGTCGGTACCGTCACCTAGGTAGAGACCTTGCTGCGCCTCGCATACTTGTTGGGTCGTGATAGTGCAGACCCCGCCAGCGAGACAGCAAGCGCCGGTCGGAGTCGGGATGCCACAACCCTGGCCCAGTGCTCCGATCAACTGACCGCATGGGCTGTTCTCTGGCAAGCAGGGTGAGCCCGCATCCAGGGACCAATTCCCATGGGCTGGGTCGCAGAAGAGTGGGTCGGTGAAGACACATTCGTCGTCGTATTGCACGCCATGCATGTAGTAACTATCAGAAGTGTCAACCGCGCAGCAGCGAAAGTCGGCCGAGTAACAGTACATCTGGTCGGCGCTCAAGACTGAGGCATTGCCCCACACGACGCATCTTTCGACATAGGCCGCGTTGCCTGAGTAGACTCCCCCGCCGTGAGTTGCACCGTTGCCAACAATGGAACAGCCCACGAGTCGGTTGGCAGCGAATCCGTGGAAGTTTACGCCGCCTCCTTCATAGCCCCAGTTTCTCGTGATGATGCAGTCAGTGATTTCTCCGTCTCCGAATTCGAAGCAAATGCCTCCTCCACCGGCACCGCTGTAGACCATATTGTCCGCGATAATGCAGCGCTCTACAATGCCAGCAAAACCCATGAGGTAAACACCTCCCCCCGCAAGCAAAGCCTCATTCCTCTCGATTCTGCAATCTGTGATGGTAGGCGAAGACAGTTCGCAATATACGCCCCCCCCACGAGTCACGAACCCGGTCGTGGCAGACCCATTCCGAATCGTGACGCCTTCGATTCGCGCGGCACGAGTTTCCCCTTCATGCAGATAGAAACCCCGACCCGCTTGCTCGCAGTCAATGATGGTTTCCTCCGATCCCTCCTGAGAAGTGACGATGAGATCGAGGCCACGCAACTCGATGTCTCGATTACCAACTCCCCGATAAACGCCAGGACACAAGAGAACGGTGTCCCCTTCGGAACTGTGGTCGATCGCATCCTGGATAGTGGGATACTCCGTAGGAACGAGGCGCGTGGCCCCTTCGGAAAGGGCGCATAAAAAGAACGATGGGAATGCCAGCAGCATGTCGCGAAGCCAGAACCGACAATTTGAAGTGGCCATGTTGTAATCCCCTTGAGGCATCCTCACGAATCACTCTACAATGATAGCATGACCGGTCACCGTTCTCCCGGCCACATCTTTGACCCTCAGAAAATAGGTGCCGGAAGGCACCTGCAAGCCATTCTCGTCCAAGCCGTCCCAGACGATTGTGAGACTCTCCGGCTGATCTAAGCTCTCCGACCACGACCGTACACGCCTTCCTTCCACGGTGATTATCATGATCTCGATTGGACCCTGGAAACCCGATGTCGGCCTCAATCGCCACGCCACAACGGCCCTTGCCCCGGCCGGAGTAGGCTGCGCAGAAGAAAGCGCGGACCGGCGCATGGACGGGCGATCTCCTTCTACGGCAGAGGGCCGGTACTCAAAGGGAATCGTGGCCGTGCTATCCCAGTTGCCCGCTCCATCCCAAACGAGCACACGCATGGTATAGGCCCCCTCGGCCGGTAGGGCCATGTCGACAACTACTGGCCCAATTGAGTCGGGCGTGTCCAAGAGGAACTCGTCTGAGATGACATGCGTCTCGATTCCGGGACTGTAGGGTGCCGCTATGGCACGCACCCAGGAAGAGTGCCTATCCGGCTCCAGGAAGCGCAGGTTCAACCTGCAGTCATAACCAAGGATCGGATCGGGTGGCCCCACTAGCGGGTTGATCCAAAACGAATCGACCACAGGTGGCTCTCGATCTCTTCTCAAGTAACCACCAATCCATTCCCCGCCGCAACGCCTCCACTCGTACCGGCCCCCCAGTCTCTTCTCGCCGTCATAGCCGATGCCGTCCCATATCATCTGACCCTGGTCCATAGTACGGGCCGAAGCCACGAGGCGCTTTGTCCACAGACCGGTCGAATCACGAATATCGACCCAGTTGCCGAGGCTGAGCGGTTCCTCCACGCCGATCTTCATGGATCTGGCCGCCAGGGGATGGTTGATGGGGTCGAGCACTCCCTGTGGAGGAATTGAATCCCTCCACCCAATGTGCGCACGCGAGTAGGGACAGAGGCAGAAGTCAACGTCCCATTGATCCATCAGGCATGGGACAAGGGGCGGCACACACGCGACTCCAAGGCTATCGTGCGCATTACCATTTATCACTTGCAGATAGCCATACTTGGTCGTGCACACATCGCCTTCATATTCATCTACAGCCCCGAAGAGATGGCAGGCTTCGTGCGCGGCGATATTGTGAAGATATTCTGGACCATGTCCCATGTTTCTATAGAGTATCGTCATACTAGGACCAAAGGGACGAGAGTGGGAAATCCACTCATCACGGAAGGCGTGGTCCGTGTCGCAGCTGTCATCCACTGCGTACGCGATAATGTACCAATCGGTCTCGTGCTGCGACCGACGTGCGTTCGCAAATGCCCGTTCCCTCTGGTAGATGTACTGCCCTTCGGTGAACCCAAGGGAGTCCATCGCCTCAAACCGCCAGGTAGTACTATCGTGATCCAGGGTGATGGGCTCAACGGTCGTGTGCACAAGCTGATACTCCAGGAATTCAAAGCCGACATGTGCGTCGGGCTCGCCGAGGGCAGCCAGATCCCACAAGCCGTTCATGATCTGGATAGTCGCAACGCCCATTTCCACTTCTGACCAATTCTCCGTGTAAGTGCCCGACCCTGGATCGCAGGGATTGTCCGCTAAGCTTTCCATAAAGAGCAGAGATACTCCTACTTTGCCAATCAAGAAGACTGACGTCTGCCCAGTGGGATCGGGAGGGGGAGGGCCGAGCGGCTCCCCCTGCAACCCCTCAAAGTCGACGTCGGGAACTCGCGGTTCCTCGATGGTGATGCCGTCTGGAGGAGGCGAAGTGAGCATCAGATTCCAGATGAACCTGGCCACTCCGGCGTCTCCTGGTCGGAGAGCTGGGAATGGTTCGTCCAAGATGTCCGTGATGAGCTCTGTTGTAACAAGATTCACTTGGTGTTCGTTCTGAAGAGCGTTGCGCTGGGATTCAGAGGCCAGGCAGAAGAGGCCGTCGGGCGCCAGAGCCACATACACGCGGAGCCCGTACTCGCGTTCCAGCGTCCGCTCCAGTTGGATGAACTCGTCCGTGGAGTTTGTCGCCAACTCAACAAAAGTCTTGCGGCGAGAATCGCCAAGAGGGCTTTCTCCGTGATCCACGCCACTCTGGGAGTCCGTCGATCCGCTCTCGTCATGGGAATCTTCCTCGCCGTCGCCGTCCACTCCAGACTCGGGACAGCAGGCAATCCCGGCTACTCCCAACCCCAGCGCCCCCAGGCACTCGGCGTCGTAGCTCGTCCGCGACTCACCCGACACCCACCCCGCATGGTCGGTCGACTGCATCCCAACCAAGGGAATCGTGTCCGCCTCGGCGTAGTTGTAGCCTGCGAACCAGGCGATGGGCACGAGCTGGCCCGTCCACGCGTCGCCGTTGGCCGCGAGCGCGATCCCGGTGTTCGGGCCAGGCCAGTCTTCCACCGACGGGTAGTTGATGGCCATCGCGTCATCGAGGCAGATGCCCTCGGCCATGAAGACGAAGGACTCGGGCTCGAAGTCGCCCAGGCCGAACTCGACCGCCGTGAAGCTCTTCTCCTCGGCCCAGGCGCTCAGCACGAACCAGACGGCCTCGGTCTCGGCCTCGATGGTGGTCACCTGATCTTCGCAGTCGGCCAGATGGGTCGAGTCGCACCAGGCGACCGTCCCGGTCGTGTAGACCACCCCCGGAGGAGCGTGGACGAGGAGGACGCCGCCCGAGAGGTCGTCTGAGTCGGCGTGGGCCAGGGAGACCGGGAGCACGGAAGCCAGCAAAAGGAAAAACCATGTTCTCATGAGCGGACCTCCTTCGCGCGTACTTGAGGAAGGGAACAGTCTCAGAGGAGAGTCACGCCAGGATCTTCAGCCCTCTGGCAGAGAGAGGCAACCGAATTGTCGAACCCTCGGCCGTACCGTTCCGGCCCGGGTGCCCGAAATCGCCTAGCCCGGATATCTCACCAGAAGGGATAGCAACGGGCGGGCAGATTCGTTAAGAAGGGTTTGAGCAAAAACCTACAACGAATCAGGAGGCCCGCCCGTGCAGACAGACTGTACCCCAGTTCAGATCGGATTCCAAGGTCTTGGACATCGGCGCGTGGAGGCCCAGTTCGATGCCGGCCAGGTGACGAGCGACGCTGGCGGGCTGCTTCTGCGCGAGGCGGCGGTTGCGACCGGGATGATGGAGCGGATCGCGGCCTGCTTCCGCGACGGGCGTGATCCATCCCGGGCCGAGCATTCGGTTGCCTCGCTGGTCGCTCAGCGGATCTATGGGATCGCGCTCGGCTACGAAGATCTCAACGACCATGAGCAGCTGCGGAGCGATCCGTTGTTGGCCGTGCTGGTGGGCAAGGGCGATCCGTTGGGGCAGGACCGGGTGCGGGAGCGGGATCGCGGGCATGCGTTGGCCGGCAAGAGCACGCTGAACCGTCTGGAGCAAGCGCCTCTCGAGGAGCGGCGCAATCGCTATCACCGCATCGGCTACGACACGGGGAAGCTCGATCGGCTGCTGGTGGATCTGTTCCTGGAGTCCTACGCGCACGCCCCGCGGCAGATCATCCTCGATCTCGATGTGACCGACGACCCGGTGCATGGCGAGCAGGAGGGCCGGTTCTTCCACGGCTACTACGGGTGCTACTGCTTCCTGCCGCTCTACGTTTTCTGCGGCGAGCATCTGCTGCGCGCCCGCTTGCGGCCGGCGAACCAGGATGCGTCGGCCGGGACGGTGGAGGAGTTGACGCCGGTGATTGCGCAGATCCGGGAACGCTGGCCGAAGGTGCAGATCGTGTTGCGGGCGGACTCTGGGTTCGCGCGGGAAGCGCTCATGGCGTGGTGCGAGGAGCATGGGCTCGACTACGTCTTCGGGCTGGCGAAGAACGCGCGACTGATCCGGAGACTGGCGAAGCCGATGAAGCGCGCGCGGCGGCGCTACGGACGCACGGGGCAGGCGGCGCGCTTCTTCGCGGCCTTCCGCTACCGAACCCGATCCTCCTGGAGCCGGTCGCGGCACGTTGTTGCCAAGGCCGAGTACCTGCCGAAGGGTCCCAACCCCCGGTTCGTGGTCACCTCTCTCGACCAAGTGCCGCCGCGAGACCTCTACGAGGGCATCTACTGCGCCCGCGGCGACATGGAGAACCGGATCAAGGAGCAGCAGCTGGATCTTTTTGCGGATCGGACGAGTGCAGCGACCATGCGGTCGAATCAGCTGCGCCTCTACTTCTCGAGCTTCGCCTACGTACTCCTGCACTATCTGAGGCGGGTGGGCCTGAGAGGTACCGAACTGGCGCGGGCGCAGTGTGGCACGATCCGCCTGAAACTGCTCAAAATCGGGGCGCTGGTCAGCCTGAGCGTCAGGCGCGTCCGCTTCCGGATGGCCAGCGGCTATCCGTATGCGGAAACGTTCTGGCAAGTCCTGCGCAATCTGAGAGATGGCCCGTTACCTGTCTGACCTGCCGCTGCGCCTGATCGACCGCCACCCCTATCCAAATCAGGGGCCACTATGCCCCACCCTCGAAGTCAGCGACTTCATGCCCGGCAAGTGCGATCGCTCGAGCCTCTCTCCACGCACCGACGAGTGAAAAGCGCCCGGGTATCGGGCTGATCACCCTCGTCCCGAGCCCTCTCTACCGTTCTCGCTACCCTTGGTGAGAAATGCGGGCTAGGCGGCACGGAGTGACGAGTTCGGAAGGAGTGAACTTTTGGGTGGAGCCGCCCTTGCATGCAGGCTGATCAGCCTCCCACAGCCACTTTCACCATCGGGGCTCCCCAGGGCGTCCGTGGGGCTCGGACGGGCACAAGCGCTCCACTGCGGGCTTTGAAAGCCACCGGCACCAGCCGGAGGCCCACACCATTAATAGATTGGCCGTCGTAACGGACCCCCGCTAAGCTCTCGA
>CAYZWI010000022.1:0-27096 GCA_964482205.1 uncultured bacterium | reverse complement strand
GCAGTAGATGCGGGCAGATACGATGTCGCAGCAGAGATTTCATGAATCATCCGGGGTAATACCCGCGCCCGTGTTGCCCGTCGACGCTGGTCGAGACCCGTCGAAACTCGTTGCGGCCCGTCAAGGCCTGACCATGCTCGCTGACTGACGCGCGAGCACCGCTCGGGGAGAACGCCATGGTTCGTCATCGCAAGATCCAGAGCCCGTACGGCATCGATGAGTGGGGAGCGGGATATTTTGCGATGGGGTCGGGCGGCCACTTGCATGTCTGCCCCTACTGCGACCGCCGCTCGGTCGATCTCGTCAAAGTCGTGCGCATGGCGGCGCGCGAGGGGCTCACTCCCCCGCTGCTGCTGCGCTTCCCTCAAATCCTCCAGACTCAGTTGCGCGAGCTCTATCGCAGCTTCGACCGCGCGCGCGAGGAATTCGGCTACCGTCCCTCGTACCGCAGTCTCTTCCCCTTGAAGGTGAATCCGCTGAGGCCCGTGGTCGACGCCTTGATCGAAGCGGGCCGGCCCGGCGCCTTCGGCCTCGAGGTCGGCAGCAAGGCCGAGCTCGCCATCGCGCTCTCGCGCGAGTTGCCCGAGGATTCGTGGATCTGCATCAACGGATTCAAGGACGGCTCCATGGCGCGGCTGGCCGCTCAGGCGACCGGCAAGAACACACCCATCGTGCTCGTGATCGAGCGCCTGCGCGAAGTGGACCTCGTGATCCGCGAGGCGCGCCGCCAGGGACGCGCGCCGCTGCTCGGGTTGCGCTGCCGGCTGTATCAACGGGGCAGCGGCCGCTGGGAAGCGTCCGGAGGCGAGACGGCCAAATTCGGCCTCGGCTCCTCGGAGCTGCTCTACGCCGTCGACGCGCTCCGCGAAGCGGGGATTCTCGGGCAGCTGCGCGTGCTGCACTACCACATCGGATCGCAGATCACGAGCGTGCGGCGCATCACCGACGCGGTCAAGGAAGCGGCCCGGATCTACGCCAAGCTGCGCCAGCGCGGCGCGCCGCTCTCCACCCTGAATGTCGGCGGCGGGCTCGGCATCGACTACGACGGCAGCAACACGCCCTCCGACAGCAGCGTCAACTACTCGCTCCAGGAATTCGCGAACAACGTCGTCTACACGGTCAAGGAAGTGTGCGACGAAGAGGAAGTGCCCCTGCCGGATCTCGTTTCCGAAAGCGGCCGGGCGCTGACCGCCTATCATTCGCTGCTCGTCACGAATTGCGAAAGCCGCGAGAGCGAGGCGCCGGTCGCCTATCCGCCTGAGGAGGAGAGCGGCAAGGCCGACGACGACCTTCCCTCGCAGATCAAGGAGATGGCCTCGATCGCGAGCGAGATCTCGGTCAAGAACTTCCGCGAGTACTACCACGACGCGATCGTGACGCGCGGCGAGATCCTGAACCTCTTCGGTCTCGGGTACCTCTCGCTCGAGCGCAAGGCGCGCGCCGAGCAGGAATTCTATCGGGTGTGCAAGAAGGCGCTCGATTACGCCCGCCAGACCGGCTATGTCTCCGACGAATTCCGCGTGCTCGAAAAGACCTTCCGCGCGAAATATGTGACCAACTTCAGCGTCTTCCACTCCGTGCCCGACGCCTGGGCGATCGAGCAGCTCTTCCCCGTCGTTCCCATCCATCGCCTGGACGAGCCCGCGAGCGAGCAGGGCATCCTCGTGGACCTCACCTGCGATTCCGATGGCGTGATCGACAGCTTCGTCGATGTGCGAGATGTGAAAGAGGGGCTGGAATTGCACGCCACCCGCCCCGGCCATCCGTATCTGCTCGCCATCTGCCTGCTCGGCGCCTATCAGGATGTGATGGGCGACCACCACAATCTCTTCGGCCGTCCCGCCGAGATCTCGGTCACCTACCACAAGAAGGGGCCGCGCCTGGAATCGATCTCGCGCGGCGAATCGAACGAGCAACTGGCGGGGCTGGCCGGCTACGCGCCGGAGGAGCTGAAGACGGGCTTCGCGCGCCTGGTGGGGAAATCCCGTCGCGGAGCCGGGGTGGTTCAGCGCGTGATTCGCACCTTCGACGACTTCTGCCAGCGCGGGCCGTATCTCGAGGGCCGGCGCGAGGAATTCAAGGACATCCGCTGACGGCCTGCCCGGCGCCGATCGCCTCGCGGCACGAAGTCACTGCTGGCCGGCCCCGCCCGGCCAGGCGGGATGCACGGCGTAGGCCACTTTGAGAAAGAGGTCCCGCCGCAGCTCCCGTCCCATGGCGGGAAGCGCTCCCCCCGAGTCCGTATCGCCGCATGACTCCTCGCCGCCGCACGCAACCTCTCGATAGAGGTTTCCCCAACCCGCATGGGCGACCAGCCCTCGGTTCGAACGATACGAGACGAGCCAGTCGGTCAGGACTTCTCGCGCGAATCCATCCCATTCGACGATCGCTCGCAGTTCGAGGCTGCGCGCCGGCTGGCATTGCAGCGTCAGGCGCAGGAAGGCGCCGTCATGCACGGTGCCCAAGGAATTCGCGGAGAAGCGGTAGGAAGTGCAGGCGCCGACCGCTTCCCAGGCGGGAGGAATGCGCAGCGTGACCTCGCCCGACAGCGTGCGGGCGCTTCCCTGCAGCGGCCGAAGCGGGTCGTAGTAGGGCCCGGCAGCCTGTTCGGCCGAGAGCGAGAATCCGACGCGCGCATCCGGGCGCGCGCGGGCCGCCAGGCGAACGCCGCCGGCATCGAAGTCGCGACCGCAGAAGCGCTCTCGGGCAAGGCTCCTCGCCGCTTCGAGCACGCATCCCGAGCGGCCTTCGGCCGTGGCCGTCAGGCGCAGTTCCCGGTCCGTCGGCACTCCCTCCCAATCCCAATCGCCCGTCGCGCGGGCGCCGAGAGTCAGGCGTTGCAGAAAGGAGCGCGCGACGAAGAAGCGTTCCTCGTTCGAGAGCCTCGCTTCACGCACATTCGTGCGGGTGACGAAACCGGCCGGAAGAAGAAAGCGAGGGGCGATCTGCCGCCAGGAAAGGCGCATCGTGCGGGCCTGCTCTTTCCGCTCCAGCACCACGGCTGCCGCGTGCCCGTCGTGCGCGCTCGTCTCGCTCTCGGAACCCGCGCTCGAGAGGGCGTGAAAGGCAAGGCGCATGCGACGGCCGAGAAGCAGGTCGCCGTCGATCCCTCCCGCGCGGCATGCGTCCGTGTCTGTCGTGCGGGTGCTGTAGAAGAGGCCGGCGGTCAAGCGAGAGCCGGCGCTCCAGCGATAGCGGAGGATGGCGACGGGAGCAGTCGTCTCCCGCGCTCGATCCGTTGCCTCGCCGTTTCGGTCTCGCGCGAAGAGGATGCCGAGCGCGTGACCGCCCGCCGGTTCTCCGCTCAGTTTGATGCCCAGGCGCGGATCGACGATGGCGCGGCTGCGGTACGCGGCGACCAGAGGAGCGCCTTCCGCCGCCAGGGCGAAGATCTCCCGCCCTTCGAGGAAGAACGGCCGCTTCTCCGGATAATCGACCGGGAAGCGCTGGTTCACTTCCACCTGGCGGGCGTCCGCCTCCACCTGGCTGAAGTCGGGATCGAGCGTCGCTTGCACGGTCCAGTCACCGAAGGGCCTCGCACTCGCGTCGATTCCGATGCGCGGTTGCGGCGGCTCGCGCTTCCACCGGCTGCCCGCTCGTCCTTCGTGCCACGCGCAGGTGAAGGCCGGGCGAAGCTCGAGCCGACTCGCGCCGCCCACTTCCTCGAACCGCAAGCGGGCGCCCTTCGTCAGCCAGCGGGGATCGGTGAGGTCGACCGAAGGCGTGGCGGCGCGTTCTCCGGTGCGGCTGATGTGACGCAAGCCGTAGAGGAGCCACTCCCGGCTCTTCCCGCCCGCCCCCTGCAAGGCCTCGAAGGGCACGGCGATTTCCGCCGACCACCCGGAGCTGTCACGCCTCGCCGCGCTCTCGAATGGATAGTCCACTTCGAAGTGGTCGCCGCTGCAGTCGCCCGGAATGCGGGCATCGAGTTGGCAACCCTCCGGATTCACCAGTAGCTGCGCGGCGCTTCGGCCGTCGCCGGCCGCATCGATGATGACCGCCACCCAATCGTCGTCGAATGCCTGGTCGCGCGGCGCGAGGTGGCTGCGGATCGCCGCGGGCTGATCGTCCAGACAGCGATAGGCGAGATAGAGGCAGCGCGCGTCGTGCGCTATCAAGAGATGGGTCTCCTGGGACGGAACCGCCCCCGGATGAGGATGAAAGTTCCAGAATGCCCGGCAGGCAGGGGCTCGCTCCCAGACGGCGTCGTCCAGCCTTCCATCGATCAGCGGCGGGGCTGAAATGCGCAGCGGCACGATCGCGCCCGGCTCGCCGCCTGTTTCCGCGCGGGCGGCCGCCATGCCGCAGAAACCGAGAAGGCACGCGAGCACGCTGTTGCGCGCCCGTCGGAAAGAGATCGTGGATGGTTTCATGGCCCCTGAGTAGCAGGAGTGGGGCCACCCGCCTTTTCCCGTATCGCCCGACTCGCTTCCAAGAGACGCACGGCTTAGACAACGAAACTCCCCAGCCGGAGCCGGGGAGTTCTGTCACGGAGGAGAAAAACCGAAAGGGTCGTTAGTCCAAGTAAAACTGGAGAGGAATGTTGACCCTGACCGCGACCGGCTTGCGCTGCTGCAGGGCCGGCTTGAAGGTCCACTGCTTGATCGCCGCGATCGCCGCCTCGTGAAGCAGCCAGTTGCCTTCGATCACGACCGCGTTCGACACCTTGCCTTCCTTGTCGATCACCACCTGCACGATCACCACGCCTTCGGCTTCCGCCTTGCGGGCCATCTCGGGATAGACCGGGGCAGGCGTGTGAATGGGCACCGGCCGCTCCTGGACGGCATTGATGCTCACCGGATCGTTGCTCGCCGTATCGAAGACGCTCTCGTCGATCACCAGCGAGTCGGCGCTCGAGCGCAGGTCGCTCACATCCACGGGCGTGAGCGCTTCCGCGATCTGAGTCGTCGTCGCCATGGTGGTCGTCGTGGCCTGGAAGTCGGGCACGGGTTCCGGGACGCCGATCGAGGGGGCCGCCGTGACCGCCACCTCGGTCGCGACCGCGACATCGTCGCTCTGGGTCAGGGAAGGAGGCACTCCCAGGTCCGCAGGCGAGGTGATCTTCTTCACGGTGACATCGAGCGTCATCGCCGGAGGCGGCGGCGCCGGCTTGTACGCGCGGGCGGCCAACCAGCCGCCGAAGATGCTCAAGTGCAGGCACCCGGCCACGATGATGCTTCGAATCAGCAGCCGCTGCCCGAACCGCTTGAGCGGATGCAGGTCCGGATCCACGACCGGAAGGATTGTCCCTTCAGGGATTGCCCATGGCGTGGCCTTGGCTGTCACGGCAAGCTCTCCACTTCCTGCGCGTCCTCGATCGACAGGGGGATGAGGCTGAAACGCTTCATCTCCGCGAGGGCCAGCGCATCCATCACATCGACCATGGTCGCATAGGAGGCAGCGCGATCCACCTTGGCTAGAATGATCAGCTCGGGATTGCGGCGCTCATGTTCCTTGAAGAGCTCGATCAAATCCTTCTTGGCCGTGGACGAGACGCCGCCGGTCCCCATCCGATAGTAGATCTTCTGGTCGGCCCTGACATAGAGCATCATCACGTTCGACTGGGGCACGGCCACCTTCGCGCCCTCGGGCGGCAGATTGACCTCCATCGCCTGGGGCTTGCGGAACACGGTGGTCACCATGAAGAAGATCAGCAGAAGAAAGGCGACATCCACCATCGGCGTCATGTCGATGCGGATGCGCACCCGGCGCTTGGGCCGGCGCAAGCCTTTGCCTTTGCCCGATGCCTTTTCCGGAGTGTCAACGGCTCCCATGATTTCTTCCTCGCGCGCGCGCCCCTACTGGGCCGCCTGAGCGCCCTCGGCTCCCGGTTCGGTCCCATACTGCTCGGTCCGCAGCTCGGTCATGAGATTGAACCGGTTCGTGTTCGTGTGCTGCATGATGTACATCACATCGGCGATCAGCCCGAACTCGGTTTCCTTGTCGCCCTTCACGATCACGCGCGCCGCCCGATTGCGGACGCGCTCTTCCAGCACCTGGCGGGCGAGATCCTCCTCGGCGATCTCGGTGGCCTTGCCGGTCTCGTCGCCGATGAAGAACTTCCCCTGCTTGGTGACGGTGATCATGATCACTTCCGTCTCGGGGACCTTGATCTCCGAGGAGGAGGCGGGCAGCGACACCGACACCTGCTCCGGCGGCTTGAACTGCGTCGTCGACATGAAGAAGATCAGCAGCAGGAACGCCACATCGACCATGGGCGTCATGTCGATCGTGACGGAAATCCGCTTGGCCACGGCCTACCTCTTCTTCCGTTCGAGGAGCTGGACAACCTCGTAGGTGATCTCGTCCATCATGAAGTTGAACGAGTCGATCCGGTTCGTGAACGCGTTGTAGACCACGATGCCGATGATCGCGATGAACAGACCGCCGGCGGTGTTGATCAGCGCTTCCGAGATCCCGATCGCGAGCTGGATGGCGTCGGGCGCGCCGGCATGCCCCATCGCGCGGAACGCACGGATCATGCCGACCGTGGTGCCGAGCAGGCCCACCATGGTCGAGATCGAGGCGATCGTGGAGAGCGCGATCAGGTTGCGCTCCAGCAACGGGATCTCGAGGGCGTTGGCCTCCTCGATCGCCCGCTTGGTCTCCTCGATCTTCTCGCCACTGTCCATGCTCGAATCGGAGAGCGCGTGGTAGCGCTCGAGCCCCGCCCCGACCACATTGGCGATCGATCCGCCCTGCTTGCGGCAGACATCGATGGCCGCATCCAGTTCGCCCGCGTCCACGGCCTTCTTCAGGTTGCGCGTGAAGCGGCCGACGTCGCTCCTGCCCTGCGCGCGGCGGATCGTGAAGAGCCGCTCGCCGATGAAGGTGAAGAGCAGGATCGAGAGCGTGATCAGGAACGGCACCAGGTAGCCGCCCAGCTTGATGAAGTCGGGCAGCATATAGGTGTAGATCACCATGGAGATGATGAACGCTGCGACCAGGATCGGAATGAAAATGTAGGACTTCATTTGCCCTTGCCTCCTCCGTTCCGTCTATTCCGGACGATTCTCCCCTACCAACGCCTCCTCGACCGTGTCGAAGGTCTCGAAGACGAACGATAGCTTCGTGATGAGAAACAAATTGTCGATGCGCTTGGTCGTGCGCGCCACCCGGAACCACCCTTCGCGGTTCTTGCAGCTCACATGGCCCGCGACCAGCGCGCCCAGGCCGGTGCTGTTGAGAAAGGAGACCTTCCCCAGGTCGACGACGATGTGCGGCTTGCCGGCGGCCAGCACTTCCTGGATCGCCGCGGACAGCTCCCGGGTCTCGTCTCCGCCCACCAGGCTCTTGTGCGGAACCAGCACATGAATGTCGCCAACGAGGCGTTTCTCCAAGCTCATCCGCTCCTCCCTCCTGGCACGGCCGCCGCGCGCGGGCCGGAACGCGCCTACTGCGCGCCCGCGCTCTTGGCCTTCTTCAAGGCGTCGAGCCCGCGCAACGCACCTTCATGATTCGGACTGATCTCGAGCGCCTTCTCAAACGACTTGATGCCGTCGTCGATCTTCCGTGAGCCCGCCTGCGCGCTTCCCAGGGAAGCCCAGCCGTCCGCGTTGCGGGGATCGACCTGGACCGACTTCGCCAGCACCGTCTCCGCCTGCCCATAGTCGCCGCGCTTCAAATATATGAACCCCGCCCCCCGCAGCGCCGCGGGGTTGTTCGGCTCGAGCTCGATCGCCTTGCGGTACTCCGTAAGCCCCGCCGAGAGCGAGTCGGACATGACCAAGGCCTGCCCGAGATAGATGTGCGCGGGCGCCCAGCCCGGATTCTCCTTGATCACCCCGCGCAGGATCACGCCGGCGTCAGTGGACTTGCGAAGCTGCAAGTAGGCCACAGCGAGATTGATTCTCGCCACAAGAGACTTCGGATTCAAGACAAGAGACTTCTGATAGTACACCACCGCCGAGTCGGGCTTCTGGCGGGAAAGGAAGAGCTTGCCCTTGGCGGTGAAGGCCTCCGGATTTTCCGGCTCCATCGCGATCGCCTTGGTGAGGAGCTCGTCGGCCCGATCGAATCCCTTCTGGGAGAGCGCGATCTGCCCCAGATTCACCCAGTCGTTCGCTTTGAAGAGGGTCGTATCCGACACGGCGTCATAGAGCCATTGCGACCGGGTGAGGTCGTTGTTCATGTACAAGGCGCGAGCCAGGCTCAGGCGAACCCGCGTATCCGTACTGTCGAGCGAGTAGGCCTTCTCCGCGGCATCCAGGGCGCGCTTGGCGACCCCGAGGGTGATGAACGCGTCGGCCTGCCCCGACCACCCTTCCGGATCCTCGGGCACGAGCTCCGAATAGCGCAGGAAGAAGCGGCCGGCGCGATCGGTCTGGTTTCCGAGCGCGTAGAGCCGGGCCGAGCTCTTGTACGCGGGGGCGAAGGTGGAATCCAGCTCGATCGCGAGCAGATAGCGCTGGAGGGCGTCGTTGAAGAGCCTTTCGCCCTCGTACAGGACGCCGAGGTCCTGATAGACGCGCGGAGTCGGCACCGCCCCCGGCGTCGCGAGGGCCTGTTCGTAGGCGTCGATCGCCAGGGTGGGCGCGCCGCGCGCCCTGTAGATGTCCGCGCGCAGCGTGCCGTACTCGGGCACGCTCGGATTGAGCGTCTGGGCGAGGCCGGCGCTCTTCTCCGCCTCTTCCACCTGGTTCAATCCCACCTGAACCAGCGCCATCCCGAAGTGGTATTGATCCAGCCCGGCCGCCGCGTTCTTCAGGCCCTTGCCCTTCTGGAGATACGGCAGCGCCTCCGAGTATTTCTCCTGGGCGATGAGGATGCGGGCCATTCCGTAATTGGCGGGCCACAGGTTCTTCTCATCGCGGAGCGCCTTATTGAATTCGACCTCCGCTTCCTCCGGGCGCCCCAGAGACAAGAGCACCAGACCGAGCCCCGCGCTGGCCTCCGGATAGGTGGCCCCGTTCCGGATGACCCGGTGCTCCTCGACAGCGCGACGGTAGAGCGGTTCGGCCTCGGCGGGGTGATCCTGACGACGGAGCACTTCGGCCAGGCCCAGGCAGGCGCGGTCCAGCTTCCACTCGCTGTCGAGCGCCTCGCGGAACAGCCGTCCGGCGTCCTCGATGCGCCCGGCCTGCAGGGCCTCTTCTCCCAGCCGCACCGGATCGTCGTCGTAGTCGTAGCTCTTCTTCGCGGCCTGCACCGTCATGACCAGCGCCAAGGCAGCCGCCAAGATCACCAGGCCGACGCTCAGCCGAGTGCGCCACACTCGGCGAGTCGTGACGCTCATGCCTTCAAAAAGATTCATGGGACGATCGAGCATCCGTGTTCACCTCCTCGCATGAAAGTACAGGGCTCCCTATCTTGGCATTCCGGCGGGCATTTGCCCAAGCTCGATCTCACGGGCAATTTCCCGCGCAGGGAGAAAGCCCTCCCGCCGGACCAGCATCTGCCCCTTCTCTCCGTGCAGGAAGGAAACGAAACCGGCCGCCAGGGCGCGCGGGCGGTTGCGGCACGCGGCGTACAGGTAGTGGTACAGAGGATAGGTCCCTCCCGCAATCGCATCAGGAGTCGGCGTGGCCGCGGCCGTTCCCGGATCGGCGGCCACCTGCACGGGCCGCAGGCCCGGCTCCGCTGAAGGGTCGAAGGCCAGGGAGCTGATGAGAGCGATCGAACCGGGGTGAGACTCGGCCATGCGCGCCGCCTCGCGATCGCTCTCCGTCCATTCGACATTCGCGCCCACCGTATCGGCCAACCCCAGTTGACTCGCCACCGCTCCCCAGAAACCGGAAGAAGGGCTGGGCGCATACACCGGCGCCGACTCGGTTCCGGGCCATTCTGCAGGCCGCTGCCCGAAGAGCACCTTGCGCAGCCCCCCCACCGAAAGCTTGTCCAGATTCGTCGACCGCGCGGTGAGCACGAGCGTGCCCGAAAGAGCCACGGGAAAGAGCAGCAGCGAGTCGCCGGCCGAGCGCACGACCGAATCCTCGGGCGCCGTCAGGGGCCGGCTGACGAAGGCGACGTCGGCCCGCCCGTTCAGCAGGTCCTCGACCGCGCGGATCGTTCCCCCGGGCATCGTTTCCATTCGGAGGCCTGAATATTGCTGATGGTAGAAAGCGACCAGACGCGGAATCAGAAGCGGCGCATTGTCGAGCCCCGAGATGCGCAGCTCCTTCTCGCCGAAGGGGGCCTTGCGCGCGCCCGGCACCGAACGGAGGCTGGGGACCACTCGGAAGACGAGCAGAACGATCACCACGAGGGCGTAGATCCAAAAGCGCGCCCGAAGCAGGCGCTTCCCCCATGGAGTCCGTTCCACGCGATCGCCTCCGCCTCGCAGGCCTTGCGACGCACGCGCGCAGTCCTGCTACCCCTCAAGCTGCCGGCACTCTCCCCGGTCGTCCCTACCGGCGTCCCAATCCCACCGAGATGAAGGGCGTGATCTCGCTCTCGTCGTCGGCAGCCCGCGCGGCCCGCGCCCCCAGCCCGAGATGAAACCGCTCCCGGAAGAAGGGGGAGATGCGAAGGCTCGCGGAGGCGTACGCGCCCGCTTCGTCCGAACCACCCGAATCGGTCAACAACGAATAGCCCGCGCCGAAATCGAGGCCCAGCCGCCGATGGATCAGCGGCCTCGTGACCACGAGACCGAATTCCTTCGCGGAAGTGTCGTCGGAACTCAGCCCGAGCCCCAGCGAGAAGCCGACATCCACCGCCTGGTTCGACCATACATTCTGCTGGAAGGAGAAGTTGGTGAGCCCGCCGCTGGTCGCGACATCCTGGCGCACCACGATGCCCGACGCATCCGGCAGCACGCCCTTCGGATCTTTCGCGCGCAGATCGCGCGCCTGGGCGAGCCGCTGCCTGACGGCCGCATTGCGGCCCTGGGCCTCGGCCAACTCCCTGCCCGCCTGGGCCGCATCCGCCTCCAGCCCGGCGATGCGCGTGCGCCGCGCCGCGATGTCCTCGCGGTACTGGCGCACCTCGTTGACGGCGGTGGTCGCCTTGTACTGCATGTCGAACACTTCATCCATCAGC
Source organism: uncultured bacterium (assembly GCA_964482205.1). Classification (GTDB taxonomy): domain Bacteria; phylum Eisenbacteria; class RBG-16-71-46; order CAIMUX01; family WJJG01; genus JAZDGX01. The sequence goes on along the minus strand of CAYZWI010000022.1, from coordinate 16,119 downwards.
GGCGTGAGATTCTGATTGATCCGCTGCTGCTCGGCGACGGTGGCGTCGAGAATCGCGCGCTTGCGAGTGAGCTCCCCGGCCTGCGAGATGCTGTCGGCGAGGGCCGCCTCCAGGCGCACGCGCTCCGCCGCGAGAATCGAGTCGGCCTGAGCCTGGTTGCGGGTGGCCGTCTGCCGGCCTTCCTGGCGCTGCAGCTCCAACGCGGCCAGCTTCTTCTCGCCCACCAGCGTGTTGTACAGGTGGGCGCCCAGGAAGAAGAGGGCCACCATGATCGCGAGATCGATCAGGTGCAGCAGGTGCTTCCAGGAAGGACGAAACGAAACCTTCGGCTGGTCGTCGTCGAACCGCATGCTCACTCCCTCTTGCCCAGCTCATCGCGGTTGGGGTACTCGCCCTCACCGGTGACGAGCGCGGACTTCTTCTTGTAGGAGCCGGGATTCAGGATCCGGTCGGTCAGGTCGAAGCTCTGCGTGGTTTCCACCCAGAGCCGCTGCGTTTCCTGGTTGCGATCGGCGATCAGCGTTTCCAGCGAATCGATGACCGGCGTCAGGTTGCGAAGCGAATCGGAATAGGCCGCCGCCAGGGCGGAGGAGGACTCGAACACTTGGCGCAAGGAATCGGCTTCGAAGTGCAGTTGCGCGGTCGCCTTGCGGTCGGCCTCGAGGAAGGTGGCGATGTTGTCGGTCAGCGAATCGATCTTCGTGTACCGGACTTTGAAGGTATCGGAAAGCGCTTCGATCGCGGAGATGCGAAAACGAATCGGGTTCGCGCTGGTCAAGGTCTGCGTGCGCTGCTTCTCTTTTTCCTTCTGCTCCGCCGCGATTTCTTTCTTCACTGCCTCGACCTGCGGCGTCACTTGCCGCGCGTTTGCATAGACGAGGCCGATCAGCGGAATGATCAGGAACCAGAAGCGCGAAAAGATGACCTTGAGTATTCCGCCGCGTTCCGGTTCGTCGTCGACAGAGCCGTACCGTCCTCGGTATCCGTATCCCGCCATCGTCGGCCTGCTCCCTGCCCGCCCGATCGGGGCGGTTGCCGCCGGGTACCAACCCCCGGAGCCCGGATATGATGCGCCGCACAACACGGAACGTGGGGCCGGAGCCGGGCGATCCGCCCGGACGGATCGATCGGTCGGCATGCCGCGCAATCGCCGCGACGGCAAGCCGATGCCTGGCTTGTGAACGCCCTGGGTTCCGCCCCCACCCGCGCCGTGAGGGTAGTGACTCCGGGGAGTATAGTAACGGCGTTCTTGGGCTGACAAGCTTTTTTTGTCCCCCCGCGGAGGCGCTTCCGTCCCCGCAGGGTGCTTTCTTTTCGACACTTCCGCGTCCGCCGCGAGAGCTCGTCAGGGCCTTCGCAGATGCCTCTCCTCGGCGCCGCGCCGGTCGGGCCGGGGACACCTGGGCGACGATCCTTCTGATGGGCGGAATGCCGGGCGACCCGTACCTGGAGGCCGAATCCCGAACGGCCGGACCAGTCTTTCCTTGCGCCTCCTGCGCGGCGGCTCGCCAAGCGTGATACCGCTGCCAATCAGAGGGACATGCGCGGCGCGGCCGTCGTTTCTCGCGCGCGAGCGCGGGAACAGAGGCCATGCTGGAGTGTTCCTCGATCTTGCATCCGGAGCACCGGGCGTTCGACGATCTCTGCGCGGATCTCGACCGGGCGTGCGATGGTTCTCGCCGGAGCGCCTGGGCGCTCGATGGCTTCCGCGCCGGTCTCGCCCGGGTGCTCGATGGGGTCCTCGCCGATCGAAGCGGCGCGCTCGTGGTTCTGGAGGATGGCGCCCAGGTCCGTCTCAGACTAGTGTGCCGCGGGCGGCGTATCGCGCTGGACCTCGCCGCCGTCGTACGAATCAGCGCGCGGAAGGAGGCCTTTCGTCATGCCAGGGCACATGGAGAACGGGAGTGAAATGAGCGACAGAACGGAACGCAATCTTCATTCGCATTCGAACGGGTCTCGCAGGTTCATGCGAGCGGGTGTGCTCGTCCTGATGGGCATCGCTTTGTTCTTCGGATTGGGCATCGGGGCTGGGATTCACTTGTCGGGCGGCAGCGCCACTCCGGTCGCGTCCGCCCAGACGCCGTACGATCCGGTGGAAATCGCGGCCGCGCTCGGCGACGCTTTCGCGCAGATCTCCGATCAGGTGCGCCCCTCGGTGGTGACGATCACGAGCGAGCGGGTCGTGCGGGGCAGAGGGGGATTCGGCGGACAGAACATTCCCGACTTCTTCGAGCGCTTCTTCGGCCCCTTCCAGCAACAACAGCCCGAGCAGCAATTCCGCCAATACGGATTGGGCTCCGGATTCATCGTCTCCTCCGACGGGCTCGTCTTGACGGCGAATCACGTCGTGACGGAAGCCGAGGAGATCAAGGTGCGTTTGGCCGACGACCGCGAACTGGATGCCGAAATCGTCGGCACCGATCCGAAGACCGATGTGGCCGTGCTGCGCATCAAGAGCGACGAGCGTTTCCCGAGCCTGCGCCTGGGCGACAGCGATCGACTGCGCGTGGGAGAATGGGTGCTCGCATTGGGGACGCCGTTCGCCGAGCGTCTGCGTGAAACGGTCACCGCGGGCATCGTCAGCGCCAAGGGCCGGTCGCGGATCGGGCTCGCCGACTACGAGGACTTCATCCAGACCGACGCCGCCATCAACCGCGGCAACAGCGGCGGCCCGCTGGTCAACATCCGCGGGGAAGTGGTCGGCATCAATACGGCGATCGCGAGCGGGACGGGCGGTTACCAGGGAGTCGGGTTCGCCGTTCCCATCAACATGGCGCGCATGGTGATGGACAGCATCCTGGAAGAAGGGCGCGTCGTGCGCGGCTGGCTGGGCGTCAGGATCGATGATCTGACGGACGATTTGCGCGAGGCCTTGGATGTCGATGTGCGTGATGGGATCCTGGTTCAGCAGGTGGTCATGGACGGGCCCGCGGAGAAGGCCGGCATGCGCGATGGCGATGTGATCACCGAGTTGGATGGTGCCCCGGTCAGGAGTACGGATGATTTCCGCTTCCGGGTGGCCCAGATCCGGCCGGGGAGAGAAGTCCGGCTGACCGTCATTCGCGATGGGCGCAGCCGCCAGATCGATGTCACCCTGGGAGAGCTGCCCGATGACGAGGCGGCGGCCCGGCAGCCGTCCAACGAGGCTGGCAGGAATCTCGGCCTGACCTTGGGCAATTTGACCAGCGACATCCGGAACGAGTTGGATCTCGATTCGGATGTGGATGGCGTGGTCATCAGGGATGTCGAAGACGGCTCAGCCGCGGCCGAAGAAGGATTGCGCGCGGGCGATCTGATTCTCGAAGTGGATCGCTCCCCGGTCACGAGCGTCTCCGAATTCCGGAGCGCGGTGGAGGATGCCGAGGAGGGGGATGTGCTGCTCCTCACCGTCCTCTCGCGCTCCACGCGCAGGTTCGTCGCATTGCGCGTGCCCGAGTAAGAGGGCCCTCCCCGTGCAGGCGCGGGACCCGCTTCCCTATTTCAGCGCCCGGCAGTTCGCAAACGAGCGATTCGGCCGGGCGCTTTTTCGTGTGGTCGTCGACGCGGGCTTCTCCTGCCCCAATCGGGACGGCTCGCGCGGCACGGGCGGCTGTCTCTTTTGCAGCATCGCGGGGTTTCGTCCGCCTTCGAGCGAACCGGGCCGTCCCCTCGCAGAGCAGATCGCGCGGGCGCTGCCCTTGCTGCGCCGCCGCTATCCGCGCGCGGGCGGCTATTTGCTGTACTTTCAGCCGTACACGAACACCTACGGCCCGCCGGAAAAGCTCGCCCGGGCGCTCGCAGAGGCGCGCGCCTCGGGCGCCGAGGGCGTCGTCGTCGCCACCCGTCCGGACGCGCTTCCGGAAGAGATGCTCGATGTGCTCGCCTCCTTCGCGGCGACTTCCTTCCTGCAAGTGGAGCTCGGCGTGCAGTCGACCCACGAGCCGGCCTTGGCCGCCATGCGCCGCGGCCATCGCTGGAGCGATTCGGCACGAGCGATCGAGCGCTTGAAGCGGCGAGGCATTCGCGTGGGAGCGCACATGATTCTCGGCACTCCCTGGGAGCCGCTCGAAAGCCAGGTGGAGGGCGCCGCGCGCATCAGCCTGACCGGAATCGACGCGGTGAAGATCCATCATCTGCAAGTCGTCAGCGGAAGCGCGCTCGCCCTGGAATTCGAGCGAGAAGCGTTCGACTTGCCCGACTGGCGCGCCTACGCGAATCTGGCCGCGAGTTTTCTGGAGCGCCTGTCGCCGAGGGTGGTCGTCGAGCGACTGTTTGCGTCCACGCGGCCGGGCACGCTTCTCGCACCCAAGTGGGATGCGCCCCCCGGGCGCGTGCGCGATGAGATCGTGCGCATTCTCCAGGAGCGGGGAACGCGCCAGGGCAGCCGCTGGCGCGCAGCCGAAGGCGAGCCGGACGGGTCCTCCTCACGCGGCGATGAGACGGACGGCGGCGCGCACGAGACGCCATGAAGACACGCAAGAAACGAGCGATCTCCACATCTCGCCGGGCCGTCTCCGGACCCCGGCAGGCCGCATCCCCCCCGGATGGCACAGCGGCGGGTGGAGGCTCGCCTTCGCTGGAAACGAAAGCGCCCGGCACCTCGGCTTCGCCCGAGATCGCGACAGGCCTTTCACGAATCGCTTTCGGTCTCGTGGAAGTGAGCGAGCCGGGCAATGCCGGTGCGGCGGCCCGCACTCTCGCCGCCTTCGGTTTCCAGGAATTGCTCCTCATTGATCCAAGAAGGCCCCCCGGAGTCGAGGACGAGGCGCTGGCGGTGCGATGGGGACGACCGGTTCTCGACCGCGCGCTTCGAGTGGGCACGAAAGAGGCGGAGAGCCTGTTGGCCGGTTACGACATGATCTGGGGGACGACCGCGCGCGCGGGCAGGCATCGACGCCTTCAGACGCTCGAGTCCGCCGCGGCCGAGTACCGCGCGCGCCCGCCCGGACGGCTGCTCGTCCTCTTCGGCCGCGAACGCGACGGGCTGGACCGCTGCTGGCTGGACCGCTGCCATCGGCTGGTTCGCATTCCGACTCCCGGCGGGCCGTTGAACCTGGCGCATGCCGTGGCGGTGGTCGCCTACGAACTCACCCGCCCGGCAGCGGAACGGCCCGGGCGCGCGCAGACAGCCGAGCCGCCCGCCCCGCTTCGGGACCGCCGCGAGATCCTGCGGCGCGTCTCGGCCGTGCTCGCCCTCCTCGGCTATCCTTCGCGTTCCTTGCGGAGGCACCCGCCCGAGACGTACTTGGAGCCGCTGCGCTCCGGGCCTCTCTCCCGCCGGCAGGCGCAGTGGCTGCTCGGTCTCATCCGGCGGCTGGAACAACGGCTCGGGCAGGACCCCGGCCGTCCGCGCGGAAAAGGCTGAAGCGGGGAAGAATCGCGCCGCGGATGGCGCCCCTCGACGATGAGCCGCGCACTTTCGCTCGCCGCCATGTCCACACTCGGTTGACTTTGCCCGGAAGCGAAGCGTAGCCTTGCAGCCGGGATCTTCGGCTTAGGGCTTCAAGGAGGAGAAGCGATCATGGCGAAAACTGGCAGGCATGTCCATGTCGTCGGAACCGGGACCATTGGCGAACCGTTGATCGGGCTCCTCTGCTCGTTCCGCAAGGATCTGGGTATCGAGACGATCAGCTTCAACAAGAAGCAGGCCCTGACCTACGACCGGCCCAAGGTCAAGGCCTTGATTCAGCGCGGGGCGATGCTCTGCGCCGACAAGGAAATGATCCCGCAATTCGAAGAGAAGGGAATGAAGGTCGCCTTCGATTACGAGACGGTCCTCGGGCAAGCCGATGTGGTCATCGACTGCACTCCCGCCGGAAACGCGAACAAGGAAAAGTTCTACAAGCGCTTCGAGAAGGGCAGGCTGGGTTTCGTGGCGCAGGGCAGCGAGTTCGGATTCGGCAAGCCTTACGCGCGCGGCATCAACGACGAGGCGCTGCAGTCGGGCAAGGATCAGTACATCCAGGTCGTTTCCTGCAACACCCACAATCTGGCGGTCATCATCGACACGCTCGCGCTGGCCGACAAGGACCCGGGCAATCTGGTCGAGGGACGCTTCGTCCTCATTCGCCGCGCCACCGACATCAGCCAGGACGACAAGTTCCTGCCCGCTCCGCAGGTCGGCAAGCACGACGATCCCCAGTTCGGCACGCACCACGCGCGCGACGCCTATCACCTCTTCAAGACCCTCGGCTACGAATTGCCGATCTTCAGCTCGGCGATGAAGGTGAACACGCAGTACATGCACGCGATGTGGTTCAGCCTGCGCCTGCGCGAGAAGATCACGCTGCCGCAGGTGATCGCACGGCTGCGCGAGAACCAGCGGGTCGCGCTCACCGAGAAGCGCACCAGCAACACGATCTTCTCCTTCGGCCGGGATCAGGGACACTACGGGCGGCTGCTCAGCCAGACGGTCGTTTCGGTGCCCACGCTGCACGTGCACGGAGACCACGAGGTCGTCGGGTTCACCTTCACGCCCCAGGATGGGAACTCGCTGCTCTCCTCGATCGCCGCGAGCGCCTGGTTCATGAATCCCGACGACTATGTCGAGAAGCTGCAGCCCTTGCGGGCCTACTTCTTCGAAGAGATCTGATCGGCCGGCGGCTGTGCGGCCGCTTTCTTAGAATGCGGGTGGGTGGACCGCGCCTCCGGCGCTTCCCCCGCCCGCTTCGTCGTCGAAGGGCTCTTCCTCGCGGAACGCTTCGTCCGGGGGCGCCTCGCCGGCTTCTTCGGAAGAGGGTTCGGTGGCTGCGACGAGCGCGCGCACTTCGGCGATCACCCGCTCGCTCGCATCCTTCAACGAGCCGGGCAGAGTGGCACCCGATGCCGTCGGACGCCCGCCGCCTCCCAGGCGCGCGGCCAGCAGGCCGACATTGTGGCGTCCCTTCGAGCGCAAGGTCACTTTCACTCCCGCGGGCGCAAGGTCGCGAAACAGGACCGCCAGCTCCACGCCGCGCACCGCCATCAGATGGTCGATGATCCCGTCGGCGTCCGCGGCGGTCGTGCCGGTGCGCTCGAACATCTCCTCGGTCAGGAAGGTCCAGGCGACGCGCCCGTTCAGCTCGCTCGCCACGTGCGCCAGCGCGGCCGTGAGCAGCTCGACGCGCGAGAAGGACTCGTTCTCGAACAAGCGCGCGACCGTCTCGCGGTGGCTCGCTCCCAGGCGAATCAATTCGGAGGCGATCAGCAGGGTCTCGTCGCGCGCGTTGCGAAAGCGAAAGGAACCGGTGTCGAAGAGAATGGAAGCGTACAACGCCTGCGCCATCGGCGAGTCGATGCGCGCGCCGGTCGCGAGAAAATAGCGGTAGAGCACTTCCCCGGTCGCGCTCGCTTCGGGATCGATGAGGGCCAGCGCTCCCTCGGGCGCGCGGGATTGATGATGGTCGAAGAGAATCTTGGGCGCGGGCGAATGCTTGAGCTCGCCGCCCAGGGCTCCCATGTAATCCCAGTCGCTGACATCGAGCAGAATGATGAGATCGTGCTCGGGAATGCGCGCGCTGCCGTGATGCCAGCGGCGCGCGGGCAATCCGGCCAGCGCGGTCAGGTAGCGCGAGAATTCGGGAATCGGCGAGGGATTCTGGACCCACACGTCGCGCCCCTGCCAGCCGAGATGGCGCGCGAGGGCCGCTTCGGAACCGACCGCGTCGGGTTCGGGAAAGATGTGCGATGCGAGCAGGATGCGGCGCGAGCAGGCGATGCGCTCGCGCACGCCTTCGCAGAACTCGATCAGCCCGCGCGGCGTTCTGAGGCCAGGAGCGGTCACGCGTTCACCGGAGGAGCGCTTCCAGGCTCTTGTCGTAGAGCCGCTGCAGGAGAGGCTGGGCCGCATCGGCGAATTCCCGGCTGCAGGTGCGCATTTCGCCGAGGTCGACCCCTTCCAGCACTTCCTCCAGCTCGCGGCTCTTGCCGAGAATGAGCTGCTTCTCGTCGCGCGTCATCATGCCCGGCTGCTGGGTCATCACCAGGTTCACCGCCTGCAGCAACAGGCGGCCGCGCCCGCGCAGCTCCTCGCGCATGCGGTCGAGGAAGGCCTCGCCCGCGGGGGCGGGCAGTTCCTGCAGGACGCTCTTCAACTGGGCGCTGGTCAGCCCTCGCGACGGACGCAGCTCCACTTCGAGGGCGCGGCTCTTGGCGACCTCTCGCGCGGCCACCTCGAGCACGCCATCCTCGTCGATTCCGAAGGTCACTTCGATTTGCGGCTGGCTGCCCTTCATCGGCGGGATCTTCGAGATCGCGGCCGAAGCGAAGGGTTCCCAACGCCCGTTGCGCTGGGCGTGCAACGGGATCCCGATCTCGGTTTGCTTCTCCAGATAGGTGGTGAACAGCTCCGACTTGCTGGCCGGGATCCGCTCGGTGCCTGGCAGCAAGGTGCTCACGCGCCCTTGCTGGATCTCGACTCCCAGCGATTGCGGCAAGCTGTCGAGCACGAGCGGTTGGGGGATCTCGCGGTTCAGGAAGCCCGCGCGGAGCAGCGCTCCCCGCACGGCCGCCTCCATCGGATCCAAGGTCGTGACGGACGGGCGGCCGAAGAGGCGTTCGAGCGCCTCGCGGACGCTGGGAAGGCGGGTCATGCCGCCCGCCAGAATCAGGCCGTCCACATCCCCCGGCAGGAAGCCGAGCCCCGCGGCCAGCATGCGGGCGTGATCCTCGACCGCGCCGCGCATCGAGGCGAGCCACGGCTCCAGGTCGTCGCGCCGGTAGGTGTGGCGGAAAGGCTGCTTCTGCTCCGCCATCCGCAATTCGATCGCCGCTTCGCCGTCAGCCGCGATCCTCGCGATCGCTCCGCCCGCAAGACCGAGGAGCTGCCGGGCCACGTGCGTCTCGTTCTCGATCGCATGCCCGGCGGCCCGCAGCCGCGCGAGCGCATCCTGGGCGAGCGCCAGCTCCAGCCGCTCGCCTCCCACCGACGCGCTGCCCGTCTGCCCCAGAACCCGCACCAGTTCGCGCTGCCCGTCGACGATCGCAAGGCTCGCGTAGCCCGCTCCCCAGCAGCAGACCGCCATGCGGCCCTGCACGCCGGAGGCGACGCCCGCCAGCGCCACCGCGGTCGATTCGTCGATCAGCCGGACTCTGCGCAGCCCGGCCATGAGCGCGGCCAGCCGCATCGTCTGCCGCTCGAGCGGAGCGAAGGCGGCCGGGACGGTGAGCACCGCGGATTCGACCGGCCGCTCGAGGGCGAGCTCGGCTGTGCGGCGCATGTGCAGGAGGAAGAGCGCGGCGAGCTCCATCGGCGTGCGCCGCCGCCCCCCGATCTCGATTTGCGGAAGCTGGGCGGAATCGCCCAGCCCATGCGGAAAGAAGGGGCCTCGCGCGCTCAGTTCCTCGAGATTCGCCGTCAACAGCCAGCGCATCGAGAGCACGGTCTCGGCCGGAAAGAGGGCCTGCTGGTTGCGCGCTTCGACGCCGGCCAGCATGCCGCCTTCCGGAGAAAGTGTGAGCGCCGCGGGAATCTCGGTTTCGCCGCTCAAATCGGCCGCGATCGCCGGCGAGCTCCCGCGCGCATAGGCGATCCGCCCGCTACGCGTGCCGAAATCGAACGCGACGAAGGTCTCTTCCGCCGCTTTCTGGCCGAGTTTTGTCGGCAAACCTGTCTCCTCCCGCCCGGTCTTCCGCTGATGCGTCCAAAGCTCCGGCGCGCCGCCCCGCCGCGAAGCCTGCTCGTCGCGCCCCACGGACAGCGATGTCGAGCCTGCCGATATCGAGCCGGCCGCTATCGCGCCGGCGTCCGGGCTTCCCGCTCTTCCGGCCAGGTGCGCGCGTCGTCGAAGCGGGTGCGCATCGCTTCCAGGAAATCGCGCTCCCCCGACCAGACGAGCGCGCGGGCGCCCCAGTCTTCAGGCATCGCGGGCCATTCGTCGCTCGCCGCACCCACCGCGGCATCCCATTGATCGACCAGTTGGCGCATGTCTTCGTCGCTGCGCTCGCACGCCGCGTCGATCTTCACCCGCAGCGCGCCGAGGTGATCCTGCTCACTTTCCCAGGCGGCGTGGTCACCCTTCTCGCGCGCCTCGTCGATGCGCACGAGGACCTTTTCGATCACCTGGAGCGAATCCTGCAGCCCCGCCGGAACCGTGCGGGTCGCCTGCTCGTGCTGCCCCGTGCTCGCGAGCACGTACTTCAGGCGCGCAAGCGGATCGCGGACCTCGCGCAGCGCGTCGTTCAGCGCGCGCATGGCGGACCGCCCCGCGCTCAACACGCGCTCATCCCGATGGGCACGGAAGAGATCGGGATGGCAACGCAGCGCCAGGCGCTCGTAGGCGCGTTCGATCTCCCCCTCGCGCCAACGCAGGCGCGGAGCGAGATGGAGAATCTCGAAGGGCGACAGGCCCGTGACCGGCTGCGGCATTCCGCAGCGTTCGCACACGAGCGCCTCTTCGAGGGGGCTCTGACAATTCCAGCACTTCATGCACACCTCTTCGCAACGGCTTCGGCATGCTACGGGCGGGCGGCGAACGCTGTCAACGCGAGACTGGCGGCTCGAATGCCCGAATGCCGATCCAGGTCGCGCGCGCTCGCTCGAGCCATTCCCGCCGCGACGCGTTCGCCGGGCAGGCCTCTTCGGCTATTCGGCTTGGGATGCGTTCGCTCAGAAGCCGTCGGCGGCTGCCATGCGCTCGCCGAAGAGCGTGTGCGATGTGGCCGCCTTCACCGCCACCGGCACGATCTCCCCCACGCGCGGGTCCGCGCCCGCGGAGAAGATCACATCCTTGAAGTCGTCGCTTCGCCCATACCAATGGTTCGCCGGGCTGCGCGCCGCGCCTTCCACCAGCACTTCGACGCGCGCGCCGATGCGTTCCAGATACCGGGCGCGCCCATGCTTCTCCTGCAACGCAATCATGCGGCGCAGCCGCTCCTGCTTCACTTCGGACGGCACATCGTCGGGCAGGCGGCGGGCGGCGTAGGTGCGCGGCCGCTCGGAATAGGCGAAGAGGAAGGCGGAATCGAAGCGCACCCGCTCCATCAAGTCGAGCGTCTGCGCGAAGTCCTCCTCGGTTTCTCCCGGGAATCCGGTCAGAAGGTCGGTGGTCACCGCCAGGCCGGTCAGCCGCTCGCGCGCGCGCTCCACGAGGGCGAGATAGTCCTCGCGCGTGTATCCCCTGCGCATCGCCGCGAGCACCCGGTTCGATCCCGCCTGCACCGGCAGGTGGAAGTGGCGCGCGATCCGCGGCGACTGCGCGATCGCATCCAACAGGCGATCGGTGAAATCGGCGGGATGGGGCGAGAGGAAGCGAATCCGCGCGGCCCCGGAGCTGCGCGCGATCTCGCCGATCAGGGTGGCGAAATCGGTCTCGCCGTCGCGATAGGAAGTGACCGTCTGCCCGAGCAGCGTGAGCGAAGGGTGTCCGTCGGCGACGGCCTTGCGGGCTTCTTCCAGAACGGCCCCGGCGGGCAGGCTGCGTTCGCGCCCCCGCGCGAATGGCACCATGCAGTAGGCGCACATGCGATCGCAGCCCCGCATGATGCTGATCCAGGCGTTCACGCCGGGCCGCCGGGCCGGAGCCAGCCCTTCGTAGGCCTCGCCCGGCGATCCGCGCAGCGCGAGCCGCGCGGCGGGTTCTTCGGCGAGCAGCGCGGGCAGATGCCGGTACCCGTCGGGACCGAGAAAGAGATCGACTTCTTCGAGCTGGGCGGCGAGCGCGCTCCCGTCGTAGCGCGCGAGGCATCCGACGAGGGCGATCCGCCGTCCCCGGCGCGCGCGCTTCCACGGCCGCAGGCTGCGCACATGGCCGACCACGCGCTCGACGGCCCGCTCGCGAACCGCGCAGGTGTTGATCACGAGCAGGTCGGCCTCATCGGCTTGCCCGCTTTCGCGCCAGCCCGCGCGGCGCAGCACGCCCGCAATCAGCTCGCCGTCGGCGAGATTCATCTGGCAACCATAGATCTCGAGGAAGAACGACCCGGGCGTCATGAACGAAACCGCCTCCTGGCTCCTCCGCTTTCCAGCGAGGCCGGCGCGAGCCGGCTCACCGCGTCCGCGGCTCCCACTTGCATGCCTGCACATGCGCGTCGATCGCTTCACCGGCCGTGACTTCGACCAGTTCCCCGACGCGCGTGAAATCCCGGCTTCCCGTCCTTGTTGGTTGCGGATCTCCCGCCGCGCGCGGGCACTCCGCGCGAGGCCCGTCGCAGGCGCGGGCTTCGCCGCGCATGCGCACATATTCGCCCGCAAGCCCTTCGAAGGCGCCCGCCGCGCGCTTCTCCACGAGCACCCTCACCGTTCGCCCGCGCAAGCGCTCTTGAAAGGCAAGCCGCAGGCGCCGGTCGATCTCTCGCAACCGTCGCACGCGTTCGGCGCGCAGGGGATGGGCGACCCGTTCGGGGAAAGAGGCGGCCGCCGTGCCCGGCCGCTCGGAATAGGGAAAGGCGTGAAGGTAGGCGCCGGGCAAGGCATCGATCAAGGAGAGGGTCGCATCGAAGGCCTGCCCGTCCTCTCCCGGAAAGCCCGCCAGGATGTCGAGGCCGATCGCGACCGGCCGCGAAGCGCGAGCGAGGCGCGCGCCGATCGCGCGGATGTCGGCCGCGCCGTATCTCCGTCCCATGCGGGCGAGAATGCGATCGTCTCCCGATTGCAGCGGAAGATGCAGGTGCGGACAAATCCAGGGCGCATCCGCGATCAGATCGAGCAGCCGGGGCCCGAGCGCGTCGGGTTCGATCGAGCTCAGTCGGACTCTCCCCAGGCCGCGAACCTTCCCCATCGCTTCCAGCAGCTCCGCGAGCCCTTCCCCATTGTCCACTCTCGCTCCCCGCCGCTCGATCGGGCATGCGAAAGCCGGATCGGGGCCTTCGTTGCCGAGGCCGCAGGCATACAGTCCCAAGTGAACGCCGGTGATCACGATCTCCTGGCAGCCTCCGTCGCACAAGCGTTCGACCGCGCGCAGCACTTCCCGCGCGCCGCGCGAGAGCGGCCGTCCGCGCAGAGCGGGCACGATGCAATAGGTGCAGGCGCGGTCGCAGCCGTCCTGGATCTTGACCAGCCCACGGGTGCGGGCCGGAGGGACGCAGGGCGCGCGTTCGAGAAAACGTTCCGCGGTCGCGTCGGCATCCCAAGCGATGAGACCACCGGTCTGTTTTCGCCCCCCCGCTTGCTCCCTGCCGATGTCCTCCCTGCGCACGGATCTTGCCGCGCGCGCGGTCCCGCCTCCGATGCCGCCCCGCGTCCGATCTTCCGGAGTGCCGGCGGACGAAGCGCTCTCGCGAACCGATCTCACCGGAAGGCCTGCTTCCATTGCAGCGTTTCGCAATCGGACGGCATCCGGCGGGAAGCGGCCCTTCCCGAGCGCGGCAAAGAACGCGGGCAGGCGGGCCTTGAAACGGTTTCCGACCACCAGCGCGACCCCGGGAATCGCCGCCAGCGCTTGGGCATCGAACTGCGCGCCGCACCCGAGCGCAACCACCCACGCCTGCTCGCCTCCCCTTCGCGCGCACCGGCGGATGGCCTGTCGCGATTGCGCGAGCGCCGTCGAGGTGACGGCGCAGGTGTGCACGAGAGCGATCGAGGCCGGGCCGGGAAAGAGGACTTCCTCATATCCCAGGGAACAGAGATGCGATCGGATCGCCTCCTCTTCTTCCTGGTTCGCGCGGCATCCCAGCGTCGCGATGGTGAAGCTCTTCCCGGCTGCGATGTTCGTCGGCAATGAATCCGGCATCTCGTCCTTCGCCCGCGTCCCCCGCTCGCGTCCAGCCGGGCCGGGCCATCCCCGGATGCGGACCTTCCGTCGTCCCCTTCCCGGCTCACACGGGCCGGGAATCCTCTCGCCGTCGGCGCGCCCCGCACATCGGTCCGGTCGCACGCCCTCGCCGGCCCCTTGGCATGCTCCCGGCCCTGCGGCAGGCAATGCGGCAGGCATGAGGGCCAAGCCTACGAAGGCGGGCGCGGAAGAGTCAACAGAGGCTGCTCGCGCGCGGGCCCCGCGGGGCCGGACTGCCGGGGCAAGCGCAGTCGGATGTGGACAGGCCTTGCGCGAGCATGCTATGAAACGAGGTCTCTAATGAATCGCATTAGTTCCCTGCGAGCAGGCCGGCTGGCGGGGAGTCACAAGGAGAGGCGCATGCAGATCGAGTCGTTGAAAGTGTTCTGCGATGTCGTGGAGACGAAGAGCTTCTCGAAGGCGGCGGTGCTCAACTTCATCTCACAGTCGGCGGTCAGCCAGCAGATCCGCGGCCTCGAGGAACGCTACGAGCAGAAGCTGATCGAGCGCGGCAAGCGCAACCTCGGGCCCACTTCCGCCGGTGAGATGCTCTACGAAGTCTCCCGCGACGTCCTCACCCGCCTGGAAGGCTTTGAGCAGCGCCTGCGTGAGCTGTCCGACAGCGTCGGGGGCACGGTGCGGGTGGCGACGATCTACAGCGTCGGGCTCCACGAATTCCGTCCTTACCTGCTCGAGTTCCTGCGCAAGCACCCGGCCGTGCGCGTGCGGGTCGAGTACAACCGGTCCAGCCGGATCTACGACGATGTCGTCGGCAACGCGATCGATCTGGGCATCGTGGCCTATCCGGCCCGGCGCTCGGGGATCGAGATCCTGCCCTTCCGCAGCGACGAGCTCGTGCTCGTGACGCCCTCCGGCCATCCGTTTGCGGGGTTGAAGCGCATCGAGTTGAAGAAGCTCACCGGCCAGCCTTTCGTCGCCTTCGATCGCGACATCCCCACTCGCCGCGCGGTCGATCGCATGCTGCGCGAAGCCGGCGCCCGGCCGCGCATCGTGATGGAGTTCGACAATGTCGAGACGATCAAGCGCGCGATCGAGATCGACATGGGCGTCTCGATCCTGCCTTCGCCCACCGTCGAGCGCGAGGTCGGAATGGGAGGACTCGCCCGCGTGCATCTGGCCAAGGCGGGCTTCAAGCGGCCGCTCGGAATCCTGGTCAAACGCGGTCGCCACCTTCCTCCGGCGGCGAAACGCTTGATCGATGTGCTCTTGGAGCCGGCGCCGAAAGCCGAAGGCGCATAGAACGCGCGGCCCGGCGATGCTGATCTGCAACTGTTTAGCCTTCATGAAGTTACGGAACCGCCCCTGTCCGGCTTCCCATCGCGCCTTCGGCGGGAGGTTGGGCACGGTCTCTGTAACTTCTTGCGCCCGGAATGGTTGTCCAGCGGTTCGCTTTTCGATTTGACCGCTCGGAGCGCATGGCCCATAGGTAACACCGTTCGTCCGTGACCGAGGGGGGGACGGGCAGCGACCCCAGGTTGCCGCAATGGCGACCGCCCTTCCGCGATCGATCACCCGGCTCACTATTGACGCAATCGGGGTACTTCAATAGATCAGGCGACTGATCGGGACCCTGGAGGTTTTCATGCCTGAGAAGCAGGAACGGGATCGCTTTCCCTCTTCCTCCACATCGCCTGCGGAGCCGGCCGAGCGCAGGAGGCCGCCGGCGGGGATCTCGATTCCCCGCTACTTCACGACGCCGGGCCGTCATCCCTGCGACGGGGTCGTGTGGCAACGGAGGACCGCGACTCTCAGCAGCGATCGAGGCGAGACGATCTTCGAGCAGGCGGATGTCGAATTCCCGGACTTCTGGTCGCAGATGGCGACGAATGTGGTCGCGTCCAAGTACTTCTACGGCCCGATCGATTCGCCCGGCCGTGAATCGTCCTTGAAGCAGCTGTTCGACCGCGTGGCCGGCACCCTTCGCCGCTGGGGGACCGAGCTCGGCTACTTCGCGAGCCCCGAGGACGCGACCACCTTCGAGATGGAGCTCCTGCACCTGCTCGTTCGTCAGATGGCCGCCTTCAACAGCCCGGTCTGGTTCAACATGGGGATCGAGGAAAAGCCCCAGTGCTCCGCCTGCTTCATCAACGCGGTCAAGGACACCATGGAGTCGATCCTCGAGCTGGCCAAGACCGAAGGCATGCTCTTCAAGTACGGGTCGGGAACCGGCACGAACTTCTCCTCACTGCGCTCCTCGCGCGAGCGTTTGTCGACCGGCGGAACGGCCTCCGGACCGGTCTCGTTCATGCGCGGCTACGACGCCTTCGCGGGGGTCATCAAGTCGGGAGGCAAGACCCGCCGCGCGGCGAAGATGGTCATCCTGAACATCGAGCATCCCGACATCACCGACTTCATCCAGACGAAAGTCTCCGAGGAGAAGAAGGCCTGGACATTGATTCGCGCGGGCAACGACGGATCCTTGAACGGCGAA
>CAYZWI010000021.1:0-32816 GCA_964482205.1 uncultured bacterium | reverse complement strand
ACTGTCACCTATGTACCCGGACTGAAGTGTCACCCATGTACCCGGACCGTACCGGCCGTTCCTCCAACAGGTGGATTCCACATCGATGACGACGATGCTGTCGAGTTGGCGAGCCATGGGAAGGAATATCCATGCTGCTTGCCGCCCAGGCAAGGCCGGCCGCCGAAAGACGGCGGGCAGATCGGCGCGTGCGCAGGCACCCCGATTCCGCCGGAGTCATTGCACGGCACTATCGACCAGGTTCCGCAGCTCGCGTTTCAGGATCTTACCGCTGGGGCTGCGCGGCAGCTCCGCGATCACTTGCACCCGGCGCGGGACCTGATAGGGCGCGAGACGATCGCGGCACCAGGCGCGCAGCGCGTTCGGATCGATGGCCGCTCCCGTCATCGGCTCCACGAAGGCGAGCACCATTTCTCCGCGATGCGCATCCGAGATGCCGATCACCGCCGAAGCGGCCACCTGCGGATGCGCATTCAGCACTTCCTCGATCACGCGCGGGAAGACATTCTCGCCGCCGATGATGATCATCTCCTTCAAGCGCCCGGTGATGAAGAGATGCCCGTCGGCATCCAGGTGCCCGATGTCTCCCGTGCGGAAGAAGCCTTCCTCGTCGAAGGCGGCCGCGGTCGTCGCTTCATCCCTGTAATAGCCGCGCATGACATTCGGCCCCTTGATGCGGATCTCCCCTTCCTCGCCGGGACCCAAACGCATCCCGTCGGCGGAGACGATCTTCTCTTCGATTCCCGGCAGAGGCGGCCCCACCGATCCGCGTTTGTGGTCCTCGGGCCGGCACCAGTTGTCGACCGGAGATGTCTCGGTGAGTCCGTAGCCTTCGTTCAGCGTCACGCCGAAGCGCTCCCGATACCCGTCGAAGATGTCCTGCGAAAGCGGCTCGCCGCCCGATACGAGGTACTTCACCGAGGCGAAGTCTTCCGGTCTCGCCTGATCGTGCCGCAGCAGCGCGCCGAGCATCGACGGAACGGCCAGCATCACGCGCGGCCGGTGCTCGCGCAGCAATTCGAGCACGCGGCCGGGCATGAACCGGGCGGTGTACACGACCTTCGCGCCGAGATACAGAGGCAGGAGCGTGAGCACGGTGAATCCGAAGCAATGGAACGAAGGCAGCACGCCGAGAAACACCGCCTCCGGTCCAAGACCCGCCCAGGCGATGCATTGGTGAATGTTGCTCTCCAAGTTCGCCTCGGAGAGCATCACGCCTTTCGGCCCGCCGGAAGTGCCCGAGGTGTAGAGCAACGCGGCGAGATCGTCATCGGGATGCGCGCGGGATGCGATGGACCGCGCGGAGGACGCCCTGCGCGCACCTGGCGGAAGACGCAGCGACAGGCGGCCCAACGGCATCTGATCGAGGAGCAGCGGCCGAACGCCCGCCGGCAGCTCGCCGAAGCGCGCGATCATCGGAGTCACGGTCACGATCGCATCCAGGTCGGCATGCGCGATCACCGCGTCCCGTTCCGCGCGCGGCAGAAGATAGTTCACGGGCACGATGGTGCGTTGCAGGCGCCGGATCCCCAGAATCGTGAGCGCGGCGAGCCCGGAAGTCGGGAGCATGAACCCGATCCGCGGTCGATCGCTGCCTGCGGCGATGTGACGCGCCAGCTCGCGCGAGGCCATCCACAGCTCGATGCCTCGCCAACGGCGCTGATCGTCGACGATGAAGGTCTTCCAGGGCGAACGCAGAACATTCCGTTGAAGCGAGGCGAACAGAGCGTCCATACACCCCTCCACGGTCGACGTTCGCCCGATCGGCTGCCGGGTCGCATCTCCCCGGCGATCGTCTCTCACCCTTCGATTTCGGGATATCTCTTGTCCGCGAAGCGGTCGATCTCGCGCCAAAGCGCCCACGATCCTGCGAGCGCAATCGCCAGCAACGCCACATACAGCCCGGTGCCGGGAATGCCCGCCTGAAAAG
The DNA here is from genome assembly GCA_964482205.1 of uncultured bacterium. Classification (GTDB taxonomy): domain Bacteria; phylum Eisenbacteria; class RBG-16-71-46; order CAIMUX01; family WJJG01; genus JAZDGX01. Next base: position 30,886 of record CAYZWI010000021.1, on the reverse strand, counting down.
CGAAGTGCGCCACGAAACCGAACACTCCGAGAATCCCGAACTGCACCACCATCGCGAGGAAGACATTCCAATTCTGCTTGATCGCCACTTGCGGATTCGTCCATTGCAGGCGCGGGCGCGCAAGGTCGATGCGCAGGGCGAGGAGCGTGAGAAGCAGCGCGGCGGCCACTGCAAGCAGAAACGCCGCGAGAAGGATGGGCACGGAAGCCTTGAGTTTCAGATAGGCGACCAACGCGGCGGTGAACGCTCCCAGCACTGCGATCAGCCAGGCGTGCAGCAGCTTCGCGGCGATCTGCGTCCGCCATGCGACCGGAATCGTCTTCGAGATCCAGAAGTGCTTGCCTTCGCGCGAAAAGGCCGAGGAAGCGGTGCCGTTCAAACAGCCGCACACGAGAAAGAACGCGGTCAGTCCCAGGATGACGGCCGTGGCATGACGATTCCCGAGATTGGCGAGAATCGAGACGAAGGGATCGCTCGATCCGGCGCTCATCATGACGAGCAGCACGGCCGGAACGATCACCACCACGAGCACGCCATTGAGGAAGAAGATCGGCGTACGGTTCATGAGCCGCCATTCGCGCAGGAAGGTCGCGCGCAAGGGATGGCTCCCCGAGGAAATCCGTCGCTCGAGCTCGCTTCCCGCCATCGCTTTGCGCCGGGAGGAGACCTCCGACAGGCCGATGGCTCCCTGGTAGAAGAGCTTCTCGGCGAGCGCGAGCAGGCCTGCGAAGGCGAGTAGCGAGACTCCCGCCAGCTTCGCAAATTCGCCCAGGCCCCCCAACGAAAATGCCTGCGTCAAACTGCGTGTCGCCCACACGCTCGGCGGGAAGTTGCGCCCGATCATGCGCACGATTCCGTCCTCATCGGTCAGGATCCTCAGGACCGCCTGCGCGTCTTCCGTCGCCCCGCGCGTGCGCAATTGAATGAAGAGTTGCACAGCGATCAAGGCGAGCGTGCCGACGACGACGAAGGCGTCCTTGCGGCGCGAAAGGTTGACGACGCGCATGAGCCCCATCGCGAGGAGCCCCGCCAGGCACAACGGCAGCACCGGCAGCAGCAGGTAGACGGGCAGCAGCATGACCCAATAGCCCACCGGGGCATGATCCAGAATGCCGTATCCGACGAGCAGAGGGAGAACGACGGGCGCGGTCATCAGCGCTTCGTTGCTGACCACGATCGCGAGCCGCGAGAAGAGCACCTCGCGCGGCCGCAGCGGCAGGGGAATGAGGAGCCCGAGATCGCGCGAGAAGTAGAAGGCCGAGATCACATAGAAGAAGCCGAAAAGGAAGAGCAGCACCTGCCCGGCGATGACGGCCATCGCGACGATCGCCGATTGCTGGCCGATGGCCTGCAGGGCGGCGTGCAGCCAATGCAGCCCCTGGAGCAGCATGAAGAAGAGCGGCAGCAGGCAGACGATGATCACGACGGTCAGAAGCAGCACCCGGCGGCGCTGCAAGCCGAAGCGGAGTTGACGCAGAAAGAGCAGCGGCGAGAAGTGATTCTTGAGCTCGACGGCGACGAGCGCGGTGAGGCGGCTCATGATTCGGTCGCCTCGAGGAAGATGGCTTCCAGCGATTGGCCCGCGGCCGAGCGCTTGAGCTCCTCCATCGTGCCGCTCGCGACCAGGCGGCCGCGGTGGATGATCGCAATCCGGTCGCACAGCTTCTCGGCCACTTCCATGATGTGCGTCGAGAAGAAAAGCGTCCCTCCGCGATCGCAGTGTTCGCGCATCGCGTCCTTCAGTTCGCGGGCCGCGCGCGGATCGAGCCCGACCAGCGGCTCGTCGAGCACCATCACGCGCACTTCGGGAAGGAGCGCGGCCATGAGCACGATCTTCTGGCGCATGCCGTGGGAGTAGCTCTGAATGGGGCCGCGCAGGTTGGCGGACATCTCGAAGGCCCCCGACCAGCGCGTGATGCGCGCGAGCCGGTCGTTGCGCGCCACCCCGTACACATCGCCGATGAAGTTCAGGTACTCCATGCCGGTGAGCCGCTCGTAGACATCGGGATTGTCGGGCACATAGGCAGTGATCGCCTTGCAGCGCAGGGCATCCGTGCGCGTGTCCATCCCGTCGAGCAAGATGGATCCGCTGTCGGGCTTCAGCAGTCCCACGATCATCTTGATCGTGGTCGACTTGCCCGCGCCGTTGGGTCCGAGGAAGCCGAAGATCCTGCCCGGCTCCACGACGAGATCGAGCTCGTCGACGGCTTTGACCATGCCCTTGTTGTAGCTCTTCGAGACCTTGCGCAATTCGATCATGCTGTTGCGTCCTCGATCAGGCTCCTTGCCGGCCCGCGTCCCTCGAATGCGAGCTCCTGTCCTCGATCAGGCCCCTGGTGTCCCCATCGCTCGATTGTCGCGTTCGTGCTCGATCGAAGCTCATCTCATCTCTCGTCCCTCGATCATCGCCCGATGCGCTCCAGCAGCGCGGGGCTCCCGCCTCTTCTCCCGCTTCTTCATAGATCCGCGCGAAACGCATCCGCGGAGCCGACAGCGACGGATCGAGGCGCGGCGCTTCCTGGAATCCCGCGATCGCGGCGAAGAGATGATCGGGCGAAAACCGCGCGCGCCCGCGGGGATCGACTCCATTGCCGGCATGGCTGACGCCACTCGCCGGATGGCTCTGGTGTTTGCCGGGTCCATGAGTGGCGGATTGTGGCCCAAATGCGAGCACTCCGCCAGAGGGAAGCGAACGGCCTCAACGGATCGCGATCCACTTCGCTCGAAGAATGAGGCCTGCGCCGAATGAGGGAGCCGGGACCGGAAGGCTTCCCGGCGGGGCGTAAGCGAGGCGTGAACGCCCCGGCCTTCAGGAGCTGCAGGTGTTCAACACGCCGAGCGTACGAGGCGCGCGCCCCCTGCGCGAACTGCCTCAAGCGCGCGCCGTCCCCGCGGAAGCCTTCCGGTCCTGGCGACCACACACCCCGCACGCAGCGACATGCTCGACCCTCAGGAGCGCGATCCACTGCGCATGCGTGCACGCAGGCGCTAGCGGCCCTCGATCGCGGTCTCCTGTTCCCGCTTGCCCAGCATCACCTCGCGCGCCGCATCCGTGACCGCGCCGATCTTGGCCGCGTAGCTCGTCTTCCCCGCGATGTCCTCGTCGGTGATGATCTCGACGTCCAGCAGCCGGTCCTTCTTGTATCCCGTGCGCCGGTAGTTCAGTTCGGCCAAGCAGATGCTCCAGCCATCCAACCAGAGCGCGAGCGCTTCCCGCTGGCGATCGTTGCCGCGGAAATGGATCAATAGATCAATGTCGCTCGCCGGTCCCGCCGTTCCGTTCTTCACGCTGCCGAACACATACAACGCGACCACGCCGAATCGCTGCGCGTCCATCTCCTCCGCAATCTTCTCGACCATCTCCATCCGCCAGCGCCAGTACTGGATCGGCTCGTGGCGCGTCTGCTCGGCCGTCTCCTCCACCTGCGCCGCATTACCGCCCGGCGTGGTGAGCACGCCCACCGCCTCGTCGAGCTCGGCATTCATCAGCACGCGCAGGATCCTGCCTTGCGCGGCGGCAGCCACATCGATCACGCGCAGCACGGGAGCGAGGCCGGCCATGCCCGGCAACATCTCGGCCAGCAGATTCGGCGCCTTCAGGAAGAAGTTCTCGTTGAACATGATTCCCTGCTTGTCGGGATAGAGCGGCAGGTAGCGAATGCGCGATTCCACGAGATCCTGGAAGAAGTGCGTGCCGAAGGAGAGATCGGGCAGGTACTGCCCCTTCTTGCGCGCGATCTCGATCAGCATCGCGGTGTTGTTGATGTCCGCATAGGTCACGCTGACGCCCAGCTTGATGTCGCCGCGGCTGCCCCAGCGGCCCGGTCCCATGAGAATGAACTGCCGCTTGGGAAGCAGCTTGTTCAACTGCCCGACCGCGCGCCCGACCGCCAGCATGTCGTCGCGGCTCTCGATTTCCGAATAGGCGCCGGGATCGACGTACACGATGTGAGTGATGTCGGGAATCCATCCGTTCGAGACATAGCGGTTGGCGGAGAAGAGCACATTCTCGGCCGGCAAATCGCGCGGAATCGGCGCGGGCGCGGCCTCTCCCGCGAAGCTCTGCGGGCGGCATTGGAGCAGATAGAAGTCGCGACCGTCGTGGGCGAATTCGATGTCGACTGGCGTACGCAGGTGCGTCTGAAGAATGCCGAGAATATTGCCCAGATGCATGATGAAGGGCGTCTCGTTGGCCAGGCCGCGAAAGTCGGGAACCAGCTCGTCCTTGGCCGGATCGAGCATGAGCGCCACCGGTTTTTGGAGCATGTCGCCGCGCAACACCGAGAAGACATTCTCGATCGCCGGATAATCTCGGCCGTACTGGCGCAGCAGATCGCGAATCGAAACGGTCACGAGCGTGTTCGTCTCGAGATCGATCGCGTCGAGCTTCTTGGGCGCGTAGCGCACGACTTCGTCGATGGCGACATTCGCGCGCAATTGCGGCTGCTTCGGCACGATCAACATCGGGTAATCGTCCGGCACGCGATCGACCGCGCGCGTGCCGAGGCCGGGAACGAGGCGGATCAAGCCGTCCTCGCGCATGATCCGCGGCGACCAGCGGAATTCGTTGTTGCTGAAGGCCACGCCGGCAAAGGCGGGCAGGTAGTACTTGCCCACGCGCGTGCCCACGACTTCCTGGATCAGGATGCCCATCTCCTCGTGAAACTCGAGCAGCCCGTGCTCGCGTCGGTACTCGATCGGATCGGGGCCGAAGGTGGAGGCGTACACTTCGGCGATCGCGTCGAGCAGCGCCGAGAGGCGCTCTTCCTTGGTCCCCTGGTTGCCGACGAAGAGGCTCTTGTACTTGCCCGAGAAGGCGGTCCCCAGCCGGTCCTCGAGCAAGCTCGAGCTGCGCACGATCAGGGGCACATCCCCGAGATCGTCGAGGGCCACCGAGAGGCCGGTGATCACCCGCGGCGGGAAGGGCGAATTCTTGAAGAGCTGGATGATGTTCGGATACTCATGGCGGATCTCGTCGATGTCCTTGAACTTCTGCTCGATCACATCCTGAAGGTCGTTGTAGCCCACGAAATCGGAGAGCCCGTCCGAGGCCAGATACCAGGTGCGCGGAATCTTGATCTCCCCCACCGGCCGCTTGGGGTCGCGGGTGTGATTGAGCACGCTGTGCGCGAGCACGAGCCCGGCGCTCTTGCCTCCCAGCTTGCCGTGGCTTCCGGCCGGCAGAATCATGCGATCGACCAGCTCGATGAAGTCCGCGATGCGCACATAGTCCTTGGCGGTACGAACGAAGTCGAGCTGCTCGGTCAGCAAGCGCTGGCAGAGCGAGACGCGTATGCTCTTGCGCGTCGATTCGGGCAGGCCCGCGCCGTCGGCGACGAAGTGATGAAAGCGCCGCACCGCATCCGCGATCTCCGGCAACGAGGAGCGCGGATTGTGGAGCGTGTTCATGAAGAAGCCGGCCTTGTCCTCCTGCATCCAGCGCTGCACGCGCGAAAGCATCTCGCTGCTGCTCAAGTGCTTCGCGGCCAGCTCGAAGGGGCGGTCGCTGCTCGCGAGCAGGTGATCGATCTCGCGCCGCGGGCCGGGCACATTCTGCTCGCCCGTCTCCCCGGTGACGCTGACGGAATCGCCGCTCGACAGCATGCTGCGCACTTCCGTGACCCCGATGCGATAGAGATGATTGAGCATCTTGCGCGCCAAACGCACATAGAGATTGCGATCGCTCTCGCGCAGCAGATGAATGGGCGCGCGCCAATCGTCGTCGCGCCCGCTTGCGGTGCGATCGAGCGTCTGATGCAGATCCTTCATCCGCTGATAGAGGAGATAGTGGCCGAGCCGCTGGGCGATGTTGTTGACCAGGCGCGTCTCTTCGTGCATGAACGGCCCTTGGTAGGCGGTGGGCCGCTCTTCGATGTAGTAGACGTTCAGCGTGCCCACCTGCTCTTCCTGCACGAAGATCTCGGCGGTCAGCATCCAGGGCGAGGTGGCGAAATTCGCCGAGCGAAACACGCGATCGCCGTGAACGAGTTCCACCCGGCAGATGTCCGGAAACTGCCAGCCGGTGCAGATCGTGTCGGTGACGGATTGCAGCGTCTCTTCCATCGATTCCGTGCGGTTGAGCAGCCCTTCGAGCTCGTAGAGGCAGTTCAATTCCTTGGTGCGTTCGCGCAACGAGGCGAGCAGCTGCTCTTGGGTCTGCATTCCGGGATTCATCCGCTCATCCTTTCGCCGCGGGCGCCGCATGTTCCGCGGCCCGCGTGATCACGCCACGATTGCGCCGGCCGTCCACCCGCACGAGCAGCGGATCGGCCGCGCGCACGTGGCGCACGAAACGCGTCGAGGCGATCGTCTCCTGCTTTCGCAGCCAATGCCAATCGATTCGGTGCGGACCGGCGTGGCGCACGGATAGATAGAACACCTGGAAGCCGATCAGGTTGTGGAAGAAATGCGAGCCCTGGCTCAAATCCGGGTTCATCGCCGGCAGGGTGGCCTCCACGATCACGCGCGCTCCGCCGATCTGGCTCCATTCCACCGGCACGCCCAGCCAGGGATCGGAGCTGCCCCAGCGTCCGAAGCCGATCAAGATGTACGGCACTCCGGTCGCGACCAGCCCCGCGTTCAGACGATCGATCTCTCCCGCCATGTCGCGGGTGAAAGCGGGATCGAAGGCCTCGGGATCGAGGAAGACGATGTCGCGAATGCCGGTGCGCACGCCGTTTCCGAGAACCTGCTCCGAGGCGAGCAGGACCGCTTCTCCGCGCAGCTCCTCGGCCTCGACCGTCACTTCCTCGCCCGCCACCATCATCGGACGAGCCTGCAAGAAGCCGAAGCGCGCGGGAGGACCGTCCGGCTCCCCCGATCGCGCGCCGGCATCGACCGCGAACTCGATCTCCACTTCGGCGCCCAGCGCTTCGGTCGAGCGCGCGATCAGGCTGCGCATGAGATCGTTCAAGGGCAGCGAGCGGCCCACGAGAATGGGCGCGAAGTCGATCACGCGCGGACCGGCCGCGCCCAGCCCGGGACGCAAGCGGTCCGACTGCGGATCGTAGCTCGAGACCTGTTGGTGCAACGCGCCGTCCTCTTCCGCTTCGCCGATCGGCGTCTCCACCAGGTATTCGGTCTCGTGAATGGGATCGGGCAGGGGCGGCGGCCCCATGTGCACGGCCCAGAAGCGCGTCTGCGTGTTCTTCATGAGATCGTCGATGCCGCCGAAGGGAGGAGGCGCAGCCGGAAAAGCGGGCGAATAGGTCCAGCAACGCCCGCCGTCGACGATCTGCTTTCCCAATCCCAGCGCGAGATCGATGACGCCGTCCTCGGGCCGCGCGTGGCCGGTCGGATAGTAGTTGAACGAGCGCGCCACTCCCGAGATGGCGGGATAGTAGCGCCCGTCGTAGCGCCGCCCCACCACTTCCTGAATGATCACCGCCATGCGTTCGTCGCGCGGATCGGCCTGAATGGAGCGCTGGTAGCTCTTAGCGTTATGGAAGAAGGTCGAGGCATACACGAATTTGATCGCTTCGATCAGGCGCCGGAAGCGCGTGTCCGCGTCCGGCTGATTGTTCGGGATCATCTTCGTGCCGTAGACCCCCGCGAAGGGATGCGCGAGCGCGTCTTCCAGCAAACTCGACGAGCGGATCGCGAGCGGGGTGTGCACGCCGCCAATGAGGGCCCGCAGATCGCCGACGAATTCGGCGGGCAGGTCGGCCTGCTGAAAGGCGAGCGCGATGCGATCGTCGGGTTCGTCGCTGAGCGCGATTTCATACAGGCGATTGCGCGCCATGAAGCGTTCGAAGAGCCCGGTCCCGAGCACCGCAAGCGTGGGCACGGCGACCACGAAGGAGCGCGCATCCTCGGCGCGCAGTTTGGGGAGGATGCGTTCCTTGACGAGCGCGAGCCCGGCCGCTTTGCCGCCGATTTCGCCGTCGCCGATGCGGGTGAAGGTCTCATCGGATTCGAAGAACTTGCGGCCGAACGAGGGAATCGAAGACGGGGAGGAATCGTCGGAACGCGATGCATCGTCGGAGCGGCTCATGCGGACCTCGGGATGATCGCCCGGGACGCCGGGCGAACCCGGCGTCCCTGAGCGTTCTCATCATCGCGTGCCGTGACGCCATCCCGCGCCGCTTTCCGCCTCCCGCAGTTGCGGGAACGCGAATCGCGAAGGAAGCGCGCGAGCCGTCCTTTGGCCGCGCCTAGATCCAGCCGCGATCGCGACAGGCCTGAGCGACACGGTTGACGGCGACCACATACGCGGCGTCGCGCATGTAGAGCTTGCGCGAACGGGCCAGATCGCTCACCGCGTGATAGGCTGCCGTCATCTTCACATCGAGCTTGCCGAGCACCTCGTCCATTTCCCAGAAGTAGTTCATGTTGCTCTGCACCTGCTCGAAGTAGCTGCAAGTCACTCCCCCGGCATTCGCCAGGAAGTCGGGAATCACGAAGATGCCGCGCTTCACAAGAACCGCATCCGCCTCGGGAGTCGTCGGCCCGTTGGCTCCCTCAACCATGATCTTCACCTTCTTGCTGATCGCGTTGACATTCTCGCCCGTCACCTGGTTCTCGAGCGCCGCCGGCATCAGCACATCCACATCCTGCTCGATCCAGCGGTCGCCGGGAAGCACTTCGTATCCAAGCTCGGTGGCCTTCTTCTTGTCGATGCCGCCGAAGCGGTCGGTGATGCCCTGGAGTTCGGACACATTCACGCCGCTCGCGCGCTTGAAGGCGTACGAAGCCTGATCCTCCTGATCCCAGCAGGAGACGCAGATCACCTTGCCGCCCATCTTCGTGTAGAGCTCGATTGCGTACTGCGAGACATTACCGAAGCCCTGCACGCTCGCGGTCGTTTCCTCGGGGCGCAGCTTGTGCTCCTTGAGCGCCTCGCGCAAGGTGTAGACGACGCCGTACCCGGTCGCCTGCTTGCGGCCGAGCGAGCCGCCCATGCCCACCGGCTTGCCGGTGATGAGGCCGGGATAGTGGCCGCCCTTGATCGTCTCGTACTCATCGAGCATCCACAGCATGTGCTGCGCGCTCGTCATCACATCGGGAGCGGGCACGTCGGTGACCGGGCCGATGTCGCGCGAGACCTGACGAATCCAGCCGCGACAGATCGCTTCCTGTTCGCGCATGCTCAGATTGTGCGGATCGCAGATCACGTCGCCCTTGCCGCCGCCGAGAGGAATGTCCGCGACCGCGCACTTCCAGGTCATCCACATCGCGAGCGCGCGCACGGTGTCGATGGTCTCGTGGGGATGGAAGCGGATGCCGCCCTTGGCCGGACCGCGCGCGTCGTTGTGGTGGACGCGGAAGCCCTGGAACACGCGCATCGATCCATCGTCCATGCGCACGGGAATGCAGAAATGGTATTCACGCAGAGGATTGCGCAGCAATTCCCTGGTGCCCGCATCGAGGTTGATCAAGTCCGCAGTCTTGTCGAATTGGGCGCGTGCCATTTCATACGCGTTGAATGCCTTTTTCGCTACCGTAGCCATCTCCCTCTCCCCTTGCGCACCGCCCACTTTCCGCCGGCGGCGGCCTCTGTGAACCCGGGGGCGTTTGCCCGATGCCCGACCTTCTTCGGGTGTTTGATTTTGCGAGCCGAGGAGTATATCACCTCGGCGAGGGGCAATGGCAGGCAGATTCCCTGTGAAGTCGAATTCGTCCCCCTTACGATCCACCCGCAATCGAGCCGATGAGACAGCCACGCCAGGGCGGTTCGAAGCTTCTAACCGCTTTCTTTGCAAGGAACAAGCGCCACGGGGCATTTACCTTGGCAGCTCCGCTCGGAACGATCCGCCACCCGCATGAGGCTCAGGAAGGCCCCACCGTGGCGCTTCGCGACCCTGCCCGTTCGCTTTTCGAGGATCGACACCGCCATGATGGCCCGCGAGTGCTCGGCGTCAGGGACGCGGACCTTTGCCCACGATGCGCCGTGGACGGACCCCGCGACGCGGAGTACCATTGCGGTGGACGTGGGCTTCTTTCCGGTGCATGTGCTGATGCAGTGACGGCGACAAGCGAGAAGTCCCGCGCGACCGCGGTGATTCGGAATCCCTCCGGTGTCCGGGCCTTCAGGACTGGCAGGTATTCGTGGCTCGGATGTCGGTCGACCACGGCTTGCTGGTGGCGGCGTTTCGCCGGGCGGATCCCCTGGAGGCGCGGGCCGTTCGCCTACTCTTGTCGCAGCAGACTGAACCGCTTCCTCCTCCGGTCTGAGCCGATCCCCCACCGATGTCCCTGCCGCCATTCATGGCCCACATGGAAAGGAGGGATCCTGTGACACACTTGACGGCTCGCTGTCAGATCTCGCTCCTCCTGGCTGCTCTCCTCGTCTTCACAATTCAGGTCGGCGTCGCAGGAGCGAACATCCGTTTGGCCGATCAACCTCGAGACGGCAAGCTGCCCCCGGAAATCGCCGCCGCCATCGACAGGCCCGCCCCCCTCGCGGCGGTGCCGGGGGGCTGGATCAACCTGGTGAAGGCGATCGTCCAGAACCGGAAGGACCTCGAGGCTGGACGGATCACGGATGAAGAAGCCGCCGAGCGGGGAGGAACGCGCCTCGTGGGCGTCGGCCGGTTTCCGGTGTTCCCCTTTCTCTACAACAACTCCGGCGCCGCGCCGTTCACGCGCGACGACCTGGAGGACCAGCTCTTCACCGGTCCTTGGCCCACGGGAACCATGCAGGAGTACTTCAAGGAGATCTCCTACAACCTCTACTCGGTGGATGGCCTCGTGCGCGACTGGTACACACTACCGCAGGACGATGACTACTACGAAGGCACCAGAAACGGCATGGATGGCACCGCCCATGTCTACGATTTGATGGTGGAGATCCTCGATTTCAACGACGCCGCCATCGACTTCTCCCAGTTCGACAATGACGGACCGGATGGGGTGCCCAACACCGCCGACGACGACGGCTACGTGGACTTCGTCATGTTCGTCACCCCCGACGTGAGCGGGGCCTGCGGTTTCAACGACAACATCTGGTCCCATTCCTACCGACTCTCAGGCTGGTCCGCCCACTACGAGACCGACGATGCATCCCACGCGCCCGGCATCGCCCACACGCGCATCGACAACTACTTCATCTCGGCCGGCCTCGACTGCGACACCGGGCTCCAGCGGGGATTCGGCACGCACTGCCATGAATTCGGCCACGCCCTCGGCCTGCCCGATCTCTACGACACGACACCCGCGTTGGGGTCGGCCGACTCGGAAGGACTCGGGCACTGGGCGCTGATGGCCAACGCGAACAACAACACCCAGGATCAACCCGGCCACATGTGCGCCTTCCACAAGCGGCGCATGGGTTGGCTCAACTACTACAACGTCACGCAAAACGTCCATCTGTGCATTCCCCCCGTGGAGCAGTCCGGGGCCGCGGTGCGCGTCTGGACCGGCGGGGACATCACGACCGAGTACTTCCTGGTCGAAAACCGGCAGAGGCTCGGCTTCGATGTGAACCTCCACGGAACGGGGCTCCTCATCTATCATGTGGACGAGCGCGTCTACGAGGACCGTCTCGCCACCAACGACGTCAATGGCGACGAGGCCCACAAGGCCGTCGATCTCGAATGCTCGGACGCCACCAGCGCCGGCCACGTCATCAACGCCGACCACTTGGATTCCGCGACCAATGAGGGGGACGCAGGGGATGTCTGGTGCCCGGCGACGGAAGCCTCCTTCACCGCGGCTTCCGTTCCGGATTCCCGCTCCTACTCCGGAGACGCCACCGGCGTGGCCGTGAGCAACATCGATGCCTGCACGGGCACGATCTGCGCCGACTTCACGATCGGCGTGCCCTATCAAGCCGACCTCTGCATCCAGGACTGCTCGACGGACGACTGCGCAGAACTCACCACTTGCAGCGCCTGGTGGGCCAGCCCCGACATCTGGATCGACAACAACGACGACGGAGCGGATGACTATCCCGCCGAGGGAATCGAGAACCACCTCTGGTTTCACGTGAAGAACGTGGGGCCGCAGCCGATTTCGGGAGCCCGGGTGGATCTGTACTACGGCGACCCAGGGCTGGGGCAGCTCTGGCCCACGTGGGGCACGCTCATCGGATCCAGAGACCTGCCTCTCCTGGGATTGACGGACGAAGTCTCGGACTACATCCCCTTCACCTACCCCGACCCGCCGGTCTATATCGATCACTACTGCATCGCGGCCATCGCGGTGCACGACCTCGATCCGCAGAACAGCGAATATCCGCCTAACGACAACAATGTCGCCCAGGTCAACCATCAGATCCTGGTGGCGCGCGCCGGGGGGAAAGAGGAGCTTGGCTGTCCCGGCCCCTTCACCAAGCAGTCGAAGCTCTACATCACTTCTCCGGTCCAGTACGCCGTGGCCCGCGTGCGCGTCGGCTCGCCACCCAACTTCAACGACTACAGCATTCCCGCCAACTGGACCCTCTCCTTCAACACCGGGACCTTCACTCTGCAGCAAGGGCAGCGAGACTCCATCCTGGTCACGGTTTCCTCCACGAATGCCACTCACGGACAGACCGCCCACATTCCTTTCACTCTCTGGGATTTGCAGAACAACCGGGCGCTGGGCGGCATGGTCATGGACTACCGCATCGACTGCAACTCCCCCAAGGAACCGCAGAACCTGCAGGTGCAGTGGTACCCCTTCCATGGAGATCAGTTGAGCGGGCCGACGGTGCGTTTGGAGTGGACTCCTGTGACCGCGGACATCGATGGGCAGGCGGAGGCGATTCAGTTCTATCAGGTCTTCCGCGCCGACGACCGGAACACACCTGAAACGCTCATCGAGGAAGTGGCGGTGGACGCGGAGCCTGACGAAGCGGGATTCCAATGGTATGACTATCTTCCACCCGACTGTGACGTCACCTACACCTACCGCGTCCGGGCCATGGACGCGGCGGACTATCCGGGGCCGTTCTCCGCGCCGATCGAGCTGGTGTGCATTTCGTCAGCGGCGGGAGAATCCGCCACGATTCGGGAACTCAGCCTGTCCCAGAACCGGCCTAATCCGTTCCGCCCGGTGACGCAAATCCAGTTCGCGTTGCCCAAATCGGGCCGGGTATTGCTGGAGATCACGGATGTGAACGGACGCATCATCCGCACGTTGATGAATCGCGAGATGAACGCAGGGGAATGGACCGTTCCCTGGGATGGTCGCACCGATTTCGGGACCGAAGCGCCCGCCGGCGTCTACTTCTACCGGATCTCCTGCGACGGAAAGGAGCTCAGCCGGAAGATGATTCTGATGTCGCGGTAGCGGACGGGACGCGTTGAGAGAAGGCGGAGCCGCGCTTCGCACCGGCCCGGGCGGGCGCAAGAGAGCCGCGATGCCCGGTCATCGGATGATTGCGACCCTCGAGGTCTCCTCGAGACCGGGGACTCGCAGAAGGGCGAAATACACGCCCGAAGACACCGGGTGGCCATCCGCATCGCGGCCGTTCCAGACCACCTGGCGTGCGCCGCCGGAAACACCGTCGTACAAGCGGATGACGCGACGTCCGGAGACATCGAAGATGTCGAGCGTCGTCTGCTGGAGATTGGGAGTGAAGAACGAGAGGGTCGCTGCCTCCTTGGCCGGGTTGGGCCACGCGCCGCGGAACAGGAACGCGGTCGGTTGGGGACTGGGCACGGCCTTGAGAATCCAATTGCCGGGATCCACGTCGAGACCGAGAGGACGGTCCGCCACGAGGAAGGAGTAGGCCTGCTGCCTTTGGGAGTTCTGGATAACGAAGAGCTGCTCCCCCGCATTCGTCGCAATGCGCACATCAATGGGCATGACGTAGGCTTCGTAGTCCGCTTGCGTCTGGGCGATGTCCAGGGTCACCTCGTAGCCCGCTCCCTTGGGCTCGCAGCCCCATCGCCACTCGTAGGCCGGACGGCCGGGATGGTAGATCCATTGCAGGAAGAACTGAGACAGGTCCAGGGCCGATGCCTCCTCGCAGACTGAGCGGAAGTCTTCCGTCGTCACATTCTCCCCGCCTCCAAAACGCTCCCCATAGGCGCGGAGGCTCGCGAAGAAGGCCTCGTCTCCGATCACGTGACGAAGCATGTGGAGCACCCAGGCTCCCTTGTTGTACGGCGTCGAGCCGAACAGCGGCTGCGGATCGTAGATGGTGCCGTGGAAATCCGGGTTCTCGGGAGGCGGAAAGGCATCCTTGTTCCGCATGTGGTCGTGGTAAGCCTCCACCCCATCTTCGTGCTCGAACCAGAGAGCCTCGCAATAGGTGGCGAAGCCTTCGTTCAACCAGACATCCCGCCAGTCGGCCAGCCCCACGTCGTCGCCCCACCATTGGTGCGCCAGCTCGTGAACATGGATCGATTCATGCTGGCCCGTGCCATTCAGGTATCGGGATCCCACGGACGTGCACGTCTGGTGCTCCATGCACCCGCTCCACTGGATCTCGGCGATCCCGTACTTCTCGTCAAGGAAGGCATAGGGCCCGAAGAGCCCCGAGAAGAACACGATCGCATCCTTGAGACAGGCGAGGTCCGTGAGCGCGTTCTCCTCGTCTTCGGGATAGACGAAGTACTGCAGAGGGAGAGCCGTGGGGACCCCATCCACGTCGATGAGCACTTCATCATCGATGGCCACATAATCGGAGACGGCCACCGAGACCAGGTAGGGCGCGATCGGATGGGCATGGCTCCAGTGGTAGCGGTGCCGGCCTCCCTCCAGGTCGACAACGCGATCGAGCACTCCGTTGGAGACGGCGACCAGGGAGTCGGCGACAGTGATCGCGACCGAAGCTGTCGCCCTGTCGAAGACGGCATCCTTGCATGGCCACCATGCGCCTGCGCGATCGGGGATGCTCAAGGAGTAGATCACCGGCGTCTCGCGGCCCTCGTGCCGATGGGTGGCGAAGGTGAAGGGCTGAGGACTTCCGGAGAGCGTGGGGGGCGTTCCGGAATACGCGATCTCCACCTTCACCGTGTCCCCCACGGCCGGCGGATCGACGAAGGCAACAGCCAAACGGTCGTCGTCGTGGACATAACCCGACACTGCATGAGCCGGACTGGAAACGCCGGTCACTTCATACGCGTCGTACAGATCGACGATGACCTCCTCGAAGCCTTCGTCCATTACGACGAGCGTGATCGAGACATCTCCCAGCAAGGTCGTGTCCGCGATTTCCAAGTCGAGGTCGTAATGAACGACGTCGAAGCCGCGGCCATCTTCGGCCCGCGAGAACAGCCCACCGATGGCGACCGGATCCGCAGACGAGGAAAAGAAGGACGCGGCGCCCTCGCCATCCGCGAGCAAGGGAAAGGAAGCCGCTGCGCCGCCGCCGGCCAGGGCCATGATCGCCACAGCCGGCACGAGGATGCACAGACGGGCGCGCGCGATGCGGTAACAGAGAGACGCGGACCGATCGGAGGAGAAGGGTGCAGATTCCATACGTTACCCTTCCATTAGCGTGTCCGCGGATGGCACGCCGGAATCGATCTCTTCACCACGGGCGCCCCAGGCCACGACTTGATCCGCTGGGGAGGCTACGCCACGGAGATCGCACGATCAAGCGCGGGGCATGTCGGCACTCGTCTTGGCGAGTAGCGGCAATCCCATCGCCGTGCCTGCTTCCGCACGGCGCTCATCTCGACAGCAAGGCGAAGTCCGCGTGATAGTGCTCGTCATAACGTATCCGGGCCGGCGTCTCGCGGCTCCCCGTCGCCATCCTGATGAGCAAATGCCCCTGCAAAGTCCTCTGAACATCTGTGCCCTGGGAACCAAGATCGAGAGAGCCGGTTGACATGATGCGCGAGAGACCATGGAATTGTTTCCGATCTGCGGCGGCTCGCGGGATCCAGGTGTCCGTACGGCCTAAGGCAGGGCCAAATGCCTCGCACGAAGCGCTTGACGTCAGAGAGCGGCGTTCGCTTGCATCCATGGGCGCTCTTCTTCGTCGCAGCCTCCACTCTCCTCGCGTGTGTCACGACATTGGCCGTGGCCCAGCCTTCCGCAACCGATCCCCAGGCGCGCATAACTCGCGACGTCGAGGCCGGCCGGCTCATCGTCGTACATGTCGTCGTCGCGTTATGTGACAACGAGAACCAAGGCATCGTTCCGGTGCCCCAGCATCTCGGCAACGGCCAAGACGCCCGCTCGAACTTGTATTGGGGAGCGCTCTACGGCGTCCGCACCTTCTTCGCGCAGCAAGCCGGCTGGAACAGGCTCGCGGCGGGAATGCCCGGCGACGCGAGAATTCTGGAGAGAGCGGTCTTCGCCACCAATATCCGGCGCGATGGCCGCTCCGCCACCGTCTACGTCGTAGCCGATGCCTGGGATGGCGCCGAGATCAAGGCTGCGATCGAGAAGTTCTTAACCTTTGCGGGTGAAAGGGACGCCGAAAAGATATCGGTTCGTCAGGGCTCCGAACAGATCTCTCTCGATGCGGGCGGCGCGGCCCATCTGGTCGCCTTTGTCGGTCACAACGGACTGATGGACCTTCTGATCGACACGCCTCCGAGGCCGGCCGACCCGGGGTCGGCCCGAAGCAGCATGGTTCTGGCCTGCGCCAGCAAGCCCTTCTTCCTCGATCTGCTCCACCGCGTGGGATCTCATCCTCTGCTGCTCACGACCGGCTTGATGGCCCCCGAAGCCTACACGCTGGACGCCGCGATCCGCTCCTGGGTCAGCGGCGGTTCCGTGGCCGATGTCCGCGAGGCCGCCGCCACGGCCTATGCGCGGTATCAGAAGTGCAGCCCGCGGGCGGCGCGGAACCTGTTTTGGGGGGAGTGAAGGTCGCGTGATCCACGGATCGCGTGACGAACCGGCAACGCGCACATCCCGAATCTTCGGACCGCCGCCTATCTCTTTCGCTATCTGAATCAGCACAAACAAGTCACGCAGAGCGAGACTGGCAGAGGATGTCGCGCGATTCCAGGTCCGAAGACACCGGGCGAGCTAGTCTGGAGTGGCGCTCTCTTGTTGATCCATGCGGCCCGGATCCTGAGCCTTCGATCCAAGTCTGACGAGGAGCTCCGGAAACCTCTCCCGGAGACGGCCGGCGCAAGCGCGGCCCCGCGTCCGTAGCGAAGCAACGTCGATCACCGGACGGCCGGCCGCTCACCCAGCACGTGAATGGGCGAAGGTCTCGGAAACCGATGCGGGCCGTCTAGCGGGCCAGCCACACCACCCGTCGGGTCGTACGGTCGCTTCCGGCCTCAATGCGGACCAGGAAGATGCCGCTCGGAAGTCGCCGGCCACCGTCGTCGCAACCGTCCCAGCGCAAGTCGTGGCTGCCCGCCGGCAGCGTCTGCACGCACAGCGAGCGCACCAGGCGCCCCGTGAGATCGTGCACTCCTGCCCGCACCATTCGCGGCTCGGGCAGATCGAGTCTCAGGCGGGTCGCATGCGTGAAGGGGCTCGGCGCGCACGCCGTGACGGCAAAGGCGAGCGGCACGGCGATCTCCAGCTCCGGTTCCTGCTCCTGTTCCTGCTCGGGCTCCGGAATGGCGCTGGCGGAAGCGCCGCCCAACCAGAACCCGCCGTGAAGCACCAGCGACCCTCCCGAAAGGAAGCCCGCGTCCGGTTGCCCGATCGTTCCCCCGAGCTGCAGGCTGCCCCCAGTGGCACGTCCGCCGCCGCCATCGATGGTCCAGCGGTCCATCGTGAGCGTGGCGGAAGCGGAGACGGCGAAGACCGCCATCGCCATCCATGCAAGAAGCCAGAGCCATCCGCGCTTGTTCATTTCACACCTCCCCATCGTGCCCTTCCGATCGCCGCCGCCGTCGATGAGACGGACGGGCGATCCGTCGGGGACGATCACTGCCCGATGACGACGGTTCCGCCGTAGGAATGGATGGTCATGGCCTTCGTGATCGTCGATGTGTCGCCGGTCGATCCCGCCTTGATCCGCAGATGGCCTCCTGCGGGCACCGCGCTCACGCCCTCGGCCAGCGTGTTGAAGGGCTGCATGAACGTTCCCAGTTCGGTGCCAATGTACGCGAAATCGACCCACACGGTCCCCGGGTACTCGATCCAATTCGCTCCGTTGCCCACCTGGATGCAGCCGTATTCGATCCACATGTAGCCGTCTTCGCCCCAGCTGGTCCCCCAGGAATTGCGTATCCGCCAGGCACCCTCCGAGCCCAGGCTGTCGTCCCAACCCACGATGATGACGCCATGGTCGAGGTTGCCCGGGTCATCGCACGAGTTGAACACGCCGCTGTCGTAGGCATGGAACGCGGGCGGAGTGCAGATGGCCGTGGCGACCGGGCCGTAGTTGACGATCGCCTCCTTGATCGCCGACACCGGCGGGATGTCGCCTCCCGGAACGTAGCCCCACTCGTCGATCCAGTACTGATGCGTATAGGGGCATCCGCAGGGAAGGTCTTGGGCGGCATAGGGGAAGTCCACCTCGAACACCGCGCCACTCTCCCCGCAGCTGTCCCCGGTCGCCAAGTGATACCGGGAGCAGAACCAGCCCCCGCCGCATGTCATACTGTCGGTGTTGCAGCTCAGCAACCACTGCTCCGAGAGGTCGACCTCGATGCCGTCGTTGAGCAGAATGTTGCTTTCCAGGATGCCGACCGTGGCGAAGGCCCAGCAGGCGCCGCAGCCTGCCTGGTCCTTGACCGACGTGCACCCTTCCATGTCGCACCAGTTGAAATACGAGGGCAAGTCGCGCGCGGGAGGTGGCGCGTCCTGCCGCGGAGTCGAGCTCCAATCGGCGGGAATCACCAGCCCGCACAACTCGTGATGGGGCCGAAGCGTGCCCTCGTTTTCGGCAACCGTGAAGGTCCAACCCTTGGCCTGCCCCTCGCGGCGCAAACCCTCGACCTCCTCGCGCGTCATCTGCGCTCCTGCCGCTTGCACGAACAGGAGCAGTCCGATGCCGGCGAACGCGATCGCGATCTTCTCTATGCGATTCACGGCGGATCTCCTCCTGCTACTGAAGCGACACCAGCACCAGCACGAGCCCGGTCCCTTCGTCGAGCGAGCTCATCGCCTTCCCGAGGATCGCGCCCTGGGCACGCCCGTGATCGGCAACCTTCATCGCGTGGCCGGGCGTGTCCGAGGTCGTCAGAAGGTCTCCCGCGCGGATCGCGCCATGAGTGGCATCCGCCCACACGTACACGCGGCCCGTGAGCGCGACTGGCTGACCGCCGTCCGCGATCGACCCGCGCTGGCCCATCGTCATGCCCGGAACAACGCCGCCCGCGCCGCTGATGACTCCGGCTACCGTTCGATCGTACGCGTGACGGCTGACCGCGAGCCGGCCGGGTTCCTCGGGATCGATGCACACGACGAGACCCGGACGGATCTCGGTGTCGCGCGATTGCACGTCGAACTGCTCGGAGAGGTCGGAACCGCCGGTGATCTGGAGCACGCTCACCGAGGTCGTGCCGTCGTTCGCCACGCGGAAGACCAGATCTCCGCCGGTCGACCCGCTGAATCCCTTGATGATGTCGCCGGCGCCTTTGTTGACGACGACCAGGTTGGCGTCGGTGCTGGTGCAGGTGGAGAAGACGGCGATTCCGTTGGCGTTGTCGTTCGTGGCGTAGAGGGCCGGGTGGGATGTGGTCGTGCCCGAGCTGACCGCGTTCACGCCGATGCCGTTCGTGCTCGCGCCCCTCACTCCGGTGCCGCCCGTCGAAGTTCCGTCGACGCCCCAAGCGGTGCCGCTACCTTGCACGCCCCGCGGGCCACCGGTCCCTACGACACCGGCGTCGGTGCCTTCCCCTTTGATTCCGTACGAGCCCCCGTCGGCACGGATCCCATAAGTGCTCGAGGTCACGACGCGGAGCGAAGCGAGCGTGCCGGGCGAATTCGTGCCGATGCCGACCACGCCTTCGTTGTAGAAAATGCCTTCCGTGCAATCGTTCCAGGCCGTCTCGCCCCCCGCCTCCTGCCAGGTGCCGTTACCCGACGCATCCGACGTGAGCACGTATCCCGCCGTGGGCGAGCTCGACAGCTGGAACCCGTTCATACGCACCGTCCCGAGAACCTGCAGCTTCTGCGTGGGAACGGTCGTGCCGATGCCGACATTCCCACCGCTTGATTCGTAGATGACGGAGTTGCCGAGCGTGGTCGCGCTGGTGAACTTGGGCAGGTAGTACGGAGTGCCGCTGCCGCCGATCCCGCCCGAACCGCTCGGCGCCCGCCACGTCCCGACGCCGTAGTCGTCCGAGGTGAGTACGTATCCTTCCTGAGGCGAGGTCGTCAACTGCAGGCCGGTGAACTTGCCGGTGCCGGCCACCTCGAGCATCTCGGCAGGCCCTTCCACACCGATGCCGAGGCGGTTGCGAAAGTAGCCTCCACCGAAGAAGTACCCCGCGATGCCATCCTCGGCGTCCGTGCCCGCGCAGAGCCCGATCGGCCTTCCTTCGTCGACTTCGTTCCACGCATAGACGCCGTATCCTTCGGGAGACGACGCCGAGCCCACGACGCCCTTCGGATTGCCGGTCCTGCTGTTGCTCCTGCCCCAAATGGCCCATCCGGTCGGCGATTCGTTTTCGCCGAACACGCCGACGGCTCTACCCGTTGCCGCGCCATTCGATCCGTGCAGGCCGTAGCCGTCCGGAGAGGCCGAATACCCCGCCACGCCGCGCCCTGTGCCGGTCGTGGACGTGTTGTGCCCGAGCACTCCCTGGCCGCTCGCTCCGCTGGCCTGGCCATAGACTCCGGCCGCCGCGCTCGTGGCGCTGGAGGTGATTCCGCCAATCGCGACGTCGGCTCCTTGCGATTGAACGGAAAGCGGATACGTGGGAGTGGAGGTCCCGACTCCGACCCGGCCCTCGTCATAGTAGATGTCGGAGTGATAGATCACCCAAGGCGAGTCGCCGCCATGCAGCGCGTAGATCGCCGTGGGCGATGCGGTGACGCGATGACGGGGCGACAACCAGGTGTAGGCCGTGCCGCCGTTGACGTCGACGCCGATCTCGAGCCAGCGAGCGGATTCCTTGAAAGCGTATTCGCCAAAATCCACTGCGGCAGTGAAGACTCCTTCGACGATGGCGACCGGGTAGACCATGCAGTCGCTCCCCACCTGGGTTCCCCCAGACTCGGCGGTCCAGAGCCGGAAAATCATCCGGGCGGAGGAAACGTCCACCGGCCTTCCGTCCTCCTCCAACTCCCCTTGGTACGTGAAAGCGGTGGCCGAGGTCTGCGCCCAGGCCTCAGGCACGGCCGGGCCGAGGGATGAAAGAACGATGAAGAGCAACGCTGCGGAGACCCACGCAACCGCGCGGGTAGAGACAGAGAAGCGCATACGACACCTCCGTTGCATGGCTTCAGCTTGGTGGACCCGGCGCAGCTACACCACCGCGAGCCAGTCGCAGGCACTGACCCACTCGAGTGACACGCCGCGAGATGAGAACATTCGCATCATACCCGATTCGGTTTCAGAATACCACAACTGTGTTGTGAATTCGCATCGCAAGCACCATGGCGCAAGCACCGTCACGCGAGCACCGTGCCGCGCATGCACCGTGCCGCGCATGCATCGTGCGGTGCCGCGTCATGCAGGCGCCACCGCCACGCACGCATCAACGCGCCGGCTGCGCTTCCCCTACCCCACCGTCTTGCGAAACCGCGTCGCGGCGAAGCCGAGAATGCTCACGCCCAGGAGGAGAAGCCCGAGAACCTGTGGCCAGAGAATCGCCAGCCCCGTGCCCTTCAGGAACACCGCGCGTAGGATGTGCAAGAAATGGCGCAGCGGGTTCAAGAGAGTGAGCCATTGGAGGATTCCCGGCATGCTGCTCACCGGGAACATGAATCCCGAGAGCAGGACCATCGGCATGAAGATGAGGAAGCTCGCCATGAACGCTTCCTGCTGAGTGCGGGAGACCGTCGAGACGAGCAGCCCCAAACCGAGGCCGGAGAGCAGATAGAGAACGCTCGCCCCCAGCAGCAGGAAGAAACTGCCTTCGAACGGAATGCGGAACCACAACACGGCCACCGTGGTGACGAGGAACAGATCGAGCAGCCCGAGAAGCGCGAAGGGAATGGTCTTTCCCGCAATCAATTCCAGCGGCCTGAGCGGACTCACCATCAGCTGCTCGAGCGTGCCGATCTCCCGTTCCCGCACGACAGCCAGAGAGGTGAGCAGCAGGCAGACCAGCATGATGATGACGCCGGCCACGGCCGGCACATTGTAGATGCGGCTCTTGAGACCGGGGTTGTACCAGGCCCGTTCGCGGAGATCGATCCCCGCGTTCGGAGACGCATGACTTGCCGAGATTTCTCCCGCGATGCCCGCGCTCCCCGCGACATCCGCCGGCTCTGCTCCCCGCAGTCCGTACTCCAGCACGATCCGCTCGGCGTAGCCCTTGGCGACGAGCGCCAGGTTCGAGTTCGTGCCGTCGACCAGAATCTGCACCTCGGCCGGTTCTCTACGCCCGATGGACGCCGCGAACCCCGCCGGAATCTCGAGACCCACGACCGTTCGACCATGATCCAGAAGACCGACCATCTCCCGAGGGCTCTCCGGCCGGGCGACGACGCGGAAGTACCCCGATTGCGTGAACGCCTGAACGAGCTCGCGCGAGACGAGCGTGTTGTCGTGGTCGAGGACGGCCAGCTTGGTGTCGCGAACGTCGGTGGAGACCGCATAGCCGAAGATGATGAGCTGTCCGATCGGCGCGGCGATGAGCATGCCCCGCAAGCGCCGGTCGCGCAGGACCTGAATGAGCTCCTTGCGGATCATCTCCCCGATGCGGCTCAGCGATCCGGCGAGTCTCATTCCAGTTCCTTTCGAAAGACGCGCGCCGCGAGCGCGATCCCTACTGCGGCGTAGGCCAGCATGGAGAGCGCCTGCACGTAGAGCACGGGCACTCCCACTCCTTTCAAGAAGATGCCTCGCGTGACCACCAGAAAGTACCGAGCCGGAACGACGTAAGTCACGATTTGCAGGACCCGCGGCATGACATCGATCGCGAACATGAAGCCCGAGAGGAGATACGCGGGCAGGAAGGTCCCCACCATCGCAAGTTGCGTCGCCAAGAGCTGCGAGCGCGCGACGGTGGAGAAGAACATGCCGAGGCCGAGCGAGCCGATCAGGAAGAAGAGCGAGGTGCCCATGAGAAGCGCCGGGCTGCCCCGGAAGGGGACCCGAAAGAGGGCGACGCCAATGATGGAGGCCATCCCGACGTCCAGGAGGCCGATGATCAAATAGGGCAGCAGCTTCCCGAGTACGACTTCCAGCCGCGAGACCGGAGTCGCGGCCAACTGCTCCATCGTGCCCCGCTCCCATTCGCGTGCGATCGTGAGCGACGTGAGCATCGCCGCGATGATCATCATGATGACCGCGATCAATCCCGGCACGATCATGTTGCGGCTGAGCATCTCCTCGTTGTACCAGACGCGCGTGCGCGCCGAGATGGGAACGCCCCGCGAAGTCCGAGAGGCGAGCGAGACCTGCGTGGCTTCGGCCGAAAACTCGCGGACGATCGCCTGGGCATATCCGAGCGCAATCGTGGCCGTGTTCGCGTCGCTGCCGTCCACGATCGCCTGCAGCGGAGCCGGCTTTCCGGCATGCAGGTCGTCCGCAAAGCTGGGTGGAATGACGAGCACCAGGAGGGCCTCTCCGCCGGCGAGGCTTACGACGGCCGCATCGGCGTCTTCGGCGTACGCGAGAATGCGAAAATACCCCGAAGCCTGGAACGCCCGGATGAGATCGCGGCTCGCCGGGGTTCGATCCTGATCGACCACGACGGTCGAGATGTCGCGAACATCCCAGGTGATCGCGTAGCCGAAGATAATGAGCAGCAACACGGGCAGCAGAAAGGCGAGCAGCAAGCTGCGCGGGTCGCGGCGCACCTGCAGCGCTTCCTTGCGCGCGATCGCCCGCAAGCGGACCCAGCTCCAGGCGGACGCGCTTCCCGGCGCCCGTCGCTCGACGAGGCCGGCACGGCTCGCCCGCTCGTGGCCGTGACCCCTCAGGCCCTTCATGCCATCAGGCCTCTCATCAGCCTTCCCCTTCGACTTCCCCGATCATTCGCTGCGCGCTAGCCAGGAGGCTGGTTGCCTGCGCTTCTGCTCCTCGTGCACGCGCATGACAAAGACGTCCTCGAGAGAAGGCGAGATGCGCGCGATCGAGGAGACGCGCACGCCGCGATCCTCGAGCCATGCGCGCAGGCGCGCCTCCGCGTCTTGTTCTTGCGCATCCTCGAGGCTGACATGCAGCGCGCGACCGAACATGCCCACTTCCCCGATCCCGGGCAGGGCCACGAGAACCTCGGCCGCTTTCGCGCTCTCTTCCGCTTGGATCTCGAAGAGCGGCGTGCGAATCGCGTTCTTCATTCCCGCGGGCGTGTCCAAGGCGATCAAGCGCCCGGCGCTGATCAACGCCAGGCGATGACAGTATTCGGCCTCTTCCATGTAATGCGTCGAGACGAGCACGGTCGTGCCTTCCCCCGCGAGCGCGTAGATCAAGTCCCAAAAGCTTCGCCGCGAGAGCGGGTCGACTCCCGAGGTGGGCTCATCGAGGAACAGGATGGACGGCTCGTGCAGCACCGCGCATCCCAGCGCGAGGCGCTGTTTCCAGCCCAGCGACAATTCGCTCGTCAACCTCCGGCCCATGTCCTTCAGTCCGGCCATCTCCAGCACCCAGGCGCGCCGCTCGTTCCGGCGCGCGCGAGGCACATCGTAGAGCCCGGAGAAAAACGAGATGTTCTCTTCCACGGTGAGGTCCGCGTACAGCGAGAAGAGTTGCGACATGTAACCGATGCGCCGTTTGATCGCTTCGGGCTCGCGCGCGATGTCGAAGCCCGCCACGCTTCCGCGTCCGGAAGTGGGAACGAGCAGCCCGGCCAGCATCTTGATCGTCGTCGTCTTCCCCGCCCCATTGGGACCGAGGAACCCGAACACTTCTCCGGCCGGAATGGCGAAGCTCACTTCGTCGACCGCGACGAATTTGCCGAAGCGCTTGCTGAGGCGATCGGCTTGCACTTGCAGCCGCGGCTGCCCGCCGTGCCGGTCACCTGGCTGTGGGGTGTCCGGGCTCATGTCTTCTCGCCGCCTCGCTCTTCGCCGCCCTCTTCGCCACCTTGCTGTCCCATGCCTCGCTCTTCGATGCCTGCCATGCGTTCGATGAACACATCCTCGAGCGACGCTTCGATCACGCGCACGCTGTGCACCGGGTGGCCGGCCTGCTCGAGCGCGCTCACCACGGCCGGCCGGTCGCGCTCCGCCGAATCGACGCGCAAGTGCAGCCGATCGCCGAACATGGCCGCTCCGCGCACGAGCGACGAGCGCAGAATCGCATCCCGCGCGGCGCGCGGTTGCGCCACTTCCACGGCGAGCATCTCTCCTTGCAGGCCGGCTTGCAGATGGCCGGGCGCGTCGAGGGCGAGCAGACGCCCGCCTCCGATCATCGCGAGGCGATCGAAGCGCTCCGCCTCGTCCATGTAGGAAGTGCTCACCACCGCGGTCACGCCGCGCGAGACCATCTCGTGCACGATCATCCACAGATCGCGCCGCGATATCGGATCGACGCCGAAGGTCGGCTCATCGAGCAAGAGAATCGCCGGCTCGTGCACGAGGGCGCACGACAGACCGAGCTTCTGCTTCATCCCGCCCGAGAGACGGCCGGCGAGGCGATCGCGAAAGGGCGCGAGGCCGGAGAACTCGAACAGGCGTTCCATGCGCTCCGCTCGCTCGCGCGCGGGCACTTGGAAGAGGTCCGCGTAGAAACGCAGGTTCTCCTCGACGGTGAGATCGTGGTACAGGCCGAAGCGTTGCGGCATGTAGGCGATCTGCGCCTTCACCCGTTCGGGATCGCGCACGATGTCGATACCGAGGAGATTGATCTCGCCGGCCGTCGGCCGCAGCACTCCGGCCAGCATGCGCAGCGTAGTCGTCTTGCCCGCGCCGTCGGGACCCACGATACCGAACAGTTCTCCGGGGGCGACGGAGAAACTCAAGCCCTCGACTGCCGTCACATTTCCAAAGCGGCGAGTGAGATCGCGGACATGGACGATCGGAGCGCCGACTTCGACGATCGGAGCGCCGGAATTCATCAGCGGGCCAGCTCAAGGACGACATCCACCGGCATGCCCGGCTTCAAATCGCCCGCGGGGTCACCGGTCACCTGCACCTTGACCGCATACACGAGCTTCACCCGCTCCTCGCGCGTCTGCACGCTCTTGGGCGTGAACTCCGCTTCGCTCGCGATGTAGCTCACCTTGCCGGGATACGCGCGCTTGGGATCGCGGTCCGCCGTGATGCGCGCCGGGGCCGTCAGGTGCACGCCCGCCATGGCGGTCTCCGGAACGAACACGCGCACCCAGCGATCGCGGGGATTCACGATGGTCACGGCCGGCGAGCCGGCTCCCACGATTTCGCCCGGCTCACGGTGCCGCGTCGTCACGATGCCGGCGAAGGGAGCGCGCACGATCATGTGCTCGAGGACCGCATCGACCGCGGCGAGCGCTGCTTGCGCCTGAGCAAGCTGCGCGCGCTGCGCCTCGACTCGCTCCTCGCGCGGCCCGCTCTCCACCAGGCGGAGCTGCTCTTCCGCGTGCGTCATCTGGCTCTGCACCAGATCACGCGCGAGCACCGCCTTGTCGAGCGTCTCGCGGCTCACCGCTCCCCCTTCCGCGAGCGTGCGCGTGCGCGCCAGATCGCGCTCCGCATCTTCCAGGCGCTGGCGCGCCGCTTCGCGCGCCGCCCTCGCCTGGGCCAGCTCTTCTCTTCGCGCGCCGCGTTCCATCTCGGTCAGCAACGCTTGCGCGGCCGCGACCTGTGCGGTGGCCTGTTCGCGCCGGGCGAGCGCCTCCGCGCGATCGAGGCGCGCGAGTTCCGCATCCGCCTCCACGGAATCGCCTTCTTGAACGAGGATCGCTTCGATTCGTCCGGGCGCGCCGAAGCCCAGGCGAGCCTCGGTGGCCTCGATCGTGCCCGACAACAGAAGCTCGTGATCCGAGGAGCGCGGCCGCGCGGCAAGCCAGATGACGACCGCCAGCACGGCAAGCGAAGCGACGATGATGGGAATGCGTCGGTTCATCGCTTTCCTTCCCCAATATGGGAGTCGATCCACTCCCTGCTCAGCCGTCCGCTCACGCGCGCGAGTTCCACTTGCGCGCCGAGCGCTCCGTGCCGCGCGTTGGAGAGGGCCGCGCGCGCTTCGAGAAGATCCGCTTCGGCATTCAAGTAATCGCTCTCCGTCCCGGCGCCGGTTTGCACGAGCAACTGTTGGATGCGGACCACCTCGCCGGTGGCGGCCACGGCTGCTTCCAGGCTCGCCATGCGCGCGCGCGCTTCCGCGTGCGCATTCCACGCGCGATCGAGCTCATCGCGCACCTGGAGCTCGACCAGGGCCAGGCCCGCTTGTGAGCCCGCGCGCGTCGCGCGCGCCCGCTCGACGCCTTTTCCCACCGCGCCACCGGTGAAGAGCGGCCAGGCGAGACGAAGGCCCACATTCCATTCGTAGGTATCCTCGCCCGACCCGTCGGCATAGGCGAGATAGCTTCCGAGCGCGTTCAGTTCGGGCCAGCGCTCGCTCCGCGCCACGCCCACGCCCGCTTCGGCCGCCCGCACGCGCGCGCGCGACTCTTCGACTTGGGGATTGGCGGCCAGCGCTTGGGAGAGAAGGTCGTCGCTCGATGCAGGCAGCGAATCGACGATCGTGAAGTCCTCCAGGCGATCGGCCCGCGCGCTGTCGACGGGCAAGCCGGTGAGTCGCGCGAGCTCGCGTTGCGCCAATTCCAGCGCGCCGGCAATCGCCACCCGGTCGGCCTCGGCGTTCGCGATCGCCGCCTCCGTCTGCAGAATCTGGATTTGCGCTGCCCGCCCGACATTCCACAGGTCTTGCACGCGCTTCTTTTCCGCCTGCAGCGCCAAGAGGCGCGCGTCGTGCGCCGCGAGCACTTCCCTTTGATGAAGCGCTTGCAGATATGCGCGGGTCACATGGGCGATCACTCCCTGCTCGACGCCTTCGCCGGCGAATGTCGCCGCGCGTTCCGCCGCGCGCGCTTGCCCGATACGCCCGATCCTGCCCGCGCCTTCGAACAAGGTGTAGCTTGCCGTCACTCCTCCCTGGATGAGCGTTTCGTCGAAGGTGGGCAGGTGCAGGAAATCCAACCGATGGATGGGAAAGACGAGCATCGGCTCTTCATAGCGCGTGAGCGAGCCGGCCACGGAAAGCGTCGGCAGCCACGCGGCGCTCGCGATGCCTGCCGCCGCGCGCGCCTGCGCCCGCTCGGCTTCGGCGGCGGCCACGGAAGGATGATTCTCCAGCGCGCCTCCGACCGCATCGCGAAGCGTGAGCGCGTGTGCGGGACAACCATGCGCGATGCAGAGCGCCGCAACGAAGAGCGCGAGCAAGCGCGTCCGCAGGAACCCAAGGCATCTCCGCGCGTTCATTCCGCACGCTCCACCAATCGCGCCGCGCCGTCTTCACGCTTCACGAGATCGAACGCGTCGAAGAGCTCGCCCGTCACCGTGCGGCTCTCGTAGCGCAGCGTGTCGGCGCTCACATGGATGATCTGATAGAGCTGCACATTTTCACCGGACCGCTTGGCCCACGGCGCATTCAGTTCGTACTGCTTCGGCCCGCTGACCGAGATCACATACACCGGACCGCTCGTCCCCAACACCGGCTTCGGGCTCGTCGAATCGCCCGGCGCGTAGTCCCCCTCCGGCGCCTGCCCGCGCGCGTAGACATGATCGTGGCCGGTCAGCACGAGATCGACGTGATGCTTCTCGAGAATCGGCTTCACCAGCGCGCGCAGCTCGGCGTTGTTTCGCTTGCCGTATCCCGAGTAGATCGGATAGTGAAAGGCCGCGATCGTCCAACGATTGGGATTGTCGCTCAGCACGCGCTCGAGCCATTCCGCCTGCGCGGGAAGATCTTGATAGGTGTTCAGCGTCACGATGCGCACCCCCTGGTAGTCCAGGAAGTAGTTCGTTTCCTCCAGGCCGGGGATCCCGTTTTCGGGAAGCGTGAACACTTCCCGCCAATGCGAAGTGAAGGAGCCCTTCTTTCCCGTCGACTTCAAGTACTCGTGATTGCCCGGAGCCGGGACGCAGGGAAGCATCGCGTGGATCCATCCGCCCGCTTGAAACCACGCCTCCCACTGCTCGTCGTCGTCGCCGTGGCTTACGAGATCGCCCGTGTGCACGATGAAGCGCGCGTTGGGCGCGGCCGCATAGGCCGCGCGGATCGTGCGTGACCACCAGGTGAGATGATCGTTCTGCGCATCGCCCATGTAGAGGAAGGTGAAGGGAGCGAAGCCCACCACATGCGCGCTCAAGGCCGTCTCCGTCCCCGGGTCCAGGTCCGCAGTGCGGAAGAGGAACCACTCGCTCAAGCCCGCGTCGCTGCCGACGCGATACGCGTAGCGCGTGCCGGGCAGCAATCCGCGAAAGACGACGGAATGGTAACGCGCAAGCCCCGAAGAAGCCTCGAGCGAGGTCGTGGTTGCCTCGAAGCGTTGCACATCTTTCGCCTCAGGCGCGGAGTTGGCGAGCATGAGGAATGCGAATCCCGAATCCACGGACGCGTCCGTCCGCCATGTCACCGCTTGCGTGGTTGCGGGGTCGTCGTTCCAGGTGAGCACGATGCGATCTGGAAACGGCGTCGGTCGAGGATCGAGGGCCGCCGTCGCGTCAAAGGAGAGGCCAGTTGAGGATTCGGCTGTTGCCACGGCCGTGGCCGCCCCAGCGTCAGCGAGTGCCAATTGCCCGGCTGGGCCATGAGCACCACCGCACCCTGCCGCTACCGCCAGGGCGCAGATCGCGCCGAGCCCCCGAACACGATGAGCCGCCTTTCGCATGGCCTTCCTCCCGCTGATTGTTCCGCCCGACAATGGTGCCTCAAGAGAGGATTGCCGCCAAGCTGATATCCGCTCCACCACTTCGCGCTCGATCTCGCAGAAGCCGCCCGGGCTCGACCGAGGCGCAAAGAGGCAATCGCGCTCACGGGAGGATCGGCGTCCTTGGGGCGACCGCGTGGGTGCTCTTCTCGCGAGCGTCCGCATGGCGCGCCGCTGAGCGGTCTGCCGTGCCCGCCGTGCCTGGCTCTCGACCGGAAGCGCCCACCACAGAATAAGACCCTGCGCGTCGCGCGGCCTGACAGGCCGGTGGTCGTCGTGGTATCATTTGCGTAGGCGGCATGACGCCAGATCGAGAAGTGCACCAGCTCATAGCAGCGTCGAATAGACAGGACCCATATGTCAGGTCGCGCATATGAATCGGTTCGATCTCTTGTCGAACGCCTCGGTGGCTCGATGGTCTACGAGCGCGAAGGCTACCGGCATGGGGCGTGGGTAATCACAATCGGCGAGAGAAGTGTCATCATCAAAGCTAGCGGGAGCCGCTCATTCCAGCAGATCGACCGATTGTACGTTCCTCTCACTCCGGATCCGAAACACTGGGAGGACTACTCGGACACACTCGTACGCGACGCTGAAACGCAACTGCTGTCAATGCTTAACGCCTCAGGCAATATGCCCGCACACTTGCCCAATGACAAGATGAGTGCACTCGTGCGGCTCATCGAGCGGACGAAATGGAAGTTTGCCTGGACCTACGCCCGCACATATCCTCACGAATACACTACGAAGACAATGTGCACCCAGGAAGATCATGCAGCGCTCATTGACTGCATCGAACAATATGGCGTCATCCAGCGTTTCGGCCACTCCCAGCGCAAGTATTTCTACTTTGAAGAGCGCAAGTACTGGCACATGGGTGAACCGCATGCCGAGGATTCGGAGAAGTGGCCGAACGTCATAAACCGCACATGGGTAGACGTTAGACGGCATGCGGCAAATGTCAAACACCGGTGGACCGCTGAAGAGGTAGAACTCCAGATGCGGCTGTGGGAAATTCAGCTCGAAAAGTCGACTGATCGCCCCAAATAGGAAACGAGGCCATAGAGCGCGAAGCCACTAGTGATGAAGATCTCAAGTTGCAGGTACCGCACAACAACGGCATATCTGGACTCCTCCCGCAAGAGGCAGAGTGATCCCTGATGGCGGGTCTGACT
>CAYZWI010000020.1:0-36664 GCA_964482205.1 uncultured bacterium | reverse complement strand
TTGATTCGCGCGGGCTACGACGGATCCTTGAACGGCGAAGCCTACGCCTCGGTCTTCTTCCAGAACTCGAACAACTCCGTGCGCGTGACGGACGAATTCATGACCGCGGTCGAGCGCGACGGCGAATGGCAGACGCGCGCCGTGACCACCGGCGAGCCGGTCGACACCTATCGCGCCCGCGATCTCATGGAGATGATCAGCGAGGCGGCCTGGCTGTGCGGCGATCCGGGCCTGCAATTCCACTCCACGATCAACTCCTGGCACACCTGCCCTCAGGCGGGCGAGATCCGCGCGAGCAATCCCTGCAGCGAGTTCATGTTCCTCGACGATTCGGCGTGCAATCTGGCCTCGTTGAACCTCATGCGCTTCGTCGACGAGAACGGCGAGTTCGACACCGACGCCTTTCGCGCGGCCGTCGCGATCGTGACCCTCGCCCAGGAGATCATGGTCGATTGCGCGAGCTATCCCACCCAGTCCATCGGACAGAACAGCTTCGACTACCGGCCCCTCGGGCTCGGCTACGCGAACCTCGGCACGCTGCTGATGTCTCAGGGCCTGCCGTACGACTCCGAACGCGGCCGCGCGCTCGCCTCGGCGGTGACGGCGGTCATGACCGGACAGGCGTACGCGACTTCGGCCGAGATCTCGCGCGTGCTCGGGCCCTTCAAGGGCTTCGCGCGCAACCGCGAGGCGATGATGCGCGTCGTGCGCCGCCATCGCGACGAGCTCGGCCGGATCAATCCCGACTTGATCTCCCCCGCCATTCTGCAGACCGCCCGGCGGGTCTGGGACGAAGCGGTCGAAAAGGGCGAGCAGTGCGGCTGGCGCAACGCGCAGGCCACCGTGCTCGCGCCGACGGGCACGATCGCCTTCATGATGGATTGCGACACGACCGGCATCGAGCCCGACCTCGCCCTGGTCAAGTACAAGAAGCTGGTCGGCGGCGGCATGTTCAAGATGGTCAATCAGACGGTCCGCGCGGCGCTGCGCCGCCTGGGCTACAACTCGGCGCAGATCGGCGAGATTCTCGAGTACATGGAAGCCGAGGAGACGATCGAAGGCGCGCCGAATCTGAAGCCCGAGCACCTGGCGGTGTTCGACTGCGCCTTCCGGCCGCGCAAGGGCAAGCGCTTCATCCATCACGACGGGCACATCGGCATGATGGCCGCGGTCCAACCCTTCATCTCCGGCGCAATCTCGAAGACCGTCAATGTGCCGCAGGAAACCACCAGCGCCGAGATCGCTCAGATCTTCCAGCGCGCGTGGAAGGAAGGCTTGAAGGCGATCGCGATCTACCGGGACGGCTCGAAGCGCGTGCAGCCGCTGACGCTGGAAGCGGGCGGCGGCGCAGGCGAGGAGCAGGCGCGCGGGCCGGTCCGGCGGCGCCTGCCCGAAGAGCGCCAGTCGATCACCCACAAGTTCACGATCGGCGATCACGAGGGCTACGTGACGATCGGCCTCTATCCCGACGGCTCGCCCGGCGAGATCTTCATCGTGATGGCCAAGGAAGGCACGGTCGTCTCGGGCCTCTGCGATTGCTTCGCGACCGCGATCTCGCTCGCGCTGCAGTACGGCGTCCCGTTGCGCGTGCTCGTCGACAAGTTCGTGCACACGCGCTTCGAGCCTTCGGGATTCACCCACCATCCGGAGATCCGGTACGCGAAGAGCATCACCGACTACATCTTCCGCTGGCTGGCGCTGAAGTTCCTGCCGCAGGGCGCTCCGCCTGAAGCCGATGGACCGGCGCCCCTGCAAGAGCCTCACGCGGCGCCGGCCGTCGGCGGCTCCCGCGCGTCGACTTTCGTGAACGATGTGGACGCGCCCACCTGCCCGGAGTGCGGCTCGTTCATGACGCGCAACGGCTCCTGCCACCGGTGCATGGAGTGCGGCTCGACGAGCGGGTGCTCTTAGCCTGGCGGCGCGAGGGCTGCGCCGGTCGGAATCCGCGTTTCAGGAAAATGAAAGAGGCGGGTGCAGGTGCTCCCGCCTCTTTCGCATTTCAAAACTCTTCCCCAAAACGCTGCTTCTACAGATGCAGCTCCGAAGAGAACCGGAAGATCGTGTTGTCGCGGCTCACCTCGATCACCCGATTGTCGGGGTTCTCGAACCAGATCTCCCGCTCCGGAAAGTCCTCCGTCCCGAGCTCCCGCTGATCATCCAGGAACCAGGTCCCGTACTCGTACGACTGGAATTCCATCCCGATGTGGAAATCCACCTGGCGCGTCGCCAGGGTGAAGCCAAAGGCGAAGGCGTGGCCCTCCACTCCGTCCGAATGATAGTGAGGCGGGTTGGTGTCGTCTTCCAAACTCGTGTCCAGCATGGAGAGCGGCATCGTCCGGAATCCGAGCATGGTGCCGAGACGCAGCCCCGCGCGATGCAACGGCTCGCGCAGCAGCGGGAATTCGAAGCGCGTTCCCACGTGGAAGCTCTCGACATCGGCGGCCGGATAGGAGCCGTCGAACGGCTGGAATTCGGCCTCAGTGTGCTTGATGTCGACCTTCGACCAGGGCCGCAGATTGTAATCGGCGGCTACTTCGAACCCCTGAATCGGTCCGATTGCGACTCCGACGCTGGCGAAGAGCGGAAACTCCATGTCGTAGTCGGCGATGTCCCAGTAGTTGCGATAGGTCGGCTCGGTGACATTCGGAGTGCGAATGGCTTGATCCATCAAGGCGCCGTTGCGCACATGAACGGTATGGGGCAACTCCGCCCAGGCCGCCAGGCGAACCTGATCCGTGACCTGGGCCAGGGCGCCGGCTTCCACGGCAAAGCCCTTGTGGTTCTGCTGGAACTTGCCCTTGCCTTCCTCGAAATTGCGGACGGCGACGCGGGCGATATTGTCCGAACGCAGCCGCCCGGTCAGGAAATTCGCGGTCGCGCCGAGCGAGAGGGAGAAGGACGAGCCGCGCACCGCTTCGTATCCGAGGCCCATGGTCAGGCTCTCGAGAAATCCGCGCTCGTCATTCTCGGCCCCAAACGTGAATGGAAAGCTACCGCCCGTCGCGCCGATCAGATTCATCTCCATGAGCAGTTCCTGCCCATAGCCCACTTCGGTGTGCCGGCGGTAGCCGATCCCTCCCACCAAAGGCGAACCGGCGACATCGATCAGCGGGCGCGCACCGCCGACGAAACCGAAGCCCGTCTGCGCGCCGAGCCGGCTGCGATAGGTCGTGATCTCGAAATCGCCGTAGCCCGGGACGAGAACCTGTGGGGGCAAAGTGCCGGTGTTGGCGCTGCCCGACGATCCCAACGAGAAACCGTCGACCATGATCGAGGACTCGCGCAGACGCGCAAGATTGGCTGGGTTCCAGGCGAGCGCCGCAGCGCCGTCAGCCAGCGCCAGATGAGCCCCACCCATCGCCATCGCATCCGCTCCGGCTCGGGGCGAGAGATCATCGATCGGGCGGTTGAGGATTATGGGAAGGACGGAGGCAAGGCTGGCGCCGTCAGGCCGCTGATAGACCCCGGGATCGAAAAGGGAGACCGTCGGGTTGTGCACTTCCACGATCTGGGCTGGCGCCGGCTGCAGCCCGAGCGCCGCCATCGCGAGCAGAAGCGCGAGACCACCAACCCCGTACCGAATTCCAGCAGGCAGCCCCATCGGACCCCTCCTCCATCTGCCACACCGCGAACGCGGTTTGCCCCGCCCTAGGACTTTTCGGAAAGAAGAATGGCGGAGACGATGCCGGTCAATGCCCAGAACGCGGAGCGCGTAGCCGTCTGCAGGGGATCCACCTTGACCCGATCCACCTGCTTCACATCGGAGAGCTTGAAGACGAACTGAGCCGGTTCCTGCTCGAGATTGCGGACCGCCTTGTACATGCGCGTCCGCTCGCTCTCTTCGCTGTCGACCTTGCGGATCAGGCGGCAGTTCTCGACCAAGATCTCATCGGGGGACAAGTCAGCGATGGTGCCCCGGTAGATATTGCCCCCGGCCGTGACCTCGACCGCTTCGTTCAAGTTCATTTTCCCGCGCACGCTCGAACCGTCGGCGAAAGTCACCTGGTACTTGCCCATCGCGTCGAATTTTCCGGACTCCACCGGGACGCGCTTGGTGCACCCGCCAGCCGCGAGCAGGATCGTCAAAGCAAGCACCGCGAGAAGGAACCGTGACATGCCCTGTGGCCTCCTGCCTCTGACCGGCTCGCGCCGGTCCGGCCCACGCCTTTCCATCGAATTCCAAAGAGGATAGGAACAAACCAGTCCAGGCAATATAGGAAGCGCCCAGACCATCGTCAACTGGATTCCCGGCAGGCAGGGGAAGCGGGAAAGCGCTTATCCGCGGCTCGGCGCACTGCCGCGGCAGGGGGAAGACCCGCGCCGCATGCATCGCGGCGCGCCCCGTGCACGCGCGACGGAAGGGGTTGCAGCCTTGAAGGCGCGAGGCGGCCTGGCGGG
Source organism: uncultured bacterium (assembly GCA_964482205.1). Lineage (GTDB taxonomy): Bacteria > Eisenbacteria > RBG-16-71-46 > CAIMUX01 > WJJG01 > JAZDGX01. The sequence continues at coordinate 32,266 of CAYZWI010000020.1, read as the reverse complement.
TCCCTTCAAGGAATCTGGAAGCCGGATTCTTCGGTCCACGCCTCATTCGGCCGGCCGTGCAAATGCCCGGATGCGGCCGGCAAGCTCCGCAGGGACCCGACGGCCCTCGGCAAGATCTCGATCACATCCATCGGTGAGAAGCGATCCGGCCCTCGCTCGCCGGCCAGGAGATCGGCAGCCCATCCGTGCACGAAGACGCCCAGCCTCGCTGCCTCCGTCGGATCGAGTCCCTGGCCGAGCAGCGAGGCAAGAATTCCCGTCAGCACATCCCCGCTTCCGCCCGTCGCCAGGCCGGGATTGCCGGTCGGGTTGATCCACATCCGGCCGTCCGGGGCTGCAACCAGCGTCGGCGCGCCTTTCAGAACGAGCACGCACCCGTGATCGACGGCATAGGAGCGGGCGATTTCGACCGGCGTCCCGCCCAGGCCTTCGCCCGGCTCGCGGCCGAGCAGCGCGGCCATCTCCCCGGGGTGCGGAGTGAGCACCGGAACGGGAGCTCCCTTCGGCCTGGCGATGGGCGCATCTCGCAAGGCGCGCAGGGCGTCGGCGTCGACGACGACCGGCCCGGGAAAGCGCTCGGCGAGCAGGCGGACGAGGGCGACCGACTCGGGCGCGGAGCCGAGGCCGGGCCCGAGCGCCCACACATCCGTGCGCTCCGCCCAGGAAAGGATCTTCTCCAGCGCCTTCTGCGACAAGGCGCCGGCGGGTGTCTCCGCGCAGGGCAGGGTCATCACTTCCGTCAGCTTGGCTTCGATCGCGGGATTCAGGCTGGCCGGCAGCGCGATCGTCACCAGCCCGGAGCCGGCGCGCTGAGCGGCGAGGCCCGCCATCGAAGGGGCCCCGGTCAGTCCGGGCGACCCGCCCACGACGAGGACGCGGCCCACGCGCGACTTGTGGACATCCGGCTCGCGCTCGGGCAGAAGCCGCGCCGCCTGTTGGCGGGTGATCAGCTCCGTCGATGGACCCGACTGTTCGGCCGCCGCGTCGGGAATGCCGATGTCGACCACGCGCGCGCGACCCACCAGAGCGCGCCCCGGGTAGAACAGGAAGCCCGTCTTCAGGAAGGCCATCGTCACGGTGAGATCGGCTTCGACGGCGATTCCGTCCGCCTGACCCGTGTCGGCATCCATTCCCGTGGGGAGGTCGATCGCGAGCGTCTCCGCGCCGCGCTCGATCTTCAGTCTCTGAATGGCTCGCGCTCCCGCGGCAATCAACCCTCGCGGAGCGCCGTGCGAGCCGGTGCCCAGCAGGGCGTCGATCAGCAGAGGCGGGTGGCTTCCCGCGGATCGCAGGATGGAGCGCACCAGCGCGTCGATCGCGTTCTCGGAGCAGGGCGCCCAGGCGGCGCCGCCGCGGGAGACATACGCCGCGCGCTGCTGCGCGCAGTCGTGCGAGAGCCTCTCGGGATCGCCGAGCAGCAAGGCGTGCGGCGCGCAACCGGCGTGATGCAGGTGGCGAGCGACGACGAACCCATCGCCGCCGTTGTTGCCCGGACCGCAGAAGAGGAAGATCGGCCGGTGCGCGAGGCGCGCGAAGTGCTGGCGCAGCGCCGCGTAGATGCCCCAGCCGGCGCGTTCCATGAGCGTGCGCGAAGCGACCGGCGCGTGGTCGTCGAATCCCGCGATGGTCAGGCGGTCGGACGAGCGCATCTGCTCGGAGGTGACGAGCCTCATGTCCCCTTGCTCCTTACGACTCGTGCGGTGAACCTTCGCGCTCGAGCGCGCTCACGATGTCCAGCACCTGCTCGATGTCGTCGATCTCGTAATCGGCGCCCGAATGCAGCGCGCCGGAAGTGTCGCCGTAGCGCGCGTACACCGTGCGGATGCCCATCGCCGAAGCGCCTTTCATGTCGCGATCCGGCCAGTCGCCCACCATCAACAATTCCTGCGCGGGCAGCCCGAGAAGCTTCATGGCGCGCTGAAAGGGAAGCGGCGAGGGCTTGCGCTCCCCGGTGTCGTCGAAGGTGATCACATGTTCGAACATGTGCTGAAGGGCCAAGTGATGAAGGCGCTGCCAGGCCTGCAGGCTGGGCGCGTCCGAGAGCACGGCGAGGCGCAAGCCGCGGCGGACGAGCGCGATCAGGGTCGCTTGCACATGCGGATAGAGGACCAGTTGCGATTCGCGCGCGCGCCGGTAGCCGATGATTCCGGCGGCGAGCACATCGGGGCGTGGGGATGCGTAGACCTCGCGGAGCAATTGGTCGAAGACGAGCTGGTACTCGATGCCTTCACGCTCGTAGATCGCATAGATGCGGCGGCGCGTTTCGTCGGCGGAGAGCGGCAGGCCCATGTCGATCATGGCCGCGATGGCGGCCAGGATCGCGCCGTCCTTCATTTTCATGAAGTCGGTGAGGGTGTTATCGAGATCGAAGAGGACTGCCCGGATCATTCCTTGCCCCGAGTCCCCCACGGTCTGCGCCCCGGGCCGCGCCATGTTCCTGGTGCCTACTTGGTCGAGGATGTGATGGTCCGGCCGTAACTGATTTCGCCGTTGTCGATTCGAATGTTGAAGCCGCAGTTGGGGTTGGTGCAGGCCCAGGCTTTGTACTCGATCGGAGCACCGTCACGCCCGTAGTCGGACAGCGGAATGAGGACGCCGGCTCCGCATTTCTTGCACTCCGGGAGCGCAAACCCCTGCTCCATCCTCCCCTCCCCTCTCGAGCCCGGCCTGAAACCGCCCGGCGGTGCCCCTCTCGGAAGCCTCCCACAAATGCGCGTTCCGGAGACTGGTCAAGCTCGCACCCGGGCGATCTTGGAGAGCCCAGCCTCGAATTGCAAGTTCGGGATCAGCTTTCGCTGGCACCCGGCCCATGCCCCTGCTACTATCGGCCGCTTGCCAAAGGTTCGACAGGATTTTTCGAATGGGAGGATGCTCATGTCTTTGCTTCGGCCCTTCCGCGCCTGGCGTCCACGCAAGGATCTCGCCCCTCGCGTCGCGGCTCCGCCTTACGATGTCATGAATTCGTCCGAAGCTCGCAAGATGGCCGAAGGCAACGAGTTCTCCTTCCTGCACATCTCCAAGGCGGAGATCGATTTCGAGCCCGGGACCTCGGCCGACGATCCGCGCGTGTACGCCCGGGCGCGCGAGAACTTCGAAGGCCTGATCCGCCAGGGGGCGATCATCCGAGAGGCCGTTCCCGCCTTCTATATCTATCGGCAGAAGATGGGCGACCACATCCAGACGGGCGTCGTCGCCGGGGCGAGCATCGATGAGTACGAGGACGGGCGCATCAAGAAGCACGAGCACACCCGCCGCGACAAGGAAGACGATCGCACCCGGCATGTGAACGCGATGAACGCCAACACCGGCCCGGTCTTCCTCACCTACCTCGCGCGGCCGGAGATCGATCGTGTCGTCGCGGAGCTCTCGTCCGGCGCGCCCGAATACGATTTCGTCAGCGACGACGGAATCGCCCACACGCTGTGGGTCGTTTCTGCGCCGGAGAAGGTGGAAGCGTTGAAGACCGCCTTCCAGGCGGTGCCCGCCTTGTATGTGGCCGACGGCCATCATCGCAGCGCCGCGGCCACGCGCGTGCGCGCCGAACGCCGCGCGGCGAATCCCCGCCACCGCGGAGACGAGCCGTACAACTTCTTCCTCTCGGTCATCTTTCCCCACGACCAGATGAAGATCATGGCCTACAACCGCGTCGTCCGCGATTTGAACGGCAATAGCCCGAAGGCGTTTCTGGAAAAGGTGGGTGAGCGCTTCGAGGTGGCTCCCGCCGCGCAAGCCGCGCCGGACCGCGCGAAGAGCTTCGGCATGTATCTCGAGAACCGTTGGCACGCCTTGACCGCGCGTCCGGGCTCCTTCCCCGCCGACGATCCGGTCGCCCGCCTCGACTGCGCGATTCTGCAGGAGAACCTGCTCCATCCGGTGCTCGCCATCCAGGACCCGCGCACCGACAAGCGGGTCGATTTCGTGGGCGGCATTCGCGGCACCGCGGAGCTCGAACGGCGTTGCCGCGAAGGCTGGGCGGTCGCCTTCGCCTTGTATCCGACGGGAATCGATCAACTGATTTCGGTGGCCGACGCCGGAAAGGTGATGCCGCCGAAATCGACCTGGTTCGAGCCCAAGCTGCGCTCGGGGCTGATCGTTCGGCCCCTGGAAGACTGAGGCCCGGTCGAAAGCGGACCGTTGGGGCGGCGCGCAACGCAGAACGCGAACGCCGCCCCGATTGGCCGGTCCGCGGTCCCGCGCCCGATCGCATCCCGAAGGGCCCGTGCGCCCGGGGATGAGGAGGACCCGATGAAGATTCTCATTGCCGATGCGTTCGACCCGTCACTTCCCGAGCGGCTAAAGCCTTTCGGCGCCGTCACCGACAACGCCGCCGATCTTCCGAGCTCCGAGGTGGTCCTCATTCGTAGCAAGACGAAGGCCACCAAGGAGTACATCAATGGCGCGCCGGCCTTGAAGATGATCATTCGCGGCGGCGTGGGCCTCGACAATGTCGACATCGACTACGCCAAGGAAAAGGGCATCAAGGTCATGAACACCCCGGCCGCTTCGAGCGTGGCGGTCGCGGAAATGGCCATGGCCTTCCTGGTCGCGATTCCCAACCGGCTCATCGAAGGCCACACCTCGATGAAGTCCGGCGCGTGGGCGAAGAAGGAACTGAAGCGCACGGAGCTCTTCCAGAAGACCCTCGGCCTGGTCGGCATCGGCCGCATCGGAACCGAAGTCGCCATCCGGGCGAAGGCCTTCGGCATGCGCGTGCTCGCCCACGACAAGTATGTCGAGCGCTCTCCGCACGCCGAGATGGTCTCGCTCGAACAGCTGCTGGCGCAGTCGGACTTCCTCTCGCTGCACACCCCCCTCACCGACGAGACCCGCGGGATGATCAACGCCGCGCTCATCGCCAAGATGAAGGACGGCGTCATCATCGTGAACACGGGCCGCGGCAAGGTGATCAACGAGCCCGATCTCGCGGCCGCCCTCGCCTCGGGCAAGGTGCGCGCGTACGGCACGGATGTCTACGAGAGCGATCCGCCGCCGCCCGCTTCGCCGCTGTTGACGGCGCCGAATGTCTTCATGACGCCCCACATCGGCGCTTCGTCGAAGGAGAATCTGCTGCGCATCGGAGACATCATCGTCGAGATCCTGACCGAGCATTACGGCAAGCACTAGGCGCAAGGGCGCGGGGCCGCGCGCAGGCGGCCCCGCCGCAGAAGCAAGCAGCCATCGACAGCAAGCAGAAGCAAGAGCAAGCAGACGGGAAGAGGAAGAAGAACAGAGAAGGAGACGGTCATGGCACGCGCGTTCAATTTCTTTGCGGGTCCGGCGGTGCTGCCCCTGCCCGCCATCGAGCGGGCGCAGAAGGAGCTCGCCGATTGGGCCGGCACCGGCACCTCGATCATGGAGACGAGCCATCGCTCGAAGGAGTACGATGCCGTTCACAACGAAGCGATCGCGCTCATCAAGGAATTCATCGGCCTCGACGAGCACTATCAGGTGCTCTTCCTAGGCGGCGGCGCAAGCCTGCAATTCGCGATGGTGCCGATGAACCTGCTCGGCAAGGATCAGACGGCCGACTACATCCACACCGGCACCTGGTCCAAGAAGGCGATCGCCGAGGCCAAGCTCTTCGGCCATGTGAATGTCGCCTTCGACGGCGAGACGGTCGGGCTGACCCGCATCCCGCGTCAGGACGAGCTCAAGCTCACCCCCAACGCGCGCTATGTCCACATCACCAGCAACAACACGATCAAGGGCACGCAGTGGCACACCTTCCCCGACACGCACGGCGTGCCGATAGTGGCCGACATGTCGTCCGACTTCCTCTGGCGGCCCTTCGATCCGAAGCCCTTCGGCCTGATCTACGCGGGGGCGCAGAAGAACCTCGGGCCCGCGGGCGTTACGATCGTGATCATCCGCGACGACATCCTCGCCCAGTGCAAGGCGGAAAACCCGACCATGCTGAAGTACGCGACCCACGCGAAGGAGAACTCGCTCTTCAACACGCCGCCCGTCTTCCCGATTTACATGGTGCGCAATGTGCTTTCGTACATGAAGGACCTCGGCGGGCTGAAGGCGGTCGAGGCGCACAATCGCAAGAAGGCGGGCTTGATCTACGACACGATCGACGCCAATCCCACGTTCTTCCGCGCGCCGGTCGACAAGGGCAGCCGCTCGTTCATGAACATCGTCTTCCGGCTGCCGTCGGAGGAGCTCGAGGCGAAGTTCGTGGCCGAAGGCAAGGCGCGCCGCATGCTCGGCCTGAAGGGCCATCGCTCGGTCGGCGGCATCCGCGTCTCGGCCTACAATTCGTGCCCGATGGAATCGGTCGAGGCGGTGGTCGCGTTCATGAAGGAGTTCGCGAAGGCGAACGGTTGAGCGAGGGGCCGGCGGGCGAGACGGCCATCGTCACCGGCCGTCGATCGCCCGGCGGGACTCTTCCAGCGGCCGCTCGACAAGACGCAGTCCATCGTGCCCGGGGCTCTTCCCGGGCACGATTGTCTCCGGGTAGCATTCGTCGACCGGGGTCGCGTTTCCTTCGCGCGGCTCACACGGGTCAGGGCCGCTAGGCTCAGGTCTTCCGTTCCTGCTTCTTGGCCGCGGGGAAGAGGATGTTGTTCAGGATCAACCGGTAGCCCGGCGAATTCTTGTGCAGCGCGAGGTCGGTCGGCGGATCGCCCACATGATGCTCGTAGTCCTCGGGGTCGTGCCCGCCGAAGAAGGTGAAGGTGCCCTGGCCGAAGTTGCCGTGCACATAGCGGACTTCGTCCGATCCCGGGACATCGGCCAGGATGAGCGTGGAAGGCTTGATCGTCTTGCGATTGAAGCTCGTCGTCTGCCCCATGAATCCGTTCACCATGTTCACGTGGCATTGGGTGAGCATCGTCGGCACCGGGTCTTCCTTGGCCGAGAAGTCGAAGAGCACGAAGTAGTCGGCCTCCGGGCCGCGCAAGCGCGAGGCTTCGGTCATGTCGATGTTGGAGAACTCGTAGGCCAGCGGGTTCATTTCCAGCACGAAGTTCTCGAACGAGAGGCACCGTGAGAAATCGAGCTTCTGCTGCGCCTGCGGATCGGCCGGAGTCCCGTCGTTGACCGCGTCCACGATGTCCACCGGACCCGCCGCCATCGCGATGTCGTAGGAATCGGTGCCCGAGCACATGGCGAAGAGGAACCCGCCGCGGGCGACGAACTCGCGGATGCCTTCGGCGGTCGCGTGCTTGTACTCCCAGACGGTGGCGAAGCCCGCTTCCGCGGCGAGCGCTTCGAACTGGGCCTTGCGGTTGACGTACCAGGCGGCGGTGTGATAGCCGGCGTAGAACTTGCCGTGCTGGCCGGTGAAATCCTCGTGATGCAGATGCAGCCAGTCGTACTCCGAGAGCCGCCCGGCCTGCACTTCGCGGTCGTACAAGCGGTCGAAGGGAATGTCCGCGTATTCGAGCACGAGCATCACCGCGTCGTCCCAGGGCTCGACGACTCCCTCGGGGGGCACATACACACCGATGCGCGGGGCCTTCTCGAGAAGGATCGACTCCATGTTGTTCGCCTCGATCTCGGCCATGATCTGCGCGCGCGTCCCAGCGTCGATCTCCTGAAAGGCGACCCCTTCGAGCAAGAGATTGCGCGTGATCTCGTCCGCATCGGGGCAGAGGAACGATCCGCCGCGGTAATTGAGCAGCCACTCGACATCGAGGCCCTGCTGGAGCGCGTGATAGGCGATGCCGTAGGCTTTGAGGTGGTCCGTCTGCACGAGATCCATGGGAATCAAGATCTCGGCCTGCGCGGCGGCGAAGGGAAAAAGCGCGAGCATCAGGATCGACGCCACCAGCGAGGCGAACGCGATCGAGCGGCGAGGCCGAAGAGACGCCGTTCTTCCGCCGGCTGTCCGCCCGCCCACCGCGACATCCGCCGGGAAAGCCTTCATGAATTCGCCTCCGCCGCGCGCAACTCCCGCAATCTCGCGCGCGCCCGGCGCGCTTCGAAGGAGGAGGGATACTCCAGAATGATGCGTTCGTACGACGCGATCGCGCCCTCGCCCGCCGCCTGCTCGGCCCGCTGCGCGCGCCAGAAGAGCGCGCCGGGAGCGACGCGGCTGCGCGGATGATCGGCGATCAGGCTGTCGACGGCCGCCTCCGCCGCGCCGGCGTCTCCGAGGTCGACGAGCAGCATCGCTTCCTCGAAGCGCATCTCCGCGGCCACCGGATTCGCGCTCTCGTCTTCGAGCGCGGCCCGGGAGCGCTCCAACGCTTCGCGCGTCCGCCCCACGCGCCTCAAATACTCGACCCGAGCGTATTCCTCGACGCGCGGCCCCCCGCGCGTTTCCCCCAGCATCAGCACCCGGCGAAAGGCGTCGTTCACCCAGTCGCCGTTCGGATAACGGTCGGTGAGCTGGTAATAGGCCTCTTCCGCCTCCACGAACTTGCCTTCGAAGAAGAGCATTTCGGCCAGATCGAAGGCCGCGTTCTCACGCACATCGGTCTGAACCGCTGTTTCCGCGAGATCTGCGAAGCTCTGGCGGGCGGCCTCGAAATCCTCCCGCCGCAGCGCGCATTCCGCCAGCGAGAGGCGCGCCCGGTCGATCGCCGGCTGCTGGCGCTCCCTTCTGGGCAGGAGCTTCGCCCGCGCGATCACCGCTTCGTAGGCCGCCTGGGCGCCGGCGAGGTCGTCCGTGCGCGTCATCAGGAGCTCGGCGCGCACCAGGTTTCTCTGCAACGCGAGCGGCCCCTCGGGAAACCGGCGTTCGCCCTCCGCGTAGGCCGCCAGCGCGTCCTCGACGCGATCGAGCCTGGCGAGCAGGCCGCCTTTCTCGTAGAGCGCGTGCTCGGCCGTCGTCTCGCGCGGATCGAGAGCGAGCGCCGAGTCGCAGGCCACCAGGGCTTCCGCGAGCGCTCCGCGTTTGGCGAGCACCTGCGCGAGCTCGAAGACGAGCTCGCCCCGTTGCTTCTGTTCGCGATCCGCCTGAATGAGCATGCCGACGGCGAGCCGCTCCCGGCCGGTGGTCGCATAGAGGTGCGCGAGCATCTCCTTCCATTCGGGCGCCGCGTCCTGCGCGCGGGTCGCCTTCTCCAGCGCCTTCAACACCCGGTCTCCGCCCAGGCTGTCGGCGACCGCGAGCTCGAGCTGCTCGAGAAGACGGATCGTCCAAGTCGGGCGAGCCTTCGCGCAGGTCAGCAGGGCTTCGACCGCTTCTTCCGGGCGGCCCGCGCGAAGACAGCACCTGGCGAGGTCCACCCAGAGATCGGGATCGCGCTGGCCGCGCGCTTGGGCCCGCTCCCGACAGAGCGCGACGGCGCGCTCGGGCTGGCCGGCGTTCAAATAGGCTTGCGTGAGCGCCTGAAAAACCTGCGCATCGTCGGGGTGCTCGGCGAGCAGCGATTCCAGAATGGGCACCGCATCAAAGGCGCGGCCCACCCTCATGAGCTCGAGCGCCTGGCGCAAGGGATCGCGCAGCCGCTCGGCTTTTGAAGGCGGAGAAGGTTCGACGGGCGAGAAAGGCCCCGCGGGGGCCGCGGAATCGGCGGAGCGCGGAGCCGGCTTCGGCCGCGGGCTCACGCCAGTTGACGGGTCCTCTGCTGAATCCTGCGCGCCCGCGATCACTGCGCTCGCGCAAAGCACGAGGCCAAGGGCCAGCGGGCCGACTCTTCTCGCTGCATTCATCGTCATCGCGCCTTCAACAGCGCGCGCAGGTAGGCGTCCACGAGCCGGCGATACTCGGCGGGCACCGGATCCTGGCTGCCGCGCATCATCGCGCGCTCGAGTTGTTCCACCGCCACGCCGCCTTCGTCCACCGCACCGGGTCCCACCCGCGGACCGGGATCGATTCCGGTTCGCGACTGGCGCTCCTCGCTCTGGTCCTGCTTGCGCAAGCTGCGCTGGGCGTTCAGCAACCGGCTCAGAATCCGCTCCTGGCGCTCGATCAGCCGCGGGTCCGCGTTGCGGTTGCGCAGTTCGCGAGCGACCTCCTCCATCTCCTTGGTGATGCTCTCCAAATCGCCCAGCATTCCGCGCGAATCCTGGGTTTCCGCCTGCAGTTCCTGCATCCCCTGCTTGATCATCTCCTGCCGCGCGGCCAGCCGGCTCAAGGCCTCCCCCTGGCTCATCGAGGGACGCGGCGTCGAGCAGGCCCCGATGGCCTGCTGCGTGTCCTGGTTCAGGCTGTTCTGCTGCTGGCACATCGATTGCAGACGGTTGAAGGGATTGGGACAGCTCGAGGCGCAGGAGCTGGTCGCCTGCGCGGCCGTCTCGAGCAGCGCCTTGATGGCCGCGTTCATCGTGCGCATCGATTCTCCGGCGAGGGTCGAGCCGCGCCCGCGCGAGCCCTGCTCGAAGGCGTCCTTCGCGCGCGCGGTGGTGAGCAGCGTCTCGTTCATCGCCCGCAGCTGTCCGAAGCCCACGATGGGCAGCTCGCGCGACACGGCGGCGAGCGAATCGCGCAGCGCGCCCACTTCCTCCAGGAGCTGCTGCTCCCGGGCGGCGAGCGCGCGCATCTCCTCGCGCTGCGCCGCATCGACCAGCCCTTCCTGAGTCTGCGAGACATCGACCATGCGGTGGGCGATGTCGTAGAGCGCGCGGGTCAATTGCTCCATGCGCTCGAAATCGATCGTCTTCTTCATTTCGCTCAGGTTGGCGCTCATCATCTGGAGGTCCGAGCGGATCTTGCGGCCGAACTTGAGCGAGAGCTGGCGGTCCATCTGCTCCATCGCCTCGCGCATCTTGGCCATCTGCTCCTGGATCTTCTCCGCCGGGCGGTCCTTCAACATCTCCTTCAGCGACTCCTCGAGCTTTTGCTTGTCTCCGCCCGCCTGGTTGGCGATCTTCTGCAGCATCTCCTTCAAATCCTGCAGCTCCTTCTCCTGCGCTTGCTGCTCGGCCTGCAGGCTCTTCGATTCCTCGGCTCCCAGGGGCTTCTGCTCGGAGTCGTTCTCGCTGGAACCCTCCTTCTTCTCGCCTTGCGCCGGAGAGCGCTCGCTCGGCTGCGCGTCTTTCCGCGCGCCCTCCTCCATTTGACGATTGATCTCGGCCTGGCGCGCGGCCAGCTCGTCGAGCTTCTGCATCGCCTGATCGAGCTGCTCTTCGGCCAGCAGGCGCCTCAACATCTCGAGCGTGCGATCGAGGGCCGCGGAGACTTCGTTCTGCGAAATCTTCATCCGCTCCATCGCCTGGCGCAGCGCCTCGGGATCGAGCTGCTGGAGCGCCTGCTGCATCTGCGCGATCGCCTGATGCAATTCCCCGCTCTGGATCTGGTTCACGAGATCCTGGATCTCGCGCACCTTGGTCATCATCTCCATCGAGAAGAGGTTCTGGTTCTCCATGCGCTCGCGCGACTGCTCGAGCGATTCCTGCAACTCGCCCAGCTTCCGGCCGAGCTCGTTCTGCCGCTCGATCAGCGCCTGCACTTCCTGCTGGCGCTCCCAGGTGACGCCTTCGTCGCGCAGCATCTCGCGCGCCACGCGCTCGAGGTCCTTCTCGAGCTTCTCCTGGTTCTTGACCGTCTCCTCGAGCGAATGGATGTCTTCGCGCCGCTCCTCGGTCGCGTTGGCGTACATCTCGGCGACGGTCGGGAAGCGCACGGTCGCGAGCGCCGTCTCGCCTGTCTTCGGGCCGCGAATGGGATCGTTGTCGGTGACTTGCAGGAAGTAGGAGATCTCCTGCCCGGGAAGCAGGGTCAGTTCGGAAAGGTCCCACGCGTATTCCACGCGGGCCTCGCGCCGCCGCTCGGCTCCCTTCCAGGTGACCAGCGCCCGGCGGGTCGGGTCCTCGCCCGGCCGTCCGTAGATCAGCGCGAGCTCGGTCAATCCGAAATCGTCCACTCCCGAGACGATCAAAGGGACGATCATGTCGGACGGCATGTCGATGCTCTGCTCCGGGCTCTGCAATTCCACGGCGGGCGCGAGATCCGGGACCGTCTCGACGCGGAAGGTGTCCGACACCCAGGCCGATCCGTCGCGGGGATCGTACAGCTCGACTTGATAGCCGCCCGAGCTCATCGCATTCCATCGGCCGGCCAGGGCATCCTCTCCCGCCGGCTCGAGCTCGACCGTCGATCCATTCGTGAACCGCAGGCGTCCGGCGATTCCCGCCCGCCGATGCAGCGCTTCGAGCGTCACCTGGCTGCCGGTCAGGGCCGCGAGATCGCCGGTCGAGGCGAGATCGCGCTGCACGCCCAACCCCGTGTACTCGGGAGGCGCAAGCTCCTTGCGATATCCGACCGCCTGCAAGCGATGGACGACGCGCAGGTGGTAGTTGTCGCTCTCGGCCCATTGCGCGCGCACGCGGTATTCGAGATCGCCTTCGAGCGCGCCGATCGAGAAGGCGTAGCGATCGCTGCCCGCGGTCGCGGCCATCGCAACCGCGCGATCCCCATCGCGGTCCATTCCTCCCGCGCGATCCGTCTCTTCCACGCGCGCCATCGGCGCCGTCATCCAGGCGCCGTCTTTTCCGCGCATGAGGATCTCGGCCGAATCGGGCCGCCGCCGTCCGGACACGCGCGCTTCGATCGCGACCGGCGAGCCCCAATCCACGCGCTCCTCCCCCGGGCTCACCTGGATCTCGATCGCGGGGATCACGCCCGCCCCGCCCGCGGAAGTGAGCAGTCGCAGGGCATCGCCGAAACGGACGGGCGTCAGGAGGAAGGCCACGAATACCGGAAGGAGGGCCAACCCCGCGCGCAGCGCGCTGGGGGCCAGCGCACGATCCTGGTGGAGCCGGTTGAGCGGAAGCGAACCGAGCGTGTCTCCCGCGCGCCCGATGGCGATCTCGACGAGATCGCGGGAGACGGGATCGCCCGACCAGCGCCCGCGCTCGCGCTCGAGGGCGAGGGCGTTGCCGAGCTCGTTTCGGCGCAGCCCCGCGCGGCGCTCCAGCCATTGCGCGTACGAGGCCAGCGAGCCCCGGCGCAAATGCGGAACCACGAGGCGCCTCGCGAAGGTCGCGACGATCCACAGGGCCGCGAGCGCGCTCATCACGGCCGACCACCCGCGTGCCGGAGGCAGGAAGAGCGCGAGCAGCAGGAGCACCGCGAGGCCGGGGACCGCATCGCCCAGCCAGGCGGAGACGCCCTCGAGGAACGCGCGCCGGCGCCAGGCGCCTTGCGCCTGCGCGAGGCGCGCTTCGAACTTCGGCGCGCCTAAAGTGTCTTTCGCGCCCGCGATCTTCATCACTCCCTCGCCCGCCCGTCCGCTTTCTCGCCCGTCAACGCGTAGAGGACGACATTCACCGCCATGCGGGCCGCCTCTTCGCGCTTCTCCTGCGGATCGTTGTGAACTTCGGGGTCTTCGAGCCCGTCTCCGATGTCGGACTCATAGGTGTAGAAGACGACCAGCCGCCCATGATCGACGATGCCCAGGCCCTGGCTCGGCTTTCCATCGTGCTCGTGGATCTTCGGCGGCCCGTTGTCGAAATCGTAAAACGAATGATAGATCGCGTGGTTGAAGGGAACCTCGACCAACGAACGATCGGGAAAGACCTGGCGCATCGCCTCGCGAAAGCTCGCGTCCATGCCGTAGTTGTCGTCCGCGAAGAGGAAACCGCCGGCGAGCAGGTAGCGGCGCAGGCGGGATGCCTCGGCGGCCGTGAGGCTCACCCGGCCGTGCCCGTTCATGTAGAGGAGAGGATAATCGAAGAGATCTTCGTCGAGGATCTCCACCCGCGCTTCCTGGACCGTCTCGACGGGAATCGATGTGCGCGCGGTCAGCTCGCGAGCAAGATTGGGGAGCGAGGTGGGATTGCTGTACCAGTCTCCGCCGCCGCCGTACTTCAAGCGGGCGATTACGACGCCCGGTCCGGCGGGAGATGCGCCCGACACCGAAGCAATCGCAAGGATCAGGGCAAGGAGAACCAACCTGGGGAGCGATCTCATTCGCCAGCCTCCACCGCCGCATCGATGCCGCGCGCCCGGGCGCTTTTGCAGCAACCAACCCGAAGCGCCGGAAACGGTTCCGCCGGCAGGGAGTCGAGTAGCGGTCGCGGCCGGCCTCTTCCGGCCGGGCCCTAGGGCCCTTCCGGCCTGCCGCCGGACAGGCGATCCCCGGCGGGCCCATCGGGCCGGCTGCTCGCGGGGCCTGCTCGAGAAGGAGGGCCGGGAAGGCTCCGGCCCCCATCCATCTACGCCGCCGTGCGCGCCGCCTTCGCCTCGGCCGCGTTGTGCATTTCCAGCACCAGCGCGCTCGCGACGAAGATCGACGAATAGGTCCCGACGATGATTCCGAAGGTCATCGCCAGGGCGAAATCCTTGATCACCTCGCCGCCGAAAATGAGCAGCGACGCTGCCGCGAAGAGGCTCGACAACCCGGTGAGCATCGTCCTCGAGAGCGTCTGGTTGATGCTGAAGTTGAGCACATTGATGTAGGGCTCGCGACGCAACCGGACATTCTGCTCGCGAATGCGGTCGTAGACCACGATCGTGTCGTTGATCGAATACCCGGAGAGGGTCAGCAGCGCCGCGATGATCGGCATCGTGATCTCGCGGTCGAGCAGCAGGAAGAGGGTGAGCACCATGATGACATCGTGGAAGGTCGCGATCACCGCGCCCACGCCGAAGCGGAAATCGAAGCGGATGGCGATGTAGATGAGGAGCAGCCCCATCGACAGCATGATCGCCCAGAAGGCCTGGTTGCGGATCTCCCCGCCCACTTTCGCGCCCACGCTCTCCTCGCGCAGGAGCTCGACGCCCAGCGCGGGGTTCTGCTGCCGCAAGGCATTGCTGATCTTCTGCGAGACGGGGACTTCGCCGCCGCGCTGCTCGCCGATGGCGACATCCGAGATGCGGAAGATGGCCAGATTCCGCCCTTGGGCGGGCTGGATCTCCGCCTGCGGGAAGCCGGCCAGGTCCGCCGCCCGGCGCATTTCCTCGATCGGCACCGCCTGGCTGAACGAATACTCGATCAGCCGCCCGCCGGAGAAATCGATCCCCAGGCGAAAGCCGCCGTGCATGATGAACGCGACGATCCCGATCACGGTGATCAGGATCGAGAGGCCGTAGAACCAGCGGCGCCGGCCCATGAAGTCGATACGCGTTTCGGGAATGATCGTGAACATCGCCCGTCCGTCTCCTTGCAAGCTCCGGTCCGGCTGCGCGCCCGGATCCGCACTCTAGATCGACAAGCTCTCCAGGTCCTTCCGCGCAGTGATCATGTCGTAGATCATGCGCGTGACCATGACGGCCGTGTACAAGTTGGCCAGGACTCCAATGAACAGCGTGGTCGCGAAGCCCTGAACGGGGCCGCTCGCGATCCACCATAGGACTCCCGCGGTGATCAGCGTGGTCACATTCGAATCAAAGATCGCGCTGAAGGCGCGGTGATAGCCCGCATCGATCGCGCTGCGGACCTTCTTGCCGGCGCGCATCTCCTCGCGGATGCGCTCGAAGATGAGCACATTCGCGTCCACCGACATCCCGATCGTGAGCGCCAGGCCCGCGATACCGGGGAGCGTCAAGGTCGCGCGCATCCCCGCCAGGGCGGCGAACAGGAAGATCATGTTGAGGATCAGCGCCAGGATCGCGATCAATCCGCTGGCATGGTAGTAGATCAGCATGAAGAGCACGACGAGCGCCGCGCCGATCGCGGCCGCCAGGAATCCCTTGTGGATCGAGTCCTGCCCAAGCGACGGGCCGACCGTCATCTCCTGAATGATGCGAATGGGAGCGGGCAGCGCGCCCGCTTGCAGCACGATGGCCAGGTCCTTCGCCTCCTCATCGCTGAAATTCCCCGTGATCTGCCCGCGCCCTTGGGGAATGCGCGATGCGATCTGCGGGGCGGAGACGACCCGGTTGTCGAGGACGATCGCGAGGTTGCGGCCCACATTCGATCCCGTGACCCGCCGGAAGCGGCGCGCGCCGTCGGGATTGAGCGTGAAGCTGACTCCCGCGGCGTTCGGGCGCGCGGGATCCAGACCGATCCGCCGCACGGCGTTCGACACCCCCGCGCCGGTCATCTGGGCCTTGCGCTCGAGGGTGTAGAGCACCCGCCCGACGCGGCCCTGATACGACTCGGTCTCGCTGCCCCACACGAGCTCGGTGTCGATCGGAAGGATCGAGTCGGCGCGCACGGTCGAGAGCAGCGTGTCCGCCAGGGCGACATCCGCCTCTTCGAAGAAGGCGCCGCCGAAGGGCATCTCGGGATAGTAAGGCTGCAGATCGACCAGGGGATGCAGGAACTCGACCGCTTCGGTGTCCGCGGGCGAAGCTCCGCTCTGCTTCTCGGCGATCGCCCGATCCATCCGTTCGATGGTGCGGGTCGCCTCATTCTGCTCCTTGACGAGCTTGAACTCGAGCAACGCCGTCTGGCCGATCAGGTTGAGCGCGCGCTCCCGTTCGAGCAGCCCGGGCAGCTCGACCACGATCCGGTCTTCGCCTTGAGGCTGGATGGTCGGCTCGGCCACGCCGAAGCGGTCGACGCGGTTGCGCAGGATCTGAATCGCCCGATCGAGCGCGTCCCGCACTTCCGAGGGCTGCAATCCCGATCGGTCGAGCTCCAGCACCAGGTGCATCCCGCCCTGGAGGTCGAGTCCGAGGCTCAACGCGTCGTCGCGCAGCCCGTCCAGCTTCTCCTTCGGGAGGGCCGCTCTTTCGGCCTCGCTCATGGAGTAGTAGCGCACCGTGGGATACAGCGCGTACGCGGATAGCCCTAGAAGGATGACCAGGATGATCAGCTTCCACCGAAAATTGCCGCCCATGTCCCGAATCCTCCGACAGTTGGCTGACGAAAACAGAGAATTCGGATTCTACCGAAGCGGCGGAAAGGGGGTCAACTGCATTCTCCCCGCTCCGCGCAGGCGCTGGGAAGCGTGGCGAGGCGTCGGGCGGGGTGCGGGGAAACCGACGAGGCCGCGTGGGTTTTCAGCGCTCTGCTAGAAGGCGGCGGGAAGCGAGGGGGGACGGGCAGTCTCAACCACCACGGTTGCAAGGTACTCGCCCGCCGCTCCCACTTCGACGGTCAGGCGTTGCAGCGGCCAGCGGCCCTTGCGCTCCAGCACCTCTTCGCGGCCGGTGAGCACCTCCAGCCCGGCCTCCTGGACGGCTGCGGTCAGGTCCGAATTCCATTTGACCAGGCCCGACCCATCGGGAAGCGTGCCCAGCCACTCCATGTTTCCGGGCGTGCCCGTCTGCCGCCATTCGGCCCGGCCGTCAAGGATCCTGGCGAGCAGATCGGGGCGCTCGCTCGCGGGCGGAGGAAGCGGTTTCGGCGCCGCGACGGGCACCGCGGCGGGCTCCTCGCTGCGCCTCCCTTGGAAACCCCAGCGCGCATTCGCCAGGAGCACGATGACGGCGATCACGGCCGCGAAGCCGAGAAGCAGAAAGGCCCCGGCCGGGATGCGGCCGAAGCCTTTGGACCTTGGCTTTCGTCGTCGCGACACGGGCG
This sequence comes from uncultured bacterium, assembly GCA_964482205.1. Lineage (GTDB taxonomy): Bacteria > Eisenbacteria > RBG-16-71-46 > CAIMUX01 > WJJG01 > JAZDGX01. Next base: position 14,957 of record CAYZWI010000020.1, on the reverse strand, counting down.
CTCTCCGTTCGGGAGGGTGCCCGGCCGCGCGCTAGAGATGCTGCGCTTTCAAGCGCGCCAGCGCGCCTTGGGGATTGTCCTCCCACTTCACGATCGTCCAGATGTTATCGCTGGTGCCGGGGGCTGTCCAGGGTTCCTCGCGAAACCAGAATTTGCTGGTCGATGCTTCGACCTTCAGCTCCTTTGGCCCCTCGCCTTCCTGGCCCGGAATGGTTCCGTACAGACGCAGATTCACATTGTTGATCATGATCGACCACATGTTGTCGGTCGGGTCCCACTCCTGGCCGAGGGGCACGAAGTCGAGCGTCAGCGTCTGCACGATGTCGGCGTCGAACATGTTCCGGTGGATGTCGATTTCGACCTGCCTTCCCCACTGGTCCGGCATGCCCGGATCCTGCTGATCGTCTTCCGACAGCACGAAAGTGAAGGCGGGCTCGCGGGCGGCGAGCAGGCTCTCGTACTCGGCCACATTGCGCAGCTTGTAGGCCTGCTTCAAATTGTACAGAAGGTTCTCCGGCGAAGTGCGCGGGCGGAAGTCGTCGGGGACGACAGGGGGCTTGTCGTCCTTGTCGGGCATGAAGGGACAGCCGGTGAGCCCGGCCGTCATCACCAGCGTCAGGGCGATCAGGGCCCTCGTGGACGCGCGGACCGCGTGTGTCATGACCAGGATCCTCCTCGGATCGCGCTGCGAGATCTTGCCTGCCTGTGCTATCGACGCTCGGGACGCTCCCCTCGATGCGAGAGGATCAACCCGGGGGATGCTTGTCGGGTTTCGGCCAACTTGGATTCCCGGACGGGGGGTTCAGGCGCAAATCCGCCTTTCCGGCATGCGCTCCCGTTCTAGTACTCGACTTGATTGCGGGCGCGCAGCCAGCCCCAGGTGCGGTTGGGAGATCCGTCCCTCTTGTCCACCCATTTCGTGATGAACCACAGGCCGGTGCCGTCGTCCTCGAACCAGAGGTCCACCTTGCCCGAGTAGGTGGCGGAGCGCGTCGGTTCGCGGAACTCCAGCCTGTAGGTCAGGTCGCGATAATAGCGCACCGAGGCGGATTCGTCCACCGAGTCGCGCGCGCTCCAGTAGACTGTCAGCGCCGCCTCGGTGGAGCCCAGGATTCCGCTCATCCTCTGCTCCTCCTCGGTCGCGCTCCATTCGAGGAACTCGTTCTGCCCCAGTTCGGACACATCCGCCTCGGCGAGGACGAGCTCGAAGTGCTGCCCGCTGAAAGAGCGCCCGTAGTTGGTCAGGTTCTTCAATTGCAGCGAGCGCTTCATGTTGCCGAGCGCGTTACCCATGGCGTTGGGCGGCACCCACACGAGGCCCGTGTCGCCTCCCCCGCCCTCGTCCTCGCGGGTGCTGAGGAGACATGCGGCGGGCAGGCACAGCACGAGCAGCAGCGCGCCCAGCGCCACCCGGCGGGCTCGCCCGCGGGTACCGAGCGCCACCCACGGCGCCCGCCTGCGCGCGCCCGGCCGGTGGCCGCCGAATCCCGCCCGCGCGCGATCGGCCAAGCGATCAATCGAATTGCTTCTGCACCTTCGCATCGATTCTCCAGTACGGGTCGTTCTGATTGCTGAGCGTGCGCTCGAATCTTGCGTCCAAGGCGAGCCCGCCGGCCAAGTCCCGCCGGATCATGAGCTTGCCGGTCATCTCGTGATTGTCCCGCCGCGTCACCGCCCCGGTGGAGAGCTGTTCGCTCGAATTGACGCCCAGGCGCTCGATCAGGCTGAAGGTCACGAAGTGGAACAGCGAGTAATCCAGGCTCGCCTTCAGGTCCTGGCGCAACCGCTCGGTGCCCTTGCTGTACGCCTGCCTGGTGCCCTCCCCATTGTACAAATACGCGCCGGTGTCGGAACGCTCGAAGATGTGCTCGAGATTGATCTCGGAATTCTCCAGCAGGGGCACGGTCACGCGGCTGGTCACGCGGTTCGTGCGGGTCAGCGAGTTGCTCTTCTCGTTGTAGGTGTAGTAGGTGTAGGCCGCGCTCACCTGAAAGTTCTGCGCGACCTGGATCTGCAGCGGCAGCATCAGGCTATAGTCCATCGTCAGGCGGTAGTCCTTCTCCACCTGGTTCTGGCCGGCCCGGGCCGCGCGGATGTTGACCACATCCGTGCGGTTCGACGCATAGGCCGTGTTGATCGTGAGCTTCTTCTCCACTTTGTACTGCAGCGTGGCCGAGGTGGAGGTGCGCAAGCGGTCCTTGTCGAGTGAGCCGTCCTGATAGAAGTCCTGATCGAGTTGGGTGACGCCTTTCAGGGTGAGGTCGAAGCGCTTGCCGAGCGGGCGCCCGAAACGCAGCTCGAGCTGGGTGCCCTTCGAGTCGTAGGGCACGGTCCGCTCGCGCCAGGTGCTCTTGGAAGTGAACGAGGCGTTGCCCTGGATCATGCTGCCCTCGAGCAGCGGCAAGTGGGGCGAATACTTCGTGGTGAAATTGTACTTGTCCGAGGAATCCAGCCGGTCGTTGGCTTCGACCTTGAGATCGAACTCCGTCTTCTGGCGGTCGAAGCTCATGCCGTAGCTCATGTCCTCCAGGGGCTCGCCGGCCGCCTCCAGGTGGAACCCGTTCACCTGGCTCTCCTTGGTTTCCTGGCGCGCGGCGGAGGCCTGGTAATACTGCGCGACCGCGTCGCTGTAGTTCAGCTTCACCTGGATCTTCAGCGCGCTCAGTCGCGACCAGACCAGGTCGGCCGCGATCGTGTTGTTGCGCGAGCGGTCGGTGTTCTCCTGGAAGGTCTGGGTCTCTCCTTCCATGTGCAGCGAGGAAGAGGCCTCGGTCGAACCGTCCCAGGCCGTTCGCGCGGTGAACTTCAGATCCTTGGCCGGCTCCCAGGCGCCGTCGAGGGAGGCCTCGGTTTCCCATCCGGTCGAGTTGGTCTCGTCCTCGGTCACCACCAATCCCCGGCGCCCTTCCTTGACCTGCTTCTCCTGCACCCAGCCGCCGCCGAAGGAGAGCGAGAGTTTCCGGCCCGCCCTTTCGAAAATGGAGACCAGGTTGCTCAAGGAGATGTTGTCGCGGGTACGCGAATCGAGTGACTGGGTCGTCTGCGTCCATTGCCGCTGGGTGCCGCCGTCGGTCGAGAGCTTCCCGATGACGCTCGGCCGGGAGAGGTTGAGCTGGAACATGTTGCTCCCGTACCGATAGTCGTTGCGGGTCGCATCCTCTTTGCGCTGCACGGAAAGCGAGCTGCGCACATCGGCCAGCTTCGAGGGACGATCGAAATTGAAGCGCTGGCTCCAGCCCTGCTCCTTGCGATAGACGCTGTACTCGGTCTCGTACCGCGGCTTCAAGCCCCAGCGGCCCAAGACCGTCTCGGCGTTCGACGCGGGCGCCGCGCACAACAGCAGGGCGACGGCCGGCGGAAACGCCGTCGCGAGGAACGAGGCCTTGCGACTCGAGGATCTCATGTGGCGCTGCCGGGCGTTCCTTCCTGCGCGAAGGGCAGGCCCGCAAGCCCCCGCGGGCGGGCGACGAGCATGTTGGCTTTCAGCAATGATTCGAAGGTGCCCGCATCCGTCCACCAGCCCTTGAGGAAATCGAAGGTCATCAGGCCGCGGCGGATGTAGGCGTTGTTGACATCGGTGATCTCGAGCTCGCCGCGTGCAGAGGGACGCAGCCCGTCGATGATCGGAAAGACCTGGTCGTCGTACATGTAGACGCCCGTGACGGCGTAGCGCGTCTTCGGGCGCGCGGGCTTCTCCTCGATGCCGATCACGCGATCGCCCGCGAGCTCGGCCACTCCGAAGCGCTCGGGATCGTCGACTTCCTTCAGCAGGATCTTTGCCCCCGCCTCCTGCCTGGCGAAGGACTCCACATGTCCGGTGATGTCGTCCTCGATGATGTTGTCGCCGAGAATGACCACCATGCGCTTGCCGGCGCAGTAGTAGCGGGCGAGCGCCAGCGCGGCGGCGATCCCGCCTTCGCCCTCCTGATAGACGTAATCGATGTGCGAGAGCCCGAATTCACGCCCATTTCCGAGCAGGCGCAGAAAATCGCCCGCGCTGTTGCCGCCGGTCACGAGCAGGATGTCGCGGATGCCGGCTCCCACCAGCGTGCGGATGGGGTAGTAGATCATCGGCTTGTCGAAGACCGGGAGGAGATGCTTGTTGGTCACCTTGGTGAGAGGGCTCAGGCGGGAGCCAAGGCCGCCCGCGAGCACGATCCCCAGGATCGGTTGGCGCATCGTTCCCCTCCCTGCTTGAAACCGCTTGGCCGTCGTGATCGGGGCATCCTAGCACGACGGGGATTCCGAATCGCAAGCGTTGAGCATGGGCGCAAACGCCCGGCTCATCGCGGCGAACTGGGCCGGATCGCAGTCCTCGGCGCGAAGACGCCCATCGACGCCCGCGATCGCGAGGGCCGCCTCCACCTGCGCTTTGGACAAGTGCAATCCGCCGGCCAGCGCGCCGGCCAGCATCTTCCTGCGCCTCCCGAAGGCCGCGCGGCAAATGCGCGTGAAGATCTCCTCCGAGGGAATGTCCACCGGAGGTTCGGACAGGGGGGCCAGGCGAACGACCACCGAATCCACCTTGGGTATCGGCCAGAAGTTCCCCGGCCCAACGGGCATCTCCTTGCGCGGCTGGAAGTAGAGACTCATCCACACCGTCAGCGAACCGTACTCGCCCGTCCCGGGAGCGGCCATGAGGCGCTCCGCGTATTCGCGCTGGATCATGAAGAAGATGCGGTCGAAGGCGAGCCGGTGCTTGGCGGCCCAAGCAAGGATCTGCGTGGTAAAGCGATACGGCAGATTGCCCGCAAGCAGCCATTTCTCAGGGAATGGCAGGTCGCGCTCGCGCAAGCCGCCGGCAAAAGACGCGATCGCAGCGGCGGGATCGATCGCGAGAATGTCCTCGATTCTCACCTGGGCCCTCGCGGCGGGCTCTTCGGCGGCGATCCGTTGCGACAGGAGCTCGCCGAGCGCGGGATCGCGCTCCACCGCGATCACCGCCGCGCCCGCGTGCAGGGCGGGCAAGGTGAGCGACCCCGCCCCCGCGCCCACTTCGAGAATCCCGATTCCGGGCGCCGGCTCCCAGCGTTGCACGATCGCTTCCGCGACCCTCGGATTGAGAAGGAAGTTCTGGCCCCAGGCCTTGCGCGGCCGGATGCCCGCCTCGCGCAGCCACGAGCGCGTCCCGCGCGATTCTTCCTTCATCGCCGGATTCATCGCCGGCTCCTTCATGCGCGCATCCCCGCATCGCAGCCAAAGAGGGCGATCGCATTCCGGTCCGCGATCCTCTCCAACTCTCGCGGCTCCATTCCCAACGCCCGCGCGATCGCTTGCGCGGTGACGAAGAGGCAGGCGGGCTCGTTGCGCTTCCTGCGCTCGGGCTCCGGTCTCAAGTAGGGCGCATCGGTCTCCAGAAGGATGGACTCGTGCGGGAGCGCTTGAAGAATCGGCTTCCAGCGCGGCAGATCGTAGGTGACCGCTCCGCCCAGTCCGACCAGGAAGCCGCGCGCGATCACCGCCCTCGCATTCTCGATCGTTCCCGAGAAACAGTGGAATTCTCCGCGCGCGCGCCCCTGGCCTTCGCGGTCGAGAATCGCGAGCACATCGTTGAACGCTTCGCGGCAATGGATCACGAGGGGCAGATCGCGTTCGAGCGCGAGGCCGATCTGCGCGGCGAAGGCGCGTTGTTGCGCTTCCCACGGCGCCCGCCCGCGCGCGCGGTCGAGCCCCGTCTCGCCCACCGCGACGACGCTTTCATCGCCCAGCTTCGCGGCCAGCTCGTTCAGCCGCGCGGCATCGGCGCGTTCCGCTTCGTGGGGATGAATGCCCAGGATGGCGCGGATTCTCGGGTCGGCATGCGCGAGGGAGAGGACCGGTCCCCAACTTGCGGGATCGGTGCCGACCTCCAGGATCCCGGTGACGCCCAGGGCGAAAGCGCGGGTCAGAACGAGCGGGCGGTCGGCGGAGAAGTCGGGGAAATGGAGATGTGCGTGCGTGTCGATCATCGCCCGCGACCGCGCGGACCGCGGGAGGAAGCATCGCCCGGAGAGGAATCGCGATTCCTGCGAAAGCCCCGATCCCCGTCGTAGCGCCGGCCGCGATGCGAACGGTCGTCTCGATGGGTGCGCGGGTCGCTGCGCCGGCGCTCGTCTCCGGCGGGGGGAGAATCGCCTTCCTTGCGCCCTGCGATCGCTTCGGAATCTCTCTTCGGCGTCTCCTTGGAGTCTTCGATCGCCTGCTCCGAATCCTCGATCATCTCCTCAGAGCCCTCGATCGCTTGATCGGACCCCTCATCGGAATCCTCGATCATCTCCGCGGAGTCTTCGATCGCTTCTTCGGACTCCTCGATCGCTTCCTCGGAGTCTTCGATCATCTCCGCGGAGTCTTCCAGCAATTCGGCCGAGCGTTCGAACTCTTCGGATTCCGCGGACATCTCGCCGGATGCGCTCGCGGCCTGCGCCGCGGCCGGCTGCGCTTCCGCGCGGTCCTCGGCGTCGCGCGCGTGATATCCGGACGCTTCGTAGTTCAGGCAGCACATCAGGCGCCCGCAGCTGCCCGAGATCTTGGCCGGATTCAAGGGCAGATGCTGGTCTTTCGCCATCTTCAAGGTGACCGGCTCGAAGTCGCGCAGGAAGGCGGTGCAGCACAGCCGCCGTCCGCACGGGCCGATCCCGTCGCAACGGCGGGCCGCATCGCGCGCGCCCACCTGGCGCAGCTCGATCCGGGTGCGGAAGATGCTCGCCAGATCGCGCACCAGCGCGCGGAAATCCACGCGTTGCTCGGCGGTGAAATAGAAGGTGATGCGATTGCCGTCGAATTGCGTCTCGGCGTCGATGATCCGCATCTGCAGATTGAAGTGCCGCGCGCGACTCTGGCACACCTCGAGCGCGTCGGCGTCCTGCTGCACGATGCCGCGCAGGCGTTCGATTTCCTCCGGCAGCGCCTGGCGCAGCACTTTGCGCAGCGCCTGGCGGCGGCGGTGGCGCACATCGGCGGCGGCCGCAGCGATCACGCGCCCCAGGTCCTGGCCGCGTTCCACTTCCAGGATCACGAAATCGCCCGTGCGAAGCACCACCTCGGATGGATTGAGGAAGGTCTCGCAGCGGCCCCCGCGAAAGGCGACGTGCACGACGGGCTGATCGGAGACCGTCCAGGCTTCGTCCCGCGAATCCGACGCGCGCGCGCGATCCGGCGCATACCTCCGGGGAGGCGCGCCGCGCCGCCGCGGCCCTCGGGAGGAACGCGGCGCCGGTCTCCGGGATCGATTCATGATCTTCTCTACCGCCCGATCAGGTTGCGGTTTCGGCTCGAACGGGGAACCATGTCCGAAAGGAGGGAGATTAGAAAAGAGGATCGTCCTCGACAAGCCCGTTCATGCGCAGAAGAGCCGCCCGCAGGGCGAGCTGCGGGTTCACATTCTGCTCGAGCGCCTCGAGCATCTCCTCGATGGCGGCCACCCGGCGGCGGATATCGCCCAGATCCGCCCCCTTGGCCGCGGCCGATAGCTCGGGCAGCCGGTCCGCGTGAATGATCCCTTCCCCACCGGCGCCCGCCTGCATGGCGATGAGGTCCCCGTACCAGCTGAGGACCATCTCGGCCGCCGCGAGCGCGGCATCGCAGTCCCAGCCCGCGCCCGCGCGCTCCGCCCGGCGGGCCGCCTCGGTCGCGCGCGAGAGAGGCGCGGCCAGAAGATCGAGCGCCCGATCGCGCAACTCGACGATGTCCTCCCCCGCCAATTGCAGCGCGCGGCCCAGGCCCCCGCCCGAAAGGCCCGCGATCAGCCGCGCTTCGTCTCCGGCAACGCCCTTTTCGGCCAGCGCCTGCTCGATGAACGCGCGCGGCAGAACCGGAAAGCGGATTCGCTGGCAGCGCGAGAGGATCGTGGGAAGCAGCCGCTGCGGCTCTCGTCCCGTCAAGATGAGAAAGGTCCCCGGCTGCGGTTCCTCGATGAGCTTCAAGGCGGCTTCCGCGGCCTCGATCGTCATGCGCTCGGCGTTGCGCAACACGATCACGCGATTGCCTTCGGCCACCACGCGCGCCTTCGACGATTCCATCTTCAGATCGCGAATGCGATCGATCGCGATCGTCGCCTGCCGGGGAGTCGGAAGGAGGGCCAGCGGGTCCGCGGCGTACGCTTCGAGTTGCGCGCGCTCCTCGCCTTCCGTCGCCTTCAAGCCCGGCATGACCATATGGAAGTCGGGATGCGTGAATCGTTCCACGCGCTTGCACTCGACGCACTCGCCGCAGGGCGGATCGGGCGACGCGCACAGAATGAGCTGGGCGAGGGCCTGCGCGGTGCGCGTCTTGCCCCCGCCTTCCGGGCCCCAGAAGTAATACGCGTGCGCCAGGCGCCCCGCCCGCGCGGCATCGCGCAAGCGCTCCTGCACGCGATCGAGGTGGCGCAGCCGATCGAAGAGCACCACCGCTATCGTCCTTTCAGCCAGCGCAAGGGATCGAGCGCGCGCGCTTCCTGGCGGATCTCGAAGTAGAGCGCCGCGCCGAGCAGCGAATCGGTGCTGCCCACGCGCGCGATCGCCTGCCCTTCCTCCACTTTGTCGTTGCGCGAGACGAGCGTCTCCGAGGCGTGCGCGTACAAGGTGAAGAAGCCGTTGCCGTGATCGAGCACGACCGTCCGGCCGTAGCCTTCCAGCCAGCCTTCGTAGACGACCCGCCCGCTCATCACGGCCCGCACCGGAGTGCCTTCCGCAGCCTGGATCTCGATGCCTTTGTTCTCGACCTGGGTGTGATAGATCGGATGCTCCTGAGTTCCGAAGCGGCTGATCACTTTCCCTTCGACCGGCCAGGGCATCTTGCCCTGCTTCCCGGAAAGCCCCTTGCCTCCGGTCTTCTTCGAGCTCTTCAGCGCTTGCTCGATCAAACGCTCGATTTCCTTCTGCGAAGCGAGCAGCTTGCGGGTCTGCTCCTCCTGGCTCGCGACCGCCTTCTTCAGCTTGGCGCGCTGCTGGCGGCTCTCGCCTTCCTGTTCCGCAAGATGCGCGAGTTGCGCCTCGCGCTCCGCGCGCAGGTCGGCCACTTCCTGACGGCGGCGCTCGACCGCGGTCATCTCCTGGGTCACATCCGCCCGCACTTCCTCCAACTGGTCGATCTGCGACTGGAACTTGCGGATCAGCCGCATCCAGTAATGCGAGCGTGCGAAGAGCTCGCCGAAGGTCGCCGAGGAGACGAGCAATTCCGCCGCGTCCACCCGCCGCTCCTTGTAGTACGAGACGAGCGCCCGCGAGAGGTCCGCGCGCAGTTCCTCGCAGCGCCGTTGGCTCGCGGCCAGATGATTGCGGTGCCCGTCGAATTGGGTGGCGAGGGCCTGCTCCTGGCTGACGATCTTCTCGAGGTAGCGCTCGGTGAGCGAGCGCTCGCGCTCGATTTCAGCGAGCAGCTTGTCGACGTTCTGGCCCTGGCGCTTGAGCTTCTCGATCGACTTGCGCTTCTCTTCCACCTGCTTCTTCAGCCGGGCGAGTTCCGTGCGGCGCTCTTCCACCCCGCGTTCCTGTCCCATGACCGCGCTCGATCCGAACGCGAGCAGCGCGAGCAGCGCGATCCACGCGAGCAGCGCTAGCGGCGCGAACGGCGCGATGGGCGCAAGGGAGGAGAACCGTGCGCGCGCAGGCCTCCGCCCGCCGATCGTTGAGCAACGCTCAGGCACCGGCTTCCTCCCTGTTCCGCTCGAGACTTCGCAGCGAGGCCTCGACCGTGGCGAAGCTTCCGATCGCTCCCACGACCAGCACGCCGGCCAGGAAGGCGATCAACCACTCGGCCGAGAGAAAGCGCAGTCCGGGCAGGAAACTTCGCGAAGCGAGGAACCCCGCGTACAGAAGCGCCTGCGAAACGAGCGCGCCCGCGAGACACAGGAGCACGCCCGCGGTGAGAAAGGGCGTTCGCAAGTAGGCATTCGTCGCCCCGATGAGCTGCATGACCGAGAGCTGGTCTTCGCGCATGAGCACGAGCAGGCGCAGCGTGTTCGCGAGGACGAGCATGATCGCGATCATGGCTAGCGCGCCGGTGACCAGGTTCCCGCGCCGCACGGCCGCGAGTCCGCGATCGAGCGCTTGCACCCAGCGTTCGCCGTAGATCACATCCTCGACTCCGGGATACGCGCGAATCTCGTCCGCGAGCCGCGTGAGAGACGCGGCCTGACCCGCCGAGGGCACCGGATAGAGCAGGAACGCGTCGGGCAGCGGATTGCCATCGAGGACCGTCGCGATGCCGCTCGTCTCCAGATCGCCTTCGATGTCCTCGAGGGCCTGGTCGCGGCTCAGGAAGCGCAGGTCCTTCACTTCGGGAAAGCCGCGGAATTGCGCCTCCAGCTCGGCCCGCCGTTCGGGCGATGTATCGGGATCGAGGAACACGGTGAGGCCTTTGCGCTCTTCGAGCCTCCCGGCCAGCATGAGAACATTGCGGCTGAGGAGCAGGAAGAGCAGCAACACGAAGAGCACCGCGCTCAAGGCGGTGATTGCGGCCAGGCTCGCCGCGGGATTGCGGCGCAACGACGACCAGCCTTCCTGCAGGCAGAAGAGAAGCGCCTTCACCTCAGAAGATCTCCGTGCCGCGAGGGCGGAGGTACAGGTCCTCCACCACTCTGCCGTCCTTCAAGGTCAGCGTGCGCGTCGCGTAGCGGCGCGCGAGATCCTCGTCGTGGGTGGCGACCAGGATCGTGGTGCCGCTCACATGCAGGGTCGCAAGGAAGTCGAAGATCTCGCGTCCGGTGGCCGCATCGAGATTTCCCGTCGGCTCGTCGGCCAGCAGCACCGGCGGTTGATGGATGAGGGCGCGGCTGATCGCGGCCCGTTGCTGTTCCCCGCCCGAAAGCTCGTGCGGGAAGCAATTGCGCTTGCCGTACAGGCCCACGCGATGCAGCACGCGCGAAACCGAACGCGTCAGCAACGCCTTGTCGAGCACGCCGCTCATCCGCAGGCAATAGGCCACGTTCTCGAAGATCGTCTTGTCGCGGATCAGGCGGAAATCCTGGAACACGATTCCGCACTGGCGGCGCAAATGGGGAATCTCGCGCCGGCGGATCGTGTCGCTGCGAAAGTTCGCGACCGTGATGCAGCCGCGCGTGGGGCGCGTCTCGAGCAGGACCATCTTCAAGACGGTCGATTTGCCCGCGCCGCTCGCGCCCAGCAGAAAGACCATCTCCCCCGGCTCAATCCGCAGGTTGAGGCCGGCGATCGCCCAATCGTCTTCCTGGCCGGAGTAGGACTTGTAGACCTCCTCGAAGGAGATCATGGCCGCCCCTCATTCCCCTCGCGCAATCCCTGCGCGGCCGCTACCGGTCGTCTTCGCCGCCATCCGTTTCGAATCCGCCGGGCACTTCTTCGCCCGGGCCCTCGATCACGCGATAGTGCCCAGGCGCTTCCTTGCGACTCAGCTGCCGCGCGGGCAACTCGAGAATCTCGATCAACCGCCGCAGGTCGCGGGCCGGCTCGGTGATCGCGATCCGGTCTCCCACGCGCACTTCCTTCGCCGGCTTCACCTTCTCGTCATTCAAACGGATCCGCCCTTCCTGACACGCGCGCGCGACCAGCGAGCGGCTGCGCGCCAGGCACAGCCAGTGCAGCAGCTGGTCGATTCTCACTCCCACGGGCGCCTTTCAATCGAGTAGCGATCGCGGAGCTCGTCCGCCCAGGCCCGGAAGCGCTCTTCCGTGCGCACCTGGCGCACATGTTCGGTGAGCTCGTCCTTGATCTCGTCGAAGGTGTAGGGTCGCGGCGCCTGGCGCTCGGTGTAGCGCGCGATCAGGTACGCCGAGTCGAGGAAGAGGACCTCGCTCACCTCGTTCGGCTTCAGCTTGTCCAACACCTGCCGCAGCGATTCCTCGAGAACGCGCACCGGAACGAGCCCCACATCGCCGCCGCGCGCGCCTTCGGGCGCATCGGAATGCCGCCGGGCCAGCTCCTCGAAGTTGCCGCCGGCGACCGCTTGCTCGCGAATGCGGTTGGCCTCCGCTTCCGCGCGCATTTGATCGGCGCGCACGAGCGGGACGGAAAAGAGAATGTGGCTCAGGCTCACCCATTGACCATTGGGATCGCGGTCGGTGACGAGCATCAGGTGGAATCCCAGCGGGCTGCGCAAGGGCTCGCTCACTCGATTCGTTTCCAGCGCGAAGACGCGGTCCTCGAACGCCTTTCCCAAGCGCCCCGCCAGATCGCCGTGCTCGATGCGGCCGAGGTTGCCCCCCGAGCGATTGGTGTTGGGGTCGTCCGAATAGCGCCGGGCCGCTTCGGCGAAGGCGAGCTCGCCCGAGCGGATGCGCCTCAGCACATCCGCCGCCGCTTCGTTCACGCGCTGCACTTGCAGGGAATCGGGCTCGACCAGGATCACGATGCGCTGCAAGTGAACGGCCTCTTCCCGCTCGGGAAGCTGGCTCTGGTTCTCGTCGAAATACCGGCGCACTTCTTCGGGAGAGACTTCCACCGGCCCGCCCAACTCCGCCTCGAGCACCCGGTCGGCCAACATGCGCCGCCGCGCCTCGGCCGCGAACTTCTGGCGCAGCTCGACCTCGGTCAATCCCTCGCGCTCGAGTTGGGCGCGAAACATTTCCTCCGAGCCGATCGCCTGGCGATTCCGCTCGACCGCATCTTCGACCATGCGGTTGACCTGTTCGTCGGAAACCGTCAGCCCCTGTTCCTTCGCGTACAGCTCGAGGACGCGTTCGTCGATCAGGTTCTCGAGCACGAAATCGCGCAAGCGCAGCAGAGTGGTCGTGTCGGCGGGATCGATGCCGCGCTGCTCCACTTCGAGCATCAGGCGGCCGAGCACTTCGCTTCGCAGGATCGGCTGGTCATCGACGAGCGCGACGATGCCGTCGATCACTTCGGCGGCCTGCGCCCGCGCGGGCAATCCGGCCGCGGCAGCGAGCGCGATCAGGGCAGCGAGCAAGATCGGAAGCAATCCCGCGAGCGGCCGCACCTGCCACGCCTCGCGCGACGGCGCCTGCGACGGCGCGAGCGGCGCCCCAAGCAGGGAGCGTTCGAACCCGGCCGCGCGCCTTCCGCCCGGCCGTCCACGTGCCTTATCCATGGATCCATCCCTTCGGTGACGAAGCCCAGGCCCATCCCGTCCGCGAAAAGCTCGAATTCAGCCATGCGGCCCGGATGGCGGCCAGGATAAACGAGCCTCCGGCCGAGTCCAACCAGAAAGCCGGACACATGTTCCCGGCTTTGGTTTGCGGCCGCAGGAGAAGCGTTGCCGGCCTTCCGAAAGATGGGCATGGGAATGGGCAGTCAGGATCTTCGGGAAGAACGGGGTTCCGGCCGGGAAGAACTGGATCCTCGAGTGGCCCTTCACGTCGCGGCGAGGCGACCGGCTGTGACGCGAGGTCCGGCCGGCCGAGGCGGAGGCGAATCGTGATCATGCCGACGGCAGCGGATGCAGGCTCGCGCTTCCTGCAGACCGAAGCGCGGGCGATGCTCGATCACGCCGCCGCGCTGCTGGACGGAGACCTCGCCCTCTGGTCCGAGCGTCTCGAGCTTCTCACCATTCGCCCGGCTCCATCCTCACCGCCGTCCACGCCGGCGGCGCGGACGCGCGCCAAGGAGACGGCGGGCCGCGCGGCGCTGCATCGCCGCCTCGTGATCGAGGCGGACGAGCAAGGCGGCGCCTGTTACGCAGTCCCTCTTCCGTGTTACGAGTCGATCGCGGGGGTCCTCTCGCTCACCCAGCGCCGAAGCGACGGGCTCCGCCATCCCGCGGCTGCCGATGCGGCGGGCCCCTTTCTCGAACGGCTCGCCCGCATGCTCGGGCGTCATCTGGAGCTCCTCGATGCGCATGCACGGCTGATCGCGGATTTCGCCTCATCGCGGGCGGAGGTGAACCGCCTCGAACGCGTCGCGCAGCGGCTCGCCCGCGCCGGCGATGTGCGCTCCACGCTGGAATACCTGCTCGCGCAAGCGCTCGCCGTCACCGGGGCCGAATGCGCGCTGCTTGGATTGCCCGCCCGCCGGATGACGCTCGTCGTTCCGGCGGCGACCGCACCCAAGCCCATGGCGCGTCTCTCGCCGCATCAGGCGCGCAAGATCTGCGAACGCCTCCAAGACCACCCGGCCGCTTCCGGGCGCGCGCACACCCGCGCCTGGCGGAGCCTCTTCCCCTCGGGCTACGCGGCGCTGGCGGGCGATCCCCATCTCGCCGTTGCGCATCTTGATTCGGGGTGCGGACGGGGCGCCGTCGTCTGCCTGATGGCCGCCGCGCCGAAGCGTTTCCATCGGTTGGCGCTCGACCGTCTGGACGCCCTCGCCACGCAGGTGACGCTGGCGTTGCGCTGCGCCGATGCGCGGCAAGGCGACGAGGATTTCCTGCTCGCGACCGTGCGCGCGCTGGTGAGCACGATCGAGGCGAAGGACGGCTACACCTCGGGCCATTCCACTCGCGTGCATCTGCTTTCCATGCTCCTGGGAAAGGATCTCGGGCTGGACGAAAACGAGCTCGACTGCCTGAAGTGGGCCTCCTTGCTGCACGATGTCGGCAAGATCGGAATGCCGGAATCGATCCTGAACAAGCCGGGAGCGTTGACCGACGAAGAGTTCCGCATCGTGAAGCAGCACTCGCAGCGCGGCTATCAGGTGTTGAACCACATCCCGCAATTGCAGGACGCGTCCCAAGCCGTGCTGCTCCATCACGAGCGCTACGCGGGCGGAGGATATCCGCTCGGCATCGAAGGCGACGGGATTCCGCGGCCGGCGCGGATCATCGCCGTCGCCGACACCTTCGACGCCCTCACGTCCCGCCGCCCCTATCGCAATGCGCGCAGCCAGGACGAAGCCCTGGCGGAAATCCGGCGCGTGCGCGGGACGCAGCTCGATCCCGATGTCGTCTCCGCGCTCGAAGGCGTGATGCCCTTCCTCAAAGAGAATCTCGTGATGGTGGACGCGGAAGCGAAGTGAGGCGTCCGCCCGCGCGCGCCCGCACGCTCATATTGCTCTCGATGCGCACAGGATCGCGATCCACTTCGCTCGAAGAATGAGGCCTGCGCCGATGAGGGAGCCGGGACCGGAAGG
>CAYZWI010000019.1:0-43770 GCA_964482205.1 uncultured bacterium | reverse complement strand
CGGCGTGAGCGCCGAGCTCGCGCGAGGATGGCGTGCGCTCGAGCGATGGAGCGCGCGGCGAAGGCGTCGATCGGCGCTTCGGCCGCGCGGTCCGAGCAGAGAGGAAGGAAGCGGCGATGACTCCGCCCGACGAACGGATCCAGAGCGTCCTCATCGAAGAGGAGATGAAGAGCAGCTACATCGACTATTCGATGAGCGTGATCGTGTCGCGGGCGCTGCCGGATGTGCGCGACGGGTTGAAACCGGTGCAGCGGCGCATCCTGGTGGCGATGAACGACCTGAGCCTCTACCACGACCGGCCCTATCGCAAGTCCGCCAAGATCGCCGGGGATGTGACCGGCAACTACCATCCCCACGGCACCGTCGCGGTCTACGAGACGATGGCGCGCATGGTCCAGGACTTCTCCCTGCGCTATCCGTTGATCGACGGCCAGGGAAACTTCGGATCGGTCGATGGCGACGGCGCGGCGGCCGAGCGGTACACGGAAGCGCGTCTCACGCGCCTGGCCGAGGAGATGCTGACCGATCTCGACAAGGAGACGGTCGATTTCCGCCCGAACTACGACGAGACGCGCAAGGAGCCGGTGATTCTCCCCGGCAAGCTGCCCAACCTCTTGCTCAACGGTTCGGCCGGCATCGCGGTCGGCATGGCGACCAACATTCCCCCGCACAACCTGAACGAAGTCTCGGCCGCGATCTCTCACCTGATCGACGATCCGGGCGCGACCTCGCTCGATCTCATGCAGTTCGTGAAAGGGCCGGATTTCCCCACCGGCGGCATCATCCAGGGCACGGCCGGCATTCGCGAATGCTACACGACCGGGCACGGGCTGATCACCGTGCGCGCGAAGGCGACGATCGAGGACATCGGCAAGGAGCGCGAAGCCATCATCGTCACCGAGATCCCCTATCAGGTGAGCAAGGCGGCGCTGCTCGAGCGCATCGCCGCGCTGGTGAAGACGGGCGTGATCAGCGGGATCTCCGATTTGCGCGACGAGTCGGATCGCGAGGGGATGCGGGTGGTGGTGGAGTTGAGGCGCGACGCGCAACCGCGGGTCGTGTTGAACCAGCTCTTCAAGCACACCCAGATGCAGACGACCTTTGGCGCCAACATGCTCGCCTTGATCGAGAACCGGCCGCGGCTCTTCACCCTGCGCGAGCTGTGCCAGGCCTACATCCAGCACCGCACCGAAGTGATCGTGCGCCGCACGCGCCACGATCTGGCCGAGGCCCAGGCGCGCGCGCACATCCTGGAAGGCCTGAAGATCGCGCTCGACCGGATCGACGAAGTGATCACGACCATCCGGCAATCGCGCACGGTGGACGAGGCGCGCGGCGCCTTGATCGCCAATTTCGGGCTGAGCGAGAAGCAGGCCCAGGCGATTCTCGAGATGCGCCTGCAGCGCCTGACGGGGCTCGAGCGCGACAAGATCGAGGCCGAGTACCGCGAAGTCCTCGCGCGCATCGCCGACTACGAATCGATTCTGGCGAACCCCGATCGCGTGCTCGCCATCATCAAGGCCGATTTGAGCGAGCTCGCGGAGAAGTACGGCGACGAGCGGCGCACGGAGATCGGCGCATTCGAGGAGGACATCGATCTCGAGGACCTGATTCCGCGCGAGGACATGATCATCACGATCAGCCATCAGGGCTACATCAAGCGCGTGCCGGTGACGACCTATCGCAGCCAGCGCCGCGGAGGGCGGGGGCTGACGGGAGCGAAGACGCGCGAAGAGGACTTCATCGAGCACCTCTTCGTCGCGCACACCCACAGCTACATTCTCTTCTTTACCGACCGCGGGCGAGTGTATTGGCTGAAGGTCTATCACGCCCCGCTCGGGACGCGCCTGGCCAAGGGCAAGTCGATCGTCAATTTGATCGACATCGGCAAGGAGGAGCGCATCGCCGCGGTCGTGTGCACCGACTGCTTCCCCGAGAACCGCTTCCTGGTGCTGGCGACCCGCCGCGGCAAGATCAAGAAGACGCCGCTCTCGGCCTTCGCGAATCCCCGCCGCCGGGGAATCGTCGCGCTCCGACTGGCGGAAGGGGACAGCCTGATCGAAGCGGGGCTCACCGACGGCGATTCGCAGATCGTGATGGCGAAGCGCAGCGGGAAGGCGATTCGCTTCCCGGAGCGCACCGTGCGGTCGATGGGACGCACGGCGGCGGGCGTGCGGGGGACGCGCCTCGAGAACGAAGAGGACGCGGTCGTCGGGATGGTGTGCTTGAGCGATCCCGAAGCGACCTTGCTCGTCGTGACGGCCAACGGCTTCGGCAAGCGCAGCAAGCTCGCCGACTATCGGATCACCAATCGCGGCGGGCGGGGCGTCATTACGCTGCGCATCTCGGAGCGCAACGGTCCGCTGATCGGGATCAAGGAAGTGAGCGACGACGACGAAGTGATGCTGACCACTTCGCACGGCATGATCATCCGGATGAAGATGAAGCAGGTTTCGGTGATCGGACGGGCCACGCAGGGCGTGCGCTTGATCAACCTGCAGCCGGAGGATCTTGTCACGGATGTCGCCAAGATCGTGACTGGCGGCGAGGAGGAGGCGGCGGAAGGCGCGCGAGGTGCGGCCGTGGTCGCTCCTCTGCCGGCGGGGGATGCCAGCCTGCAGCGGCTCGTGGACGCGGCCGAGCGCGACAGGATCGAGGCGCCGGCCGAAGGCGCGGGCGGAGATGGAGGCGCGCCGCAAGAACGCGCGGCCGGCCCCGCGGGCGGGCTCGAGGACGAGGACGAACTGGAAGAAGAGGACGAGCTCGAAGAAGAAGAGCTGGAAGAGGAAGAGGAACTCGAAGAAGAAGACGAGTTCGAGGAAGAAGAGCCCGAAGACGAAGAGGAGCTCGAAGACGACGACATCGCAGATGAAAATGAGCCGGACGAGGAAGATGGAGTCTGAGAGCAAATCGAAGACGAAGCGGTAGACGCAGATGAAGAGGTAGCCGGACGCGAAGCGAAGGGCGATAGAGGCGAGACGAGCAAGAGAAGGGACCACGCATGGGGCGGTTCGATCCAGTCGACTTGAATGTCGACTTCAGCAAGCTGGAGCATGAGGTCCTGCACTTTTGGGAGGAGCGCGCAATCTTCGATGCGCTCGTCCGGCGCAATCGCGGGCACCGCAAGTGGTCGTTCATCGATGGGCCGATGACCGCCAACAATCCCATGGGCGTTCATCACGCCTGGGGGCGCACCTACAAGGATGTCTTCCAGCGCTATCACGCCATGCTCGGCTTCGATCAGCGCTATCAGAACGGCTTCGATTGCCAGGGCCTGTGGCTGGAAGTGGAAACCGAGAAGGACCTCGGCTTCAATTGCAAGCAGGACATCGAGAACTTCGGCCTCGCGAACTTCAGCCGCGCCTGCTGCACCCGGGTGAAGACGCATGCGGAGATCATCACCCGCCAGTCGATTCGCCTGGGACAGTGGATGGACTGGGACAACTCCTACTACACGATGACCGACACCAACATCCAGTACATCTGGCATTTCCTGGGCGTGTGCCACGATCGGGGCTGGTTGCGCCGCGGCCACCTCGTGATGCCCTGGTGCACGCGTTGCGGCACATCGCTCTCGCAACACGAGCTGGCCGACTCGTACAAGGAGACGGACGACCCGAGCGTGTTCCTCGGCTTTCCCTTGCGGGCCGGGATGCGCAAGGAAGGGCCCTGGCTCGACAAGCTCGCGCGCGAGTGGGCGGGGAAGAGCTGGCCGAAGCCCGCGCGGGTGCCGGCCGAGGGCGAGCGGCTGCTCGTCTGGACGACCACGCCCTGGACGCTGACCTCCAATGTCGCCGCCGCCGTCAATCCCGAGCTCACCTATTCGCGCGTCGAGCACGAGGGGACGGTGTACTACGCGAGCGCCGGCGTCGTGGAACAGGTCTTCGGCGCGCGCGCGAAAGTGCTGGAGCAGATTCCCGGATACGAGATGGTCGGCTGGAGCTACGCCGGCCCCTACGACGAGCTGCCCGCGCAGAAAGGCGTCGAGCATGTCGTCGTGCCGTGGAGCGAAGTGGGCGAGACGGAGGGCTCGGGCATCGTGCACATCGCGCCCGGCTGCGGCGCCGAAGACTACGAGCTGGGCTCGGAGCTGGGTCTCGCGGCCATCGCGCCGCTCGACGAGCAGGGCATCTACGCCGTCGGCTTCGACTGGCTGACGGGACGCGACGTACATGATGTGGAAGGGGCCATTTTCGACGACTTGAAGAAGAAGGGCCTGCTGTTGCGCCGCGAGCTGTACCGCCATCGCTATCCCTTCTGCTGGCGCTGCCATCACAAGCTCGTCTTCCGCATGGAAGACGAGTGGTTCCTGCGCAGCGAGCCGATCCGGCCGCTGATGAAGAAGGCCGCGGAGCAGGTACGCTGGGTTCCCGAGAGCGTCGGCAAGCGCACGCAAGACTGGTACGACAACATGGGAGACTGGTGCATCTCCCGCAAGCGGTTCTGGGGCCTTCCGTTGCCCTTCTATTTCTGCCCCGAGGGGCACCTGACGATCGTCCGCAGCAAGGCCGCCTTGCGCGAGGCGGCGATCGATCCCGGCGCCGTGGACGCGCTACCCGAGTTGCACCGCCCGTGGATCGACGAGATCACGATCCGCTGCGGGCACGCGGGATGCGGGAAGGAAGCCAAGAGGACGACGGACGTCGGTGACTGCTGGCTGGACGCGGGCATCGTGCCCTATTCGACCCTGCGCTATCTCCAGGACCGGCCCTATTGGGAACAGTGGTTCCCCGCCGAGCTGGTCTGCGAAATGCGCGAGCAGGTGCGCCTCTGGTTCTATGCGCTGATGTTCATGTCGGTGACGCTCGAGAACCGCCCGCCCTACAAGGCGGTCTTCAGCTACGAGAAGCTGCTCGACGAAAAGGGCGAGGCGATCCATCGCAGCAAGGGCAACGCGATCTGGTTCGACGAGGCGGTCGAGAAGATGGGCGCGGATGTGATGCGCTGGTACTACTGCGCCTGCAATCCGAACCAGAATCTGCGCTTCGGCTTCACCATCGCCGACGAGCTGCGCCGGCGCTTGATCACGCTGTGGAATGTGTACTCGTTCCTCGTCACCTATGCGGAGCTGGACGGCTTCGATCCCGCGCAGCACGCCGACCCGAAGGAGATCGGCCGCAGCGCGAACGCGCTCGACCGCTGGATCGTCTCCTCGCTGTATCAACTCGTGCGCGATATGCGCCGCCGCCTGGACGACTTCGACATCGCCGGGGCCTTGCGCGGAGCCGACGAGTTCCTGGAGGCGCTCTCGACCTGGTATGTGCGCCGCTCGCGCCGCCGCTTCTGGAAGGCGGAGAGCGACGCCGACAAGCGCGCCGCGCATCGCACGCTCTATCATGCGATGGTCACCTATGTGCGGTTGCTGGCGCCGATCGTGCCCTTCGTGAGCGAAGCCATTTATCGCAATCTCACTCGCGCCGCGCATCTGGCGGGCGAGAATTCGGTTCTGAAGCTCGGCGAGAACGGCGCGCCGACGCCCGAGAGCGTGCATTTGACGCCCTATCCCGAAGAGCGCCCGGAGCTCGTCGATGAGGAGTTGAACGCGGGGATGGAGGCGCTCTTGAAAGCAGTGAGCCTCGGTCGCGCCGCGCGGGAGCGGGCGAAGATCAAGATCCGCCAACCCCTTGGACGGCTGTGGATCGTGCCGCTGCAGGGAACGCTTGCGCTTGCGGCTCTTCCCGAAGATCTGCGCGACGAGCTGATCGGGCAGCTTCGGGACGAGCTCAATGTGAAGGAGGTCGATTTCAGCGAGAACGACCCGGCGCGCTTCGCCGCGCGCGAGGTGAAGCTGAACTTCTCGGTGCTCGGGAAAAAACTCGGCCCGCGAATGAAAGAGCTCGCGGCGAAGGTGAAGGCGATGCCCGCTCTCGCACCGGATGCCGACGGCCGCTTGAAGGTCGAGGATTTCGTGCTCGAGCCGGGCGAATACGAAGTCGCGCTTTCCGCGAAGAGCGGATTCACCGTGGCCAGCGATGTGTACACGCTGGTCGCCTTCGATACCACGATCACCGACGAGCTGCGCCGCGAAGGCTGGGCGCGCGAGGTGATCCGGCGGATCCAGGACCTGCGCAAGCAGGCGGGCTATCAAGTGGACGACCGCATTCGCGTCTTCCACGAGGCGCAGGGCGGAGGCGATGCGGGACCGTTCACGGCCCATGGAGAGACGATCGCCAACGAGACGCTCGCGATCGAGATCTCTGCCAAGCGCCCAACGGAAGTGGATGCGCACGGGGAAGTCGCGCTCGAACGGGGCCCGACGCTCTGGGTGGGCGTAAAGAAGGCTTGATCTCTTTCATGAACGGGAAGGGCCTGGCCCGACGGACCTCTTCCCGTGCCCGGCGGTCCCTCGATTGCCGCTTCTCGATCGAAGGGTCGGGGTCGCGCAAGGGATGCGTCCCCGCCGCTCCGGCCCGCATGACCTTCGCATGTCGATGAGACGGCCGCCTCTTGGTTCGCGGATGTCGTGGGGATCCGGTAGACGCGGCGCATCCACGCGGCAGTCCTGCGCAATCCCTCCTCAAAGGCCGACCGTGAGTCGCACGTCGAGCTCGCGCCCGGGGCCGGCCAAGCTGTCGTTGCCTCGGTGGATGGCGCTGATTCGAGGTGGTCGCTGCCTGGATGGTCTCGGCATGCGAGCCCGCGGGACAATGCCACCCGTCGACCAGCAGCTGCACGGGACGGCAACCCGGGAGGTCCTTCGATGGAGAACGGGAAGGAAGAATGAGTACGCGGCCTCTGCGGATCCCCGAGGACAGATCTGGTGAGAGGGGGCCATCGTTCTTTGAGGCCTACCCTTCCCGCGAGCGTTTGTCGTACGGATCCGTTTCGCTTTCGGAAGCGCCCGCGCGACGGGCTCCGGCCGCGCTTCGATTCGTGGCCGGGTTCTCGGTCGACCTCGAAGGCTACTTCCAGGCGGAAGCGCTACGCGGCTTCTGCCCGCCGGTGCGATGGGACACCTTTGAAGATCGCACGGAGCGAAACGCGGACGGCGTGCTCGAGCTTCTCGAACGAAGCGGAACGAAGGCGACCTTCTTCGTGTTCGGATGGACGGCCGAACGGCACCCCATCCTGGTCCGGCGCATCGCGTCGGCCGGGCATGAGATTGCCTCTCGCGGGTTCGCACACGACCCTGTTTGCCGCCAGGGCCCGCCCGCTTTCGGGAGGACATCCGCCGCGCGCGTGCCCTGCTTCAAGACCTGAGTGGTCAGGAAGTGACCGGCTACCGGGCGCCCTCCTACACGATCATGTCCAGGACGATGTGGGCGCTTCCCATTCTTCTTGAGGAAGGGCACCGGTACGACTCGAGCATCTTTCCGATCGCGCGCCGCTGGTATGGAATGCCGCGCGCGAAGCGCTGGCCGCACCGGTTGGACCTCGGCGAGGGAAGAAGCCTGGCCGAATTTCCGCTGCCGACATTCCGGGCCGGGTTCTTGAATGTGCCCGCGACGGGCGGCGCGTATCTGCGGTTGCTCCCCTTCGGCCTGCAAGCGTGGTCGGTCCGGAGAATGCTCGCCGCCCGCAAGCCGTTCGTGCTCTCCATCCACCCGTGGGAACTGGACCCCGACCAGCCGCGCTTCCCGGTCGGAGGGCGGACGCGCTGGACCCATTACCACGACCGCTCGCGCGCCTCCGATCGCTTGGCCAGGCTCCTTGCCATGGGTTCCTATCGCCCTCTTTCAGGGATCCTCCTCGACCTTGGATTGCTGTGGGAGAGCTCGGCCGGGCCGCGAAACCGAGTTGGGGCGGCGGCTGCTGCTGGCTGCCCCCGCCGGCAACCTGGACCAATGACAGCGCACGAATCCTGGTCGTTATGCTCAATAAGTCGTTATCAAACCGTCTTTGATTCGTCTTTGGCGCAGTTTATTCCCCCAAAATAAGTTGAAGGATATTTGTCATAAACCGTTGATTGTACCCTATTTTTGATTCTTCTTCGAGCCACACGCGGTGTGTGCCTGCCATCGGCAATCACCAGATAATTCTCTTGCCGCTTTTCCATGGAAGGCCCAGCTTCCAGCGTCACTCCGATCGAAAACGAACAAGAATCGTCCGTTTCAATGCCTTGCGCCAGCCATGCGTGACGCTAATAAAGGCCAAGCGTCATATTTTTGGTCACAGATGGATTGAAGGCGAGAAACATCGGTGATCCGAAGCGAGCGCCGATCCGCCGGTTCCCGGTACGCCCAGGAACCGGTGGATTGAGGCCGAGGCAATCGAGGGAAACGGGTAAGGAGAGCAACTGCGGCGCGCGTGCAAGGGCCGGTGACCATCAGGGAACGAGACGAGTGCCTTTCCGGGCACCCATCCCGCATTCTTCCCGGAGGCCGGTTGGATGGAAGGGCACCGCAGTGCGCTCGTCATTCCTCTCCGGCGTAGAGAGGCGGACCGTTCGCGGGCGCGCCGCGCTAGGTTGCCTCCAACGATCTTCTCTCGTCATGGATCTCCCTTCCGTTCGGCGGTGAGTTGGAACCCTCCGCGCTGGCTGACCGGCCTGCCCCTCCGGAGAGCAGGCCCCTCACGATCGACCGAGGCGCGTTGGGACCCAGCGCCACGGTCACCCGTTCCCTGGATCCCCGGCCCGCCGTGACCCGGAGCCGCCTCGCCGAGGCTTTTGGATGGCCTTTGCGAGCGGAAATGACCTGGGCATCCCATCCCGGCTCGAGGACGAGGTCTTTTTGGAGCGGCACATTTCTTGCCGTTCCGCGCCTCCGTTCTCTGCCGTACCTGCGCTCGTCTTGGCCGAAATCTTTACATTGGCGGCGCCGGGAGATTCTCTTCTCCGAGTTCCACCTCGACGACAGTTGCGCGCGTGTGGTCTTGACCGCTTGTGAGAACTACCCCCACTGCAGCAGCGCCAGGACGGCCAGGGAAATCCAGCCCGCCGTCGCCTGGACCGACTCGAGCATCACCGTGAAGTTCGATTTCGGAGCGTTGCCGCGCGAGGGAGATCTTCTCCTTCAACTGATGGGTCCGGAAGGCCGCCTCTCGCCATCCTTCCGCGTGAATGCGGGGGGCGTGGAACGGCTCGACCTCGGCCCTGTCCCGGCTTGCGGCGGCTGGTTCTCGTGCTCGGGACCTTCCCTGCCGTTGACGGGGAAGTAGCAGTCGCCGGGCCAGCCCCACGGCCGCGTCTGCCGATATCTTGATGTCCTGATATCCAGCTCTGCGTCCTGCCGCCCGGTGCAAGATGGAGCAGATCGCCTGGCGGCCGGCCGTCATGTCGACGACCACATCGCGACAATCGTCGCGCCTCCGGCTCTCGCGCGTCTCTTCGCCCGTCCCCCGCACGACGGTTCCTTCCGATCACAAAGCCGGGCAGGGGGAGTGGGTTTCGCGCCAAGTTCGTTGATGCATGCGCGTTTGCCCGCGGTCCATCGGCGTGCGGGTGGAACCTTGCCGATCTCGCTCGCGCGGCACGCGTCATGCACGCATGCGGGCGGACATGCTGGACATCCCTGGTCGCGGGGCCCAACGGGAGGGGGCGCCGCGGTCGCTTCGCCGATGGTCCGCGAGGACCGGGAACGGAACGGCGCGAAAGCATGTCGGGCCCGCCGTCGGCGGCACATCCGGGGGCGGGCCCTCTCGTCTCCGCACGGCCTCGTGTCGACAGTCGCGCCGCTCAGCCCCGCAGCGGAAAGCGTTCGTGGATCGTCTTGCCCGACCACACCAGGTTGTAGTCGAACTTGCCCATGCCCGGATGGCTCACCGAAGGGCAGACGCGGTTCTCGCAATTCAGGACCGTGCACAGGCGGCAGGTCACCCCGCACTCGACCGGCGGGCTGTTGAATTCGCGCGCGTATACCAACCGCTCCGCATCCGCCGCCTGCACGCCGATCGTGAGGCTGTAGACGAGCGGCGCCGAGGCGAAGGAGAGCGAGGGCGCGCGCACGCAGCGGCTCACGCAGAAGAAGGTCTGGCCGGCGAGATCGGGGAAGACGCTCGATTGGCGAATCGTGCTTCCCGGGCCGGTCAGCAGGCTGCGCGCCGACGCCCAGCGCCCGCACACACGCATGTACAGCGGAGCGAACTCGAGGCCCGAGAAGCTGCTGCGCTTGAGCACCACGCCGCGCCAGTCCATCTTGATGAAGTGCACGGGAATCCCGGAATCGAGCTGGCTCACGCGATTGGCCACCGTCTCGAACGAGACATCCAGATCCACCGCTATGCGATCGAGATCGTAGGCGTACGATTCGGCCAGGCGCACGAAGCGATCGGCGGGTAGGGTGAAGAATCCGGTGGCCCATCTCCCGGCGAGCGAGCGGAAGATGAGCCAGACGATGTCCTGCTCGATCTGGCTGCGCTCGGGCGCGTTCGCGGCCACTTCCGGGAAGTTCTCCTCCACCCATTGACGCGCGAAGTCCTCGATCTCTTTGGAGGCGTTCGTGCCGAGCACCTGCATGACGCGCATCTGCCCCACCACGCGCCCGAGCTCGAAGGGATATTGCTCCGGATGGATCCCCGTCGAAATCGTCGCGCGCTTGGCATCCTTTAGAGAGAGCAGCCAGCGAATGCCCTCCCACCGTCCCCGGCCGCTGCGCGGAGTGGATGGCTCCACACGGTCGATCCGCACACCTTGCCTCTCGAGGAAGTTCTGCAGCGCATCGAGCGGCGGGCCTGCCCGGCGGCGAAGTTCGAGATGCGCCCGCCGGATGTCGCGCTCCACTTCGCGGGTCAGATGGCGCAGGCGAGGATCGCGCTGAAAGGCCTCGACGGCGGCCTGCACCAGCGATTCGCGGGCCGCATCGGTGTGCGCCATGGCGAGCTGCCCGCATTTCGCGCGATAGGATCCGATCTCGTTCGTCAGCTTGAGAAATGTCCGCGCCAGCGAAGGGTCCGCGCTCACCGCCGCCAGCAACCGTTGGCGGTCGGTGGGCGAGAGATCGAGGCCGTCCTCGATGAGCTGGTTCAACCGCTCCTGGAATTCCCGCTCGGACGCGTCGGGCTGGCGCATCCAGACTTCGATCATCGCGCTCGTCACGCCCTGGCTCGTCATCGCCGCGCGAAGAATCCGGCGGATCATCGCGGCGCTCGGCATGCGGCGCAGGTTGAGATAGGTGGAGAGATTCGAGCAAGCGAGGCCCGCGCGCTGCGCGAGATCCATCTGCCTGCGGCCGGTCTGAAGCAGGTGGGCCTGCAGTCCTCGTCCGATCGCACGCCATTGCTGCGGGGTGATCGGGCTCGGAAGAACAGCGAGATCCTCTTGGTGTTCGCCGTCCGGCATGCTGCGCCTTTCAACCGCCGGCCCCTGGGCCGAGGGCCGGCATCCAGACAGACCCTGAGACGAGCGCAAACCCAACGAGATAATTTGTCATAAGACACGGGATTCTTCTACAGGCTTGTCGTTAATTCGGCCAAATTATCAATAACACCCGATTCACTTCCGCCTGTTGGTGATACGAAATTCCCAGCCGGACACAAATCTCCCTTCCCCGCGGATCTTCCTCTTGTATCCTGGTTCTGTCGGCATCGGGGGAGGCGGTTATCCCCCTTGTCCGGCGACGGGCAACCAGGCGGACCACCGGCTCGAGAAAGGAGGGAGCTCGTGAAGGATGGTCTGAGTTGGGAACGGTTCCGAGGACAGGCCGAAGCGAGCATTTGCAGGGAATGCGAATGCGGGGCACGCCGGCCGTGGCGCGGAAACACCACCTGCGTTCAATCCTGGCTGCGTTATCACTCCTCGCGCGGAATCATTCTCACCTGCACCGCGGCAGGGCAGCCATGCGGGCGGACGCGCATGGAAGACACCTTGATGTCGGAAGGAACGGCGGGCCGGCAATTGGCCGGGTGAGAGCGAGACGAGACTCGCTCACGCAATCATCGCTGGAGAAGTCGTGGGGCCGCGGGTGCGCGGCCCCTTTGCGTTGCGCGGTTCAGCGGGGCGATTCCACGGCCACGACCCCGAGCACATTGGGAATCGGCCAGGCCGAGAGATTCGAATCGTTCGGCAAGAACCCCGTCTCGTACGATCCCACATACTCGCGCTCGAAACCGGGCAGCTTGATGTGGAGCTGGGCCTCGGGCCCGCCTTCCAGATGTTGCGCCGCCACCAGATCGAGGGGCAGCGAGAGCAGCAAACGATTGAAGGCGTGCATCACGAAGGGCACCCGGCAGAAGATCAGCAGGGCCCGCCCGGAAGAGTCTTCGCCCAGAGCGACTTCGCTCCATTCACGGTCTTGCGGCGACCAAACGTTCGTGCCCGGCCGCTTGATCAGTCGCAGGTTCTGCATCACGCAATCGTAGCGATCGAGCACTTGATCGAGGGGCGTCACGTCGAGATCGAAGATGCGAAACGGGGGAGCGTCCGTCCGGCGCGCGCCGAAGGCGGCCGCGGATCGATACGAATTCGTGGACACATTGTGATCGTAATCGCAGCGCAGATAGCCGACATGCGTCTTCCCATCTTGAGCGAACATGCCCGCGTTGACCGTGATCGCAAAATCGTGCAGCGCCGCCCATTGCCTGGCCGTCATCGAATCCATCTGGTAGTCCGCCGCGCAGACCAACCGAAAGCGCCAGCGCTGGGGATCAACGCGCACGACGACGAGCGCGGATTCCTGTTGGGCTTGCCCTTGGGGAACATCGAAGACGATGAGGTCGATGCCGTCGGTGAGCGTGCGCCAGGAAGGGCCGCCTGCGGAGGGCCGGGCTACCGGCGCGGGAATCGAGAATAGCGACACCCCGCCAAGCAGCAAAGCCGCAATGAACAAACGCCCGCCCGCCGGGCCCCATCGTCGGCTGTGCTTCTCTCGCATGGCCTGATTCTGCCCGCTGGGCGGCCACTCGGCAAGAATGCACTTTGGATGCTCAGGCATCCGGGACTTCGGGCTTCAAGTACTCGACCCTCGGCCGCTTGTCCTCTCCGGTCTCCGTGAATGTGAAGGTGGTGATCGATCCCCGGGAGAGGAAGCTCTCGCGATACAGCGCCAGGCGTTCTTCGCGTCCCAGCGGAGAATCCGCCGCCCACAACATCAGGAAGGCGAGGCAATCGCCGTGGGTTACCGCCGCAAGCTCGCGTCCCCGATGGCGCGCTAGTGCGCCGCCGACGAAGCGCAGCATGCGTTGCAGGATCTCGAGCGGCTGTTCGTGACTCCGCGTCGAAGCCGGGAACGCTGTTGCGCCCGCATCGGCCCCGCCGTGCGCAGGTCTCTGGTCATACGCGTCGATCTTGCCCGACTCCAAGTCCGCGAAGGGCAGCCCCTCGAGAGGAGTCGACACTTCAATCAGCAAATCGGTGAAGGTCACTTGCAGGTGGGGATGCTCGCGCGCGATCCATTCGGCTGTCTGGCGAGTGCGCTCGAGCGGACTCGCGTAGATCGCTTCCAGCGGCGCGGTGCGCAGGCAGGCGCCTGCGGCGCGCGCTTGACGAATGCCTCGCTCGCTAAGCGGAAAGCCGGCCAGGCGTCCGTAGAAGATCCCCTGCGGATTCTCCGCCTCTCCATGACGAACGAAGTGAATGCGGGTCTCGGCCGCCATGTCTCTCCCCACTCGCTGGATCTCTCTGCCTTCGCGCGCGACCGGCGGAAGTCACTCCGCTCTCCTTCGTCGCATGTCGACGACGGTCTCGCGCAGCCGCTCACAACACGCCAACTCCGCCAACACACCTTCCAACGCGGCCAGCGCGACGGGCGCGTGCTCCAGATACCCAGGTTTTCCGAGCCGCGCTCCCAGTTTTCCGAACGCGCCCAGCGCCTGCATCAATCGGTTGGCGGCGTTTGCGAGGAAACGCCTTCGCCACGCGCGGCCCGCGTCGCTCTCGAATTCTTGCGCGCCGGAGGGAAGCGGGGCGCCCTGCCATCCTTCTTGCCCTCCGGCCACCGCGGCTTTGCGCAAGTAGTCGTCGATCAACTCCTCACGCACGGGTTGCGGCATGGCGACATAGGGATCGTACAGCAAGGCGGCCAGATCGTATTCGGGAGGGCCGAGGCGCGCCCCCTGAAAGTCGATCACCGCGAGCGCGCCGTGGACGATCATCAGATTGCGCGACTGGTAATCGCGATGCAGGAAGCGGAAGGAGGGCGGCGTGGGCGTCGCGTCCGTCGCGGCCGCATCCCGGCGATCGCCGGCCGCCTCTCGTGAAGCGCCGGAATCTCCGATGGCCGTTTCCGCCAGCCAGCGGCATTCCTTCTCGAAGATTCCGAAATCGAGCTCTCTTCCCAACCACGCGCGCACGAATTCGCGATGGAAGTAGCCCGATTCCATTTCCAGAATGAAATCGGCCGCGTAGGGAGGATTGAAGACCCAATCCAGCCGGAAGCAGGGAGGCCCGGGTCTCTGCATCAAGATCAGAAGGTCGATCGCCTGCCGGTACAATCCGAAGGTCTCGATCGCGGCGTCGGAAACCGCCGCGTTCTCCTCCGTCCGCGCGCCTGCGGCCACGCTGCTTCTCGCGTCTCCGGCTCCGCTGTTTCGCATCGCCGGCCATCCCGTCCGCCGCACGCGATCGAAGAGCCGCTCGTCGCCGAGATCCTCGAGCAGCACGAAGCCGCGCTCGAGATCGGCGGCATAGAAGCGCGGCACGCGCACGCCGCGCCGTTCGAGAAACGCTTCGACCGCCACGAAGCTCTCGTTTTCGTCGGGATGGCTGCGGTCCTCGGGCAGCGGATTGGTGACGACGACCAGAGGCAGGCCCGTTCCGCAAACGCGATAGATGCGCCGGGCCGAGCCTCCGCCGGGAAGCGGATACAGGCTGGTCGCCTCGGCGGGCAGCTGCATCAACGCGGCCGTTTTCGATAGAAACTCCAGCAGAGCGGGATCGAAGTCCGGCTCGATGCCGGAATCCATTGCCGTTTCGTCGTTCGTCATCGCTGCTCGATCCTCATCTCCCGGTCTCCGAGCGTCGTCACCATGCGCCGATGCACGCGTCCTTCCGCCCGCGCGCCGGGCCCGAGAATCGAGTGCACGATCTCCGCGCCGGGCGCGACCGCCGCATCGCCGAGGATCACGCTTTGCGCAATCGACGCGCCTTCTCCAATCCGCGCGCGCGCATCGACGAATCCATATTCGTCCGCGCTGCGCCCGCCCTCCGCCGTCCCGAGCCCGAGCGCGGAAGCGTCGGCGCGAAGCTTCTCGAACGGGCTCCCGCCGGCGCACGCCAGACGATGCGCTTCGAGATAGCTCTCGGGTGTGCCGATGTCCACGAAAGCCGCTTGCGAATCCCACACGAAGGCCCCCAGTTCCTGCCTCTCGATCAAGCGTTCGTAGGTGTCGCGAATGTCGTGAAATCCCGAAGGAGGCAGGAGCGAGAGGAGGCTTTGCGATCCGATGTGCAGCCCCGTGAAGGTGCAGCCGCCCGGCTGCGGTCCCTCGCGCACGATCGCCGTCACGCGCCCCTCGCGCTCGATCACATTCGGCCAGAAGCCTCCGCGCAGGAGCACCATCGTCGCCGCGCAATCCGTGGCGAGGTGGAAGCGGATGGCCGCTTCCAGCGGCGCGCGGAAGAGCGTGTCCGCGTTCATGACGACGAAGGGTTCGCTGTGCAAGAACTCCGCCGCTCGGACGAGCGCGCCTCCGGTTCCGAGGATGGCCGGTTCATACGAGAACGCGATCGGAATCGGAAAGGCGGATGCGGTCTCACGCGTTTGTTCGAAGGCGGCCTTGCGAATCGTCTCCGGCAATCGCGGCGCGGCGATTTCTCCCCGGTGCCCGCGCGCGCGCAAGTGGGTGAGGAGCTCGGCCGCGAGGTGATGGCCGTTGACGACGATGCGTTCGACGACGGGCGCGCGCAACGACGCCAACTGCGCGAGATGATAGTCGATGATGGGAAGTCCGCAGACGGGGAGCAGCGCTTTCGGAATCTGCAAAGTGAGCGGAGCGAGGCGCGTCCCGAATCCCGCGGCCAGCAGGAGAACATCGATGGCCCTCGCCGGCTCGCGCATGGCGTCACGCCCCGTAGATCATCGCCGCGCGGGCGCGTTCGCGAAAGGCGGCGAGGCCGGGCTCCCAACTCGCCATCAGATCCTCCGCTTTCACGCCCGCATCCAGGCCTTGGCGGACGGTATCGGTGCCGCAGATCAAGTCGATCGGCATGCGCGTCCATTCGTATTCGTAGGGCGGCTCGCGCCAGGCGAAGGCCGCGTGCGTGCGGCGAATCGCGTCGAGCAGCGCGACCGTCGCGCTCACCGGGCGGAAGGCTTCCCGGTCGAGCACATGCATCTGGAACCCGCGGCTCGTCTCCTCCGCATAGCGATTGAACGTCGGCTCGTAGGCCACCTCCCGCAGCAGCGCCCCCGCGAGCGGTCCCTGCGCGGCGCCCCGCAGGGTCGTGGAATCTTCCTGCGCGATCCATCCGCGCTCGCGCAGATGATTCGCGATCGCGGCCGGATCGAGATATGGCGCGCCGAAGATCTCAAAGGGACGCGTCGTGCCGCGCCCCTCGGAGAGATTCGTTCCCTCGAGCAGCACTTGCCCCGGATACACGATCGCGGTGTCGAGCGCGGGCATGTTGGGAGAGGGCGGCGTCCAGGGAAGCTCCGTCTCGTCGAAGAAGCGCGCGCGGCTCCAATCCTCGAGCGGAACGATGTGCAGCCCGCCCGCGACCAGGCCCATGCTCGCGCGCGAAGCGCCGCCCGATCCGTATCGCCAAGGATGCGGCGAGCCCGCGGCCCGCCCTTCGCGCAGTGCCGCGTAGAGACAACCTTCCGCCACCGTCAGGCCATGGCGCAGAGGAATGTCGGTCGTGCCGACGAACGATTGAAACGGCTCCCGCAGCACGGGCCCTTCCATCGTTCCGCCGAGAGGATTCGGGCGATCGAGCACGACCACGGGCAGATTCTTGCGAGCCGCCACGCGCGCGGCGAGAATCGCGGAGACGAGAAAGGTGTAGACGCGTGTGCCGATGTCAAAGATGTCCACGATCAGCGCATCGAGCCCGTCGAAATCCTCTTCCAACGGTTCGCGCCGCTCGCCGTACAGGCTGTGGATCGGAATGCCCAGGCGCGGATGCGCGCCGTCGCCCGAGGCGCGCATGTTGTCCTGCTTCTCGGCCGCGAATCCGTGCTGCGGCGCGAAGATGCGTTCGAGGCGCACGCCCGGGACGCGCGCCAGCGCCTCCGCCGTCGGAATCCACGAGCGCGAGACGGTGGTCGCGTTGCACAGCACGGCGGCGCGGCCCTTTCCCGGCAGGGAGAGTCCATCGCGCAACACGCGATCGAGTCCCGTTCCTGTGCCCGCCATGCGTTCGCCTCCGATTCCGCGTTCTCGCAGCCGCACCAACGCGGCCGCGAGCCCGCGCCCGCCCGAGCATGCAGTGCTTGCGTGGGACGCTCTACTCTACCGGCCTCGTTCGCGCTTCTCAAATGCCGGTTTTGCGCGGGGCGCCTGCGCTGATGGTCTCGTCCTGCAAGCTCGTTGACCGCGCCCGGGCCTGCGATCTAGACTGCCCCGATGGCTTCAAACAGACGAATTCCCTCTCGGCCGCCGGCGCGGGCCCTTCGACACCCGGGAAAGCTCCCCGCTCGGGCAAACGCGTGCGCGGTTCTCGCGTGCATCGCCGCTTGCCTGCTTTCGCCGATCGCGCGTATCGACATCGCCCATGCGGAAGAACCGGGGCCGCCCGCGGTCCTGCTGGCTCCGGCGGGCCAGGCGGGTGCGGGAACGATGCCCGTGGGGGCGATGCCTGCGGGGGCGGATTTTGGACGCGGCCTCGAAGCCGCCATCGACGCCGAGAATTATCGCCTGGGGCCGGGTGACACGCTCATGGTCGGGGTCTGGACGCCCGACCCGGTCGTGCGCACGCTCGGCGTCACCGTGGAAGGCAAGATCATCATCCCGAATGTCGGCGAGTTCGATGTCGACGGCGTTCTGTTGAACGACGCGCGCGCCCGCATTCGCGAGGCGTTGCTGCGCCACTTCCGCAATGTCGACATCACTATCGCCCTGACGAGCCTGCGCCGCTTTCAAGTGCATGTGCTCGGACAAGTCGAGCATCCCGGCACCTATTTGGGAACGGCGGTCGATCGCGTCTCGGCGGCGGTCAGCTGGGCCGGCGGCTTCACCAAGACCGCGAGCCAGCGGCACATCGTCGTCTCGTCAACCGACAGCGTGCGCGCCTATGCGGACCTCTTTATTTTCCTGGAGCGGGGCATTCCCAGCGCGAATCCCTGGCTGCGCGACGGCGACATCGTGTATGTGCCCTACTCGCGCTATCGCTTCTCGGTGCAGGGCGCGGTCAACGATCCGGGCACGTTCGAGTTCCTGGCGGGCGATCGCTTCAGCGAAGCGCTGGGCTTCGCAGGGGGCTTCACTCCCGAAGCGTTTCCCGATTCCATCGAGATCGCGCGCTATGTGGATGCCGATCGCCATCCGGTCCGCTTCTTTGCGATCGCCGGCGGAGAGCTCGTCCCCGCCGATTCCGCCGCGACGGCCTATCTCCCCCCGTTGGCCGGGCGCTTCGATCTCAGCGAAGTGGGCCCGCAGTTCGGCCTCTCGCCCAGCTATCCCGATTTCGACCTGCAGCCTGACGACATCATCTTCGTGCGCGCGATTCCCGAGTACCGCGTGAAGCGTCTGGTGGAAATCCGCGGCGAAGTGGTCTACCCGGGCGAGTACGCGATCGTGGAAGGCGAAAGCCGCCTGCTCGACACCATTCAGCGCGCGGGCGGAGTGACGCCGGAGGCGTTCCTGACCGAAGCAACCCTCATTCGCCGGGAAGCGATCCGTCTCGAAGACCGCGAGTACGAGCGCTTGAAGAATATTCCTCCGGCCGACATGACCGAGGACGAGTACGAGTACTTCAAGCTGCGTTCGCGCGAGAATCCCGGCCTCATGGTGGTCGATTTCCACCGCCTCGTTCTGCGTGGAGACCAGACCCAGAACCTGCTGCTGCGAAACGGCGATCTGATCACCATTCCGACCGCGCGCGATTTCATCAGCGTCCTCGGGATGGTGAGCACCGCCGGCAACATCCCCTTCCAGGAAGGCTGGACCGCGCGCGATTACCTGGAGAAGGCGGGCGGCTTCGCGGAGAACGCCGACAAGGGCAAGACCCGCGTGATCCGCGCCTCGACGGGAGAGTGGGTGTCGCTGGACGAGGCGAAGACGCTGGAAGCCGGCGATACCATTTGGGTGCCGGAGAAACCCGAGCACAATTACTGGCAGATCTTCCGCGATGTGATCGCCGTCACCACGCAGATCATCACGATCTATCTCGTCGTGGACCGCGCGGTCAGCAACTGACCCGCAGCATGCGTCTGCGGCCGCATCGCATCTGCCCCCAGCGAGCTCAACGCGCGCTCTTCTCCTCCGCGACTTCCTTGTACAAGCTCACGAGGCGTTTCGCGATCACGGCCAGATCGAAGCGCTCCTTGATGAGCGTCCTTCCGATCGACAAGTCCTGCCCGCCGGAGAGCGCCTCTCGCAACCCGGTCACGAGCCCATCGACATCTCCCGGCTCGAGGAGAAATCCCGCCCGCGCCCGCGCGATCAACTCCGGGCACGCGCCCACGCGGCTGCACACGACCGTTCTCTCGGTGGCCAGCGCTTCCAGCACGGTGACGGGAGTGCCTTCCGAATAGCTCGGCAGAGCGAGGACATCCGCGGCGCGCAGCCATTCGGCAATCTCGGCGTGCGGCCGCGCTCCCCAGAAGCGGCAATTGGGCGCCTCCCAGCGAATCTCGCCCTCTCCGACGAAGTGGAACGCGACCTCCGGCATGCGAGCAGCCGCCACGCGCAAGAGCTCGAGGCCCTTCATCCTCGAACACCGGCCGACAAAGAGCACCAGGCGAGCGTCCGGCTCGATTCCGAGCGCGCGACGCGCCGCCGCTCGATCGCCCGGACGAAAGAGCACCGTGTCCACGCCGCACGGAATCTGGGCGACCTTGCCGGGCTCGGCGCCCAGCTCTTCGATCAGCCGCGCGGCCACTTCGCCGCTCACCGCGATCACGCGATCCGCGCGCCGCACGATGCGCCGCTGCAGGCGCGCGTACAGGCGATGCCGGCGCGGCTCGAGGAGCGCGTCGCTGCCGTGGAAGGTGACCACCAGCGGCTGGCTCGCGAACAGCGCGGGGACGAGCGCGGAGTGGAACCCGTAGTGCGCGTGGACGAGATCGAAATCGCCGGCCAGGCTCGCCCACGCGCTGCGCAGGGAGAAGGGCAGGTAGGCCCCGCTGCCCCGATTGCGCTTCGCGATCACCCGCACCGGCAGCCATTCCTGCAACGAGCGCACCTGGTCCGCGATGAAGATGCCCCACTCGGGCGCGCTCGGGCCGGGATACATGTTCGTGACGACGAGCACGCGAAAATCGGGATCGTGCGAGGGAATCGCATCCTGCGTCATGCGTCGCTCCATCGTGCCTTTGCGCGCACGACACGGCCGCGCTTGCGCTCGCGGCTGTATTACCGCCGTGCTCGCGAACGCGGCCGCGGCGCCGCCGCGTTCGGGGCTGGGATCGCTCCCGCGGCGGGCCCGTGCGTGATCGGGCGGAAGCCTAGCGCGAACTTGTCCTCCATGCATCCATGCTATACTGCGCGCCATGAGCGCCCGCCCCATCGGACCGCGGATCGCCCGACGCTTGCGACGCGAGATCGAGCTCACGCGTCATGGCCGGCTCGATCGGGCATTGCTGCGCCGTTTTCACGATCCCGATGCTCTCGAGAAGGAAATCGGTTCATCGCCTCTCCCGGCCTCCGACGCGTCTCCTTCACGGCCGCTTCTCGCGCGCATCTCTGAAGACCGGCTGGCCGAATGGCACGCACTTCGTCCTGCCTGGGCGAAGCTGGCGATCGCGCAGGCGGCTGGTCCGTTGCACGATCGCGTGACGGTCGCTGGAAGGACGCACGACCTGGGCGACCCCGCCGCATGGCATCGCGATCCCGATGGGCAAGCGGAGTGGCCGGCCAAGCGGCATGCGCGCATCCGCCTCGACGATCCCGCGAAGCACGCGGATGTTCGCCTGCAGTGGGAGCCGGCGCGATTCCATCACGCCTTGCTCCTCGCGCGCGCGTGGCTGGGCACGCGCGATCCCGCCTATCCGGAAGCGTTCGTGCGGCAGGCGCGTTCTTTCCTCGACGGCAATCCGCCCTTCGACTCGCTGCATTGGACGGTGGACATGGAAGTCGCGATCCGCGCCTCCGCCTGGATCTGGGCGATCGATCTCATGCGCGGCTCTCCGCCGATCGCGGGCGAAATGGATCTGTTGCGCAACCGGCTGTACTTGCACGGGCTCTTTCTCGAACATCACATCGAGCGCCATCCCCACGGCTTCACCACGAATCATGCTCTCGCCGGATACGCGGGGCTCGCCCTGCTCGCGCGTTTCTTCGAAGGCGCCGCGGCCGGGGCTCGCTGGATGCGCAAGGCGGCCGAAGGGATGAATGCCTGTCTCGACGAGCAGGTGCTCTCGGGCGGGGCGCACGCGGAAGCGTCGTTGCCGTATGAACGGTTCGTGCTCGAGGCCGCGGTGTGCGGGGCATTCGCGCTTCCGCCCGAAAAGCAGGCGCGCCTCCGCCCGGGCATTCGCGCTCTCGCGCGCCATCTGCGCGCGGCCTCGCTCGCCAACGGCCTGCCCTTCGTCGGCGACGGCGACGATTCCTTCTTCCCACCCTTCGCGCTCGCGCCCTTCGATGATCTCGACCCGCTCGATCCCGAACCGGCGCTGCAAGCGGCGGCCTGCCTCTGCGCGGACGCGTCCTTGAAGCTGGACGACGAATGCCGCGAGGCCGCCTTTCTGCTCGGCGCGGATGCGCTCGGCGACGCGCCTCCCTGTTCGATCTGCGGAGGAATGCCCGCCCTCGGTCCTCCGCCATCGGCCGCGCGCCCCGG
Source organism: uncultured bacterium (assembly GCA_964482205.1). Taxonomy (GTDB): domain Bacteria; phylum Eisenbacteria; class RBG-16-71-46; order CAIMUX01; family WJJG01; genus JAZDGX01. The sequence goes on along the minus strand of CAYZWI010000019.1, from coordinate 22,016 downwards.
CTTCGTTCGCTTCACCGTGGGTCCGTTCGCCGGGCTCTTTCTCGCCAGAGAGTCCCATCCCGATCGGCGCAATTGGCTGCCCACGCATGGCCACAATGATCTTCTCTCGCTTGTGCTCGAGGTGCGCGAGCGTTCCCTGCTCATCGATCCGGGCACCGGCGCGTACGTGCTCGATCGCGCCCTGCGGCATCGTCTGCGCTCCACCGCCGCGCATTCCACGTTGCAGGTGGGCGATCTGGAGCAAAGCGCGATCCACGAAGCGCGCACCTTCGAAGGTCCGCAACCGGTTGTATGCGGAAGCTGGGAAGGCGAGCTCGATCCGCTCGACATGCGATCGTGGCACGATGGATTCCCGGGCGTGCGTCATAGGCGAAGAATTCGGTGGCGGGCCGGGTGCTTGTGGATCGAAGACGAGTTGGCGGAAGCGGGCGCTCTCGCGCATTCGCCATCGGCGCCGCGCGCGGCCGCGTCTTCCGGGCGCGCATCGACCCCGCCCGCCCTTGCGTCAGGCCTGCGCAGCACGATTCGCTTTCGCCTGTCCGAAGAATGGGATCTGCAGTTGCGCGAAAGCACATCCGGCCTCGCGTGCGCATCGCAAGCACCCGGCCTCGCGCAGGCATCAGGCCAATCGAATTCTTCCGGCATGTCGGTGGAGTTCCTTCTGCGCTACCCTCGCGAAGGAACGTGGCGCATCGAGCATGCGCCCGCATCCCGCCGCTACGGCGAGGTCCATTCGGCGCCGGTGCTCGTGGCCGAGCGGGAAGGCGCGCTGCCTCACCGGTGGTTGACCGTGATTCGCTTGGCGGAAGCGAAGCGATGACCGGCTCGCGGGCGGCCGCATGAGGAGAATGTCGCGAACCGATGATGGGTGAACGCATGAAACAGCTCTTCTTTCATTCGGGCCGTCCGGTCGTCGCCGAGGTCAGCCCTCCCGCCGTCACGCCGGGACGCGTCCTCGTCGCCGTGCACTACTCGGCGGTGAGCGCGGGCACCGAAGGGAGCGCGCTCGCGGAAAGCGGGCGCTCGCTGCTCTCTCGCGCGCTCGAGAAGCGCAGCCGCGTCGATCGCGTGGTGAAGGCCATCCGGCGCGGAGATCTCGACGATGTGCGCGCGCGCTTCGAACGGCTCGCCGCGCGCGGCGATGCATGGATCGTGCCCGGGTACTCTGCGGCCGGCGTGGTGCAGGCGGTGGGAGAGGGCGTCGCCGATTTCGCGCCCGGGGACCGGGTCGCCGTGGCTGGAGCGGGCTACGCGACGCATGCCGATCTCGTCAGCGTGCCGCGCAATCTCGTCGCGCGCGCGCCTGATCGCCTGTCGCTGGCGCACGCGTCCACCGTCGCGCTCGGCGCGATCGCGCTGCAAGCGGTGCGCCGCGCGGACGCGCGCGTGGGCGAGACGGCGCTCGTCCTCGGTCTCGGCCTGCTCGGCCAGATGACCGCGCGCATCCTGGTCGCCTGCGGTTGTCGCGTGATCGCGTGGGATCTGCGTCCTGAGCGGATCGCGCTCGCGAGCGCGCATGGCGTCGTCGGTCTCGCCGCTTCCGAGGTCGCGCATGTGCCGGCGGCGGTCGCCGCGCTCACCGCGGGCCACGGCGCCGATCAAGTGATCCTCGCGGCGCCCGCGGGAGCGGGTACGGTCGAGATGGCCGCGCAGTCGTCGCGCCGCGCGGGCCTGCTCGTGCTTCTTGGCGACACGCCCGTGGCGGTCGCGCGCGAGACGGCCTATGCGCGGGAACTCACCATTCGCATGTCCACTTCGTACGGGCCCGGCCGTTACGATCCGCGCTATGAGGAAGAAGGGCACGACTATCCCTTCGCCCATGTGCGCTGGAGCGAGAATCGCAACATGGCCGCGTGGCTGGATCTTCTCGCCGGCGGCCGCGTCTCGATCGACGACGTGATCCTCGCGATCCGCGATCTGGATCAGGCCGCCGATTCGTATCTGGCGTTGCGCCGCGGCGCGCTCGAATCGTTGGGATTGATCTTCCGCCACGAGAATGCCGAGAAGTCTCTCTCGCCATCTCCGCAAGCCTCCTCGTCTGCGCGGACATCCGGGGAAGTCTCTTCCAGCGTGCCCGGCGTCTCCTCGGGCATCGCGGCTTCCCCCGCCGTCTCCCGCGCGCCGCTGCCGACGCCCATCCGGATCGCGATGCTGGGCACGGGCGCCTACACGGCGGGCAGCATTCTTCCCGCGCTCGTTCAGCTCGGCGACAAGGTGAAGCTCGAGATCCTCGCGGGCTCGGTTCCCGCCAGGCGCGATCCGCTCGCGAAGCAGTTCGGTTTCGCGCGCGCAACCGCAAGCTACGAAGAAGCGGCCACGGCTTCGGGAATCGATCTCGTGGTCGTGGCCACACGTCACGATCTGCGCGCCGCGCTCATCGCGCCCGCGCTGCAGGCGGGCCGCGCGGTCTTCTCCGAGAAGCCGCTCGCGATCTCGCCCGCGGAGATCGATCGCATCGAGGCGGCCCTGCGGCCCGACAGCATGCTGTGTGTGGGCTTCAATCGCCGCTTCGCGCCCGCGGTCGCGCGGCTGCAAAAGGAGCTCTCGCCGCGCAACGGGCCTCTGCAGATCGCGTATCGCGTGCAGGCGGGAAGATTGCCCGAGACGCATTGGATTCGAGGAGCCCAGGGAGGCGGGCGCTTGATCGGCGAAGCCGTGCACATGGTCGATCTCTTCCGCGCCCTCGCCGTCGCCCCGCTCGAGCGCGCCTGGGTGATGGCGGGCGGTGCGGCGGCGAACGCTTCCGCGTCCGAAAGCGACCCGGCGGCGGACAGCTTCGCGCTCGGTCTTCGCTATGCCGACGGATCGCTTGCGACGCTGCTCTACACTTCGCGCGGATCTTCCGAGCATCCCAAAGAGCGGTTGGAGGTTCACTGGGACGGGCGCTCGATGGAGCTCGACAATTACCTCCGGCTCACCGAAGCGGGACGCAAAGCGCCTCTGTGGGAGTCTCCTGCGCCCAGCAAAGGGCAGCCGCAAATGTGGCGCGCGCTCGTCGCCGCGCTGCTCGAAGGAACCCCCGCTCCCATTCCGGTGAGCGAATTGCTCGAGACCTCGCGGGCCGTGATCGAGCTCGAGCGCCTGCGCGCGGGCCGCGCGAGGGACTGATCCCTCGCGATCCGGTGTTTCCTTCTCTCCAAGAGCGGAGACAGGAAACATGGGGTCCGCTGCCGGTGTTGGAGCGTTCGCAAGCGGGCGGGATCCGGATCCTCTTTCGGGCCGCTTTTCCGTTCTTGCGCCCGGCCGCGGGCTCATAGGAAACTGCTCCCTTGGCCTGATTCGAACGGTGCACGGGTGCCGGCCGGTTGGGGCAGCGGCCGGGTGGGATACCGTGACGCGATCAAGCAGTCTGCCCGCGGAAACCATCGTCATGGAGGCTATGTGAGCGGATTGGACGAATCCACGGCCGGGCGCCGCCTTCCGGTTGCGCCTTTCCTGGATGTCCTCGCCCGCCGTCGCGGTCTGATCCTGCTCATCACCATCGGCGCCGCCGTCTGCGCGGCGCTCTTCAGCTTGATCGCGCCCGTCACCTACGAATCGCGCCTCTCGATCCTGCCTCCCGACAGTTCCTCGCCCCTGAGTCTCGGACGCGCGAATCTGCAGGCCTCGCTGGCCAGCCTGCAGGCGGGCTTCGCCACCGCGAACACCTCCGCCCTGTACGCCGACATGCTGCGCAGCCGCTCGGTGCGCCGCTACGCCATCGACAAGCTCGGGCTCATTCGCGAATACGGCATCGATCCCGCCGATTCCATGCAGGCCTACTCCTTCGCGCTCGATCGACTCGAAGGCGACATGGATGTGCGCCATTCCACGAACGGGCTCATTCGCTTGACGACCCTTGCGCATACCGGGTTCTTTCCGGGAAGCGCGGAGAAGCAACGCGCCCGCCATCTTTCCGCGGCCATCGGCAACACCCTTGCGGAAGGCCTCGATATCATCAATCAGCAGAAGAGCACCAATCAGGCGCGCCAGGCGCGCATCTATCTCGAAGATCAGGTCGCCCAGACTTCCAAGACGCTCGAGCAGGCGGGCCGGAACCTCGCCGACTATCAGCGCGATCATCTCGCCGTCAGCCTCGACGATCAGATGCGCGTGAGCATCGAGACGGCGGGCACTCTCGAAGGGGAACTGCTCGCGAAGGAAGTGGCGCGCGGGGTCGCGCTGCAGACCATGCGCCCGGTGAATCCGGTCGTGCAGCGGCTGGAGAGCGAAATCGGCGCATTGCGTTCACAACTCGGCGAACTGCGCAGCGGCGGGCCGGCGCTCGGTTCGCGCGAGGACGGGGACACGCTGCGGTTGGGCCTCGAGCAGCTTCCCGAGATCGGGCGCCGCTACGCGCTGCTCTTGCGTGATGTGAAGATCCAGGAAACGGTGTACGAGCTCTTGACCGAACAGCTCTATCAAGCGCGCATCCAGGAAACCCAGACGCTGCCCGTCATCGAAGTGCTCGATGAAGCGAGCGTCCCCATCGCCAAGAAGAGCCCCGTGGTGCGCAAGGTCGCGCTGCTTGCCGCGATTCTCGGGTTCGTCTCCTCCGTCTTCCTCGCGCACGCGCTGGAATGGTGGAGCGCGTATCCCTGGGCGCAAGCGGACGCGGCCGTCCTCCGCAAGCTTTGGAAACGGAGCTAGCGCATGCGCGTTCTCCTGCTCGGCGTGGGCATGCAAGGCAAGGCTGCTCTCTACGACCTGCTCCTCAGCGATTGCGTCGAGCAGATCACCGCCGCCGATTGGGACATCGAGGGATTGCGCGCGCATGTCGCGGGCCTGGAATCGTATCGCCTGCCCGCCGCGCGTCTCGATCCCTCACGGCTGGCATGCGAACCGGTGGACGCGAGCGACGCAAGCGGCCTCGAGCGCCTCTTCGCGTCAAAGCCGGATGTGGTCATCGATCTTCTGCCTCCCGCGCTCAGCATCGCGGCCGCGCGGGCGGCGGTCGCGCACGGTGCCCATCTGGTGAGCACTTGCTATGCGCGCCCGGAAGTCGTCGCCTTGGGCGCCGATGCCGAGTCGCGCGGGCTCTCCATCCTTCCCGAGTTCGGCATGGACCCGGGCATCGATCTCGTCCTGATGGGCGCGGCGGTGCGCGCGCTGGACCGCGTCGATTCGTTGCGCTGCTATGGAAGCGGGATCCCGGAACCTTCGGCGGCGGACAACCCGCTGCGCTACAAGATCTCGTGGACCTTCGAAGGCGTGCTGCGCGCCTACCGCCGCCCCGCGCGTCTCGTGCAGGAAGGCCGTCTGCTCGAGTTGTCCGCGGAGGAAATCTACGCCCCCGCGCATCTGCACACGCTCGCGGTTCCCGGAATGGGCAATCTCGAGGCGATTCCCAATGGGGATGCGCTCTCTTACGCGCCGCTGCTCGGCCTCGATCCCGCCCGCATGCGCACCCTCGGGCGCTACACGCTGCGCTATCCGGGCCACTGCGACTTCTGGCGCACGATCGTCGGGTTGCACTTGCTCGACGAAGAGCCGGTGCGCATGGCCGGTGTGGAAGTCGACCGGCTCCAGTACCTCGCGACCGCGCTCACGCCTCATCTTCAATACGAAGAGAACGAGCGCGACATGGCGATCCTGCACATCGAGGCGCGCGGCATGCACGGCGGCAAGCCGGCTCGCGAAGGCTACCGCATCATCGATCGCAAAGACCTGGAGACGGGCCTCAGCGCGATGAGCCGCGCGGTGGGATTCACGGCGAGCGTCGGCGCGCACATGATCGTCGAAGGATCGATCGCGCGTCGCGGCCTGCTCTCGCCGGTGAACGATGTTCCCTTCGAACCCTTCCTGGCCCATCTCGAGCGGCGGGGCATTCAAGTCAAGCACCTGTAGTCGCGCAGGCGAAGGCAGCCCGTCCTCGGCCTTGCGCCATTCGTGGCCCGGTTCTAGGATCGTTTCGCAGCGATCTCATTCCGGCAAGAAAGAAAAGGAGGTGCGTATGTCCAAATACGGGGCGGAGTTCTTCGGCACATTCTGGCTGGTTCTCGGCGGCTGCGGCAGCGCGGTGCTCGCGGCGGCGTTTCCCCAACTCGGAATCGGGCTGCTCGGCGTTGCCCTGGCCTTCGGGCTCACCGTCCTCACGATGGCCTTCGCGATCGGCCACATCTCGGGCTGCCACTTGAACCCGGCCGTCTCGATCGGCTTGTGGGCCGGCGGACGCTTCCCCGCCAACCGGCTCTTGCCTTACATCATCTCGCAAGTGCTCGGGGCCGTTCTCGCCGGCGCGGTGCTGTATCTGATTGCCAGCGGCAAGGCGGGCTTCGACGCTTCGGCAGGGTTCGCTTCCAATGGTTTCGGTGAGCATTCTCCCGGCAAGTACTCGCTCGTCTCCGCGCTCGTGTGTGAGATCGTGATGACGATGATGTTCCTGATCATCATCCTCGGCTCCACGGACGAGCGCGCGCCCAAGGGGTTTGCGCCTATCGCCATCGGGCTCGGGCTCACCTTGATTCACCTGATCAGCATTCCGGTCACCAACACTTCGGTGAACCCCGCGCGCAGCACCGGCGTCGCCTTGTTCCAGGGAAGCTGGGCGCTGCAGCAGCTCTGGCTCTTCTGGATTGCGCCGATCATCGGGGCGATCATCGGCGCGCTTGTCTACAAGTCGATCGGTTCCACGGCGCGCGCCACGGCCACGCGATAGGTCGAGCAGGCCGCCGGCCGTTGATCGCGGAAGAGGAGCCCGGCGGCATGCCTCGCTCCCACGAGCACGAGGGGACGGCCGCCAAACGGACCGGCCGCTCGGTCGGATCTTTCCCGATCCCGGCCGTGCGGGTTCACCGCCCGCTTCACTGGGAAGAATCAGCATTGGAATGGCGCCAAGGTTCTGATCCAATGGGCGGGAATTCGGCAAAGGAAACGGTCGGGCTCCGTGAAATCGCGTGCACTTCCGACAGGCTTTGGAAACCGACAAAACGAAGGAGAATCGCCATGCGAACGGCAATCGTCACTAGCGTGATCGTTCTCATGTTCGGATGCCTCGCGCTTTCCCCCGGCGCTCAGGCGCAGACGCCTCCGAAGTTCTGGATTTGCCAGGGAGATGGGACCGAGATTCCCCCGGAGTGGGCGGGCATCTGGGAAACCGTGGCCACGGAATACGAATGCGGCTCCGAAGATCCCGTCCAGACCTTCAGTTACCAGGACACGATCTGCACCGGCTCGGTAGTGCAGGATCCGGAATCTGACTACGAGATCACCTGTACGAACACCATCGACGAGAACACGATCACGATCCATTGTGAGGCGACCATGGAATTCGATTCGTGCATCATGCAGTTCACCATCGACGCGACCACGGTTCGCGAGGGCGAAACCATTCAGTCCACCTCGACCATGGTCACGCATTTCGAAGGCGAAGATTGCCTCGATATTCCCGATCAATGCATCCACTGGGAAGAGACCAGCACTCGCATCGGGCCTGAGCCCGACCCCTGCGACTTCACGCCGGTGGAACCGGAGGCGTGGGGCGGGATCAAGAACCTCTTCAGGTAAGCGAGGAAAAGGAGTTGTTTCTGTAGCGGGCCTGCCCACGCAGGCCCGTCTCGTTTAACCTGCGTATGCCCGGATGCCGGCCGGAAGGCAATCTCTCCTTGCTTGGTATGGAAGTCCAGGCTTGGACGGACCATCCCCATCTCCGCGGGCCGATTCTCATGGAATCTATCTTCCCGACACGACATCGGCTCCGTGTTCCACGAGCAGCTTCCTCAAGATCGAGCGATGGCAGCGATCCTCGTTCTCACAATAGCAGCCGACGGAGAAGTTCGCGGAATGCGAAAGGGCGGCCAGCATTTCGAGATCGTGCCGGGCGTGGGGCGCGCTCATCTCCGCGCGGTACTTTCGCGCGAAGGCCGCCCATTGGGCGAGAGTCTCCGCCTGCTGCGCGAGCTTCATCGTCTCCACGCTGGGGGCGAGGTTCGGAAACCAGACATCGTACCAATCCTGCTTGGCGAACAGCGACTTCGGCACCCCGCGCGGAGGCCGTCTCACCGTTCCGAGGCGCGTCCCTTCCCGCGCCTGGCGGGGGCTGCCCAAGCGCACAATCCGAATGCTCATTCCTCAACTCCTGTCGTGACTCGCCCGCTTCCCGCCGCCCAGTCGTCAATGTCTCACGGCGATTGCCTCTTCGGCGATCAGGGCAGCCCCGGGGCGAATGAGGGTGCGGACGGGGGGAAGTCCCCGATCCATGCACCCAAGCGATGCCGGCATCGGTTCACTCGACGCGCGTGCTCGACTGCGGACGGTTCCTCTCGAACGGCACCAATCCCGCCAGATCTCCGATCACATTCACGAGCTCGGCATTCCCCGGCACGACGACTTTCGTGTTCGCTTTCAGCGAATTCTCCATCGTTTCCAGTCTCTTCAGCAGTTGGGCATTGCCGACGAAGTACTTGTTGGCCGCCTCGTTCACCAGCCGGATCGCTTCCGCCTCGCCCTCGGCCGCCAGAATGCACGCCTGGCGAATGCCCTCGGCCTTCTTGATCGCCGCGCGCTTTTCGCCGTCGGCAGCCGTCTCGGCGGCGGTCGCGAAGTCGATCGCCGCGATCTTCTCGTTCTCCGCCTTGACGATCTTGTTCATCGTCTCCTGCACATCCTTGGGCGGATCGATCTGCTTCAGCTCGGTGCGGACGATGTCGATGCCCCAATGAGTCGTCTCCTTGATCAGGACTCGCACGAGCTCATCGTTGATCCTGCCGCGCTCGCTGTTGGCCGACTTGAGGGTCAGCGTGCCGATGATATTGCGCAGCGTCGTACGGGCGAGATTCACGATCTGATAAGTCACCCGGTTCACATTGTACTGCGAGTTCTTGACGCTCTCCTCGTCGGCTTTGATGCGGAAGTAGATTTGCGCGTCGACCAACGCGTTCAGATTGTCGTTGGTGATGATCTCCTGGGGCGCCGCGTCGACCATCTGCTCGGTGGTGTTGATCTGAAAGAGTCTGTCCACCGCGGGGATGATCCAATGGAAGCCGGGATTCGCAAAGTGATGGTACTTGCCGAGGCGTTCGACGAGACCCCGATGGGTCGGGCGCACGATCCGGATGCCGAGTAGAAAGATGAAGATGACGAATGCGCCGAGGACGACGAAGAGCGGAGTCATGGCTCACCTCCCAAACCCATTGGATGAATGTGTACGGTATCGAGCGGATGCTATACCGGGCGCACAGCGCGCGCAACATCAGGCGATCCCGAGCAGGAATCTCCGCGTGAGCCGGTAGCGGCGCAGGACGAGCCGCTCCAGGAACAGAGGACCGATCACGCCGGCCGCGATCGCAACGGCGGCCACGAGAAGAAACGGCAGCGACGAGTGGCGCAAGCCGATTCGCACGCTGCTCTCGAAGAGGGTGTGGAAGAGGTAGATCGTCATGGAGTGAAAACCGATCGCCAGCAGGGCGGACTTCACGACGCCGAAGCTCGCCGGCCGCTCCGCCGCATCGGACGGCAAGGATCGGCCGATCTCGGAATGCGTCAAGGCATGGCTCGTGTTGACGAGGAACAGCGACCCGGCCAACCCGAAGAACACCGCCACCATGTGGCTGAGGAGCGGCGGAACGGCCACCGGATGCAAGAGCGCGTAGGCGAGAGCGAAAACCGCCGCCGGAATCACGAGCCGGATCGGCTGGCCGCCGGGGCGAACACCGAAGATCGCGCCCTTTTCCTGAAGCATGTTGCCGGCGATGAAGAAGGGCAGATTGGCCATCGCGTTGCCCAGCACCGGATAGCCCGTCCCCGTGATCGAATTGACGACGACGACCAGAGCAAAGAGCGGCGCATTGCCGAGAAGCCGCCGAGCGAGCGGATAGAGGACGAAGATCAGGAAGAGGGCGTGTATGAACCAGAGGAGCGGCATGTAGGAAATGTGCGGGGTGGTCAAGAGCGCGATCAGGCTGCCCGCGTTCAGCGGATGACTGAGTTCGACGAACCGGCCGGCCGCCCACTTCACCACGAAGAAGATCGCGGCGATCGACACGAACGGATAGAGCAACCGCTTCGCCTTGCGCTTCAGCAGCGCGCCGTACGATTCCGCGCCATGGCGATAGAGGTAACCGGAGAGCAGGAAGAAGAGCGGCATGTGGAAGAGATAGACGATGTCGTGCAGCCTCGTCCAATACGCCGGCGCGGGCGCCGGATCGAAGTGGCCGGCGACCACGAGCACGATCGCGAGCGCCTTGGCCATGACGACCCAGGCGATCCAGGTCCGCGGCCGCGGTTCACCCATCTTGTCGCGCAACGCTGGTCCACCCATGTCACACGGAGCCCGCCTTCCTCCCCGTCACGAAGCGCTTGCCGTCCTGCTTGCAGAGCAGCTCGATGAGCTGGCGGCCGGAAAGCGCGGCCAGAATCGTGCCCGTGAACGGCCGGGTCCACTGGCCGGCCATGTAGAAGCCCGACAGGCCGGGCAGCTTCCAGACCGGCTTGCGCGCGCCCATGTTCTCGCGCGTGATGTACCAGCCGTCCGGCGATCCCTTCCAGTTCCCGGTGTAGCGCACATAGGTCATCGGAGTCGGCACATCCACGACGTCCACCTGCGAGGCAAATCCGGGCCAGCGTCGATCGAGCGCGGCAATCGTGAAGTCCGCGATGCGCTTCTTCTCCGCTTCATAACGCGGCCGCTCGCGCGCCAGCTCTTCCCAGTATTCGTAGTTGGTCGCGAACCACACCTCCGTGGCCGATTTCCCGGGAGGCGCCATGGTGGGATCGAAGGAGTGATGCAGAAAATAGAGCCAGCGATGCTCCTCGCCGGCGATCACGATCGGGCGCTCGAGCTCGATGACGATGCGGTGCGCCTCCTTCGAGAAATCGCGGTTCACGCCCATCGCGACATGCACGATGGGCAGGACGGGCATCCAGGTGGAATACATGGTGCGGATGTCGTCGCTGAGGTACCGGCCGCCGAGGATGTCGAAGATCGCGGAGTGACCGTCGCCCGCCCACACGAGGACATCCGCGCGATGCTCGCTGCCGTCCTCCAGGCGCACGCCCACTGCGCGATCGTTCTCGACCAGGATGTCGATGACCCGGCTCTGGTACCGCACTTCGCCCCCGAGCTTGCGGTACTGATCGGCCATGCGGGAGACGAATTTCTGCGATCCGCCCACCGGCACGCCCGCTTGGCGCACGGCCGAATGGAGGAAGCCCGAGAGGGCGAACAGGGGAAAGCCCGGCATGGGCCAGCCGGGCGAATCCACGCTGAAGCGCACGGCCTCGCGCAGGAACGGATCCTGAAACCGCTGGGCGAACTCCTGGACCGTTAGCTTGCCGCACTTGCGAAAGGTTCCCCACATGCCCAGCACGGCGGACATCATTTTGATGCCGTCAAAGGCCGTCATCATCTCCGCGGGCTTGAGAGTCATCGTCTTGATCAGGTTCTTTCCCGAGATCAGACGGACGAACTGCTTCGAGAGCCCGGCATCGGCGGGCGAGAGCGCGATCATCTCCTCTTCCAGGCGGCGCGGATCCATTCCGAAGGTGAGGCTCTTCTCGCGGCCCTCGACGCGCAGGAGTTCGTCATGGTAGTGGAAGGGTTGGTCCTGGAGCGCGCCCAGCTCTTCCCACATGGCATGAAACGCTCCGGCTTTCGATCCGGTCAGCAGGTGCATGCTGATGTCGAAGGTGTAGCCCTTTCGCTTCCAGGCCGCGCACAATCCTCCGGGAACGGAGTGCATTTCGAAGATGACGGGCTTGTATCCGTTCATGCAGGCGTAGCAGCCGGTCGTGATTCCCGCAATTCCCGCGCCGACAATGATCATCTTCGTTTCCATGGGCGCCCCCGATTCCGTGAAGAGAGGTGCAGGCCCGCGGCCCGCGCTCGCCGGATCTCGTTTCCCGGCTCAGTGCGATTCGACCACCGAAGAGGCGCGATCCGGCAAGGCTCAGCGCAATCCTCCCGCCGAAGCTGCGCAAGCGTTTGTCCGCATCATACTCCTTCTCGCCGCCCGCCATCCGGAGCTTCTCGCGATCAGCGCCCAGGCGGCCGCGTAGGCGAGCGCCCCGGTCAACAGGGAGACGCGATAGCCATGCGCGAAGGCGAGCAGCACGATCCCGGTAGCGCCCAGCACGCTGCCCGCGCCATTCACCGCGTACCCCCAATCGATCAGCGCTCCAACGCGCAGCCCCGCCTTCGGAAAGGGCATCCCCATGAAGAAGCCGAGCGGCGCGATCGCAACTGCGGCAATGGCGATGCGCGCGGCCATCGGCTGGCCGCCGAAGAGCGCTGCGAAAGCGGGAAAGGCGAATGCGTCGAGAAGCAGCCAGGCGAGAATGGTGCCAAAGACGATGCGCGGCGCGAATCTCGAAGAAAAGCGGCTGCCGATTCCACAAGCGGCGAGCAGCGTGAGCAGGATGGCGGCCAGCCCGTACGCGCTCGGCCCGATGAGCAGCGTGTACTGTTGGATGAGGATCACCTCGACCGCCATGAAAGCCGCGCCGAGCAGCAAGAAGTAGAGCCACGGAACCGGGCCGAGCCTTTCCGAGCGTTGCAGGAAGGGCAACAGATTCAGCGGCACGATGAGCGCGATGACGACGAGAAGCACGACGACGAGAATCGCCTTCGACAAGGGGAAGCCCTGGAATTCCCCGAAGGCCCTGATCGGAGTCCCCGGCTTCAAAGCCAGATTCCGCCAGAGGCCCAATTGCGCGGCGAAGGGGCGGTCGTCGGTGCAGGGGGAGAGGTTGACCACCGAGGAATCGGCCTCGGCCCGCCATCCGCGCTCCACGATGCGCGCGACCGGATTGTCCGCATGTTCGAGTGGAGCGGGATAGAGCAGGTGGATCTCGCCGTCGCGCTCGGGAGTCAGCTCCCCGAACGCCCGCGCGCGAATCTCGTCGGTCAGCGGCTGCTTCGACAACAGCAGTAGCTTGCGCCGCATCCCCGGCAGATCGTACACGGCGAAGTGTTCCTCGGGATGTTCGACGCCCATCCGCGCGAGCGCGTCCTTCACCATCGAGACGATGCGCGGAATGTAGAACTGGTGCTCCATGGAGAGAAAGCCCTGCGGCGTGAGCGCCTGCCAGTAATCGCAGAACGCCTCCGTCGTGAAGAGATAGTTCTCCGCCATCGCGAAGGCGCCGGACGCGAGAGCCGCGAAGGTGTTCGAGCTGAGGGAGAAGATCACATCGAAGGTGTTCGGATGCGCGCGCACATAGGCCCGGGCGTCCTCGGTCGCCACGATCACCCGCGGGTCGTGGTAGATTCTGCCGGAGTAGTCGGCCAGGAAGCCTTCGGTCATCATCTCGTTCACATGCGGCAGGACTTCGACCGCATGCACGCGCGTCGCGCCCACCTGCAGCGCTTGCAGGACATCCGTCCCGCCGCCCGCGCCCAGCGAAAGGAAGGTGCACTGCTCGAAGCGCCCGATCAGGTAGCTGACATCGATGCCGAAGCCGAAGCGCAGCGAGTCGGGGCGATCCCAGTTGCCGTCGAAGTGATAGACGGGGGAGTTGGAGACATTGTCCATGTTGATGCCGCGCGATTCCTCGTCGAATTCGTAGACCTTGATCTTCGAGACGGCATCCCAGTGGCGATAGACCACCGGCGCCCGTTCCTCGCGCTCCACCTCGAGCAATCGTTCGGCCTGCGATGCGAGCGCGATCATCACGATCATCAGCGCGAGGGGGAAGCCGATGCGCAGCACCGTGCCCGCCGTCTTGCGCCGCGTGCCCTCGGGGGATCGCTCCATCCCCGCAAGGATGGCAGCGAGCAGCGCGGGAAACGCGCACAGGAATGCGGCCACCGGCGTGCCGAAGCGATTCATGGCGAGGAAGAGCGCGCAGACGGCGAAAGCGGCGCCGAGCAGGTCCGCCGTGTAGAGCTTCGGCAGAATCTGGTGATGGCGGCGGAACATGCCGGCCAGGGCCGCGCCTCCCAGGAACTGAGGCGCATTCAAGAGCAGCAAGGCGAGCAGGACGCGCGCGATCATGTCCCAGCGTTGCAGCAGGAGCGTGAAATCGAGGCCGAGGCGGAAGACGAGCGGCGGGCCGGCGAGCGCAGTGAGGCCGGTGAGGGCGAGGAGATAGGGCAGGAGCTCCGCGCGCCCAAGCCGGGGAACGAGGCGAACCGCAAGCGCGCCCACGCCCAGCCCGAGGACCGCGAGCGAGAGGATCAGGAAGGCGAAGGGATAGAAGAACTCAGCCGAGAAGACGCGCGTCCAGGCGATCTCCAGCGAGATCAGCGTGACGGTGAGAAGCGCGATGACGATGTAGATGCGTTTCATGCCTCGATGGTCTCCTCGCATGCCTCGACGTCCGCGTTCGCTTTTCACCCTCGCGGCTTTCGTCTCCCCGGAGGCGCCCGGATCTCCTTCCTCCGTCAATCCGGCGTGCGCTCATCGAGCCAATCTGTCATCTGCTGGAGGATCGCGTCTTTCTCCGGCTCGTGCATGATCTCATGCCAAAGGCCCGCCCAAATACGAAAACTCTTGTCGGTCGATGGAACGCGCTCACAGAACGCCTTGCTCCCTTCGCACTCGGTCACTTGGTCATGGCTGCCATGCATCACGAGCAGAGGAACGGAGATCCGCTTCACATTCGCCTGCAATCGACGAATCGCGCGAACGGTTTCCGACGCCGTCCGCGCAGGAATGCGCCCATGGAAGACGAGCTCATCCTCATCATAGGCCCTGACGACGGACGGATCGCGCGAGAGGGATGACCCTCGGAGGCGGACCGTCGGAAGACGAGGAAACATGCGTCCAAGCGCGAGGCACGCGATGATCTTGGACGGGGAGTAATCGCGCCCAAGCTTCACCGCCGGCGCGCTTAGAATCAATCCTGACAACTCGGTCGGTCGATCGATGCAGAAGAGCGACACGATCAATCCGCCCAGACTGTGACCGAGAAGGAATATCGGTCTTCCGGGCCATCTTTCCCGGGCGCTGAGCAGGAGGAGTCTGGTGTCGTCGAGGTATTCATCGAACGCCAGTACGAAGCATCGCTTCCCCTCGGAGCGGCCATGCCCGCGCAAGTCGAGCGTCTGGATGGCGTATCCCCGGCGGGCCATGTGCAGCGAGGTCGACGCATGCCGAGAGCTGTGCTCCGCGAATCCATGCACAAGCACGACCACCGCTTTCGGAGACGCGGGTGCCCAGGACTGTTCGAACAGCCGGAGGCCATCGTCCGTACGGACCCAGCCGTCGCGGTGATGGATGGTCATCGATGAAAGCGCCGCGTGGCCGGGGAGGTGAGTGGAGTCCGACATCAACGCCCTCATTCTTCGCGGGCCAACTTTTCGCGCCGCGCGAACTCGGCAGGTGACGGCTCTTGTACTCCGCCGATGGTTCGGGCGGGCGCTCCGTGATCGTCACCCGACTACGCGAATCTCGCGCGGCATGTCGCTCAAGCAGCCGGTCCCGTCTTCAGTGACCACGACATCGTCTTCAATGCGGACACCGTTGCGATCCGTCAGGTAGATGCCCGGCTCGACCGTATAGGCCATGCCCGGCTTGAGAAGCTGCAAGTTGTCGCCCCGCATGTACGGCTCTTCATGCACCTCCATGCCCAGCCCATGGCCGGTGCGGTGGGTGAAGCGTTCGCCATATCCCGCTTGCTCGATCACGGCGCGAGCGGCTTTGTCGACCGCGCAACAGGGAATGCCGGGCCCGCCCGCTGCGCGTCCCGCCGCGTTGGCCGCTTGCACGATCTCGTGGATCTTCTGGAATTCCGCATCCACCCGTCCGACGGCAAAGGTGCGCGTGAGATCGGAGACGTAGCCATCGTAGGCCGCGCCCCAGTCGACCACCAGCATGTCGCCCGCCCGCAGTCTGCGCTCCGCGGGAGTCGCGTGCGCGTTGGCGGAGTTCGGCCCAGACGAGACGATGGGCGCGAAGGGAAGCTCCGGATCGGATCCGTGCTTCAGCATCTGCACGACGAGCTCGGAAGCCAACTCGCGCTCGGTCATTCCGATCTTGATCTGCGGGATGACAGCTTCAAGCGCATCTTGCGCGATGCGCACGGCGCGGCGCATCCGCTCGATCTCGGCTGCGTCTTTCCTCAACCGCAAGGCCGCCAGAACGAGGCCGGCGTCGGCGAACTCCGCCTTCGGCGCGCCCACTTTGACGTGATCGAACTCGAGCAGGCGCAGCCGGAGAGGTTCCACGCCGATGCGCTTCCCGTTCAACGCCAGCATTTCCGCCGCCTTGCGAAAGACGTCTCCCCAATCCGCGGGCGTTTCGCCAAAAGCGACGGGCCGCACTCGGAATGCCAGGTGATCGAGCTTGGGCAATTCGAGCTGCGGCAACACCAGCACCGGCTCTCCCTCGCAAGCGACGAACAGGACGACCGGCCGCTCCATCAAATGAAAGCGAAGGCCTGTCAGGTAGGTGAGAGTGGGGCCGGGATTGAGGATGACGGCGTCGAACCCCGAAGTGCGCAAGGATGCGGCCAGTTTCTTCAGACGCGTATCGTTCATGGGAAGTCCCTCTCTCTGATGTTGGTGCAAACCGGAGCGCGCCGAGCCGCCAAGTCCAATGAAATGTAACTCTTCGGGCTTCTTGGTGGCCAGATTTGCTGATTGACTTCACGGGTGGTACGGTTCCATCAGGCATGCGCCTGGGGAGAGGGACCCGCGATGGACGACGAGACTCTGTACGCGAAGCCGCTTGGCCTGATGCGACAAGCAGCTTCGTGTTTCCTGGGTTGACCGTACCCCTCGATCTGGACCAGTTCGGATGCGAGTGCTTCCCCCGGTGAGGTCACCCCGGTTGTCCGACAGGTTCATGGCGCCGAACGCCGGGCATCAGCGGCGGCTGGACTCGGCGCGGCCCCGGCCTGGCCGGGTAGCGCGGGCGCAGCCTGCGTCCGACTGTCATGGCCGCGACCGGGCCAGACGACCGATGAATGCCTTTGTTCGATGCGCCCATGCAATCAGATCGAGAAGAGCCAGAGAGACCGTGGGCGCTGCCAGCAGAACAAGATAGGGATCGAAAACCGGAAAGCGCAAGCGAAGGCTGAAGTCGAAGGGGATGCTGCCGGCGAGCCCGACAAGTGGTGGAAGATAGAGGGCGGGTTCCCGGACAGCCGGATACCGAAAGAGGGCATAGAGCGCGCAAAGGGCGAGGGGCGCTACAGACAGAAGAGATAGCCAGAAGATGTGGGCGTCGGCAGTGACCGGATTCGGCCACGGGCGGAGAAAATGGACGCATCTGGCCGCGCAAATGCGGACGGCCGCCCAAGGATGATTGCCGACGAATTCGGCCACTTGCCGCAGCCAATACTTGCCCGCCGCTTCCGGGTCGAAGAGGCCGAGTCGTTCCAATTCCCTCACGTGGCCGGCCGAGTCGACGCGATAGAGTGCCTCATGCAATTCGTTGAATCGCGGAGAGGCGCCCGCGCGATACATCTCATCGATGCGCGGATTCATGCCGAGCCACATCTGATACGGACCGAAGAAGGTCACCGGATTCGGAACACCGGTGAGACGCGCGTTGCGCATAGACCAGGGACCTACGACGAGGACGAAGGACAGAGCGATAAGACCGGCAGCGCGCAACCGAAGATGTCGTAGCAGCCGGGAAAGGAGCACGAGCGGCAAAGCGATTGCGAGAAGCAATCCGTTGGGCCGGGCGAGGGTGGCGAGGCCGAGCAAAATACCAATGCCGAGGAAGGCCCGCCCGGTCGGCCGTGAACACGCTCGCAGGATGAGCCAAACGGCGGCCAGTAGGCAGACGGCCATGACCATCTCGGTGCTCCAGCGAGCGGAGAACCAGACGGCATACGGAGAAAGGGCCAGAACCAAGGCAGCGATTAGGGCTGTGCGAGGCGACCAGCACTCTCGTGCGATGAGGAAGCAGAGAAGAACGGCCAGCAGGCCGAGTAGCAGGACAGTCGCTCTTGCCCAAAGAAGCCACGGCCCAGGGAGCTCAAAGAGCACGGCGCCAATCAAGGGGAGAAGGGGAGGCCGGTAGAAATCGGGATGAAGGGTGGAAGGAGCATTCAAAGGCTGCGGCTCAAACCAGCGATAGAAGGAGATCGAGTAGCCCTTGCCTGCCGCAAGATTGGCCGCGATATCTTGGTAGTCCTCGCCATCGATGGACAAGAATTCAGAGGCGGAAGTGAGGACGAGGAATGCGAGGCGAACAGCCAGTGCAACGAGGAGCACCAGTCCCAATCTCATTCGCTCAGACCGCATGGCATCGCTCGATCGATCTCGGTCCTATGAAACGCGTCAAATGAGCGGCCGGGCCAGGCATGGACGGTGGCGCGCAAGCAAGAAGCCTGTCGCCATGTTGCTTCATCGCATGTCCGCCAAACGCCTCAGCGCATGGCCTGACGTTCACCACCTTCACTTCGCCTCGGCATCGTTCCTGCTCCGCCAGGCCGACACAGCCGCCTTCAGCAATTGCTCCAGTCCGGGCTTCTCGAGATCGCCGGCGCTTCGCAGCTGCACGTGACGATGGACTTTGCCGGCGCCCGCCATCAAGTGCGTCGGATCCGGCAATTCTGAGCCGCGAATGATCCCGAGCTTCACTCCCGTTCGGCTCATGATCAGTGTGAAGAGGAGCCCCTTGTACCCAGTACCGTAACTGTAACTGAGGAGCTCTGCGGATTCGTCTATCGTTTCGGCAATCCCGGGCAACATGTCCTTCAGCAATCGACGCGCAGCCCTGGCGGATTCCTGCACTTCGTCCGGGTATGAAGACAAGAAAGCGTCAATTAGTTGTGGTGTGGCCATCTCCCGTTCCTCATCTGTTCCCATACCATGGACGGGCGGCGCCTGCAATCCACTCCACCTTGGTGAGGCGATAGGCGATGTGCTCACGCAGCAGATCGCCCATCGGCACATTGGGGTGCTCGAATGTGTTCGGCTCGGCCGTCATCCCGAGACGCTCCATGACAGCGAGTGACCTCAGGTTCAAGGGTGAAGTGAAGGAGAAGATCTGATCCAGGCCCAGGGACTTGAATCCCGTGCGCAGTGCGGCCCGCGCCCCCTCGGTCGCCAGGCCCTTGCCCCAAAATCGCCGCGCCAGCCGCCATGCGACTTCAACGCACGGGGAGTAGGGAAGCGTTGATGATGGAATCCAGAGACCGATGAAGCCGATGAACTCCCCAGATTCCTTGAGATCCGCTGCCCATAATCCCCACCCGCGCTCCGTGATGCTTTGTGCGATGCGATCGGCCAGCACATCGCTTTCGCATCGAGATAGCGGTGACGGGAAAAACTCCATCACCTCGGGGTCGGAGTTCAGGGCCGCGAACGGCTCTCGGTCCTCTTCACGCCACTGACGCAGAGATAGGCGGTCGGTCTGCGGTTCAATGAGTCGGGGCATCGGTCTTCCGCGTCCTCGTTGCCGAACGTCCGGCATTGGCTAGCTCAGCCGATGCACCATCCAGTAATTCGGATCCGCGTACCATCCTCGATCTTGCTCGCAATCAATCTCCACTGGCTGAAGTGCCCCGGGGATCACGTACCGGCCGGTTTCCGGGAAGGCCATCTCCGTCCACTCTTCCCATTCCTTGACCGTCCCGACCACTGTCAGCGTGTTCGGCGCAATCCCCAAGGGCCGCGCCCCCAAACGCTCGTGCACCCGCAGCCAGGGATCAAACAGCATCCCATCCGAGCGCTTCCAGGTCACATAACGTTCCATGGGCGTGAGGGGGTAGCGACTCTTCCAGGTAGGCCGGACAGGGGCGATCAAGGCCGAACAGGCCTGTTGCTGAGCCAAGGACCTCATCGCCTGAAGAATTGCCCGACTGAGATGCTGACCCCGCTGATCGGGACGCACCATCGCAGCCAGCACAGAAAATGCATTGGGCGGCTGCTGGGAAGCCACCGCCCGTTCCGCCCGGCCCAGGATTTCATCAATCGTAGAGGGCAAATCCGCCGGACTCCCATCCCAGACCAAAGGGGCACTATGCCCCACGGCGAGCAGATTGCCTGCAGCGTCGCACCAGAGCAATTGATACGGCGCGAAGATCTCAAACAGCAAATGCCACCGCTTGACATTGCCATGCAACAAGAACCGCGGCCAGGCCTGACCGCTCAACTGATCGATTTGACCGCGCAGTTCCGGTTTTTCGGCAAGCGTGTAGACGAAATGATCCATGAGCACCTCTTCTGATAAAACAGGAAGGACGGCGCAGGTCGGGCCGGCAATGACCGGCGACTCCCACCGTGTCTCTCTGTTGGCAGGCCCGTGACGCCAGCCGGTCGGAGATCAATTACGGAGTCAGCCTGCCCCGACCCAGTCAGCATCTACTCTTGCGTGACGATATCGACCGAGATCTCTACCGCCGGAATCGTTCCTCTGTTCTCGAGCCAGTGTGTCGTGCTGCGAGGGCCAGCCGCCTCAACGCACGGCCTGGCGTTCACCAGCCACCATGGCTGGGGCTTCCCTCGCTTGATAGTGCGCTTCTTCGAACTCGACGGGAGGAATGTTCACGATCGGTTCGAGGATTCGGCGCGTGACCGTTGCCAGTTGTTATGTAGACTAATCCTCCTGAACTTCCTCCGCCGCCCTTCTGCGTTCAGTCCGAGTGGTTGATCGCTTGATGAAGCGCTTCGCGTGCAGCTTCCCCTTCTTGCCCGTGGAGAACGTCCCATAACCCTTGGAGATTGTCGCGGAACGCCGGCTTTCTTCGAGCTGCCAACTATGAGGAGCCGGTCGTACTCGAGTGCGCGCCTTCGATCCGGATACCTCTTCCAGCTGTTGCGCATACCGATACGTATAGAGCGCGGTCCTTCGGATCTTCGCATTCAGAGGAAGCCGATACTTCCCGGCGAGTTCATGTGCGACTTGCCAGGCCGCAATCTCACCTCGAAGGGTCCGCGTGGAGTGCTGCCGGCGATGGCTGAGCAAATGGTGACCGAGCTCATGGAGGAGCGCTGAGCAGACGTCAACGGGTTCTCCAGCCCCGCCGACGAGGACCGCGGGCCCGTGGTGATGATAATCAAAGATATACATCGACTCTTCCCATCGGCGAGAAGTGTCGAATACGATCCGACAACCATTCTCCTTGGCGACTTGCCGAGCCACGATCAGCCAGGGAATGCGGGGACGACGATCGCTCCACTTGACTTGATGCAGAAGATCGTAGAGCCATTTTTCGAATGGCCGGGGAACTCGCGATTCGGGGAACCAGGGTGACTTCCGCCTCGGGACGCCGCTCTCTTGCTTGCTCGTCACTTTACCACTCCAGTCCACATAACGCATGCATCACCAGCGGGTTGGGCCGACCCCGTGGGCGTCGGCCGATCCGGGCCGCCCCCCCGGCTGGTGATTACAGTAGTTAGCCTGACCCATGCTGGCCAGCCCGAACATGGTCACGCGCAGTCCTTCGCAAGCAAAGCGAATAGGCCGATCAGTATTGCCTACCACACGACGGTGGCGATCATCCCGCACTTTCTGCACTTCTCCTGCTAGTCGTAGGTCATGCTGCTGTGGTCCCCGTCCGACAGTCAGTCCGCAACGATGAACGGCCACCAGAAAAAGATCAAGGGGCCATTGCCGCCCTTCTTCTCGGACATTGTTCAGCCCCCCAGCACTAGCTTCAATCATTGCCGCCTACCGCCAAAACCGTGTTCGTCGTCTGACGAGTGGCGGCAGCATTGGAACGCGCTTAGGCAACGGAGCTCTCTTCAGTGAGGGTCCACATCATCCTTTCTGGACCGTCTTGCCGCCGCATCGCGGGCACTTGCCGGTGGAGGAGAAGAGACCACCGACGTCACAGCACTTCGGGCAATACCAGTAGCCGCACTTCTCACAACAGAAGCCAACATCCTGACCAGAAGCATGCTTGACCATGTAAATCGTCCTGCCGCAGCCGCTGCGATTGGCTTTCTGAGCCATAGGAGATCTCCTTTGTCCAAGGGTCCGCGCCATCGCCGGGATAGTTGCACCGCGGCCATTCGTCTCGATGTGGGAAAGGCTAGCGCTCCGCATCAGCCGCGGCCAGCGCCGGCGCGAGGCGTGCTCCTTACCTGCAGGCGGCGTGACGGCGCCGTGTCGCGGGCTGCAAGCGCTAGTTAGCCCGCATGCGGTACGGTCCGGGTACATGGGTGACACTTCAGTCCGGGTACATAGGTGACAGTT
>CAYZWI010000018.1:0-64918 GCA_964482205.1 uncultured bacterium | reverse complement strand
CGAACTGTCTTAAGCGCGCGCCGTCCCCGCGGAAGCCTTCCGGTCCCGGCGACCATGCTCCGCGCACGCAGCCACATGCTCCAAGCCCCAGGCGCGCGATCCACTGCGCAGAAAGCGCACGGGCGGACCACCACGCAAAACGGGGCGCGCGTTACCGCGCGCCCCGTCGATGTTTCCAGGAGGTACGACCTGGATCTGTCGCCCTCGCGCCGCCGGCGCCCCATGGGGCGTCGGTCACGCTTGGGTTAGTCGAGCACTTCGAACTCGGTCCGCCGGTTCCTCAAGCGATTCTCATCGGTGTCGTTCGGAACGATCGGCTGCGACTCGCCCCGCCCTTCCGTCGTCAACCGGCCACCTTCGACACCCCTCTTCACCAAGTAGGCCTTGATGGCCTCGGCCCTGCGCTCGGAGAGGCTCTGGTTGTACGCATCGCTGCCGTGGTTGTCGGTATGGCCGACGATGTTCACACGCAGCTCCGGATGCGCCTTCAGCACTTCCGCCATCTCGTCCAGGGCCTGGATGGGATCCGCGCTCTGGAACTCGGTGCTGTCATACTTGAAGTTGATGTTCAGCATCGGGCAGATCAAGGACTTGGTCTCGTCGGGACAGCCGTCGGTGTCCTCGAAGCGGTTGAAGGTCTCGGCCGCGTTGGGACACTTGTCGTCGACATCCATGATGCCGTCGCCGTCATTGTCGACATCCGGGCAGCCGTCGTCGTCCTGATAGCCGTCGAAATCTTCCGCGCGGCTGGGGCAGTCGTCGTTCACATCCAGGATGCCGTCCTTGTCGTTGTCGGCATCCGGGCAGCCATCCTCGTCCTCGAAGCCGTCGAAGTCCTCGGCCGCGTGCGGGCAATTGTCCACGCGATCGGGAATCCCGTCCAGGTCCGCGTCTCCGACGCGCGGCTCGTACTCGAACGGCTCGCACTCTTGTCCGAAGCGCAGCGTCACGCCCACGCGGTGGCTCTCGTTCATGAAGTCCTGCGGCTCTTCAATGAACGCGTAGTTGAACTCGATGAACTTCACCTGCAGGCCGACGCCGGCAGTCAGCTCACCGTCGTTCAGTCCGAGACGCAATGCGCCGCCGAAGTCCTCGCTCATCGGGAAAGCGTATTCGGCGCCGGTGTGGAACTTCAGGTCCTCTTCGTCCTCGACATGGTCGAGGTCGAAGGCGAAGGTGAATCCGGCGAGGGGCATGATCGAAACGCCGCCGCGCAGATTCAGCGGAACGTCGTTCGCGTCCTCGTCGCTTCCGACTTCGGTGGCGAGGTCCCGCAACGCGAGGCCGAGACGCATCCACTCGAGCGGCTGCACGCCGAGGCCGAGATCGAAGCCGACTCCGTCCGCCGAGTCATCGCCCGGGACATCCGCGTCCAGCCCCTGGTGCAGGTACTTCACCGTCGCGCCGAAGGTCACATACTCCGTCGCATAGGCGCCGTGCAGCATGACCCCCAGGTCGCTGTAGTCGAAGTCGCCCAGGAACTCGCCCCCGGTGTCGCGCTGGGCGATGTCGTCCATCCCCGCGGTCACGAGCCCGAGGCCGAGAGCTCCCCAGCCGAAACGATGAGAGATGGCCAAGTTGCTCATCTGCCGGTCCTCGGCCATGCCCAGAGCGTACATTCCCGCGATCTGCGTTCCGCAAGCCCAGCCGAGCGCGGCCGGGTTCCAGTAACCGGCGGTGGCGTCATTGCCGGCAGCCACATAGGCCCCGCCCATTCCCAGGGCGCGAGTTCCCACGCCCATGCGCATGAACGGAACCGCGTGGGTGCTGCCGTCTGTTCCATCGTCGGCGTATGCCACCCCGAGCGGGACCAGGCTGAGTCCCGAGACGAGGAGCAGAGCCCAGAACACGACACCCCTACTCCTTCTCAACATCGTCGTACCTCCTTCTTGAACCCATCTGGTCGATTCGAATCCGCGAACCGGCCTCTCCTCCATCGAGACTGGCGCGGGGCCCGTCCATTCGGACGGGCCCCCGCCTTCCGGCTACTCTCTCCAGATGACCGCCTTGATCGTCGTCGACTTGCGGGCCGACCCATCGAAGGCCTCGACCCGGATCATGTAGGCGCCGTTTGCAAGGTCGGTGCCGTCGTCGGCCTGGCCCGCCCAGCGCAGGTCGCTGTGCGTGCCCGCGCCATACGGCTCGTGGTCCGCAAGCGTGGCCACCTCCTCACCGGCGAAGTCGTAGACCCTCGCGGTGATGTCGGCATGACGGCTCAGGTTGAAGTGGATGATCGCCTCGAAGTCGTCCGGATTGACCGGGTTCGGATAAATGTACGCGTCCGACAAGCTGAGCGTCCGGCTTTCGACCACGATGGGGATGCTCAGCACAGCCTCGTTCCCCGTCAGATCGGTCGCCGTGACGACCAGCGTGTAGTGACCGGTGTCGAGCCCGCCCTCAACGCAGCCGCGGATGATGCGGCCGTCGATCGAGAAGCTGCTCATCGGAATTTCCTCGCCGTTCGGGCCGCGCAGGATCGCGGTCGCGGAGGCGATGCCCGCTCCCTCGTCCACGATCTCCGCTTCGAAGCAGAACTCCTGGCCCGGCTCGGTGAAGCCGCCGGCCGGCGAGATCAGGACCACGTGCGGAGGCGTCATGTCCACGATGAAGCGCTGCTCGACATACTTCGAGCCGGCATTGCCCGCCCAGTCGAGAATGCCCTGATCGTAGATGTGCATCCGCGAGGAAGCGTCGATGTGGCAATCCACATAGATCGTACCCAGCGTGTCCGGCAGATCATCGAAGTCGAAGTCGCCGATGATCAAACCGGCCTCGCACCCGCCGTGCCAATCGTCGGCGAGCTCGATGTGCTTCTTCGTGTAGAGCGTGACCTCCAGGACATCGCCATCGCCGATCGGCTGGGCGAGGCCGCCCGCCATGATCGGAAGCCCGGCGTAGAGCGTGTCGGCCGGCGTGTAGAAGCCTTCGCCCGCCTCTCCCGGAGTCGTGTAGGTCGGGAGCATGTAGGGGATCAACTCGTCCGCGGTGCCGCTGTGCAGCAGGACCCGCTCCTCGATCTCGTCGATCTCGACCTGGTCGTCCTCGTCGTGGACGAGCCAGAGGTCGTACTTGATCCCTTGCAGGTTGCAGTTGCACTCGTCGCAGTTGTCGCACTCGACATCCGTCGGCCGCACGAGCACGCCGGCGTCGTCATCGAAGAGCGCGACGGTCAGCATGTTCTCCATCTGCGCCGGGTTGATGTAGCCCGACACATTGTGTAGCCGCGGATTGCTGGTGAAGCCGCCGTTGAAGGCGACGAACGGAGCGTCCGCGTCGACGAAGAACGTGGAGCCGAAGGCGCCCTCGGGCAAGTGGACCCACTCGTCCACGCCCCAGGCCGTCTGGAAAGCGATGTCCAGCTTGTGCTCGCCGTGGCGCAGCCAGTAGGCCTGCTCCGTCGCGTGCGAGTAGGTGATCTGGAACATCGTCCCGTCGGCGTTCTTCCGCTCGAGCATCAGCGTTCCGTTGCCCCGCACCCAGGTCGGGTCGCCCTCGGGGCCGCCCTCACCGCCTTCACGCGGCAAGGTCGCGGCAACGAGCTGGCCGTCGATCCAGACCTCCACGGTCGTGATCGCGATTTCCTCGATGCCCGTCGTGTTCAGGTCGGCCACGATCACCGGGCTCCGGTCCGTGTAGTTCCAGCGGCCCGTGAACGGGCTGCTGGGAGTGAAGTTCAGCACCGAGACCGGCGCATCCCAACGCGGCACGAAGAGGGCGTAGAACGCATCCCAGCACTCCAGCGCCTTGGTCTGGAAGGTCACACGGTTGTGTTCGGTGTCCACTTGGACCCCGCCGATCTCCCAGCCTTCCCAGTAGGAGTCGTCATCATCCCAGGTGTCGAACACCCGCGGCGTGATGTACTGCTCCATGGCCGCAGCGCGCGTGGAGTCTCCGCCGACGGCGGCCAGCAGGGCGGCGTCGTCGTACTCGATCGAGACGGACATCAGGTAGCCGTCGTCGAACTCCTCTTCGTCGCTGATCAGGTTCACGAAGTAGCTGGTCCGGTCGAGCATGGTCATGAAGCGGCCCTGGTCGGCGTTCATCCCCGGCTCGTCCGTGCTCTGCGCGATGAAGAGGCAATCCTCGCGACCGTGGATCCCGTTGCCGCTCGGGATGTAGCCGCCGGCGTGCAGGTAGTCCACCGTCTCGTTGCCGTCCACCGCGACATAGCCCGGCACGATGTGCCAGCCGTTCGTACCCAAGGCGTTCGTCACCTCGCGCGACCAGATATAGGTGCTCTGGAGATCGATCTCCGCGCACTCCTCATAGCCAGGCTCGCAGGCGAGCGCATTCGCAAAGTAGGTCATGCGCCCACAGTTGTCCTCATCCGGCAGATCGGCCACACCGCGCCAGTAGTAGAAGCCGTCCGGCTGCGGGTTGTCGATCATCGCCTCCATGTTGACGCATTCGGCGGAACTGCAGTAGCCGATCGGGTCCGGTCCCCAGACGTCAGGATAGACGTAGAGGACGAGCGGGCGCTGATCTGCCACGGCCATCTTCACGGTGACCACCAGCTCGTCGGGGCAGTCGCCGCCGACCATGCTGAGGGACATCCCGTTGATCTGCGGCAGCTCCTGCAGCGGCACGAGATCGAGCGAGCCGTCCGGCATCGCCACGACCTCCACGGCAACCGTCGGCGGGTTCGGATCCTGATTGTCGTCCGAGTCCGTCGCGATCGCGCGCATCAGCATTTGCTGGCCGACTTCGAAGTCGCGCAGATCCATCCGCGAATGCCAGATATCGCAGATCTCGTCGTGATGCCCGTCGCGGTCATCGTCGGACAGTCCGAACGGGATCCAGTGGACGTCGCCGTCCTCCATCAAACCGTACTGGAACTGCACTTCGTCGATCCGGTGGTCGCTGTACGCGGTCGCGTACACATCCACGTAGACCGGCGCGCCGTCCCCGTGCGGAACCATGCACGGATCGAAGCCCGCAATCCGCGCGCGCGGAGGCTCGAGGTCGCGGATGAAGAGCCAGATCTCCTCGCTCCGGTAGTCGTTGCACTCCTCGTCGAGGATCTTGATCCGCGCCTGGTACTCGCCCTCTTCGAGACCGGTCGTGTTCCAGTCGATGCTGGCGACGACCTGCTCGTAGATGGTCTCGTCCGGAGCGTGCCAGAAGCCGAGGTCGCGCCACGGTCCGAACTCAGGATCCTGGTCGCGGCGTCCCTCCTCCACGTAGCGCGCCTGGAAGAGAATTTCCGACACGCCCGTGCCAAGGCCGAGAGCCTCGTCTTCGATGTCGTCGGCGGTCGCCCACAGCGTGATCACATCACCCAGGGTGATGTCGATGATGTGGGTCGGGAAGTTGTCGACACCATTGACGACCACGTTCGTGATCTCGCCCCAAGGATCCTCGACGTCGAGAATCACGTGCGACGCGACGATCTGCTGGAACTCGTTTCCGGCCCAGTCGGAGAAGGTCAGCCGGACGTCCTTCCAGCCGCTATGGTCTTCGTCGCCGATGTACCACTTGTCCGCGAAGGTCCCGGTGTTGGCGTCGAAGACCACCGCGCCCGAGCTGTCGCACGGCATCCAGTTGCCTTCCACGTCCTCGTCCACCGAGCGCTTGAACTCCCACACGATGGAATCGATGTCGATGTCCGTGTCGGTGGAGGTGAAGATCAGGTCGTAATACACATTGCCGAAGTCCGAATCCGCGCGGCACTCCTTCATGTTGTCGTACGGAGTGACGACGACGGGCTCGGGAGCCTCGAAGTCCACGAAGACGCGGAAGACCGGCCCGTTAATCGGCCTGCCGGTGGCGGTGTCGAAGTCGACGTTGCCGACATCGTCCGTCGCCACGGCGAAGACCTCGATGGTCTGGCCGGCCAGCGCCCGCAGATCCCAATCGTTGATGATCCAGGTCCACGGATCGTCCGGATCCTTGGAGACCTGGGCATCGATGAGCTGCGGCGTCACGTCGCCCAGAAGCGCCCACATGAACTCGACGCGTTCGGTGTCATTGTCCCCCGCGAGGATGCGGGCCTTCAGCTCCGCGAAGTCGCGAGCGTGGACCACCTCCATCAGGTGCGGGTTGCGAATCGGCTCGGTATTGCCCGTCGCCCGCGTCGCGTACACGATCGTCGCCACCGGCGCGCGCGTGTCCACCACCGTGAAGGTGATGTAACGGCCCGCGTCGAAGGCCTCCGTGACGCCTTCCGCGTTCATGAGGATATCCGCGGCCGAGGCGGCCATGTGGTACTGGACGCCCACCACGGGATCCTCGAGCGGGAAGGGCACGTCCATCTTGTCCAAATCCCAGTCGAACGAGTAGGGCCGGGTCGGGTCCGGATTGACGTCGCTCTCGTCGAGCCCCTCGTCGCTCGGGACCAGGCTCCAGGCCGCGTCCATGTTCAGGTCGGTCGTCCGCTTGACGAAGAACGCCACCTCGTCGTCCTGCTGGCCGGCCAGCAGATCCGTCTCGGCGAGGAACGTCAGCACGTCGTTGCGCTCGACCGTGGTCGTCGTCTGGATGCCCGGATCGAGCGACGCGTCGGCCGTCGCCTCGGGCGCCGTGTTGTCCACCGTGACGTCCACGCCCTCGTTCAGGTCCCACACCTCGACGTTGCCCTCGAGGTCGTAGGCCTGCGCGACCAGCGTGTAGATGCCGTCGGGGTAGATCGCCGCGCCCGTGTTATCGAGCTCGAGCGTGTTCCAGATCACGTGCCACAGGTTGTTCCTGCTCATCTCGTAGGCCGGCGGGCACTCGTCCGTGCCGATCAGGATCGGCTCGCCATCGCCGCCGATGGCGTAGAACTCGACCCGCTCGATGCCGTCGTCTTCCTCCTGCGTGCGGCCCACGATCGTCACCGTGTGCGACACCAGGATCTGCTCATGCGCCTCGAGAAGACCCTCGAGCACCACCTCGTCGATCATGCGCGGCCAGGTGTAGCCAGGGTGTCCGATCGCCCCCTGCGCCGCACTGTGGAACGGATAGTCCCAGAGCAGGACATAGCTCGTGTCCGGGGCCTCTTCGATGAACGCGCCGTAGTCGAGCGCGCGGTCCGTGTCCGCGTCGTAGTTGCCATTGCCATTCACGTCGATGAACAGACCGTCGTGCAAGCTGCCTTCATCCTCGGGGCTCATCTCGCAGTCGACGTCGTAGACGTAGTTGTTGTCGGAGTCGACCGGCTGGTCGATGAACTTCACCTCGGCCGGAATCGCCCAGATCGAGGTGAACTCCGGCGCGATGTTGTCCTCGACGTTGATCGTCAGGATCTCCTCGCCCTCGTTGAAGGCCGAGTCGTAGAAGACCACCCGCACCTGGAACGCGGTGTCATGCGTCAACGGGGCGGGGGTCCGCCACGTGCCCGAACCGGTCCAGGTCGCGTTGGGCGTGTCGATCCCGGCCGGGGCCAGTCCGATCACGTCGATCCCGTCGGTCTCGGGATCCGGGTCGATCACCGTCCAGGGATCGCCGCTCTCCACCTCGCGATACTCGAGCCGCGCGGTGACCACGTCGGTCGTCGAGTCGCTTAGCACGAAGTTGAAGAGCACGTCCTCACCTGCCGCCACCGAGTCGTCGGTCAGGTCGTGGTGGAAGTCCGTGGCGAACGGATCGTCGACGTCGACGGTCCAGACCTCCCACGGGTTGTACGCGTCGTGCAGGATGTTGGCGTTGCCCGCGCGGTCGGTGGCCAGAGCGCGGATTTCGTAGACGCCGCTCGACATCCCGGCCAACTCCGCCCACTCGACGGCGTTGTCGATGTGGAAACGCCAGACGTAGTAGGTCGTGCCGCCGAAGTCGAACGTGAGGTTCGGCTCGTAGTCGAAGGTCGAGTACTCGGGCTCGTCGTTCCACTCGCCGAGGTCGTCTTCGTCGTCACGGCGCCACTGCAGAATGATGCTCTCGATGTCCGCATCCGGAGTCGCGATCATCATGGTCAGATCGTGCGTCTCGGGATCCGGCGTGATCACCGGGGACTGGCCCGGCGCGCCGTCGTTCTCGTACATCACGAACGGCGCGAAGCCGGTGAAGGCGCTGCCCATCGGATCGTAGAGAACCGTCGGCGGAGTGTTGTCGATCCGGATGGCCACGGCCACCGGCTCGGGATCGACGTTGCCGTCGACGTCCGCGGCGACCGCGTGCACCAGGTAGACGCCCTCGGGAAGCGGGTGCGTGTCCCAATCCACTTCCCACTGCGCCGAGTAGATGTTCATGCCCGGGAGGTTGGCGAGATCGTTGTCCACGCCGATCGTCACCCACTCGCTGCTGCCGGGCGCCTGATACTGGACCGTGACCGTCGCGATGTTCTCCCACGTGCTCGGATCGACCGCCACACCTCTCAGGCTGGCGTTCGGACCGTGCAGCGCGAGGGCCGGATCGGTCACGGGAATGTAGTCGTCGCCGCCGGTCGTCCGCCCTTCGAGGACGAACGCCGCCGGCCCGGTGATGTCGTTCACGACCACGAGCACTTCTTCCGCCAGCTCCTCGCACTCGTTGCCGGCGAGATCCATCGGCACCGCGCGGAACCGGACGTAGGAGTCCTCCTCCAGCAGGTAGTCCGACGTGTTGAAGCTCACCGCGTAGGGCGGGATCGCATCGAAATTCGCGTCCGTGTTGTCCTCGGGCGTGATGTCGACGTCTTCCCAGCCTTGGCCGCGGTTGAACTGGAAGAGCACGTGGTGGATGTCGTCACCCTCGGCCGTCGCCGCGAGCTCGATCGTCGAGCCGTACGGCCAGACGCTGCCTTCCGCCGGGCTATCGAGCACCGCCGTCGGGCAGACCTCGTCGAGAGTGAACTGCAGGATCGCCGCTTCAGCCAGCGGATCGCTGTAGTTGTGGCCGTCGTCCAACGCCAGCACCCGGAAGGCCATGACGCTCATCGCCTCGTTCGGGTCGGCCTCGTCGTAGTCTCCATCGCCGTCGTTGTCGAAGCCGTCGGTGAGCGGATCAGGAATGGTCCCGGTGACCGACCAGCCGTCGGTCCGGTCCAGGTCCCAACCGAACTCGAGCCAGAGCGGCTCGCCCACGTCCCCGCTCACGAGGAAGTTCGGGCTGTACTGGATCCGCACGCTCGCCACGGTGATCACGTTGAAGTCCGCCGGCACCGGGTCGGTCACGAGCGCCGTGACGGTCACGGGGACGCCTGCGCCGAACCGGACGCTGGAGGCTTCCACTTCGGTCACGGTGGGAGGCACCGGGTCGTACACGAGGTCGGCCCACTTGCCGTCCCACTTCATCCGATTGACACCGACGTTGCCGTCTTCGTCCGTGATCGTGACGCCGATCTCCCAGACCGCCGTCACGTCACCGAGATCCGGACCGCTCGCGTACCAGAACGGCGCCGGCGGAACGCTGACGAGCGAGATCGGCTCATCAAGCTTCGGTATATCCGCTTCCATTTCCGTCTGGTTGCGAGGATCGGCGATGAAGGAGTCCCAGTCGTTGCCGTCCTGATCGATGGCGAAGCTGTAGGGGCTCTCCGCACCCGTCGGGATGGGCACGCCGCTCACCTGCCAGATTCCCGGCAGCAGTTCGGCCATCGGGTATTCGGTCCACGCAGGCTGGGGCGCCTTATCGAAGGGTTCGGCCAGCCGCAACGCGACGTTCTCGAAGCCGTAGCGGACTTCGGGGAAGTCCGACTCGTACAACGTGAACGTCATGTTCACGTACTCCGTGCCGTCTTCGATCTCGGTCATCGGCACCGTGATCGCATCGCGGTACGGACCGTCGAAGGCCAGGTCGACCGTGGCGACGTCCGTGGAGTCCGAGGTCACGAAGAACTCGTGCTCCACACCGCTCATCTTCCACTCGATCGAGCCTTCCTCCGCCTCCTCGGAATCGAACGAGGGGTTGCCCGGATAGTACAGGCCCGGCTCCTCGTTCCAGAGGCCGCCCGCCCACAGGTGGGCGTTCGGCGCCATGTTGTCCTCGAGCATGAGGAGGAAGTTCTCGGTCGCCAGCGGCTCCATCAGCAGGCACTCGTTGTCCGTGTTGACGATCAGCCGCGCGATGACGTCGTAGGCCATCGTGCCTTCGACCGTCGGATACGGCACGCCGCCGTGCATCTGGTCCCAAGCATTCGTGTACGGGGCGTCATCGTCCATCGACGGGCAGCTGCCCGGAGAACCCGCCGGGTAGAGGCAGTCGTACTGGGTGACGTTGTAGCTCGCCAGAATGACCGCGTCGGCGGCGGGCCGGACGCCAAATTCGATGGCGTTGGTCCCGTAGTTGTAGGTCCAGTCGCCGGCGCCGCCTTCCGCCACGAGCTCTTCCCAGCTCGGGTAGTAATCACCCGCGACGCCACCGATTGTGACGACCGCGCTCGCGCCGGGATCGATCATCCCCAGCGCCAAGGGCAGCGTCTGATAGGTCGCCCGCGACGGGTGCGCCGTGATGCGGCCCGCGTCGATCACGACATCCAGGACGCGCTCGGCGTAGAGGAACTCCACCCGAGCCTGGTCCTCCGGCGTCTGCAGGTCCGCTTCGAACCAGAACTCCTCGCCCGGCGCGACCGGCGCGGCCACTCCGGTGAGCATGGCCTCGTTGGTCATGAACTTGAACCGGTAGGGGTTCACCTGCACCGGCGAGACGTTGCCTTCGTTGTCGTGCGCTTCGGCGTAGAACTCGTAGACCCCGTAGCCGTGAGCCGCGACCAGCGCCTCCAGGTCCACCGTGAAGAGGAAGTCGTACTCGCTGTCGGTACCCGGGTCATCCTCCTCCGTCTGGTTGGTGACGAAGTCCGCCATGCTCATCCACGGGTTGTCCCATTCCATCAGCTCCGGATCTTCACAAGCGCCCAGCGGGCGGAAGCGCAGATCGACCAGCGTGATGGCCGTCTCGTCCTCCGCCGTCACCAGGAGCGTGATGGGCTCCGCGATTTCCTCGGGCCCGAGCTGCGTGACGTCGCTGCCGTCGGAGATCGTCGGCAGGAAGTCGATCTCGCTGCCGTCGGAGAGCTTCACCCAGACCACGTCGGTTTCCGGCGTGTCGGTCTCGCCGATCATCAGACGCACGATCGGAGCCGCGTCCTCATCCGAATTCTGGTTGCAGGACTGGTCCGTCGCGATCGCGCGGAACTCGACGTTGGTGTCGCTGATCAGACCGAGGTTCGGGATCGGGAAGTAGACGCAGTAGGGCCCGTCCCAGTCCTCGGGGTTGAAGACGTCCTCGTTGCTCATCCCGTCGTTGTCGTCGTCCGGATCACCGGCACCGTCCTCCTCGAACGTCGTGTCCCCGGCGGCCGTGTAGAAGGCGCCGTTCGGCCACAGGCGTGGAGGCGTCGCCATGTCGTCGGCGTTCATCTCGCCGTTCGCGCCCGGGTAGAGCAGGATGTCGCCCGCGTCCCAGACGAACGGCACGGTGCCCGAGTCGAGGAAGATCTCGTCCTCGGCCGAGAGCCCCGGAACGCCGTCGATGTCCGCGTAGAAGTCCTCGTCGTCGTTCACGTCCAGATCCATCCAGTCTCCGAAGACCGCGTGTCCGGGAATCCGGAACTGGAAGACGACGTCGGAGATGTCCGTGTCGCTCGACTCGGCGCAGAGCTTCAGCCAGCCCGTCGCGCCGTCGAAGTAGAGGTCGTTCACGGCCGCGTGCGAATCGCCGTCGGGCGTCGTCACGGTCGTGACCGTGGCGATCGGCGCCAAGGCGTCGATGGACACCGCCTCCACGGGGATCGCCGAGGGCGAGGAGGTCGTGTCGTCGACCGTGTAGAGGTCGTCCGTCGCGACCGCGCGCACCAGATACTGTCCCTCGTCGATGCCGCTGACGTCCCAGCCGACGTGCCACTTCTCGAGATTGCCGCCGATTCCATCCGGGTCGACCTGCGAGAGGTTTTCCTTGAAGATCCACTCGCCCTGGTCGAACCAGCCTTCACCGCTGTGGAATTCGTCCTCCTCGAAGAGGGTCAGGTCCATCAGGCCGTGGCTCAGGATCTCGTCCTCATCGCCCAGGACGACGACGTCGTTGTCCGGGTTGAAGGTCATGTCACCGTCGAACTGAATCTCGTGGCGGATGATCGGGTCGCGCTCGCTGTAGCCGTCGTCATCGTAGTCGATGAAGGTCTCGACCGTGTCGCCATCGGCTACGAACGCGATCCTGTTTTCCACTTCGTCGAGGCGCTCCCAGCTGCGGTGCAGCACGATGTCGCCACGGGGATCGCCCATCATGAGGGCATCGTCGGTCGCGATGTCGTACCAGCGGTTACCGTCATTGTCGACGCCGTCGCCGTCCGAGTCCTCGTAGTACTGGAACAGCACCTTGTTGATATAGGTGTCGTGGATCCAGTTGATCGCGTACAGATCGATCCAGTTCGAGTGATCCTGTTCTTCCTCGTCGCAGATCACCGGCTGGATGTAGGCCCGCAGCCCCTCTTCGACGATCGTGATCTTCGCGATGTCGTACTGGGCCGTCGGGGCCATGTCGGCCGGCGTGCAGTTGTTGCCCTCGAGGTCGCAGGAGTAGACCCGGATGTCGTAGGTCCCCGTCTCGAGCGACTCGGTCTCCAGGGTCACCGCCACCGGCAGCGTCAAGTCGACCGTCTGGCCGTCGGGGTTCACCTGGCCCGTCACCGTGGCGAACGGGGTCCAGATGCCCGAGCCGGCGAGGCTGATCTCGAAGACCACCCGGAGCACGTCGTGCGTGCACGTCGCCGGGCCCTCGTCAGGCGAGAAGAGCGCCCAGATGTCGATGGCCGGGCCACGCGGCACCTGCAGCGGGCCGATCACGTCGCGGTAGTAATACGGGTTCGGCGTGCTGCCGTCCGCCGGCGGATCGCACACGGGGTTCAGATTGTTCGGGTTCGCCGTCTCGTGGATCAGGGTGAACCACGTCGTCGGCGCCGCGCAATCGCGAACCGTCGCCGCGTACACGCAGGTCTCTTCCGGATCCTGCACGTTGCCGAACTCGTCCTCGCCGATCGCCCGGAACTCCAACATCACGAAGTCGTCCGGAGGATCGTTGCTGAGGTCGAAGAGCCAGTCGAAGTTGACGACGAAGGGCCGGGACTCGTCGGTCGCAGTCCAGTTCACGCCCCAGCCGCCGTTGGATCCGTCATCACCGACCCAGGTCACGCCACCGTCCAGAGACCAGCGCGCCTGGAACAGGACGCTCGCCGCATCCTCGTCGTTCACGGTCGAGAGCTCGAGGTGGGCCGCCTCGCAGAGCAGCGCCGCATCCTGGGCGCACTGCGCGAGATCGACGTCCGGAGGAGTCACGTCGACCGTGAAGGTGATCGGCACGGAGTAGTCCGCATTGAAGTTGCCGGGCTGGTCGTGGGCCACCGCCCGCAGGTCGTACTCCTGCGTGCCGTCGGGAATCTCGCCGAAGTAGAGCTGCGCGATCTGCCACCAGTCGATGTTGCTATCGTGGAGAGGACCCCACTGGAACAACTTGGCCGTCGTGGCATCGCCCCAGGGATAGGCGGGCGGATTGATCCGCACGTTGCTGTTGGCGTCGAGCAAGCCGTAGACGCCGTTGCGCACTTCCGTCAGTCCGCGCAGGTCATTGACGACGTCGGCGGGCATTCCCGCAGGCGCATCGCCCAGGACCAGCGGAGCGGCCACTCCGAAGTACGAATCGTACGCCTCATCGGAAACGAGCACGACGCGCGCGGGATCGGCATCGATGGGAACCGACTCCCCGTCCTGGATCCCGTCCTCGTTGTCGTCCGAGAGCGCCGCGTAGGTCTCGACCTCGCCCGCCTCGTCCACGACACCGTCGTTGTCGTCGTCGATGTCGTTTTCGTTCGTCTCGTCGATGTTGTACCAGAGGAAGCGATGATAAATCGTTCCGCTGTCCACATCCCAGTACGGCTCGAAGACGAAGAACGCGTCGTTGTCGTTGTCGCGGCGGTCGTTCTGGCGGTACACACCGTCACCCGCCGGGTTGTCGGCGTCTTCGGTTTCCGTCTGATTGGCGTCCACGACCTGCGGGTCGGTGAAGTCGATGCCTTCGCCCGCTTCGTCGATCGCGCCGTCCTCGTCGTCGTCCACGCCGTTGGTCTGCAGGTTGAACCAGGACACGTCATGATCATCATCGAAATCCGCGATGCCCGGCGCGTCCGCGTCTCCGTTCACTCCTGCCGGGTCGAGCGTCAGAGGCTCCCAGTCCTGGCGGCCCTGCTCGCGGATTTGGACCGCGGTGAAGAGCACGTCGTCATCGCTCGGCGTCTCCACCCAGAAATCGAGATAACGGCCCATGTGGTAGACCGGGTCGGTCGGAATGATGACACTCTCATTCGGATCCGCCGCGACGTCAAACGCAGGCGCCGTCATGAACTTCGTGACCTTGGACACCGTCGGCGCGACCTCGTCCATCTCGAGCGTGAACGGGGTTTCCTCTTCGTCGATCAACCCCGTCGCGTCGAGGTGCGTGTCGCGGAGACCGAAGGGCACCGGCAGATCGAACATCTCGCCGAAGCTCTCCATGCCCGTCGGGTCCGTGACCGGGTCGAGCACCTGGAAGCCCTTGAGGACATCGTTATAGAAGTCCGGCTCGTCGGCCGGGGCCAGCAGCCGGATCTCGTACCAGCTGTGCTCGTCGGCGTCCTGGGAGTCGAGGTTCAAGTCGTAGGTGCGGTCCTCATCGTCCCAGTTCCAGCAGTCGCACAAGTCGTCGCCGTCGCGGTCGAAGAAGGTCTCGCCGGGGTTGAAATTCCCGTCGCCGTTCTCGTCCACGTACGGCTCGGGGAAGTCCATCTCCCCGTCGTCGTCCAAGTCGATCGCGACGTTGTTGGCCTCCCAGTCCCCGTCGTTGTCCAACTCGTCAGCGCCCATCGAGAGCATCGGGATCGAATCGGTGGGGAAGGTGCCGAGGCCCGTGATCGCCTCGTCCCGATCGTCCACGTGGGTCAGATTCGCCCAGACCTCCAGAAGGTCGCTGAAGCCGACGCCGGGCTCCTCGGGATCGCCGTATCCGTCGTTGGCCTTCAGGATGATGTTCACATAGTCGTCCGCCTTGTAGATGCGGAACGGATTGAAGAGATCGTTCACCGTTCCGTTCACGAGCGTCGGCAGGACGACGTCGATGCGGATCTGGAGCGGGTCGCTGTACGCGCCGTCTTCTTCCGCGCGGATGCAGACCCACTGGAGCGGCAGGTCCTCAGGATCGACGCCGCTCATGTCGAGCACGATCTCCGCGTACGGGTCGCCGTCGGGATCGCCGAAGGAGCCGTTCGGATGGATCGGGCCCGAGCCGATTTCGATGGCTTCCGCCGGATCGTCGCAGCTCGCGAAGATGTGGATCATGTCGCCGCACGGCGCCGAGTTGGCGTCGCCGTAGATCGAATAGATCCAGGTGCCGGTCTCCTCGTCGTACACGGCGACCACATGGATCATGTCGTCGTCGTTCTCGTCGAAGTCCTGCGGCGGGCAGACCGGGCCGGCGATGATCGGGCGATCGAAGATGAGCACCGCGTCATTGTCCCCGTCCGCCATCACGCCCCAGTACGTGGCGGGAACCAGCATGAAGCGCAGCTGGTCGCCCCACTCGATCTGATGGCCGTCGGTCGTCTCGTTGCCGGGCCAGTGCTCGATGTCGAGCGCGATCCTCTGCACGCCCCCATCGATCGTGACGGGCGTCAGGTTCCCGACCGAAATCGCGTTCTGGCGGTAGTTGCGGATGAAGAGGTCATCCAGCTGGGTGCCGTCCTGGTTCGTGAAGAAGAGGAAGTACTCGTCGGAGTCGTCTTCGAGGCTCGTCTCGAGCCATGCCAGGAACGCTGTGTCAGCCTCCGTAGCCGTGTTGAAACGCTTGTAGGTCAGGCTGGGCACTTCCTCGAGCCGGATCAGGGTGGGCCGGCTGTCGTCGAAGATCGGAAGCAGCGAGGCGCCGTCGGCGCCGTCCGTGCTTTCCAGGCCATTGAAGGCGTCGTCTCCGGCGATCTTGACGAAGAAGCCGTCCGGCATCCGGGCGCCCCCAAAGGCGGTGACCGCGTCCCAGCCGGTAATGATGACGTGCCCGAGCTGGTTCACGTTCTCCGCCTGGAAGGTGATCTCGCCTTGCCAGTCTTCGACGTAGGGCACGAGCTCGAAGTCGAAAGCCGTGACGTCGGCCAGGTCGAGCTCTTCGCTGAACCAGAGGTGCAGCTGGTCATCGGCCGCGGTCGCGGTGCCGCGATCGATGTAGGCCGCCCGGATGATGCCCGTACCGATCGAGCAGCGCGCCTTGCGCCC
Organism: uncultured bacterium; assembly: GCA_964482205.1. Lineage (GTDB taxonomy): Bacteria > Eisenbacteria > RBG-16-71-46 > CAIMUX01 > WJJG01 > JAZDGX01. Next base: position 48,797 of record CAYZWI010000018.1, on the reverse strand, counting down.
CACCAGCGGCAGCAGATCCTGGTAGTCCGAGAGCGGGTACCCCGGTTCGCCTTGCACTCTGTTCAGGATGAATTCGTTATCGGGGTTCACGGGCAGCGCCCCGTCATTCGTGATCGGGCTGCTGATCACGAGCACGTTGGCATACGCGGCTCCCGACGGCGCGCGGGTCTGCGTCGCGGCGTCGGTGAAGCTCATGGTGTAGTCCCAACCGATCCAGTACTGGTTTTCCGCCTCTTCCTGGAGGACGCTCTCCGGATTCACCGGCTGATCGAAAACCAGGAAGACTTCGTCATCGCTCTGGTCCGCAGGCGTGCCGTGAGGGTTGTAGTAGGCAGCCATGATCTCGGGACCCTGGTTGTCGACGACGACCTTCTGCGCGAAGTTCGGCAGACTGTTGTTGTCGTCCACGTCCCAGCGCACCCGGGTGTTGGCCAACCACATCTTGGCGACGCCGGGGTGGGCCCAGAGCAGGGAATCCCCCACCGCGTTGCGTCTGACCTCGATCGTCTGGCCGTCGACGATGGCGTTCGTCAGCAAGACCTGAGGGGAGCTGAACTCGGGCGTCGTCTTGAAGATCGTGTTCAGCGCTCCGACAGCGGCAATGTCATGGTCGAAAGTGACCGTGAAGAACGGGGAGTTGTCGAAATAGGGATCCTCGAGCCCGTAGGATTCGAAGTTCTGGTCGAACTCCACATGAACGATGACCGGGCCCGTCCCCACGACCACGTTCCCGATGTCCTTCGACAGACTGCCGTCCGCGCCATGGATCGCCTGATACAGGACGCCCACGGAGTCGACTCCCGGCGTGCAGCCGCTGACACCGGCGAAGACCACCATCCGCCCGCCAGTACCGATGTCCAACCGGGGCGATCCGCTGACCGTGAACCCGGTGAAGACGAAGTCCTCGAGTTCCAGGCTGACGGGCTCGTAGTCGATTCCGGTCTCGAGCGTCTCGTTGAAGACGACGATGAGCGAGTCAACATCGCTCCCGTCGCCTTCCGTTTCGCTCGCGTCCCAGAGGGTCGCGGCAATGATGCGCGGCCCTCCTTCAAGTGGATAGGAGGGATAGAAGAACGCGGACTCTTCCCCGTCCCCCGCCCGCGAGGTCAGGACCTCGGCGTTCGCATTGACGAACAGTCCCGTCAACGCGAGCGCGAAGACCGTGACACAGAAGACAGAAAGCTTCCCTGTCCAGTTCATGCCATGTCCCTCCTTCAAAAGAGACCCTGAACCGCGAAGGAATACGCTGTGAGCCATTGGGGCCCGTAGACGTCCGATCAACTTCCTCGTGATCAGCACTGCCATCCTCCTTCAGGTTGTCCCACAGCCGGCCGGCGGGCAGACCCGCTCCGCCGACCTCTGCCTCTCGTCCCCGCGGTCCAGCGCGAAACTCTCCCCGGCCGTGAGCCGTGGACGACGAGTTCATTACCAAGCGACGAAAACGGAACGGAACCAAGCGACGAAAACGGAGCACAAGAACAGGCGGAGGGAGCGTTCAGCGCATCGGCGACTTCGGAGAGGCAAGCCGTGGAACAGGGACATGTTAGGAGCAAGCACCGTTCGCTTGGCAAGCCGCGCTCTGAAAGTTCCGCCGGAAACATCCCTGTTTCGCCTCACAATCCTAGTACGAGGTCAGCAGTTGCATTTCGCGCGGTATTTTGCCGCGCTCGAAAAACCTGTCAACCGAAAAAGCGCGCCGCAGGGCGCAACCCTTCTAGTGGATCAGCTTTCGAGACTCAATATCTTGCCGACACATGAAACAACTTGGCCAAGCTAGCAGGGCTGGACTTTCCTGTCAACGCCGCAACTCGCCTGGCGGGCACATCGAGGATTTCGGCGAGCTGATCAGGTTTCCTTACGAGATTCCGCCGGAACGGGAATGGAAAAAAATTGGCCGCCAATGGCTCTCGCCTGAGTGTCGGACAATGGCATGCAATTTGAGATGAGTATTGCAGAGGGACAGCGCGGATCCGGGCTTGCTGGTCGGGAGCGAACAGGGGAAAAACGATGGATGGCTCCTCGTCTGCTTACGAAAACCGGCTCAGCCGCCCAGTGTTGTGCGGCCCGGACGAACACTCGGGAGCCGCGCTGCACTAGGCTTCGAGCGCACCATCCGCCAAAGATCGAACGCCGCGGACACCCGGCAAGCGCATCACGAATGGATCGTCTGCCGGCTTCGCCGCGCCTGCGAGGCACCGGCCGCAAGACAGACGAAGGCCCCCCGCCGCCTGCTAGCTTTCCTCCCATGTATCAGCAGCGAGCACAACTATCAGCTATAGCTGTCATTCGTCGCATATATCTGACACCGAGACTGGCTTCTCCAAAGTCCGCACGGGAAATGAATGGACTGCTGGTCAACGATGAGCCGCCTGGGGATCGAACCCAGCACCCTCGGCTTAAAAGGCCGATGCTCTACCGACTGAGCTAGCGGCTCGAGGCAGGTATCCGGCCGGCAATCCGCGCCGGCGAATGCGGCTCCAGCGGCCGCCCTGCACTATCCTACCCGGCGCCATGCCATGGTCAAGACGTCACTCGCACCACCTGCTCACGGCCCGGTCCGATGGAGACCCAGCCGAGGGGAACCTGGCTCTCCTCGGACAGGACCTCCAGGTACTGGCGCGCGGCAGGCGGAAGCGAATCCCAGCTTCGGCAAGCTTCGAGAGGAGCCCTCCATCCCTGGAATTCGCGGTACTGGGGGATTGCGCGCTCCAGCCAGTGAGCCGAGAACCAGGGAATGCCCGCGTTCCCACCGCGCACCTCGGCTCGCGCTTCGTTCGAAAGACGGTAGCCCACTGCCATCTTCAGCGTCGCGAATTCGCCCAGCACATCAGCTTTCGTGACCACGAGCTCGGTCACGCCGTTCAGCCTGCAGCTTCTGCGCGACAGCACGGCGTCATACCACCCGCATCGGCGGGGGCGTCGCGTGGTCGCGCCGTACTCGCCTGCCCGCTCACGGAAGCGGTCGGCTTCGGGCCCGGTGAATTCCGTGGGGAATGGGCCGAGCCCCACGCGGGTGGTGTAGGCCTTCACGACCCCATAGACCTTGCGAATCCGCTGGGGAGGAATGCCTAGCCCGGTGCAGACCCCTCCGATGGTAGTATTCGACGAGGTGACGAAGGGATAGGTCCCGTGATCGACATCGAGCCAGGCGCCCTGGGCCCCCTCGGCGATGATTGCCGCTCCCCTATCATCTTCGGAAAGAAGGAGATCGGTCACATCGCAGACCATCGGGGCAAGCGCGGAGGCGGCTTCGGACAGCCGCGCGGCAATCGTCTCGAACCCCTCCCCGGCAGCTCTTGCAAAGGCCCCCTCGTCGGCTCCGACGGACCGCCGCAGCGCGTCCCATTCGACGCGCAGCTTCTCTTTCCACTCGGCGGGCGCCAGCAGGTCCTCGACCCGCAACCCCCGCCGGGTCGCCTTCTCCATGTAGGCCGGCCCGATTCCCCGCTTCGTGGTGCCGATGGCCGAGTCCTGCGCGCTGAGGCTTTCGACCGCCCGGCTGAGCGGCGTCACGAGGTGCGCGAAAGGGCTGATGCGCAGGCGGCCCGCCAGCGGAAGAGAAAGCTCGTGCTCGAGATACCGGATTTCCTCCACCAGCGCCTCGGGATCGAGGACCACTCCATTCCCGATGGCGCAGCGCACCTGGGGGTTCAGGATCCCGGTGGGGACGAGATGGAGGACGAGTTGGCGGCCTCCGCAAACGACCGTGTGCCCGGCGTTCGCCCCGCCCTGGAATCGCGCCACCCAGTCGGCGTCCCGGGCCAGCTGGTCGACGATCTTGCCCTTGCCCTCGTCGCCCCACTGACATCCGAGGATGGCGTCGATCGGCATGACTCCTCCCTTCCCCTCGCCATGGGCCGCCGGAATCGGGCATTTCCCCGCACTCGAGCGCTTCGTCGAGCTGCAGGCTACGGGTGGCCGGCAGCGCGCAGGCAAGCCCGCCTTCGTCCCGCTCCCGGCTTCTTCCGGCGGGCGCCAGCGGCGCGGGAGACAATAGAGCCTCGCGGAACGAAATGCACGGCAGGTTTGGCGCGGACGGCCGGGGAAGAGGAAAAGCGAATCGGGTCTTGCGGGCGCGGGCGGCCCCCGCTTCAGGCCGCGGCGCGGGCGGGAGAAAGCGCTCCCACCCGCCGCATCGGGTCCCGCAGCGCGCTGCACAGCGCCGGATGGTCCATCAAGCCTAGTTCGAGGATCTCGTCGATCGTGGAGACGAGGCGGATGTCGATGCCTTCGCGCACTTCTTCCGGCAGCTCCTCGACCTGGCGCGCGTTTCTCTGCGGAAGGACGACGAGCCGGACGCCCGCTCTCTTCGCCGCGAGCAGCTTCTCGGCGAGCCCGCCCACCGGGAGCACCTTTCCGCGCAGCGTCGTCTCGCCGGTGAGCGCCAGCCCCGGCCGGATCCCGATGCGGGTCAGTGCCGAGACGAGCGCGAGAAGGATGGTCACCCCGGCCGAGGGCCCGTCCTTGGGAATGGCCGCTTGCGGAAGGTGGATGTGGATGTCGGTTGTGCGATGGAAATCCTCGTCCAGTCCGAGTTCGCGCGCGCGCGACCGGATGCAGGAAAGCGCCGTCCGCGCCGATTCCCGCAGTTGCTCACCCAATTGGCCGGTGAGGAGCAGGCGGCCGCGGCCCGAAAAGGCCTGCACCTCAACCGTCAGGATCTCGCCGCCCGAGGGAGTCCAGGCGAGCCCCGTCGCCATGCCGACCTGCGCCCGCTCGAGCTCGGCCGGCTCCGCGTGCATCGGCACGCCCAGGATCCGGTCGAGCGCTTCCGGCTGCAGGCGAATCCCGAGCGTGACCGGACTGTTCCCCTTCCCATCCTCGCCGTCTGCCGGCTCGGCTGGCCCATTCCCGGCTCTGTCGCCACCCTCTGAGGAGGCAAACGCCGGATCGGGCGCGCCCGCCTTGATCTTCGCCGCGCGGCGGCACAACCGCGCGATCTCGCGCTCCAGGTTCCGCACGCCCGCCTCGCGGGTGTAATCGCGAATGATGCGCAGGAGCGTCTGGTCCTCGAAGACGAGATCGCCCGGCTCGAGGCCGCACGAAGCCATCTGCCTCGGGACCAGGAAACGGCGGGCGATTTCCCGCTTCTCGCTCTCCAGGTAGCCCGGCAGGCGAAGAACTTCCATGCGGTCGAGAAGCGCGGGGGGGATCGATTCGAGCACATTCGCCGTCGCGAGAAAGAGCACCCGCGAGAGATCGTAGTCCACTTCCAGATAATGATCGTTGAAGGCGTGGTTCTGCTCGGGGTCGAGCACCTCGAGCAGCGCGGCGGCCGGATCGCCGTGGCCGTCCCGGGCGAGCTTGTCCACTTCGTCGAGGAGAATCACCGGGTTCACCGCCCCCGCGCGGCGCATCGCCTGGATGATCCTCCCGGGAAGACTGCCCACATAGGTCCGCCGGTGGCCGCGGATTTCCGCTTCATCCCGCACTCCGCCCAGGCTCATGCGGACGAAGCGCCGCCCCAGTGCGCGGGCGATGCTCCGGCCGAGCGAGGTCTTCCCCACTCCCGGAGGGCCCGAGAGGCACAGGATGGTCGCGCGCGGGCGGCGCGAGAGCTTCATCACCGCGATCAATTCGATGATGCGCTCTTTGACTTCCCGAAGCCCGTAATGGTCCTCATCGAGAATCGCCTGCGCGCGGGCGAGGTCGGTCCTGTCGCGCGTGCCGCGCCGCCAGGGTAGCGCGAGCAGCCAGTCGACATAGTTCCTGGATACGGCCGCTTCCGGCGACATCGGAAGCGTCCGTCGAAGACGCGCGAGCTCCCGCTCGGCCCGTTCCGTGGCCGCCGCCGGAAGGCGAGCCTGCTGAACCGCCCTGGCCAGCTCCTCGATCTCTTCGTCCTCGGGCGAAGACGGGCCCGTCAGCCCACCGAATCCGGGCCGGGAGCCGGCGCTCGAGGAAGTCCGCGGCTCGAAGGCTCCCTTGCGCGCAGCCAGGGGATGCCGGGCAGCCCAAGCCGCGGCGCCCGCCGTTGCCGCCTCCGCCTGGGCGCGCGCCTCGGCATCCAGGCCCTCGATCTCGCAATCGAGCACCCGGGCGATGAGACGCAGGCGGGCGAGCGGGTCGTGGCATTCCAGAATCCGCTGGGCGACGGCCGCGCGAATGCGAAGATGGGAAGCGATCCGGAAGGCGACGGCTTCGGGATCGGACTGGCCCTCGATTCCCTGGCGCGCTTCCCGCGGGATTCCCTGGTCGAGTTGCATGCATCGCGCAAAGGACGCGCGCGCCTTGGCGATGAGCGAGGCGGCCTCGTCGTTCACGAGCGCGGCCGGCGGGACGGAAGCCTTCGCGGTGCTCTTCCCGGTTTCTTCGCGGCTTCGCTCTGGCACGAGAGTGAAGTGCGCGAGCCCTTCCCGGCATTCCCCCAGCCGGGCCACCCGGATGCCTTCCATCAAGACGCGCCGCGTGCCGTCGGCGAGCGTCACGCTCTGCAGGATTCGGCCCACGGTCCCAGTCGAGTACAAGTCCTCGCGCACCGGCGATTGACAGCGGGGATCGCGCTGAGCGACGGCGAGCACCAGCCCACCCCTCGCTTCCGCCTCCTCGAGTGCGGCGAGCGAGCCCGGCCGCCCAACGAAGAGCGGCAGCACGGTGCGGGGAAAGAGCACGCGGTCGCGCAGCGGAAGCACGGGCAGGCGCGGGGGAAGAGCGAGCGCCTCGCCCGTCTCGCGGTCGAAGAGGCTGCCTGGCAACGGCAGCTTCGGGCGCGGCGAGCGCGGCGGCTGCTTCACCGCGGGACGCGATGCGCGCGCAGGCCGCGAGGCCTCTCCGCGCAATGCGCGCGCAGGCCGCGAGGCGCGGTCCTTCCCGGCATTCCGGCCGGCGCGCTCAAGCCTGCTTCTTGGATTCACGGTAGCGGATTTCGGGAGGCGCGCCCTTCGTGATGACATCCTCGGTGATGACGCAGACCTCCGCGTCCTTCCAAGTGGGAAGTTCGTACATGATGTCGAGCATCGAGTCTTCGAGCACCGCGCGCAGGCCGCGCGCGCCCGTGCGGCGCTGGAGCGCGAGACGGCAGACCGCCTGCAGCGCTTCCTCGGTGAACTCGAGCTGGACCTCTTCCATCTCGAAGAACTTCTGGTACTGCTTGATGATCGCGTTCTTGGGGCGAACGAGGATCTCGTGCAGGGCCTGTTCGTCGAGATCGGTCAGCGTGACCGCGACCGGCAAGCGTCCGATGAGCTCGGGAATGAGCCCGTACTTCAGCATGTCCTCGGGCTCGACCGCGGCGTAGATCTCGGAGTTGTCCATCTCGCGCGTGGCGCGCTGCTCGACCCCGAACCCGATGCTGCGCTTGCCGATCCGCCGCTCGACGATCGTCTGGATGCCTTCGAACGCGCCGCCGCAGATGAAGAGGATGTCCTTGGAGTTGATCTCGATGTACTTCTGCTGGGGATGCTTGCGCCCGCCCTGCGGCGGCACGTTCGCGACCGTCCCTTCGAGGATTTTCAGCAGCGCCTGTTGCACGCCCTCGCCGGAGACGTCGCGAGTGATCGAAGGGTTCTCGCTCTTGCGCGCGATCTTGTCGATTTCATCGATGTAGATGATGCCCCGCTGGGCCGCCGACACATTGTAGTCGGCCGCCTGCAGCAGGCGCAGGAGGATGTTCTCGACATCCTCGCCCACATAGCCCGCTTCCGTGAGCGTGGTCGCGTCCGCGATCGCGAAGGGGACGCGCAGGAAGCGCGAGAGCGTGCGAGCCAGCAGGGTCTTGCCCGAGCCCGAAGGCCCGATCAGGAGAATGTTGCCCTTCTCCAGCTCGACCTCGGTGCTCGTGCGGACATTCGAGATGCGCTTGTAGTGATTGTAGACCGCGACCGCCAGCACGCGCTTGGCGCGATCCTGCCCGATGACGTACTCGTCGAGCATTTCGACGATGTCGCCCGGCTTGGGCAGGTCCTCAAGAGCAGAGGGGTACGCATGCGTGACCTCGCCTTCGAGGATCTCGTTGCACAACCGGACGCATTCGCTGCAGATGTAGACGCCCGGCCCGGAGATGAGTCTGGCGACATCCTCCTGGCCTCGCCCGCAGAACGAGCACCGGATGGGCTGCAGCGACCCGGATCGCTTCTTCATTCTTTCTCCTCGATCGGAAACGCCGGCGGCTGTTCCGCCCGCGGGCCCGTCCGCGAGGGCCTCCGTTCCCCCGAATCCGGCCGGGTCTGGTCGCCGCCGCCCCGCGAGGCGGCGTCTCTCTCTAGCATCGGCAGGACCTACTTCTTCTTGATGATCACCTCGTCGACCAGCCCGTAGGCCTGGGCCTCCTCGGCCGACATGAAGAAGTTGCGGTCGGTGTCCTTGCGGATGCGCTGGATGTCCTGCTTCGTGTGGAGGGCCAGGATCTCGTGGATCTTCTCGCGCAGGGTCAGGATCTCCCGCGTGAAGATCTCCATGTCGGCCGCCTGCCCGCGGCTGCCGCCCATCGGCTGGTGGATCATGATGCGGGCATGCGGCAGGGCGCTCCGTTTGCCATGGGCCCCGGCCGCGAGCAGCAGCGCGCCCATGCTCGCCGCCTGCCCCATGCAGATCGTGGCCACATCGGGCTTGACGAACTGCATCGTATCATAGATCGCGAGTCCCGCCGACACGATTCCGCCCGGCGAGTGAATGTAGAGATGCACATCGCGATCGGGATCTTCCGCTTCGAGGAAGAGCAGCTGCGCGATCACGAGGTTGGCGGTCGTATCGTCGATCACCGAGCCGACGAAGATGATCCGGTCGCGCAACAACCGCGAGAAGATGTCGTAGGCGCGCTCGCCCCGGGCCGATTGCTCGACCACGATCGGCACGAGCGAGAGCAGGGCGTCGCGGTCCTTCTCCGCGCGCGGGGCGAAGGCGCCCGGGGACCAGCCGCGCACGGTCGCGATCTCGCGGTCCACGCCGGGGCGCAAGGCGTCCTCGTCAGGCGAGCGCCAGAATCCGGCCACGCTCGTGGGGCTCCAACCGCCCCGGCTCACGAAGGACATCTGCGAACGGCATTCGGCGTCGGGCCTGCGCTCTTCCGCCGCGGGCATTCCTGCTCTCTCACCCACTTCCCTTTCGGGCATCGTCCCCTCCCTGTCAGACCATTCTCATCTCAACGCCCGGAATCCCCGGCCTCCGGCGCGCTTTCCGCCTGCGGGCGGTCCGGCTCTTCACCGGCCGGCGCGGCGACCGGAGCGCCGGCCGCCTCCGGGGCTCCCTCCTGGGCGGCCCGGCTTCTCGCGGGAACCTGGATCTCCCGGATCTTCGCCTTGCCGGTCAGCGCCTCGAACACCTTGCGCTCGAAGAGGAACTGCCGGTAGCGCTCGATGTCACCCAGATCTTTGCGCACCTCCTCGACGGTGCGCCGCTCCTCCATCGCGATCCTCGCGATCTCCCCTTCTACATCGGCCGGGGTGACCTCGATCCCTTCTCTTTCCGCAACCTTGCCCAGAAGCAGGTCCCGCCGCCGCAGCCGCTCCACACGCGGGCGGTAGACCTGCTCCAGATCCTCCCTCGACACCGAGGGATTCTCCTTCATCGTCCGGTCCAACATCCGCTCGAGCGGCTTCTCGACTGCCTCTTTGGCCAGTTCGAAGGGGTTGGCCTCGATGAGCGCGTCGACCAGCTTCTCTTCGACCTGCTCGCGGGCGGCGAAGCGATGCTCGCTTTCGAGCCGCAAGCGAATGCGCGTGCGCAGGCTCTCGAGATCCATCTGAGGATCGAGGCTTCTCGCAAAGGAATCGTCCAGAGGAGGCAGCTTCTTTTCCCGGATCTCCGTCGCCTTCATGCGATAGCGGCGCGTCTCGCCGCGCAGGCTTTCCTGCGGAAAATCGTCGGGATAATGGACGGAGAATTCGCGCGCCTGGCCCGCCGACAACCCCGCCGCCGCGTCGCGGAACTCGGCCAGCAGATTCGGGCTTCCGACCTCCAGCGTGACCGTCTCCTTCTTGGTGCCCCGCACCCGCTGGCCCTGGGCATCCACCGTCTCGAGCTCGGCCTGCATGAGGTCCCCGTCCTGCGCCTCGCGTTCCACGACCGAGGTTTCGGCCGAGCGCTCGCGGATTCTGTTCAGAAACTCTTCTACCTCCTCGACCGAGGCCCCTTCGACCACCTGTTCGATTTCGATCTCCTCGTATGGCGCTAGCTGGATGTCGGGCCAGATCGGGAAGGTGACGGTGAATTCGAGCGGCTCTCCCGGCCGGAAGCGGACGCTGGAAACCTCCCCCGCCTCCACGGGCCGAAGGCCCTGCTCGGCGACCGCGCGGTCGATCGATCGCGGGATCAGCTCGGTGAACACGGCCCGCTCGATGTCATCCTCGAAACGCCGGCGGACGACCTGGTCGGGAGCCTTGCCCGGGCGGAAGCCGGGAAACGACTGCCGGCGGCGGAACGCGTCGATCAACTCGTCCATGAAGCGATTGACTTCCTCGGGTTCCAGGCGGATGTCGAGCGCCTTGTGCAGGGGCGCGGTCTCGCGGACCTCGACTTTCACGCGTTCCTCCTCCTCTGTGATGGTTCGGGCGAATCCTCGGACGTCCCATGCGAGAGGGGGGACTCGAACCCCCACGACTCATCGTCACTGGATCCTAAATCCAGCGCGTCTACCAATTCCGCCACTCTCGCCTGCCGGCCGGAGCGGGCCGGGCGCTTGGACGGGTGCCGGGCATTGTAGGCTGCGGCGAGGAAGGTGTCCAGGAAGGGCCCGCGGTCACGGCGCCAGGAATCGAGGACCTCCCGCCCATTCTGATGGGAAAACACGGCTTGCGCCTACCTTGCCGCGAATCGATCCATGCCGGGCGGAAAATGTCCCATCCGTTGTCCCGAAGAGAAATCGCCTCCGGGCACCTGGAATCTCCAGCCGCGACCTATCGTCCGGAAAAGCGGGCTTCGCGCTTTTCGAGAAATGCCGCGCAGCCCTCGCGCATGTCCGCGGTGCTCCACAGCAATCCAAACAGCGCCTGCTCGAGCGACGATCCCTCCTCGAGCGAACCGTCCAGCCCTCGCTCCACCGCCTCGATCGCATGCCGGAGGGCCACCGGCGCCCGCGCCGCGATCGCGTTGGCGACTTCTTCGCACGCGGGCAGAAGAGCCTCCGGCTCGACCACGCGATTGACGAGGCCGATGCGCAACGCTTCCTCGGCCGTGACCGGATTGCCGCTCAGGATCATCTCAAGCGCGCGTCCTTTCCCGACCAGCCGCGGCAGGCGCTGGGTGCCCGCATACCCGGGCATCAGGCCGAGCTTCACCTCGGGCAGGCCGAGGCGCGCATTGGCGCTCGCGTAGCGGAAGTGACACGAGAGCGCGAGCTCGAGGCCGCCTCCCAGGGCGAATCCATTCACCGCCGCGATCACGGGCTTCCCGCAGTGCGCGATCCCGTCCATGACGGATTGCCCCAGCGCCGACATCCCGCGCGCGCCGGTGGGCGTGAGGCTCGCGAGCTCCGCGATGTCCGCGCCCGCGGCAAAGGCCTTCTGTCCGCTTCCGGTGAGGATCACGGCGCGAACGGCATCGTCGCGGGACAGCTCGGCGAATCTCGCTTGAAGCTCGAGCAGCGTCGCCCGGTTGAGGGCGTTCAGCTTGTCGGGGCGGTTCAGCGTGACGATCGCGACCGGGCCCTTGCTCTCGTGAAGAAGGAATTCCTGCATGCATCCTCCAGCTCGCTCGCGGCCTGTCGCGAAGCGCTGCGACACCACCGGCGCGCGAAGCTCGATGCGGGCCGCCGGCCGCTCGACATGGTTGGCAAAGCCTTCGGCCGATCGGCCTCATCCGGAACCGAACCCCGGAGCCTAGGTCTCGAAGGACGGGCAGTCAATGGAACGCGCCGCGGGTCACGCATTGACCGCCCGGGTCCCCGTTCCCTATGATGCTCCGTTCCTGCTTCGCGAGGTTGAAGCGTCGAGCGTGCCCTGCCGCTTTCGTGGACGATCATGATTTGAGAGATCTTCAGGGAGGTGCAATGGACCAGGACCCGAGAATCCAGGATCTTCACCGCCGTCGCGCGGAAGCGATTGCCGGAGGCGGTCCCGAGCGCGCGGAGAAGCGTCACGCCGTGGGCCGCATGACGGCCCGAGAGCGCGTCGAGCACCTGCTCGATCCCGGCAGCTTCCAGGAGATGGGCACCTTCGTGACCCATCGCTGCACCGACTTCGGCATGGCGGGCCGCAAGTTCCCCGGCGACGGCGTAGTCGCGGGCGTCGGAATGATCGGGGGGCGCCAGGTCTATCTCTATTCGCAGGACTTCACCGTGCTCGGCGGAACGCTTTCCGAAGCGAACGCGGGCAAGATCTGCCTCGTCCTCGATCACGCGGTCCGCAACGGCTGCCCCGTGATCGGGATCAACGATTCCGGCGGGGCGCGCATCCAGGAAGGCGTGACGAGCCTCGGCGGGTACGCGGACATCTTCCTGCGCAATACGCTCGCCTCGGGCGTCGTGCCTCAGATCTCGGCGATCATGGGCCCCGCCGCGGGAGGCGCGGTCTATTCCCCCGCGCTCACCGACTACATCGTGATGGTGAAGGGCACGAGCCACATGTTCGTCACCGGGCCCGATGTGGTGAAGGCGGTGACCCAGGAAGATGTGAGCTTCGAGGACCTGGGGGGCGCTTCGGCGCACAGCACCAAGAGCGGAGTCGCGCACTTCGCGGCCGAGAACGACGCGCACGCGCTCGATCTGATCAAGACGCTCTTGAGCTACTTGCCGCAGAACAATCTCGAAGATCCTCCCTTCGCCGACACCGGCGACGATCCCGAGCGGCGCGACGACGAGATCAATCGCATCGTGCCCGCCGAGCCGGACAAACCCTACGATGTGCGCGAGATCCTTCGCCGGGTGATGGATCGCGACACCTTCCTGGAAGTGCACGAGCTGTACGCGCCGAATCTCGTCGTCGGCTTCGCGCGCCTCGGCGGACGGGTGGTCGGGATCGTGGCCAACCAGCCGCGCTTCCTGGCCGGCGTGCTCGACATCGAGTGCTCGCGCAAAGGCGGGCGCTTCGTGCGCTTCTGCGACGCCTTCAACATTCCCATCATCACTTTCGAGGATGTCCCCGGCTTCATGCCCGGGACGGCGCAGGAATGGGGCGGGATCATCGTCAACGGCGCCAAGCTGCTCTTCGCCTATTGCGAGGCGACCGTGCCGAAGATCACCGTGATCACGCGCAAGGCCTACGGCGGCGCCTACTGCGTCATGAATTCCAAGCACATTCGCGGAGATGTGAACATCGCCTGGCCCGGCGCCGAGATCGCGGTCATGGGCGCCGAGGGCGCGGTGAAGATCGTCTTCCGCAAGGAGCTCGAGCAGGCGGAGGATCGCGCCGCGCGCCAGGCGGAAATCGTCAAGCAGTTCCGCGACACCTTCGCGAATCCCTACGTGGCCGCCGGCCACGGCTACCTGGACGATGTCATCGAGCCGCGCGAGACGAGGCCCTATCTCATTCGCGCCCTCGCGAGCCTCGAGAACAAGCGGCAACAGAATCCGCCCAAGAAGCACGGAAACATCCCGCTTTGAGGGCGGCGCATGGCGAGCCGCGCAAGCGCTTGCTGCGCGATGACGCCGCGCGAGCGACGGGAGATGCATCATGAGCAAGAAAGCCGACGACGGCCGCAAACCTGATTCCGCGAGCGGAAGCGGAGGCGCTTCGGGACGGGCGGCCTGGGAAGCGGCCGCCGCAAAGCAGAAGCAGCGCAAGGAACGCTTTGCCGCCTCGTCCTTCGATGTGGGCGCGCTCTACGATCCGAACGGTCCCGCCGCGCTCGATTTCGACGAGGCGATCGGCTATCCGGGAAGCTTCCCCTTCACGCGCGGAGTCCAGCCGACCATGTACCGCGGCCGCTTGTGGACGATGCGCCAGTACGCGGGCTTCGGCACGGCGGAAGCGACCAACCGGCGTTTCCGCTACCTGCTCGAGCAAGGGCAGACGGGACTCTCGGTGGCCTTCGATCTTCCCACGCAGATGGGCTACGACTCGGACGCGCGGGAAGTGACGGGCGAAGTCGGCAAGGTCGGCGTGGCGATCGACACCCTCGCCGACATGGAGATCCTCTTCGCCGGCATTCCGCTCGACCGCGTCTCGACCTCGATGACGATCAATGCGCCCGCGGCGGTGCTCCTGCTCATGTACCAGGCGCTGGCCGAGAAACAGGGCATCGCTCCCGAGGCGTTGAACGGAACGATCCAGAACGATGTGCTGAAGGAGTATGTCGCCCGCGGCACTTTCATCTTCCCGCCGCGGCCCAGCCTGAGGATCACGACCGACATCTTCGAGTATTGCCGCAAGCGCATGCCGCGCTGGAACACGATCTCGATCAGCGGCTACCACATTCGCGAGGCGGGCTCGACGGCGGTGCAGGAAGTCGCCTTCACCCTCGCGAACGGCATCACCTATGTGCAGTCGGCCGTGGAACGCGGTCTGGATGTCGACGAGATCGGCCCGCGGCTCTCCTTCTTCTTCAACGCGCACAATCACCTGCTCGAGGAAGTCGCCAAGTACCGGGCGGCGCGCAAGCTGTGGGCCACGATCATGCGCGACCGCTTCCATGCCAAGGACCCGCGCAGCTGGACGCTGCGCTTTCACACCCAGACGGCGGGCAGCACCCTGACCGCGCAGCAGCCCGAGTTGAACGCGGTGCGGGTCGCCTTCCAGGCGCTCGCGGCGGTGCTCGGTGGCACCCAGTCGCTGCACACGAACAGCCGCGACGAGGCGATCTGCCTGCCTTCGGAGAGCGCCGCGCTCCTCGCGCTGCGCACGCAACAGATCCTCGCCGAGGAAACGGGCGTCACCGACACGATCGATCCGCTGGGCGGCTCGTACGCCATCGAGGTCATGACGGCCGAGATCGCGCGCCGCGCGAGCGAGCTGATCGAGAAAGTCGAATCGCTGGGCGGCGTGCTGGCCGCGATCGAGAGCGGTTTCATCCAGCGCGAGATCCACACGAGTGCCTACCGCCATCAACGGGAAGTCGAGGCCGGTGAGGCGATCGTGGTCGGCGTGAATCGCTATGCCATCGACGAGCCGGTGCCGGAGCCCGAGTTCCGCCTCGATCCCGAGCTCGAGCGCAACCAGGCGGCGAGCCTGCAGGCGGTGCGCGCGAAGCGCGACGCGACCCGCG
Organism: uncultured bacterium; assembly: GCA_964482205.1. GTDB lineage: Bacteria > Eisenbacteria > RBG-16-71-46 > CAIMUX01 > WJJG01 > JAZDGX01. The sequence continues at coordinate 33,722 of CAYZWI010000018.1, read as the reverse complement.
TGAACGAGGCGCTCGAGCGGCTGGAAGCGGCCGCGCGAGGCAGCGACAATCTCATGGAGCCGATCCTCGCCTGCGTCACGGCGTATGCGAGCATCGGCGAGATCTGCGGGCGGCTGCGCACCGTTTTCGGATCGTACCGGGACCCGGGATATCTTTGATCGGGATCATCCAAAGCGCGGGCCCGCGTCCTTCGCGGACCGGCCGCCCATTCAGCAAAGGACCATGATGATCAAGAAGATCGACCACTTGGGAATCGCCGTCTCGGATGCGCAGGCGGCGCTCGCCCTCTGGCGCGACGCGCTCGGGCTCGAGCACTTCGACACCGAGACGGTCGCGAGCCAGAAGATCGTCTCGTATCACTTGAAGATCGGCGAGTCGAACATCGAGCTCCTCGCCCCCACCGATCCGGAAAGCCCGATCGCGAAATTCCTAGAGAAGAAGGGCGCGGGCATCCAGCACATCGCGCTGGCGGTCACCGATCTCGACGCGGAAGCGGAACGGCTGAAGGCGCGCGGGTTGCAGCCCATCGGCGAGCTGCCGACCGAAGGCGCGGGCGGGAAGCGGATCCTCTTCTTCCATCCGAAGACGACGGGCGGAGTCCTGCTCGAGCTGTGCGAAGGCGGCAGCGAGTCCAAGTGAGCGGCCGGTAGCACCGAGCCGGGTGAGCGGGGAGCCGCAGCGATCAGCGCACCACCACCACGCGACGCGTCTCGACCTGCCCCATCGATTCCAACCGCAGCCAGTGCACTCCGGCGGGCAATCCGGCCGGGGACCAGGGCATCGTCCGCAGGCCTTGCCCGACGGTCGCGTCGAAGATCGTCTCCTCCAGGCGCCCGGTGAGGTCGTAGATCCCCAGTTTCACCGGACCGCTCGCCGGCGCACGAAAGCTCACCGTGGCGCGCAAGCCGGCCGGATTCGGCTCGTTGATCAACTCCCAGAATGCGGCCGCGGGCCCGGAATGCTCGACGGATGTGGCAGCGGGCAGGATGTCGAGGATCACTCCCTCGATCACGGTCAGGCTGAAGGGCAGCCCCTGCGGCAGCAGGTACCAGCCGTTGTAGGATCCACCCCAACCGAAGTTCAGGTGGAAATAGTCGTCGGTATTGTATCCATCGACCACGAGATTGTGCCCGGAAGTCCAGCCGGCATCCACCACCGCCAGGTGGGCAGGGTGCGCGTTCTGCATCTCCGTCGCCAGATCGCTGAACAGATTCGGATCGGAATCGAGCGCCAGGCGGCTGCCGGTGAATGCAAAGCGCTGGTAGGCGTCATAGGCCTGGTCCACGCCAAAGGTGCCGGATCCGGAGGCCGCGTAAACCTGCTGGGCCGCCACTCCGCAGGCAAAGACCAGAGCCGCCTTCTCGGTGTTCGTCAAGGGAGTGCCGATCTCCCAATGCTCGCTCAGCGTCTCCAGATGGCTGTTCAAGGTCGCGAAGTCGGGAAAGTCGTATTGATCGGCCGCGTCGGGTATCCAGTAGACATTGCCGTAGTAGTTGTGCAGGTAGCGGTCGCCGCCGTCGAAGGCCGTCTCCTGAACGGTCGCGTGGTAGTTCAGGATCATCGCCATCGCCACGGCCGGGCAGCCGGCCAGGCTGCGTGATCCGCCGTGAGCCAGGTCGAGCGGACAGAGCGCGTTGTACGGGGCATTCTGGGTCCAGTTCGAGAGCAGCCATCCGCCCGTCGGCGTCGATCCCGCGGGCGGCCACTGCGTGAAGCGCGGCTGGTTGTGTTCCTCCCGTGCTGCCGGACCGCGGACGCCTTCCGGCGTCTCTCGCCGCGCGTCCCGCCACCCCAGGCGCCATTGCGCCGCCAGCTCCGGGTCGAGAGCGGGCAGGGCCGCCAGACGGTTGCGCAGGTCCGTCTTGACGAGATCGAGCAGAGGATTGCGGCCGTCGTCCACGCCCGGGCTGTCGATCGAGGAGTAGGCGATGACGGGCGGGAGATCGTCGTCGGCCGAAACGATCACATACCCTTGCGGAGTGAGCGTGATGAGATGGGCGAGGGCCTGGCCGTCGGCCGTGATCATCGTCGACGATGCAGGTCTTGCCTGCTCGAGGCCTCGCTGCTCCAGGAAGTGGACGGCCGCTTTCAGGGCAGCGTGGGAATCGATCGGGGCCGATGCGACCGAGGCGGCAAAGACGACGAAGCTCAGAATGAACAGCAAAGCGGTTCTTGGCGGGAACATCCTCTCCTCCAGCATCCCCCCGCGCGGGCGAAGATGGAGCGGGAAGCCTCGCCCGCCCCACAAAGCCCGTCACGATCGCTCGTCCTCAAGTATAACCGGCGCATGCGTGCCGCTCCAGCATCCGGAGGGGCGTAGGGGCAAGCCGAAGGCCGCTCAGCGGGGCATGGACTTCGAGTGAGGGTCGGGAACGCGAGGCCGCGCAAAGCAGGCTTCGAGGCGTGGGAAAACTACGCGGCCGCCCGCACGCAGCCGCTCACTCGCCCCTGAGCAGGCTGCGCGCGATCACGAGGCGTTGCATCTCGCTCGTGCCTTCGTAGATCTCGGTCACGCGCGCGTCGCGATAGTAGCGCTCGACGGCGTACTCCTTCATGTATCCGTAGCCGCCGTGGATCTGCAGCGCCTGATGGGCGACCCAGTTCGCCGATTCCGACGCGGCCAGCTTGGCCATCGCCGCCTGCCGCTTGTACGGTTTGCCCTGGTCTTTCATCCATGCGGCCTGATGGACCAGCAGCCGCGCCGCCTCGATGCGGGTCGCCATTTCGGCGAGCTTTCCCTGAATGGCTTCGAAGTGCACCAGCGGGAATCCGAATTGATATCGCGTGCGCGCGTAGGAGAGCGCTTCCCCCATTGCCGCGCGCGCGATGCCGACCGCCTGCGCGCCGACTCCGATGCGTCCGTTGTCGAGCGCCTTCATCGCCACATGGAACCCCTGCCCTTCGGCGCCCAGACGGTTCTCCGCCGGAACGCGGCAGTCCTCGAGAAAAATCTCGGTCGTGTCATCGGCGCGCATGCCCATCTTGTCTTCCTTGCGGCCGACGATGAGCCCGGACGCATCGCGCTCGACCAGAAAGGCGCTGATCCCGCGATGGCGCAGGGCGGGATCGGGATCGGTGCGCGCCATGACGAGGTACAGGCTCGCCAGCGATCCGCTCGAGACGAACACCTTGGTGCCGGTCAGGACATACGCATCGCCGTCGCGCCGCGCCGAGGTCTTGAGCGAAGCGGCGTCGCTGCCGCTGTCGGGTTCCGAGAGGCAGAAGGCGCCGATCTCCCCCGCGGCCAGGCGCGGAAGAAAGCGGCGGCGCTGATCCTCGTTGCCGAACGCGGTCAGCGGATAGGCGGCCACCGAGGAATGGACCGAGAGCAGGATCCCGATCCCCGCGCAGGCGCTGGAGATCTCCTCGATGATCGCGGCGTACACGCGGCTGTCGAGCCCGAGGCCTTCGTACGCTTCGGGAATCTGGATGCCGAAGAGCCCGAGGGCGCGCATCTGATCGAGGATCTCCTCGGGGATGCGCGCCTGCTCATCCATCTCTCGAGCGAGCGGAGCGATTTCTCCGCGGGCGAAATCGCGCACGCCGTCGATGATCATCTTATGGTCCGCGTCGAATCCCAGTTCCACGAGTGCCCTCGTCCGCCGCGCGTCTCGAGCCGTGCCGGCGCGGCGCCGCCATGGAGAGCGGCGCCGCAACGCGCACTCAACCGCGCAGCAATCTCCGCGCGATGATCAGCCGCTGGATCTCCGAGGTGCCTTCGTACAGCTCGGTGATCTTCGCGTCGCGATAGTGCCGTTCCACCTGGTAATCCTGCGTGTAGCCGTAGCCGCCGTGCACCTGGATGGCGGCGTCGGTCACCTCCACCGCCACGCGGCCGGCGTAGAGCTTCGCCTGCGCCGACGCGGTCACATAGTCGCCGCCCTGATCACGCAGCACCGCCGCGCGGATCGTGAGCAGGTGGGCCGCCTCGATCTTGGTCGCCATGTCGGCGAGCATCCATTGGATCGCCTGGAAGTTCCCGATCGGCTCGCCGAACTGCTGGCGGTTCTTGGCGTGCTCGACGGCCCGCCCGAGCGCCGCGCGCGCGATTCCCACCGCCTGCGCAGCGATCCCGATGCGCCCGGAGTCGAGCGCTTCCATCGCCACTTTGAATCCGCGCCCCGGTTCGCCGAGGACATTCTCTTTCGGCACGAGACAGTCTTCGAGAATGATCTCGTAGGTGGTCGAGCCGCGGATGCCGAGGGTCTTCTCCCGGCGGCCGCGGCGAAAACCGGGGAAGGTCTCCTCGACGATGAAGGCGGTGATCCCGCGGGTCTTCTTCTCCGGCTCGGTGCTGGTGAAAACCAGGAAGACGTTCGCGATCCCGCCGTTGGTGACGAAGAGCTTGGTGCCCGTCAGGCGATAGTGATCGCCTTCGGCCACCGCGCGCGTCTGGATGTTGCCCGCGTCGGAGCCCGCGTTCGCTTCGGTCAGGCAGTAGGCCCCGATCTTCTCTCCGCGCGCGATCGGCGTGAGGTAGCGCTTCTTCTGGTCCTCATTGCCGAACATGCGCAGCGGCTCGCACACAAGCGAGTTGTTCACATCCATGATCACGCAGGCCGAGGCGCATCCGCGCGCGATCTCCTCCATGGCGAGGACATAGCTCACATCGTCGAGGCCCGCGCCGCCGTACTCCTCGGGCACGAGCATGCCGAGGAAGCCGAGCTCGCCCAGCTTGCGGATCGCTTCCATGGGCGGCTCGCGCGTCTCGTCGACCTGCTCCGCGATGGGGACGAGCTCCTTGTCGGCGAAGTCGCGCGCCGTCTCCTGGATCATCTTCTGCTCTTCCGAGAGCGTGAAGTCCATACCCGCCTCCTTCTTGTCCTCTCGCGCGTTCGCGCCTGGCCGTTCCGCGCGTCGCGCCGCGCCCGCCTCCCGCGGCTTCCTCGTCTACGCCTTCTGCGAACCGCGTTTCGCGAACCAATCGCGAATGTAGGCGATCGCATCCGAGGTCGGAGTCCCGGGGCCGAAGATCTCGCCGATGCCCAGGGCCTTCAGCCGGTTCGCGTCCTCGCGCGGAATGATGCCGCCGCCGATCACGAGGATGTCGCCCGCTCCGCGCTCCTTCAACAAGTCGAGCACGCGCGGAAAGATGGTCATGTGCGCGCCGGAGAGGACCGACATCGAAAGCACATCCACATCTTCCTGGATCGCGGCGTCGACGATCATCTCCGGAGTCTGATGAAGTCCGGTGTAGATCACCTCGAATCCCGCGTCGCGAAACGCGGCCGCCACCACCTTCGCGCCGCGGTCGTGGCCATCGAGTCCCGGCTTGGCGACGAGCACCCGGATCTTCTCTTCCATGTGTCCTCCCTGCCTCTCCGAGATGCGTTCCTACGCTCCGTCGAGGCGAATCGATTCGATCCAGCGGTACGGGGAGATCTCGCGCGCGGCGATGCGCGGCAGCGCCTCTGCCAATCGGCTCTCGAGCGCCGCATCCCTCCACACGCGCTCGATCAGCGCGTCGCGCAGGAGAGCCCGCAGCCGCCGGCCCACCTTTTCGAGCCGCATGCCTTCCTGGCGGGCGGGATCTTCCGCCAGCCAGCGGATGTGCGCCTCCGCCTCTGCCAAAGCCTGATCCACGCCGGTTCCCGCGGTCGCGACCGCGGGAACGATCGGCGGGATCCACCCGCCCGGGCGGGTCCAGTGCGTCAGCTCGAGCGTCACCGCGATGTCGCGGCGCAGGCGGTCGCCGCCTTCGCGATCGTACTTGTTGATCACGAAGACATCGGCGATCTCCATGATCCCCGCCTTCATGGTCTGCACCGCGTCGCCCGATTCCGGCACGAGCACGAGCAGGACGGTGTCGGCGAGCTCGACGATCTCGAGTTCCGATTGCCCCACGCCCACCGTCTCGATGAGCACCCAGTCGAATCCGGCCGCATCGAGCACGTCGGCCGCCTCGTGGGCCGCCGCCGAGACGCCGCCCAGGCTTCCGCGCGAGGCCATGCTGCGCACGAAGAAGCCGTCGTCGCCCGAGGCCGACGGCATGCGCACGCGATCGCCGAGGATCGCGCCGCCGGTGAAGGGGCTCGTGGGATCGATCGCGAGCACACCCACCCGCTCCCCGCGCTTGCGGAGCAGCGTGGCGAGAGCGTGGACGAGAGTGCTCTTGCCCGACCCGGGAGGGCCGGTGATGCCGATGCGTCGCGCGCGGCCGGCTCGCAGAAAGACGCGATCGAGCAGATCACGGCCGACCGGCGTCCGGTCTTCGACATGGGAGATCGCCCGGGCGATGGCGCGCCGCTCACGGCGGACGAGGCCTTCGGCGAGGACGGCGGCTTGAGCGGAAATGTCCGCCTCCAAGGCGTCGCTTCTGGTCGTCCGCTCGGATGGCCGCCCCGGCATGGCACCTCCGCTCGACCCGTCCGGCGAGCATGAGACGCCCGCCGGAGGCCTGCCCGCAACTTCAAGATAAGAAAGGGAATCTACCAACGGCTCGGGGAGGGTGTCAACGAGCACAAGGGCGCCACCAGTCCTGCAGGTGGCGCAAGTGCAGGCCGAAGGGCTCGGTCTCGATCGCGATCACATCGAAGCGCAGCCGTGCCCCCTGCAGCGGAACGCGTCCGGGCAGGCAGGCGGCCGCCTGGCGCAGGAGGTGGCGCTTGCGCCAGCGCACGCTTTCCTCCGGACGGCCGTGGGAACGAGAGGAACGCAGCCGCACTTCCACGACCGCGAGAATGCCCGCCTTGCGGGCGAGGAGGTCGATTTCGAGCGGGCCGCAGCGCACATTACGGCCGACGATCCGGTACCCGTTCATCTCGAGGAAGAGGGCGGCGATCGCTTCTCCTTCCCTGCCGCGAAGAACGCTCGAGACGCGCAGCGGTTCGGCCCCCGTTTGCATGGCGATCTCCTCGCTTCCTTGCAGCGATCGACTGTCTCCAGGCTTCCCCCGGAGCTTGGCCGCGCTCGCTCGTCTGCGAGCGCATCTGTCCGCGTGCGAGTGCGCGCAGCCATCGCCGCCGCTCACAAGGTTTCATTAGCAATGCCGGGGCCGCTTTCGCCAAAGAAAAGGCGCCCGCGGGAAGGGGGGCGCCCTTGCGCCAAAAAAAATGCGGCGGAAGCCGCGTTGAAGCGACTCCGCCGCTGTGATGTTGCTGCTCTTGCCCGGCGAGCTCTGCGCTGTCGGCCTTGCGCTCACTCGCCCGCTTTGCGCTCAGCCCTTGGCCTTGCGCCTAGCCCTTGGCTTTGCCGCCCTTCTTCGCCTTGGCCGGCGTCTTGGGCTCCGCAGGCGCGGTCTCGGCCGTCTGCTCGACGGGCGCGGCCTTTTCGGCCGCCGCCGCGAACATTTCGCTCGTCCGTTCCCGGATGCGCGCGCTGCGGCCCTTGCGCCCACGCAGATAGGTCAGGCGCGCCCGGCGCACGCGTCCCCGCCGCACGATCTCGATGCCGGCGACATTGGGCGAATGCAGGGGGAAGATGCGCTCCACCGCCACGCCGTCGCTGATCTTGCGCACCGTGAAGGTGGCGCGCGTTCCGGAGCCCGCGCGTGCAACCACGACGCCTTGGAAGATCTGGGAGCGGACCTTGTCTCCCTCCACCACGCGCACCGCGATCTTCACCGTGTCGCCCGGGCCGAAGGCCGGCACTTCGGACTTCACCTGCGGCGCTTCCACATTTCTCAGAATGTCCATCGCTCCCTCTCCTCTTCCGCTTCGCTTGCCCCATGACGCGTGGACGGACCACGCGAAGTTCTTCCATCCCTCAGGCGCGCGCCGTCCGGGCCGGATCTCTCATCGCGCTTCCTGCCAGCCGAGCGCGCGCAGGAACCGCCGGTCCTCTTCGTCGAGCTCCGCCCCGGCGAGCAGATCCGGCCGTCGCTCGAAGGTCCTGCGCAAGGCATCCTCGCGCCGCCACCTGCGGATCGCCCCGTGATTGCCCGACAGCAACACCTCGGGCACCGCCTGTTCGCGCCAGGATTCCGGCCGCGTATAATACGCGCAATCGAGGATCCCGGTCGAGAAGCTATCTCCTCTCGCGGAATCGAAATCCCCCAACACTCCGGGAATCAGGCGAAAGAGCCCGTCGATCAGGACCATCGCGCCCAACTCGCCGCCCGAGATCACATAGTCCCCGAGCGACACTTCGGTGTCGGCGAGCGCGCGAATGCGCTCGTCGATGCCCTTGTACCGCCCGCAGATCAAGATCAGGTGGCGCGCATCCGCCCGCCGCTCGAAAAACTCCTGCGTGAGCGGCTTTCCCTGCGGGCTGAGCAGGATCACTTCCCGCCCGCTCTCTCGATCCGTGCCGCCGTCGCCGGGGGTCGTGCCCCGCTCCCCCTCGCGTCTCGCTTCCTGCCGGCCCTCGCGGCCGGCGATGTCGTCGAGCGCGCGCGCGACCGGCTCGATCTTCAACACCATGCCGGGCCCGCCGCCGTAGGGGTAGTCGTCGATCGTGCGATGACGATCCTCCGTGTAGTCGCGGAGGTTCACGATCTCGAGACGCGCGAGCCCCTTCTCGAGAGCGATGCGAATGATGCCTTCCGCCGCCAGGCTTCCGAAGAGCGCCGGAAACCCGGTGAGGACCGTGACCGTGAGGCGGGGCTCTTCCCGATTCACGGCGCGATCAGTCCTTTCATGTCCTTCAGCACCACTCTGCCCGCGGCCGGATCGATCGAATCGATCGCATCGTCGATGGCGGGAACCAGGATCTCCCGCCCCTCCTTGCGGACGCAGAAGATGTCGTTGCCTCCCGTCTCCAGGATCTCTTCGATGCGTCCGAGCAATTCCCCGCCCGCCGAATAGACTTCGAGGCCCAGCAGCTCGTAGTGGTAGTAGCTTCCTGCCTCCAGCGGCGGCAGTTCGCTCGCCCGCACTTCGAGCGCGCATCCGACCCAGGGCCGGATCTCATCCACGCCCGCCCGCCCCTCGAAGGCGACGACCAGCTTGGCGGGCATCTCGCGCATCGACGCGATCCGCGCAGGCACGCGGCCCTCCGCGGTCACGATGTGTACGACGGACCCGGGCCGGAAACGATCGGGGGTCTCGCCCGTGTAGTGGACGACCACTTCCCCCTTCAACCCGAAGGTCTTCCCCAGCGTCCCGACGTGAACCCAGGTGTCCTGTGCGCGCTCGTTCATCGCTTCCATCCCGCGCGACCGGCGCGGGTGGGGACTACTCCAGAATCTCGAGCACCGCCCGCTTGTTCTGCTTCGTCGCGGCCGCCGAGAGAAGCGTGCGGATCGCGCGAATGGTACGGCCGTGCTTGCCGATCACCTTTCCGAGATCGCCTTCCCCGACCTTCAATTCGTACACGGTGGTCTTCTCGCCGACCACTTCCTTCACATCGACTTCGTCCGGCTTGTCGACCAACGCCTTGGTGAGATACTCGATGAGTTCCTTCATGGGCTTCTCTCCTTCCGTTCGCGTTTCGTTTGCGCGCCATCGCTGTTTGCGCGTTCTGTCGCAGACGCTCGTGCCGGGCTGCTCATGCACCCGGCTCTTGGTCCGTGATGGCCCGTATTTCCTCGCGCGAAGCGGCCCCGCCCCAGGGTCTCCGCGCGCGGTCGCCCACTTGCGTCAGGTCGTCGCGGTTGGAACCCCCGCCGGGATGCTGGATGCTCGCGTGGAAGCGGCGATCATCCTCGCCCCAGCGGGAAGGGATCCGCTCACTCCGCAGCCGGCGTCGGTCCCGCCTCCGCGGCCGCGGCCGCCGCGGGCTCGGCGGACGGCGCCGGCTGCGCGGCCTGTTCGCCCCGCTTGCGGCGCTTGGGCTCGGCCGAAGCGATGCCGAGCGCGCGCAGCTTGCTGCGGCGAACCAGTTGCTGAACGGAAACCGAAGGTTGAGCGCCGTTCTTGATCCAATGCTCGACTCGCGCGTGATCGATGACGATCACATCGGGAGTCGGCAAGGGGTCGTAGTATCCGACTTTCTCGATGAAGGCCCCGTCCCGGGAACGCCGCGAATCGGCGATGACCAAGCGAAAGAAGGGCCTGTTGCGGGCGCCCGCCCTCTGCAACCGAATGACGACCACCGTACTTCTCCTCCTGCCTACATGCCTTGGAACATGCGCGGAAGGCCCTTGCCTTTCCGCATCCGTCCGAACAACCGGCGCATCTGCTCGAAATCGCGCAGGAGCCGGTTCACTTCCTGCACCGTCGTGCCGCTGCCCCTCGCGATGCGCTTGCGCCGCGCCCCGTTCAGGAGCTCCGGCTTGCGCCGCTCCTGGGGCGTCATCGAGAGCACCATCGCCTCAATGCGCCCGAGTTGCCGCTCGCCCCCTTCCATGCGTCCCACGACCTTCGATCCCAGGCCGGGGATCAGCTTCACCACTTCCTCGAGCGGCCCCATCTTGCGCACTTCCCGCATCTGCTGCAGGAAGTGCTCGAGCGTGAACTGATCGCGCTCGAGCGTCTGTTGCAGCCGCGCGGCCTGCTCGATGTCCACCGCCTCCTGGGCGCGCTCCGCGAGGGCGACGATGTCGCCCATGCCCAGGATGCGCGAGGCCATCCCCGCCGGGTGGAAGGGCTCGATCGCCTCCAGCCCTTCACCCGTGCCGACGAAGAGAATCGGGACGCCGGTCGCGGCGCGCGTGCTCAAGGCCGCCCCGCCGCGCGCGTCGCCGTCCATCTTCGTGAGCACCACACCGCTCAATGTCAGCCGGCGATGGAAGGTCTCGCTGACCGCCACCGCTTCCTGCCCGGTCAAGCCATCGACGACGAGCAGGATCTGATGCGGCTCGACCGCGTCGCGAACGCGGACGAGCTCTTCCATCATCGGTTCGTCGATCTGCAGCCGCCCGGCCGTGTCGACCAGGTAGTAATCGACGGCTGCCTGGCGCGCCTCGCGCCAGCCCTGCGCGGCGACCGCCGCCGCGTCCTTGCTCTCGCCGGGAGAATGCACCCGCGCGCCCACCTGGGCGCCGAGCGTCTCCAACTGCTGGACCGCGGCGGGACGATGCACATCGCACGCGGCGAGCATCGAGATCTTTCCCCGCTTCTTCAAACGGGTCGCGATCTTCGCGACCGTCGTCGTCTTGCCCGATCCCTGCAGGCCGACGAAGAGAATCCGCGTGGGAATCTCGGCGCTCTCCGCGAGTTGCGTCGTCTCCCCGCCCAGCAGATCGACCAGGACATCGTGGACGACCTTCACGAGCTGCTGGCCGGGAGTCAGGCTGCGCGTGACTTCGATGCCGACCGCCCGGGCTTCGACCTGCTGGACGAAATCCCGGGCAACCTTGTAATTGACATCGGCTTCGAGCAGCGCTCGGCGGATGTCCCGCATTGTTTCGCGGATGTTCTCCGGACTCAGTTTCCCCCGGCCGCGAATCCGGGAAAAGGCCGCCTCGAGCCGGCCTGCCAACGCCTCAAACATGGAATACCGTTCGATCGAGCCGTATTTCCCATCCGGTCACGAAACGCGAAGTCTACCATCCGGCGCCGACGCGCTTCAAGGCTGAAAGACCGCGGTCACAAGAGAAAGCGGGACATTCCCGTAGCCGCGCTTCCGGCCGTTTCACAAGACCCCGGGCAGCCGGGCGAGAGCCCCGGGCACGACCCAAGCCGCTCCTGGATGCCGCCCGGGCCGGCATTTGTAACCCGTTGCCTGTTCAAGAATTCGGCGCATTTCTCCCGGCCGCCGATCCTGGGTCCTGGACCGCGGCGTGAAGCTTGCGGAACGCGGCGGCGTGGTCGCGCTGCCCGAAGACGGCGGTGCCGGCGACGAAGACCTCGGCGCCGGCGCGGGCGCACTGAGCGGCCGTTCGGGGGTTGATTCCGCCATCGACTTCGATCCGAAAAGCCCATCCTCTGCGGTCTCGCAGCGCGCGCATGGCGGAGATCTTCGGAAGCTGGTCTTCCATGAAGGGCTGGCCACCGAAACCGGGATCGACCGTCATCAGGAGAACGAGGTCCAGCTCGGCCCCCAACGCTTCGATCCAGGGCGACGGGTCGCTCGCCGGCCGGAAGGAGAGCCCCAGGCCGCAGCCGCCCGCGGCCGTCCGCCTGCGCGCCTCGCGGGCGCGCTCGTACGATGCGCGCGCCGCGCTTCCCAGGCTCTCCGCGTGCAGCGTGAGCAAATCCGCTCCGCTCTCGATGAACGCGTCCACATACGCCAGCGGATCGTCGATCATGAGATGCGTGTCCAGAAACAACGGCGTCATGCCCCGCACCGAGCGCACCAGCGGCGGGCCGAAGGTGATGTTGGGGACGAAGTGCCCGTCCATCACATCGAGATGGAGCATCCCCACGCCGGTGCCGTGGAGCGAAGCGATCTCCTCACCCAAGCGGGCGAAGTCGGCGGACAGGAGCGAGGGAGCGATCTGCGGCGCGGCGGGAATCGGTTTGGGTCGCGTCATCCACCCCTCCTGCTCTTCACGGCGCGCTTCGCGCACACGCGTGCTGCTCTCGCTCACTCGCCCATGAACAGGCGCACCGTCTCGCCTTCCTGGATCGGATACCCGGGAGGCGGATCCTGCTCGGCCACGCGCGGCCACTCGCTCTTCGCGCCGGGCCAATAGCGCTGCTCCACGCGAAAGCCGGCCCGCTCGAGATAGGAGGCCGCCTTGTCGGGATCTTCTCCGCGCAGATCGGGCATCACGAATCGCTGTGGCGCGGGCCCCAGGCTCACGAGCAAATCCACTCTCTCCCGCTCGGCCACCGCTTCGCCCGGGCGAGGATTCGACGCGATCACATGCTCGGGCAGAATCTCGTCGCTGTGGGTCGTCTCGACCTCGCCCGACTGCAGCCCCGCCTGTTGAAGCAGGAAGCGGGCATGCACGATGCTTTCCCCTTCGAGGGCGGGAACGCGCAGCGCTTGCGGTCCCAGGCTCACCACCCAGTCGACCGCCCGTCCTTTCTTCACCCGGAATCCGGGAGGCGGGGCCTGCCGAAGAATCCTTCCTGCCTCCACTCGATCGTGGCTCGCTTCGGCGACGGTCCCTTGCTTCAGGCCCGCGCGATCGAGGGTCTCCTTCGCCTCGCGATTCGTGAGCCCCTGAAGATCGGGAACTTCCGCGTCGCTTCCATGGCGCACGAACCAAGGCATCACCACTAGATGAAAGAAGAGCGCGCCGGCCAGCACACCGGCGCCCACGAAGAGCAGCGCGCCGATCCACTTCCTCGTCCGCCCGCCCGGTGTCGACCGATGCGGTCTTGTGCGACTGCCTGACATGAATCGCCCTCGCGATACGGGACTGCCGGCGTATGGATCTCCCGGACACGCGTTCATGCTGCCGCCTCGTTTCGCATCAGCGCCGCGTACACGCCTTCCATTCCCAAAACCCCGGGCAGGATCCGCATGATCCCCGCCCCGGCGCGGATCTTCTCGGGGACCCACCCGGGAAGTTCGTGCGGGGAGAACTCCGGATGCCGGGCGCGAAAGCGCTCCATCATAGCATCCGTCTCCTCGGGCTCCAGCGTGCAGACGCTGTAGAGCAGCCACTTTCCGGGCGCCACCAGCACCGCCGCCGCGTCGAGCAATTGCGCCTGGAGCCGGGCCGCGCCCGCAATCGCCTCCGGACCGCGCAGCCAGCGGGCATCCGGCCGCCGCTGCAGCACTCCGAGCGAGGTGCAGGGCGCATCGAGCAGCACGCGTTCGGCGCTCGCGTTGCGATAGGGCGGCCGCCGGCCGTCGGCCACGAGCGCGTGAAGATGAGGCTGGCGCATGCGCCGGGAAGTGCTCGCCACGAGCCTCGCGCGCGACAACCTCACATCGGACGCGAAGACGGGCGCGCCTCCCGATTGCTCCGCGAGGTGCGACGCTTTCGTCCCGGGAGACGCGCAGAGATCGAAGGCCCGCGCTCTCGCATCGGGCCAGAGGCGCCCCACCAGCATCTGGCTCTCGTCCTGCACGGTCACCTGCCCTGCGTGCACGGCGGGTTCGTGCACCGGATCGAAGGCGCCTTGCACGCGCAATGCTTCTTCGAGAATCGCTCCCGGCTGAATCTCGCGCTCGGGGCCTTGCAGCGCCCGCGCGATTTCCTCCGCCGCTTGCGCTCCGCCCGACACGCGCAGGTGGATCCGCGCCGGTTCGTTGTTCCAGGCGCAGATGCGGCGCGTCTCTTCCATTCCCCAGCGCGCGATCCAACGCTCGAGCAGCCAGGCGGGATGCGAGAGCTCGCCCTCCAGCGCGCGCGCTCCCGGGCCCTCTCCCCACTCCCGCGGCGAGGGAGGCCGTTTCGAAAGGCCGCGCAGAATGCCGTTCACCAGGCGCGCCTTTCCGCTGCCCTCATGCCTGCGCGTCAGTTCCACGGCCGTGTCGACGACGGCATAGGCAGGAATCGCGTCCAGATGGAAGAGCTGCACATACGCCAGGCGAAGAATGTTGCGGGTGCAAGGATCGAGCGAGGAAAGGCCGCGCTCGAGCCGCGTGTCGAGCACCCGGTCGGCGCGGCCGCGCCAGCGATGGGTGGTCTGCACGAGCGTGGTCACGAATCGTCGCGAGCGGCTGTCGAGCCCCGCGCGCGCGAAGGCGCGCGAGCGCTCGCGTTCGGCCGCCGCCGGCGAGGAATCGGCCGCGCACAAGATGGCGAGCGCAACTTCTCTGGCGTCGTCGGGATCGGGCGGCCTGTGCTCGCGAGAGCGCGGGGCGCGGCTCATGCGCGGATTCCGTACGCGTGCGAGAGCAGCCGGTCGCCCGGCTTCAGCCGCCGCCCGCAACAGAAGGCATCGCCGCCCTGGGCCTGGCAGCTCTCCGCTTGCACGCGCAGGATCGCGACCGCGCCGGGAAGCGCGGCCACCACCGGGCCCGAGCGTCCGATCTCGATCACGGTGCCGGGCGCCTCGTCGCGCGGACGCGCGTCGACCGCCTGCACTTGCAGCACCTTCACCCGCGTGCCCGCGCAGAAGGTGAAGGCGCCGGGCCAGGGACTCATCGCCCGCACGAGGCGCGTGATCTGCGGCGCGGGCAGCCGCCAGTCCATGCGCCCGTCCTCGCGCGCCAGGCGGGGGGCGTAGCTCGCGAGGCGCTCGTCCTGCTCGACCTCGGACACGCGCCCTTCGACGAGACGAGGCAGGAGCTCGCAAGCCATCTCGGCCGCGAGCGCGGCGAGGCGCATGGTCAATTCGCCGGCCGTCTCCCCTTCGCCGACCGGCACCTCGCGCTGCGCGAGAATGGGCCCGGCGTCGACTTCTCTCACCATGCGATACAGGCTGACCCCCGTCGTCGCGTCGCCGCGCAGGATCGCGCGCTGCACCGGCGAGAGGCCGCGGTAGCGCGGCAGCAACGACGGGTGCAGATTCAGGCAGCCGAGACGCGGAAGGGCGAGCAGCCCGGCGCGGAAGATCTTGCCGAAGGCGGCCGTGAGGATGACATCGGGCGCGAGCTCGCGCAGGAAGCGCATCTCCTCGGCTTGCTGCAGCACTTCCGGCTGGCGCAGGACAAGTCCCAGCCGCTCCGCTTCGCGCGCGACGGGCGGCTGGGTGATGCGCAGGCCGCGTCCCGAGGGACGCCCGGGTTGCGTGTACACGGCGAGCGGCGCCAGGCCCGCTTCGCACAACGCCGTGAGAGCGGGCACGGCGAACTCCGGCGTTCCCATGAAGACGATGCGCAACATCGGATTCTCGTCTAGCGGCGGCTGGCGTCTCTCAAGAGCACCTGCTGCACATGCGTGCGTGCGACCTCGATCTTGGTGTTTTCGGCAACCTTGATGACGAGGATCGAGACTCCGTCCTCTTCCTTCGACCCGACCACATTCCCGATGACCCCGCCCGCCGTCACGACTTTGTCGCCGTTCTTGATTTCGGTGAGCATGCGCTGATGGTCCTTCTGCCTCTTCTGCTGCGGGCGGATGATGAGCAGGTAGAAGATGACGAAGATCAGGCCGAACATG
Source organism: uncultured bacterium (assembly GCA_964482205.1). Lineage (GTDB taxonomy): Bacteria > Eisenbacteria > RBG-16-71-46 > CAIMUX01 > WJJG01 > JAZDGX01. Next base: position 17,953 of record CAYZWI010000018.1, on the reverse strand, counting down.
ATCAACATCGTGAAGGGACTGCCCTGCTGTCCCCCTTCCGGGGAGGTCGGACCGCCCATCCACAGCATTCCGCTCAGCATGAAACCTCCTTGTCGTGCTCGAACGCTCTTCTCGTCCTCAAAGGTCCGCGCTTCTCGGCGCGCCCATGCAACGAGCTCCCACGAGTTCCCCCCAACCCGCGCGCCGGCGCCCGGCCCCGGCGACGCGCCTCGTTCACGCCGAAGAGGCGCCCGCGCCTCTCGCGAAGCGGGCGCGCGCCTCGGCGGCGAAGGCGCTGAAGCGGCCGGCCGCGATCGCTTCCCGGATGGCTTCCATCAGTTGCTGATAGAACGCCACGCTGTGGATCGAGGCCAGCCGGCCCGCGAGCTGTTCTCCCACCCGAAAGAGATGCCGGAGATACGCGCGCGAGTAGCGCCGGCACGCCGGACATCCGCAATCCGGATCGATCGGGCGCGGATCCTCGGCATACGCCCGATTCTTCAGGATCATCTTTCCGTTCCAAGTGAACACGGTCGCCTTGCGCGCATTGCGCGTGGGAAGCACGCAATCGAAGAGATCCACTCCCCTCGCGACCGCCTCGAGAATGTCCTCGGGCGTTCCCACTCCCATGAGATAGCGCGGGCGCTCGGCCGGGAGCTCGCCGATCGCCGCGTCGACGGCCGCCCCGCGGCTCTCGACCGGCTCCCCCACCGAGAAACCGCCGAGAGCATACCCATCGAATCCGAGCGTCACAAGCTGCCGCGCGCACCGCTCGCGCAGCGCGGGAAGGGTGCCTCCCTGGACGATGCCGAAGAGCGCGCCGCCTGGCTCGCCCGCGCGCCTCTCCCAGGCCTCGCGGGAACGCTCCGCCCAACGCAGGGTCAGCTCCATGTCACTCTCGGTCTGCTCCTCTCCGGCGGGTTGCGAGGTGCAGACATCGAGCACCATGCGGATATCGCTTCCCAGGCGCTCCTGGATTTCGAGAATCGATTCCGGCGTGAGGAAGTGGCGCGTCCCGTCGAGATGCGAGCGGAATTCGATCCCGTCGGCCTGGATCTTGCGAAACTCCGCCAGACTGTGCACCTGGAAGCCGCCGCTGTCGGTGAGGATCCCCCCGGGCCACGACATGAAGCGATGCAGACCGCCCAGGTGCGCGATGCGCTCGTCGCCGGGCCGCAGAAACAGGTGATAGGTGTTCGCGAGGATGAGGCGCGCGCCGATTTCGCGCAGCGCTTCGCCGTCGAGGGTCTTCACGCTGGCGCGCGTCCCGACCGGCATGAAGGCGGGCGTGGGAATGGCGAGCGATCCGATCGCGAGCCGGCCGAGGCGCGGGCCGCGCACGCCGCCGCTCATGAGCTCGAATCGCACGCGATCGCCCAACGGCACTTGCCTTGCTCCTTCTCTCAAAAGATGCGAGCGACAGCCTCCACCCGCCCGGCCCGGCTCACAGAATCAGCATCGCGTCTCCATAGCTGAAGAAGCGATATCCGCCACCCAACGCTTCCCGGTAGGCGGCCAGCACGCGTTCGCGCCCCGCGAATGCCGCCACGAGCATGAGCAGGCTCGTCTTCGGCAAGTGGAAATTCGTCAGCAGCGCGTCCACCACTTGCAGCCGCCCGGGAGGACGCAGGAAGAGGCGCGTCTCTCCTCGCGCCGCCTTCACCCGGCGTCCCGCCTCCACGCATGATTCCAGCACCCGCGCGCTCGTCGTGCCGACCGCGATGACGCGCCCTCCGCCGTCACGCACCTTCGCGACCGCTTCCGCCGCGGCCTCGGGCAGCTCGAAGCGCTCGGCGTGCAGTTCGCCTCGCTCCCAGTCGCGCGCGCTCATGGGCCGGAAGGTCCCCGGCCCGACATGCAGGGTCACGCGCGCGGTGGCAATGCCGGCCGCTTCGATCTCCTCCAGCAGGCGCGGCGTGAAATGCAGCCCCGCGGTGGGAGCGGCGACCGCCCCGGGCGCGCGGGCGTACACCGTCTGATACCAGCTCGCGTCTTCCGCCTGCTCCTCGCGCCGGATGTACGGCGGCAAAGGCACGCGGCCCGCGCTCGCGAGCAGAGCTTCGACATCGCCGCCCGCGCTCGTCGCCCCCGGGCCCTCGAGCGCCACTTCCCAACTCGCGTCTTCGCGGGGCGCGATCAAGCGCGCCCGGAATCCCCGCGGAAGATCGATCACCTGTTGCGGCCGCGCGCGCCCCGACATGGAAAGCAGCGCTTCCCAACGCTCGAGCGCCAGCGGGCGCACGAGCAGCAGCTCCGCCGCTCCTCCTCCGGGACGCTTGCGCCCCAGCAAACGCGCGCGCAGGACCCGCGTCTCGTTCAACACGAGCAGATCGCCCGCGCGGAGGAATTGCGGAAGATCGCGGAAGCGATGATGCCCGAAGCCTCCCGCGGCGCGATCGAGCACGAGCAGCCGGGAGGAATCGCGCGGCTCGGCCGGTGTTTGCGCGATGGCGCTCGCGGGCAGGTCGTAGTCGTATTGCGCGAGGATCGCCTCGAACTCTGCGTCCTGCGCCTCGGCGCCGTTGCTTTGTCCCGCGCCCACCCTGCGCTCCGCGCTCACAACAGGCGGTCCTGCGGATCGCGCGGGGCGAGGCCGAGCGCCTCGTACGCTCCGCGGGTCACGGCCCGCCCGCGCCGCGTGCGCTCGATCAGTCCTTGCTGGATGAGAAACGGCTCGAGCAGATCCTCGATCGTGTCGGGCTCCTCGCCCAGCATGGCGGCGAGGGTTGCGACTCCCACGGGCCCGCCTTGGAACTTCTCGATGATCGCGCGCAGCAGGCGCCGGTCCATCTCGTGCAAACCGCGATCGTCGATCGCGAGCAAGGCGAGCGCTTCGGCGGCCACGCGCGCGTCGATGCGGGCCGCCTCGCGCACCTGCGCGTAATCGCGCGCGCGGCGCAACAGGCGGTTCGCGATCCGCGGCGTGCCGCGCGAGCGCAGCGCGATCTCGCGCGCGCCTTCTTCCGTGAGCGCGATGGCGAGAATGCGGGCCGAGCGCGCGAGGATGGCGGCGAGATCCTCCGGGGGATAGAAGTCGAGATGCGCGGTGAAGCCGAAGCGCCCGCGCAGCGGAGCGGTCAGCAGCCCGATGCGCGTGGTCGCTCCGACGAGCGTGAAGGGCGAGAGGGTCAGCCTCACCGAACGCGCCGCCGCCCCGCGATCGAGGACCACATCGAGCCGGAAGTCCTCCATCGCGCTGTAGAGGTACTCCTCCACCACGCGCGGAATGCGGTGGATCTCATCGACGAAGAGGATCGCCCCCGGCGCGAGGCCCGTGAGCAGCCCCACCAGATCGCTCGCGCGCTCGAGGGCGGGGCCGCTCGTCCCCACCATGGGCGCGCCCATCTCTTCGGCCAGCAAGTGCGCGAGGGTCGTCTTGCCGAGGCCCGGCGGGCCGTAGAAGAGCAGATGCTCGAGCGGCTCCTTGCGCATGCGCGCGGCGCCGATCAGGATCTCCAGGCTGCGACGCAATTCCTCCTGGCCGACGAAGTCGTCCAGCCGCCCGGGACGCAGCGAACGCTCCTGCCCCGGCTCGCCCTCGCGAGGGGCCGCATCGAGCTCGGGCTCGAAGATCTTCTCGGTGTCGGAATCCACGATCCTTGGCACTTCCTTCGGCGCGTGGGTGGAGGAATCGTTTCTTTTCGAAGATGCCGCAGGCTAGCACAGGCGCGGCCGGGCGGCAACGCGAGGCCTCGCGCGAGGGGTCACATCTTGGGGGGCGGAACCTTCCCGGCCGCGTCGCGCTTCGCCAGCCGGGGCCCCAGCGCGAGCACCTGCGCGGCCAGCGACTTCATCGCATCCGAAGGCGGCAGTCCCATCTCGTTCACCATCATCGCCTCGTATTCGTGATAGCCGGCGAGCGCCTCGCGCCGGTGGCCGAGACGCAAGTTCGCGAGGACGAGATGCCGGTAGTGCGACTCGCGATATGCATCCAGGGCGAGCGCGCGGCGGCTGAGGAGCGCCAGCTCTTCCCACTCGCGCGCCAGCGCGCGCAACTCGAGCAGGCGCTCGATGGCCCACAGCGCGCGGTCGCGCAAGTGCTCGCGTTCCGCCGCGGCGAATTCCTCGTAGGGGCTCTCGGCCAGAAAATCGCCCCGATACAGGGCCATGGCTTCCGCCAAGCTCGCCTGCGCGCGGCCTCGCTGGCCGGCGTGCCAGCAGCGCTCGCCCTGGCGCAGGGCCGCTTCCAGGCGCTCGACATCGTATGCGCGCTTCTCGCCCGGCTCGAGACGACAGGCATCGTTGTGAAAGCGAATGTAGTGCGAGGGCAGGCTCTTCGGCAGATCGGGCTCGAGCGTGCGGCGGAGGACATGGATCGTCTGGCGCAGATTGTTGAGCGCCTTCTCCGGCTCGGCTTCCGGCCACAGGCTTTCGAGAATCACTTCGCGCGGCACCCAGCGGAAGCGGTGCACGAGGAGCAGCAGGAACAAGCGCAGCGCGCGCGAGGATCGCCAGTCTTCATGAGTGAGGCGATGGGCCCCCGCCTCGACCACGAGCTCACCCAGCGCAAGGATGCGCAGCGGCTCGGCCGGCCCGGCCGCGAGATCCGCAACCGCCCGGCGGGCGGCCTGCCCCAGCTCGCCCGCTCGCGAGGCCGCTCGCCTGAGCGCCGCGGAGGCTTGCTTTCCTCCGATCAGCGACAGCGTCTCGACGGCGCGCTCGCGCACGCGCGAATCGGGCTCCTCGAGCAACGGTTTCACCGCGGCAATCACGCGCGCGCCCATGCTCGCCAGCATCGAGGCGGCGTATTCCGGGCGAATGCCGAGGCGCAAAGCGTCGGTCAGGATGCGCGCTCCCTCGTCGGGCTCCGCCTCCCGCACGAGCGCATCGTGCCGCTCCCGCGCGATCCCGGCGAGCAGTTCCGCGAGCAGGCGCGGCCGCTGCTTCGCGGCGACATCGCCGAATACCAGGCGGCGCAACCAGACGCGATGCAGGTCGTACCGCGCGCCGATTCTCCGGAAGATCGCCTCGGCCCTCCGCAGGCAGCGCCTCGCGGCGCTCGCTTCCGCCTGCGCGTCGCCGAGCGCGAGCAGACACTGGCCGATCTGCCAGGCCGATTCGCACGCGGTCGCCCGCGCGAGGGCATCCCGGGCCAGCTTGCGCGCGAGCCTGCGATCGCCTCGCAAGCCGGCGATCTCGGCCAGGCCAAGGCGGGAAAGCACTTCGAATTCCTGTTCGGGAAGCCGCTCCCCGATCGCGCGCATGCGATGGAAGTGGGTTTCCGCGGCCACCAGGTCTCCTTCGCGGATGGCGATCGCTCCGAGCGTGCGCAAGGCGTAGGCCTCCACCGAGGGATACTCGAGCGCCGCGGCGATTCGAACCGCCTCCGACGCCATTTCGAGCGCCGCGCGAGCGTCTCCGTCGGCGAGGGTGAGCAGCGCGAGGATGCACAACGCGTGAGAGGCCTGGCGCCGGTCTCCGCGCTTCTGAAACTCGAGCAGCGCCTGGCGCGCCGCCTCACGGCCCAGGCGGAAATTCCCGCGCATGAGGTGCACATTGGCGGCGAGCACGCAGGCGGTGCGGGCTTCTCCCAGACGGTGGCGATGGCGTCGCAGGACCGCGATCGCTTCCTCCATGTGCGTTTCGGCGGCATCGAACCGGCCAAGCTCGCATTCGGCGACGCCTTCCAGAAGCAGGATCTCCGCGCGCAGGCGCCAGTGCCGCGAGCCGCGCTCCGCCTTCGCCTTGCGCAAGCTCTCGAGGGTCGCGCGATGGCGCCCCCAGCGGCACTGCAGTCTCGCGATCAGCAGCCGCAGTTCCGCTCGCTGCCGCGAGGAGCGCGAGAGGCGCAGCGCCCGCCGGTACCGCGTTTCGGCTTCCGGCCAGCGTCCGCGCTCGTCGCAAAGCCGCCCGAGGACGAAGCACCCGCCCGCGCTGCGAGCGAGATCGCACGAGGGGATGCGTTTCAGCGCGCGCTCCACCGCCTTGACCTGGCCCGCAACGAGCAGCCGGTCGCCCACGCGTTCCACCAGGCGCAGGGCCCCGCGCTGGTCCCCGCCTTCCACGCTCGCGATCAGGGCGTCGGCCCACGCGCCCGAGCGCACGAACGCGCGCGCGGCGCGACGGCGCAACCTCTGGATCTCGGACGCCGGGAGCTTGCGGGCCAGTTGCCTCAAGAGGAATTCCCGAAACAAGCGATGATAACGGTATTCGCTGCGCTCGCTCGTTCGTCCGAAGGTGAAGAGATTGCGTTGGCATAGGCGTTCGAGAATCGCGCGGCTGTCCTGGCGGCCGAGCACGCGATCGCACAACTCCGGCTCGAGCCGCGGGAGAATCGCCGAGCGGCACAGGAAATCCTGGGTGGGCGCATCCAGGCGGCGCAACACTTCCTCGGCGAAATAGGCGAACCAGCCGGCGCCGGCGGAGGCCGCGCGGGCGAGCGCAGCCGCAATCGCCGGCCCGCTGTCATTCTCCAGATTCTGGAGGAAGATCTCGACCCCCACGGCCCACCCTTCCGTGCGGGCCCGAATGCGGCCGAAGGTGCGCTCGGCATGCTCGGCCGAGGGAAACTTCGCGCGATACAGCGCCGCGATCTCGCCCGCAGTGAGCCGCAGCTCATCCGCGTTCAACGCCGCGAGGCGTCCCTGGGCGCGGAGCTTGGCGGTCGAAAAGGCGATCGGCTCGCGCGAGGCGAAGGCGACGGTCGACTCTTCCGGCAGGAAACGGATCAGGCGATCGAGGAAGGAAACGGATTCCGGAACGCCCGCGATCACATGCAGATCGTCGATGACGAGCAACGAGGAGGGCCCGCGAGCGCGAAGCGACCTGGCCAGCAGAGCGAGCACTTCGGTCGCCGACCATCCATCGAGGGAGGGTTCGATCCCGATCGCCGAAGTCGCGTCGAACTCCGCCTGCCCGCTGGAACCCGAGCGCGCAGGCCTCGATCCGGCATGGCCATGTGCCGCCGCCGGATCGGCCAGCCGGGCGAGATGCGCAAGAAACGACGGCAGGTCGGCGTCGCTCTCATCCACGGAATACCAAAGGCACCCGGAGCCCAATGCCCGCGCGCGGGCGGAGAGGAAGGAGGTCTTCCCGAATCCCGCCCCTGCCGTGACGAGCACCAGCCGGGGGGCCGTCCATTCCCCCCACAGCCGGTCGAGCCGCTCGCGCGGAACATACGTCGCCGGAAGCGGCGGCGGGCTCAATTTGGCGAGCAGGAGCGGAATGCCCATCAGGCCGCCTATCCACTGCGTTCGCAAACGATTGGCCGCAACGCACGCTGACCTTCGAGTTTATCATCGGCGCCTCCTCGCTCGCAACGGCGATCGAGGGCCGCCCATCGCACACTGCCTCGCGTCCCACCCTCGCATGGCCGCGGCAGTGCCCTCGGTGCCCGCCTTCCGATTCCCGCGGCGGTGGCCCTCCCCACTCACGCCCAGGAATTCTGCGTCGCGTAACTCCCCCGTAATCCGATCCAGGTAACCTCATCCGCGTGGCATGAGGGAAGGAGGCGGCGGGCCGGTCCACGACGCGAGGGAAGCGCAACGAGCGCGGCCCCCGTTGCAAGGAGCAGAAGATGTCGACTTTCGTCGTTCACTTCATCGACGAATCGGGAACGGATTTCCGGGGAATGGTCAGGCATGTGGCCAACGGCGAGGAATCGCGCTTCGCGAGCGAACGCGAATTGCTCGCCTTCTTCGAGCGCATGAATCGGTACACGGCCTTCGCGCGCGCGAACGCCGAATGGCTCGCCGCGCATCGGGCCGTGCAGGCGCCAGGAGAGGGAGACACCGGCGGTGAACCGCCCGCCCGGGCGGCATCGAAAGGGCAGGAGCGGCGGGGCGACGCGCCTCGCGAGGAGGAAGCATGAGCCTGGTCAGAGAAGTCGAGGGATCTCGGTGGGAATCATCGCCCGCGGGCGTGCGCGCGAGCGGGCGCAAGAGTGTCGGCGCGAGGGCGCGCAGGAAGGCCTGTGGTCTGTGGCGAAGCGCCTTCGCGGGCGCTGGCGTTGCGATTCTCCTGCTCGGCGTCGCAACGGGCGCCACATGGCAAATGAAGCAACGCGACATCCATCACACCGGGCGCGCCGACTACGAAGTGCCCGCGGAGCGGCTGGACAATTCCTTCTTCGATGTCTTCCTCTGGCAGACGCCGGCGCCGAATTCTCCCGATGAGGGCTGTTTCGGCGGCACGAGCATGAGCTTCTTCGACGGAGCGGGCCCGGACGGGGCCGACATTGTCGTCGGCGGCTATCATTGGCCAAAGGGCGTCCAGGGCATGGACCGCCACACGGGAGCGCGCTTCTGGTCGGGCAATCCCGAAGGCGGAGAGACGATCGCGGAGATCACGCCCGCCTTCTCCAATGACGGCTCCACGATCTATGTGGTGAACGACGCGACCGAAGACGGCCAGTATCCCCAGGGCCATCCCTGCATGGCGTTCGCGACGACCGACGGACCGAGCGTGTTCCGCCACAACGGCGACAATCCCGATCCTCAGCATCTGGGCATGCAATCTCCCGTGATCGCGCCCGACGGCCGGATCTTCCTGCACGGATACTTCACGGAACCATACGCCGGCGTGGATGACGGCAATGCGATCACCGAAGTGTGGGGATCGCAGACCTCGACCTGGTGCTATCAGAGCGATCCTTCGCTCTACGATGACGAGGGCCTGCTGCGCGTGGTCGTTGGAACCTATCTTGGCACGGTGAACTGCTACGACGGATCGGACGGCGCGGAGCTCTGGAGCGTGGTCATCGACGATCGCATCGACTCTCCCGTCACGATCGATCCCGAGAACGGCAACATCTACGCGGCTTCCGGCGCGGACCATGTCTATGTCGTGGGGCTCGACAAGGACGGCGATCCGCTCTGGTCCTCTGCCTCGCTGATGGTCTACGAGCACATCCCCGGGACGAACGAGCCGCAGCTGGCGCAATCGGCCGGCTGTCTGAGCCACGACGGCGCCACCTATTATTTCCAGACCAACAGCCAGCAGGGCGATGGCGCGCTGTACGCGATCGACACCAGCGACGGATCGGTCAAGTGGATGTACCCGACCGGCAGCACGGGCTGGGACATGTTCTCCTCCTGCCCGATCGTCACCCCCAACGGCGTCATCATCGTGGGCAACAACCTGGGCGACGAGTACCTCGCGATCCTCGACGACGGCACCCAAGGCGTGTTGCTCGATGCCTATCAGGTGACTCCCAGCCCGTGGGACCAAGGCCACGCCAACGCGAGCGCGACCCTTTCGCCGGAAGGCGATCTCTATCTTCCCCTGCGCACCGTCTGGATGGCGAGCAACGGCGACGGCGATGTGCCCACCTACGTGACGGCCAATCTCTTCTCGGCCTTCGACCTCCGGCCCGACGCGGTCGCCTTGCTGCCCGGTCCTCCCTGGCAGGCGGCCTATGCGCTCAACCAGGCGGTCTCGATCACCTGGCAGCCCTTGCCCAACGCACAGGGAGTCCTCGATCACTACGCGATCTATCGCGACACGCTGCCCTTCACCACGGTCGAAGAGATGATCCCCATCGCGACGGTCGACGACGAAACGCTCGAGTACCTGGACGAGACCGCCGAGAACGGAACGAGCTACTACTACGCGGTGACCAGCGTCACGACCGAAGGAACCGAGTTCAAGCTCGTGCACGCAACCGGACCGCGCACGCCCTTCGACGAGACGGACCTGCAAGTGGTCACGATCTCGCGCACTCCACGCTATCCCCGCTACGCGCCCACCTACACGGACCACGAGATCACCGAGCCCAACGGCTTCGGGCCTTACTACTTCTCCGCGGCCATGGGCCTGGAAGGCGGCCAGGATGAGAACACGCAGCGCTGGCCCGCGCTCAACGATCCCGTCACCTACACGGCCACGGTGCGCAACCGCGGCAGCAACGCATGGTCAGGTACGCTCGCGGGCACCTGGAGCGTCGACGGTGTGATCATGGCGGTCCAGCCGCAGGCGCTCGCGCTCGCGCCCAACGAAACGGCGGCCTATGCCTTCGTTCGCCCATGGGACGGCGCTTCCCACGAAATCCGTTTCACCTTCACCCTCGCCGACGCGCGCCTGGAGAACAATACGCTCGCCATCGACACGAAGTCGGTCGCCTTCCTCACCTTCGTCGACCGCACCTATGTCGAGAACTTCCGCGAGGAGACGCCGGGGTTCGCCCAGGCGACCACCGACGATGGCCTCGACTGGCTGAACGCTCATATGGCGCGCTTCAATGCCATGTTCGCCGCGGCGGGCTGCGCCAAGCGCGTGCACTACGATGTGCTCGAAGTCATCCCCGATCACGCCGACGATCCGGTCGTCCAGAACATCGACTTCGCGGTCTTCCCCTTCCGCTTCCATGCGAACGAAGGCAGCCTGCGCGTGATCTCGGGTTGGTACGCTTCCGAAGATGACATCGACTACGGCCTGCTGCACGAATGCGCGCATCAGCTCGGGCTGATCGACATCTACCAAAACGATCTCTCTCCCGAGCAGAACCTCGTGAATGGCGAAGGCTACACCTCCGCCGCCTGCCTGATGAACGCCTGCTCGCATTTCCTGTCTCAGCACAGCGCTAACGCGATGAACCATTGGATCGATTCAGCCCACGGGTACTTCGGCCAGTACCTCTACTGCCTGCCGCAATTCGTGAAGCTGCATCTGACCGGGCTGGATGACGCGCCTCTCGCCGGCGCGACGGTCACGATCTATCAGAAGGCGGAGCGGCCGGGCCTCGGCTCGGTGATCACCGATCAAGTCCGGGCGCAGGGCACGACCGACGAGAACGGCGACTGGGTGCTGCCGAACGTGCCCATCGATGCGGGGCTCGTGCCGCCCACCTTCGCCGGGGATGAGCTGCACGACAATCCCTTCGGATACATCGCGGTCGTCGGCTCGAATGCTCTCATGCTGATCAAGGTCGAACAGAACGGCTTCGTCGACTACGCCTGGCTCGATCTGCTCGACGTGAACAACGCCTACTGGGCCGGGCAGACGGGGACCGCCACCTTCGAGCGGCGGATGGCGCTGGGCGGCACGGTCCAGCATGTTCCGCCCGACGAGCTGACCGAGCTGAACGCCTCGAGCTGGGAAGTGTGGGCCGAGGGAGGCGCGACGGTGACCGCGACCGACGACCTCGATCGCCGGGTCGTCGGCCAGGGCTCGGTGCGCTTGACGACCGATGGCGGCTTCGACACCTATCTGCGCTACCCGGGCGATCGCCTCGCGGTGTGGAATCTGTCCAACCGCCTCGCCATCCATTTCTGGTGCTACGCGGAGAACGACGACTACTTCCAGAACTGGAGCCCGTGGATCCGTCTTCACGGGCCGAACGGGTACATCCAGTTCCACGCCAACGAAGAGTACCTGAATGAGGCCATCGGCCAGTGGGTTGAATTCACGATTCCCATGGAAGGCGATGAATGGTGGACGCGCAGCGAAGTGGGAAGCGTGTCCTTGGCGGACATCCGCGACATCGAGATCCACGCCGACACCTGGGGCTATGGCTTCAGCCTTTGGGTAGATGGACTCAACTTCGTGATCGATCCGGCGGCGGTCGAGGACTCCGCGCGGCCCCTCAGGCTCGCGCTCACCGGCGTTGCGCCGAATCCCTTCACGAGGACGACGGAGGTCCGCTACGCGCTGCCTTCATCGGGACCGGTCGAGCTCGTCGTCTTCGATGTGGCCGGCCGGCGCATCCGCACGCTGCAATCGGGCGTCGCGGAAGCGGGAGTCCATCGCCTCGTGTGGAACGGCCGCGACGATTACGACCGTCCCGCGGGCGCGGGTGTGTACTTCGCGCGCCTGACGGCGATGGGCAAAGAGATCGAAAGGAAGATGGTGATGAGGCCGTAGCGGGCGCGATGCTGGAAGCCAACGGGTTCGGATGGATCGAATTCGAACTCGGAAAGCGGATGTCATCTTGAAAGCTTGCGTGAGGCCGGTTTCCACTGCCGGCCTCGCGCATTTTCTGCTCGGCCTCAGCGCTCTCTCGCTCCGGCGCGAGCTCTCTTGCTCCGCCTCAGCGCTCTCGCGCGTGGGCGCGTGCTCTCACTTCCTGTCGCGAGGCGCCCGCTGCAGGCGCAACGCCGCCGCCACCAGCGCGCCCGCATCCGGCCCCGCGCCCCCACGCGGCCTCGTGCTCGCATCCGGCCGCGTGCCCGCCGCATCGCTGAGCTCGCGTTCGGCCAGGCGCACGAGCGCGCCCGCTTCCGGCTGCGCGATCCCGAGCGCGATCAGCGCTTCGACCGCATTCTGCGCTTCGGGCGAGCGCGCGGCCGCGGGACCTTCGCCCAGCCGCTTGCGCAGCTTGCCCGACAGCTCCAGCAGGATGCGCTCGGCCGTCCGCTTGCCGATTCCCGGGACGCGCTCCAGGGGACGAGTCTCCTTCGCCTCCACCGCCGCGCGCAATTCCTCGATCGAGACATGCGACACGAGCGCCAGCGCGACGCGCGGTCCCACCCCTTGGATTTCGAGCAACACGCGGAAGAGATCCCGGGTCGCCTCTTCGAGGAAACCGAACATCAGCCACTCCTCGGGCCGGATCACGAGATGCGTGTACAAGTGAATATTCGGCGGCGCGGCCGTTCCCTGGTGGAGCGCGATCAAGCGCTCCCGATCGGGAGCGGGCAACTGCGCGACCACCCCAAGGTGGCCGACCTCGAGCAGCGCTTGATCGCCGGCGAAGGAGATCAACCGGCCGCGCAGGTAATCGATCATCGCGTCTCTCGCAGGCGCGTTCCGCCCGCCGCTCGGGGAAGGCTGCCGGACCATTCCCGCGCCGTGCTGAAGGCATCCCTCGCGCCGCCTTGGCTCCGCGCACGCGCGCGCCGCCGGCTCTGCGCGCCGCCACCATCGCCTGTGCGGCCGTCCGCCGAACGAGGGGCATCGGGCGGCTGTGCGCAGCGATGTGCGTGACAGACGGCCAGGGCGAGCGCGTCGGTGACATCGAGGGGGAGATCCCGCGGGACTCTTTCGATGAGATGCCCGACCATGCGATGCACCTGTTCCTTCGAGGCCCCACCCGATCCGGTGACCGAGAGCTTCACCAGACGCGGCGCGTATTCGAACAGCGGCACCCCTTCGCTCAAGGCCGTCACGGTGAGCACCCCGCGCGCTTCGCCGAGCACGAGGGCCGCGCGCGAATTGCGCCCCACGAAGGAATCCTCGATCGACATCGCCTGCGGCCGCGTCTCGCGCAGCAATTCGCGCAGGCCGTTTTGCAGAGCGAGCAGGCGCGCGGGCAAGGCTTCGCCGCGCGGCGGACGCAGCGTCCCGCTCGCCCGCCACAGCATCGCGCCGCGGCGCACTTCGATCAGCCCGTAGCCGGTGCACAACGAGCCCGGATCGAGACCGAGGATCAGCATGCACGCTCCCGAACCTACGCGTCACCAGGCGAACCGGCGCGTGCTCGACCACTCTCGAGCCGTGCGGCCTTGGCCCGCGCCGACAGAAAAAGGCCGGACACGCGTCCGGCCTTCATCCTACCTGTGAGCCGACCCGCGTCAACGACGCAGGTGCATCACTCGCCCTTGCTTCTCCTGCGGCGGCCCTGCCGATTCGCCTCGCGGAGAGGCGCGCCGCCCCGCATCCACGGCCTACTCTTCCGCGCGCAGCTTCTCCATCGTCTCCTTCGAGACGTCGAAGTTCGAATACACCTTCTGCACATCGTCCTGCTCTTCCAGGGCCTCGAGGAGCCGCATCAGCTTGACGGCATCCTCCTGCTCGAGCATGACCATGTTCTGCGGAATGCGCGACGCTTCGGCCGAAAGCACCGGAATCGACGCGCCCGCCAGCGCCCGGGTGACCGACTCCATGTCGGAGAGCGCGGCATAGATCTCGTAGGCGTCGTCCGAATCGCTGCTCACATCTTCCGCGCCCGCTTCGAGGGCCAATTCGAAGAGGCGGTCCTCGCCGGCCGCATCCTTGGCGACCGTCACGACCGCTTTCGGATCGAAGAGCCAGGCGACGCAGCCGCTGGCGCCCAGATTCCCGCCGTACTTGCTGAAGATGTGGCGGATCTCCGAGGTCGTGCGGTTCTTGTTGTCGGTCAGCACTTCGACATAGATGGCGACACCCGAGGGCCCGTAGCCTTCATAGGCGCTCTCTTCGTACTGCGCGCCGGGCAGTTCGCCGGTGCCTTTCTTGATCGCTCGGTCGATGTTCGCGGCCGGCATGTTGACCGCCTTGGCGCTCGCGACCGCCGTTCGGAGCCGGGCATTCCCGTTGATGTCTCCCCCGCCTTCGCGGGCCGCCACCATGATCTCCTTGATCACCCGGGTGAAGATCTTGCCGCGCTGGGCGTCCAGCTTGCCCTTCTTGCGCTTGATCGTGCTCCACTTCGAATGCCCGCTCATGCCGACCTCGTCCTTCGCGCCCGGCCTTCCGGACTGCGCCCGTTACTTGTTCGCCTCTTCCATTTCCTTCTGCAGAGCCGGAACGAGGCGCTCCATGGTGTCGCGCGGCACTTCCTCGTAGCGCGACAGTTCCATCCGATAGAAGCCGCGCCCCTGGGTCATCGACCGCAGGTTCGCCATGTACCCGTACAGTTCGCCCAGCGGCGCTTCCGCCTTCACGCTCTGGCGCTTGCCCTGCCGCTCCATTCCAAGAATCCTACCCCGGCGGCTGCTCAGGTCTCCCATGATGTCGCCGGTCGCCGATTCCGGAACGACGATCTCGAGCTTCATGATGGGCTCGAGCAGCACCGGATTGCACTTCATGAAGCCTTCCTTGAAGGCCATGGTCGCGGCCATCTTGAAGGCCTGCTCGCTCGAGTCCACTTCGTGATACGAGCCGTAGTGCAGGGTCGCGCGCACATCCACCACTGGATAGCCGACCAGCACTCCGCGCTCCATCGTCTCGCGAATGCCCTTCTCGACCGCGGGGATGAACTTCGACGGCACCACCCCGCCGACGATCGCGTCCACGAACTCGAATCCGCCGCCGCGCGGCATCGGCTCGACCTTCAGGTGCACATCGCCGTACTGGCCGCGGCCGCCGGTCTGCTTCTTGTAGCGCCCCTGGATGTCGTCCACCGAAGTCTGGATGGTTTCGCGATACGGAATGCGCGGCTTGCGGGTGACGACCTCGATCTTCGCCCGGGTGCGCACGCGCTCGGTCATCACATCGATGTGCTGATCGCCCATCCCGCTGACGAGCGTCTGCCGCAGGGCCGAATCTACCCGCACCTGGAAGGTGGGATCGAAGTCCTGCAACCGGGTATAGCCTGAGGTCACTTTTTCCTCGTCGCCCTTCGCGGCCCCCGAAACCGCCACCGTATGCAGCGGCTCCGAGAAGGGAATCGGAGTGACGATCACGCGCTGGTCCTTGGATGAGAGCGTGTCGTTCGTGCTGGTGCTCTTGATCCGCGGGGTGGCGGCGATGTCGCCGCACACCAGGCGCTCCATGTCCAGACGCTCCTTGCCGCGCAGCGAGTACAAAGAGCCCACCCGCACGCTCGTCTGCTTGCGGGCGTTGTAGTAGTCGCCGGGCGTGAGCGTGCCCGAGTAAGCGCGCAGCAGCGTGTATTCCCCCAGCCGCTCGTCGGCCCAGGTCTTGAACACGAACGCGACCGGCGGTCCGTCGATCCGCCCTTCGATGGGCTTGGCCTCTTCCTGGCCTTCGCGCAACGCCGGCGGCGCCGGAACCTGAAGCGGCGAGGGCCCCCATCCCACGATGAACTCGAGCAACCGATCGAGGGCCACCAGCGTCTCGCCGGAAACCGCGAGCACGGGATAGAGCGCCGCTCTGTGAAAGCCCGCGCGCAGACCCTGCAGCATCTGCTCGGCCGACAGCGTGCCTTCTTCGAGGTACTTCTCGAGCAGCGCGTCGTCCGACTCGGCCGCCGCTTCCATCAGGCGGGCGCGAATCTCATCGAGCTCCGCTTTGTGATCGGCGGGAATCTCTCCGCCGCGGGTGTGGCCCTTGTCGCCCTTCTCGTACGCGCGCCCTTCGACGACATCGATGACGCCGTGCAAAGAGGCGGCCGTGCCCATCGGCAGCGAGAAGGGGACCGCGCGATCCGAGAGCTCCTTGCGGATGCCTTCCACCGCGGCGCGAAAGTCCGCCTGGTCCTTGTCCAGCTGGGTCACGACGAAAAGGGCCGGCTTGCCCGCCCGCTGCGCCATCTCGAAGTAGCGCTCGGTGTCCGGCTCCACTCCGGATGTCCCGTTGACGACGATCAGCGCCATATCGGTGGCGTACAGGGCGGCTTCCGCCTCGCCCACGAAGTCCGGGTTGCCCGGCGTATCGATCAAGTTGATCTTCGTGCCGCTCCACTCGAGCGGCACGAAGCCCATCGTGAGCGTCATCTTGCGACGGGTTTCCTCGGGGCTCGAATCGAGCGTGGAAGTCCCGTCGGCTGGATTGCCACGGCGCGAAGTGGCCCCAATCATGAAGAGCAGGGATTCAGCCAGCAGCGTCTTGCCGCTCGCCCCATGGCCCATCATCGTCACATTGCGGATTTGCGCCGTGTCGTACGCCTTCACATCAATCTCCTCTTCCCATGGATGAAGCCGCGCGGCGAATCGTTCGGCCGCGCAAGACGGTCCCACCGCCCACGCCGCCGCTCGAAAGCGCGGCGCAAGTGCGCGTTGGATGCAGGCAGCGGTGGACTTTAGCAGAGGCGACGACCGCCCGCAACGACGGCGCCTGCGCGGCCGGCCGTCGGGCCGGTCGAAGCTTGCACGACCATGCGGTGCGGCCTTGCGTGCGCGAGCGCCCTTGCCTGCATCGAAGCGCGCGAGAAAAAAGCGAAAGGGCGCTGGTTTCTGCCAGCGCCCTTTCGAAAAATTCCCGGCGGCGACCTACTCTCCCGCTTGGTCTCCCATGCAGTACCATCGGCGCTGAGGGGCTTAACTTCCGTGTTCGGAATGGGAACGGGTGTTTCCCCCCCGCCATAGCCACCGGAAAATCCGTGAGGCCCAGGGACCGGGGCGCGCGGCACACCGGCCCAGGGTCGTCAAACAACTGAAATGAGACGGATGCGAGAAATCACCAAGACGTGCAATAAACGTCCGACCAAGCCGCACGGCCTATTAGTACCGCTCGGCTGAACACATTACTGTGCTTACACCTGCGGCCTATCAACCTCCTAGTCTAGAAGGGGCCTTTAGGGGTCTTGCGACCCGGGAGACCTCATCTCGGGGTTGGCTTCGCGCTTAGATGCTTTCAGCGCTTATCCAGTCCCAACGTAGCTACCCGGCGATGCCGCTGGCGCGACAACCGGTACACTAGAGGTTGGTCCATCCCAGTCCTCTCGTACGAGGGACAGCTCCCCTCAAG
Source organism: uncultured bacterium (assembly GCA_964482205.1). Taxonomy (GTDB): domain Bacteria; phylum Eisenbacteria; class RBG-16-71-46; order CAIMUX01; family WJJG01; genus JAZDGX01. The sequence goes on along the minus strand of CAYZWI010000018.1, from coordinate 748 downwards.
TCTCCTCCGCCCACGATGGATAGGGACCGAACTGTCTCACGACGTTCTGAACCCAGCTCACGTACCGCTTTAATTGGCGAACAGCCAAACCCTTGGGACCTTCTCCAGCCCCAGGATGCGATGAGCCGACATCGAGGTGCCAAACCCCCCCGTCGATGTGAACTCTCGAGAGGGATCAGCCTGTTATCCCCGGGGTACCTTTTATCCGTTAAGTGACGGCCCTTCCACTCAGAACCGCCAGATCACTAAGACCTGCTTTCGCACCTGCTCGACCCGTCGGTCTCGCAGTCAAGCTCCCTTATGCCTTTACACTCCACGCGCGATTACCAACCGCGCTGAGGGAACCTTTGTGCGCCTCCGTTACTCTTTTGGAGGCGACCGCCCCAGTCAAACTGCCCGCCTGACAATGTCCCCGCGCCGGATTCACGGCGCCAGGTTAGAATCCCGACGACCCAAGGGTGGTATTTCAAGGCTGGCTCCACGCAGGCTGGCGCCCACGCTTCAAAGCCTCCCACCTATCCTACACATGAGACGCCAGAACCCAATATCAGGGTGCAGTAAAGGTCCACGGGGTCTTTCTGTCCAGTCGCGGGTAGACGGTATCTTCACCGCCGCTTCAATTTCGCCGAGCTTCTCGGGGAGACAGCGCCCAAATCGTTACACCATTCGTGCAGGTCGGAACTTACCCGACAAGGAATTTCGCTACCTTAGGACCGTTATAGTTACGGCCGCCGTTTACCGGGGCTTC
>CAYZWI010000017.1:0-65178 GCA_964482205.1 uncultured bacterium | reverse complement strand
CGGCCTGCTCGACGCGCTCACCCAACTCGGGGCGAAGTTCGAGTTTCTCGGCCAACCCGGCTGTTTCCCCTTCGAGCTGCACGCCTCCGGTCTGCGCGGCGGCACCGTCGCGATCGACGCCCGCGAGAGCAGTCAGATGCTCTCCGCGCTGCTCATGGTCGCGCCGCTGGCCGCCGCGCCGCTCCGCATCCGGCTCGTCGGCGGCGTCAGGTGGCCGTTCGTGGCGATGACGCTGCGCCAGCTGGGTCAGTTCGGCCAGCGCACGACCGAGCTCGCCGCGCGTCCCTTCAATCCCGGGCCGGAGAGCGCACGGTCCATGAGGTAGAACAGGCCGCGGCCGGCCCGATTCGCAATCGTGTCGACCATCGCGCCCGTCCACCAGTCCTGCCGCGAGATCTCGTAGAGAAAGGTGCAGATCCCGGTGTTGGCGTAGACCCAGCACTGCTCCTTGGGCAGATTGTCGTAGGAGGCGGGCGATCCGTTCACATACACGCCGTCGACTTCGGTCTGCAGATGCTGTCCGAGCGCGATCGAGATCGGCTGGTAGATCTCGGCGTCCGGCCCCTCTCCGGTCGTCTGCGAATACCAGACCCACCACACCTTGTTGTACTGCGAGGGATCGTCGGGAGAGTGAAGGTCGGTGACGAAGAGCGGCTGCTCGCGCAGAATCAGATCGCGCAGCGCGACCACGCACGATTCGGAGAAGGGATACGGGCCCTTGTAGCGCGTCGAGGAGTAGTTCGACTCGCTGTACTCGCTCCAGCGATAGTTCCAGTTGCGATTGGGATCGACGCCATCGATCGGATAGGTGACCAGGCCGTCGCCATTGTTGTCCCGCTGCGTCTTTCGCCAGACATCCCAAGAGGGATTCTGCGAGAACGCGAACCGGTGGCCCTCGACATTCATGACCGGGACGAACCACATCTCGAGATTGTCGACCATCTGCTTGTAGGGCCCGGGCAGGAGGTAGTGCGTGAGCAGGCGGTCGATCATGAACATGATCGCGCCCGTTCCGTTGGGCTCGTTTCCATGCTGCGCGGCGCTGAAGAGCAGGCGCGCCTCCCCTTCGTGCTCGGAAACCCGGTCGGAGATCTTCGCGGCCAGGATCGGCTCGTGGCCGACATCCGTGTACCCGATGATCTCGGTTTGAAAGATCTGCGGATAGGCCTGGGACCACTGCTCGAAGAGCTGGGTGATCTCATCGTAGGTGTAGTACCGGGAATCGGCATAGCGAAGCTGCGCGAAGGAGGTGCCCGGTAGGGCTACCGCGGCAAGCATCGCCAAGAGCACTCCCACGAGCACCGGCAGAGATGGAACGCGCATGGGTCCCTCCGTGAAGGCCAGAACATAATCATCATGATTATACCGGATTTGCAGGCGGGAAGGCAACGCGCCGCTGGCGATGCTGGAGGCGCGCATGCGCTCCTGCGCGGCAAGTATGCAGGTAGCGGAAATCCGCCATTGTCAGCGGCGATCGGAGGAAGCTCCGATCGGCATCGTCTCCGCTTTCGGGCTCGCCGGGCCGCTCGACTCCCGCGGATACGAGGCGAACAGGCGTCCCCAGGGAGATTGCGATTCCCAGCGCGACACGATCCGGCGCCCGATCAGTGGATACCAGACGCGATCGTGATAGGTCTCGGAACCGAAGATGAAGATCTTCACCAACGGGCTGTGGAAGAAGAGCCGCTGCAGCCCTTTCAGAGGCGTGTCGAACCAGAGCAGCCGCCCCACTCCGGTGGCCAGATTCACTCCGACGCGGAAGTTCCAGCGTTCCGCGGCCGCATCGACATCGCCCACGATTTCGATGTCGCGCGGGTCGCCCACTCCCAGCCCGCGCTCGTGGGCCAGCGCGATGCAGGGCAACTTCGTCCAATCGAATCCCATGATCGTGGCCGCGATCGAATCGATCGCGACGAGATCGGAGGAGGCCAGAATCACGTGCTTGTCGTGCGGGTGCACGGTGCGCGGGCCGGGCCCCGACCCGGCGGTCGTGCCATCCATCGTCGCGAACATGCCCGGATGGATCTCCTTGCCGATCGTGAGCAGATCGACGAGGGTCTCGTGAATCCAGGTGTGGGTGTAATGGCGGCGGAAGTTCAGCAACCCACCGAAGGCGTTCTTCAGCGCTCCGGTGTACTGGGTATAGGAGTGGGTCTTCATCGTGGGCAGATGGACGATGTTGCGCCCGACGAAGAAATCGGGGATGCGGACATCGTCATGGAAGATCTTCGGCAGCACGAGCAAGGGTTTCTTGGGCCGGAAGCGGATCCACTTCATCTGGTCGGGGCGGAAGTTGAAGAGCACGGGAATGCCGAAGCGTTCGTAGACCGGCGTGAACTTGAGCTCCGCTTCCCCGCGCTCGGGCACGGTGACGACCGTGTGATTGTGGACCGCGACCAGATCTGTCATCCCGGCGTCGTGCAAACCGAGGATCGTTCCCTCGAGCTGCCAGGGAGTGGTGTTCACGCCGGGATGAACGAAATGCCAGGTGATGTTGTCTTTGAGGATCGTCGAGGCGGAAGGATCGAGGGCCGCGCGCAGCCCGGCCAGTTCGCACAAACGGCGATAGTCCTGAACGACCGTCTCAGGCGTGGTGCGCAAGATCGCGACTCTGGCTTTCGACATCATCCCTCCGCGCTTGGCGCCTCCCACATGGCGCCCTGATCGATTGGGCCGCTGCGTCTGGACGGGCCGCATGGCCCACCGGCCCGGACGCAGGTGGCTCAAGACAGCCATCCGCATCACGGCGAGCGTCCTACGAGGCGCCCCTCGGCTCAACCTTCTCGGCGTTCAGCACCTAGCACCGATTCCCCGCGGCACGGTTCCCCTCGGGACTTCCCCGGCGGAGCGCCTCACGGAATGCGGACCATCATGGCCGGGAACGGGAACGGATTCCAGCCCGATTCCAGGCCGCGGGCGATTCACGCGCTCAGCCCGATTGAGGGTTCGGCATTCGCCGGCGCTTGCGACTCGCAGCTTCATTTCATTTGCAGCTGGCTCTCTTCGCGTGGCGCGCGCTCTCGCGAGGGAATGGATCTGTGCTTCCCATGCCCCTTTTCAGCCGCAGGCATCACCGATCCTCTTCGCTTCGTTGACGAAGCGCCGGTCCCCCAGGTAGAATTGAAGGGATCACCTGCCAGGGTTCATCCCTGGTCGTTCATCCATTGCGCCGCCAACGCGCCCGTGCGCTCCCAACGCGCCCGGGCCCTTTTGTACGCGAGGGGAGCAACATCATGAGAGCTTTTCGTTTCTTTTGCGCTGTTCTGTTTGCAGGGATGCTGATTTCCGCAATCGTTCCGGCGGCCTCCGGCGCTTCCCCCTCTCGGCCCTTCGCCGGGCATGGGCACCCCTCGCTGGAAGCGATCGACGCGGCGTATCAGGCCGGCGAAATCGACCGGGCCGAAGCGCTCCTCTATCGCGCCTGTTTCCTCTTCTCGCCCGATCAACTCCCGGAACGCTTCGCGCTTCCCGGTCCCGCGATCAAGGACGCGACCGGCATCCTGCTCGAAATCCAGGAGGAGTTGGACGGCCTGCCCTCCGACATCCAGGGCAGGATCCAGAGGCTGCTCGTGCGGCCCACTCTTCCCGATCAGCTGCAGACGGCGCACTTCATCGTCCACTACGACGCGGGCAGCAACCCGCAGGCGTATGTCGATATTGTCGCCCAGGCCTGTGAGGATGCGTGGACGAAGTACCACACGGATCTCGGCTGGGATGTTCCTCCCAGCGACGGCACGATCGGCGGCGGGCAGGGAATGATCGACTGCTACATCCACCCCCTGTCCAGCGGAGTCCTCGGCATGGCGCAAACCGAGAGCCCGGCTCCCGGAGGCGCGCCCAACGACTACACCGGGTACTTCCATGTTTCGAACACGATCAGCGACCAGGAGCTCCGGATGGTGACCGTGGTCCACGAGTACATGCACATCGTGCAGTACGGCCACGTGCGCTCGAACGAGATCGTCTGGTGGATGGAAAACTGCGCGATGCGCGGCGAGGAATGGGTCTACGACACCTTCAATGAATACCTGCCCTACATGCCTCCCTTCTTCCAGACGCGCTACAACTGGATCGAGACCTACGACGGCACATACGAGTACTCGCAGATCGCCTGGCCGATGTACTTCTGCGAACGCTTCGATCCCGATGCCGTGCGCGCCATCTGGTACGAGCAGAAGTGGTCTCCCACCGGAAGCTTCTGGGCCGCCTGCAACGAAGTCCTCGCGCCCTATGGCTACGATGGGAACGCGGCCTACCTCGAGTTCATGCGCTGGTGCTACTACACCTCCACGCGCGATGACGGCAACCACTTCGAGGAAGGCAGCACCTGGGGGATGCTCGCCACCGACCGCACGGTCCTGGCCTATCCCTCCGGCGAGAAGCACCCGCGCAGCGAGCGCCTGCCCGAGGGAATGGGCGCGAGCGTCAATCAGTTCCGCCCCGAGGATTCCGACAACATCCTGCAGGTCTTCGTCGATGGGCCCAACACCACGCTCGGATCGGACCTGATCCAGCGCTTTCCCTCCGGCATGTGCATCGAGTACTCCATGTCGATCGATGGAACGGGCTACGGCGTGATCGAGATTCCCATGTTCGACGAGTGCACGAATGTGATCATGCTGACCTCGATGGGCCGCAGCGTCGGGGAGACCGGCCAGGACTTCGCCTTCTGGGCCGATTGCCGCAGCGACGCGTCCGGCGTCGCCGAGCTGCGCAGCGGCGAGAAGATCCGCATCCATCCCAACTATCCGAATCCGTTCCGTTTGACGACCGCGATCGGCTACTCGCTGGAAGCCGCCGCGGATGTCACGGTGCGGATTCTCGATCTGAACGGACGCGTGGTGCGCAATCTCTACGCGGCGGGGCAGAGGCCGGGCAATTACGAGATCACCTGGAATCGCGCAGACGATGCCGGACGCCTGGTGGGCGGCGGCGTCTACTTCGCGGTCCTCACGGTCGGCGGAGAGGAGCGCACGCGCCAGATGACGGTGCTGCCTTAGCCCGTAGCCCTCACACCCGGTACGGCCGGCGGCCTCCGGGGTCGTGCAGCTCGACCGCCATCTTCCGGTTGCGCCACCCGATCATCGCCAGGCGCACGAGCGGCGCGTAGGCGAGAAAGAGGAGCACCAGGAACAGCCAATGCTGGCGCAGCGAGGCGAGCGCCTGGCCGCGTTCCATCCATTTCCACGAGCCCGTCTGCGGCGAGAGGCCGAAGACATTGCCGAGCGAAACGGCGAGCACGAGCAGGAACAGGTAATAGAAATTGCGCAGCAAGCGCCGGCCCATCGCTTCGGCCATCGAGATCTTGAAGGTGGGATACAGCAGATCGGCGGTGAGATCGTTGCGCCAGGGCCCCTGCGGAGCGCGATCGAGATTCGAGATGATCGGAGCGAAGATGTGCGCTTCCAGGATCCGCACCCGCCAGCGCCACACATCGTAGAAGCGATAGCGGCGCGCCTCCATCACGAGCAGCACCCACAGCGTGGCGAGGTTGACGAGCAACAGGGAATCGGCCTGGGGGTGCTGCAGGGAAAGCGAGAGAAGCCCGATCGTGCTCAGGATCGCCCAGTTCGTGGTCGCGTCCATGCGCGAGCGCCACACCGTGAGGCGGTTCATCTCGCCGCGATAGAAGTGGGCCACCGCGGTGGCATCGCTTCCCGCGAATCCCCGTCGCAGCATGCTCGATTCCCGGGGGGGAACGAGGCCCGGCGGGGCACCCGCGACCTCCCGTTCCTGAGCGGCCCGCTCGCGCCGCGCCTCTTCACGATCGCCGGTTTCGGGGGAATCCATCGCGGAGCTCCTCCTGGCCTGGGTCGTCGCCGGGGATCATAGAACGAATCGGGCGATGGCGACACCCAGAACCCGCTCGTGGCCGCCGTGACCGCCCTGCGCCTCCGCTTCGTGCGCGGCAACGATTCGTATGGCTCGCCTTGCGGGAACCGAACGGCGTGTGCGACCCTTGATGGATTCGAAGTGCAGCGAAAGGATGCTTCACCGGACGAGAGGAAGCCGTGATCTATCTAGACTACAACGCGACCACTCCCATCGCCCCCGAGGCGGCCGCTGCGATGCGCCCCTACCTGGAGGGGCGGTTCGGCAATCCCTCGAGCGCGCACCGCCTGGGCGTCGAAGCGCGCCGGGACGTGGAACGCGCGCGCGCCCAGGTCGCCGCCTTGCTCGGGTGCGATGCGGGCGAGGTCGTCTTCACGAGCGGGGGCACGGAGGCGAACAACTTCGCGATCAAGGGCATCGCCCATCGGCGCCGCGATCGCGGACGCCACATCGTGACGACGGCGATCGAGCATCCTGCCGTGAGCGAGGTATGCGCGTTCCTGGAACGGGAGGGATTCTCGGTCACCTATGTGGAGGTCGACGAGACCGGCCGCGTCGATCCCGCGCAAATCGAACGCGCACTGCGCCCCGACACCATCCTCATTTCCGTGATGCACGCGAACAACGAGGTCGGCACGATCCAGCCGATCGAGGAGATCGCCCGCCTCGCGCGCGAGCGCCGCATCGCGATGCACAGCGACGGCGCGCAAGCGGTGGGCAAGATCGCGACCCGCATGGATCAGCTCGGCGTCGATCTCTATTCTCTGGCCGGCCACAAGCTGTATGCGCCGAAAGGCGTCGGGGCGTTGGCCGTTCGCCAGGGCGTCGAGCCGGCCAAGCTCATGCACGGCGCGGCGCACGAAGGCAACCGCCGCGCGGGCACCGAGAATGTTCTCGAGATCGTGGGCCTCGGGGTGGCGTGCGAAATCGCCCAACGCAAACTCATCGATCACGCGCGCCACATGCGAGCGCTGCGCGACCGGCTGCAGGAGCTGCTGGCTGAGGGGCTGCCCGGCCTGCGGGTGAACGGCCACTTGCTCGAGCGGCTTCCCAACACGCTCAGCGTTTCCTTCCCGAACCTGCAGGCCGGAACGATCCTCGCGGCTCTCCCGAACATCGCCGCTTCGGCCGGGGCCGCCTGCCATTCCGACGGGATCGAGATCTCGCATGTCTTGAAGGCCATGCAGGTGCCGCCCGAGGCGGCCGCGGGGACGGTCCGCTTCTCGGTGGGACGCGAAACGACCGCGCAGGAGATCGAGCATGCCGCGCGCCAGGTGATCGATGTCGTCCGCGGCCTGCGGGGGGCGTGACGAAGAGACGGCATTCGGCCAAGGAAAGGCACGCCAAGGGAGAGCACGATGCCGCCATTCGCAGGGTATCCGATGACGCGCGAAGCCTCCGGCCCTCCGCCGCGCCGGCCACACCCGCGGGGCCGCCTGCGCGCGCGAGGCTTGCTCATCGCGTGCGGCCCGCTGCTTGCCTGCGCCGTCGCGTCATTGGCCTTTGCCGCCGTTCTCGATTCGTCCGCCGAAATGCGGGAGGCGGTCTTCGACAACCCCGGGCGCTGCGCCTTCACCCATCACTCGATCACCGCGCGCGTCGATCCGCAGGCCATGCGCATCGAAGCGACCGATGAAGTCCTGCTGCGCCACCCTGCTGGGATTTCCGTGAGCCGGCCCGCTTCCTTCCTCCTCCATCGATCGCTCGCCATTGAGAGCATCCAGATCGCGCGCACTGGAACCGGCGCTGAAACGCCGGTTATGGGCACCGGTGCGGCTCCGCTTTCCTGGACGGAGTCGGCGCTCTGGAACCCGCGCGCGTTCTGGGAACGGCCTCAGTACGACGATTTGAGCGACATCGCGCCGGGAAGGCAGATCGATCTGCGCTTGGGAGACGCCCTCTCGAGCGCCGCGTGGCCCGAGTCGCTCACGATCGCGATTCGATACGCAGGCGTCTTGTACGATTCCCTGCGCACGCCCGAAGAGAACTACCAGCGCGGGTTCGAGACGACGACGGGGCTGATCGATCTACGGGGCGTGTACCTGTGCGGCGCTTCGCTCTGGTATCCGCGGCGCTTCGACGAGCCCTGCGCCTTCGATCTCGAGACCATTCTTCCGCAAGGCTGGGAGTCGGTTTCGCAGGGCCGGCGGATGGTAAAGCCCGCTGCGCCCGCTGGCGCCGCTCTGCCGGCAGCGCCCGCTACGCCCGCTGCGCCCGTCTCCCCCGTCTGGGGGAATCCGATCGTGTGGTCGTCGAGCGAACCGATGGACGAGATCTACCTCATCGCGGGCCCTTACGAAGTGCGCGAACGCTCGCATGGGAATGTCGCCGTCCAGACCTTTACCTACCGCCAAACCGACGAGGGACTGTGCGAGCGTTATCTTCAGGCGGCCGCGGATTATCTGGATCTCTACTCCTCGCTGATCGGCCCCTACCCCTTCCCGAAATTCGCGCTGGTCGAGAATTTCTGGCAGACGGGCTTCGGCATGCCGGGCTTCACCCTGCTCGGCGATCGCGTGATCCGCTTGCCCTTCATCATCGGCACATCGTACGGGCATGAGATTCTGCACAACTGGTGGGGCAACGGCGTCTTCGTCGATGGCGAGACGGGCAACTGGTGCGAGGGGCTGACCGTCTTCGGCGCCGACTACTTGTACAAGAAGCGCGAGAGCGCGGATGCGGCGAAGGAATACCGCCGCGCGCAGTTGATGGAATACCGCAACTACGCGCGGGCGGGGCGCGACTTTTCTCTGGCGGAGTTTCGCGAGCGGCACGACGCCTCGTCGGCAGCCGTCGGCTACGGCAAATCGATGATGCTTTACCACATGCTGGAACGAAAGCTGGGCGAAGGGGCCTTTGCCGAAGGATTGCGCCGGTTCTATGCCCGGCATCTCTTCCGGCGCGCGAGCTGGAGCGACCTGCTCGCGTCCTTCCAGGCTGCCCCGGCGCCCGGCGCTCCGGCAATGAATACGGAGACATTCGACGCGCAGGCCTTCGCCCGCCAATGGATCGAGCGCGCGGGCGCTCCCGAACTGCGCCTCGCCTCGACCGACTTGCTGCCTGCGAGCGAGGGCTTCGATCTCACTTATACCCTCGAGCAGACGGTGCCCGCGTACGATCTCGAAGTCCCCATGCGCGCCACCTTCTCCGACCGGGAAGCGGTGGCCTGGACAGTCCGCTTGGGGGCGCCATCCGTGTGCGAAACGCGCCGCCTTCCCGCCATGCCCCGCACGCTCGAGGTCGATCCCGATTTCGATCTCTTCCGAACCTTGCATCACGCCGAAGTGCCCGCCGTGCTGAGCCGCGTCTTGGGCGCCGATTCGCTGACCTTCGTGATCGGCGGCGACCTCGCTACGCGCGATCGCCTGCGCGCATTGGCCGCGGAATCGCGCTCCCGCGAACAGCCGGCGCGCATCGTGGAGGCGGATTCCCTCTCGCTGGCGGAGTTGGATCGCGGAGGCGCGTGGGTTCTCGGGGCGGTTCCCGGCATGCAGAACCTGCAAGCCCTGTGGCCCGACAGCCTGGTGATCGAAGCGACGCGCTTTCGCTTGAAGGGCGCGGACTATTCGCTCGCGGACCACACCCTCGTTCTGGCTCTTCCCAATCCCAGGCAACCGGAAGAAGCGATCGGCTTCGTGACCGGGGGCGCGCCGGAAGATTTCGCGGCCGTGTGGCGCAAGCTGCCGCACTACGGCAAGTACAGCTATCTGGTGTTCTCGGGGACCCAAATCCAGGAGCGCGGCTTCTGGGGGACGGGCCGCTCTCCGCTCAAGATGGTCTGGAACCAAAGAGGAGCGCCATGATGCCGTCTTGCCATGCAGCCGGCGACGACCGCTCGCGCTGGAGCAGCTCGTCCGTGGTCAGGCGCTGGCTGCCCGCCTGCCTGGCCATGCTTCTGCCGGCCGCTTGCGCGATCGCGGCGCCCGCGGGCGATCGCATCGATGCGCACAACGCATTTACGTCGGCGCAGCGCATCGAAGCGGATGTGCGCGTTCTCGCGGACGATCGCATGGCCGGTCGCGCGATCGGTTCCGAAGGCCTCGATCGCGCCCTGCGCATGACGGCTGAGCGCTTCGCGGAAATCGGGCTGCTTCCTGCCTTCCCTGAACGGGCGAGCGGAGAGGACCGTTTGGCGGGATACTTCCAACCGTTCGTCGCCGAGGGAAGGCCTGCTTCGGCGAATGTCGCCGGCATTCTTCGTCGCACGGGCGGCCAGGCGGTCGGGGTTGCGCCGCGCGATGCGGACGCTTCCGTCGTCGTCATCGGCGCGCACGCGGATCATCTCGGCGTCGATCCGAATTCGAATGCGGAGGATCGCATCTTCAACGGAGCGGACGACAACGCGTCGGGAGTCGCCGCTCTGCTCGAAATCGCGCGGACGTTGAGCGCGACCGTTGGCCGGCCCGGCGACCGCGACATCGTCTTCGTCGTCTTCTCGGGAGAGGAGTCGGGACTGCTCGGTTCGCGCTACTTCGTCGAGCATCGGCCCGCTGCCGCTCGACATCCCATGGTGATGCTCAATCTCGACAGCGTGGGGAAACTTCGCGACCGGCAAATGATCGTCTTCGGCGCGGCAACGGCGCAGGAATTCGACCGCGCGCTGCGAGGAGTGAATCAGCGCTTCGGATTCGATCTCGTTCTGCGGCGTGCCGACAGCGGAGCATCGGATCAGACGAGCTTCGTCACGGCGGGTGTCCCCGGCCTGCATTTCTTCACCGGCGCGCACGCCGACTACAGCAAGGTCAGCGACGAAGCGGACGGGGTGAACTTCGCCGGGGTGGCGGAAGTCGCCGACTTCGTTTCCGAACTGGCACGCTACCTCAGCTACCGGCAGCGCCCGCTGACCTTCGTTGCGCCGAAACGGGAGACCGGCGTATCCGCCGCTGGAGCGGCGGACCCGTTGGCCGCGGCGGCCGGTCCGCCCCCCGGGGCCGTGGGATCCCCGCCGGCGGGGCAATCGCAAGGGCCGCAAGCGCGGCGGGTGTCGCTCGGCTTCATGCCCGATTTCGCGACGGAAGGCGAGGGCGTGAAAGTGGGACCGGTCTCTCCGGGAGGGGCGGCCGAAGCCGCCGGGATCCAGGCGGGCGACACGATCGTCGCTCTGGATGGAGAGCCGGTCGCTTCCCTGGCCGAATATGCCGCCATGTTGCGGCAATATGGGCCGGGGGACCAAGTGATCGTCTCGGTCCTGCGGGGCGGCAGCAAAATCGACCTGCCCGCCATCGTCCAGGAGCGAAAGTAGCGTCGAGCTCAGGCCGGGTTCGGCCCGGGCGCCTCTCCGGCCAATCCCAATGCCTCCGCCGCTTCCGTCATCGCCTCGATGACGGTCTGCACATGCGCATCGAAATCGACGCCGAGGAGCTCAGCCCCTTCGCGAATCTCGTCGCGACTGACGGCGCGCGCGAAGGCCTTGTCCTTCATCTTCTTCTTGACGGAGGAGACGGTGACATCGGCCACGCGCTTGCCGGGGCGCACGAGGGTCACCGCCGTCACGAACCCGGTCAGCTCGTCCACCGCGAAGAGCGCCTTGGCCATCGGCGTGTCGCGGGGAATGCCGGTGTGGGTGGCATGCGAGAGGACCGCGCGGATGATGTCGTCGGGATATCCGCGCTCGCGCAGGATCTCCCCGCCTTTCATGGGATGCTCGGCCAAGGTCGGATGGCGTTCGTAATCGAAATCGTGCAGCAAGCCGACCGCGGCCCAGCGCTCCTCATCTTCTCCGAAACGACGCGCGTATGCCCGCATGGCCGCTTCCACCGCCAGCGCGTGCTTGAGAAGGCTCTCGCTGGTCGTGAATTCGGTGAGCAGGGCCCAGGCCTGAGCGCGAGTGACATCCGCCATGACGAGCTCCTTTCCATCACGCCGCCCGGCGACCGCCCGCGATGGCGTCGAGGGCGCGCGCCTTCTGCGCGCAAGAGTAGCGGAAGAATCGCCGGGCGGGAACCGCCCGCTCGCGGCCCTCATCGGTCAAGTTGTGGCTGGCCGCGGGCCGGAGGGCCGGAGTATCCTTGCTCGCTTGGGCTTTGGTGCGAAGTCGAAGCCCGCGAGACGGTCCGCTCCCCTCGCGATCCGCGCGTTTGGATGGCGCCGGGAGCCTGCAAGCATGCGAAAGGAGGCATCCGCCTTGACGCAACTCGAAGCAGCCCGAACGGGGGTGATCACCCCCGCGATGGCGCGCGTGGCCGTTCGGGAGCATTGCGCCCCCGAGGACGTTCGCGCGGGCGTGGCGGCCGGCAAGATCGTCATCCCGGCCAATGTGCATCACCTCGCCTCGGAATTCGGAGGCGCGGGCAACGGGCTTCTCGATCCGCTGGGCATCGGGCGCGAGCTCACCGTGAAAGTGAATGCGAACCTGGGCACCTCGCCCGATCACTCGTGCAAGGAGGAAGAGCGCACCAAGATGGATCTCGCCGTTCGCTATGGCGCCGACGCGGTCATGGACCTTTCGACCGGCGGCGACCTGGACGAGATCCGCACGCACCTGATTGCGCACGCGCGCGTGCCGCTCGGAACGGTGCCGATCTACGAAATGGTGCGCGACCGCCCCGTCGAGAGCGTGACCTTCGAAGAGATGCTGGCAGTCATCGAAAAGCAGGCCGCGCAGGGCGTGGACTTCTTCACGATTCACGCGGGCATTCTGCGCGAGCATCTGCCGCTCGCCGCGCGCCGCCTCGCGGGGATCGTCTCGCGCGGCGGAAGCTTACTCGCGGCCTGGATGCTTCATCATCGCCGGCAGAATCCCTTCTACGAGCACTTCGAGACGGTCTGCGAAATCCTCCGGCCGCACGATGTCGCCTTCAGCCTGGGCGACGGCCTGCGTCCGGGCTGTCTCGCGGATGCGAGCGACGAAGCGCAATTCGCGGAGCTGCGCGCCATCGGCGAGCTCGTCCGGCGCGCGCGCGCGCAAGGGTGCCAGGTGATCGTCGAAGGGCCGGGGCATGTGCCCTACGATGAAATCGAGCGCAACATGAAGCTCGAGGAAGAGCTCTGCGACGGCGCGCCCTTCTATGTGCTCGGACCGGTCGTGACCGACATCGCGCCCGGCTACGACCACATCACCTCGGCCATCGGCGCGACCGCGGCCGCGTTCCACGGTGCCTCGTTCCTCTGCTATGTGACCCCGGCCGAGCACCTCGGCCTCCCCGGCGCGGACGATGTGCGCCAAGGCGTGGTCGCGCATCGCATCGCCGCGCACGCCGCCGACATCGCCCGCCATCGAGCCGGTGCGCGCCGGCGCGACGACGAGATCAGCAAGGCGCGGCTCGATTTCGATTGGGAAGCGCAGATCCGTCTGGCGCTCGATCCGGGCCGCGCGCGGGACATCCGCAAGGACGCCACGGCCAATGAAGATTTCTGCAGCATGTGCGGCCGCGACTGGTGCGCTGTGCGCCGCTCGCGGGAGGTGTTGCGAACCTTCTCCCAGCCGGAATCCAAACCCGAGGCGTCGCCCGGACCAACCTCCGCCTCTTGACGAAAGGCAGGCATGCAGACACACAAGCGTCCGCGATCTCGTTCCGGTTCTCGTTCTCGTCCGCATTCCGGTTCCCGTTCGCCATCGCGGGCCCGTCCGCGATCCCGTGCGTGTGCGCCATCCCACCCGAGCTTGCAGGTCATCGACGCTCCTTCCGCGCCGGTGCTGGTTCCCGAGGATCTGCCGCCCTGGGCGCCGGCCGCCGAAACGACCGGCAACGATCAGCGCGGGTACTATCGCTTTCCCACACTGCACGGCGCGCGCATCGTGTTCGCCTCGGATGACGACTTGTGGAGCGTGCCGGCCGAAGGCGGCGTGGCCCGCCGATTGACCGCGGGGCGCGGCACGGCTTCGCGCGCGCTCTTCTCGCCCGACGGAACCACGCTCGCGTTCGCGGCCAACGAGGAAGGCGGGCCCGAGATCTACCTCATGCCGCCGGAAGGAGGCGAGCCGCGCCGCCTGACATTTCTCGGCTCGCAGATCTATCCGGTGGCGTGGTCGCGCGATGGCCGGGAGATCCTCTGCGCATCCGATTGGCAGCAGCCCTTTGGCGGGGATCATCACCTGATCGCGGTCGCGGTGATCAGCGGGCGGGCCCGGCCGCTGAACATCGGCCCCGCGCGCGCGCTCGCGTTCCAGCCGCAAGGCCCGGGGGTGGTGATCGCGCGCCATGGAGGCGATCCCGCGCGCTGGAAACGCTATCGCGGCGGAACGGCCGGCACGCTGTGGCTCGACCGGCGCGGCGATGGCGAATTCCGTCAGATCCTGAAGAGCGTGAAGGGCAATCTCACTTCGCCGATGTGGATCGGCGAGCGGATCTACTTCCTCTCCGATCACGAAGGCATCGGGAATCTCTATTCCGTGCGCGCCGACGGCCGCGGCGCGATCGTCCGCCACTCGGATCACGCCGATTTCTACGCCCGCTTCCCATCGACCGACGGGAAGCGGATCGTGTACCACGCCGGCGCCGATCTTCATCTTCTCGATCCCGCGAGCGGGCCGCCCAGGCGTCTGCCGATCTCCATTCCCAGCGCGCGCCCGCAACGGCGGCGCAAGTTCGTGAACGGCGGCGCGCTCGAGGATTTCGACGCCCATCCCGCCGGACATTCGATTCTCCTGACCGTGCGCGGGCGGCCGATCGCGATGGGGCTCTGGGAAGGGCCCGCGACGGAATTCGGGACTCCCTGGCGCGGACGCCATCGCCTGGCGCGCTGGTTGAACGACGGCAAGCGCCTTCTCGCGGTGAGCGACGAGACCGGCGAAGAGCAGTTGAAAATCTTCACTCCGGGAGAAGGCGAGACGCTCTTTCCGGCGTCGCAGAATCTCGGCCGCTTGATCGATCTCGAAGTCGCTCCCGCGCCCCCGCGCGAGGAGGAGTCGCGCAAAGGGCGCAAGGGAAAGAAGCGCCTCTCACAGCGCTCGCGGCGGTCGAAGCATGCCAGGCAAGAGGAGTCGGAGCCCGCGCCCGACATCGTCGCCTTCACCAATCAGCGCCAGGAAGTCTGCATCGCCGATCTCACGCAAGGAACCGTGCGCTGCGTCGACCGCAGCGAATACGATCGCATCGCGGGCATCGCCTGGTCGCCCGACGGCCGCTGGCTCGCGTACGGCATCGCGACCGGAAGACGGCAGAAGGTGATCCGCGTGGTGGAAGCGGCCACGGGCGAAATCCACGCCATCACTTCCGGGGATTTTCTCGATTTCTCTCCCTGCTTCGATCCCGAGGGCCGCTATCTTCACTTCCTCTCGTTGCGCAGCTACGACCCGGTCTACGATCTGATCCAGTTCGGGCTCGGATTTCCTCGCGGCGTGCGCCCCTGTCTCGTCACGCTGCGCGCGGACGAAGGCTCTCCGTTCCTTCCCGCGCCGCGCCCGCTCGGCTCTTCCAAGAACGCGCCCTCCATGGCGCGCAATCCTTGGGAAGTCGCCTCCGCCAATGCATTGGAGAAGAGCGCGCCCGAGGAGACGAAGAAGAACCGCCGGTCCACAAAGAAGATCGAGATCGACTTCGACGGCATCGCCGAGCGCGTTCTGGCGCTGCCCGTCGGAGAGGGACGCTATCGCGACATCGCCGCCGCGCCCGGCCGCGTGCTCTTGCTGGCCGATTCCATCGAAGGAAGCCTCGGACAGAACTGGATGCCCGGATCGGCGGCCGGGCGATCGAGCATCGAAGTCTACGACCTGCGCGAGTTGAAGAGCGGAACGCTCGCCGGGGGGGTGTCCGCGTTTCGCATGTCGCGCGATGGAAAGACGCTGGTCTATCAGGCGGGCGGGAGGTTGCGCGCCCTGCTCGCTTCTTCGGAACCCGGCAAGCTCTCCTCCGACGACAAGCCGGGACGCGCGAGCGGGTGGCTCGATCTCGGGCGGGTGCGCTGCTCGATCGAGCCCGTGCAGGAGTGGCGCCAGATGCTGGCCGAGATCTGGCGCTTGCAGCGCGATCAGTTCTGGGTGCCCGACATGTCGCGCGTCGATTGGAGAGGCGTGTACGCGCGGTACCTTCCGCTGGTCGAGCGGGTCTCGACGCGCGGCGAGTTCTCCGACCTCGTGTGGGAGATGCAGGGCGAGCTCGGCACTTCGCACGCCTACGAAATCGGCGGCGACTACCGGCTGCCCCCCGCCTACGCGCAGGGATTCCTCGGCGCCGACCTCGCCTACGATGAGCGCGCGCGCGCCTGGGTGATCGCGCGCTTGCCCGCCGGCGATTCGTGGGATGCGAAGCAAGCGTCTCCGCTCTCCGCTCCTGGAATCGAGATTCGACCGGGCACGCGCATTCACGAAGTCAATGGGCAGCCGGTGGGGCCCGAGCGCTCTCCCATGGAATGCCTCGTGCATCGGGCGGGCCAGGAAGTGTGGCTGACGATCTCCGATCCCGAGCCCGCGCGCCGGCGTTCCTCGAAGAGCCGCAAGAAGCAGGCGCCCGGCCCTTCGCCCGGGAAGCGATCGATCACCCTGCGCACGCTCTTCTCCGAAGGTCCGCTGCGCTATCGCGATTGGGTCGCGAGCCGGCGCGCGCGCGTGCATCGCGAAAGCGGCGAACGCGTGGGCTATGTGCACGTTCCCAACATGGGCCCGTCGGGCTATGCGGAATTCCATCGCTACTTTCTCGCGGAAATCGATCGCCCCGGCCTGATCATCGACCTTCGCCGCAACAGCGGCGGGCATGTCTCGCAATTGCTCTTCGACAAATTGCTGCGCCGTCGCGTGGGATTCGATTACAGCCGCTACGGGGGGCTCTCGCCGTATCCCTCCGAGGCCCCGCGCGGGCCGATGGTCGCGTTGACCGATGAGCTCGCGGGTTCGGACGGCGATGTGTTCAGCCATGTGTGGAAGCTTCACAAGCTCGGCCCGCTCATCGGCAAGCGCACCTGGGGCGGAGTGATCGGGATCTGGCCGCGGCAGCTTCTCGTGGATGGGACGGTCACGACCCAGCCCGAATTCTCCTCGTGGTTCCAGGAGGCGGGTTGGGGAGTCGAGAACTACGGCGTGGACCCGGACATCGAAGTGGATTTCCGCCCGCAGGACTACGCGGCCGGAACGGATCCGCAACTCGATCGCGCTTTGCGGGAAGCCCTGCGCCTCGTCGCGCGCGCGCGCGAGCCATTGCCCGATTTGAAGCTTCGCCCGAATCTGGGATGGCCCGCGCTTCCCTCGCCCGGCAAAGCCCGCGGGCCTGCGCGCAGGCGGCCATCTTCGCTCCAGCAGGCAAGATCGACACGGGCCCGGGGGCGAAAAACCTGATATAATCGTTGGTCAGAGTCGTAGCGCGGCTTCGATGCGGCGCGGCCGTTCTCCTCGGCCGCGTCGCTTTTCGATGCCGTCGCAAGATCAACGCCGAGGACGACCCATGAATCGCTTTGCCTTCATCCCGCGCTCGCTCTTCCCCTCTGTCTCCGCGGCCGCGCTGCTCTGCGCGGTGGCGCTCGCGGGCGGGCCAGCGCTCGCCGAGTCCCGATTCCTCGCCATGCAGCCGGGCGCGACGGGCACGCTGCCCCAGGTCCACGCCGAAGCGAGCGAGACGGGCACGCGCGTCACGCTGGAGATTCCCGGATTGGAGGTCGAAGACTACGAGCTCGATGGCACGATCTATCAGACGGTGGCCTTCGACGCCTGCGAGCTTCACGGCGAGGAGGGAGCGCCCGCGCTTCCCGCCTTCACGCGCTTCGTCACGCTGCCCGCCGGTTCCGGCGCCTCCCTGCGCGTCCTCGCGACGGATGAGCAAACGCTGAGCGGGTATCGGATTCTTCCCATGCAGCCCGAGAAGGGCGCGGCCTTCCGCATGGACGACGACCTGTACGCGCGCGACGAAGATCTGGGCGGAGAGATGGTGGAGATCGGAGCGCCGCAGATTCTGCGCGGATGGCGCGTCGTTCCGGTCACCTGGAGACCGCTCAAGTACAATCCCGCGCGAAGCGAGCTGCGCGTGACGCGGCGCCTCGAGGTGGCGATCGACTTCGTGGGCGCGGATCAGCGCAACGACCTGCGCCGCGCGCTGCCTCCATCCGCCGCCTTCCAGGATCTCGCCAGTTCCGTCGTGCTCGATCTCCCCCGCGAGGGAAGCGAGCCGGGCCGCGATCATCTGGGCACCTGGCTGATCATCTCGCGCAATTCCTCGAGCGTGCTGGCCGAGCTCGCGCCGCTCGTGGCGTGGCGCCAACGCCAGGGCTATCGCGTCGTCCAGGCGACCACATCCGAGACGGGCACCACGGCCGCGTCGATCAAGGCGTGGATCCAGAATGCGTACGACACCTGGGAGGATCCGCCCGAGTACATCGTGCTCGTGGGCGACATCGACGGCGACTTCTCTCTGCCGACCTTCACGGAATCGTGGAGCGGCTACGACGGGCGCGGAGATCATCCGTACGTCGAATTGGACGGCACCGATCACTTGCCCGACGCATTCATCGGCCGGCTCTCCGCGCAAACGACGGGACAGTTGCGACTGATCGTGCGCAAGCTGGTCGCCTACGACACGACTCCGTACCTGGGCCGCGACTGGTTCAGCCGCGCCTGCCTCGTGGGAGATGCGGAATCGGTTTCGGCGATCACCTGCAAGCAGGTCCAGCAATGGGTGAAGGATCGGCTGCGGCGGATCGGCTACACCGGCATCGACACGGTGTGGAGCGCGCCCTTCACGATTCAGATGGAGGCGTCGATTCGCAGGGGCGTGGGCTACTTCGGCTATCGCGGCTACTACGGCATGAGCGGATGGGACACGGGCCAGATCTACGCGAGCCGCAACGGCCGCGGAATGATGCCCTTCGCCATCAATCTCACTTGCGATACGGGAACCTGGTATCAAGGCACTTCCCGCAGCGAAGCGTGGCTGCTCGCGGGCACCTATCCCGATAGCTTGAAGGGAGGCATCGGCAGCATCGGAACGGCGACCACCGGCACGGCCACGCGGTACAACAATTGCTTCTATGGCGGCGTCGCCTTCGGCCTCTTCTTCCAGGGCGACGAGCGGCTGGGCGCCGCTCAGGCGCGCGGCAAGCTCGAGATGATGATCAACTACGGCGTCAATCAGCCGACGACCGCGGCCACCTATTGCTATTGGAATTCGCTCATGGGCGATCCGGCCACACGCATGTGGACCGCGTTTCCGCAGACGCTCGCCGTGGAGCATCCGGCGGTTCTTCCGCTCGGATCGAACCAGCTTGCGGTCCGCGTGACCACCCCCGTGGGAACGCCGGTCGCGGGCGCTTGGGTGCACGCCTTTCGCGAGGGGCAGATCTCGGCCGGCGCCGAGACCGATGAAAACGGCGACGCCCTGCTCGTTTTCGATGCGGCGAGCACCGGCGATGTGGCAATCACGGTGACGGGCCGCAATCTCTACGCCTATCGCGGCACGCTCGCCATTCAGCAGCAGGCGCGCTACATCGGGCTCGACTCCTTCACGATCGACGACGGGGTCGCTCCTCCCGCTTCGGGGAACGGGGACGGGCAATGGAACCCCGGAGAACGGATCGCGCTCGCCATTGCGCTGCGCAATTTCGGCACGCAGCCGGTCGAGAATGTGACTCTCACCCTCTCGTGCGACGATCCCGATGTCGGGCTGCATGCGCCCAGCTCCATTTCCTTCGGCACGGTCGCGGGCGGCGAAGTGGCTCTCGCCGATACGGTGGTCGTGCTGTACGCGCAACCGGCGATCGCGAACGGCAAGCAAGTGATCCTGGAACTCTCGGCCCATGCGGGCGCCGATCAATGGGGTTCGCGATTGTCGATTCCCGTGACAGCTCCCGATCTCCTCACCGAATCGTACGCGCTGACCGGCTGCGGGCCGACGCTCGATCCGGGCGAGAGCGCCGATCTCGTCTGGACCTTGCGCAACGACGGAGACATGGACGCGGCCGGGCCCATCCAGGCGCATCTCTCTTCGGAGGCGTACAGCGTGCGCGTGACGGACCCCGACGGCGTGTTCCCGGCTTTGGCCATCGGCGCGAGCGGAACGAATGGCGGCGATCCCTTCCAGATCGCCGCGCCCAGCGACGCCTTCCCCGGCATGCTGGCGCCGCTGCGCGTGGCGCTCACCTTCGCCGACGGCATCCGCGACACCGCGCAACTGGTCCTGCCCGTCGGCGTCGCGGTCGCGACCGATCCGACCGGACCGGATGCGCACGGGTATCGCATCTACGGACACCAGGACACCGGCTATCCGGAAGCGCCGGTCTACGACTGGATCGATCTGCGCACCGTGGGCACCGAAGTGCCGCTCACCGATTACGCCTTCGAGCAGGATGATGTCGTGGTCGTCGACCTGCCCTTCCCCTTCACCTTCTACGGCCAGACGTTCCAGCGGGCCTCGATCTGTTCGAACGGGTGGATGGCGATGGGCGCGACCTATCTCACCGACTCGCGCAATTGGTATATTCCGAGCGCGCAAGGCCCGGCCAATCTCATCGCGGTCTTCTGGGACGATCTCTATCTCCACAGCGCCGGCAAGGTCTACCAGTGGTACGATGCGGTGAATCACCGCTATGTCGTCTCGTGGGACAATCTCTACAACAACGCCTGCTACATGACCTGCGAGAGCTGCCAGGCGATCCTCTACGATCCCGCCTACTATCCGACGACCACCGGCGACGGAGTGATCGTTTTTCAGTACCAGAATGTCAATCAGGTGGACCTCGAGCAGATGTTCTGCACCGTGGGAATCGAGAACGAGGACCATTCGATCGGGCTCACCTACAGCTACTACAATCGCCAGCCCTCGAGCGGATACTGGCTGCTCGACGGCACCGCCTTGAAGATCACGACGGGCGGCCCGGGCGCCGCCTCCGCCATGACCGGGCTCGATCTTCCTCCTCGCCTGCTGCTGGAAAGAAGCGAACCGAATCCTTGCGGAGCGGCGGGAGCGACGATCCACTTCACCCTCGGTCGCGAAGGGCCGGTCGCCTTGCGGGTCTACGACGCGGATGGGCGCATGGTCGACACGATCCTCTCCGGCACTCTGCCCGCGGGGCGCCACGCGATCCCCTGGGCGGCCCGGGATCAGCAAGGCAGGCAATCGCCTTCGGGGATCTACTTCTATCGGCTCGACGCGGGGAAGGAATCGGCCTCGCGCAAGCTACTGCTCATACGGTAGGATCGCCTCGCGGCGCGGCGCGCGATCTCTGGAATCGCATCGCGTCCGGCTGCGCCGGCGATGCCGCCCAGCCCCCTCCGGCGGGACACGATGCCTTTTTCGAGGGATCGAGACTTCCCCTGGATTTCCGCGCGCGAGAACCTGCTCTTTCGCGGAAGTGCAGGCGGGAACCGGGAGGATGAACCGGTTTTCTTGATAGGCAGTTTTCCTGATGTGCGGTTCTTTCGATCGGTGATTTTCCTGATGGGCGGCTTTCCGCCCTGGTTCTGCGAAGCCTGAAGAGCCGAAGGCCGGCGCGTCGCAGGGCCTGATTGCGCTCGTCATTTGAATGCGTAGGATGCAAAGCATGAAGTTTGCGACGGCGGCGACAACCCAAACGGATACCGCGAAGGCGGCCCAGGAGCTGGTCGCGGATCTGGAACGCCAACTCGGCGGAGGGGGAAAACCGCCCGATCTCGTCATGTTCTTCGCCACTCCCCCGCACGCGCAATTCACGGGGGTGATTCTCTCGACCCTGCAGGAAGCGTGGACGGACTCGGCCATTCTCGGCACGACGGCCGCGAATGTCCTGCATCCGGTCGTCTCCCGTCCTGCGCGCTCGGCCATCACGGGCGTCGCCGCCCACCTGCCCGGGGTCGCGGTCGTGCCCTTCCGCATGAAGCTCGATGATTTCGAACGCACGCCCATCTGCCTCGACAAGTGGCAGGGGCTGCTGGAGACGGGACCGGACCCGCGGCTCCTCATTCTCATCGCCGATCCTTTCACCACCCCCACGGCCGAGATTCTCGAAAGCCTCGAGATGGTCGCGCCGGGATTGCAGGCGGTGGGAGCGCTCGCGAGCGGGGCGAAACGCCCGGGCGGGCACATCCTCGCGCTCAATGATTCCCTGCATCGTTCCGGGCTGGTCGGCGTTTCATTGGCGGGCAATCTCCGCGCCGATGTGATCGTCTCGCAAGGCTACAAACCGGTGGGCCGCTTCTTCCGCGCGACCCGCGTGGAAGGCAATGTCGTCCTCGAGCTCAGCGGCGTGCCCGCTCTGCAGGCGCTCGAGCAAATGGTGTCGGGACTCAGCCGCGAAGAGCAGACCCTCTTGCGGCGCGGGCTCATGCTCGGGGAAGCGGTGGGAGAAGAAGAGGACCCGGGACGGGGAGACTTTCTCATTCGCCCGGTGGTCGGGCTCGATCACGAGGAGGGCGCGATTTCGGTCGCGGGTCTCGTCGGCGAAGGCCATCGCATTCGCTTCCAGGTGTGGGACGACACGCTCCTCGAAGATTTGAAGCTCATGTTGCTTCCGCAGATCGCGGACACCGCGGCCGCTGGCGGCTTGCTCTTCGGAAGCTGGCCCGGCCGGCGTCCCACGCCCGAGTTGCGCTTCTCGATCTCCGAGATCCAGAACACGCTCGGGTATCCCCTCCCGATCGCGGGCTTTCGGGGATCAGGCGAGATCGGACCGATTCGCAACATGAACTATCTCCACACGCACACCGCGGTGCTCGCGCTCATCCGTCCTCTGATGAAGGACAAGTGATCGGGGCCTCCGCGCGGCGCTTGTGGCCGCGGCAACTTTTCCTTCCCCCAGCCCGTAAGAGGAGCCAAGCGAACGGCTCACGGGGCCGGCGGGCAATGTCTTCAGGGGGAAGGGCTTAGATCTTCAACCAAGCCGGCAGGACAAGGTCCTCATTCTCCTTGGCCGCCGGGTCCTTTTGGAATCATTCCCTCATTTTCGCTGCCTGCGGAATCGCGCCCCCTGGCCGGGCTGACATTTCATCGCGGCCCAGGTTATATTGTCCGCGCCGGCTTGGACGACCTTGGCTCGCGTTCCGTTCGCGCGGCCGGCGTCTTCGAATCGTCCGCATGATTCGAGCGCAGGCCACGAGACGGCCCGGGTGGACACGCATGGAGGTGCCCAAATGAAATCGTTCCTCCGCACGTTTCTCGCCGTGCTGATCGCGCAGATCCTGCTCGTGCTCATCGTCATCGGAATGATCGCGAGCAAGTTCGATCAGAAAGTCGATGTCAGCGCGGGCACGGTCCTGGTGCAGAATCTGGAGGGAGAGATTCCCGAAGCTCCTCCATCGGGCGGCCTGCCGATCCCGGGCATGAGCGAAGCGGTCAGCCACACGGGCCTTCTCGAGAACCTCGAGAAAGCGCGTCACGATGAGCGGATCAAGGCAGTCGTGTTGAAAATCGGCATGCCCGCCCTGGGCTATGCGAAAGAAGATGAATTGCGCGCTGCGATCGCGAAAGTGCGCCAGGCGGGCAAGCCCGTGTGGGCGTACACCGAGTGGCTCGATCGAACCGCGCTGTACCTCGGCGGCGCATGCGACAGCCTCTTCATGCTTCCCACCGGATATTGCTCGCTGCACGGCGTGGCGGCGGGCCGGCCGTTCGTCAAGGGGACGCTCGACAAGCTCGACATCAAGCCCAACTTCCACCGCATCGGCGCCTACAAGGCGGCCGCCGAAATGGTCCAGCGCGAAGACATGAGCCCGGGCGCCCGCGCGAATCTCGAATGGATCCTCGACGACGTCTACCCGCACACCGTTTCGACGATCGAGCAGGATCGCGGCCTGCCCGCGGGCACGCTCGAGGGCATCTTCGCCCGCGGCGCAATCTCTCCGCACGATGCGCTCGACGCCCGCCTCGTCCACCGGCTGCTCTACTGGGATCAGGTGGAACAACGCCTGCTCGGCGTGCAGGGCGTGAAGCAGATGAAGGAGAGCGGCAAGAAAGGGCACAGCGCGCGGCCGAAGATGATTTCCGGCGGCGACTACGCGGAGGTCGAACGCAAGGACGCCGGCATCAAGGGCAAGAAGACGATCGCGGTGGTGCACGCGACCGGTTTGATTCAGGGAGAGGAAAGCGGCTACAACTTCCCGCTCGGCGAAACGATGGGCGCGGCTTCGATGGCCGAAGCCTTCCGGGAAGCCGCCGAGAACAAGGATGTCGATGCGATCGTCTACCGGGTCGACAGCGGCGGCGGGGAGAGCTCGACCTCGTGGAAGATCCAGCGCGCCGCGCTGCGCGCCGCCGAAGCGAAGCCGATGGTCGTCTCGATGTGCGATGTGGCCGGATCGGGCGGCTATCTGATCTGCTATCCCCTCTCGCCGCTGGTCGCGAATCCCTACAGCATCGTCGGCTCGATCGGCTCGATCTCGGGCAAGATGAACATGCGCGATCTCTACGCCAAGCTCGGCCTCACCTGGGATTTCGTGACCCGCGGACCGAATGCGATGATGAACTCCGATGTCACCGATTACACGCCGGAGCAGTGGGACGCGTTCACGCGCAACCACTGGGACGGTTACTACGAATGGGTGGAGGACATCGCCCGGGCGCGCAACATGACGGTCGCCGAAGTGGACAGCGTGGGGCGCGGGCGGGTCTTCACCGGCAATCAGGCGCTCAACCTCAAACTGATCGATCAGCTCGGCACCTTCGACGACGCCCTCGCCCTGGCCAAGCAGAAGGCGGGCATTCCGGCGAGCGAGGAAGTCC
Organism: uncultured bacterium; assembly: GCA_964482205.1. Lineage (GTDB taxonomy): Bacteria > Eisenbacteria > RBG-16-71-46 > CAIMUX01 > WJJG01 > JAZDGX01. The sequence goes on along the minus strand of CAYZWI010000017.1, from coordinate 40,795 downwards.
AGCTGATCCACTATCCGCGCGAGAAGGATTTCTTCGAATCGCTCAAGAGCGGAAGCTTCGGCGCGATGCTGCGCGCGCTGGTGGCGGAGTTCACCCGCCCCTGGCGCGAGCCGCGCGGCGTGTGGGCGATCGACGAGACGCGCTATCGCTGATCCCCAGGCGGGCGGAGATCGAAGACGCCGGGAATGACCGTCGCGCAGCGTTTGCACTTGCCGTCCTGCAACGCCCGCACGGTGGTGTGCTGCCAGCTTCGCTCCACGAGCGTCTCGTTGCACTTCGGGCAACGCGTCGTCTGCCCGCCGCCGTCGGGCACATTCCCCATGTAGACGAAGCGGACGCCGGCGGCGCGGGCGATGTCGCGCGCGCGTTGCAGGGTCGCCGGAGGCGTGCGCGGCCGGTCGAGCAATTGAAACGCCGGGTGAAAGGCGGTGAAGTGCACCGGCACATCCGGTCCGAGGTGCTCGACGATCCAGGCGCATTCGGAACGCAGCATCTCGTCCCCGTCATTCAGCCCCGGGATGAGGAGCGTCGTGACCTCCAGCCAGATCTTCGTCTCGCGGCGGATCCACTCCAAGGTGTCCAGCACATGGCGAAGCCGGCCGCCCGCCTGCTCGCTGTAGAAGCGATCGTCGAAGCCCTTCACGTCCACATTGGCCGCGTCCAGATCAGCGAAGGCTTCCTGGCGCGCGAGCGGCGTGATGTAGCCGTTCGTGACGGCCACATTCTTTAGCCCCTTCGCGCGCGCGAGCCGCGCGGTGTCGACGAGATACTCCGCGAACACGGTCGGCTCGTTGTAGGTATAGGCGATCGAAGGCGCGCCCCGGCATTCGGCCAGCGAGACGATTTCGTCGGGCGCGATCGCGCGCTCGCCGAGATCGACCTCCTCGGGATGGCTGTGCGGCCAGTTCTGGCAGAAGCGGCATCCGAGCGTGCAACCGAGCGTGCCGAAACTCAGGATTTGCGAGCCGGGAAGGAAGTGGAAGAGCGGCTTCTTCTCGATGGGATCGAGCGCGAAGCCGGTCGGATGGCCGTAGCTGAGCGAGCGCAAGCGGCCGCCCTCGTTGCGGCGCACGCGGCAATAGCCCGCTTCGCCTTCCGCGACCCGGCAGGCGTGCGGGCAGAGCTGGCAGAGGAGCCGGGTCTCATCGAGCGCGCGCCACCAGCGCGCCTCCGCCGGTTCTGCGCGCTGCCTGCCTCGGGACATGACCGACCTCCTTCACTCGCGGGGCGGACCTCCGTCCACCTTCACTTCGCCCGCGGGGCGGACCGCCACCACTCGTTCGCATCCGCTTTCGACAGCGCGTCGAACAACGCGCGCCCCGCATCCGTCGTCAGCGAGCCGCGCGCATTCTCGAACCAATCGTGACAGGCGGGGCACCCGGCCGCTTCGTACTCGCGCGCCTGAAATGCGCATTCGATGCGGTCGGCATCCTTGGCCAGCCGGGCCTCGCGCGTCTCCTGGCGTTGATATTCCTCGTGCAGGGCGAGCAGTTCCGCGCCCTCCGCCATCGGCGCGACCGCATCGGCGAAGGCCTTGCTCTCGGCCGCGGGAAAATCGATGTACGCCTGCCCCACCTTGTGAAGATCGTTGATCCGCGCCTCGTGCAGATCGTTCAGCAGGCACATCATCGTCACGCGCGCGACATCGGCGCGGCCGTCGCGGCGCGCGAGGAAATGCCCGATCAGCGCGCAGCGGAAGGAATGCTCGGCCACCGATTCGGGCGAGCGCATGCCGGCCAGCCACCAGCCCGAGCGGGCCACGCGCTTCAGTTGCCCCGCCTCGAAGAGAAAGCGCACGAGATCATCCACGATCGCACCTCCACGCACCACGCCCGCGCACGCCGGAGCGCGAGCCTTCGCCCAGGCGACGCGCAAGCATGCCCACCAACCGGGAAGCGATTCAAGGGGGTGTATGGAACGAACCGCTCCAGTACTCTTCCGACATGGCGATCATCGACGACTTGCTGAGAAGCTTGCCCCATCGCGACGCGCCGGTGCGCGAAGTGCGCCTCGGCCTGCGCGCCTCCGCGGTGTGGAGCATCCGCGTGGGTCTCGCCTACGCATTCCCGCGCGATCCCGCTGCTCGCCCGCTCGACGAAGGGAGCGCGCCCGGGCCTGGCGATTCCCCCGCGCGCCTCGGAGATCGAAGCGCCGGCGGGCTTGCGGATCTGGCCCGGTCGAAGGATTACGAAAGGGCCTCTCTCGGTCTCGCGGCCATCCAATCGGTGCTTCCCCTTCCCGCCGGGATCGTCGACGACTTGGTGTTCGATTGGATTCTCCGGCACGGCGCGGGAAAGCGCATCGGCATGGTCGGCCACTTCCCCATGGTCGATCGCCTGCGCCCGCTCGCGCGCGCGGTGGATGTGCTCGAGCTCACTCCTCAGGAAGGCGACCTGCCCGCCGAGGAGGCGCCTCGCGTGCTGCCGCAAGCGGATGTGGTCGTGATCAGCGGCTCCACCCTCGTCAACCACACGCTCGACAACTTGCTCGCGCTCGTTCGCGGCAAGCCGGTGCTGCTGCTGGGACCGAGCTCTCCGCTCAGCCCGGTGCTCTTCGATCACGGCGTCAGCGTGGTGTGCGGAGCGATCGTCATCGATCCGCTGGAGGCGTTGCGCGATGTGAGCGAGGGGTTGGGATTCCGGCGGATGCGGGGACTGCGGCGGGTGATGCTGACGAAATGAAGGCGGGCAGAGCGCGTCTCGCTCGCACCCGCCTCCGTCTCCGCTAGATCTTCTCCCTCAACAGCTTGTTCCGCAGACTCATGATTCCCCAGGTGGGATTCAAGCTCTTGGGGCAGGCTTCCACGCAGTTGAAGATCGAGTGGCAGCGCCACACCCCGATCTTGCTGTCCAGAATGTCGGCGCGCTCGGATAACCCCTCGTCACGCGTGTCGCCCACATAGCGGAACGCGCGCAGCAGCGCGGCCGGGCCGAGGAAGCTCTCGTTGTCCCAGAAGGCGGGGCACGACGAAGTGCAGGCGCCGCAGAGAATGCACTCCCAGGTGCCGTCGAGGATCTTCCGCTCTTCGGGCGACTGAAGGCGCTCCTTGTCGGTCGGCGGCGCGGTGTGATTGATGAGCCAGGGCTTCACCAGGCGCAGCTTCTCGAAGAAGGGCTCCATGTCGACCATCAGGTCGCGGAGGACGGCGTATTCCTTCATCGGCTCGACGACCACGACGCCCTTGATGGTCTTCAACTGCTTCTCGCAGGCGAGCTCGTTCTTGCCGTTGATCATCATCGCGCACGAGCCGCAGATCCCGTGACGGCACGAACGACGGAAGGTGAGCGTGCCGTCGTGGTGCCACTTGATCGCGTTCAGCGCGTCGAGCACGGTCCAGGCCGGCTGCACCTCGATCGTGAACTCGTCGTAGTGCGGCTTCTCGTCCTTGCCCGGCTGAAACCGAAAGACCCGCAATGTGCGTTGCATCCCTGTTCTCCCACTTGCCGATGGCGTCCGGTCAGGCGCCGGCCGTCCCGCCGCCCGCCGCCCGATCGCCCCGCATCAATACTTGCGTTCCTCGGGTTGGAAGCGCGTGATGACCACCGGCTTGTAGTCGAGCCGGATCTGCTCGCCGTCCAGCCACGCGAGCGTGTGCTTCAACCACTCCGCGTCGTTGCGCCCCGGATGGTCGGTGCGCCAGTGCGCGCCGCGGCATTCCGGGCGGGCGAGCGCGCAGCTCGTGATCATGTACGAGAAGTCGAGCATGTGGCCGAGCTCGATCGCTTCGGTGAGATCGGTGTTGGCCTGCAGGCTGCCGTCGTCGAGGCGCACCTGCCGGTACTGGTTGCGCAATTCGCGGCAGATCTCCACCTGCTTGCTCAAGCCTTCGGCGGTGCGGAAGACGGCCACATTCTCCGACATCGTCTGCTGCAGCTTCTCGCGCAACTCGACCGCGCGCACGCCCCCGTCGCTGCCCGCCGTGGAGAGCAGGTGCTCGATCTCCTCGCGCGCCATGTCGGCCGCGCCTTCGGGCAGGTCCACATGGCCTTCGTGGCCGCGGACATCGTCGAGCATTTTCAACCCGCCGCGCCTTCCGTAGACCGCGCATTCGAGGGTCGAGTTCGTGCCCAGTCGATTGGCTCCGTGCACCGAGACGCAGGCGCATTCGCCCGACGCGTAGAGGCCGGGCACCACTTCCTTGCCCGGGCCGCTGAGCACCTGGGTATCGAGATTGGTCGGAATGCCGCCCATCGAATAGTGCGCGGTCGGCTGGATGGGAATGGGATCGGTGATCATGTCGAGGCCGAGGAACTTGATCGCGAGCTCGCGCACTTGCGGCAGGCGCGTGAGGATCTTTTCCGCGCCCAGGTGGCGCAGATCGAGGAACACCGAGTCGCTGCCCTTGATTCCGCGGCCCTGGTCGATCTCGGTCTGCTCGGCGCGCGAGACGACATCGCGGGGAGCGAGCTCCATCTTGGCCTTGGCGTAGTTCTCCATGAAGCGCTCGCCCTTGTCGTTGATCAGATACCCGCCCTCGCCGCGCGCCGCTTCGGACACGAGAATGCCTTGCTGCCAGATGCCGGTCGGATGGAACTGCACGAACTCCATGTCCTCGAGCGGCAGCTGCTGGCGCAAGACCAACGCGAGCCCGTCGCCGGTGTTGGCCATCGCGTTCGAGGTGATCTTCCAGCAGCGCGCGTAGCCGCCGGTGGCGAGATGCACGGCCTTGGCGGAATAGACGTGCAGGCCGCCGTTCTTGATGTCCCAGGCGACCACGCCGCGGCACGCGCCGTCGGCCATGATGAGCGAGAGCGCGAAGAACTCGTTGTAGAAGCGCACTTCGTTCTTCAGACACTGCTCGTAGAGGCAATGCAGCTGCGCGTGGCCGGTGCGGTCGGCGGCGTAGCACGAGCGCATCATCGGGCTCTTGCCGAAATTGCCGAAGTGCCCGCCGAAGGGGCGCTGCGCGATCCGGCCTTCGGAGGTGCGGTCGAAGGGCACGCCCAGGTGCTCCATCTCATACATCACCGGCACCGCGTCGCGCACGAGCAGCTCCTGGGCATCCTGGTCGCCGAGGAAGTCGCTTCCGCGCACGGAGTCGTAGAGGTGCCACTCCCAGTGGTCTTCCATCATGTTGCCCAGCGAAGCGGCGCAGCCTCCCTGCGCGGCGCCCGAATGCGAGCGGGTGGGATAGAGCTTGGAGATGACCGCGGTGTCGACCTGCGCGCTCGTCTTCAAGGCCGCATACAGGCCCGCGATCCCCGCGCCGATGATGACCACATCGTGCTTGTGATGAACGATCTCGACCTTCATCTCATCCTTCCTCGTGAAAAGCCGCGCCTGCCGGCCGTTGTGCCCGTGGCGGCGCCTCGCCCGGGGCCGCGCCTCGTTCAATAGCCGGCGGAAGCACGCACCGTGAAGACCGTCACCAATCCGAAGGCGACCAGGATCACGCCCGCGATGACGATCAGACTGAAGATCGTTAGCCGCAATCCCGGCCGCTTGATGTAGTCCTGAAGTACGAAGTGAATTCCAAGCAGTCCGTGGTACAGGGCAGCGACGAGGAAGACCGTCTCCAGGACCTTCCAGTAGGGATTCGCGAACAAGCGGGTCACATTCTCGAAGGCCAGCCCGTGCTCGTGATAGCGGTGCATGGTGAACAGGTGCACGAGCAGGATGGGGGCGAGCACGATGCCCGTCAGGCGCTGGAAGAACCAGGCCAGCAGCCCGCCCGATCGAACGCCGCGTTCCCGTTGCATGATTTCCACCTCCGAACCAACCGGCCTTCGCTGTGCGGCTTGAGAGTGCCCCGCGAGACAGCCGGATCGAAACCTGACGGCCGCTTCGCGCTTCAGCGGACCACAGCCGCGTGCTGCGCCGATCCCACGAAGGTCTGCGCGAGCTCCCACGCACAGATCACATAGAGGACGACCCCAATCGCCATCACGACCCAGAAGGCACGCTTGTGATAGAACGCGCCTCCCGCGAAGTCGACCAGCACGAGCCGGATGCCGTTCATCGTGTGATAGAGGACGGCCCCGATGAGGCAGAGCTCGAAGAACCAGAAGATCGGGCTGTTGAGGACGAGCATGACTTTGGCATAGCTCTCTTTGCCGTGGGCCAAGTGGTGGATCACCCAGATGTGCATGATGAGGTAGAGGCTGATGGCGATGCCGGTGATGCGATTGAGCAGCCAGGCGACATATCCCGAATGCCAGCGATAGCGCATTCCGATGCCCTCCTTGCATCCGACTGAGAGGCACGAGGCGCAAAGCGCCCTGATCGCTTCGAGCTTGAATTGCCGGGTAGCCTAGCACGGGGTCCGAGACCGGTCACGGCCCCCTTTCTTATGCACTGCACCAATTTTCCTCCGCCGCGCGGGGTCAGGGGCAAGACGAGCCGCTCTCGGGATGCGGCAGGGCGATGAAGAGGCGCACGGGGTGCGCCGAGCAGCCATGGCTCCAGGCGCTTTCCCCTCCGCCCGATCGGGAATTTCCTTCCAGCAGAAGCGGTTACCCTGGGCGCTAGCCAGGCGCGGGAGCTCGATCGGCGCCGCGATTCTGGTGCCCGCCATGCAACCTTCGCTCTCCCGATCTCGTTCATATGGCGATGCGATTCCCGGCGCGACCGCGCGCCTTCCCTGCAACATCGGAGGTGGCTCATGATCCGCGCACTCCTGCTCTCCGCGTTGGTCGCCGTGTCGATGGCGGGCGCCGTCTCGGCCGAGACCAATCAGCACTGGCTGCACGTCCGGGTGGATGAATCGGGACCCGCCGGCGAGACGGTCCGCATCAATCTTCCGATGGAGCTCGTCACCGAGATGCTTCCCCTCATCGAGGCCGAAGGGCACGACGGGTTCCAGATGACCCTGGGCGGCAAGGACAAGAAGGTCGATGTCGCCCAGATCGTGCGCGCGCTCCGGAAAGGCAGAGACGGCGAATATGTGACCGTCGAAAGCGACGAAGAGACCGTGCGGGTGACCAAGAAGGAAGATTACTTGCTGGTCCACGTCGACGAAAAAGACGAGAAAGTCGACATCCGCCTGCGTCTCGCGGTCGTCGATGCGCTGCTCTCGGGAGAAGACGGCGAGCTCAATTTCAGAGCCGCCGCGGCCGCGCTCGAGCAGGAAGGCGAATGCGAGCTCGTGCGGGTGGAAAGCAAGGACGAGAACGTGCGCATCTGGATCGACAGTCGCGATTCGATCGACTGAGGCGACTCCCGGGATCGATCGCAAGGATTCGACCGAGTGACGCCTTCCCGGATCGATCGCGACGCATGGATTGGCAAAGGAGCGTGAACCATGGACCGCAGCTCCCGTCCCTTCCTGATTCTGTTCGGCAGCATCGTGGCCCTGATTCTCTTTGCGGGGATCGCGATGGCGGTGACGGCGCATCGCTCGGGAATGATCACCGTGGACATCAACGCCACCGGCCCGGGCGGCAGCGAGGTGCACGGCTTGCGGATCCCAGGCATGCTCGTCAACAACGCCATCGGCTTTCTGCCGGATCACATCGTGAAAGACGCGGGCAAGAACAGGATCGCCTCGCTCGCGGCCGAACGCGTGAGCCGCGTGCTGAGAAACGCTCCCGACTGCTCGCTCGTGGAAGTGGACGGCCCCGACGAGCACGTGCGCATCGCGAAGCGCGGCGGGAACCTCGTCGTCCATGTGCGCGATGTCGAAGAGGATGTGCACATCTCCATTCCCTTGAAGACCCTCGAAGCCGTGGCGAAGAAGCTCGCGGCCGACAGTTGAGGATTTTGATTGCATCGATGAGTTGATGTCGCGCGTCTGTTGATTCTCGATCCCCCCTCCTCGGGCCCGGGAGCATGAGGACGACCGAAGCCTCCCGGGCCCCTGGCGCTTTTTCGCGCAGCGAAAGGGCAACTGTTTGCCGCGCCTCTCGCCTCTGGACGAATTTCCGCACCCGCCCTATCATCCGGCCTTTGGATCCCCAAGAGCGAAGAGCCTGGAGCAGACGAGGCCATGGGCAAGAAACGGAATCCGCCTCCGCTGGTGGTGCCGGTATCGCAAGACATCCTGAGTACGGCCGATCGGATCGGCCAGCGGGCCAGGGAGCGTCTGCGGAGGTTGAACGAGAGGACACCGCCCGCTCCGGCTCCCAGCACCTCCCCTCTCCGGGCCTGGCTCCCCGCCGTCCTGATCTTCGTCGTTGCGCTCGCCGTGCGCCTGATCGCCTACGCACAGATGCGCGCGTGGCCGCTGCTCGAGCGCGCGGAGCTTCTCGCCGACACGCGCTACTACGACATGATGGCGCGCCAGGTCGCGGGCGGCGACTTGATCGGCAACCACCCCTACTTCCTGAGCCCGCTCTATTACTACGCCCTCGGCATCGCCTACGCGATCTTCGGGCCTGGGGTCGCGACCGCGCTCATCCTGCAATGCGTGATGGGCGCGCTCACCTGCGTGCTCGCCTACGCGATCGCGCGCAAGATCTTCGACGAGACAACGGGTTGGATGGCGGGCGCGTTCTTCGCCTTCTACGGCTTCTTCGTGTTCCAGAACCTGATGCTGCTTCCCGACACGCTGATCCTCTTCCGGAATCTCCTCGCCGCCTGGGTGCTGATCGATCTCGAGAAGCGCCTGTCGTGGCGGCGCGCGTTGCTGGGCGGCGCGCTCATCGGGCTCGCCGCCGTCGCCCGCGCGAATGCGCTGCTGCTGATCCCGGCCGTCGCAGCGCTCATCGCCTGGATCCACGACCGCGGCCACGCCAGCGGGCGCGCGGGACGCGCAGGGAGCGGCGTGCGCGAGCGACGCGCAGAGAGCGATGTGCGCGACCGGCGCGCATGGGTGCGCGCCTGCGTGGCCCTCGCGGCCGGATGCGTGCTCGTGATCGCGCCCTTCACCATCCGCAACATCGTCGTCTCGCACGAGCTCGTGCTCCTCACGACTACTGGCGGGAGGAACTTCTACAAAGGCAACGGCCCCGAGGCGAACGGCACGCATACCTTCATGGACAAGGACGAGACCGGCCAGGGCTTGAATCTCTACCTCACCGGAAAAGTGGACGCGCACGAGGCGATCGCCGATTCCAAGGAGCTGACCGCGCAGACCTGGAGCTACATCGCGCGCCATCCCGGGCGAACGATAGGATTGTGGATCAAGAAACTCGGCCTCTTCTTTCATGCGCGCGAGCTTGGGATTCGGGATCAATTCTACTTCGGGCAGCAGTATTCCTGGATGTTGCGCATCCTGCCGGCGGCCTTCGCATGGATCGCGCCCGTCGGACTGATCGGTCTGTGGACCGCGCTGCGGGCGCGACGCGGACGCACGCTCGCGGTCTTTCTCCTCGTGCAGGTCGCGTCCTTCGTGGCGCTCTTCGTGCTCGGCCGCTATCGCATGGTGGCCGCGGGCATCCTGGCGATCTTCGCCGCGCATCAATTGCTGCTCTGGGTTCGGCAGATTCGCGCGCGGCGACCCCGCGCGCTGCTCATGAGCGCCGGCGTGCTGATCGTGCTACTGGTGCTGGTCAATCGCCCGCTCTCGGAATTCCCCCGTGACGAGGGATTCGGGGACCAGTACGCGGCGCTCGGCATTCACTACTTCGAGAAGCGCGACTGCGCGAATGCGCTGCCCGCCGACGAGAGGGCGCTCGCTTCCCCATGGCTCGAGCAACCCTTCCTAGAGGGCGTGCGCAATCAGGCGCGCTATCGGGTAGCCTTCTGCCGGTTGCAGATGGGCCGGACGGCCGAGGCGCAGACGATGCTCACCGATTTGCGAGAGCGGCTGGAACGCGATCCGTCGTCCGATCCCGCGCTGAAGGAAGCGGCGGAGAAATTGGCAGGCGTTCTGGAAAGGGGCCTCCGATAGGAGCGTAGCCGCAGTCACGCAGCGACGCCCTCCTGGCGTAAGGCCCTGCCTTCGTGCCCGCCGCCCCCGCCCTCTCTCCGCAGCAGGAACAAAGCCGATGCAACAATTATGCGGCTTTCAGGAATGCCTGCTGGTATAATGTCGATGCGGAACCAATCCCGCCGCCGGAGGCCCCTGGAGAACCGACTCATGCCAGCCTGCAAGGCTGCCATTGGAGGGAAGCCATGCGCAGAGCCATCTCCTCGTTCGCAGCGCTGATTACGATCCTGTCTTGGACCGCCACCGCCGGCGCGGTGGCGATCACGGTCTATACCGACAAGGCCGAATGGGAAGCGGCTTTGAGCTGGCAATACCTTACCGAGGATTTCGCTGACAGTACGCTCAACTTCGGTGTCAGCTATGTCTCCAGCGAATCCGGCCACATCAATCTGGTACACGAATGTTACCAGGACGTCCTGGCTTCTCAGAGCCAGAACGAGCCCATGACGACATGGACCTTCCAATCTGGGATCTTCGGGTATGGTGGGAATTGGACGCTCGGTGGGCCTGGTGGTTCCGGAAACAGCCTGCGCGTCTACATCGCCGATGACTCGCTCTATGTGGGTTTCATTTCCAACAGCTTCAATGGCGAATTCTGGGGCTTCACGTCCGATACTCCTTTTCTCTCCGTCCGTTTGGTCGGGGGAGCAGGCGACAATCAACAGCATTACTGCCTGGATGACATGGTGTATTCACCGGTGCTTGCGCCCACCCATGTCGACCTGCCCGTCCCCAGCCCAGCGACGGGCCGGCTGTTGCTCCGAGTGCAAAACCCCTATGGAATCGACCAGGCGATTCAAGTGACGGGAGACGGGGCCGAAGAGGCGTCGGTCAGCATCTTCGACGCACAAGGCAGGTTGCTGCGCAACCTCACGGCAAACGGCCGTGGCGGTGGCGAGGCGACCTTCTCTTGGGATGGACGAACGGCGCATGGGCTGGACGTTCCCGCGTCCGCGCTGTTTCTGAAGGTCCAAGACGGCCGAAGCGCCATGACGCGCATGATCGTGTTCCTGAGGTAAGCGGCGCATTTTCCGCTTCTGGTTCGTCGGATGGGTCGCCTGCGGACGCGGGCAACCTATCCTGTTCCCCTTCGCGCATGACATTTCACTTCGGATAGCCACCGTAATCCCACCCAGAAGCCGGCCGGGCAGGAAGGTTTGTTGCCTGGCATCGGACGTGCAGGCTAGACTGTTGCCATTGCGCGCTGCGAAAGCGATGCAGCCGTCGCAGGCGGTCACGATCTTCCCTGCCGCTTTGGAGGCGAATCATGCGATTTCGTTTCGCGATCTGTCTCGTGCTTCTCGTGGCCCTCGTTCCCGCTGCCTGGTCGCAGGAAGAGGAGAAAGGGCCGGTCCATCCGGCCTTGCTCGTCATCGACGTGCAAGAGGCGTTTCTTCCCATGATGGATGCCAACGGCCGGGACAGCGCCTTGCAGACCATCAACGGTTACATCTGGCTGTTCCGCCAGCACGGGTTCCCCGTGATTCGCGTCTATCACACCGATCCCAAGTGGGGGCCGGCGCCGGACAGCCCCGGGTTTCCGTTCCCCGATGCGATCACCGTGCAGGAGAGCGATCCGAAGATCGTGAAGCACTACCCCAGCGCCTTCGTGGACACGGAATTGGATGCGACGCTGAAGGAGATGGGGGTCAACACCCTCTTCCTGTGCGGCCTCAGCGCCACAGGCTGCGTGCTCGCGACCTACTTCGGCGCCATGGAGCGCCATTACGACATGTTCATGATCGAAGGCGCGCTCCTCAGCCCAAGCGCTGAGCAGACGAAGGCGATCACAGAGATCCTGGAATCGGTGGGTTGGACAAGCACGGAAGTGATCTTGCGTGGGGCGGCCCAGTAGCGGACATCCGGAGACCTGGCTGTCCGCGAGAGCAGGAATCTACGGAAACGGGGCGCCCAAAGGGACGCCCCGTTCCTGTTGGCCGATCCGCCGGGCGGCAACCCGGCGTCTTCGTTACCGAATGACCACGATCGGAGCGCGGTCGATGCCCTCGGGAGTGGTGAAGCGCAGGTAGTACATCCCGCTGCCCACCGGCTGGCCCGAAGACTCGCGCCCGTCCCAGTTCGCATCCGCCGTGCCGGCCGGGAGCGATCCGTCGATCAGATTGCGCACCAGCCGTCCGTTCAAGTCGAACACATCCAGGCGCACGGGCTGGTTCGCGACTGCATCGCTCACGCGCAGACGGATCGCGGTCCCGCTGCCGCGGGCGTAGCTCATCGACAGCGGATTGGGAGCGATGCTGCGGATCGCCGAGAGATGCGAACGCGCCTGATCGCCGATCCCGGCGCTGCCCCGCGCCAGCACCCATTCGATGGAATTGTCGAGGAGCGTCTTCAGGTTGTCCGGATCGCTCGAGTCCTGCAGCGCGTTCAGGAAGCAGGAGAAGAAGACCACACGCGCGTTGCCCCGGCCCGGAACCACCGCTCCTTCGAGATCCGCGCGCACGCCGATGACGCCGCCCGCCGAATTGTGCAGGATCGGCGCCCCGGTCGCATTCAGCGTGAGCACATCCGCCTTGTTGAGCACGCTCGAGGAGTAGTTGAAGTAGATGTTCATCCCGTCGGTGATCGGATCGCCCGGCACGCCCAGCGCGCTGTCGGCGCCCGCGTCCACCGCGACATCGTCGATGCCGAGATAGTCGTGCACGAAGGCGGGAACCACCGGCACCGAGCAGGTGTCGGCGAAGTTCATGAACTGTTGGTACGAGAGGATCAGCCCGCCGCCGTTGTTCAGGTAATCTGTGAAGAGCTGCACATCGCTGTCGTCGATCATTCCCACCTGGCGCCCGACATGCCAGATGGCCGCATCGTACTGGCTGATTTCGTCCAGTGTCGGGGGCCGGCCGTAATCGAGACGCACGTCCCAGTGGTCGTAGAGCGCGTTGGCGGCATCGAGCGCGGCGAGAATCGGCTCTTCCTCGTTGGTCGGATAGCGGCCGTCGTCGTCCACCATGAGGATCGCGGGGCCGCCGTTGAAGATGCGGCACTTCTTGGTGGCGACGCGGTTGGGCGACTGCAGCTGCAGCGCGCCTTCGCCCACTCGCCGCTCCGAGTTGGTCGTGACACGCACGGTCACCACCAACTGCTGGGCGGGAGCCAGCGGAACGACCGCGGGATCGGTGTGGAAGTCCGCTTCGCCCTCGACCATAAACTCGCACGGCCAGCCGAAGGTGTTGTTGAGCGACACGGTGATGTCCTGGGCCGACTCATACAGGCTCGTGAGCGTGCCCTCGAAGATCGCCTCCCCGTTGCCTTCGGGGATCGTGATCAGGTTGTCCTCGAAGTCGAAGGTGAAGTCGGTGAAGAGGGTGAGGTCGGCGGCCTGGTAGACAGGCAGCTGGCCGGTCGATTGCTGAACCCACGCCACGCAATGGACGTTGTCCATGTTCCAATTCGGGCGGATGGGAAAGTCCATCGCCACGATCACGGAGTCGCCTACGTCCGTGAGGGTGATGTTCTGGCTGCCTCCGGCGCGGACGACATGGTTGTAGATCCGTCCGCCGGAATGGATGTCGTCTTCCAAGACGGCCATCACGAAAATGGGCGAGGTGAGCGTGACGGCGTCCACCTTCTTCGCCTTGGCCGTCAGCGAGACATTCTCGGTGCTGTAATTGAAGATGCCTTCCACCGACACGTTGGCCGGTATGGCCAGGCGTTGATTGATGGAAGTGCGATACGCATTCGCGCACGCAGCCGGCGAGCCGTACGACCCCACATGGTCGATCCGGCCGTCGAAGATCACCGTCGGGTAGCCCCCAAACCTGGTGCCATAGAAGTTGCCCCGCGCCACCGACCAGGGCAGCACCATGGGATCGCTGCTGCTGGGGTGGTATTCGACGATGGCGAGTTGATCACCGAATTCTCCTGCCACGATATCGAGCCCGGCCCGGGCATCGGGGCAGTAGCTTCACCATGAGGCCGTGAAGTCTTCAGCCAGAACGATGCGCGGCACCGAAGCCGATGCCGGCAGCGCGGCCAAGGCTGCGATCGCGCCCAGGAAAAGGAATGCCCATACCCCTCGCGTGACGCTCATTCCCGTCCTCCTTGGTGTGCGAGACTGCGACGAAAACCCGCCGCAAGCTGTGTCGCCCGGCGGGGATGTGCCATCCGGAAGCCCGGAAGGCGTGCCTCAATTATACCCGATAGCGGCGGATTCCGGGTAGCGCGGAGCGGATGTTCGGGCGGGATTCCGTGCGCGCGATCGCCCTCGACGGCACCCTCGCCCCCGATGGAGGTCGGGCCGTCAGGGCATCGGAGGGCGCTTCTTCTTGCGGAATTGGTCGAATTGCGCCTCCAGATCCTCGACCTTCTTCTTGCGCTGCTTGTCGACCTCGCCCTCGCGGAACATGCGCTCCATTTCCTCGCGGCGCGACTTGGTCCGCCGGTGAAAGTCGGCCACTTCCTCTTCCAGCACCGGCTCCTCGCCTTCCTCGGGCAAGGTCTCGAGCTTCATGTGGTCGACGATCTCGAAGCGCACCTCGAAGGGCGTCTCGTGCATGCGCAGGACGCCCGCGTCGACGAGGCCCTTCAAGACCACCAGCGTCTCCTCGTGGCCCCACCCGAGCAGGGCCGCGATCTCATCCGCCCGCGCGGGCCGGCTCTCGCGATGCTCCGCGACGCGTAGCGCCGCGGCCGCCAGGTGCCCTCGGGTCTTCGATGGCAAGACGCGTGCCATAGCAATTCTCCTGCCCAAGTCTCCTCTGCCCGCCTTCCCACAGCCGCCGCCGGAAATCGCTCCCTGATGCGCGAAGAATGGGCGCAGCGTAGCACTCGCGATCGCGGTGTGCCAATATCGGGTCTCATGGAACTGGAAACCGTCCACGTGCGCAGGCCCGGAATCAGGCTCGACGCCTTCCTCAAGTTCGCGGGCGCGACCGCCACCGGTGGCGAAGCCAAGATGCTCATCCAGGGCGGGCGGGTGCGCGTGAATGGGGAGCGCGAGACGCGTCGCGGAAGGAGCCTCGTCGACGGAGACATGGTAGAATTGTTCGGCGGCGGGGAAGCCATCGAACGCACTTGGATGGTGGCCTGGGTCGACTAGCCTTCCGATGCGACCGGCCAACATCGATTTCGTGACCAGACCTCGAGCGGGGTGGGTTCGCAATCGTGATTCTCTCGGCTCTGTACCAGGGGCGCACGCGCACTCCGGCGCGGACTTCGTCCGCGTCGCGGCCGACCACGCTGGAATTGATCGAGCCGCTCTACAAGAAGGCGCCGCATCTCACCCTCTACACGCCCCTCTGCAAAGTGCGCGATGTCCTCATGGGCTGCAATTACCTCGTCTCGACGAACGGGCGCCGCCTGAGCTCGGTGGTCGCGTACGGCGACGACTCGATCGAGCTCACCTGGAGCGTGCCGGAACGGGCCGAAACCCTGCGCAATCTCATCGTGCAGGTGAAGAATCGTGTTCCCACGCTGACCTTCCTCCCCGTGATGGAGACCGGACGCACCAAGTGGAACGAAGAGCTTTCGCTGCAGGTGCTAGGACGCTGCTTCCGCGCGATCTACGAAGGCCCGAAGCCGGGCCCCGTCTCCGTGCCCGCCGGATTGCGCATACTCACCGTCGATCCCGAGAAGGATCTCCCCACGCTCGCCGACTTGATGAACTCCGCCTATCCCAGCCTGCCGCGCTTCATCGATGCCGAACGGCTCGCGGTGGCGGCGCGCGCGCCATCCTATTACGCCGACGGATGGTTCTTCCTGTGCGATGAAACGCTCGCGCGCCCGATCGGCGCGGCAGTCTGCGGTTACTGCGGCGAAACGGACGAAGGCTTCATTGATTGGGTGCAGGTCCTGCCTCGCTTTCGGGGGCGCGGCCTGGGCGTGATTCTCGCGCGGGAAGCGATCCGGCGCCTTGCGGCGGCGGGCTGCATCACGGTTTCGGGATCGCTCGACGCGCCCTTCGCGGTCGGCGAGTTGTACGCCGACTGCGGCTTCGGCCAGTTCCGCCAATGGTCCATCCTCGGGCAGCCGGCCGTCGCGCGCGCGCCCGTTTCCGGGGCGACGGCATGAGGATCGCCGCCAGCTATTTCGGCAATCGCATTCCGCGCCATGTCGCCGCCGACATGCAACTCCTGCACAGGCTCGGCTTCACCCGTGTCGTGCACACCTTCTCCGAAACCGATATGGCCTTCTATCGCGCCACCATGCGCGAGATCGTGCGCATCTCGTGCGACTGCGGACTGGAGACGCTGCTCGATCCCTGGGGAGTGGGGCGCGTCTTCGGCGGCGAGGCCTATTCCCAATGGCTGCTCGAAGAGCCCGACCTCTTCCAGTGCGGCCCTTCGGGACGATTGCTCGGCGGCTGCTGCCTGAACCATCCCAGCCTGCGCGCGCGCATGCACGCCTGGATCGATGCGGCCGCCGAGACGGGCGCGCCCTGGATTTTCTGGGACGAGCCCCACTGGGTCTTTCCCGGCCCGCTCAATCCGCACGGCGAGATCTGCGCGTGCGAGCATTGCGAGCGCCGTCTGCGCGAGCTGCACCCGGGAGCGGACTTGCGGAGCGCGTCGCGCGAGACGATCACCGAGCTTCGCGAACGCGGCATTCGCGATCTGCTCGTGGACCTCACCCGCTATGCGCACGCGCAGGGACTGCGTTCATCGGTTTGCGTGCTGCCGCACGGATTTCTCGAGCAACCCGCGCTCGATCACGACGCGCTCCTCGCCGACGGCCGGATCCACGAATTCGGTACCGATCCCTACTGGGACGCCTTCGGCATGCACACGCCCGAGGAGCGGCGGCGCTTCGTGGAAACGCACGCGGGCGAAGCGCTGCGCATCTGCCGGCGCGCGCAGATTCCCTCGATGCTGTGGGTGCAGGCCTTTCGCATTCCGGCCGCGCGCGAAGCCGAGCTCTTCGCCGGCACGCGCGAGCTTCTGCAATATGCCCCCGACACCATCGCCATTTGGGGCTTCGAGGCTTGCGCGCACATGAGCGCGATCGCGTGCGAGCGCCCCGCCGCGGTGTGGAACGGGCTCATCGATGCGCTGCACGAAGCGGAGCGCGACTTGGGGCCCGGCGCGCCGTGAGCGAGGACCAGAGCAGGCCCTCCGCGAGTGACGCGCAGGTTCACGAGGCCGCCTTCGGTGAATGGCGCGTGCGCCCCACTCTCCTGCTCCTGCGCCAATCGCGCGCGAGCGCTCAGCGAATGGCGCTGATTCCCCCCGCGGGATTCGCCGGTCATGCGCGCCTGACCGTCATCGCGGGAGAGCGCCGCGACGAATTCCTGCACGCCTGGGCGGAGCCGCGTGCGGATGGCTTGCCTGCGAGCGCGTCGCCGGATCAACCTCTGCTCTTCTCCGTGCCGCTGGCGGATGCGAAATATCCCGGCGTCGCATCGGCCGATCTGCTCCTCGAGGTCTGGCGCGGCGCGCGTACGAGCTCGCGCGCCCCGGAAATGCGCACCGGCTCGCTGCGATTCGCGATCGCGCCGCGCGGGGCCCAAATCTACCTGTGCCCTCATCTGCCGGCCGGCCCGGCCGCTGACGGAGATGCGCTCGGCGCCGGGCCGCTTGATGCAGCGCTGCTCGACGCCGCCCTGCGAGCGCTCGAGAGCGGACGGCGCTTGCGCGCGGCGTTGCCGGCCGACTGGTTGCCTGTGGTTCTCGTCGAACACTGGGAAGAGCGCGTTCGCGCGCTGTGCGCGAGCGGCAGGCTCGAGGTTCTCGCGCGCGCGTCCTGCGATCCGCCTTCGTTGAGCCGCCTGCGACTGTTCGCCGCTCCTCGGGTCGCGTGGATCGCGGACGGGCAGGCGGCATTCGAATTGCCGCGCCTGTCCGATGCTCCGCCGGCTACGCAGTCACTGTCGTCATGGTCGTCCACGCACGCGACCACCATTGCCAACCTGCTCGTCGGCGACGACGCGATCTTCGCGAGCCCGTTGCCGCGGCGAGCATTTCATCTGCAATCGGGAACGCGTTCCCTCGTCGCATTTCGCCAAGCGCTTTCCGTTGCATGGGGCGCTGACGAGCTCGACGAAGGCGCGCGAGCGTTGCTGCAAGCGGATTCAGTCATGCGCGACGGCATGCGATGGCGCAGCGGCGCTGACGGCGAAGAGCGCTCGCTCGCGTTCTGCCTCGTCCGCCTGGAAGAGGAGAGCGCCTGGAAGCGGCTGCGCCGTTTCGTCGCGCGGTGGAACCGCAGGCATCTCTCGCCGCAACTCGTGCCCGCGACTCCTTCGGACTACTTCGCCACGGTGGAAGCGCTCGAAGCGGCGGGAGCCATGCGCCTTCCTCTCGTCGATGCCCCGAGTGCGGACGCGCGCTGACGAGCGCACGCGTCAGCGCGCGCACGCACCTCGCAGGGCGAGGCGCGGCCCAAAGCGCTGCGTCCAATCGATCTCACCCGCGGGGAGTCTGCCCTTCTCGTGGCCAGGGCGGGCCCGGCCATCCGAGCAGCGCGAGCAATTCCGCGGTGATCATCGCGCTCGCGCCCCACAGACGCGCGCCGGCGAGATCGAAGTAGGGCACATCCAGCCATCGCCCCGCGATGTTCGAACGCTCGCAATGCAGATGGTCCGGGGAGCGCAGATGCGCGAGATCGGTTTCGAGGATGCGGCGCACCTCCCGAGGATTCGGGACGAAGACTGGCCGCTCGACTGCTATAGCAACCACCGGGTGGATCGTGAAGCCGGTCGCGGGGACCCGGAGCGGCGTGAGCTCGCCGATGGGTCGTGGAATATCGCGCGCGAGGCCGATTTCCTCTTCCGCTTCGCGGCAAGCCGCTTCCACATGCGACTCGCCCGGCTCGATGCCACCGCCTGGAAAAGACACCTGGCTCTTGTGCGACGCGACATCCGCGGTTCGCTCGGTGAAGACGATTCGCGTATCCCCTTCACTGCCGGGATAGAGAAGGACGAGCACGGCGGCGGGGCGGGCGGAAGGAAGCTCCGCATCCGGACGCCAACCGGGTCGCGGATGCGGAGCCATGAGCTTTTGCGCGCGAGGACCGGGCAGCGGTCCCGCGAGGCCCTCGCGCAGCGCAGTGAAGAGATCGTCGGGCGTCATGTCGCGTGGCTTCCGAAAATCCGTATGGTGACGACGGAAGCCGCACACCGGAAAGCGCGGACCGAAGTGCGGCCAAGCGCTCCGATCCTATCACGACGGCCCGCACGCAAGGAACGAGGAGCGCTGGGTCATTCGCCGCCGTTGCCGCCGCCGCAGTCGAAGAGCTCGAACGGGCCGTCGCTTTCATCGAAGGCGCCGCTCGTCAAATCGGTCACGCGGATGGCCAGCGTCGTGAGATCGTCGATCCCGCATCCCTGCACGTTCGTCCACGTGAAAGAGCCGGTGTTGGGAGCGCTCTCGGCCAGCGGGCTGCACACCGCGCCGTATTGCAGCAGCTCGATCTTCACGAAATCTCCGCACGAGATCCCTTCTTGTATCCACCCGATCGTCATGTCGTCGCCAAGGCAGAAGCTCTCGCCGCCGTTCGGGTACTCGACGGTGATCTCGCATTGAGGCTCGATCACGCATTGCTGCACGGTGTACTCGAGGTAGGTCGCCCAGTTGTTGCCGGGGAAATCGAGCCCATCCCCCCAGGCGGTCTCGCGTTGCACGATCGCGCCGCCATCGTCCACGCGCACGACGGCCGCGTGCACGGCGACAACCAGCGGATCGCCCAGTTGGTAGCCGTACTCGGCGATGTCGACGAGATAGGTGTAGGCGGCCGTCATCGGGTCGTGGACCGCCGCGAAGTCGAAGTGGCCGACTTGCGGATTCCCCGACCCTGTCTGAGGCAGATCTTCCAGCGTGCGCGCGACGGCGACATGGGATTCCGTCATGAACCATCCGGGCGCCGTCTGGATTTCCACGGAGAGCGTTTGCGCGTCGTTCGACACGGTCACGAAACCAGCGTCGATGAATTGCCCGGCATACAGCGTGACCACCTGCGGCTCGCCGCACGGATCGATCATGCCGATGGGATGCGCGGGCACTGGCGCGGCCGTTCCTTCCGGTTGGGTCGATTGCGAGCAGCCGAGGAATCCGGCCATAGCCAAGACAATGAAGCAGGCGAAGCCGATGCGTCCGGTCACGGAGAGCCTCCTTTCGGGCGGGAACGACACGAGCATGCGATGCATGCGATTGCGATCGATGCGAGGCGACTCCTTGTTCATCGGCAAAAGGGAAGAAGGATTGACCGGGAATCCGCGAGGGACGGTATCCCCATCCCCGGCCAGGCCGGGAGAAGAAACGGCGCGTCCCGAGCAGTACTTGCATCACGCCGGAAACATGAAGGGAGGCTTGCGTTCTGCAACACGGTCGGCCGGCCCAAGCTCGGCCGCACGGTCGAGGTGCGGGCATTCGGCCACGGGGAACGATGGGCCGCGAGGGATGGTCCAAGCGCGCCCACCGCAGTGGCCACGAGCAGGGCTTCTCCGGGCTCACTCCGCCGGCCAAATGGTGGAATTCAGGCCTGATTTTGGGGACAATGGCCGCGTCATCTCCGGAAGCAATCGTGAGCGGCATGGCGCGCCCAATCCCGGAAAGGAGCCGTGATGTCCATTCGCCTCTGTGTGACCGGCGGAACGTTCGACAAGGAATACGACGAGATCAACGGCCGCCTGTTCTTCAAGGACACGCACATCCGCGAGATGCTCAAGCTCGGCCGCTGCACCGTCGACATCGAGGTGCGCACGCTCATGATGATCGACAGCCTCGAGATGACGGATGTCGACCGCGAGATCATCCTCAAGAGCTGCGTCGAGGCCGATCCCGATCGCATCATCATCACGCATGGCACCGACACGCTCGATCAAACCGCGCGCTACCTGGGGGAACGCATCCAGGAGAAGACGGTCGTCCTGGTGGGGGCCATGATTCCCTACACCTTCGGCAGCTCCGATGGGCTCTTCAACCTGGGCAGCGCGATCGCGTTCGCGCAGACCTTGCCCCGCGGCGTCTATGTGGCGATGAACGGCCGCTGCTTCGCCTGGAACAATGTGCGCAAGAACCGCTCGACGGGGTTTTTCGAGGAGGTGCAGGCCGGTTGAGCCGCCCGCGCTTGCACTAGCTCACGCAGCACGCCCGCCTTGCCCCATCAGACATTGAAGAGGAAGTGGCAGATGTCGCCGTCTTCCATCACATAGTCCTTGCCGCGCAGCTGGGCCTTGCCCTGTTCCTTGACCGCCTTCTCCGAACCGGCTGCGAGCAGATCCTCGTACTTGATGACCTCGACGCGAATGAACCCGCGCGCAATGTCGCTGTGGATCCTGCCCCCCGCTTCGGGCGCGGTCGCGCCGCGGCGAATCGTCCACGCCCGCACTTCGTCGTTACCGACCGTGTAGAAGGACATCAGGCCCAGGCGCTCGTAGGCGGCCGCGTTCAAGCGATCGAGGCCCGGCGTCTCGATGCCGAGCGCGGCCAGGAACTCGCGGCGCTCATTCGGATCGGCGATCGCCCGGATCTCGCGCTCGATCTGCGCGCAGACGGCGAAGCGGCCGGGCGCGACCGGCTGACCCAGCGCATCCTCGGAGATGTTGAGAACGGCGAGAGCGGAACGGATGGTCACCGGAGAGAGATTCTGCAGCGCCTTGCGCTCCTCGTCCTCCATATCCACGCCGTCGCAACAGCGGCCTTCGTCGAGCGCCGTCCAGATCTTTCGCAACGCGCGCTCTTCGATGTCCCGCGCGGGCGAAGGGCCGCGCATCTTCTCCTTCTCGATGCGCAGGATGCGGTTCATCACCCGCTCGAGATCCGAAATGACGAGCTCGGTCTGCAGAAGCGCGAGATCGCGCTCGGCGTCGACGCTGCCCGCGGGGTGATAGACATGTCCGGCGGCGAACGCGCGCACGATGAGGCAGAGCAGGTCGCACCCCCGCGCGGCGTCGTACCAGTCGCGGCCGCCCCCTTCGGTCATGTCCGGGCAGAGCACGAAGTGGTTCTCCGCGTAGGTGACCTTGCGCGGGCGGTACATCTCGGCCAAACGATCGACGCGCGGATCGGCGACGCGCGCCGCGCCTTCGATCTCCTCGTGCGCCTTGCGGCCGGCGGGCACTTCCCGTCCCGTCAGCAAGGCGAAGAGCGTCTTCTTGCCTGATTGGGGCAGCCCCAACAACGCGATTCGCATACGATCTTCTTTCCTCGTGCACCGGCCTGCGTCCATGAACGCGCACGCTCCTGGGCCCGCGTGCGGGCCGGGCGGGGAGAGTCTCGACCGGCGCAGGCGTTCCGCCGCGCAATGGCGGGGAGATTCTCCGAGCGCCGCCAAAGGAGCAAGCGCTATCCGGTTCCGGGCTCCACATTCCCACTGCTTTTCAGCCGCATTCCCTGCCTCATTCCTGCAGCAGTCCTACCGCATTCCGGCCGCATTCCCTGCTCGCGTTCGGACCTCCAGCTTCGGAAAACGCCGTGAAGCGGAACTCCATTCCCGGCGGAGCGCTGCCCGTCGATCGCGAGGTCTACTTCTATGTATTGCACGCCAACGGGCAGACCGTGCGCAGCCGCGTTTGCGTCGTGGAATAGCGGCCGCAGGCCGGAGTATGCTCCCGGGTGCGGGGCCTTGATGGCGTTCCACGACGGGAGACGGCCGGGATGGCGAAGAAGAGCGCGGGACTGCTCGTCTTTCGCGAGCGCGCGGGATCGCTCGAAGTGCTGCTCGTCCATCCCGGCGGGCCTTTCTGGAGAAACAAGGACGCCGCTTCCTGGTCGATTCCGAAGGGCGAGTTCGGAGACGACGAGCAGCCGCTCGATGCCGCCCGGCGCGAGTTCGAAGAAGAGACGAGCTTGCGCGTGGACGGCCCCTTCCTTCCCTTGCTCCCCTTGCGCCAACGCAGCGGCAAGCTCGTTCACGCCTGGGCGGTGCGTCAGGATCTCGATCTCGCCGGCTTCAAGAGCAACACCTTCTCCCTCGAATGGCCTACCGGTTCGGGCAATGTCCGAGAGTACCCGGAGGCCGACCGCGCCGCGTGGTTCGATCTCATGGCCGCGCGTGAGAAAATCCTGCCGGGGCAAGCGGGGTTTCTCGATCAGTTGGTGGAGCGGGTGAAAGCGGGCGGGTGAGCGCGCTGACATCTCGCGCCCTCGTGGTCGAGCGTGTCGTTCATTCCGCATGGCCCGAGGCGGGCCGCAATCGCACGCACTCGGGCAGCGGCTTGATGAACTCCTGGCGCAGCCCGTAGGTGTACGCGCCCTGGCTTGGGATCAGGAGCAGATCCCCTTCCTCGATGCCCGCGCCCCAATAGGCGTAGCCCCAGACATCGTGCGGCGTGCAGAGCGAGCCCAGGATGAAGCAGGGGCGCTCTTCCAGCGCGGGATGCGTGAGATTGATCACCGGGAAGTAATCGCTCTCGAAGCGCTCCCAACCGATCGCATTCGTGCCCGCGTCCGTGATGACGAGATCGGGGGCCTTGCGGTCGACGACGCGCAGAAGCAAGTGCATGGCGTCGTGGGAGAGCCAGCGTCCCGGCTCGAGCCAGATGCGCGGACGGGCGTGCGGGAAGATGTGCGCCTGCAAGGCTGCGGCAATGCGTTCGGCGAAGAGCGCGACCGGATGTCCCGGGCGGCGATAGTGCGGCACGGGCAGCGAGGTGGGCGCGATCGCGCTGCCATCGGAAGTGTGCAGCCACTCGCCCGCGGGCGGCCAATATCCGCCGCCGATGTCGAGAAACTCGAGTTGCGCTGCGAGCGCCGGCGTTCTCGCGAGCGTCGCGCCCAGGCGCGCGAGGAATGCCGTCTGCTGGGACGGATCGAGATTCCAGCTCGTGTGGAATTGCAGCCCCGTCAATCGCAGATTCGATTGCGCCGCTGCCAGCGCGTGGAACTCGCCCAATCGCTCCAGCGGGATCCCGAATTTGCGCCACAACCCGCGCTCGTCGGTGGTCAGGCGCACGCCCGCGCGGCGGACGCGTTCTGCAGCGCCCCCCGTCTCGCCCCGGCGGGCTGCTTCCCCGCGACGCGCGGCTTCACCCAAGCGCGCGAGCTCGCCGAAGCTGTCCATCAACACCGTCACGCGATCGCCATGCTCGATCGCGAGGGCGAGCTCCTCGGGCGTCTTGCCCGGCCCGCTGAAGATGATCCGTTCGGCGCCCGCGGCGAGCGCGGCGGCGAGCTCTCGCCCGCTCGACACATCGAGGCCCAGCCCCTCTTTCAACAGCGTCTGCGCGATCCAGGGATGCGAGTTGCTCTTCATCGCGTAGAAGATCCGCGGCCGGTCGAGCGTCGCCGCGAAAGCCTGCGCGAATTCCCGGGCGCGCGTGCGCAGAGCCGTCTCGTCGAAGAGATAGAGGGGAGAACCGTGCTCGCGATGCGCCGCCAGGAAATCCTCGCGGCGCTCCAGAATGGCTCGCACGAAGGGAAGGATCTCATCCTGTTCGAAAGGTCTCGCAATGTCGCTCATGAAACCCTCCCCCACCCTTTCAGCGCGCCGCGCCTGGAGCGCGTTCGAAGACCAGCCCCAGGCGCGAACGCAATTCCCGGCATTCGGCCGCGACCCGCCGCCAATCGCGAGGCGCGAAGATCGCGTAGCCGAGAATGCGCGAGTCGTAGTTGGCGGGAGGCAGGATCACCCAATGCCCGCGTTCCCGCGCGAGGTGCACATCGAGAACCCTGCGCTCGGCGGCCAGCGGCCGGGGATCGATGCGCGCGATCACGCCTTCCTGTCGCGCGATCAAGCGCAGGCCCGCGAGCCTCTTCCACCGCGACTTCGGGGGAATCGCGATTGCGCGTCCCGTCGCGAAGTCGAGCGCCGCGCCCAGCATGTCGAGCCCCGAGCACGCGAGGATGAGGGGCGGAAGGCAATCGCCTCCCGGACGCGGCGACATCTCGATCATGACGGCGCGCCCGTCGCGGAAAATGAAGTCGAGCATGACCATGGCGCGCGTGAGGCCGAGCGCGCGAGCGGCGGCGCCGATCTGGCGGCGAAACGCGGCGAGCCCGATTCCCGCGGGCAGGCGGGCAGGGAGCGCATAGGCGAGCGTGGTCCCGATGGGCGGCGCGGGCGCGAAGATCTTGCGCGCGATGCGCACGATCTCCACCCGCTCGCCGTCGAGCACGAAATCGCAACTGTACTCGGGCCCTTGCACGAACTCCTCGGCCACGAACACCGCGCGCGGATCGAGCCGGCCATGCGAGGTGCGCACCGGCGCATACATGCGCGCGTCGTGATGATGCGCGAGGCGCGCGCGCATGACGCCGATGGCCCGGCGCACCTCCTCTTCCGTGCGGCAGAGAAAGACGAGCTCGCTTCCGCTGCCGGTGAGCGGCTTCAGGACGATCGCCGCAGCGGCCGGATGGGCGGCGCCTCTCCTGCCTGCGCGCCGACGGCTGCGGTTCCGCGCACGCTCGCGCAGCCCGGCCAGAAAGCGCACCGCCTCTTCCTCGTCGTGAACGAGCGCCGCGGCGGGGGCCGGAAGGCCGGCTTCATTCCAGATCCGCTTGCATTCGTGCTTGTCGCGCGCCGCGATGACCGCCTCTTCGCTCGGGAAGGGCAGGTCGAACGCGCGCGCCAGAAAGGCCGCGAGGGCGAGCGATTCGCAGTCGAAGCAGGCGACCCCGATGATGCGAATGCGTCTCTGCTCGAGCGCGGCGCGCAGGCCGGCAAGAACCTGCTCGCGGTCGCGCAGGAGATCGGTCGTCCACTCGTTGCGCGCGGCGGGGCGCGGCTCCTTGGCCGCCGCACGAAACTTGCGCTCGGTCAGGAAGAAGGCCCGCCCGGGATGACGGTGCAGGAGGAGATCGATGTAGTCGGGCGTGGTTCCGACGACGAGGACGCGCTCGCGAGAGGCAACTCTCGGCGCATGGCCCTTCGAGCGATCAGCGTTCATGGTCCGAAGATTCGGGATGCGGCGGCGCAGCGGGCGCGGGGCTTGACGCCGGCGCTTCGTCCGCGAGGCCCCCACTCGGCGCTTGGTCCGCGTCGCCCGCGGGCGGCGCTTCGTTCGTGATCACGAAGAACGGCTGCGGGGTGAGATGGAAGAGCGTCTTCCAGGCGAAAT
Source organism: uncultured bacterium (assembly GCA_964482205.1). Taxonomy (GTDB): domain Bacteria; phylum Eisenbacteria; class RBG-16-71-46; order CAIMUX01; family WJJG01; genus JAZDGX01. Next base: position 15,038 of record CAYZWI010000017.1, on the reverse strand, counting down.
CCCCGCACAGAAAATCGACCGACGAGAAGTGTTCGCGGCAGGCGACTTCCATGTGCTGCAGGTTGATGAGCTTCGCCACTCCCGGATACTCCGCGTGCGTGCCGCCGCCGAGCATCGTGTAGGCGTCGTCATACACGCATCCAAAATCGACCGCGACCGGCTTGTCCGCATCCAGAATGGAAGTGAAACGCACCCAGCCGCGTTCGTGCGCGAGACGAACCAGGCTGCGAAAGCCTTCCGTGAAGCGATCGTCGGAGAAATAGGAGCGCCCGCCGAAGCGGTCTCGATTGAGAGTGACCATCGCGTCGAAGGCGCCTTCGTTCACCGCGAAATCCGACTCGGACCCGCTCATGCGCATGGCCAGCCGTTCGCGCAACCCCGCCACTTCGCGCCGCAAGCGCTTGGCCGTGCGATGCGAGAAGCGCGCGAAATAGCGCTCCATGTCGTAGTCATACTCGGGCGGATGGAACTGGTAGTTGATCTCGTCCACCGCCGCGCCGGGAACGGGCGGATCGCAAAGCAACAGGTACCGGATGTGATGCCACCCGGGACAGGCTTCCAGCATCGCGCGCAACACATCCGGATGGCGCACGATCACCCGGTTCTGCTCCAGCCAGGTGTGGCCGGCCCAAAGCTCGCCGGGAAAATAGGCGTAGCCTTGGCGCTCTTCGATCCAACTGAGCGGCAGGAAGCCGGCCAACACGCCGTCCTCTTCCGCCAGCACGAAGTGCAGCGGGCGGCGGTAATGCTCCTGAAAGCAGGCGCGCACCTCCCACAAATCGGTGAGGTGCGCGCGCGGAAAGAGCTCTTCCCAGATCCGGCGGCCTTCCGCCAGATCGTCAACCACACGAGTCCGGATCACCTCTTACAGCCTCGGAGTCACGTGCGTGATGCAGTGAGCGCCTCCAAAGAACTTCTGCGCGAAGTTCGCCACGACCTCCGGGTCGTACGTCTTGCAGCTGAACACGTCCAGATAGACGGTGTTGGTCAGGTTCGCGAAGTGCGCCGAAATCAGCGAGGTCTCGATGAGTTGGACCATCGAGTAACCCGCCACGCGCTCGTCCTCGCCGAAGTGGACGACGAGCGTGTCGCCGAAGCGACGCATCTCGATCAACTCGCACAGCTCGACCACGAAGCGGCGAATCTTCTCCGCGTCGCGAATCGTGGCCGGATCACAGTGGTAGATGTCGATGCTGGTTGCCAAGCCCCACAGGGCTGGCTCCTGCGCATGACGCCCCATTCGCCGGGGAGCAGGTCCTTCGACCCGCTTGCCCTTGCGAACGGGGGCAGCCTTAGCTACAGGCACATCAATGGCAGGCGCGCGATTCATTTTCTCTCTTGCCCTCCCAGGGCGGCCCGCTGCGCATCACCGGCTGCGGGCCGTAGTTCCAGACGCCTCTCGGTCAGCCTTCCTGACGCGCTTCCGCGGGGATCGCCTCGCGGATGAAACGCGCCAGGCTTGCCACCATCGCGCCGCGCAAGGCCCGGAACGCCTCATCGACGTCCTCCCCTTGCGAGGTGATCACGGCGAAGGAGTAGTACCCCGAGACGAATCCGGCCACGGCGCACGCGATGCGCCGCAGGACCGGCTTCGGCAAGTGGTAGCGGACCACTCCATCGATCAACGTCTCGATCCGCTCGAGATACTCGAGAAACGGGGTCTCGATCCCCGAATAACCCTGCTCCAGCGTGAGATCGGATCGTCCCTGGAAATAGAGGACGAAATCCTCCCACCGGTTGCTGAAGAACTCGATGTGCGCCTGGATCATGGTGTCGAGCAGGCTGTTCAAGTTGTCGCACCCGGCGCAGCGCCGATCGATCGCGCCGATCAACTCGCCCAGCATCCCGCGCACGAGCTCGCGAATCAGGCGCTCCTTGTTCTTGAAGTGGTAGTAGAAGGTTCCCTTGCCCACATCCGCGCGGCGCGTGATCTCGTCGATGCTCGTGAGATCCATGCCCTTCTCGGCGAACACCTCCCGCGCCGCCATCAAGAGTTGCTGGCGCGTATTGCGCGAGCGCCGCTGTTGACGGCTGGCGGGCTGCCCCTGCTTCTCATTCGGCGGTCGCACGCGCGCGCTTTCGGCCTGGGCCGCTCGGAGTTCGGCCGTCCTGGCCGGCCGCGTACGGACCGGTCGACCGGGAGCCCGGGGTTTTCTCTCTTCCTGCACCTGCAACGTTCCCGTTTCCTCATACATGCAAAAACCGACCGCGCGGTCGGTATCGGCAATATCGTCATATTCGACCAAGTGGTCAACATTTTTTTTGGATCGCGGTTCCATGGTTCGGCTGGCCCTTTTCGCCGGCGGCGCGGCCCGACCGCCCGGTCTCCTTGAGAGCCAACCGTATGAAGGGCAAGGCCTTACCTCCTTGGATCGGTCCTCCGGCATCCATGGACGGGGATCCGTCCGAGCTCGATCTGGGAGGAATCCGTCCCTCATCGGGCGCGTTGAGAATCGACTCGCGAGCGGGCATCATCCCTGCGGGCCGACCGCGATGCGGTGTTCGCGCCACCGAGTGCCGGGCGCGCGCGACGATCGGCGGTCCGAGAGGCGGCGGGCGACCCCAAGGGAACGAAGGATGCTGGACTCACTCGAAGAAAGACTCGAAGCCGAGATCCAGGCGATCGGGAAGCGCTTCCGCTCTCTCCTTCGCGAATGGGCCGAAGCGCGCCCGCTCGCGGCGCGCTGGACCTTCAGCGGACGCGCGCTTCGCTGGCATGTGGTCCTCGAGGATGTCCTCGAGCCGGATGTGGATATTGAGGTCGCTCCTCCCGTGTATGTCGTTCGCGCGCGCGGACGAAGCGACACTCGCTATGTGAGCGTGCTGCCCGTTCCCCCTCAATTCGACGCCGGGCGGCCGCGGATTCGCGCCGAGCGCGATTACCTGGAGATCGTCGTGCAGCGCCGCCGTTCGCGAGGGCCGAGACGATGAAGGACTACTACGAGACTCTCGGCGTCTCCCCCACGGCGGGCGAGGAAGAGATCAAGAAGGCCTATCGCCGCCTCGCGATTCGCTATCACCCCGACAAGAACCCGGGGGATGCGCAGGCGGAGGAACGCTTCAAGGATTTGTCGCAGGCATACGAAGTCCTCTCCGATCCCAAGAAGCGTCGCGAATACGATGCCGCGCGCGCGGGCGGGCAGCCGTTCAGCGGATTCGGCGGAGAGCAGGCGCGGGGCGGACAAGCGTGGTCGGTGGAGGATTTCCTCAGCCGCTTCGGCAATCTCTTCTACGGCGACTTTGGAGAGTCGCTCCATCGCGAACGCTCTCCGGGCAGAGCGGGCGCGGACATCGAGACCGCGCTCGAGATCGACTTTCGCACCGCCGCGCTCGGCGGACGCGTGGATGTCTCGATTACAGGAGACGCGGCCTGTCCGCAATGCCATGGGCGCGGCGCGCTCGGGCCGGTCGAACGCTGCCCGACCTGCAAGGGAAGCGGCCGCGTGACCGAGCGCTCCAAACGGCGCGGCCAGTTCTTCAGCGTCACGCAAGTCTGCCCCACTTGTCAGGGAACCGGAGCCAAGCCGAGCCAGATCTGCCCGCAATGCGGAGGCAGCGGAACGGTGCGCTCGACGCGCCGCCTCGGGATCACGATCCCCCCGGGAACCGCGGACGGCCGCGTGCTGCGCTTGCGAGGGCAAGGCGGCGCCGGGCACGCGGGCGGGCCGGCGGGCGACCTCTTCGTTCGCATTCATGTGCGGCCCGATCCCCAATTTCGCCGCGAGAATGACCATCTGTTGATCGACCTGCATGTGCCCGTCACGGTGGCCGTCCTCGGCGGACAGGTGACCGTGCCCACCCTGAAAGGCGAAGCTCGTCTCACGATCGCACCGGGCACGAGCTCGGGCGCGCAGCTTCGCATGAAGGGCCAGGGCATTCAGGGAGGCGATCAGATCGTGCGCGTGCTCGTCGATGTGCCCGCGCGGGTGACGCCGGAAGAGCGGCGCTTGTACGAGGAGCTGCGAAAACTCGAGCGGCGCTAACGAGGCCGCTTCCAGCGGGCGGCCGCGCGCCTGAGCATTCCAAGATTCTTCGGGTCCATGCCGCCTTCCTTCGGCGTCTCGATCACCTTCGGCAGATGCGCGAAGCGGGGATCGTTCAAGATCCAACCGAAGGGCTTCAGGCCGATCTCGCCCCGGCCGATGTGCGCGTGCCGGTCGACGCGCGCTCCGCACGCGGTGCGGGAATCGTTCAAGTGGAAGATCCCCAGACGGCCGAGGCCGATCACGCTGTCGAACGCGGACCAGAGGCGCTCGTACGCGGCCGGCGTGCGGAAGTCGTATCCCGCCGCAAAGGCATGCGCCGTGTCGAAGCAGACGCGCGCGGCCTGTGGTTCGTCGAGCTGATCGAAGAGCGCGCGGAGGTGTTCGAAGCGCCAGCCAATCGAAGTGCCGGAGCCGGCGGTGATTTCCACCGCGAGCATCGGGGCCGCATCCTGGTGTTTGCGACGAGCCGCGGTGCGCAGGCGATTCATGGCGCGGGCCGTGCGCGAGATGCCCGCCCGTTCGCCCGCCCCCATGTGCGCGCCGGGATGAAAGACGAGCAAGGGAATGCCGAGATCGGCGCCGTGGTCCATCTCCCCCGAGAGGGCGTCGATCGAGCGCGCGCGCAGGGCGCGATCGGGCGAAGCGGCATTGATGAGATAGCTCGAATGCGCCGCGAGCGCGAAGGGGCCGAGCGTCCGATCGGTCTCGCGAAAACGCGTGGCCTCCTCTTCCGTCAACGCCTGCATGCGCCACTGCGCGCGATTGTGGGTGAAGATCTGGACCGCGCGGCAGCGCAAGGCGTGCGCGCGCTCGAGGGCGCAGTGCAGCCCGCCCGCCGTGGAGCAATGCGCGCCGAGGAGCAGGGGCGATCGCGAGGATGCGGGCGACGAGGATGCCGACGAGAAGGCAGGCGATGGAGAAGCGGGCGACCGACGAGCAGAGGACGAGGGAACCGGCGACCGAGGAGCGTGCTCCTCGCTGTGCGCGTCTACCACAACTCGACCCACCATCGCAGGCCGAGCGAGAACGCGACGTGGCGGGCCTTCACCTGGTACCCCGATTCGGAAGCGAATCCTTCGTAGGGAACCGGATCGTAGCCGAGCTCGGCGTTGATGTAGGTCGATTCCACCTGCAGCTCGAGCGAGAAGTTCTCGCTCAATCCCACATCCGTTCCGCCGAAGATGGAGAAGGCGAACGGGCGCTCGTCGGAGACATCGATGGAAGTCTCCCCGGGAACGGGCTGCCAGGCGTCGATCGTTTCCGCCGGCACGAAATGCGCGGACGCCACGCCCACGCCCGCGCCGAAGAAACCGCGCACGTGGCCCACCATGGCAGGCTTGCGGTAGCCGACGAAGATCATCGCGGGAATGAGGTCGAGGCGGCCGACCTCTTCCTCCTCGCCCTTCAACTCCACGCGCATCATGTGCGCGCGAAATCCGAAGGTGAGACTGGAGCGGGTGACATAGTTCAAGTCGAATGCATAGAGCCCGGAGGAGAAGTGCCCGATCGACGAAGCCTTGCGCACGCTCAGGACATACTCGTCGCTGTACAGCGCTCCCGCGCCATAGCCGAATCCCGCGCTGACCCGCGGGAACTGCGCGGACGCCCGCGGCGCGCATGCGGCGAGCAACGCGAGCAACGCGCACACCCGGAAGGCCAAGGCGATCGCGCGCGGAACCGGGGACGCGGTCGAGCCGCGCTCCCGGCTCGCGCCCTCGCCCGCGCGTCCGGCAACGGTCATGGCTGCTGGCACGCAGCTGCCTTTGTGACACTTCATAGGTGCCTATGCTAGGCCGTTGAAGCAAGCCGGGTCAACGCCCCACCCATGCCCGGCGAGCGCGATCCCGGCGGCGATTCGGCCTTCCAAACAGGGCGACCCTCTCGAGCCAGGTCCTGCGACCTGCGGCTAGGCGATCGCGGCCCGCAACGCGCCGAGGGCCGCATCGTAATCGGGGTGCTGTCCGATTTCCGGAACGATTTCGAGGTACGAGATCCGGCCGTCGCGTCCGACCACGAAGATGGACCGGGCGAGCAATCCCATGTCCTTGATGAGCACGCCGTAGCGCGTGCCGAAGTCGTGCCACACATGATCCGACAGCAACTTCACGCGGTCGGTGTGCTCCGCTTCGCAAAAGCGCTTCTGCGCGAAGGGCAGGTCCATGCTGATCGTGAGCACCGCGGTCTGCGCGGGCACGTTCGCCAGCTCCTGGTCGAAGCGCTGGGTCTGCAGCGAGCAGACGCCGGTGTCGAGACTCGGCACCGCGCTGATCAGGGTCGGCCGGCCGCGGAAATCCGCCAGGCGCACGGGTTGAAAGCCGTTGTCGACCACGCGGAAATCGGGCGCGGGATCTCCCACGCGCAGAGCCGGACCCAACAGAGTGATCGGCTTGCCTCCCATCGTCACCAGTCCCGTGCGTTCGTCGCCCATTCCGTATCCTCCTTTGCGCTCGCGTCCATGCATGCCACGCTGAAGACTCGTGGTGCCTGCATTTCCCATTCATGGAAAGATCGAGAAACAATACGGCATGGATCGGGGAGTTTCCAGCGGCGATCACGCCGGACGGACCGGCAGCAAACGCCTTCATGGTGCGCCGCCGGAGCCGTTGGCGGGTCCCGTCACTTCAGGTGGAGAAGCGGCTTCGAGAGCGTTTGCCCACCGGCCGTGAGGCGATGGAGGGGCTTCCCGACAGATCCTGCCCTGCGCGTCCGTTTGTTGCGCGTGGTCGCCGCAGGGCAGATGAGAATCTACGCCGAACAGTCACCGCACCAGAAGACGCGATCGGAGCAGGGATGCGTCCTGGTGGGGCACGACAGCCAGGCGCGCGTCCCGCTAGCGCACGACCACGACCTTGCCCTCGCTGGCGGTGCGCAAGCCGGTCAAGAGCCGCAAGTAGTAGACCCCGGTGGGAACGAGCACGCCTTCGGAGTCGCGCCCATCCCACAAGAGCGGCTGCCCGGCGCCTTCGCACTGGCGTTCGCCCAGATCGCGCACGGTGCGGCCGTCGGGACCGACGACGAGCAAGCGCACGCGCTCCGCGGACGAAGTGGACAGCTCCCAGCAGACGGGGCCGCGCGAGGGATTCGGCCTCGCCTGCGAGAGCCAGAAGCGACCGGGGACTCCTTCTCCGATCGCCGACAGGTTCTCGTTGCCTTCGAGCGCGTAGACATCGCCGCCGCTTCCGCCATACAGCAGTTGCGTACCGGCGACCACATCGGGAGCGCCGTTGCCGTTCAGATCGCCCACTCCGCGGATGGTCTTGATCTTGTCACCGGTCGGGTTCGTCCAGCTCCATTCGATCGCGCCGCTCACGCCGTTGATCAAATGCACGATGCCGTCGAAATCGCCCGCCACCACATCGTTCACGCGATCGCCGGTGCAGTCGGCGATGCGATCGATCGCCCAGGTCCAATCGCTCGTGGGCGCCGTCCACAGCAGCGCGCCCGTCCGTCCGCTGTAGGCGCGGGCATTGCTCGCTTGATACGAGCCCACCGCGACATCCATGTATCCGTCGCCGTTGACATCGTCGAGCGCGACCACGCGTTGCTGAGAGGAAGCTGACACCTGCCAGAAGACGCTGCCATTGGCTCCGTCCAGGCAGTAGAGGTTGCCACCCAATTGAGAGGGGACGACCTCGGCGATGCCGTCGCCGGTCACATCGCCGATGATCGCGAGATTCCAGGCGGTGTTGGCGACGGGCCGGAACCAGAGCACGACGCCGTTCGCGCCCGAGAAGGTCACGATGCGCGGGGAGACGGGCGTGTTGTCGCCCAGCGAGACGACCACATCGCGCACCCCGTCGCCGTTCACATCCTCGCGCGAGAGCACATCGAAGTAGGCATCGGTGCCGTCGGAGGACCAGATGCGGGCGCCGGTGCTTCCGTTCACGCAATAGAGATAATCGTTGTTGCTGCCGCAGCCGAAGACCACTTCGGAGACGCCGTCCATGGTGAGATCGGAACCGAGCGCGTCAATGGCGTACACCCAACCCGACTCGGGCGGAGAGGGCGGCGACATGAGGTAGGTGTCGAAGCTCCACATCGTGGTTCCGGCCGTGCCGTCCATTCCGTACGCGGTGCGGCCGCCCCAGGCAGTTCCGAGCAGCACATCGGCGACGCCGTCGCTGTTGAAGTCGGGGCAGATGCGCAGGCAGTTGTCGCCCCATCCGCCGCCGCTGCTCGCGCCGCCGATCGGTCGCGCCGACCAAATCACGGTACCGGCTCCCGAAGATGCGCCGCGGATGGCGAAGACGTGATCGACGCCGCTGGGGCCGTTCTCGTAGCCCTCGAAGACGACATCCGGGCCGCCGTCGGCATCGAGGTCGGGCGCGGCGGCGATGCACTGCATGTTCCCGTTCGCCTGGAAGGACCAGAGCAGTGACGTGCGCGGCTGCGCGTTCGCGTTCAGCGCGAGGAAGAGAAACAGCGCCGCCCACGCGACCACGCGCGCAAACGAGAAGACGAGGCGTTCGCGCGAAGAAGCCCGCTGCGGTTGATGAACGCGAGAATGAGAGTGGCGATGAAGGCGTCTGGCGAAGAAATCGGTTTGGCTGATCATGGTGCTCATGGCTTCGCTCCCCCCACTGTCAGATCCTGGATGCACATCGGGGCGGCCGCCCGCGTCGCGAGCCTCGAGGCGAAGATGCCCGCGCTCGAAAACCCGCGGGGCCAATGAGCGGTCATTACCCTCTTGAGAGTACCGCCTCGGAAGCTGCGAGGCCACCACGGAATCGGGCGCCCTCAGCGAAGCAGGATGCCCTTGGTTCTCGCCGTCGCGGACCCGCCGCGCAATTCGAAGATGTACAAGCCCGCGGGCACGGGCAGGCCGGCATGGTCGCGGCCGTCCCAGGAGATCAGCCACTCCCCCGATCCGCTCGCTTCGTCGCCGAAGGAAAGATCGCGCACGCAGCGGCCCGCGGTATCCATGATGCGCAAGCGCAGCGGGGCGATCGCGCCCGTGGAAACGCAGCGCACGACGGCCGTGTGAGGAAACGGGTTCTGCTCGAGCGCAAGCTTCCATGCGCCGTTTGCGGGATGCGCTTCGGGAATGGCGGACAGCGGTTCGCATTGCACCCAGATCGGATTCGTGTAGGCGCGATGTCCCGACGCGCCGTCACTGGTCAGGAGTTCGGCGCGCAGATAGACGTGACCCGCGAGGCCAACGGAGCTCAACGCGACGTCCGCATCACCCGCATAGCCCTCTCCGCTCGAGGAAGGATTCCACTCCGCGATCAGCGTCGTGGCCGATGCGGTCCCGGCCCACAAGCGAATGGAGGTGATCGCGCCGAATTCGACCAGCGAAGCCCAGCGAAGATCCACGCTCTCGTGCGCGGGATCGATGACGGCCGCGTCGCCGATCATCGCATCGCCCGCGTCGTACCAGTCGCCGTCGCCGTCGCGATCGATGCCGATCTCCAGGAACGGGCCGTCGGTCACGACCGAGCGGCCGTTTCGATACGACGCGAGCAGATCGGCCATCGGGGGCAGATTGCCCGGCCCGTAATCGCCCGGCACGCGCACCACCGTCTGCGCCTTACCGATTGCATTGTCGGTCGCGTAGTTGTCGAGGCCGAAGAAGGTCGCGTAGTTCAAATCGCCGTGCGCGTCGCTTCCGCCCGCCAGAAGGATCCTGCGCGGCTCGCCTGCGGGATCGGCAGGCAGGCCGGCGCGCAGCAGCGCGTCCCAGCGCGCGATTCCCTGCAGCAACTCGTTCGGGTACGGGTTCCCGGGCAGCTCGCCCGCATCGAAGTCGCCCCAGGGATCGTTCTCGTCGGTCGAATGGCGCGTCTCGCGGGTGTTGAACGCTTCGATTCCCGCGAATCCCGGATACGCGAGTGCGGCGGCGATGTCTTCATCCCCCCAGCTCGCGCCGTTGACGCCCCAATCCACGCCGCCCCATTCCGTGCCCAGGTTGTATTCGGGATGCGCGGCGTACGCGAATCCCTCCGGCGCAAGCTGCGCGAGCCCGCCCGGCACCGAAGGCGTCACCGGGCGCTCTCCGAAGGCGCCGCTCAGCGGCGAAGCGATGTACTCAGGATTGTAGAAGAGGCCATGCAGCGTGCGCTGATAGGAATCCGCGTCCACCGAGGCGAGATTCATCTCGACCGCGCGATCCATGCGCAGGGCGGGACCGTCCTGCGACGCGATGTCGGTGCCGAGCCCGCCCCACGAAGAGCCGTAATCGAAGACATTGCGATAGGTGGTGGCGATGCCTTGCGCATTCTGCAGGGTGAATTCCCATTCGTGAGTGGCGTAGGAAAAATCCCCGTCGCCGGTCTCGTCGAGATCGCAGGAGTGGTCGGTGATCGTCATCCACTGCAGGCCGAGCGCCTCGGCCGCCAGCGCGGCCGCGGGCACCGGCAGGCCGAATTCGGCGATGTTGTTGGTGTACATCGAGTGAAAGTGCGCGTCGCCGCCATACCAGCCCGTGGGCCAGGGATACGCGCCCGAGCCGACGCTCACGCGCAGGTAGCGCGTCTCGGTGTAGTTGAACAAGTCGTCGCGATAGTAGATCGAGGCTTTCAAACGAAGGACCGCTCCCGCCGCGTATCCGAGGTTCGCCGGCGTGAGCGGCGTGCCGTTGGGCAGCGACGGATGGCCTTCCGTCACCACGCTGATGTAGGTCCAGAAGTCGTGTTCGGACGCCTGGTCGCCGATGCGCTCGTCTCCGAAGTCGTGTCCCCAGATCAGGAGATCGCTTCCGCTGGTGATGTCCCAGCAGCGGATCCAGTGAAGCTGGCGGATGTCGTCGGTGTCGCAGTCTTTCAAGACGATGACGATGGGAATGGCCGCCTGCGCATCCTTCACGCGCCAGGGCGCGTCCATGACGAAGTCCTTGGCAAAGGTGTTCGCGTAGCGCAGGCCGCCGCCCTGCTGCGCGGCCGGCAGCGGCCCATGCGCGTTCACGGAAGATGCGGTCGCGAAGGCGAGCAGCAGGAGGAGCGCGAGCGTGACCGGAAAGGGCCGCCACCAGTGGTGACGATCGCGATGGAATCCGGCGGCCACGGAAATGAACAAGCGCTGCGAACGCGGGACACGCATGATGAACGCTCCTTGGGTGCGCTTCGAGCTGGCACAGCGAAATGCGATGCGCGCATGGCGCAGCGGCCGGCCTCACATGCGGCCGCTGCACCCTATAAGTGTAGCGGGCCGCGCAGTCGAAGGTCAAGCAAGCGGCCGCTGGCTTTCGCGCTCGCGGTGGGTTACAAGTAGCCTGCTATGACAGTGATGTCGTGAAAGGAGCGCGCCATGCCGAACGCGAAGGAACCTGCCGGGAAGTCCGCCGCGAAAAGCTCGGACAAGACGAGCGGCAAGAACGCGGCGCCGAAGATCCGCCGGGCGAAGAAGCCCGCCGCTCCGGCGGCCTCGCGAGGCCTCGCGGCGAATCGCCTTGCTTCCGCCGCGGCGCCTGCCACCATCGCGCGCTTGCGCGAGGCGATCGAAGCCGACGGCGGCGCGGTGCTGGGGAGTTATCGCGATCCGCTGGGCGGCAACTGGCAGCTTCTCGCGGCGCTCCCGATCGAGCTCGTCGAGCCCACGCCCTATCAACGCGACCTCTCCCTGCCGCATGTCGAGCGTCTGGCCGAGGCCATCGACAAGCTCGACCGCTTTCTGGATCCCGTCATCGTCGTGCGCGTGCCCGAAGGAAAATACTGGACGCCCAACGGGCATCATCGCCTGGCCGCGATGCGCAGCCTGGGCGCGCGATCGATCACCGCGCTCGTCGTTCCCGAGATCGAGGTCGCGCACCGCATTTTGATCCTGAATACCGAGAAGGCGCACAACTTGCGCGAGCGGGCGGCGGAGGTCACGCGTCTTGCCCAAGGGCTGGCCGAAATCGACCCGCGTCCTGAGCGCGAATACGCGACCGAGTTCGAGGAGCCGGCGCTGCTCACCCTCGGCCTCTGCTATCAGAAGAACGGCCGCTTCGCGGGCAGCGCCTACCATCCGGTCTTGAAGCGGGTGGAGAAGTTCTCGGGCGCCCGGCTGCCGGCGGCGCTGGCCGCCCGCGCGGAACGGGCGGAGAAGCTGCTGGCGCTCGATCAGGCCGTGAACGAGGCCGTCGCGCGCTTGAAGGAGCGCGGATTCGAAAGCCCGTATCTCAAGGCCTTCGTCGTCGCCCGCATCAATCCCCTGCGCTTCAAGCGCGGACAGGCGGACTTCGACGAGACGATCGAGAAGATGACCGCCTCGGCCGCGCGCCTGGACCCCGCGAAAGTGCGCACGGACCAGATCGCGCAAGCGGGCGGACCGGCGGAAGGGTAGCATGCGAGCGCGTCGCATGAGCGGCGATGCATCCCGCGAGCGGCGATGCGCCCGTTCGGCCGGAGATGCTCAATCGGGAGGAGTCGTCATGATCCGGATTCTTCGATGGGTCGTATTCACGATCGTGCCCGGGGTTGTCCTGCTTTCGGCGAGTGGATGGCTGAGCACGGCGTGCGCGCAGGACGCGGCGAAGCCCGACGCTCCTTCCGCCGATCCGTCCGCGCCTATCCAAAACTCCGTCGGCGAAATTCTGACGGACTCGACATCGGCGGTGACCGTGCTCGTGCTTCCCATGCGAGGCAACTACGATCAGCACGGCGAGGGAATCACGAAGCTGATGTCGTACGCGGGACCGCGAGGCATCGTGCGCGACATGCCCTTCGCCCTCTACTACAACAGCCCCGCCAATACGCCGGCCGATTCCCTGCGCTGGGACCTGTGCGTTCCCGTGCCCACGGGCACGCCCGCCGAGCCGCCGTTTGTCGTGCGTGAGATGCCGCCGATGTTCGTGGCCGAGGTGATCTGCACGGGCCCGTACGGAGGCGTGACCGCCTGCTATGATGCATTGAGCGCATGGATCGAGAAGAATGGCTATGCCATCGACGGGCCTTGCATGGAACAATGGCTCGGCAATCCGTCGACCATGCCCGCGGAAAAACTCGAGAGCCGGATCAGCTTCCCGATTCGCAAGAAGTGAAATCAAGCGCGGAGGATCGGATGAGAGCAGCGCCCTTGCGCCGGTGGATGGAACATTGGGCAGGTGCAATCACGCTCGTGATCGGGTGCGCCGCCGTGCTGGCGCTCGGCCTCATCCTCGGCGGCGGTTGCGCGCGCACACCGCGCGGAGACGCCGAGGCACCGCGCTCGCAATCGTATGTCGGCCACGACGGCGAGCGCGATACGCCGGTGCTCGTGGCCGCGTACCCGCAGCTCACCGGCACGCGTCTCGACGATTGCCAGACCTGCCATCGCGGAGGCGAAGTGACCGTGCTCTCCAAGGGCGCGGAGAAGACCCGCCACTTCGATCCCTGCGCGTATTGCCACTTGCTGTCGCCCGAGAGCCGCATTCCAGTGGTCGCGGGCGGGCCCGCTTCGGGAGAGGCAACCCTGAATGCGTTCGGCGCGGCCTACGCGCAGGCCGGGCGCAGCGTGCAGGCCATGCGCGCGATCGAGCGCGAGGATTCCGACGGGGATGGATTCGCGAACGGCGTCGAGATCGCGGCGAACCGCTACCCGGGCGATGCGCAGAGCACGCCCGGACAACGGACCGTGCCGGTGCGCGCCTTCGCATGGGACGATGTGACGGCGATGCCCAACTGGGAACAGCTCGTGCTGTTGAATTCCCACACGCAAGCCGAGGACGCCTACACGGTGTACGGAGGCGTGCGCATTCTCGATCTTCTCGACGCGGCCGGAGTCGATTGGACGATCGCGACGAAAGTGAGCGCGATCGCTCCCGACGGCTACACGATCGGCTTCGATGTGGAGGCGGTGCGCGAACCTCTTCCCAAAGGCCGCTACTACGCGGGGCTCGATCGCGGGCCGGCGGGCTTCATGGTCTACCCGCCCGACAGCCTGCTGCCGGAAGGTCTCGTCGACGGCGGCGAGATTCCCGGAGATCCCTTCGTGCTTCTCGCCTATGCGAACAACGGCCGCACGCTCGAGAAAGGCCGGCTCGATCCGGATTCGCAAACGCTCGAAGGCGAAGGGCCCTATCGCTTGATCGTTCCCCAAGGACTCGAAGGGGAGCCGGGCGCGCCCGATCGCGGATCGAGCGTCTCGCCCTCGGGCTTTGCGGATGGATATGACTACGATCCCGCCAAGGAGCATAACGCGGGGTCGTGCGTCCGCAGCGTGATCGCGATTCGCGTGGATCCTCTGCCGGACGGCTTCGAGGAGTTCGACTGGAAGAACGGCGGCTACGCGCTGCTCGAGAATCGGAAGATCATCGTCTACGGCGCGGGGATCGGCGGGCGCTGATTCCCGCGCATGGGCCGTGCTCGTGTATGCGCGCGCATGGGCGCGGGACTTTCTTCACCGGCGGCCGGCACGCCGCACCGCACCAGCGGTCCATCTGGACCCCGGGCGCCGCGACGCGTATGATTCGGCCGAATGTGAGCCCATCCACGAGTGCCTGCCTGAGGAGAGACCGAATGCGGGCATCGTCCCGAACGGGGAGCGAGACGAGATGAAGCGTGTTCAGACGCCGGAAGAGGCGGTCAATTCGAGCACCATCAGGCCGGGCAGCGTGCTGTATGCGGCGGGCAACGCGGGCACGCCGCGCGTGCTGCTGAGCCAGCTGGCCAAGGACCTCACGATTCGCGATGTTTCGATGTACAGCATCCTGCTGCTCGGTGAGGGGCTCGAAGGCCTGTTCTCGGAAGAGCGCTGCCAGGAGCTCACCCATCGCCTGATCTTCAACAGCAAGCTCAGTCGCGAAGCGGCCAACCGCGGGTGGGCGAAGTACCATCCGCTGCATCTTTCCGAAGTGCCCCGGCACTTGCGCCGTCCGGGAGGACCGAATGTCGCGCTCATCTCCGTGGCGGGCCCCGACAACGGCGGCAACTACAGTCTCGGGACGACGGTCGAAGCGGTCCCGGCGGCGATCGAGAGCGCGCGCCGCCAGGGTGGAGCGGTCATCGCCGAACGCAACGCGCAGATGCCTGATTTTGAAAAGCCGGGCTCAGAGGCCGCTGCATGGAGAGATAAAATCGTTCCGACCTTGATCCATGCACCCGGTTCTCCCCTCGTCGCCTGCCGCAGTTGAACCGGCGTCCCATCCCTCCGGCC
>CAYZWI010000016.1:0-82712 GCA_964482205.1 uncultured bacterium | reverse complement strand
CTTCAGGAGCTACAGGTGTTCAACACGCCGAGCGTACGAGGCGCGCGCCCCCTGCCCGAACTGTCTTAAGCGCGCGCCGTCCCCGCGGAAGCCTTCCGGTCCCGGCAACCCCGTCAGGGCTCGGATGCCATCTCGAAGTCGAGCGCGATGGGCAAGTGATCGGAGGGCACGAGCGGGTCCTGCACATCACCGATCGTGACGCCGCCGTCGGGATGCGCGGGTTCGATCCCGCGGCCCGCGAACCAGTCGAGGCGCATCTCCACGCGGCGCTCGTAGAGCGAGAAGAACCGCATGATGATCTTGCTCAGCCACGCGGGCACGAGGCTCACTTCCTCCGCGTTTCCGAGCACTTCGTCCGCGGTCGGCTGAAGATCGTTGAGCTCCTTCCAGCGATAGCCCGCGCGGGCGAGCTCGACGAAGAGCGGCTCGGAGCGGCGCACCCACGGATGCATCAGGGTGTGATGGAGAAAGCTGTGCGGCGTTCCCGCGACCCGCAGCAATCCGCGAAATGCGCCGGCCAGCGAGGTGCGCGAAAAGGTGTGCGTATTCAGGTCTCCCCCGATGAGGACCGCGTGCACCGGCCGTCCCGCGCGCGTCTCGCTCTCCACGAAGCGTTCGATGCCGGCGAGGAATTCGCGCATCTGTCCGGCGCGGCAGCGCGGCGTGTTGCGCACTTCGAGATGCACGCCCGCCACAACGAGCCCGCGCGGAAACGAAGCGACGATGCCCGCGCGCCCGCCGTAGCGCTTCTCGGGGAAGTCGAACATCGGGAAGCACTCGGGCAGCGGAATGCGCGCGACCGCGATCGGCGGCCGCCGGGAGAGGATCGCGACTCCCTGCAACCCGATCAGGTTCTCGCCGGTCGCGACCGCATCGGGGCCGGGGCCTTTGGTGAGCTCCCAGTAATTGGCCGCATAAATCCAGTGGAGCCCGAGCCGCGCGGCCAGCTCCGCCGCCACATGCCGGTTTCCCGAGCGGGCCATGCCGATGTCCGCTTCCTCGATCACGACGAAGTCCGCGCCCGCAAGCCGCGGCCGTTCGCGCAGCCACTCGACCAGGCCTTCGAAGGAAATGCCCTTCAAGATGTTCCATTGCACGGTGCGCATGCGGCCGGGAGCGAGAGGACGGACTTCCGCGAGGGGCGCGAGATTGGGATCGGGCCGCGCGTCGGCGCCCGGAGGAAGCCCTTCTCCCGGAGCTCCGCGCTGCACGGTCCCGAGAAAGCGTTCCAGGCGCCGATTCTCTCTCGGCCACCACGAGGCGTGATCGAGAGACGCGAGGGTGGGGAATGGTTTCAGCGCATGCGTGATCTGATCGGCCCAGATGAGCCGCTCGCGCGACCACAACCAGCGGTCCAGGCGCGCGCCCGAGATGACGGGCAGCGTTCCCATCGCCGGCGTCGAGATCGGTTCATCGGAGGCCGCGCTCATCGCAATTCACTCATCCCCGCCGCTCGATTCCTCGCGCGCCGCCGTCTCCGACTCCGCCTCGGACGCGGCTGCGCCCTTCGCCGCCGGGCGCCCGCGTGACTCCCGGTCCTCGCGGATGCGCTCGAGCAGCTTTGCGCGAAAGGCCTCCACCAAGCGCGGATCGCGCGCGGACAGCAGCGCGGCATGCGGATGCTGGACCCGCAGCGCCGCACATTCCGTTTCGTTGAGCAAATCGATCTTGCTCAAGACGACGATCTGCTCCACCGGCCGCCCCTCGAGCAATTCCTCGAGCACTTCGTCGACGGCGGCCATCTGCGCGGGAAACTCCGGCTGCGCGGCGTCGACCACGTGGATCAGCAGATCCGCCTCGCGCACTTCGCGCAAGGTCGCGCGAAACGACGCAACCAGATGATGCGGAAGCTTGCGAATGAAGCCGACCGTGTCGGACAGCAGCATCACCTCGCCGCCTGGAAAGGCCAGGCGGCGCGTGGTCGTATCGAGCGTCGCGAAGAGCTTGTCCTCCTCCAGCACGCCCGCGTGGGTGAGCGCGTTGAAGAGCGTGGACTTGCCCGCATTCGTGTAGCCGACCAGCGAGGCGCGGTACATCTCCCGCCGTCTGCGCTGCTGCACTTCGCGCTCGCGCTCGATCCCTTCGAGGCGGCGCTTGAGCAGCGCGATGCGCTGGCGCACGCGCCGGCGGTCCACTTCCAGCTGCGTTTCTCCCGGGCCGCGCGTGCCGATGCCGCCGCCCAGGCGCGACAGGTGCGCCCACATCTTCGTCAGCCGCGGCAGGAGGTACTCGAGCTGCGCGAGCTCCACTTGCAGCTGCGCCTCGTGGGTGTGCGCGCGGCGGGCGAAGATGTCGAGGATGAGCTCGGTGCGATCGATGATCTTGCGGTCGATTTCCTTCTCGAGATTGCGCGCTTGAATCGGGGAGAGGTCGTCGTCGAAGACGACCACATCGGCTTCCGAGGAGGCGATCAGGGTCTTCAATTCCTCGAGCTTGCCCGAGCTCAAGAAGGTCGAGGGTCGCAACGACTCCCTGCGCTGCCGCAAGCGGCCGACCACTTCTCCCCCGGCGGTCTGGGTCAACAGAGTGAGCTCGGCGAGCCCGTCGCCCGGCGCCGACGCCACGCTGAGCGCGTTCGCCCGATCCGCCCCGCCGCTCACGGCGCCCGGCAAGCGCGCGCCGCGCCTTCCGTCGCGCGAAATCCCGACCAGAAGCGCCCGCTCCTTGCGGGCCCGCGTGTCGATGGCCATGGTCCTCCCGGTTGTCTCCGGCCCGGCGCGGCCCGGCGGGCCCGCGAGGCCAGCGTCACATGCGACCTCCGATCATAGAACAGAAGCGGCCCGCGTGGGATCCCCACGTTCGCCCCGGCCAGGTTCCCGCAGGGCCCTTGAAGCGGCCGCGCTGATGGGGTAGTCTCCTTGGCTCTCAAACATCGTGCATCGGAAAAATCACCCGATCCAGGAATCCTGTCACCCGGAGGCTCGCTTCATGAAGACCTACGAAGAACTGCGCGACTTCATCCGCCGCCACAAGGTGGAGATGGTCGACTTGAAATTCTCCGACCTCTTTGGACGCTGGCAGCATGTGACGCTGCCGGTGAGCGCCTTCGGTCCCGATGTGCTGAACGGCGGCGTGGCCTTCGACGGGTCCAGCGTGGCGGGCTTCCGGCGCAAGGAAGGGGGCGATTTGGCCCTCATTCCCGACACCGGCACCTGCCTCCTCGATCCCTTCTGGGAGGTGCCCACCCTGAGCCTCCTCTGCCAAGCGGCGAACGCCGCGACGCTGGAGCCCTTCTCGCGCGATCCGCGGGGAATCGCCATTCGCGCGACGGAGCACATGCGCGCTCTCGGGATCGCGACCGAGAGCATCTGGCAGGCCGAGCTCGAGTTCTACATCTTCAATGAGGTCTCGTACGGCAATCAGGTGAATTCCTCCTTCTATCGCATCGAATCGGAGGAAGCGGCCTGGAACACGGCCGAATCGTGCACGCATCAACTGGGGCACAACATTCCCCATCAAGGCGGCTATCACGCCATCCCGCCCCTCGATCGCCTGTATCACCTGCGCACGCGCATGGTGAAGCTGATCGAGCAGGCCGGCATTCCCGTGCGCTATCACCATCACGAAGTCGGCGGCCCCGGCCAGTGCGAGATCGAGTTCACCCGCCTGCCGTTCCTTACTTGTGCGGACGGAGCCATGTGGGCGAAGTACATCATCAAGAACGCCGCCATCGCCAACAAGCTCTCGGCCACCTTCATGCCCAAGCCGCTCTACGCGGAGGCGGGCTCGGGACTTCACTTCCATCAGAACCTCGTGCGCGGAAGGCGCAACCTCTTCCACGACGCGAAGGGTCCGGAAGGCTTGAGCGAGACGGCCCTTCACTACATCGGGGGCCTGCTCACCCACGGGCGGGCGTTGCTCGCCCTCACGAACCCGAGCACGAATTCGTACAAGCGCCTCGTCGCCGGCTTCGAAGCGCCCACGCTCCTCTTCTACGGCGTCGCCAATCGCAGCGCGGCCATCCGCATTCCCAAGTACGCGCGCGATCCGGACGAGAAGCGGATCGAGTTCCGTCCGCCCGACGGCACCTGCAACATCTACCTCGCCATGGCCGCCATGCTGATGGCGGGCCTCGACGGGATCCGCAGGAAGATTGACCCGCGCAAGCTCGGCATGGGCCCGATCAACACCGACATCCGCCGCCTGCGCCCCGAAGATCTGCGCAACATCGTCGCCGTGCCCGCTTCGCTGCGCGAGGCGCTGCAGGCATTGGTGGACGATCACGCCTTCCTCACCGCCGAAGGTGTCTTCCCGGAGGACCTCATTTCGGTGTGGGTCGAGCAGAAGCTGGCGCGCGAGGCGGAAGAAGTGCAGAACCGTCCGCATCCCTACGAGATGACGCTGTACTACGACTTCTAGAAGGCTGCGCGCGAGGCGCTGTTTCCTCATCGTCGGCCGGGCGGAAAGACGTCGCCCGGCCGGCGCGCACCCTGAAGATGCGTTTCGCGCGGGCGCTCAGCGGTTCCATGATCGACGTGTCGCGTTCCTCCCGGCACCCCTTGCGGTCGCTAACCGAGTTCTAACAATCGAGGGCTTCTGATCCAGGCGGCGCTCGGCTAGATTCTGGTGGCCCATCCCCGAGCGACGGAGAGCCATATGGTTGCGCAGAAGACGGTCTTTATCGTGGAGGACGAGGAGGACATCCAGGAACTCCTCAAATTCCACTTGGCGCATGAAGGGTACGCGGTCATGGCCGCTGCCTCTGGAGAAGAGGCCGTCGCACAGATTGCGCGCAGAATGCCCGACCTCGTGCTGCTCGACCTCATGCTGCCCGGTTTGGACGGGCTCGAAGTCTGCCGCACCTTGAAGAGGAACCCGAAGACCGCCGGCATCCCGATCGTCATGGTCACGGCCAAGGGCGAGGAGAGCGATGTCATCACGGGGTTGGAGTTGGGCGCGGATGACTACATCACCAAGCCTTTCAGTATGAAGGTGCTGATTGCGCGCGTACGCGCGGCGCTGCGACGCCGGCGAGAAACTCCGGTCAGCAGAGACTCATCCATTCGGATTCACGACATTCAGATCATTCCCGGCCGCCACGAAGTTCTCGTCCATGGAAACCCCGTGGAAATGACCTTGTCGGAGCTGCGCATCCTTCACCTCCTCGCCAGCCGCCCGGGGTGGGTCCTCACCCGGGAGCAAATCGTCGAGGCTGTGAGGGGCGAGGGCTATCCGGTCACGGATCGCGCCGTCGATGTGCACATCGTCGCCATCCGGCGCAAGCTCGGGGCGCGGGCCGACTACATCGAAACGGTCCGAGGCGTCGGCTACCGATTCAAGGAACAGGAGTGAGGCCCGGATGCGGCTGCGATGGCGCATGTTCCTGTGGTTCTTCGCCTGCACGCTTCTGGCCCTGGCCGTGACCGCCTGGCACGCGAACCGCATTCTGCGCGATGCCTACCGCAACGATGTCGCCGCCGACCTGGCGAGCCGGGCGGGCCTGCTGGGCCGTGATCTTCTCTCCCCCATTCAACATCAAGCCTGGGATGAAGTGGACCTGCGCTGCAAGGAGTTCGGCCGCCTGACCCAGACGCGCGTGACGGCGGTGCTCCCCACCGGCGCGGTGATCGGAGATTCCGACGAAGATCCGCGGACGATGGAGAATCACGCGAGCCGTTCGGAGATCGCCGAGGCCCTGAAGGGACAGATCGCGACGTCCATCCGCTTCAGCCTTACCACGCGAAAGATGCTCATGTACCAGGCGGTGCCGATCGAAGGAGACGGCGCCGTGCTCGGGGTGGTGCGCGCCGCGCTGCCACTGTCGACGATCGAATGGTCCGCGCGTAACATCGCCCGGCAAATCGCGATCGGCATCCTCCTCGCCGCCTTGCTGTCGGCGCTCGTGGCGTGGTATGCGGCTCGACGGATCAGCCGGCCGCTCGACGACATGCGGCAAACCGCCGAACGGCTGGCGGAAGGAGATCTTCAGGCGCGCATGCCCATGCCCGCGGACAAGGAGATGAGCATTCTCGCCGGCACGATGAATCACATGGCGGGCCAGCTCGCCGAGCGCATGGAAACGATCAGCCGCCAGGCCGAGCAACTGCGCGCGGTTCTTTCCAGCATGGTCGAAGGCGTCCTGGCGGTCGACATCGACGGGCGGATCCTGGACATCAACCCCGCAGCCGCCCACCTCTTGGGCATCGCGCCGGATCGCGCGCGCGGGCGCAGCGTGCACGAAACGCTGCGCCAGGTGGACCTGCAGACCTTCATCGTCGCGACCTTGCAGGCCGATACCCCCATGGAGTCCGAAACGGTTCTCTATGGCGCGGAAGAGCGCGACGTGCAATTGCACGGCACGGCCTTGCAGGACTCGGCCGGACACCGCCTGGGGGCGCTGATCGTGCTCAACGACACCTCTCATTTGAAGCGCCTCGAGCGGATGCGCCAGGATTTCGTAGCCAATGTCTCCCACGAGTTGAAGACGCCCATCACGGCGCTCAGGGGATGCGTCGAGACGCTCGCGGACCCATCGCGTTGCAGCCCCGAGGATGCGGAGCAGTTCATGGCGATGATCGGCCGCCAGGTCGAACGCATGAGCGCGATCGTGGAAGATCTGCTCAGCCTGTCGCGCCTCGAGCACGACGCGGACCACAAGCGCATCCCGCTCGCGCCCGGCGCCATCTGCGATGTGTTGCAGCGCGCAGCCCAGGCCCTCGCGCGCGCGGCTCAGGAAAAGAACATCCAGGTGACGGTGGAATGCCCGCAGGAGCTAATCGCGCCGATCAACGCGGCTCTTCTGGAACAGGCCGTGGGGAACCTGATCGACAACGCCCTCAAGTACAGCGGCGAGGGCACGCGCGTTTCCGTCAGCGGCGTCGCGCAGGAGCAAGCCATCGAGATCCGGATCGCCGATCAAGGGCCGGGGATCGAGCGGCGGCACCTGGGCCGCATCTTCGAGCGCTTCTACCGCGTCGATCGCGCGCGCAGCCGCGCGCTCGGCGGGACGGGACTTGGTCTCGCGATCGTGAAGCACATCGTCCTCGCGCATGATGGGACGGTGACCGTGGACAGTGCGCCCGGTCGCGGCAGCACTTTCACGATCCGACTGCCGCCGGCCAAGGGATGACGCGCACGGCCGCGAACGCCCCATGCCCTTCGCCTTTCCGAGCCGCATGCGCAACGCGCACCTCCCTTTCCGCATTGATCAACTTCTAACTTGGCTCTCATCATTCTCTAGCGTCGCTCTGCTCTACTGCCCGCGTGTCTCCGACCGCGAAGTCTATTCACAGAAAGGAGCGACGCAGATGAGAGGTGTGAGAGCGGTTTTGACCGGCGTGTTCCTGGCGCTCGGCGTGAGTGCCGCGAGCGAGGCGCAGACGGGCGCGCCGGCGGCCGCGCCGCCGGCCCCGGCTCCGGTTCCGCAGAGCTGGGTCGACTTCATCGCTTGGAAGGGCGATCTCCGCTATCGTCACGAGACCATCGCCGACGACGCGAGGGTGGACGCGGAAGGGGACAAGTACACGCGCGTGCGTCACCGAACCCGCGCCCGCCTGGGCGTCGATGCCAAGTGCAATGACCGCCTGAAGGCCGCCTTCGAGGTGTCGACCGGCCAGGCCGATCCGGTCTCCGGAAATCAAACGCTCGGCGACGCGTTCGCGAAAAAGGACTTCCGGCTGAGCCTGGCCTACGCCGACTACAACTTCCTCGGCGACAATCCCAACGAGATCCACGCGCTCGCGGGCAAGATCAAGAATCCATTCCTCCTCTTCCCCGACGATCTCGTCTGGGATCACGATCTGTCGCAGGAAGGGCTCGCGCTGAAAGCGCAATGGCGCAGCGGGCCGGCGACCGCCTTCGTGAACGGCGGATACCTGTGGGTGCAGGAGCGATCCGACAAGGATGATTTGATGCTCTATGCGGGCCAGGGGGCCGTGCGCCTGCGGTTCATGCCCGAGATCGCCCTGACCGTTGGAGCGAGCTATTACGCATACCAGAACATGCGCGGCTTCGATGTCATCGATTGGGAAGGCAAGAACAACGCGTACGGCAACAGCACCACCGATGGCTCCACCAACGGATCGACGACGAACAAGGCCTGGTCGAGCGAGTTCACGCCGGTTGCGTACCACGCGCAGCTCGATGTGTGGCTTCTCCGCAAACCGGTGTCCCTCTTCTTCCAGGAACTCGACAACACCGAAACGGACGATTTCGACCGCGGCCACCTCTACGGCGTGAGCGTCGGCAAGGCCAAGAATCCCCACACCTGGGAGCTGGGCTACAGCCATGCCGAGCTGGAGAAAGACGCCACAGTCGGCCTGTTCACCGACTCCGATCGCTGGGGCGGAGGCGCGGACGGGAAGGGGCACAAGATCTACGGAAAATACCAGATCGTGAAGAATCTCCAGGCGGGGATGACCTACTTCCTGGATGAGAAGAAGATCTCCGACGCCACCAAGACGACCGACTATCGCCGGCTTCAGGTCGATCTGGTCGCCTCTTTTTGACGCGCTTCTCGGCGCGCCCCCACGCGGTTCGCTGCGGATCAGGAGGACGCAAGAACCAACGAAATCCTAACCGAGTCTGCATGGCGGGCTAATCGGGGAGTGGTTAGATCCCCGCAAACGGAATCCAAGGGAGGAACGCATGAAGACGATGAAGAGAATCATGTTGGGGATCGCATTGACGGCCTTGCTTGGCGGAGCGGTTCGCGCGGGAGACGCGCAGAAGATCGTCGTCGATGGCTCGACCACCGTCGGCCCAATCGCCAAGGCGTTCGCCGAGTTCTACATGACGAAGCATCCCGATGTGAACATCACCGTGAGCGAGTCGGGCAGCGGCAACGGGGCGAAGAGCCTGATCAACGGCGCCTGCGATGCCGCCACCATGTCGCGCCCGATGAAGAACTCCGAAACGAAAGCGGCCCAGGACGCGGGCATGCTGCCCATCGAGCATGTCGTCGCCATGGACGGCATCGCGATCGTCGTGCATCCCAGCAATCCCGTGGCCGGCCTCTCGATCGAGCAAGTCCGCGGCATCTACACCGGACGCATCAGAACCTGGAAGGAGCTGGGCGGGCCGGATGCTGCGATCGTCGTGATCAGCCGCGACACGAACAGCGGCACCTACGAGAGCTTCGAGACCCTTGTGATGAACAAGGAGAAGATGGCCGCCCAGGCGGAGTATGTGGGCAGCAACGGAGCCATCCGTCAACGCGTCATGAACACGCCGTCCGCCATCGGGTACGTCGGGCTCGCCTTCACGGAAGGGATCAAGCCCTTGGCCGTGGACGGCATCGAGGTTGCCGCCGAAACCGTCAAGGACGGCACCTATCCCATCTCCCGGCCGTTGTACATGTACACCAACGGGAGACCGAAGAAGGGCACTCCCCTGCATGACTTCATCGGCCTGTCCGAGACGGCCGAAGGCAGGAAGATGATCGAGGACCTCGGGTTCGTGCCCGTGCAATAGCTTCACCGGACCGCGCACCCAAAGGGCACGCATGGGCGGCCGGCAGGATGCACGCCTGCGGCCGCCCTCACACATGAAAGGAAGAAGGTGATCCCGGGCGAGACCATCGCGACCGCCAGCGCCGTTGGTCCGGAAATGCCCTCGCTGCTCCTCAGCCATGGGGCAAGACGGCGTCAACGGATCGCCACTTCCGTGGGCACCGGCCTCCTCTTTGCCATCACCTCTCTGTCCACCCTGGCAGTGCTCTTCATCTTCTTCTTCATCGCGCGTGACGCCCTGCCCTTCTTTCGGCTGGAAGGCCTGCGGGAATTCTTTACGAGCACGCGCTGGTATCCATCCGCGCAGGAAGCGGAATTCGGAGCGTTGGCAATCTTCGTCGGCAGCGGGCTCGTGACCTTGGGTGCCATCCTCGTGGCCGTGCCGCTCGGCGTCTCGGCCGCGATCTGCCTCAGCGATGTGCTGCCCTTCGCCGCCCGCCAGGTGGTCAAACCCGTGATCGAGGTGCTTGCCGCGATTCCTTCGGTCGCCTACGGCTTCTTTGCCCTCGTCGTTCTCGCCCCGCTCTTGCAGCAACGCGGCGGGCCGATCCTGAGCATTGCCGTCTGGATCGTCGGCGCTCCCCTGGCCGCGCTCGCGATTCTCGTGGTGGCCGATCTCATCACCGACAGGCTGCCCGACCGTCCCTCCCACCGGGCATTGCGGATGGCCGCGCGCGGCCGCATGCGCTGGTTGGCGATCGCTCTCCTCGGCGCATGTGCGCTCGCAGGGCTGGCCTTCGCAGGCCGGGCCCTCTCGGCCCTGCAGATCTCGAGCGGCACGAACGCGCTGAATGTCTCGTTGATCCTCGGCATCATGGCCCTGCCGACCGTCGTCAGCGTTTCCGAAGACGCGTTGCAAGCCGTGGGGCGTGAGCTGCGCGAAGGCAGCTACGCGCTGGGCGCGACACGCGCGGAGACGATGATGAAGACCATCCTGCCCGCGGCGGGCAGCGGGATCCTCGCGGCGGTGATTCTCGGGATCATGCGCGCGATCGGCGAGACCATGGTGGTCTGGATGGCGTCGGGCAACGCCTCGCAAATTCCCTCGCCCTGGTACGATTCTCTCGAGCCCGTGCGCACTCTCACCGCAACCATCGCGGGCGACATGGGAGAGGCCGATCATGTCACCGGATCGTCGCGCTACCATGTGCTCTTCGCCATGGCCCTGTGCCTGCTCGTCTTCTCCTTCGTCTGCAATCTGACCAGCGAATGGATCATCCGGCGCGCGCGGAAGAAGATCGGAGGGTGACGCCTTGCGATTGCAGACACGCAAGATCCTCGACCGCGCGTTTGCCGGATCGGGCGCGCTTGCGATCGTCCTCATGGCGGCAGCACTCCTGATCCTGCTCGCCCCTATCTTCGTGCGCGGCGCCAAAGCGATCTTCTTCACCGCTACCGTCGAGCATCGCCGCATCATGCTGGAGAAGTTCGCCCGCGGAAATCCGGAGCGCTTGGATGCCGAGATCCAGTCGGCGTTCGCGGCGCGGGAACCCGTCTATCGCGCGATCGAGGATTTCGAGCGCCGCCTGTCCGCGGGCGCCCCCGCCGATCGCATCCGGTACGCCAAGGCGCTGAAAGATCTCAAGAGCGCCTTGCGCGATCTGCTCGGTCCCGCGCCGGACGATCCGCGCCCGATGCTGATGCGGGATCAGTACGGACAGGCGCGTTGGGATCGGGCGCAGGTCAAACTGGGAAAGGTGCTCTGGCAAGAGGAGTGGGATTACTCCGACCCTAGCCGCGGCGGCATTCTCGTGCGCAAGCCTCGGGCGGCGGTGTTTGCCGGCACTCCGGTGGAAGCGATCTTCCCGCGCCTCGAACACGATCTGCGTCACATGCTGCTTCCCCAGCCCACGATCTACTGGCAGTTCTTGACCGACGAGTCGTTCGATGCGCACTTCTTCGGCGGCATCTGGCCCGAGATCCTGGGCACCTTCTACCTCGCGATCGGAGCGATGCTGCTCGCGATTCCCATGGGCGTGGCCGCGGCGATCTACTTGACCGAATACGCGAGAGAGAGCCGGCTCTTGAATCTCCTGCGCACCTGCATCAGCACGCTGGCCGGAGTTCCGAGCATCGTCTTCGGGCTCTTCGGCCTAGCCTTCTTCATCAACACGATCAAGGTCTCCGACTCGAAGAGCGTTCTGGCCGGATCCATGACGCTTGCGTTGATGATTCTCCCGACGGTCATTCGCACCTCCGAGGAAGCGATTCGCGCCGTCCCGCACACCTACAAGGAAGCGGCCCTCAGCGTCGGCGCGGGGCGTTGGCACACGGTCCGCACGATCCTTCTGCCCGCGGCCGCGCCCGGCATTCTGACCGGCATCGTGATCAGCATGGGCCGGGCAGCCGGCGAGACGGCGCCGATCATCTTCACGGCGGCGGTGAGCGTGGGAAAACCGCTCGCACTCTGGCAAACGCTGACGCAGCCGAGCCCCGCGCTCTCCTGGAACATCTACAACCTGGCCACCGAGCACGAAGCGGTGGATGAAGTGCGGCACGTGCAGTACGGGCTCGTGCTCGTGCTGGTGGGCCTGGTTCTGGTATTGAATCTCATGGCCATCCTGTTGCGCGCGCGCATCGCCAAACGCTTGAGGGCCTGACGGAGGAAGCGCCCATGGACTGTCCTGCCATTCTCGCCGAAGACTCGCCCGCCGTGGCAACGAGGGCGGCCGGCCGCAGGATCCTTGCGCACGGCGGGCCGACGCCTGGAACCATCAGCGCGGCCGCGGATGATGTGCGCGTGGAAGAGGACTCGAATTCGCTGGGCGGTCATGTCGAAGCGAAGGAATTCTCGGTGTTCTACCGGACCAACGAGGCGGTGAAACGCGTCACGCTCGCCATTCCAGCCAAGCGAGTGACCGCGATCATCGGCCCGAGCGGCTGCGGAAAGAGCACCCTCCTGCGCGCCATCAATCGCATGAACGACCTCGTCCCGGGCTGCCGGACCGCGGGGGAGCTCCTCTTCGGAGGGTTGAACGTCTATCGCCCGGATGTGGATGTCGTCACGCTTCGCCGGCGCGTGGGAATGGTCTTCCAGAAACCGAATCCGTTCCCCAAGTCCGTCTTCGACAATGTCGCCTACGGACCACGGCTGCATGGCGGGCTCGACCGCAGACGAATTGCGGAAAGAGTGGAACGGAGCCTGCTGAACGCGGCGCTCTGGGAGGAAGTGAAAGATCGCCTGGGCGAAAACGCGCTGGGTCTGTCCGGCGGACAGCAGCAGCGGCTCTGCATCGCGCGCGCCTTGGCGGTGAACCCCGAGATCCTTCTCATGGACGAACCGACTTCGGCGCTCGATCCCCGGGCGACCTTGCGCATCGAAGACCTGATCGGGGAATTGCGCGGCAGGTACACGATCATCATCGTCACCCACAACATGCAGCAAGCGGCCCGGGTGTCGGACTTCACCGCCTTCATGTACGAAGGCGCCTTGATCGAAGTCGGATTGACGAAGGATGTGTTCACCAAGCCCAGGGAGAAGCAGACCGAGGATTACATCACCGGCAAGTTCGGTTGAGCGCGACATGCGAGGCGTGCGTGCGCGGGGCGAGCCCCCGTGCGGAGGGCCGGCGCGTGCGCGCAGCGAGTGAGCCCTGCTTCACGCGCCGCCGATTCGAGACCCCCCCGGTCTTGCTCCGCTTGACACTCCCCTCCGGCCTGCCTAGGATCCGTCGCATTCAACATCGAAACGGCTCGTCGGGGCTCTCCTGCGACCGTGGAACCCTTCCGCCGCTTCCGGGTGCATGGACCATTCCGGAAGCCGATCAAAAGAGCCCCTGCGAAGAGGGGGGCGGATGAGTTCGCGCGGTCTGAAGTGGCGCTTGCTGGCCGTGTTGTTCACGGGCCTCGTGCTCGGATGCCTGGGACTCCTCGAGCCTCTCACGCTCTTCTGGAATTACTTCCACCTGGTCGGCCTCTCCTGGCCGGTGCTGCTCGCGCTCTACTTGGGAGCGGGCCTGCTGCTCGCCGCCGTCGCCGCCCTCAGCGTGAGCCTGATCGCGCGCGCGGCGCAGGCCTTGCCCATCACCGTCGCGAGCTACTACACCACCGCAACCGCGTGCCTGGCCGCCGCGATCGTGCTCACTCCCACGGTGCGCGATGAGCTGAAGAGCTTCGCCATCCGTCTGCCGAGCCTGCTCATCTTCCTGGTCTTTCTCGCCGTCGCGGTGATCATCATCGTAAAGGTGACGCCCAAGTTCATCGTGCCGCTGCTGCGCAAGCTGATCGGCCATCCCAACGGCAGCATCTCGGCCACCCGTCTCGGCGTGCCCTTGGCGCTCATCCTGCTCATCATTCCGCTCACGATCCTGAAGGGCGAGCAGAGCGCTTTTCGCGGCTTCGGCCGGGAGGCGCGGGCCGGCCTCGCCACGCGTCCCAACTCCGCGCCGGTGCAGAACGTACTCTTTCTCGCGGTCAATTCGCTGCGCGCCGACCACCTCGGGGCCTACGGCTACGCGCGCCCCACTTCTCCCGCGCTCGACAAGTTCGCCAACGAGGCGGTCCTCTACGAGAAGTGCTTCGCGCAGGGCAACTGCACCGAGCTCTCCTTCGGTTCGATCTTCACCTCGCTCTATCCTTCGACGCACGGCGTGCGCCGCTATCGCAATCGCGCCAATCCCCTCGCCATGGAAATCGAGACCTTGCCCGAGCGCATGCGCGACGCGGGCCTCGAGACGGTCGGGCTGATGACGAATCCCTTCCTCAAGCGCGAGTGGGGCCTCGCGCAGGGTTTCGATCGCCTGGACGAATTCCAGTACGGATATCTCGAGCTCCTGCCCTGGCGCGCGCTCAAGCGCCTTGGGATCTTCTCCCCGCCCGAGTTCATTCCGATGACCCCGGTCCCGCGCGGGCGCGAAGTCGCCGACCAGGCGATCCGCGAGCTGCGCAAGCTGCGCGCGAAGCCCTTCTTCCTCTTCGTGCATTTCATGGACACGCATCATCCCTACATTCCGCCCGATTCCTTCGTGAAGATGTTCACCTCCTCGGGCGCGAGCCAGATGCAGCCGATCGAGCTATGGAAGAAGCGCTGGTCGACCTTCAAGATGCTGCCTTCCGAATCGCCGCTCCTACCCTCCGGCGAACTTGCGCGCATTGTCGATTTCTACGACGGATCGATTCGTTACACGGATGAGCAGATCGGGCGCGTCCTCGCCGAGCTGTCGCGCCTGGGGCTCGACCGCAACACGCTGGTCATCGTGACCGGCGATCACGGCGATGAATTCCTCGACCACGGCAACATCTTCCACCAGACGCCCTATCTCTACGACGAGCTCATTCACGTGCCCTTGATGATCCGCTATCCGGGAGTCGCGCCGCGCCGGGAAGCGGGGATCGTGCGCCACATCGATCTCTTCCCCACCCTGCTGCAAGCGATGGATCTGCCGGAGGAGGCGGGCGCGCGCGGAGTGAGCATTCTCGCATCGTTGCAGTCGGGCGAGCAGCCCGCGAATCCCCCAATCGCCTTCAGCCAGTCGTATGAATTCGTCTCGGTGCGCACGCCCGAGCGCAAGCTGATGTACGATCTCCCGCGCGACGGCGGCTACTGCTTCGATCTGATCCAGGATCCGAAAGAGACGGCCAATCGCTACGGCGATGGGGCGGCGGGCTGCGACACATTGGAAGCGGCGATGATCGACTTCCTGAAGAAGACGATCACCACCCCCGAAAGCGGCGAGCCGCACGCGATCGATCCGCGCACGCGCCGCATTCTTGGTTCGCTGGGATATGTGGATCCGTAGGCGCGTGGATTCCTAGGCGATCCACGCGACCAATGCGCAAGCGGATCGGACAGCTCTTCGTTGCACGGATCGGACGACTCTTTGCCGCAGGCGGATCAATCCATCCTCACCGCACGCGGTGCTGATTCCTCACATCCGGATCTGACCGACCCTCACCGCACGCGGATCTCCTTCGAGGTCCACTGCTCTCCGCCTGCTCTCAAGCGGACCATGTACACGCCCGCGGGCAACGGGACGCCGTCGCGGCCTTTGCCGTCCCAGGCAATCGCATGCGCGCCCGCCGGGAAGCGGTCGGAGGAGAGATCAGCCACGCGCCGGCCCGCCGCATCGAAGACGGCGAGGTCCACCCGCGCGGCGCTCGCCAAGCGAAACGAGATCTGCCCGCCGGCCAACGCGGGGTTCGGCCGCACGAGAAGCTGCGGCCCTTGTCCGATCGGGGGGAGCGCATCGACGGCGCCGGAGAACGCCGCCCGGTACACGCCGCCGCCGTCGAGACCGGCGTAGTAGTGCTCGTCGCCCGCTGCGATCGCGCGCACCGACAACCACGGCTTGATCCCGTCGTATTCGAGCATCCAGTTCGCTCCGCCGTCGGTGGTGATGTAGAGCTCGCCCTGCGCTCCGGCCATCAATCCATCGGGCGTGTCGGTGAGGCAGAAGACGACGCGGTTCTCGAGTCCCGCCGCTTCCCATTGGGCCTCTCCCTCATTCCAGCGGAACACGCCGTTTCCGCCGGTGCCGACGAACAAGTCGCCTCCGCTCACGGTCAGGGGCTCGACCGTCAACACCGGCAACCCCGCGTTCATCGCGCTCCAGACGCTTTGTCCGTCGTGAAGCACGAACACGCCCTCGCTTTGCGTGGCCACATACAAGGCGTCATCCCCACGGGCTACGCTCTGCACCATGTTCGAGGACAATCCCGTGCCGACTTCGTCCCAGCTGTCGCCGCCGTCGTCCGATCTCCAGACTTTGCCTTCGAAGCTGCCCGCGTACAGCACCCCGTCGAAATTCTCGAGCGCGAAGATCCCCTGATTCTGCAGCCCTGCCGCTTGCCAGCTTTGCGCGTGATCGGTCGACTTCCACACGCCGATCCAGGTCCCTGCATAGATGTCGCTTCCCACGCGTCCCAACGACATGACCGCGTAATCGCCAAGGCCTTCGACGGCGACATTCCAGCTGGCTCCCGCATCCGTCGACACATGCACCCCGGCGCCATTTCCCGCCGCATAGACATACGAGCCGTCGGCCACGATCGCCGACATCAAGGGAGCGGCCATCCCGGCGCTGCTCCACTCCCAGACATCGATCTCGGGATCGAGCCTGAAGACGCCCGCGCCGAAGCAGCCCGCGAGCGCGCGCGTGCCGCGGCTGCCCATCACGCGGACATCCCAGTTCCATAGTCCGGCGTTCCACTGCACCCATTGCTGCTGCGCCCAGTCGTAGCGATACGCGCCTCCGCCCATCAATCCCGCGTACAACGCCTCGCCCGCGTCGATCGTCGCGTCGACATTGTCGTCGTACAGGCCCGCGTTCCACGGAACCCAGGTGCTGTCGCCGCAATCGAGCACATACACCCCGCCCTCGTGGGTCGAGAGGTAGACGGCGTCATCGGATGCGCGGATCGACTGCATGCCTTGGAGGCTCGGCAATCCATCTTCCCATACGCTCCAGGCGCGCGTGTCGGGATCGAGACGATAGATGTCGTGATCGAGTCGCGCGAAGAGCACGGCGCCATGCAGCGCGAGTCCTCGAATCCAGTTGTTTTGAAGGTCCGGCAGGCCCGTGCCCGCTTGCTCCCACGACGCGCCGCCGTCGTCGGAGCGCACGACGCCGAATTGCCCGCCGGCGTAGACTCTCTCCCCGAACTTGCACGTCACCAGGCCGAGGACGATCGGATATCCCTCGTCCGGAATCGTCCCGGTCGCGTACCAGTTGAGCCCGTCGTCGTCCGACCGGTAGACACCGCCGCCCCAGGTGCCCACAAACACGGAGGTCGCGGTGGCCGCCATCGAGGGCACAGTGTAGTTGCAGCACGGCCACGGCACTTCGATGCTGCTCCACGATTCTCCGCCGTCGGTCGATCGGAACAAGCCTCCATTGTCGGCGCCCGCGAGAATCGTCCCTTGCGGAGTCGTGAGAAAGCAGGTCATCCAGGCGCCTTCGGGGCCCTGGGTCCATTCCCAAGCGAGTTCTCCGGCATGAACCGGCCCAGCCAGCGCGCACGCGAAGAGCGCGCAGGCGATGGGAAGACCAAGACGAAGCAGGCGAGAAACACGCGTCATTTCGGCACCTCCTTGCTCGCAGTCAGCGCGCGTCCCGGGATACGGGGACGCGTGAACGGGCGGGAAGACAACCACGCCATGCTCATTATACTCCTCGGAGAGAGGCTTGAGAAAGCAGGCACGCAGGCAAGGCAACTGCGCGAGGGATTTCCGTAGCAGCTAGAAAGAACGACCGTGCAGCTGACTAATGTGAAGGCTGCACTATGTCCGCTGTCTCTGTGGACTCCTGTGTGGCTGCATTCGGGCGATCCGCATTCGCGTTTAGGCAACTCATCGCCTCAACGGCCGAGCGCGTGTTTTGCTCGATATCGAGGAGCACCCGCGAACCTTCGACAATCGCGAATGTGAGAACCAACCACGCCATGCCGCCACCCAAGTACAGGAATCCCATACGGGCATCCCGTTGGCCGGTCCAGTTGAGAACGGCCAAGATGATGCCAACGGCCAGCCCTGCCCAGCCGAGAATTTCATCGAGCACCAGGAGCCCCGTCAACGTTGGGTACCGCTTTCCATAGTCCAGCAGCGATCCATGAAGAGAGTGTGAATGTTTCATGGTTCCCCTGACCAGTTGAAGTGGAATGAAAAGACTCCCCGAATAGCGTCTGCTGCAATCGCCGTTTATTGCAGCTCCCAGAACACGGCGATTTTCAACAAGACCAGGTCCGGGGCGAGAGGCGCACGGTAGAGCCGCAAGGTCATCTGCGCCGCCCTGTGCGTGGTCACGGTCTTCGTGGACGGGAGACGTGCCCCTTCGCCCCGTCAGGGCTACCCGAGCGCGCGCCGTGCCGACTGCCATGGAAGCCGGGAGACGCGGCGCTCGGCGGGAAGTGAATCAGGAGGCGTGCCAGAGAAGTGGAAGGAGGCTAAGTGGCTGCGAACGTCTGCGATGCCAGCCAGAAGGCAACTTCGGCCAAGTGCGCTAACGACAACGGCGGTTGCGGATCTTCGCCGCAAGTTGAAGGCGCTCGAGACTTCTCGACAAGGAACGCGTCCGCACGCGCCTGAATCCGCGGCCTCACTCCCCGGCTTCAGTCTGCGGCCCAATCCCCGCCTCAGTCCCCCGCCTTCAAGAACTTGCTCACCGCCTGGGGCGTGACCCCGAGCAAGCGCGCCGCCCCGCTTTGCTTTCCGCCCGCGAGATCGAGCGCGCGCATCATCATGCGCTTTCGGGCCGTGCCCAGGAATTCCTCGAGCGAGAATCCCTCGCACGGCGTGGGCAGCGCCTCCAGCGGATCGGCGCTCGAAATCCGGTCGTCGATCTGCAGATCGGCGGCATCGAGCACATCGGCGCGGCACAGGAGCGCCGAGCGCTCGATCGCGTTCGCGAGCGCGCGCACATTGCCCGGCCAGGGATGCGCCTGCAGCTTCTGCAGCGCGGCCACCGAGAGACGCTTCGGGCGCCGCACGGTCTTGTTGAGGCCATCCAGAATGTGCAGCGCGAGCTTCGGAATGTCGCTCGCCCGTTCGCGCAGCGGAGGAAGTTCAATCACGCCGACGGCGAGGCGATAGTAGAGATCGTCGCGAAACTCGCGCTTGCGCACCGCGTCGGCGAGGTCGCGATTCGTCGCCGCCACCACGCGCACATCGACCTCGTGCGATTCGGGAGCGCCCACCGGTTCCACCTGCCCATCCTGAAGCACGCGCAGCAGCTTGGCCTGCGTCGACGGCGGCAGCTCGCCCACTTCGTCGAGAAACAGCGTGCCGCCATGCGCGATATCGAACTTGCCCGCTTGATCGTTCAGCGCTCCGGTGAAGGCTCCCCGCTTGTGTCCGAAGAGAAGGCTCTCGGCGAGCTCCTTCGGAATCGCTCCGCAGTTCACCGGAACGAATCGACCGCGCGGGCGCCCGCTCAAGTAGTGGATCAGCCGCGCGACGAGCTCTTTGCCGGTGCCCGTCTCTCCGAGCAGGATGACCGAGGCCTCCGAAGGCGCGAGCGCGGCGGCCGTCTCGAGTGCGCGGCGCATGCGGGGATGGTCGCCGATCAAACCCAATTGCGCGATCGCTTCGGCTGCATCGGGAGGCAGGTCGGCTCCACCATCGCGCACGAAGTCGGCCGCCCACTCCGGCTTCACGCGCACGAGGGGAAACTCGGGGCGGGTGAAGTCGACTTCGGTCACCGGCGGCCGGTCGCGCGTCACGAACTTCGGCGGGCGGATGTTCAGGATGCGCGCCGGAATCTCGCCGCCCGCGGCGAGGAGGAACCAGATCGCATGCATGTGCGGCGTGCCCGAGGTGACCGAGATCCAGTATTCGGGCTTGGGATCCTCGCTGCAGATCTCGTGAACATGATGGCGCAGTCTCGCGAGGATCGCGACATAGTCGGTGGGATCATCGAGGGCGGCGAAGCGCACATCGACCCGCAAGTTCGGGAAGCGCGCGCGGGCCGCCTCCACCGTGGCCTTCGTGCGCTCGGGCGTCTGCGGGGTGTCGAAGAGGATCACGCGCTCGAACGAGCGTTCGGCGAGGAGGCTGAGGATCGGGCCCGGCTGCTCCTGGCCCTCGACCAAGCCGGGCGAATAGGGATCGTGGAAGCCGACGAAGGTGAGAAGCGTTTTCATGAATCCCCGCTCCACGAGTGCGCGCGGCCCTGGGCTTGCTATAGCCTCGCCGACGCCTCGTTTCTCCGGTCCGGGATGGCGCCACGTTTGCCATGGCATCGCAAGCGCCGATCCTGTCTCTAGATTCAAGCGCTGCTCTTGCTATAGCATCGCAAGCACCGCACGCACCCGATCCGCCGAGCCGGGCACTGCGCTTGCTATGGCCTCGCCGCCGCCTCTTCGAACCCGTCAAATGAATCGCACGAAGGAAAGGATGATACCGGACCCTTGGTGAAGGGCCAAGCTTCGCGTGAAGGGAGATTCTGCGCGGTCGCTCCTCGCGCCTGCATTGCCTGGCTACTCAGTGCGGGCGCAGGTCTCGGCCACATTTCTGGCCCGCATGGCGCCCGCCTCACCTGCCTTTCGAGGCGGCGATCGCGAAGGCATCGAAATAGCTCAGCAAATCCGGCCCCGTCGATCCGTACTCGTTCTCCCCGGCGAAGAAATCCACGAGCACCTCTCTGGCTCGGGCAATTTCGCGCAGACGGGCGATCGATTGCCGGTGACGCGGATCATCAAGAGTGAGATCGAACAACTCGAGCGCGCGTTCGAATGCCCGCCGGGAAATCTCTGCGTCCCGCGTCTTCCACTTCCACGCCCGGCTCACTTCGCTGCCGATGTTCCCCATCTGCCGGCAAAGGGTGAGCCCCCACCAGCGACCGGCCGCGAGATCTTTGTGCTGAAGATCGCTCATCTTCGAACCAGCCGTTTCACGAGCGCGAGAATGCGATCACGCGTGGCCGCGTCGTCGACGCCTCGCGATCGATTCCCAAACGAAGGGCGCAAATTGATCATGGAATCGAATTCCACCCATTCGTGTTCGGGAAGAGACGGATAGAGATTGATGCCCCAAAGATCCGCCTGCCTGGATCCCGAGCTCAGGAATTCCGCCTCTTCGTCGGAATGAAGCTCCGCGCTCACGATCATGGTTTCTCGGGAAAGATCCACGACGGCTTTCACCAAGTCGCCAAAGCGGCCCGCGGCCATCGCCTGTAACTCCTCGATCGTGATCGGCGCCTCTGATGTGACGAGTTTCATACAAGGATTGAAGCATCCTTCGCGAGCAATGGCAAATCTTCGTGGGATCGTAGTGCCAGGGTTCGCCGGGGTGTGTACCGAGCACAGGACATCCAGACCGCAATCGCCGCTTCCTACTTTGACGGGCATCCGACGGAGGATTTCCAAGACCGTGAAGAAGCGACCGAGGATCCAAGAGGGTTCTTGACCCCCACTTTTCTCCCTTGACTTCCGCTGCCTTTTAGCCGAAAAAGGTGATTAATGACTAAATCAACCGAAAAGGGTGTAAGAGGCTATCTCGCGATCATCGGGGACATCCGCCGGTCCCGGGAGACGACCAACCGCGCCCGGCTCCAGAAGCAGGTCGAGACCGGCCTGCAGAAGGCCAATGCGCTCCTCGAGGGAAAGCTCGCCTCCCGTTTCGTGATCACTCTGGGCGATGAGTTCCAGGGACTGCTTGCCGCTCCGGAGTCGGCCATGGAGGCGCTCATCTCCCTCGAAGCAGTCATGGCGGGGATCGAGATCCGCTACGGGCTGGGTTGGGGACGACTGGACACCGCTCTCCGCCGGGACGCCATCGGAATGGATGGCCCCTGCTTTCATGCCGCCCGCAACGCGCTCGTTTCCGGGAAGAAGCTCGATCGGTGGGTCACGGTATCCGGCTGGAGTCCCGAGCGCGATGAAGTCTTGAACGGCATCTTCAGCCTCATGGGCGCCGTGCGGGCCGGTTGGACCCCGACGCAGGCCGCAACAGTGGCTCTCATGCGCAAGGCGGCCACGCAAGTGGAGGTCGCCGAGAGGCGCAAAGTCGCAGTCTCCGCGGTGAACAAGGCTTTGAAGGGCGCGTTGTACCGCCCGATGATCGAGGCGGAGCACGCGGTCGAGAAAATCCTGGCTTGGTCCGCCCCGGAGAAGCGCGTCTGATCGACGATACGGCCGGCCAAGACGCCCGGCCGCATACACGGAGAATCTGGCCATGGATGCGTGGTCATCTGCGCTCACGAAACCCGATGAAATCCTTCTGGCGCTCTTGATCGTCGGTCATGTGTTCGCGGACTTCCTCGTCCAGACCGCGCGCGTTTCGGAGAGAAAACGCCTTCAGGCCGGGTGGATGATCTGGCACGGTCTGCTCACTTTCGTGACGCATCTCGTCCTCGTGCTGCCTTTCTTGAATGCGCGGCTCGCGATCGGCATCGTCGTTCTCAGCGTCGTCCACACCCTGCAGGATCAGCTCCGCGCAATCCTCGACCCGCGCTGGAAGCGTCCTCTGCTTTCATTCATCGCCGATCAGACGCTTCATCTTGCGGCCATGGTTCTCCTCTGGCGCGTGATTGTTGCAGGAGGCATCCCCGTAAGCGGAATCGTCCCGCTGGATGCTCCGGCGCTTGCGGAGGCCACTCGATGGCTGGTGATCGCCGCGGGCTTCGTGTTCAACGGGAAAGGCGGCACGATCGTCGTTCGCATGGTGCTCGAAAACTATCCCGAGGTCGTGCCGCACGACGGGGAAGCCAAGCGTTACGCGATGGGGCGCACCATCGGACTACTCGAGAGATTCCTGATCTTCCCGCTGGTTCTCCTCGGACAATGGACCGCGCTGGGCTTCATCGTCGCCGCCAAGTCCATCGCCCGCTTTCCCGAGCTTCATTCCAAGGAGTTCGCGGACTACTACCTGATCGGCACTCTCACCAGCATGCTCGTGGCCGTCGCTACGGGAGTCTTGCTTCGCTTCGTGCTGATGGGCGCTTTCGCACCGTAATAGAAGCCTTCTGCAACTCTGAGCGCGGGCTTGAGCTTTGCATTCCTCATGACGCAGGGCCGGGTCTTTCACCTCACTCCTTCGCTGTCGATCGTAGAGGATGAGACGAGTTATCACTTGAAGGCGGGATTCGTGTTTCCGACAGGGTATTCGCGGTAACAACCTACCGGCAAACCCACGCCACCCACGCCGTTCCCATCGCAAGCGTGACGAGCGCGAGGGGCACGCCGACGCGCGCGTAGGCGAAGAACCCGATCGGGGCGCGCTCGCGGGCCTGCTCGACGACGATCAAGTTTGCGACCGAGCCCACCAAGGTGAGATTGCCTGCCAGCGTGCTCGCCATCGCGAGCGTGAGCCAGGCGGCCTCGGGGTTGGCGAAGTGCGCCGGCCAGCCGCGTAGCAGCAGGACGGCCGGCACATTGCTGACGACATTGCTGAGCGCCGCGGTCACGGCGGAAAGCGCGATGAGCGATTCGCGCGCGGATGACGGAATGAGCGCGAGCCCGCGTTCCATCCACCCTGTCACCTCGATGCCGCGGACGACGACGAAGAGCCCCGCGAACATCGCGAGCAGCCCCCAGTCGACATGCACCCAGACGCGCTCTGGGCGGATGCGACGCGTGATGAGCAGGATGGCGCCGGCGCTCATGGCGGCGACGCCGGGATTGATGCCGCCGAGGAGCGCGATCAGCAGGAGCCCGGTGACGATGAGCGCTTTCCGCAAGATGGCTTGATGACGGATGCGGCCGCCCGGCCATCGGGAGGCGGTCATGTTCGCACCGGTTTTCCCCGCGGCCATCGCTGTCGCCGTCCCGCCGGCCGCTTCTACCATCGTCCCGCCTGCCGTCCCTGCGGCCTGGAGCTCGCGGCGGAACGCAAAGCGCAGAATTGCGATCGTGGCGACTACCGAAAGAAGAGCCACGGGCGCGAGCACGAGCGCGAAGCGCGTATACGAGATCCCCGAGAAGCTTCCGACAAGCATGTTCTGCGGGTTTCCGACGAGTGTCGCCACGCTGCCCGCGTTCGCCCCCATCGCGACGGCGAGCAGAAACGGCACTGCGCTCATGCCGAGCGCGGCGGCCGTTTCGAGAGCGAACGGAGTGAGCAGGATGCAGGCGGTGTCGTTCACGAAGAAGGCCGAGAGGACCGCGGACAGGATGACGACCAGCGCGAGCGTTCGCGCGGGCGTGCGTCCGAGCCGCAGGGTGCGCGCTCCCACCCAGGCGAAGAAGCCCGACAGCCGCAAATGCGCCACGACGATCATCATGCCGAACAGCAGCGCAAGCGTCTGGAAATCGACCGCGGCGATCGCGTCCCCGGGCCGCAGCGCTCTGCAGGCGACCATGGCCGTCGCTCCGACGAGCGCCGCGCCGGTGCGATCGATGCGCAGCGGCGGAAGCGCGCCAAAGCCGAGCACGGCGTAGGTCAGGCCGAAGATGATCAGGGCGATGATGTCGGGGGTGAACATGGGGGGGAGAGTACATCAAGGAACGAGCGCAAGCGAATGGACCGCGGGGTGCTCCCCACACGCAGGTCCGATGCGACCGGGCCGGTTTGGCGGGTCGGTCTACTTGAGGCAACGAGGGCCCGCCATGTCTGCGAATTCGCCGAATGGCCAACCCGCGCAAGACCCAGCTCTCCTTGCGAGAGGCAAACCCGTGGCTCGCAAGTTGAGCCGTCCGAGTGCGCGCCGAAACCGGCAAGTTGACCTTCCCTTGCCCCGAGCAAAGAGAGCGTAACCAGAAGAACTGGCGTAGCGAATTCGTGGGCCAGGCGGCCGACGGTCAGGAAGGCGTGGAACTCGCGCGGCAATTGCAGCCCGATGTGAACCTGATGGACATGAGCATGCCCAAACTGAACGGCATCGACGCGACGCGCGCGATCCACGAGAGCATCCCCGACATCCGGATCATCGGCCTGTCGATGTTCGAAGAGCCCGACCGCGCCCAAGCCCTTCTCGCCGCCGGCGGCGCAGCCTACCTAAGGAAGAGCGGCTCGGCGAATACGCTGCTGGGGACGACCCGGAAGGCAGGCGGGCGGCAGGAGGTTCGGGGGCGCTTGCGGGAGGCGGGCGGGGGACGGAGGGCGGAGGCGTAGAGGAAGGAGCGGGGGGCCATGGCGTACTCCTCGAGGGAACTGTTCCAGGCCATGGGTGCGGACCATCATCCCAGAAACACGGTATCCGCGTGCCATTCGAGCAGCTTCGGATCGGGGCGGTCCTCCGCATTCGCCGGCGCCGCCAATTCCAGGCCCGCATAGCGCCGGTACTCTTCGCCATTGTCGAAGTCGCGCTTCAGGCGGCTGCTCACTCGGAAGCGGCGATCGGGCGTGACGGTCACATATCCGCGATCGAACAGCGTGTGAATGTCGGAACGCAGCAGCAGGCCGTTGTTGGTGCGATGGACTCCTTCCTGGCTGACGGGCTTGATGTGAGCCGCCTGCAACACGGGCAACGCCCGCTCCCCCGTCACCGCACAACGCCGTTGGTAGAGATCGGTCACCAGCACCCGGAAGGAGCCCTGGCCGAGGCGCTGCTTCACCAAGACCGGTTGGCCGAACATCGGTTCGTCGGCCGAGCGTTCTACGGCAGGTCGTCCTTTCCGCTGAAGACTCGCGGCCCGCCGCATCATCACTTCATTCCACAATTCCCGGCCGGGCGATTCCGCCAGGCTGTAGCCCTTGCCCCGGACGATGTTCGCGCTGAAGTCCGCCGGAGCCGGGATCCAGTCTCTCCTGTCGAAGAAGAAGGGATCGACGAGAATGATGCAGCCGATATCAGGATCGAGGCGCGGATCAAGCGTCTGGTGCCGATAGCGGGCGATGCGACGCCACATTTCGTCGAAACTTTGGGCGCCGTTCTTGACGCCGAAGGCATCCCAGGCCATGCGAGCGGGAATCGTGGAGTGATGGGCGAAAAACCCGCCTCCTGCGATGTAGTTCTCAGGATGGTGGAGCTTGAATAGAAACGGCTGCCCCGGCTGCAGGGCCCGGAAGACGACATTGCCGCTCGGCTGCCAGAAGTTGACTTCATCGATCTCCGGCTCGCTTCGCAAGAAGCGAAACCAGTCGTTGTCCGTGACACCGATGAATGCCCGCATGCCGGCAGTCCTCTGCAGGAATGGGTCAGAGGTCGGATGCAAGGATTCTACCGGGTCTTTCGGATTCTGGCAACACGGGCTGCGATTCGTGCCGGCAGGCATTGCTGTGCCAGACAGGCGCGAGGGGGACAAGTGCAACGGAAGAAGCACCGAGCGTTTCTGCGTGGCGCGAGAGAGAGCCGCAATTCTCCCTCCCAGAAGGAGAATTGGTTCCGTCCTCACTTGCACGGCGCCGGCTCCAATCAGCCGGGCTGAGTCGATGATATCCGGCAGGTAGGCCTGATCACGCAGCACACAACTCGCGCTGACCGGAGAGTCGAGTCACGCCGAATATGGTTGCGGCTTCGCTCGATGGCCGTCCGCCTTCCCTCACGTCACCACCGTTGGCTCCTTGCGCCCGGTGAACTTTTCGATCTCCGCGACCTCTCTCGCGATCGCGATCAAGTCCTTGAGCGCCGCTTGCGGATCCATGCCTTGGCGGCCGGCATCGGGCTCGTGGCTCTCGATGTAGACGCGCAGCGTCGCTCCGCGCGTTCCCGTCCCGGACAGGCGGTACACGATGCGCGCGCCGCCTGCGAATTCGATCTGGATTCCTTGATGTTCGCTCACGCGTCCGTCGACGGGATCGGTGTAGGCGAAGTCCTCCGCGCGTTCCACCTCGAGCGTCCCGAACCGCTTGCGCGTCATGCCCGGGCCGCTCCGGCGCAGCGCTTCGATCAGATCGGCCGCGCGCGCCGCGTCCACTTCCTCGTAGTCGTGGCGCGTGTAGTAGGTGCGCCCGTAGTCCCGCCAATGCTCGCGCACGATGTCCGCCACCGATTGCCTGCGCGCGGCGAGGATGTCGAGCCAGAAGAGCACCGCCCACAGCCCGTCTTTCTCGCGCGCGTGATCCGATCCCGTACCAAAGCTCTCCTCGCCGCAAATCGTGATCTTCCCCGCGTCCAGCAAATTGCCGAAGAACTTCCACCCCGTCGGCGTCGCGTAGCACGGGATCCCGAGCTTCTCCGCCACGCGATCCACCGCCCGCGAAGTCGGCATCGAGCGCGCGACGCCGGAAAGCCCGCGTGCGTAGCCGCGAGCCAGATGCGCATTCGCGGTCAGCACCGCGAGACTGTCGCTCGGAGTCACGAAGAAGTTGCGCCCCAGGATCATGTTGCGGTCGCCGTCGCCGTCGCAGGCCGCGCCGAAATCGGGCGCCTCTTTGCCGAACATGCGCTCCACCAGCTCGTGCGCGTGGGTCAGGTTCGGGTCGGGATGGCCTCCGCCGAAATCCTCCCGCGGCATCCCGTTGCGCACCGTCCCGGCCGGCGCATGCAGGACATGCTCGAAGAGCGCGTGCGCGCTCGGCCCCGTCGCCGCGTGCATGGCGTCGAAGCTCATGCGAAAGCCGCTGCCGAAGAAGCGCTCGCGAATGCGATCGATGTCGAAGAGCGAGGCAAGCACTTCCAGATGGTCGCGCACGGGGTCGATCACTTCGACGCTCATGCCGTCCAGCTCGAAGCGGCCTTCGTGTTCGAGCGAAAGGTCGGGCGCATCGGAAATCCGGTAGCTCTCGATCACGCGCGAGCGTTGGTAGATCGCGTCGGTCACTTCCTCGGGCGCCGGCCCGCCGTTGGCGGTGTTCACCTTCACGCCGAAATCGCCGTTCGGCCCGCCCGGATTGTGGCTCGCCGAGAG
The DNA here is from genome assembly GCA_964482205.1 of uncultured bacterium. Classification (GTDB taxonomy): domain Bacteria; phylum Eisenbacteria; class RBG-16-71-46; order CAIMUX01; family WJJG01; genus JAZDGX01. Next base: position 55,101 of record CAYZWI010000016.1, on the reverse strand, counting down.
AATGATCCCGCCCAGCGTCTGGTGCTTGCGGATCACGCACGATGCGGCCGGCGTCGCCAGCAATCCTCCGCGCCCCACCTTGATGTGCGCGATCCCGTTCGCCGCCGCCATCTTCAGGATCGTCTGCTCGGCTTCCCGGTGGAAGTAGCGCCCGTCGCCGCCCAGAACCATCGTCGCGCTTTGGTGCCCGGGCAGGCTGTCGAAGATCGCTTGCACGAAGTTCTCGAGGTAGCGCGGCTGCCGGAAGGTCGCCACCGGCTTGCGCAGCCCCGAAGTCCCCGGCTTCTGATCGTCGAAGGGACGGGTCGTCACCGTGCGAATGCCCACCGCTCGTCTCCTTTCGCCTTCGAATGGGGATCACGCGGATCGCCACCCCGCGCTCACTGGTAGCGTCTCCACAAGACCAGCGCCTTGAACTCCGCCTGAAACCCCGCCGCGCGCAGCGCCTGCGCATAGGGCCCGAAGGCCGCATCTTCGCCGTTGATCTTCTCCACCACAACCCGCGTCAACGGCCGCGCCGGCCTGCGCAACAAGTGAGAGAACACCGTCAGGCATTCCTCCAGGCGGGGATGATCGGGCGCCACCCGGATCTCGATCGCGCGCCCGCTCCTGCGCGACACGAGCATCAGCTGCCGTCCGCAGAAGACGAGGTGCGTGCTGTGCACGCGCGGGGGCAGTTCGCCCGCCAGCGCCGCGATCCCCCGCCCGCACAGCGAGGCGGGATCGGTCGCGTTCATCCAGTAGATCGCGTCCTCGGGCAGCGCGCCGCTCAGCGCGGGAAGCGCGGTGCGCGCGCAGAACTGCACGCCCGGGATCCCTTCGAAGAAGCGTCCCGTCACGATCTCGCCCGACAGCTCCATCAAACGCAGCGTGCGGAAGACGGCCGCCCAACGCAGATCGGGCAATTCATTCGTCAGCAGCTCGCGAAAGAGCACGCCATAGCGGCCGAAGAGCACGCGGATGCGGTCCTTGACGAGTTCCTCTCGTTCGAGCGCGTCGAGATCAGTTGCGCCTGGCACGCGCAGCGCAAGCCAGTTGCCAGCGTAGGGGCGCGTGGTCTTCCAGCGCTGGAAGCCGCGCCTGCGCCCCTGCGAGCCTTCTTCCATCACGCCCGATATGCGAAAGCGGCCCGCGATTCCCTTGCGCATCGCCTCGAAGGTGTCGTTGGTCACGCGTCCCTGCCACGCGAGCGTCCAAAGCGCGTGCGCCAAGGTCTCCGAGCGCATCTTCGTAACGGCGAGCAGGTCTCCGAAGGGCATCCGCCCGCGCGAACGCGCCAACACGCGCGCCACGCGTTCCTCGGCATGGCCGGGCGCTGTCAGGTCAACATGGCGTGTGCTCTCAGACTCATCCACATCATCATCGCGCTCGTTCTCAGGCCCGTGCGCATCAAACCCATCATCATCATCATCATCATCAACAACAACTACATCTTCCGCATCGTCCTCATTGTCCTCATCACCCCCCTTGTCGTAGTCGTCTTCGTCCTCGTCCTCACCCTCCTCTTCCAACTCTTCGCCCAGCGCCGCTTCGCTCTCTGCGCCTCGTCTGCCCGCCACAAACAACTCGAGGTCATCCTCGAGCGAGAATGCGATGGTCTCGGCTCCCGTCCCGAACCAGCGCAAATCGCTTTCCACCATCAGCGAGTCGAGCCACTGGGGATAGTACGGCTCGATCCGCGCGGGCAGGATCTCGCCCTCCCATAACGCGGCCTTCGCGGGCCAGCCGAGCAATTGCTCCATGCGCGCGCGCAGCGCTTCGGGCGAATCGCCGCGCTTCGCCACGCCTTGATACGCAGCCAGGAAGAGCGGCAAGGCTTCGAGCGGCAGCGTCGCGAACGCGGGCCGCTCGGCCGCGCGCTTGATGCGCAGCAGGCGCTCGAGGTTCTCGCGGTCGCACACTTCCGCCGGCGCGTCGGCCGCCTCGCGAAAGGCATCGACGATCACCGCCTCGCTTTCTTCGAGAGCCGCAATCGCCTCGTCGATCGCATGCGCGGGCAGCCCAAGCGTACGCGCGATGCGTTCGGGCGCGATCGGGCCGTAGAAGCGCAGCCATTCGCCCAGGAAGTCGGCAAGCAGCGAGGCGCCGTCCGCGCGCTCGAGCCCGTTCTCGAGCCCGCGCTCGCGCCCGCCTTCCGTCACGCTCGCCAGCACGCGCTCCATCCGCGGGCGATGCTCGAGCGCGATCACGCCACTGAGGGGCATCGCACCCTCAACGATCCGGTCGCGCATCGGCGCGAACATTTCTTCCGCGCTCACGCCATGGTCGCGCTCGATTGCCGCGAGCAATTCCGTCCACTCGGCTGCAGGGATGAACCCGCGCTCCTTCACCCACTCGAGCAGCTCCTCGCTCGATCCGGGCGCATACCCTGGAGCGAGCCGCCGCACCTTGCGCTCGAACTGCGCGATCAGTTCATCGGAGAGCTTGGGGCGCAGATGCGGCGAGTGGACCACCTGGGCGAGCAGAGTCTCTGCGAGATTCGTTCGCAGCGAGGCGTGCGCCGAATCGTCTTCATAGAGGACCGTGTTCGTCTGGCGCCAGATGATCCCCTCGGCAAACGGCGAGCCTTGCGGTGTGCGCGCCTCGCTCGTCCGGATGACGCCGTCGGCCAGCCGCTCGAGCAGGCGCGTGAGCGCGGGCATGTCGAACTCGCGCCACAGGCAATCGCGCCAGGTTTCGAGCACGATCGGAAAATCCTCGAAGCGCGCGACGGCGGCGAGCAGCTTCTTCGAGCGCATGCGGTTCAGCCAGAGCGGCATCCGCTGCCCGAAATGCCGCCGCGGAAGCAGGAGCGCCCGCTGCGCGTTCTCCCGAAACCGCGCGCCAAAGAACGCGCTCGCCTCGAGCTTCTCGCGCACGAGCTCGACCAGCCGCTCGGGCGTCACGAGCCCGACGAGCTGCTCGCGATGGAACTCGTGCGGAAGATTCAAGAGGATGCAGTCGTTGTTGACGTAGCATTCGAGCGGGTAGCCGTACTCGCGCTCCCAGGCGGCGCCAAGCGCGAGCGCGAGCGGCCGGTTGACCGCGCTGCCCCACATCGTGTGGAGCACGGTCTGCCGCGCGCCGGACGTATCGCTGGGATCCTGGAAGTGCTCGATCAGCAGGTGATGACGGTGTGGCAGGCTCGTCCCCGTGCTTGCGCGCTGGCGGCTCAATAGCTCGATCAAGCGCTCCGCGGCGCGCTCATCCAAGTGATGCCGCTTGATGAGCGTGTCGCGATACGCCCTCGTATCCGACGCCGCCGCCACGAGCTGCCGGTCGGCCTCTTCCAGGAACGCGCCGATCCGCTCCGAGAGATGAAACGACCGCGTCACCTCCTCCGCTCGCCAGAACGGCACGATCCCCAGGCGCGTCGACGCCGGCACCACCTCCACTTCGTTCGGCGTGATGCGCTCGATCTGCCAGGCCTGATTGCCGAAGGGAAAGACATCGCCCACGCGCCGTTCCCACACGAACTCCTCGTCCAACTCCCCGAGGCGCGCGTTCGAGCCGGCCAAGCGGAGCTGGAAGTAGCCGCGGTCGGGAATCACGCCGCCCGACAGATAGAGCAGCGAAGCGACTCCCTCCCGCGCGTGCGCCGTGCCGCGAATGCCGTCCACCAAGAGTCGCGGGCGAAGCTCCCGGATGCGCGCGTCGGCGTAGCGCCCCGCAAGCATCTGCACGACCAGGTCGAACTCCTCCCGCGTGAGCGCCCGGTACGGCCAGGCGCAACGCAGCTCGGAGAAGATCTCATCCAGTGTGCGCGCCTCCTGCGCCGTCATGGAGAGGATCGTCTGCGCGAGCACGTCGAGCGGCTTCTCGACGATCGCCGCCGTCTCGATGTCCTGCTCCTCGATCCCTTGCGCGAGCGCGGCCGCATCGGCCAGATCACGCCCATGCAACGGGTAGAAAGTGCCGCGCGGAATGCCGCCCACCCGATGGCCCGAGCGGCCGATCCGCTGCACGGCCGCCGAAACTGAAGACGGCGTCTGGATGAGCACGACCTCGTCAACCGCTCCGATGTCGATGCCCAGCTCGAGCGAACTCGTCGCCACGATCGCGGCCAACTCGCCGGCGCGGAAGCGCTGCTCGACGATTTCGCGGATCTCGCGCGAGAGCGAGCCATGATGCGCGTAGGCGACGTCGCGGCCCGCGGTCTCGTTGATGAGCCGCGTCACCTTCTCCGACATCCGCCGGCTGTTGCAGAAGAAGAGCGTCGAGCGATTGCGCGCGACGATCGCGAGGAAATCCTTCGCCATCGCGCGCCAGAAGGCGTCCTCGTTATCGGACACGGCCCCTGGCGCGGTCGCCTGGATGTCGAAGGGCTTGCGAATGCCAGAGCGCACGATCGCGACCGGCCGCTCTCGGTAGGCCTCCTCGTCCGCGCCATCGTCCCGCAGATGTGCGGCGCCATCAGCCGCGCGACCCAGCCACTCGCGTCCGCCCACGAAGCGCGCGACCGCCTCCAACGGATGCACCGTCGCCGAGAGCGCGATCCGCTGGAACTCGCCGTTCATCCGCGCCAGCCGCTCGATCGCGGTCATCAAATAGACGCCGCGCTTCGTGGAGGCGACCGCGTGGATCTCGTCGAGGATCACGGTCCCGAATCCAAGCAGCGCGCGCCGTCCGCTGCGTGAAGTGAGGAGGATGTTCAGGCTCTCGGGCGTGGTGATGAAGATCTCGGGCGGCTCGCGCAGCATGCGGCGTCGTTCGGCCGCGAGAGAATCGCCGCTTCTCACCGCCACGCGGACATTTGGAAACGGGATTCCTTCGCGCGCGAAGGCGGCCTCCAATTCCGCGAGCGGCTCTTCGAGATTGCGGCGGATGTCGTTGTTGAGCGCTTTCAGCGGCGAGATGTAGAGCACCCGCGGCTGCTCGGCTCTGCCCTCGATGAGCGTGTGGATCGCCCACAGGAATGCGCCGAGCGTCTTGCCGCTGCCCGTCGGCGCGGTGATGAGCAGGTGTTCCCCGCGCGCGATGCGTGCCCAGGCCTCTTCCTGGATGTCGGTCGGTTCACCGAAGCGCGCGCGGAACCAGCGCTGGATCACGGGATGGAAGAGGCCCAGCGCATGGCCGGGCCCATCGTCGCGAGAATCGCCGCGTGCTTTCCGCCTTCGCACATCCATGCGGGAAGGGTGCGGTGCAGGCTGCTCCGCTGTCAACGGGCCGATCGGAATGCCGATGAGCCACCGAAACCTGGATTCCCGTGGCTTTCCATCCGATGGCTGTGCGCGGAGCAGCGAGCAGCCCGGCACGCGGATGGCTCCCGACCACCGCGTCCGCAACTTGCGCGGCAGGCCTCACGCTCGTCAGCGGCTACCGCGGTCGCACTGTCCGGCAGGCCGAACGCGGTGACCGTCGGACTGTCCTCGTCACGGATTCAGCTTCTCGATGGTCAAGGTGTACTCGCAGTCCTGCCAGAAGCGCGCATCGACGAGCGCCTCGCCCGCCTGAGTCGCCGTCGCCTCCACCTGGATCGATTCCTCTTCGTTGACCAGGCTGACGAGGTCCTGGCCGGGAACTTTCAGACGCAAAGCCCGCGTGCCCGGTTGAGAAGAAGCGGTCGTCACGCGCAGCGTTTCACCCGCATTCAGGTCCACGCGGAAATTGTCCAAGTCTCCGGCGCAGCCGCGCAGAGGATAGGCCCCGGTACCGATCAGCGGCGCCTGATCGGCAAAATCGTTGTCTTCATACGCATCGTCCTGGCACGGCGCGCTCGCCGAGAGGCTCAAGTGATAGACGATCAGCCCGTCGGGGTCGAGATTTCCCAAGACCTCGACATAATAGGTCCCCGGTAGGAAACTGAATCCGACCGACCATGCTCCCAACTCCGCCTGCTTTCCGTACGCCGAGTAGAATTCATCATCCGCGCGTAGGAAATTCACCTGCAACCAGACGACGCCGGCCGACCGGCCGGGGATGGAAACCACATCCGTTTCCACGTTGATGGTGGCCGCTTCTGTCAAAGTGAACGAGTACCGGTCCTTCTCTCCACCGCAGAGCGTCAGTCCTCGATACTCTCGTCCGATTTCCACCGGCGCCGCCGTCGCGATCTCCTCGTTCGGTTCGAGTGAGTCGACGAAGCTCTCGCAAGCGAGCGGCAAGGTCTGGAAATCAAGATGATCCGGAACGACCGGGTTGCCCGCGAGATCGGTCGCTCCTTCCACCTCCAGGGTCAACCAGGAGTCAGGCGGATAGAGGAGATTCGGGGTGTAGGTGGCGGTTCGGGTGCCGGCGTCAAACTCGACCTCGTCCTCGCCAGAATGTCCGCTCAACCCGATGGCCGATGGCACGCTCGCCGGATCCATGTCCTCGGAGAAGGTCACTCGAAGGGGAGCCAGGAGCCCCACATCCGTTGCGCTGTCGGCCAGACTGAAGGCGGTGACGGTCGGGCGGACATGATCTTCAAAGACGAACTTCTCAATGTTCAACGAGTAGCCGCAATCCTCCCAGAAGCGCGTGGCGACGAGCGCCTCCCCCGCCTTGGTTGCGGCCGTCCGCAATTGCAGGTCACTGTCGTCCGTCGCGAACTGCGAGACCCTCGCCGACCCGGGCGCGGTCGCTTCCAGCCGTCGAAAGCCCGAGACCGCCGATTGCAGCGTCAGCTGCAGCGTATCTCCAGGCTGCATCGCCACGAGAAAATAGTCCTGATCGATATAGCAGGAGCGCAGCATGTAAAACCCCGGCGTGACCAGCCGCGCCTCATCGGGAAAATCATTGTCCTCGTACTCATCCTCAGAACATGGCTCACCGGCGGAGAAGGCCAGGTCGTAGACCACGAGATCGTCCGGGTCGACGTCGATGCCCGTATGGACCTCCGCGTAGTAGGTTCCGGGGAGGAAGTTGTAGGTGCGAGTGTAGGTCGCCGGCACGGGATCGACGGCATACGTCGAATAGTATTCGTTCTGCGCGCGCGCGTAGTTTATGTACCAGGAGTAGGCTGGGGCCGAATCCTCGGACGCGGAACGGATCGTGGTGGTCAAGGTAATCGCGGTCGTCGCGGCCACCGTGAAGGAATAGATGTCGCGCTCTCCTCCGCAAATCGTGAGACCCGAGAAGCTCTGCCCCATCACGACGGGAGTCGCCGAGGCGAATTCCTCGTTCGGCTCGAAGGGATCGTCGAAGCTCTCACAAGCGAGCGGCACCGTGTGAAACACGAGCGAGTCGGGAATCACCGGATTGCCCGCGAGATCAAACGCGCCTGACACCACCAGCGTCACCCAGGTATCGGGCGGATAGACGGTCGTCGTCTGAAACGTCGCCGTTCGCGTCGCCTCGTCGTACTCGATGTCCCCGTACGACGGATCGCCGTCGATGTAGATGGAGCCGGAGAGCACGCTCTCGAAGTTCATCGCCTCCGAGTAGGTGACGAGAATCGGCGTGATCAGCCCGACTCCGGTCGCGCTGTCGGGCAGGCTGAAGGCGGTGACCGTCGGCCGCCCTTCGGGAACGACTTTCTCCACCGTCAGCGTGTACTCGCACTCCTGCCAGAAGCGCGCCATAACGGACGCTTCGCCCGCTTGGATCGCCGTCGCCTCCATCCGGATGGTGTCGCGCTCGGAGACTTCGTGGAGCCGACTCTGCCCCGGAACCTGGAGTTCCAATCGCCGCGTGCCGGACACGGCCGAAACGATCGTGGCCCGCAGCGTCTCTCCTGCTTCCATGGCCACCCGGAAATGGTCCATGTCGACATCGCAGCCGCGCAGCGCATACTGCCCGGGCTCGATCAGCGGCGCTTCGTCGGAAAAATCATTGTCTTCGTATTCGTCGTCCGCGCACGGCTCGCTCGCCGTCATGGAGAGGTCATACACGACTTCGTCGTCGTCTCGCGCATGCTGGCCGGTTGAGATTTCCGCATAGTACGTGCCCGGCAGGAAGCTGTAGCTGTAGCTCAGGATGTTCAGACTGACCGCCGTGCCCAGGTAGGCGTACGACTCGCCTTCGGCGCGCAAGAAGTAGATCCACCAACCCGGATATCCGCTCGTGTCTTGCGAGGCGCACTGAACCTCGGTCGAAAGGGTGATGGTCGCCGCTTCGGTGAGCGTGAAGGAGTAGAGATCCCGCTCCTGGCCGCAGATGGTGAGACGCGGATACAGCCGCCCGATTTCCACCGCGGCCGCGTGCGCGAAGTCCTCATTCGGCTCGAGAGAGTCGACGATGCCCGCGCACTCGCACCCTTCGTCGTTCACGATCTCGACCCGCTCGCGATCGCACCCCCAACCACTCACCAGCAAGACCACAAGAACGAAAGAGAGAACGAGAACGATCGCACGCTTCGCCATGACGATTTCCTCCAAGGCGGCCCCCAGCGGCGGCGGAACGGCGGAAGCTGGAAGCGTTGGCTGGCCGACGCATCACTGCATCATTTCGATGGACGCCTTCCAGTCTCCGTAGTCGTCCTGATAGAGCTTGAAGTCCCCGACTTGGTCGAAGGCTTTTGTCTCGGTCTTGAACAGAAAATCCGCCTCACAGGTGCCCTTGACACGCGCTCTGATCGGCCAGTATCTGGCCTGATCATTGAATTTACCCTTCTGCTTGATTTCGATGAGCTCAATTTGGGCGTCCTTCCCACCCATCAAGCTACCAGACCATGACAGCGGGACTTGATGCTTCAGTTGTTCGGTTATCGCGGACTTGATGGCTTCGTCCGATGGGCCTTTGGAACAGGATGACAGCATCGGGAGTGCTGCGATCAAGAGTGCGGTCATCGCCCACAGTCGTCGTTTCCTTGGCACGTCCACCTCCTCCATTGTTCGGATGCGCCCTACTCTGTCCGGTCGCAGTCCACGAGTACGAGCCAGTCCCCGTCGGCTTTCCGGGCCAGCACCCCGAGCAGCCGCATGTGATGCGATACCAGCCGCACGGGTAAGAGGTGCGGCAGCGGCGTCGCCAAGGCATCAGCCAGTTCCTGGGCGCCACTGCCACGCCGGTCCAGAAAGCGATCGAACAGCTTGGCCATCATCTCGTTGGGGCGGTGGAAATCACGGTCGATGATGAAAATCCCATTGCGCCCACCCAGGCTTCTGCTCTGCCGCTCATCGAATCCGTAAGCCGCGTTCTTGAGCGCGGTGAGCATTTCCCGCGAACGCCAGACCCCCTCCTTTTTGCACACTCATGGAAGCGCGCAGTCATGCCCAAGTGCAAGGCTCGGCCTTTCCGCTCGAAGATGTGAAACTCGACAAACGGGACACCCGCCAGGGCCGGCTCAATGGCCTTCAAGCGCTCCCTGGCTTCCTCCAATTCCATCTTTGCAGTCTCGCGTCAGGTAAAGCATGGTGGTTGTTGGCCGCGGTCGCATTCCTGCACCACTGACCGTCCGGCATGCGCTCCAGACGGCACCCATCGGCGGCGCTCACGTTGTTCGCCACCTGCCGAGATGCCGATTCTGCTCCCGTTTCATGGACAGGCAACGGGAAAAAGCGAGAACCGCCCGTCCTCATGCGAGGACGAGCGGTTCTCGTGGCTTGCGTCTGCGCGGTCGCGCGCGATCAAACGCGCGCCCGCGCACGCACTTCTAGTACATGTCCATCCCGCCGCCGGCGCCGGCGCCCGGCATGGGCTCCTTGTTTTTCTCGGGGATCTCGGCCACCATCGCCTCGGTCGTCAGCATCAGGCCCGCGATCGACGCGGCGTTCTGCAGCGCGGTGCGCGTGACCTTCTTCGGGTCGATGATGCCGACCTCGTACATATCGACATACGAATCCCGCTCGACATCGTAGCCGAAGGCCTTCTTGGGGTTCTTGCGGACTTCCTGCACCACCAGGCTGCCCTCGACTCCGGCATTGTCGGCCAGAATGCGCAGCGGCTCCTCGAGCGCGCGACGCACGATGTTGATCCCGATCTGGATGTCGCCGGTCTCCTGCAGCTTGTCGAGCGCAGGCACGCAGCGCAGCAGCGCAACGCCGCCGCCCGCCACGATGCCTTCCTCGACCGCCGCGCGAGTCGCGTGCAGGGCATCCTCGACGCGCGCCTTCTTCTCCTTCATCTCGGTCTCGGTCGCCGCGCCCACATTGATCACCGCGACGCCGCCCGACAGCTTCGCGCGCCGCTCCTGGAGCTTCTCGCGATCGTAGTCGGAGGTGGTCTCGTCGATCTGGCGGGTCAGTTGCTCGATGCGCGCCTTGATGTCGGTCGCCTTGCCCGCGCCCTGGATGATGGTCGTGTTGTCCTTGTCGATGCGAATCGACTTCGCCCGGCCGAGATCGTTGAGCGTCGCGCTCTCGAGCTTGCGGCCGCGCTCTTCCGAGATCACCTGGCCACCGGTGAGGACCGCGAGGTCTTCGAGCATCGCCTTGCGGCGGTCGCCGAATCCGGGCGCCTTCACCGCGCAGCACGCGAGGGTTCCGCGCAAGCGGTTCACGACCAGGGTCGCGAGCGCTTCGCCTTCGAGATCCTCGGCGACGATCAGCAACGGACGGCCCGACTGGCTCACCTGCTCGAGCACCGGGAGCACATCCTTCAGGCCCGAGATCTTCTTGTCGTGGAGCAGCACATAGGCGTCGTCCAACGAGACCTGCATCGTGTCCTTGTCGGTGATGAAATAAGGCGAGAGGTAGCCGTTGTCGAACTGCATGCCCTCGACGACTTCCAGGGTCGTCTCCATGCCCTTCGCCTCTTCGACTGTGATCGTGCCTTCCTTGCCGACCTTGTCCATCGCCTCAGCGATGATCTTGCCGATCGTCTCGTCGCCGTTGGCGGAGATGGTCGCGACCTGCTGGATCTGCGCGGTGTCGCTGACCTTCTTGCTCATCTTCTCGAGCTCCGCGACGACCGTCTCGACCGACTTGTCGATCCCGCGCTTGAGGTGCATCGGGTTCGAGCCGGCCGTGACATTGCGCAGGCCCTCACGAAAGATCGCTTCGGTCAGGATGGTCGCCGTGGTGGTACCGTCGCCCGCGACATCGGAGGTCTTCGAGGCGACTTCACGCACCATCTGCGCGCCCATGTTGTGCCACGGGCTTTCGAGACTGATCTCCTTCGCGACCGTGACGCCGTCTTTCGTGATCGTCGGCGATCCCCATTTCTTCTCCAGAACCACATTGCGTCCGCGCGGGCCGAGCGTCACCTTGACCGCCCGCGACAACATCTCCACGCCCTCGAGAATCGCGCGGCGTGCCTCTTCCTGGAACACGAGCTGCTTGGCAGCCATTGTCAGCCTCCTCTCGTTCGAATCAGACGACCCGCCTCTTCGGCGGAAGCCCCACGATAGTGCTTGTGTCTTCGGATCAGTGCTTGCGTCTTCGGATCGGCGCTTTCGCGCTCGAGTGCGTCTCGGCACCGGGCGACCGAGCCTCACGACTGCTTCTTGCGACTCTCCCTACGACTGCTCGATGATGCCGAGGACATCGTCCTCGCGCATGATCACGTATTCCTCGCCCTCGATCTTGACTTCGGTGCCCGAGTACTTGCCGATCAGGACCCGCTGTCCCACCTGGAGCTCGATCTTCTGCAGCTTGCCGTCATCCGTCCGGCGGCCGGGGCCGACTGCCTCGACGCGGCCTTCCATGGGCTTTTCCTTGGCGGTGTCGGGGATGATGATGCCGCCCTTGGTGCGCTGCTCCTTGTCCTCGTCGAGACGCTTCACGAGAATCCTGTCTCCGATCGGACGAAACTTCGTCTTCATGACTCCTCCTCCCATGTCCCCGGCTGAAATCCCGCGCCGCTCCGCGGCGGCTCCGGCCTTCGCAGCCGATCTCATCGAACCTCTTGCCGATGTCTGCGGTGTCTTGCCTCGAACCTTCTTGCGCTCCATCGCCTCAACCTCTCTCGGTGCGTCGCCCCCATCCTCTGCTCAACGAAGCCAGGGCCTCGCGAATCGATTCCGTTTTTTCGGGAAGGAAATCGACGATGCGAATCCAGCCGCCGCGTTCGCGATAGGTGAACCGTGACGACACGGCCTGACAGGCCAGAAGCGTGCCATACTGACAGGCAGATGCCAAGAAGTTCTAATCACTATTTTTGCAATCAAATGCGCTTCTCGCCCGCCTTGCTATCACGGCGGGTCCAAACTGCTCTCGATCCATGGGCCGAGAATCGAACCATTCTGAATCGGTTTGTGTTCCAGTTTGGAACGAACTAAGGGGACCATTCGAGGAGCTAGCCAGCCATTCGAGGAGTAGGAGGAGAATCGAGAACAGAGCATTGCGAAGTCGACTGCCAAAATGGCAGGATACTTCCTCCCCGTTGTGGGTCGGAAATTCGGGCTTTGTTTCAGTGAAGTTATTGGAGCTGAAATGCTTGCGAGGCTCTTGCTTGAAGGCAGGTCAATCCGGATGGCTGGGCCTTCCCCTTCTTTTTCTTCCGTCTTCCTTTCTTCCCTTTCCTTTTCCGCTTCTGGGGGCTCCGCCTCGCTGGCCCGTTCCCTTTGCGGCCGCCCCCTGGTGCTCGCCCCCGCCTCCTTCCTTGATCTTCCGGTACAGCGTGCGGACTCCCATTCCCAGCATTTCGGCGGCCCGCTCGCGATTTCCTCTGGTCAGCCGGAGCGTCTCCTCGATCAACCGGCGCTCCATTTCCTCGAGCGATGTTCCGGCGCGGAAGAGCAGCTCTCCGCCTCTCGCCTTGCGTTCGCGAATCTCCGCCGGAAGATCGTCGAGCCCGATCGTCGATAGCCCGCCGATGGCGACACGCCGGCTCAGCTCCCGCATCACTTCACGCAGCTCGCGCACATTGTCGGGCCAGTCGAACGCCTCCAGACGATCGAGCGCATCGCGCCCAATCCCAACCCGCGCGGCGCGGTCGCCCAGGAACTCGTCCAGAAAATGCCGCGCCAGTTCGCTCACATCGCGCCGCCGGTGCCGAAGCGGCGGGACTTCGACGCGCGCTTCGTTCAATATCTGATGCAGACCCTCGTGGAATTGCCCCGCCTCGACGAGTCCTTCCAGGTCGATCTCGCTGGAAGCGATCAACCGGACATCCACCTCGATCGGCGGTTCGTTCAGGCTGGAACGCAGCTGGCGCGTCCTCAAGATCTCCGCGATGCGTGCCTGCAGATCCGTCGGCGCGGCCGCGATGGCATCGAGAAAGAGCGTCCCTTCGGCGGCCAGCTCGAACCGTCCGCGCTTGCGCTCGCGTCCCCCGCGCTCACCCACACCAAAGAGCTCTTGCGCGAGCAGCCGGGCGGAAAATGCCGCGCAATCGGCTTTGACGAAGGGGCCGTTGCGGCGTGTGCTGTTCTGATGAATCACCTGCGCGATCAGTTCCTTGCCCGTGCCCGGCTCGCCCACGAGGAGCACGCTCGCATCGAGAGGCGCGATTTCCTTGAGGCGCGAAATCACTCGTTCGGTCACGCCCGTCGTGCCGACGATGCCGGCGAATCCGTAGCGCTCGTCCAGTCTCCGGTTGAGCCGCGCGATTTCCGCGACGGCGCGTTGTTGGCTCGCGATAATGCTCACCGCAAGGACGATCCTCTCCGCGCGCACCGGCCGCGTTTCGAAGTCGACCACTCCGCGCTCCACCGCGCGCATGGCGGCGTCCTCTTCGCCGGGATCCAGGATCAGGATGCCGCCCGCCTCCGGATTGCGCGCGCGCGCGAGGGTGAGCAGTTGCAGGCCTGCGATCCGCGGAGTTCGAAGACGCGTGACCACGGCGTCGACGGCGGCCGAGTCGATCACATTCACGGCCGCTTCGCGATCGTTCACGACGACGCATTCGTATCCGGCCTCCGCCAGGCTCGCCCGAATGCGCGCGCCTTCGCTCTCGTCGTCGGTCACGACGAGAACGGCCGGCCGCGCCTCGCTGTCTGCTCTTCGCGCCACGAGATCTCCCGATCAACCGTTGGTTCGCCGACGCAAGACCACATCACGCCCGTCGATTTCGCGACACTTTGCCGCTCTCTGCAAGCGATGATCCGGCGACGGGCCACCCCACCCGGTCTTCCGCACTCCCTTCGGCGCGCTTCGAACGACGACATGCAGGATGCAAGGGTGTTCTGCGTTTCTCCCGCGGCCACGACGCTCAGGATTCGCCCGGGCACCCCCTAGTGGGTCGAAGATTCGGGATCTACCACCCGTCAACGCTTTGCGCGAAAGAGCATTAGATCGCTTTTGACCGGGCGTTTGCCTGCCCGCAACCCAATATCCCCGCAACTTCTTGGAAGCAAATCAATTGTCCACCAGTCCCCACGAATCTTCGACCCACAACCAGGAGGGAACGGCTCTTGCACCCCACCCCCGTCGCCGCCGTCCCTCCCTCGGGGCCCCCGCCCGCGGGCGCGTCGGCCGGCATCGGGCCAGGGAGATGTGCGCTTGCGAGAGAACGCGCTTGGGCGACGCACCGTCGGCACCACCGACGCGCGAGTCGCCGAAGCGAGCGACGGAGAGCCTGGCCGGCTGCGTCCGGCCGCCGCCGCGGAGATCAGCATCCATGCACGCGTCTCAAAGCCCGGGCGGATTGCGTTTCCTCGAGAATCTCGCCTATCTCGTCCCCGGGTATCACGGCTATCGCAGCCCCGAGCTTCGCCGCGGGGAAGACTCGCGTTTGCGCGCGCGGGTCTGCCGCGAGATCGATGTCCTATTGCACGCGATCGAGCATCTCTCCACGCAGTGGACCGCGCGCGTGCCCGAGGATTCGCTCGCGCTTCTCGGAGACCATCGCGCGCGACTGCTCGCCTCTTCGCACAATGTGCGCCTCGCGCCTGGGCACCTCGCGGGCTTCTTCGAAACCGAGCGCGTGGCGGAAGTCACGCTCGAGCGCGTACTCGAAGCGGATCTCCTGATCTTCCAGGACCTCGAGGAAACGCAGGCGCATGTGGAGCAAGGGACGCGGCTATCGACCGCTCCGCGCACGGTGCGCAAGCATCTGCGCGAGCTGGGCGAGCTGCTTCACCGTCTCGACGAGCATCTCATCATGCGCGAGAGGATACTGGCCGGGGGTTAGGACGGGTCGCGCGCGTCTTGGCGGGCTTCCGATCGGTGGGCGGAAGCAGCGCACGCAGCGCGCTCAAAATGCCTTCCGGGCCCTGCGTGCGCGAGACGCACGCATCCGCGACCCAGGTGGAGAAATCGGCTCCACCCTGCACGCGGCTGGAGAGCAGAAACACGATCGCGATCCCGGAATCCACCCGCAGCGCGCGTTGCGCGATCTCGCGTCCGCGGCCTGCATGCGCGTCGGGATCGAGCACGATCGCGTCGGCGCGAGCCACGGCGAGCACGGTTTCGATCTCTTCGGCGGGGGCAACTTCGCGGGCCTCATAGCCGGCACGGCAGAGAACCCGCGCATAGGCGCGGCGCAGAAGCGGGTGCTCCTCGACGACCAGGACGGTGCGCTTCATCCCTGACACCCTCCCTGGCGAACATCAGGCATCGGCGCGATCCGGGCGGCGACCGCAGACGCTCCGGCCGTCAGGCCAGCGAGCGGATGTACTGCGCGCCTTTCTGCACGGCCTCTTCGTTGAGCGGGATGAGCTTCTTTTTCTTGATGAACGATCCGAGGTGCCGCCGGACCTGCTCTTCCTTGAAGAGCCCGGTCTTCTCGACGATCGCCCCGAACATCACCATGTTGGCCGCCTTCGTGTTGCCCAGCTCGTCCGCCAACTTGGTGGCCGGCACCGCCACGGCGATAATATCTCCCCGCTCCGGCGCGCGGTCAATCAAGGAACTGTCGTAGAAGATCATGCCGCCCGGCTTGACGTCGGGCTCGAATTTCGTGAGCGAAGGCTTGTTGAACGCGACGAGGATGTCGGCCTCGGCGACCGTGGGCGCGCCGATCATGCGGCCGGAGACGCGCACGCTGCAGTTGGCCGTCCCGCCGCGCATTTCCGGACCGTAGGAAGGCAGCCAGGAAACCTGGTACCCCAGCTTCATGCCCACCGAGGCGACCCCCAGGCCCAGCAGCAGCACGCCCTGGCCCCCGAAGCCCGCGATCTTGAAGCGCGGATCGCGAAGCGCCTGGGGCAGATGATCCATGGAGGCCTGACCCGCCTCTTCCGACCTCTCTTCGCGCGTGGGGACTTCGAGAATCTGGTGCAGGTTCTCGCCGATGAAGGGCCGCGGCTCGAGCGCGCTCGCTTCGATTTCGGCCCCGCGATCGCGCAGGCAGCCGAGCGGGAAGACCGGTTCCATCGCCTCGTGGATCCACTCGCGCGCTTGCGTGGGATGCACGCCCCAACCCGTGGGACAAGGCGAGAGGACCTCGACCAGGCTGAAGCCCTTGTTCTCTTTCTGATAGGTGAGCGCCTTGTGGATCGCGCGGCGCACCTTGGCGATGTTCTTGGCATCGGTGAGGGCAACGCGTTCGATGTAGACCGGCGCCTGCAGAGCGTTGATGAGTTCGGCCACGCGCACCGGATAGCCTTCGTTGGAGGGCTTGCGTCCGTAGGGCGTGGTGGTCGTGCGCTGGCCTTCGAGCGTGGTCGGCGCCATCTGGCCACCTGTCATGCCGTAGATCGCGTTGTTGATGAAGACCACCGTGATCTTCTCGCCGCGATTGGCGGCGTGCACGATCTCGGCCGTTCCGATCGCGCCCAGATCGCCGTCGCCCTGATACGAGACCACGATCGAGTCGGGATGCGAGCGCTTCACGCCGGTGGCGACCGCGGGCGCGCGGCCATGCGCGGCCTGGATGTTCCCGGTGTCGAAGTAGTAGTACGCGAACACGCTGCAACCCACCGGGCTTACGAAGATCGTGCGATCCTGCACGCCCAGTTCGACGAGCGATTCGGCGATCATCTTGTGCACATTGCCGTGCCCGCATCCCGGGCAGTAGTGCACGACCGTCTGGTCGCCCCCGGCCTTGCGGTGATAGACCTCGTAGAAGCTCTTGGGCTTTTCGAACTTGACCTTCATCGCCGTTCTCCCTCGTGGGCCGAAACCTCGCTATTCGTCACGCCGGCCGGCCGGGAATCTCCGATGCGCCGCCGGCGAAATGCTACCGCTTCGCCAGCAACCGCTCGAATTCCGCCGCCAGCTCCGTCTCGGTCGGGATGTGCCCGCCGGTGCGTCCATAGAAGGAGACCGGCTTGCGCCCGAGAACCGCGAGCTTCACATCCTTGACCATCTGCCCGTCGCTCATCTCCACGCTCAGGAAATGACGCACGCCCGGCTTCTCCGCGAGCCTGACGAGCGCGGCCTCGGGGAACGGCCAGAGCGTCTGCGGGCGCAGCATTCCGACCTTCAGACCGCGCGGCCGCACGGTCTCGATCACCGAGCGCACCACCCGCGAGACGATCCCGAAGGCGACGACCACCAGTTCGGCATCGTCGATCTGGAAGGTCTCGTAGCGCACTTCCGCTTCGTTGATGCGCGCGTACTTCTCCATCAAGTGACGGTTGTGCGCCTCGAGCTCGTCGGCGTCGAGGTAGATCGAGGAGATGAGATTCTGGCGCGCGCGCGCGCCCACACCGATCGCCCATTCCTTCGCGGGCGGCGTCGCCGTCTGCGAAGGGAACTCGACCGGCTCCATCATCTGGCCGATCGCGCCGTCGGTAAGCACGAAGACGGGATTGCGATACTTGTCAGCCAGATCGAAGGCAAGCATCGTCAGGTCCGACATCTCCTGCACGGAATTGGGCGCGAGCACGATGTTCTTGTAGTTGCCGTGCCCACCGCCCCACACGACCTGATGATAGTCGCCCTGCTCGGGGGCGATGTTGCCCAGGCCCGGCCCGCCGCGATCCACCGAGACGATCACGCACGGCAGCTCGGCGCCCGCGATGTAGGAGACGCCTTCCATCTTGAGGCTGATCCCCGGGCCCGAAGAGGCCGTCATCACGCGCATGCCCGCGCCCGCGGCGCCATAGACCATGTTGATCGCCGCGATCTCGCTTTCGGCCTGCAGGAATGTGCCGCCCACGAGCGGCATGTAGTACGCGGCGGTCTCCGCGACTTCGCTCGCCGGCGTGATCGGATACCCGAAGTACGCCCGGCACCCCGCGAGAATCGCTCCCCGGACGATGGCTTCGTTGCCCTTGAGAATCACCCTGGCCATCTCGACTCTCCCTTGTCCTTCGTCCTCCGGCCTTGCGCCGCTTTCGTTTTCATCGTTCGCGCGCGCGCCAAGTCCCCGGCCCAATGCTCTACGGCTCGTGGTCTTCCTTCACATAGACCGTGATCGCGCCCGGCTCAGGGCACGAGTAGAAGCAGAAGCCGCACGCGATGCAGCCGTCGCCCTTGAAGACGCTCGGGTGGTAGCCCATGCTGTTCAGCTCGGCGGAAAGCTCGAGCACATGGCGGGGACAGACGGCCACGCAGCAGCCGCAGCCTTTGCATTCGTCCACGCGGATCTTCACGAATCCACGGATCTTGCCGGCGGTCTTCTGGACGGGTGCTTCCGATGCCATTCGCGGTTCCTCCGGGGCGTTCCAACGCGCCCTTCCATCTCGCTCACGCAAATGCGCACGACTGGGCAAAGCGAATCAGTCTAGCCCCTTTGCCGCTTGCGGTCAAGGGGCCGCAAACGCACTGCGCCAAAGGCGCCTCCCGGGGGGCTCCCGATCGCGCGTGAACCCCAAGCGCATGCCGGCCTCCGGAGACCCATCGCCTTGCGCCGCATCCGTCGCCCGGCGCGACCCACGAAATTGACGAGCCCGCCTGCCCGCGTTAGGGTTCCGGCGCGATGATCCGCCCGGCATCCGGCAGCCAGCATCCGGCATCCGGCACCGAGCGCCCGGCGGCCGCCATCGCCACACGGGCGCGGGATGAGGACCCGAGCATGAGCAAGCTACGCATCTACGCCTTGGCCACGCGGCCGTGGGCCTTCCCCGCCGCCATCATTCCCGTGCTCCTCGGCGGAGTCGTCGCCGTCACCCACGCTAACGTGCAGCTGAATGGCTTCCACTACATCCTCACGCTGCTCACCGCCGTCATCGTGCAGGGCGCCTCCAATACGATGAACGACATCTTCGATGTGCGCAACGGCGTCGACCGGCCGGGCATCGAAGGCTCTTCCCGCGGCATGTATGTGATGGGTCTCATGAGCAAGCGCGAGGTCGTCGTCGAGACGATCATTCTCTGGGCGCTCGCGGCCGCGTCCGCGGTCTACTTCGTCATCCGCATCGGCCCGATGCTGCTGCCGCTCATCCTGGGCGGTTTCGTGCTCGGCTTCGGCTACACCCTCACGCCGACGGTGTGGAAGTACCGCGGCCTCGGCGATCTGTGCGTGTTCGGCGCTTTCGGGGTGGGTCTGACGCTCGGAAGCTATGTCGTCCAGACGGGCAGCTATTCGTGGGTCCCGGTCGCCTACAGCATTCCGATTGCGATCCTGATCGCCGCGATCCTGCACGGCAACAATCTGCGCGACATCGCCAGCGACCGGACCGAGGACATTCGCACGCTGGCGATGATGCTCGGCGAACGGCGCGGACGGATCCTCTACCTGTATCAGATCAGCGCGGCGTACTTGATCGTCGTCGTGCTCGCCGTTTCCCGCATCGCCGTCTGGAGCGCGCTGCTTCCGCTGCTCTCGCTCCCCCTCGGCCTGCGCGCGATGCGCGGAGCGTGGCCCCGTCTCGTCGGCGGCACCATGCCGCGCGAAGGCATCATCAATCTCGACATGCGCACCGCGCAATTGCAGATGGTCTTCGGACTGCTTCTGATTCTGGGCACATTGGCGCCCGCGCTGTTCTAGCGGCGCGTTCGCGAGAACTCGCGGAGGATGCCGGGCATGCAAGAGCCGCCTTCCGGCCAGGAGCCTTCCAGCCAAGGACCTTTCGAGAAGGAACCGGAGCCCGAGCAGCCCCGCCCTTTGCCTCCCGAATGGACCGCGCCTCCCGTGTACCCGAGCTTTCTCGATGCGGCGCGTCAGGGCCGCCACTCGGCCGGCCGCTATTTGCTGGGGATTCTCTTCGTCTTCTTCTTCTCGCAGTTCTTCAGTGTCGGGCCCGCGCTCGTGCTCGCCTGGATCTTTGCGCCGCGCGGAACGACACCTGGCGAATTGCAGGGCATGCTCGCGGATCCCGGTCGCTTCGGCCCGCTTCCCGGGTTCCTGTTCGTCAACATCATCTCGCTCTTCCTCCTCCTCGGCGTGATGCTCGCGGTTCTCGCTCTGCACCGCCGCCCGCCGATCTCGCTCATCACCGGCGCGCGCCGCGTCTCGATGCGGCGGATCCTGCAGGGATTCGGTGTGTGGATGGGCCTCGCCATCCTGGCAAGCGCGGTCGACTACGCGATGGTTCCCGAGAGCTACACCTTTCAGTTCGATGCGCGGCTCTTCTTCCCCTTCCTCCTGCTCGCGCTCGTGCTGACGCCGCTTCAGACCACCGGCGAGGAGCTCTTCTTCCGGGGCTATGTGATGCAGGGTTTCACTCTCGTCACGCGCAGGCGGCTGATCTTGTCGATGGTCTCGGGCGTCTTCTTCATGGTGCCCCACTTCGCGAATCCCGAAATGGAGCCGAATCCCTTCATCGCCGCGCTCGCCTACTTCGTGATCGGCTTCGCTCTCGCCTTCGTGTCGCTTCGCGACGGCACCCTCGAGCTCGCGATCGGCGCGCATTTCGCAAACAATCTCTTCAGCTGGATCATCGTCAATTACGAGGGCTCGGTGCTTCCCACTCCCTCGCTCTTCTTCACCTCGAACTTCGACCCCCACGGAACGCTCATCGGCCTGCTCATCTCTTCCACGATCTTCTATGGGATCTTCTTTCCGCCCTGGAAACGGCGCCCGCCCGCGTCGGGCGCGGTCCAGCGCGTCGATGCAAGCGAGCCCCCCGGCGCCGCGCAGGATTCAGACGCTACTCGCATGCCGGCCGCTCCCGGCGAGACCGATCCCTCTCGGCCGTTGCCGGCATCTTCCATCGCGAATAGACTTGCCTTCGACCCGAACGATGGGGAATGAGGAGTGCATCGCGCGCGCGAGCACGAGCCGCGCTGTCCGCAGCCGTCTCGCCCAGTCAGGGAGGCCGTACGACCGATCACTTGATACAACGCGCGGTCGCCTGCCTGCTGCCTCCATCCGCGCACGCATCGCAAGCCATCGAGCCGCATGATGCGCAAGCGACCCAAGCCGAGCACGCGATCGACGCCAGCCAAGCATCAGAAGCCGCGCAAGCCATCGATGCGACGCAAGCCGCGAGAGAGCCCAACTTCGCCGCCCCGCTCGCGCTCTTCCTGCTCTTCTCCTTCCTCGTCGTGCACTTCATCCGCCGCTCGCGGCGCGGGCATTCCATCTTCGTCCGCCGCATCGCCGGCATCGAGGCGGTGGAGGAAGCGGTCGGGCGCGCGGCTGAGGTCGGACGCAAGGTGCTCTATCTGCCCGGCGGCGCTTCGCTCGACGACAACCAGACGATCGCGAGCCTTGCCGTGCTGCGTCACGTCGCCTCGATGAGCGCGCGCTATGCCACGGACCTCACCGTCCTCAACCGCGATCCGCTCACCTTCGCCGCCGCGCGTGAAACGGTGCGCGAGGCCTATCTGCATTCGAGCCGCCCCGATCTCTTCCGCGACGAGGAGATCGCCTACCTCACGCACGACCAGTTCGCCTACAGCGCCGCGGTCACCGGATTCCTCGTTCGCGAACGGCCCGCCGCGAACTTCCTGATCGGCGACTACAAGGCCGAATCGCTGCTCCTCGCCGAAGCGGGGCAGGCCTCGGGCGCGATCCAGATCGCGGGCACCGCGGAGGTCAGCCAGCTGCCCTTCTTCGCCATCGTGTGCGACTACACCCTGATGGGCGAGGAGCTGTACGCCGCGGGCGCGTACCTCTCGCGCGATCCGGCGATGCTCGGCAGCATCAAAGGCCAGGACTACACCAAGGCCATCTTGATCGCGCTCATGCTCGGCGGAATCCTTCTCGAAGTCTTCGGCATTCGCGGGCTGAGAGAGTTTCTGAGCGTGCGATAGCGTTCGACAAGGAGGGCTGATGTTCTGGAAGCTGCGGCTTCCGTTGCTCCTCACCTTCTTCGTCGGCCTCGTGCCGATCGTCGCCTTCTTTCTCGCCGGCCGCGTGCCCGGCGTGGCCGGCGTGCGCGACACGCTCGAGCGCTATCTCGTCATCGTCTCCGGCTTCGCCTTGCTCCTCGGGGTCGTGAATGTCCTGCAGAACAATCTGCGCAAGATCGAGCGCCGTCGTCCCGGCTGGCCCTACGCCGTCACGCTGCTGGCCGGGCTGGTCATCATGGGGACGATCGGCCTCTTGAGCGCGCTGCGCGTCGGGCCCTTTCAGGGATTGCTCGCGGGACCGCGCGGCGAGACGACGCCCTTTCTCTGGATGACGCGCGCGTTCTTCACCCCGCTTCAGGCGGCGATGTTCAGCCTGCTCGCCTTCTACATCGCCTCGGCCGCCTTTCGGGCCTTTCGCGTGCGCCATCTCGAGGCCGCCCTGCTGCTCGCGGCCGCGTTTCTGGTCATGCTCGGCCGCACGCCGCTGGGGGAATACGCGTTCGCCTGGATTCCGGGAGGCGAACGCTGGCTGCCTGCGCTCACCGATTGGATCATGGCCGTGCCGAATGCCGCCGCGCAGCGCGGCATTCTCATTGGTGCGGCGCTCGGCGCGGCGAGCCTGTCGTTGCGCGTGATCCTGGGCATCGAACGCTCGTACCTGGGAAGCAAGCAGGAGTAGCGCGTGGAGCGGCGAGAAGAACAAAGGATCCCTTCCGGTCCCAACTCGCGTGCCACTGCGTCCTCTCACCGGCCGCGCCTCGACCGGCGCGTGATCTATCTTCTCCTCGCCCTCGGGACCCTGGTGCCGATTCTCTTTCCGATCGGATTCCCTGTCTCGGTCACGCCTCCGGTGACGGCGTTCTTCGAGCGTATCGAAACCCTCGCGCCCGGTTCGGTCGTGCTCGTCTCGTTCGATTACGGCCCCAACATTGCGCCCGAAATGGACCCCATGGCCGACGCGGTGCTGCGCCACTGTTTTGAGCGTGGCCTTCGCGTGGTCGCGATCGCGCTCTTTCCGGTGGGCGGCCTCACGATGGCGGGCGAAGCGCTCGCGCGCATCGTGCCCGAGTATCCCGCCCTCCGGCCGGGCGAGGACTATGTCTTCCTGGGATACAAGGACGGCACGCAGGCGGTGATGAAGCAGATGGATGTCTCCTTCGCCGCCGTCTTCCCGTTGGATGCGCGCGGCATTCCGATCGAGCGGCTGCCCCTCATGCAAGAGGCGCCCAACTTCGCCGGCATCGACCTCGTCGTCAGCCTCTCGACCAACGAGATCGGCGAATGGTGGGTGACGCTCGTGAATGCGCAGTTCGGCGTTCCGGTCGCGGTGGGCTCGACCGCGGTGTGGGCGCCGAAGTACTTCGCGTTCCTCGACGCCGGCCAGATGGTGGGATTGCTCGCCGGATTGAAGGGTGCGTCGGAATACGAGCGCCTGTTGACCGCCTCGCACGCGCGTCTCGCGCCCCGCTACGAACGCGCGGGCGTGTACACGGCGAGCAAGGCCATGGACGCGCAGACGATCGATCACGCGCTCGTCATGGCGCTCATCGTGCTCGGGAATGTGTTCTTCTTCATGGGACGGCGCGCGCGCCGTGGAGAAGCGCGGCGCGAGCAACGCGGGCCGGGTGATCCGCGCGAGCCGCGCGAGCCGCGGCAAGGGGGCCGCGCATGACGGCCCTGACGAACATGACGGCGATGACGGGCACGATCCCCATGCTCGCGGGGGCGACGCCGAGCGCCGCGGTGGCCGCTCCGGATTTGCTCGCGTTGTGGATCGGCGCGTTCCTCACCCTCTGCATCTTCAGCTTCCTCTACCGCGACAATCCTTTCTTCCGCTTCGCGGAGAGCCTCTTCGCCGGCGTGTCGCTCGGCTACTACATCGGCACGGTGGCGGCGAACACGCTCGCGCCCAATCTCGTCCGCCCGCTCGTGCGCGACTTTCCCGGAAACGCGGACCTTCTCATTCCGCTGTTGCTCGGCCTCAACCTCTACTCGCGCTTCGTGCCGAAGATCGCCTGGTGGGCGCGCATTTCGCTGGCCGTCTACATCGCGTACTTCGTGGGCATCAACATGGTGCAGAAACTCCAGGGGGTAGTGATCCCCCAGGTGGGCGCGACCATCCTCTCCCCATGGGGCGGAGCCTTCACGCCGCTCGACAATCTCATCCTCATCGTGGGCGTGCTCTCGGTGATGCTCTACTTCTACTTCTCGATCGAGCACAAGGGGCCGGTGAAGTCGATTTCGAAAGTCGGGGTGTGGTTCTTGATGGTGAGCTTCGGCGCGGCCTTCGGATACACCGTGATGGCGCGGATGTCGCTGTTGATCGGGCGGATGAATTATCTCTTCATCGATGTGGTGCGCGCCACCCGGGCCTGGTTCTGAGGAAGGCAGATCGCCCCGCCATCGCCGCGCCTCGCAGTCGCGCCCCGCGTCACTCCGGTCCCTTGCCGTCTCCCGGCTGGCGCTGAATGTTCCGCGTCCGGCGCGCGCTCTTCGGCGACTGCAGACCAACCCCGCTCGCGTCCCGCACCGCGGCCGCGGCGCTCGCCTCCTCCTCACGAGCCGGATGGGAGGCGTCGTCTCGTGATCCCGTTCCTTCCAACTCGCTCACCGCGTTGGCCAGCGAATCGAAGCTGCCGAAGTCGACGACGCGCAGAATCGTCTCTCCATGTCCGCCGCCCTTCAGCCAGCGGCGCACCAGCACGCGCTCGGGGGGACCGATCTCCTGCAGCGGTCCGCGCGCGCTTCCGCGGAAGAAGGCATCGAGCTTACGGGCGAGCTCCGCGCGATCGCACGAGCAGGCGTTGCTGATTCGCGCGGCGCGTTCGCCGTCCAGCGCGTACCAGGTTCCTTCGCCCATCGTGCCCGGTTGATGGAAGAGCATGGCGCGATCGCCGGGAGGCAGTTGCGGCTCTTCCCCCAAGTCCACTTGCACATTCCACGACGGCTTGCGCGAGCGGATCTCGCACAACTCGAGGATCAAGGCATCCAGCTCATTCGCGGTCTCTTCGATCTCGAAGCGATGAATGCGCGCGAGGAGCTTCTCGCGCCGCGTCGAAGCTTCCCCGAGCGGGCGGAAGTAGGACATGACTCTCCGCCGCAGGTTCGCCGACTTGCCGATGTAGAGCACCTGGTCCGCGCGATCGTAGAAGCGATAGATGCCCGCGCTTTCCGGCAGCGCCTCCAAATCCTGAGGGCCGAATGCGCGCTCGACCGACCAGACCTCTTCCTTCGCGGCCGCGCGCGCGGCCAGCGGAGCGAGGGCCACTTGTATCCACGAGCGTAGCTTTCGCTCGCGCGCTTTCTCCACGACCTCGTCCAGCCAGGCGCCGAGAGTGTCCAGCGAAGCCGCCGCGCCCTTCCCTCGCCACGCGCACAGATCGATCACGACCGGCTCGATCTCGGCGAGCGCGTGCAGCCGTTCCTGGGCGCCCAGCCAGCGTCCGAGCGCTCCCGGCCGCGCCGCCGCCACGGGGAATTCGCGAATGTCCGCGATCGTCTCTTCGAGAGCGGCGCTTGTCTGCGCGCCGCAATGCTCGCGCGCGGCGCCGCGCCGTCCCCACAAAGAGGAACGCATCTTCCAAAGCCACGGCTCGCGCTCCGTGCCCGGGCGCATCTCGAAGTCGACGAGCACCACCGGAGGTTCGAGCGAGGCGCTCCCGGCCGGCCTGCAGGTCCACCGCCCGTCGCTCTCTTCCACGAAACGCGGGTCGTTCGCCAGCAGCGCGCGAACCAGCGCGGCCGCGCCCTTGCCGTCCGGAGCGGAGAGGCGCAGAAACTCGCGCGCGATCACCCGCGCCTCGAGGCTTTCCCCCTGCTCCAGGGCGTAGGCCGCGATCCGCTCGATCAATTCTCCTCTCGACAACGCTCCTCCTGTTGCGATGGCATTCGGGCCAGGCGAGCGCCATGCATGTCCGAATGACAGAAGCATGGCGCTTCCTTCGCCGAGCCACAGTCTGCCTCACGCTTGCGCTTCGCTCAACGATCCTCGCCGGCCGCGCAGGGATCAGCGGCCCGCGCAGGTCCACGCCGCGGAGACGCCCACCGCTGCCTCGAGCCCGCCGTCGATCAGGCGCATCAAGCGTACTACCCCTTCGAACCGCGTTCGCGCCCGCGCAACTCCCGCCCAGGCCTCACCCATCAAACAGCCCGCCGGAATCGCCCGCCATTTCAACGCGGAGCGCGCCGCGTGCAGGAGAACATAGGCGGGTGAACTCGCCTCTTCGGGCACCGCCGCCAGCGACGCGCCGCTCCAGAATCTCTTGCCGCGTTGCGCGGCTTCGATGTGAAGGACGCTTCCGCCGCCTCGGTCCCAACTGCGCGCGCTCTCGTCGTCTTCATCGGTCTCGAGCGGCTGGCGACGGCCGGGCAGCCCGATCGGCGCATCCGCCTCGTCGTAGGCCAGCGAGGCCCGGCTATCCCGGAATCGCACCGCGAGCGTGATCGCCTCGGTCACCCGCATGCGGCCTTCGACTTCGAGCAGCGATCGATGCGCGCGCAGCAAGGCGCGCGTTCCCGCATCATCGGGATCCGCGCGGCATTGCTCCTTCTCGGTTGCGCCGAAGGTCACGCGCAATTCCGCGCCCGACCAAGGCTCGGTTTCCAGCGCCAGTCTTTGCACCCGTTCCATCGGCCTCAGTGCTCCGCCGCTCACGGGCCTCGTCATGCGCACGCCCACGATCGGCCGCACGCCGCGCAGTAGAGGCAATTGCCAGTCGATCCGCCAACCGGAATCCGTTTTCACATCCGCCGCGCTTGCCACGGAGGTCTCGTCGCTCCACATCCACGCGGCCTCGACCGCGCCGAACAGGCGCATCAATGGTTGGCGCGCATACCCAGCCAGTGTGTGAACGGCGCGCCGGTGACGATCACCTTCGCCCGGCTCGCCTTCCTCGTTCGTTCTGATAGGCAGCCCGCCGGTCGCCTCCAGGATCACGCATCCTTCCCGCAGCACGGGCGCAAACAGCGAAAGCGAGTCGCCATTCTCCCCGATATGTGCGGCGGAGCCGTCATCTTCTCTCGCGTGCCAGCGAAATGCGGCGGACCATTCCGGATCTCGCGACGGCCCTCCGATCAACATCAGCCCCGCATGCCGATGGACCGCGCCCACGCCGATGCACTGCGACTTCTCTTCTCTCGTGCGAGAAGCCCAGCCGAACAGCCCGCCTTTGTCGTCTTCCTCGATCTCGTCATCCCCATCACCGAAGAGCAACTGGGCCGCCATGCCCCAGCACCGTTCTTCGCGCTTCGCGACCGTTCCTCTCGCGCCGAACAGCGTCGCATTTCCCCGGCTCGCCCTCGGCACGGGAAAGGCGCCGAAGAGAGAGCGCTGCGCAAGCAGCCCGCCCGCGGCCCAGGTCACTTCCATTTCCCCCGCGATCACGCGCACACGCGATGCCGCTCTCGATCGTCCCTGCCCGCCGAAACCGATGTCGGCATATCCAAGCAGCCGCGCATCGGCGTACCGGCCGGCGAATTCGCATCGTTTCGCACGGATGCGGCCGTGCACTTCCGGCCGAATGCGCAGTTGCCATGCACGGGCCGCAACGAATCCTTCGTTGGAATCGTCGACATCGTCTGAAGATTCTTCTTCGGATTCGCATTGCATCTCGGCATCCGCTCCCATCTTCGCTTCCTCGATCTTCAAGGCCTGCGCGGCGTGCGCCCATCCCCACGCGGCCCAACACGCGAACGCAAGGAACGCCATCGCCGGGCCTCGTCTCGTCATGGCCTCACCCCGCCTTTCCCGGCGCGCATTCCCGCGACAACCATCGCAGGGTGATCTCGGAAGTCCATCCGAGTTGCGGATGCCACCGTTGCGCGAAACCGAACTCGAGGAACCCGAACGTCCAGGCGACCGCCCCGCTCGCCTCTCCGGTTGCGCTGCGAAAGGTCTGGATCAAGCGCATGCGATCGAGTGTGATCGCGAGCGCGAAGCAGGTCTCGGCCGCCCCGCGCGAAGAAACCGAGCGCTCGACCAGCAGACGGGTTGCGCCTCGCACATCGATCACCGCGCGACCGAGGAGCAGCGAAGCGGGCGTCGATTCCCCATTCGCGCGTCCCGCATCGACGACTCCTCCCTCGAACGCGAACAGCGCAAGGCCCCGCGGCCGAAATCTCGCGAGCAAGGTTGCGGCCAGTTCCGGCCGGCCGCTCTGCCCGGCGAGCCCGGCGCCGAACGCGCGCATGCCCGCCATGATGTGAAGATCTTCGCGCAACGAAAGGAACCGCCCGCATCCGAGATGCCATTCCCGATATCCCGCCGGGGCGATCAGCGATCCGGCGTGGATTTCCCATCGCGTTCCGGGCAGGCGGACGAGCACGCGATGAAAGGTCAGCCCGTTCACGCCGTACGGGCGCGCGATCGCAATCGCCGCTCGCATCGCGAGATGCCCGCCAGGCCGTCGCGCATCGGGATGGCTCACATCTTGCCCGCTCGCATCAAGCCCGCGCGCATCCGCGCGCCCATCCTGCCCGCTCGCATCCGGCTCGCCCGCGCGCTCCTCCAGCAAGGTGAGCGGGTACGGCGCCCCCCACGCGGCCCGCCATTCGTGCGCTGCGCGCGCGCACGCGCATTCTCCCGCCGACAGCAGCGCGAGCACGATTGCCCCGCGCGCGAAGGCTCGCATGCGCGCCCCCCTCAAAATTCTCGAACGAGCGCGAGCGGAACGAGGTGGCTTTCAGATCTTCCCCCGGTGTCGTCGTGCACGACGGCGCGCACGAGGTAGAGCCCCGTCGGCAGCGGTTCGCCTTCGCTGGAACGGCCGTCCCAAGCGAGGATCACGGGACCGGCTGCATCCGCTTCGGCGACCAGCGTCGCCACCCGCAGGCCGGCCAGGGTGTAGATGTCTGCGCTCACTTGCGAGCCCGCTTTGCTGGGAATGCGAACGAAGCACAGCCGCCGCTGATCGCTCGTCGCATCCAACGCGACGCCGGGCGCGAAGGGATTGGGCTCGGCGCGCCACCCGCGCGGGGGCCCATTGCCTTCCGGCAATCCCGCGCGACCGGGGCTCGATCCGGCCGCGGAGGCGCACGGCACGAGGACTTCCGGACGCACCAGGCGCCCCTTCTCGATCCAGCGCTCCAGCGAAATGCCCCCGCCATCGAGATCGCCGGGGGCATAGCGCACATAATCGCTCGGCACTCCGCCGGCATCGAACAGGATCACCTGGTCCGCATAGCCCCGTTCACGATCCACGCTGTTGTTGAGCGAAGGCCACGCCCCGCTGCGCGATTCGATCGCCTCCTCTTCCAGGCCGGGATGCGCGCGCAGGAACTCGTCAGGCTTCTGCGCGGCGATGTGGCATTCTCCCGGCGCGACCGCGCGCGAACCGAGAAGCGTCGTAGTCGTGAAGGAATCGTCGCTGAGCGACCACCCGGAAAGGGAAAGCGTGTCGGGCGAACGATTCCACAACTCGATCCATTCGCCCTCGTTTCCTTCGGGGTCGTATTGGATCTCGGAGATGATGATCGGCCCGCGCCCAATGCGAATGCGGTCTTCTAAAGCGACTCGTTCGCCTTCGGGCCCTTCGATTTCACAGCGCCACGGCACGGAAGCGGCGGAAGTCATCGTGTCGGGGACGACGAGCCGCCAGACGAGCTCGGCCGATTCGTCGGGCTGCAGCTGCGACGCATCCGGCGCCTGCCATTGCGCGCGCAGCGGATCGCACTCCAAGCGCGCATGCATCTCCGGCAGCGCGAGCGGGCTCGCCCCGGCATTGGCGAGCGCCACATACAGCGCGCCGGTTTCGCCCGGCTCGAGAAGCGGCGGATCGCAGCGGCCGCGGGTCAACTCGACCGACCACGCGGGCGCGTTCGATCGGCCCGGGCTCGGACGCGAGCGGCCCTGGAAATCGATCGCATTGTCGCCGGTATCGTTGCCATCCGGAACGCGCGCCAGGCTCCATCCGCCCGGCACATCGGCCGCGGAGCTTCCCTCACGAAACTCCTCGAACTCGAGCGGTCCCCATCCCACTCGATCTTCCACTCGCTGCGGCGACGAGAGCCTCACCGCATCGGGACCGTTCTGCAACGCGAGCGGCGCGCGCGCATCGGCGTCGCCGGCCACCAGCGCGCCGGCGATCAAGAAGAATCCGCCCGCCTCGATCCGGTCTCCGGGCGTCCCTTCCCATTGCACCGACCACGATCCCTCGCTCGCGCCGTTGCCCGCTTCGATTCGCCATCCGGAAAGCTCCACCGGCAGATTGCCCGCATGAAACAATTCCACGAATTCGTAGCCCGCGTCCGCGCCCGACGGGTCGTACAGCACTTCGTTGATGCACACCGCTCGCGCGTCGAACGCGTTTGCGCCGAGCAAGATGATCCCCGCGAATGCGAACGCGATGAAAGGCACGCGCATGCTTTCCTCCCGGCCGGACCAATGGCGGACGCCCACGAAGGCATCTAGCCAACGGCGTGCCGGGAAGGAAGCGCCGGACGGCGGACAATGCGGGCGGAGAACGAAGAGGAAGGCATGGACAGGTCGTGGATCGAAGCCCGAGTCGGGCGGTCAGGCGGGTCTGGGCTCTCTGCGATATTGGCCATCGCGCGGTTCCCTGGATGGGGCCGAGGAACCGCGCGATGATCGAAGGGCATGGTCCACCGCGCGAGTGCGCGATCAGCCCGCCCTCTCTCCCGGCCTCGTTTCTTGAATGCGCGTCAGCCACGATTGCAGGTCGGCGACGAAGCGCGCATCGCGCGTCTCCTCCTGATCGCGCTCGATCATGGTGAACGCGTCCTGCAGCCGCAGCAGCCCCCGCTCGATCCACTCTTCCCAACCCCAGGCGGACTCCAGCGACTCGTTCGCTTGGCGCAGCACTTGCTCGAGCAGGCGCGCGGTCTCGCCGAGATGTTCGAAGCCGAGCTGCAAGGCCGCGCCCTTCAAGCTGTGCATCGAACGATGCAGCTCTCGCAGCCTCTCGGGAGACGCGCCGCCCGTCGTCCAGATGGTGAGCCCGGTGCGAATCGTATCGAGATGGCCCCGCACCGATTGCAGGAAGACCGGCCGCACGATCGCCCATTCTTCAGGAGTGAAGGAATCTTTGCCCGCCATGCTCGCTCCTTCCGGTTTTGCGAAGAGATCCGAATGCATCTCCGTGAGGATCGCGGTTCGCTGGACGATGCGCGCGATCTCACCCATTCATCGGAAAAATGGAGCAGGATCTTCAGCGGTGGGCTTCAAGAGGTTCCGCTTCAGGGGCCCAGAGGCGGCAGCATCCACAGAGCCAGGCGGCTCGTGCGAGGGATGCCTAGCTACCCTCGGCGTGCCGCGCATAGCGAGCGCGGAACTCGAGGAGGCCGGTGGCGATTTTCTCGGCCAGCAGCGTCCGGTGCTTGGGCGAGCGCAGCCGATCGGCTTCCTGCGGATTCGAGATGAATCCGAGCTCGACCAGCGCCGAAGGCACCCGGCAGGAGCGCAAGACGACGAAGTTGGCCTGCTTGACTCCCCGCGAAGTGGCGAGCTCCGCGCTGACGAGCGCATCGAGAATCGCCTCCGCCAGCAGACTGCTGCGGCGCATCGTGTCGGTTTGGATCAGGTCGACCGCAAAGGGCAGCTCGGCGATTTCTCCGATGTACGGATCTTCCGCTTCCGAGCGCGCCAGATTCTCGAGCGTGGCCAGCTCGCGCGTCTCCACATCGTCCGCGCCTTTCAGCGAGAGGTAGAAGACTTCGGCTCCGCTCGCCGAGGGCGCGTGGCAACCATTCACATGCAGGCTCACGAAGACATCCGCTTCCTTCGCCTCCGCCTTGCGGATGCGTTGCTTGAGGCTGAGAAGCGCGTCCTTCTCGCGCGTGAGATGCGCACGCACTCCCGGCTGCTCGTTCAACCGGTCGACGAGCTGCCGGGCGACATCGAGCACGACCTCTTTCTCATCCAGTCCGCGATGTTGCGCGCCCGGATCGCGTCCGCCATGGCCCGGATCCACGATTACCACCCAAGGCTTCGATCCCGTCGGCGCCGGCATGGGCACTGGCGGGGCGGCAGGAAACGCAGCGGCACCTTGCGCAGGTTCTTGCTTGCGTTCCTGCTTGGCGTTTGGCTTGGCGTCCGCTTTTGCGTCTTGCTTCGCGTCTTGCTTCGCGTCTTGCTTCGCGTCTGGCTTCGCGTCTGGCTTTGCGTCCGGCTTGGCGCTTTCCTTGCTCGCCATAGCCGCGTCGCTCTTCTTCTCGCCCGCCTGGTTCGCCGTCTCGTTCGAAGCCGGAGCCGATTCGGCAACGGCGCCTGCGTCGTGATACACATCGCAGACCACGCGGAAACCGCGCCCATCGCCTGGGGGAACGGTGAAGATCTTGTGGCGAGCAACGGCGGCGAGATCCAGCACCACCTGGCTCTTTCCCTCCACCTGGCGATTCACGCGAATGCTCTTCACCACGCGATCGCGCACCGAGGGAACCGGGAATTCGCTCGCTTCAACAGAAGGAAGGTCGATGAGGATGCGATCGGGATCGCTGAGCACCAGGCTGCGGTAATCGGCTTCGCCCTCGAAATCGAGCACGATCCGCACATGATCTTCATGCGTTCCGGTTCGCACACCGACGAGCGTTGCGGCCGTGGCATCGGCAGGGAACGAGAGCACGCTGGCGAGCAGCACGAAGCAGATCGCGAAGGCGATCCGCTTCAGAGCGCCTCGTCTGCCACGCCTCTCGATCCACGAACGAACCATGCCGTCCCTACTCCGAAGCCGCCCCACCCGAATGCCTTCGGTTACTCCAAAACCGCCTCACCCGAATGTTCTCGGTCACTCCGGAAACGCCCGCACCCGGATGCCTTCGCGTTGAAGCAACGCAGCAGTCACACCCATGCCTGGCACTCGCTCCCGCCCGCGATGGATGCGCCCGCACCCGCAGGAAGGGCTGCCTTGCTTCAGGATCGCTTCCTGTACCCGCAGCCTCTGGCAAAGATGCAGCGTCTCGCGCGCCCCGCGCAAGAACGCGGCCGTGAAATCGGCTCCGTCCCCGGCGATCACGCGCGCCCTTCCCTCCAGCACATCCTCACCGCTTCCGCCGACGATTTGCGCGGCGGTCCTCGGAGTGGGCAGCCCTCCGAGTTGCTCGGGGCAAACGGGAATCACGATCATATCGCCGGTCTGGCGCTGCGCATGGGAAACCGCGTCCGGCTCTGAATGCGAGGACGGATCTCTCGTGTCACCCGTGGAATCGGGACCGCTTGCGGGCCAAAGGGCATCAGCGGGAAGCGCGTTGCCATCGTAGCGGCAGGCGAGGCCGAGCAGACATGCACTGATCAATATCACGGCGGACCCCGAGGAGGGATCTCCAGACCGGGTCAACCCTACGGGATGTACTTCAGGGGATTGACCGGCTGGCCATCGTTGTGAATTTCGTAATGCAGGTGCGCGCCCGTCGCACGACCGGTGCTTCCCACCCTTCCGATCGTATCCCCGCGTTTCACCGAATCGCCCTTGTTCACCAGCACGCGTTCGGCGTGGCAGTAGATCGAAACGAGCCCGTTGCCGTGATCGATGCGAACGACGAGCCCCAATTGTCCATCGCGTCCCGCGAAAACCACGCGGCCGTCCGCGGTGGCGCAAAACGGCGTGCCTCGCGGAGCGCTGAAATCACATCCCTCGTGCATGGCGGCCCGGCCCGTGAAGGGATCGAGCCGGAATCCGAAACCGCTCGAGAACGAGCAGGCGCCTTTCACCGGATGGGCGGAGGGAATGTGCTCCATCCGTTCCTTGGAAATCAGGATCGCCTTCTTCGCTTCCGCGAAACCCTGCTTGTCCAGTTCCAGCTGACTGCCCAGACGCTCCAGTCGTTCGTGATAGAGATCAATCGTCTCCGAGGTCGGCTCGGGCAGGCTGGCATCTTCGGACGGCGCCGGGCCACCCATGGCGCCTCCCAGGAGGGTGGCATCCTCGGGCACGGGAGGCAGGCCGGCGAGAACCCGGGTGTCGTTGGCCAACTGGATCTGGGCGCGGACCGCACCGTCCAGGCGATGGACCTCGCCGCCGAGATCGACGAGCTCCTGGCGAAGGCCGTCATTCTCGGCAAGCAGGACCGCGTTTTGCCGGCTGAGGGCAAACATGCGCAGGAAAGAGATGCCCGCCCCGGTGACGAACACCGTGGCCGCAATGAGCGCGCCGAACAAAACGGCCCTGGGAATCCTGGGAACGCGCAGGCGGCGAATCTGGCCGGCATCATGTGGAACGATCAGCAGATCCAGATACTTACGGGGCATTCTATTCATCCTTGACGAACTGCACCATCCCTCCAAAAAGACAGACACTACGGCCCGTCCCTGTACCGCGAAC
The DNA here is from genome assembly GCA_964482205.1 of uncultured bacterium. Lineage (GTDB taxonomy): Bacteria > Eisenbacteria > RBG-16-71-46 > CAIMUX01 > WJJG01 > JAZDGX01. The sequence continues at coordinate 21,041 of CAYZWI010000016.1, read as the reverse complement.
GAAGTGGGGGGAAACTACCAACCGGGGGAAAAGCTGTCAACTTGAAGATCGGCAGACCGGCCGAAAACTTGCCTGCTCGTCACCGGGAAACCGGCCGGTCCGTGCCCATTTTCGGGCCAAGCTCGGAAATGGCTGACAGCTGCGGCCACCTCTCCGAGGCGTTCTCCATGACGAAGCGGTCCGGAACCCGGCGTTCGGGTGAGCCTCACCCGGAAGCCGTGGGTTCCGCCCGTGCTTGCGGGAAGACTCAACCCACGATCAAGAATCCTCGGATCGGGGAAGATCGGAAGATGGATCCCAATCAAGGGACGCTTCTTCTCTCGGGGAACCGCCGTGGCTCGGTGCAACCATTTGTTCCGCCGGCAGAGGATCGGTCGCGACGGGCCGCGCGGGCACCGGCTCGTGCTCTTTCCCATCGGGGGCGCGCTCCCCTTCGCCCTGGCGCTCTCGTTCGTATCGCTGCTTGACCTCCCCCGTCTTTCCGCGGGCCGTCTCCTGGATCTCTTCGATCTCCGTGCGGAATTGCGCCCGGCCGGCCTCCAATTCCCGCACCCGCAGGATGAGCTTCTGCACGATCTCATCGGCGAAGGGATCGCCCGGCTGCGCTTGCCCGGCGAGTTCGCACACGCGTCTTCCAATGGCCGCCTGCTGCTTGGCGATTTCCCGGTCGATGCTCAGCGCGTCCAAACGCCTTCGGCTGAGGCGCGCAACCTCCTCCGTTTTGATGCCGGCCAGCTCACAACTTTCGCGCAGCTGTTGAAGCAGCCGTCCCCACCGGCCTTCCTCCATCGCGAACCCTCCCGTCCTGCTGCCGGTCACTTCGGTCCTGACCCTTCCGCAGCCCTCTGCTAGAATGCGCCTCGTGGTCTCTTCTCGTCAAAGCGTGTTCTTCGTGAGCGATGCGCACCTCGGCAGCGGCGCGGACACCGAGACGCGCGCGCGCATGCTCGTCGACCTGTTGCGCGGCTTTCGCGAGCGCGCGGCCCGCGTGTACATTCTCGGAGACCTCTTCGATTTCTGGTTCGAGTACCGCCACGCGATTCCCAAAGGGCATTTCCCCGTTCTGCGCGCCATCGCCGAGCTCGTCGAGGCGGGCATTCCCGTCCATTACCTGGGCGGCAATCACGACTTCTGGTGCGGCAGCTACCTCACCCGGGAAGTGGGTGTGGAAGCGCACGCCCGGCCGATCGACGAGGAAATCCAAGGCCGGCGCATGCACATGGCTCACGGCGATGGCCTGGATCCCGCCGATCGGGGATATCGCCGCCTCAAAGCGCTCCTGCGCAATCGCGTGGCCATCGCGCTCTATCGCTCGATCCATCCCGACATCGGCATTCCCTTCGCCCATCGGGTCTCGAGCGTGAGCCGCCGCCACACCCAAAGCCGGCGCTTCTATCTCGAGCGCATGGCACGGCATCTCGCGATCCCCCGTTTTCGGGAGGGGCGCGACGCGATCGTGGTCGGCCATGTCCACGATCCCATGCATCTGCGCGATCGCTGGGGCCGGGATCTTCTGGTGCTCGGGGATTGGCTGGAGAACTTCACCTACGGGCATCTCACCGAAGGCCGCTTCACGCTGGAGAAATACCGCGCGGGAAACGCGCCCGAGGTCATGGACGCGCAGGCCTGGCCAACCGATCTGGAAGAGGAATTGCCGCCTTCAGGCAAGATCACGGCGTCAAATCCGTTGGATTGACGCCGATCACCTTGCCCGAATCGCCTGCCGCGGAGCATCAGCGCATCGAACGATGGGGCGCGCTCGCCCTCCCGCTCGCAATCCCTTGCTCGCAGAATCACCCGCTCACAGAATCACATTCAGCGAGAAGCGATGTTCATCGCCCAGATCTTCGCCGCGCGGAACATACGCCCAGTAGAGGCTCCACCTTCCCGGGTGCGCGCCGATGCCCACGCTGAAATCCTGCGTGTCGTGACCGGTGCGATAGCCGGCGCCGATATTCAACAAATCGCGGTAGCCGTACTCGATGCCCGCCAGCAGCGCGGTCTCTTCATCGCGAACGCTCTGGACATCGGTCGAAATCACGAAGGAGCTCGCCGCGCCCTCGGGATGATACCGCCACGAGGCGCCGCCCTGGATGGTCAGAGGCAATTCGACGTCATCCGAGATGAACTCCATCGCCGGTCCCACATTGCGGACGGCCAGTCCCAGTTGCACGGGCCAGCGCGTCCAGGGACTCCATTGCGCGCCCGCTCCCAGGGACCATCCGCTGGCGCCATAGGAGCCGATGTTCTCCCGCAAGTACATGGCCGACACGCCGAGGGAAAGCGCGTGGTTCATGCGCCGGCCGAGGGCGACGGACATGCCATAGGTCGACCAACTGAAGCTTCCGGTCGGGTTGGCCGAGCCGTCGTAGCCGTCCATGTCGTCCGCCCACATCCCGTTGAAGCTCAACGCCGCATTGGCGATGCCCACCGGCTGCGTGATCACGCCGTACTCCTGGCGCAGATCGGCGAACCCTTCGACATGCGAGAGGAAGAGTTGGGGCTTCTCGAGGCCGGCCAGTCCCGCCGGATTCCAGTGCGCCGCCGAGGCATCCGAGACGACGGAAGTGACCGCTTCGCCGAGTAGCGCGGCGTGCGCATCCACTCCGTTCTTCAGGAATGCGAGACCGGTCGCGGCTTCAGCCGCGACCGCCCCGCCGAATGTCATTGCGACGATGCCGACGGCCAGGCGAGCAGATCGTCTCAAGCGTCCTCCGATCTTCCTGGGGCTTGGCTACGGCACGACCGGGTGCCGGAGCTCACGATTCCCCAAATCCGTCTGATAGGCCCAATCAAAAGCCAGCGTCGACGAGCCCACATTGGTCACGCGGATCTTCGCATAGTGATTGTTGCGGGTCAAAATCACATAGCAGTGGCCTTCGATCGCTTCCACGGCCTGCAGAGGCGACCACCCGTCGGGAGGCGCCATGTCGATCTCGTCGAAGTTCGAAGTGAATCCCATGTCCTGGATCTCGGTGGGATCCGTACCCGGCGCGGCGCTTCCTGCGATGATGAGCCCGCCGTCCTGATCGAAGAAATAGTAGAAGTCCGCCGAGGGATTGTCGGCATCCACGACATCGGCCTGGCTGAGGTCGAAGCCCGCGTTGTCCACGGTGTCGTCCGCATTGCCGATCACCGCGTCGCCCTGGGGCCTGGGCGTATCGTCGACCTCTTCGATGCTCAGTTCGCTTTCATTTCCCCGGCGGTCGAACGCCGCTACGGCATAGAAGAAGGTGACCCCGTTGGGAGCTTCCACTTCGACCTCTTCCATGTAGCAGTCGGAGCACGGGTCGATCGTGTCGATCAGGTCGTACTCGCCGTCGTACGCCTCGCTGCAATAGATCGCATACCCGTCGAGATCGGTCTCGGTGTTCGCGTACCAGACGAGGGTCACGAACCCATCCCCGGTGATCGAATAGAGGCCCCGGGGCGCGGCCGGGTCGTCGCTGGGGGGACACGAGGGGCAATCGTCGTCGTCCTCACAGCCCCACAAGGGGACGACGAGCAAGAGACCCAGGATCGCGATGCCGAAAGGAAGCCAACGAAGGTGAATCATGTGGGGGGAGAATCTGCCGGTCGACCAAGCGCCCATTCTCAAAGCCATCTCTTCCTCCCATTCCCTGAAGTCGACGGTCGGAGCCTGCCTGTCATCCTGCTTGTCCGATGCGGAGGCTCGTCCGCGCGGTCATCGAATCGCCCGCGGCCACCCCTCCCGCATCCCTGTCGAACGCATGGTACTACACAAACCGGCAGGAAGTGTTCGCTTCTCCCTCTCGTCTCATGCCCGAGGCGGCGGGGGAAAAAAGGCACCGGCCCGCGTGAGGCGGGCCGGTCTTCTCGGCGGGTCGCTCTGGAGTCCGTTACGCTGCTTGCCTGATCGGATCCTTCCGTGTTCCTGGGCCCTTGCTGGTCATTGGGGGTCGTATCAAGAAGGAGGTGGGTGAACCAAGATCCGGGACAGCCTGGACATCCCCCATCCTTTGGTCTGGCACCGCCTGGCCACCCACCTCCTGTTCTCGCGCCGGCCGATGACCTGCCAACAACTCCAACCCTGCGGCGTGATTGGACTGGTCACCGGCCTCGGGTCGTCCTGGAGGTCCCCCCTCCGAAACCGAGCTATGGCAGGATGCGTGCCAGGGAATGCTTTCCGGCAAAGTCACACGAAGAAATATGAAGTTGCAAATCCCTCAAAGGCAACAAGATACAAATTAAGTCGATTTCCAGTCTCGGGCAGGAAGGCCGATGCTCCATCCCGAATACATTGGATCTGGCAAGGTTCTTTATAGTCTACCAGCTGCATCAGCGTAAGACTAAATCTTGAAGTATGTTAGCGCATATATAAGAGGTTTATAAAACAAGTTGCGAGGGAACAGCGGCAGTCCGCCTGAAAAGCGATTCCCGGCGGGAATCCTGGCGTGTCAGGAGGCTTTGGGCGGCTTGAGTCCAAAGCGCTTGATCTTGGCGAGAACGCTCGGATAGCTGATCCCCAGCCGGCGCGCGACTTCCGAGCGATTCCATCCCGTCGAAGCCAGGGCCGAGGAGAGCAGTTCCCGTTCGAGATCCAGGACGGCGCCATGCAGGCCTTTGCCGTTCTTTCCGGATAGGTCCCCATGGGCGGCAGCCCCGTCGGCGGTTGAGCCGGCGGGCGATCCCGATCCGGAAGCGCCCAGGCTACCGGCGATGCCGGCAGCGATGCCGCACGAAAACGAAGCGGGCGGGACATGAAAGTCGGCCGGCAGAAGGTCTGCCGTGATGGGCGCATCGTCTTCGCTCAATGCGACCAGGCGCCGCACGATCTGCATCAGTTCGCGGATGTTCCCGCGCCACGGATGGTCGAGCAGAAGCGCCATCACCTCGCGCGAGATTCCCTTGCTTTGGCGGCGCATCTCGCGGGAGGCCTCGTCATAGAAATGCTGGACGAGCAGCGGGATGTCCTCTCTCCGCTCTCGCAAGGGCGGCAGCGTGACGCCGAAGTCGTTCAGCCGGTAGAAGAGGTCTTCCAGGAACGCGCCCTGTTGAATCGCCTGGCGAAGATCGATGTTGGCCGCGCAGATCACGCGCGTGTCCACGCGCCTGCCGTGGTTCGCGCCCACCGCGCGCACTTCCTTGGAATCGAGCACGTGCAGCAGCTTCGCCTGAACGGCGAGGCTTGCGCGGCAAATCTCGTCGAGGAAGAGCGTGCCGCCGTCGGCCACTTCGAAGAGCCCGCGCTTGGTGCGGATGGCGCCGGTGAACGAGCCTTGCACATGCCCGAAGAGCTCGCTTTCGAGCAGCGGCTCGGGCAGGGCGGCGCAGTTCACTGTGACGAAGGGATGGTCACGGCGCGAGCTCGCCTGGTGAATGCAATGCGCGAGGAGGCCCTTGCCGGTGCCCGTCTCTCCCGCGATCAGGATGCTCGCGGTCGACTCTCCCACCCGCGCGAGATGCGCGAAGACCTGCTTCAGCGGACGATGACAGGTGATGTATTCGGCGAAGGGGCCGGTGCCGGAAGCGTCGAGCCGCGATTCGCGCTCGCGCCGGCTATCGCGCTCCTTGCGAATCTGCACGAGCCCGAGGCCCAGCAGCCCCGTGAGCAGGCTCAACAGATGCAACGCCGAAGAGCCGTAGGGGCGCGCGTCCTCCGCGCGGCGATCGAGATAGAGAAGCCCCTCGCCTTCCGGCAGCCGCACGCGCCAGGCGGCCAGCGCGTGCACGCCGGCGAGGATCGAGCCGGCCTGCGCGGCGAAGCGTGAATCCGACCCGAGCTCAGTCGCCAGACAGATGCCGTTTTCGCGCACGAAGGGCGCGATCAGCTTGACGATCGCGCGCGCCTGCTCTTTGGAGATTCCGATGGCCGCTTCGGTCTCGTAGCCCTTCCCCACCGGGGCGGCGATCACGGCCGCATCGCTTTCCAGTCGGTTCGCGACGAACTGGAGCAGGCGTTCGAGCGCATTCTCTCCCGCGATTTCTTCACCGAGCAGCAGGCCCCATTCGGTGATCAGGTCCGCTTCGGGAGAGGCGAGCTGCGCGGTTCTCGCGGAGCGTTCCTCGATGACCTCCCGCAGGCTTTCCAGGCGGCGCACCAGATCGCGCCGGCCCACTTGCTCGGCCTGGGTCTGGCCGCGCGCGATGTCGCGGGTCGCATCGTCCAGCCGCCCGAGATCGATGCGCAAGCGCGCGAGCTCGACCTGCGTCTCGGCCGCCTTCTCCTGAAGATCGACCGAGGCGAAGAAGGTCCAGGCCTTCTGCATCAGATTGATGGCCCGCTCGGGCAACGCGCGTCCCGCTTCGTCGCCCTTCTGCGCGTAGACCAGTCCGAGATGGCGCGCGAGGGCGATCTGCGAGTTGGCGTGCTCGTAGCGTTCGGGAGTGCGTTCGAGCTGCCGGAGCGAGCGATCCAATAGCCGCTCCGCCGCCTGCAACGACCCCTTGCGCGACAGCGCCTCGCCCAACACCCGCAACGCGACGCCCGCCTCCGTGCCCTGGCAGACATGTTGCGCGCCGCGATAGCTCTCGCCCGCGATCGCCCGCGCCTGATCGAAGTCGCCGTGGATCAACGCGAGTTGCGCCAGGCGCCGCTTGATCTCCGGCGCCAGGTCCCCTTCGGGAGCCAGTTCCAGCGCCTGGGCCAATCCGCGGGCATAGCTTTGGCGCGCGTCATCCAGGCGTCCTTGCTCGAAATACAGGTCCCCGGCGAACTCCTCGCACAGGACGCGCTCGCGCCCGTACTTGTTCTTTTCGCTCAACTCGCGAGCCTCGCGGATGAGCTCCTCGGCGCGCTCGAATTGGCCGCGTCGAATCTGCATCAGCGCATTCCCGAGCAACGCCTTCGCCAGCGCGAAATGATCGCCCACCTCGCGGTTGATCGAGACCGCGCGGGTGAGATGCTCCTCGGCCGATTCCCAATCGCAGAGCTTCGTGTAGAGAATGCCGAGATTCACCGAGTGCGTCGCGACGCGTCCGTAATTGCCCGCCGCCTGGCTGACGGCCAAGGCGCGGGTGAGGAAATCGCGCGCGTCGGCCCAATTCGGCCCGTTCTTCAGCAGCAACCCGAGATTGTTGAGCGCGAGCGCGACGCCGTCGCGATGATCGATGCGGCGGTAACAGAAGAGCGCGCTTTCGAAGCACTCGCGGCTGCGGGTGATGTCGCCGCGGCGAGCGAGGATCGTGCCGCGCACGATCTCGAGCTGTCCGATTTCGGCGTGCTCATTCGTGAGACGGAGCAGTTGATAGGCTTCTTCGCAGGCGGCGAGCGCTTCGTCATAGCGCGCCAGGCCGGCGAGCACATCCCCGGAACGCGAGAGCGCCCGGCCGCGCAGGACGGGATCGTTTGCGCTCGAGGCGAATTCGACGGCCGTCCGCGCCTTGCTCAAGGCTTCATCCAGGCGGCCGCGCCGACGCAGGCACTCGGCCGTCCTGAGAGACACCTCCGCGTGCGCGGCGGGGGGAGCGCTCGTCTGATTCAAGAGCGCTTGGGCCTGGTCCAACGCTTCGAGGGCAGCAATGGAATCGTCGGCGGCTTGATGAAGCGAAGCGACCCGAAGGAGGCGTTCTACTCCCGGCAGCGTCGCGAAGACGCTCTCGTCATGGGAGGAAGGGAGAGGGGACCTCCTTCGACCCACGACATCCCTGGCTTTCTTCCTTGCCTCTCCTGGCATCCTCGTTCCAGCTCAGCCGGACGCTAGCGCCAGAGACTCAGCAGCAGAATCAGGTCCACGAGCAAGATCGGCGGAATCTCCCCGTAGTCGTCCGGGTCCCCGTCCGGCCAGATCCCGGGCGTCGTGTCCCCGCCACCTTCCTTCTTCATCGAACCCGGTTCTTGGCTGTTCGGATCCGCGGAAGGAGGAGTTGTCGCTTTGGCCGCCCAGACGGGCGCAGCCAACGACGCGATGACGAGCAGCAAGACGACGACACCGATCAACTGCCGCCAGGGGAAGTGCGCCCCGTGTCGCATGCCGCCTCCTATCTGCCGGGCAACTTCGCCGCGTGAAGATGAGGGCTTTCGCGGCGAGGCCATCCGCAGTCGGACTCCCTGGTTGGAGTCCCCCTATCTACATGCCACTCTAGTCCCTCGTCCGGCGTGTTGTCAACCAGGCATGACGATTCGAAGCGTCCGAAATGTCTCCCGTCGGCTTCGAAGGTGCCCATCCAGACAGCCGGGCGAGGACCAGCGGCCTCGCGTCCAGGGCCGCTCCGGCGCCTGCGCCTTGCGCGCCTCCGCTTCCGCCCCCTGGAACCACGCAACAAGTTTTGTGCTCCCGGCCTCTACCCGCAACGGGGTTTTTCCGGGTCCCGGAAATGGGGCGCGGCCTGGGGTCCCCTCGGGCCTTCCGAGTTCGCGCGGGGTATCGAATGGGGCGGTCTCCGCAGAGCGGCTTGTGGGCCTCTCTTCCCATCTGGCATGCTGCGAGGGTGGCCGGCCCAATCCCATCTTTGGTGTCCGGCAGGTCAGCGTGCGCACCCAAAGGCGGGCGATGATTCAAGACCCCCACAAACCAAGCCTCATCGGCCTGAGCCGCGAGGAGATCGCCCGGCTCGAGCCCTTGAACGGCGAGCCGGCCTTTCGATCCCAGCAGATCGTGACCTGGGTCTATCAGCGGTCCGTCCGGGAATTCCCTCTCATGACCGACATCCCCATGCGCCTGCGGGATCGACTCGCCGAGGCCCTATCCCTGGAACGGCTGCCTGTGCTGGCCACGGAAGCTTCCGCCGACGAGACCGCCAGGAAATTCCTCTTCGATCTGGCCGAATGCGGGCAGGTGGAGGCGGTCCTCATCCGAACGCCGCGAAGAAAGACGCTCTGCATTTCCACGCAGGCGGGTTGCGCGTACGGATGCCGTTTCTGCGCAACGGGAGCGATGGGACTGCGCCGCAATCTCACCTCGCACGAGATCCTCTCGCAGGTCCTCACGCTTCGCGACGAGCTCCTCGCCTCGGGCGCGACCGGTTTCTTCAACCTCGTCTTCATGGGCATGGGAGAACCGCTCGAGAACTACCGCACGGTGGTGGCCGCGATTCGGGTGATGCACGACGACTTCGGCCTCGCGCTCGGTCATCGCCGCATCACGATCAGCACCGTCGGCCTCGCCCCGCAGATGCGCAATCTCGCCGAGGAGTCGTTGCGCGTGCGCCTCGCGCTTTCCTTGAACGCGACCGACAACGAGACGCGCTCGATGCTCATGCCGGTGAACCGTCGTTACCCGCTGGAGGAAGTGCTGCCCGCGCTGCGCGATTATGGCGTGAAGACGGGCAGCCGGGTGACGCTCGAATACATACTCATCGATGGCGTGAATGATTCTTCCGAGAATGCGAAGCGGCTGGCGGAGATGGCGGTCTCGACCGGCGCGAAGATCAATCTCATCCGCTTCAACGCGCACAGTCTGACTGCCCTGCGCCCTTCGCCGCCGGAAAGGGTGCGCGCGTTCTACGAAACGCTGCTGCCGATCGCTCCCGCGGTCACGATCCGCGACAGCCGCGGAGCGGACATCCGCGCGGCCTGCGGACAGCTCTCCACCGCTTACGAGACGGGCGAGATGTCCTGACCGCTGGCGCCCGCGGTGCCCGGCGTTCCAGGCGCGCTGCCGGTTCCGGACGCCATGCCTGCCCCAGGAGCGCTGCCGGTTCCGGGCCCGCTCGCACCGCCGATCCCCGCCGGTATGGGCGCCGCGCCGGAAACGGGAAGCCTGCTTCCGAACCGGGACAGCAGGAAGGCGCCCCAGCCGAAGGCGACCGCGAGCCCGATCACCGCCCAACCGGTGAGCAGCAGAATCCCGAACATCGGGGTGATCCCGCTCAGCAGAATCAGAAGCAGCCAGGGAATGCTGAGAAGAAGGTGGCCGAGCAGGAAGGCCCACCCGAGATCCTTCGCGGATGAGGCCTGGCCATCAAGCGATGGACGCACGGCCCGGCCCAAGACGAGACAGGTGATCAGGTACCCAGGCACGGGAAGGATCAAGAGCACGAAGGCGACCAACGGGACGAGTGGGATGCCCACCACAATCGCGATCAAGGCGACCATGATCACGGCGAGCAACGGAATGCCGATGATGGAAAAGAGAATTCCCACGCCGATTCCCGCGAGCAGCGATTCCCAGGGGCGGGCCTTGAGGGTCGCCATGCCGGCCGCCCAGCGGCGGGCAGCGAGGCGCGTGAGCAGATATCCGATCAATCCGATGAAGATCACATGCATGCAGAGAATGAGCGTGACCATCCAACCGCGAAAGCCCATCAATCCTTTGCGCCCGAAGGAAGGAATGAAGGTGAGCTCCACGCGATCGCCGATTCGCGAACCCGCCTCATCGAGGATCCGGCCGCCGATGGCGACCGCTTGCCCGGTCACCACGCTTCCCGGTTGCGCTTCGACGCCGCCTCCGCCGATCGAAACCGCGTCTCCCTCGACGATCGCCGACTCGCTCAGATGCACTTCTCCGCCCAACGCAACGACCGAGCCCAACACGACGCCGTCGATCTTCGCCGACCCTCCCATGCTGACGACATCGCCGCCCACCACTTGATCGCGATCGACCACGACATCTTGCCCGAACGAGACCATCTCGTCGGTGCGCCTGCCGGTGCGCACGCGCTCGCGCCATTCCGAATCACGCTCGACGGCCAGCGAATCTTCCAACCACTCTGTCGCGTCTCTCCCCCGTTCCTGCGCGTCTCTGGCCCGCTCTTCCGCGTCTCTCGCGAGTTCTCTCTGGTCTCTGGCCCGCTCCCGGGCCTCGTCGATCGAGATCCGGACGTGATGGCGAATCGAATCCGAATCGATCGTGACGGCCGGCTTGTCCTTCTCATCGAGGACGACGATCTTGCCCGCATGCGCAATCGAGAAGGAGAAGATGAAGGCCAGCGAGGAAAGGAGGAGGGCGAACCAGCCAGAGCGCGCGAGGGCAAGACCGCGAAGGCATGCTCTCCGGCGATCGGAACGAAGGTCTCCATCATGCCGCATGTTCCATCCCCCTTTCGTTCGCTTGCCGGTTGGCGCGCCAACAAAGCCACACGCCCAGGAGGCCCGCCGCCAGGTACAGCGCAAGCAGCAGCCCCCAACCTGACAAGGGTTGCGTCGAACGGCGAATCGCTTCCAGCCAGCCGAGCAGCGGTTGCTCCACCGCCTGCACGGCGTCGGAAAGCACATCGACGATGCGGATCATCTGACGGCCCATGTTCAAGAGACCCAGCGCATCTTGCGAAACCCGCTCGGCGACCGTCGACCCGATGCGGCCCATCCATCCCCACAGCGCCGCGATCATGGAAACGCTGAAGGCGCCGACGAAGATGGTCGAGGCCACGCGCCGAATCGTCGAGGCGCGCGGCGTCTCGCGTTCGCGCCAGGCGGGCTGCGGCGGAAGGACGGCGCGCATCACCTGGGCGTGCAGGTCCGCGGGCACCGGCGGATCGGGTATCGCGGGCAACGCGGAGAAGAGCGCACGGTACGCGGCGAGATCGCGCGCGCACGACGCGCATTCGCGCGCGTGAGCTTCGATGAGACTCGCCTCGGCGGGGCTCAATTCTCCCGCGAGGTAGTCCTGCAAAGCTTCTTGTCGCTCCGTGCAGCTCATCCGTGCCTCATGCTGTGGGTCGCAATGTCGCGACCGCTTGCGTACCGCCTACGAGATCTCCTCGGGCCCGATGCCCTCCTCTTCGAGCAGCTCCTTTAATTGATGATGCGCTCGATGAAGACGGGCCTTCACGGTTCCCAGAGGCACCTCCAGCACTTCGGCGATCTCCTCGTACGCAAGGCCTTGTTTGTAACGCAGCTCCAGGATCGCCCGGTAGATCGCAGGCAGCCTGTCGGTCAAACGGCCCACCGTTTCCGCCAGCGAGTGGGCGCCGTGGCCCGCATCCGGCGGCGGCCCATGGTCCACCAGCACCACCGGCGCGCGCCCGTCCTCGTCCTCATCCACATCGATCGAGATCGTCCGGAACTTGCGCCTGCGATAACGATCGATGCACAAGTTCGTCGCGATGCGGAGGATCCAGGTCGAGAACCTGCGGCTTTGATCGAAGGTGTTCAGCGCTCGATAAACCCGCAGCAGGGTCTCCTGGACGATGTCGCGCGCCTCCTCCTCGTTCCCGAGCATCCGCGAGGCCAGCCGGAACAGCGCAGCTTCATAACGGCCGGCCAATTCCTCAAAGGCCCGCTCGTCACCCCTGAGAATGCTTTGGATCAGGGGAAGGTCGTCTCCCGCGGTTTGCAAGGACGGCGCCTCCGGGCTTTTTTGGCTTTGGGACATACGCGCCGGCATGCGGATGGTTTCGCCGGCCGCCCATGGAACGAAGGCCTCGCCGGCCGTCTAAGTGCCCGGCAGGCATCCGCTTGGGACTCAGTGCCTCGTCTGCTTGAGACTAGGAAGCTTCCCCCGGGCCGTCAAGCACATGGCTCGCCGGTCTCGAGTGGCCAGGCCGGCCGGCTTTGGCCGGCGGTCCTTGACTCTTCTGTGCCGGGCACTTACCGTCCGCAGGCTTGGCTGGTTTTTCCTGGCCCGGAGAATGCTATCGAGGGTGTTACATCGATCGGCCATTCCGATCGCGGAACTGGATCTGCCTGTTTGAGGGGGAATGCATGACTCGGATCGTTCAGTTGATGGCGCGGGAGGTGCTCGATTCCCGCGGAAACCCGACTGTCGAGGTGGAGGCCCATCTGGCCGGCGGCGCGATTGGCCGTGCGATGGTTCCCTCAGGCGCTTCGACGGGCGAGCACGAAGCGCTGGAACTTCGGGACGGCGATCCCGAGCGGTACCTCGGCCGGGGAGTTTTGCGGGCCGTCGAGAATGTGACCGAGAAGATCGCGCCCGAGATCATCGGCGAGGATGCGGCCGAGCAGGCCTTGATCGATCGCATGATGATCGAGTTGGACGGCACGGAGAATAAGAGCAACCTCGGCGCGAACGCGATGCTGGGCGTTTCATTGGCGGTGGCGCATGCGGCCGCGCAAGCCTACGACCTTCCGCTCTATCGGTACATCGGCGGCGTCGGCGCGCGTACGCTGCCCGTGCCGATGATGAATGTCTTGAACGGCGGCGCCCACGCCGAGAACAATGTCGACATCCAGGAATTCATGATCATGCCCATCGGGGCGAAGAGCTTCAGCGAAGGCCTGCGCATGGGCGTCGAGGTCTTCCACACTCTCAAGAAAGTGCTGAAGGGCCGCGGGCTCGCGACGGGCGTGGGCGACGAAGGCGGCTTCTCCCCCGTGCTCAAATCCAACGAAGAGGCGCTCGATGTCCTGATGGAAGCGATCGAGAAGTCGGGCTACGAGCCGGGCTCGCAAATCGCGCTGGCTCTCGATGTGGCGGCGAGCGAGTTCTTCGCGGGCGGCAAGTATGTCCTGCGCGCCGAAGAGCAGACGGAATTCACGACGGACGAAATGGTCTCCCTGCTGGGGCGGCTGGCGGACAACTACCCCATCTACGTGATCGAGGACGGACTTGCGCAAGACGACTGGGAAGGCTGGCGAATCCTGACCGAGAGACTCGGCTCGCGAGTCATGCTGGTTGGCGACGACATCTTCGTCACGAACACCGAGCGCTTGCGTCAGGGCATCGAAGGCGGCATCTGCAATTCGGTTCTCATCAAGCTCAACCAGATCGGCACGCTCACGGAAACGCTGGACGCGATCCGCATGGCGATGGAGAATCGCTACACGACCGTGGTCTCGCATCGTTCGGGCGAGACGGAAGACACGACCATCGCCGATCTCGCCGTCGCCTTGAACACTGGCTTCATCAAGACCGGCTCTCTCAGCCGCTCCGAGAGGATCGCGAAGTACAATCGCCTGCTGCGCATCGAGGAGGCGTTGGGAGAAGAGGCCCGCTATCCGGGCACGGCGGCCTTCGGACGCTGGCGTCGCGCGTTCGCGCGCTGGCGCCGGGTGTGACGGGGGACAAGGCCATGAAGGGCAACGGCATCGAGCGCGATGTCATGCAGGCCTGGCGCGCAAACAAGCAGAGCGGATTGCGCGTCGGGAACGCCTTCCTGCGCGGAAGCTCCACCGAGACGCCCTTTCTGCGCAAGATCTGGCGCTCGACGCGCACGCGGTGGCAGAGACTCGCGCTGGTCGCCTTCGTGGGCTGGGTGATGTACGCGCTGTTGCTGAGCCCCCATGGCTGGCTGCAATTGATGGCGGTCCGCCGCCAGGTGCAGGCGCTCGAAAGCGAAGTGAGCGAGCTCGAACGCCGCGGGACCTGGCTGGGCCAGATGAGCGAGCAGATGGAAACCGACGAGCAGTTCTATCTCGACAAGCGCGCGAGAGAAGATCTGGGCTACGCGCGCGAGAACGAGCGCGTCTACAAGCTCACGCCGAACGACGAAGACGATCGCTTCCTGACCGAAGGCGAGATCCGAGGCGGCGAACGCTTCAGCGAGCGGCGGGGCGAGTCGATGCCGAGCGCTGATGCGGGTCGCGGGAAGTGAACGATTGGCATGCGGCATCGCTCAGCCCGCATGCCCTGACCGGAAGACATCGGGTACGAAAAGAATTGACCTGAGGGTCCCGGTGTTCCTACAGTGCGGAGCGGTTCGAATTTGGTGCGGGGTGGAGCAGCCTGGTAGCTCGTTGGGCTCATAACCCAAAGGTCGCTGGTTCAAATCCAGCCCCCGCTAAGCTCTCGACAGAAAACGCTTCTCCAAGTGCCTCCAGTGAAGGCACTTGTCTCATGCAAATTTGCCCACTCCGTTTTGAACCCACGACCTTGACGCTTTCCACGAACGCGCGCACCACGCGCTTGCGCTCCTCGATCGTCCCTTGATCGAACAGTCGGCGCGCGTCCGAGAGGCCCGCAAGCATCGTCTCCACGACTTCGTCGGCCTTCACCGTCGCGTGCGCGGGCAGCGCCTCAAGCTCGGCCAGGCGGCTTTCGATCTCGCGCCGCTCGGTACGCAGGCGGCCCAGGCGCTCGGTCAGAAGATCGCGGTTCTCCGGCGACGACGCGGCGAGATCGACCACCGAGTCCATCTTCTCCGCGAACTCGGCGAGGCGGGCTTTGCACCGCTTGATCTCCGGCCGCGGGTCCCGGCCGCTCGAGCGAAGCTCGCGTTCGACCAAGCGCTTCAGCGTCGCCTTGCCGTTCTTGCCCAGCAGCTCCGCGATCCGCTTGCCCACGATCTCGGCTACGAGGTCGTCGAGCGCGCCTTGGAGCACGCGCACGGGCGGGCAGATCGATTTGCCCTTCATGATCGAGGCCGAGCAGACGTAGTAGCCCGTGCCGATCCGGCTGCCATCCTTCCGCCGCTTGCCCTTCCAGGAGGTGTGGCCGAACATCGAGCCGCCGCAGGAGCCGCACTTCATGAGGCCGGACATGAGATACCGCGAGCCCTTCGCCCGTCCGGTGAGATAGCCCGTGCTCCCCCGCCCCCGTTGCCTCATCAGCCGCTGCGCCCGCTCGTAGGTCGCCCGATCGATGAGCGGCTCATGCGCATTCTCGTGGACCAGCCAGTCCTCGCGAGCGTTCCATTCGAGCCGGCGCTTGCCGCAACCGTCGCGTTCGACCTCCCGGCGGTCCGAGATGCGGTGGAATTTGCCCATGGCCCGGCGATTCCAGACGACCCGCCCGATGTAGGCGTCGTTTTGGATCATCGCCCGGATGGAGGAGAGCCCCCAGCCCTTGCCCTTCGGCGAGACGACGCCCTCGCGGTTCAAGCGCACGGCGATCGCCCGGCAGCCAAGACCCGGGCTGCCTGTGTAGAGGGCGAAGATCCGGCGGACGATTTTGACCCGCTCCGGCAGGCTCGGGAGCAACTTCACGTGCTCGCTACGGGAAGCCTTGACCTTCAAGCCCCGCGGAACGGTTCTCAGCGGCCGGCCATCGGCGTCCAGGATCTGCTTCTCGCCGTCGTCCGTGTTGCGGACGATCTGGAAGAGTTTTCCCGCGGAGTCGAAGTAGCCGAGGTCGAAGCCGTAGGGCGCCTGACCCCCGGCCCACCAGCCTTCGTCGGAGAGACTCACCAAGCCGCGAACCACAGCCTTGGAAAGAGTCACTGACTCATCCCGCGCGGCCTCCTGCTTGAAGAAGCGGAGGTAGCGGTCGGCGGCCGTTCCCGTGAAGCCCTCGGAGGTGTAGACGATCTCGACCCGGGCCTGCTTGAAGAGCCAGCGGTAGTAGCCGACCTCGTCGCTCGACATGCGCCCGAAGCGCTTGATGTCCCAGACGAGGATCGTCGACCAGGAGCGTTTCGGATCCTTCGCCGCCTCGAGCATCGCGAGGAAGCCCTTGCGGGTCTCCCCCGAGGTCCCCGAGACCCCGTCGTCGACGAACTCGGTGACGACCCGGAAGCCGTGCTCGCCGGCGTAGCGCAGGATCTCGCGCTTCTGGTCCTCGAGCGACTTCTCCTGCCGGTCCGTCGAGCGGCGGAGATAGATGGCCGCGGGCTTGAGGCGCGTCGGTGTCTCCATGGCCACATCAGGGCTCGAGGGGTGCCGTGACATCAAGTCGAATCTCCTCCGTCGGTTGCATGCTCCTTGGCGGAGAGCTGCACCCGGACGGCCCACTTCACCAGGATCTCCAGAGCATCCTCGATCTCCCAGGGGTCGGCCGGCTCTTGGGATTCCACGATCTCAACGAGCGGGTGATCGATCGTCAGAATCGATTTCTTGCGCAGTTTGCCAATACCGTTATTGGGAAACTCGCATCGATCTCGGTGGACCCTACCCCTGGGTCTCACAGGCACACGATCGATGCAGAACCCACGATCCACGTCGGTCATTTTGCAGCTCCGACCCCACGTCCCTAGCGATGCTCTTCGTCGCCGTTACCCTTCGGCTCGAAGCCGGCCAGGATCTCACGCACCGACACGAGGCCGACGTTCACCGAAGGTCCGGCCCGCTCGCGGGCCTCCTCGGCCTTCAGCGCCTGGTGGCGGGCGATCGACTCGCGCTCGTGGAAGTTCGGCTCCTCCACCCGCATGATCTTCGCCATGTAGGCGTCGATCGTCTGCGGCTCATGGGCCAGCGCACTCCTCAAGGCCTGGGCGACGACCTCCCACGGCTTCCGCTCCCGCCTCCAGCGCCTCAGGATGGCATCGAACCTCGGCCACTGGCTGGGATGCCTCTTGTGGATTTCTTCGATCAGAAGAAGAAGCTCTTCCTTCTGCGCCGGGGTCAGCCAGGGCGTGAGGGGAGTAAGAGGGGAGCTCTTCTCCGGATCTTCCTCCGGAGATGGAGTAGGAGCTGGCGTTGGAGTTGGAGATGGAGTTGGAGATGGAGGCATGCCGTTTCGCTCCCCATTTCGCTCCCCATTTCGCTCCCCATCTCGCTCCCTGTTTCGCTCCTCATCTCGCTGGCCGTTTCGCTCACCATCCGGCTCGTCGACTGACGTATCCGCCAACGAAGCCTTCGATTGTGGCTTTGCCTTCCTGGCGTTCCTGCGGTTGGTGAGCGAGGTCTCCCACTGCTCGACGATTCGCCGGATCACCCATTGCCCGTCCTTGTGCGTCCAACCCTCCGTGATGGTCTTCTTGGCAGCCGCCCATTCGGCCGGGGACACCATAGCTAGACGAGCAAGGGTCTCATCGTCATCCGGCAGCGTGCCGACCGGGCCGAGACGTCCCTTGCCGGCGGCCAACCACAACCGGAACCTGATGCCGGTCACCGCCGCCGTCTCTCCTGTCGAGAAGAGCTCCGAGACCGAGTCGTTGATCCAGACTTGGATGTAGACGAGACCGTTTGCGTTGCTCATCTCGACTCCCCGGCGGTCACGCGCTTGCGCTTGGAAGCTCGGCGCTCCCGCCTCTCAACCTCCTCAACCAGCCAGGGGATGACCCAGTAGCCGGCCTCCTCGGTCCAGCTGCGGGTGATCCGCGCCTTCATCGCAATCCACTGGTCGAATGACACGTTCCCCCACTCCGCGAGCTTCTTGTCGTCCTGAGGTAGGAGGCCCACCGGACCCAGCTCACCTGTTGCCGCAACGACCCAGAGCCGAAGGCGGACGCCGGAGACGACCGGACTCTCATCGCCGGCAAACAGCATGCGGAGAGTGGCGTTCGTATGAATCTGGAAGCCGTCTAGTCCCTTGGAGCTCATCGTCCGTTCCCCTTTCTTGCGAGACACCTGCTCATCCTCTGGCATTGGCGGCACTGGCGCCCGACACCCCGTTCCTTGCGCCTGTTTCGATTGAATTCCTTCAACGCCTTGATCTGCCCGCAGGACGAGCAAACCTGGCTATCGACGTTGGATTCCTGCCCGATCGTGATGAAGAGCTGCGGATCCTCCTTGACCACTTCCCAATCCAGGCGCCGGATGCAGAACCAGCGGTCGTCGATGCCCACGGCCGACTTCAGCGCATCACAGACGAGATCGACGACGTTGACCGCATCGCCCCGGTGGTTCGGCTTCTGGACCAGGATTTCGATCCAGACCTTGTTGCGGGCGAGCTGCCGGCCACGCAGAGACTCCCGAATCCGGAGGATGATCTCCTCCCGCTTTGCGCGACTCTCGCGCCGTAGCGCCACGTGGCCGGCCCGACCCCGCGTGTAGATCTGGTTCTTGGAAGCCGCATAGCTGAACGGAACGGCGACCCGGACCTGCCAAAGGAGGTCAGAGCTCGACGGTCCGTTCTGGCGGGCGATCTCGGTCATCGCCGGGCCCACGGAGGCGCGCTGGTCGTCTGCTGCTGCGGAAACCCGTTGCCTGCATCCCGCTTGGCGTAGCCCTTGATCTCATTGACCACCTCCCCCGTCTTTTCCCGCGTCTTGCACCTCACCGTGATCAGCAGCGGGATGTCGTGGAGTTCGCGCGAGTCGGTGATCTCCATCACCCCCACGGCCCGGCAGATGGCCGACAGTTCCGCCTCCGCGATCTCGACGGCCAGCGGGTTCGGGTTGTCCAGGTTCAGCCGCGCCCACAGACGGCGGCCCCGGTGGGGGCTTTCGATCAGCTGGAAGGTGAACTCGAGGTAGTGGCCGGTGCCGTTGCGCGTCAGCTTCATCTGCGAGTCCGTGATGACGGCGAGGTACTTCCCGGCCGGGAGAGGCTCGTGGCCGGTGGTGGGTTCTACGTCGTGCGCATTGAATTTCCCGAGATGGGCCATTACTTCACCCCCTTGCTCTTGGCGGTCTTGGTCGTTCCGTTGGCCAGGTACTGGGCGTAGACGTTCCAATCGAGCGGCATCTCTTCGGGCAGGTTGAGCCGGTTCTTGGCGACGTGGGCGGGGCGCTCGACGGTGCGGATGATCCTCTCCCCCGTCCCGATCCCCTGGGTGCGCTTGCGGTCGAAGCCCTCGTCGATCTGTTTCGTGAAGACTTTGAAGGTCGCGAAGAGGACCTCGTCGCACCATTCCTGGATGATCTGGGAAGCCAGCCGGTGGAGGCGCGGGACGTAGCGGTCGTAGGACTCGGTCTCGGGATTCTCGAAACGCTCGATCCGGGCGTGGGCGATCAAGATCACCATCATGCCCTTGTCGTTGCGCAACGCCGTCAGGCCCTCGAGGAACTGCCGCCACTGGGTGAGGGCGAAGACGTAGCCCTTCCCGTAGCCGATGTCCTCGATGTTCTCGACGGCGCGCTTCTGGCAGACGTCCGTCCAGATCAGGCGTTCCAACCAGTCGAGGGAGTCGACGACGACGGTTCGATAGGGATGCGTCTCGGAGTAGAGCTCCGCGAGGGCCTGCATGGCCTGATCGAACGTCGTGGTGAGCGGGAACTTGTCGCATGCGATTTCGCCCAGGCCGTCCTCGGTCTGGACGAAGACCGGCTTGGGCGCGCACGAGGCGTAGGTCGATTTGCCCACGCCCTGCGTTCCGAATAGCATCACCCGTCTCGGCGCAGGGCTTCGGCCGCTCGTGACCTGTTCCAAGAGACTCATGAGTCGGACCTCCTTCCTGTGAGGCTGGCGGGGAGACGGGCGGTCTCAGGGAGTTCCGACGCACCCGGGCTAAGCGCGTCACGTTGTCCCGCCCGCTCCCCGCCTGGGTTGAAAGCCCGTGCCTTGGATTGCCTCGCCATGCCGTGCCTTGCCTCGGAGCGCCAGGCCCCGTCACAGCCAGTCGAACTCCCTGATCGTCTCGTAGCCTGATGGCCACGTATCCGTCGCCCGGCTCCGAAGAAGCCGCGCGATTGCGTCCTGGTTCTCTCTCTGCGCGATCCCGAGCACGCCCTCCCCCACGCGCCAGACGCCGCAGCGGAATGGCTCGCGCTTCTCGGCCGCGATGAGGTAGACCGGAGGAGTTGAGCCTGCGGCGAGGGTCAAGAGGGCCCGGTAGAAAGTCAGTTGATGCGCATATCCGTAGCTGCGCGCGTCGGACTCCAACCAGTCGAGGTGGTCGCAGGTCTTCAAGTCCACGAGTCCGCGCTCGGGATTGACCCAGTCGATCCTCGCCTGGCAGGGAACGCCGCAATACTCGGTGCGGACGACCCCTTCGGGGATGCCTTCGGAAAGGAGCCCGAAAGCCAGCTCGTGAGCGCGGACCGATGCGTTCAGGTTCTCGACCAGTGCCGCCTGTTCGTCATCGAGCACGGGTCTGCCTTGCGCCTCGGCCCACTCCTGGAACGCCTTGGTGCGGCTCCCGAAGCGCTCGCCGGTCTTGGGATTGACCGGCCCGCCGAAGGCGTACTCGCGCTCGTAGGCCTCGCGTCCTTCCAGGATGAGCACGTGCGCGGCGCGACCGATCAGGTAGGCGGGGCGGTCCTCGTCCGGCACCAGCCCCAACTCCCTTTTCCTGAAGAGCGGCGGGTTGCGGCGGAACTCGGCCAGCCGGTGGCTCGAGAGGTAGTTCGCCGCCTGAGCGTGGTAGACCTCGGCCGGCTCGCGGATCAGGATGTCGGTGGCGCACGTCATGCCGAGACTCCCTCCGCCTTCTTCGCCGGCGCATCGCTTGCGCGAGTCACCTTGAAGGAAGTCTCTCCGAACTCCCGGATCGCAAAGCCCGTGAAGATCCGGCAGATGTCGCGCCCGACATCGGAGCCGGCGTCGACCACGCACACGCGCTTCTTGGGATCGAAGTAGTAGCCGGCATCGAGGCGCACGCGGGCCTGCCCATGGAGACCTTCGGCCGCGAGGACGGAGAGCAGAAACGTCTCCTCGATCTCTCGGGCCGGCACGGTGCGCTTGAAGGCGTAGCGTTGGACTT
>CAYZWI010000015.1:0-87472 GCA_964482205.1 uncultured bacterium | reverse complement strand
GGGGAGCTGAGATGAGCCGCCTCGAACTGGGGCGGCTCGTTTGGTTGACGCAAGGCCCTGGCTGAGAGATCGGTCGGGGCCGCGCCATATCCCGCAAGGACTGGGAGATTTGCGGGGGCGTGGTTGTCGGCCCCGTTCTCTGATCGCGATCTCTGCCGATTCGCTGGTGCCCGCTCTGCGCCGATCGCGCCTCAAAATGCCCCGAGTTCTCCGCGTTCTCCGTTCTCCGTGAGAGAGTGGTTAACAGGTCGTTCTCGCTCGGAGGCCCGAAGAGGGCAGTCTGCGAACTTGGGGGCACTTCGATGCCGCGTAACCGCAATGGCCTCTGGCCGGACGGAGTTTTCGCGGACTGCGCCGGTAGAGGCTCTGTGCGAAGGCGACGAGAGCGTGTAGAATCGGAGTCATCAGAAGGCATCGCTCCCTGGGTGCGTGTCCTGAGCTGCGAGAGCGATGAGCGGGGGAGTCTGCAGGATGTCGGCCGCAACTATCAAGTGGGTCGGACGATCGAGTTTTCGGCAGGGACAGGCGGGATGCTACCATGAGCGGCGGAAGCGACATCCGGCGAGGATGTACCGATTTTTCGCGGAGCA
This sequence comes from uncultured bacterium, assembly GCA_964482205.1. Lineage (GTDB taxonomy): Bacteria > Eisenbacteria > RBG-16-71-46 > CAIMUX01 > WJJG01 > JAZDGX01. The sequence goes on along the minus strand of CAYZWI010000015.1, from coordinate 86,882 downwards.
CGGGGACAGGCTGCCCGGCCGATTCCCGGACCATGAAAAATGAAATTTGCGTGTTCGATTTTCATGGTATGGTGAGTCCATGGTAGATCGTCCGCGACTCTTGGCTGAAATCCGCGCGGCGCTGAAGCGCAGTCGCGTCGTGGCGCTGGTTGGGCCGCGGCAGTCGGGAAAGACAACCGTCGCGAGGCAAATCGTCCCCCCGGCGTCGCCGCGGTACTTTGACTTGGAGAACCCGGCGAGTCTCGCTCGACTCGCGGAACCGATGACGGCGCTGGCGCCCCTGCGAGGAATCGTGGCGATCGACGAAGTGCAGCGGCGTCCGGATCTTTTCCCCATCCTGCGCGTGCTGGCGGACCGCCGGCCTCTCCAGGCGCGCTTCCTGATTCTTGGCAGCGCTTCGCCGGGGCTCCTCCGTCAATCCTCTGAATCCCTCGCGGGACGGATCGAGACGATTGCGATGACAGGATTCGGATTGGCCGAGCTCGGGGCGGGAGCCTTGGCGCGGCATTGGCGGAGGGGAGGCTTCCCGCTGTCCTACCTGGCCCGCTCCGAGAGCGACAGCATCCACTGGCGGAATCAGTTCACGCAGACATTCTTGGAGCGCGACCTCCCCCAGCTTGGCATCAGTGTCCCCGCCACGACGATGCTGCGCTTCTGGACGATGCTCGCGCACTACCACGGAGGTATTTGGAACGCGGCGGAGCCTGCACGGTCCCTGGGCCTGACCCAACCCACCGTCCGGCGGTATCTTGACTTGCTGAGCGATCTGTTCATTGTCCGCCAGCTTCAGCCCTGGCATGAGAATCTCAAGAAGCGGCAGGTCAAGTCGCCGAAGGTCTATATCCGCGACAGCGGCCTGTTGCACCAGTTGCTGGGAATCGCCACCGAGAAGGACCTGTTGTCCCATCCCAAGAGCGGTTCTTCATGGGAAGGCTACGCGATCGAGGAGGTCCTGAGGGTCACGAAGCCCAGTGAAGCGTACTTCTGGGCTACGCACACGGGCGCCGAGCTCGATCTGCTGCTCATGTGCCAAGGCCGCCGGATAGGCGTCGAGGCGAAGCGGCAAGATGCTCCCCGGCTGACTCCTTCGATGCGCATTGCGGTCGCCGACTTGGGGTTGGATCAGCTCACGATCCTCTACCCGGGGGACGAGGTCTACGACCTGGCTGACCGAGTTCGCGCCGTGCCGCTCGCCTCGCTGGCTGAGAACAATCCGGCGATCCTCCTTCCTCGAAGAAGAGGAAGGAGTCGACGAGCTCCAAAAGCGGAGAACGGTTCCTAGACTGTCTCTCTCACGGAGCTGACATGAGCCGCCTCAAACTGAGGCACCTCGTTTGGTTGACGCAAGGCCCTGGCTGAGAGATCGGCCGGGGCCTCGCCATGCCCCGCACCGACCGAGAGATTTGCGGGAGCGTGGTTGTCGGCCCCGTTCTCTGATCGCGATCTCTGCCGACTCGCTGGTGCCCGCTCTGCGCCGATCGCGCCTCAAATGGCCTCGGATTCTCCGCGTTCTCCGTTCTCCAGGAGAGAGTGGTTAACAGGCCGTTCTCGCTCGGGGGGGGCGACGTGAACCGTCTACGAACTGACGGGTGACGGCGTCCTGTCGGGGGAGTACCGTAGACGGCACACGCTTCCAGTTGTGATAACTGCGAGCCGGGTTCCGCGGGAGGCTCGCTTCCATTGGTGACCCAGCGGGAGATGCCTCCTGCCCGATCGCATGAAGGAATGGGTCGGGCTATGGCGGATCAACAGGAATGCACGTAACGGCTTACTGGCCCGAGTGCGACTTTAGGCGCAGGGGATGGGGTGGCTCCCCCCAGACGGCTTTCTGGCTCGTCTGCACCGAGGAGGAGGCCAAAGAACTCGTGTTCCCGAGGCTCGACGCCCCAGAAAGAGAACGATCAAGAGAGCTCAGCCGTCGCGGCGTCAGGGTCTGCCAAGAAGAGTGCGCGAGATTAGGCATTCCTTTCAGTCCCTACTGCTTTCTGGTCGCCAACGACCTGTCATCAATCGACCCATTCCACTTCACCTACCCGTTCGACAATCTCTGGAATGCTTACTCGCCATTCAAGGGATGCGGCCCTTTCACGATCGGCAGCCTTGAAGAGATTCCCGACCTGACGACCGAGCAGGAGAAGCAGATGTGAAGCCGAAGTGTCGCAAGCTCCCCTTCAAAGAGGACCAGCAGTGAGCAGAGCTTTCTGGCGGGATTTCCGGCCAGTGGGCTCTCATGAAGAAGTCCCGGTTCACAGAGACCCAGATTGCCGCCATGCGCCTATCGCAACCATGCCGGAGGCCGCCATGCAGCGCTCGTTCTTCGCCCTTCTATCTGTTCTGCTGCTTTGCGCTTCTTCCTGCTCCAAAGGGGGTGGGGACGGCGTCGTGGATGGCGAGGAGAATACTCCTCCCAGCCGGATTACGGACTTGACCGTGACACAGGCCACTTCCGCCAGCGTGACGCTCTTGTGGACAGCCCCCAGTGGAGGCGGCGGATCATCGGTGGCGGCCTCCTATGATCTGCGCTGCTCAGCAGACTCCATCGACGTTTCGAACTGGGCCGCTGCGCTCGCGATCGAGGGCGAGCCCACGCCCGGCTATGCCGGGTTGCCGCAGAGCATGGTGCTCACCGGCGCTCCGCCGGACACGGTCGTCTACTTCGCGATGCGGGCGTGCAGCCAATCAGGAATCTGGTCCGCGATTTCCAACTCGCCGGCCGCGGTCGTGCCTCCGGAGACGGCCGTCGTCTTTGCGGATTCGGCCCTCGAAGCGGTGGTCCGCGCGGTCGTCCAGAAGCCGGAGGGCGATCTCATGCCCGCCGATCTGCTCACCGTGAACGAGATCGACGCGGCCCAACGGGGGATCCACAGTCTCGAGGGGATCCAGTATTGCGTCTCGCTGCACCGGCTGAACTTGCAGGGTAACGCCTTCAGCGACCTGGGTCCGCTCGCCAGCCTCGGGCAGCTTTCGGATCTGGACGCTTCCGGCAATCTGGTTTCCGACCTTGGGCCACTCTCGAATCTGACGAGCATGATGAACCTGAACTTGAGTGACAACGCCATCCAGACGATCGGCGCGCTGCAGCGGATGGAAATGCTGAACTTTCTCTGGCTGGACCGCAACGATATCACCGACATCGCCGCCGTCGCGGACTGCTGGAGGCTGAATCACCTCTTCTTGTCGGACAACCGGATCTCGAATCTCGGGCCACTGACCACCATGAAATACCTGGCCGACCTCGATCTCGCGGGCAATCTCATCACGGATCTCGCGCCCCTCGTCGTCAACACCGACTTCGGCGCGGGCGACCGCATCTGGCTGGCACGCAATCCGCTTTCCCCTACTGCCATCAACGAGCAAGTCCCCGCCCTGCGTGAGCGAGGAGTCGTCGTCTACGATCAGTGAAGGACCGAGGTGCGGAGTCCCACCGGAATGCTTGGATGATCTGCCGCGCAGTCCACTGTCCGTCTGCGCTGGTATCACGAGGGGCCGCGCCCGGGCGGCCCCCCCGTTGTCAGAGAGCGTGTGGAGGTGCAGGTCTAGCGGAGAATCACCAGTTTCGTCGCTTCGCGCCGGCCGTCCGCCTCGAGCGAGAGGAAGTAGGCGCCAGGAATCACCTCGTTGCCCGTCCGGCTCGCTCCGTTCCACAGTACTTCATTGTCCCCTCGCCGGCCTGTGCCGTCGCAAGACATCACGAGGCGCCCGGCGAGATCGTGAATCGCAAGTCGGTACGGACACTCCTCGGGGAGCGTGAAGCGAATCGGCGTGCCGGGAACGAAGGGGTTCATCGGCTTTGCCAGATGCACCACCGGCCGCGCGGTCGGGCTGCGGTAGGCGATGTTGTCGGTGTCGACGGGAATCAGGCCGGCCGGCACCGTCTGCCCGTTGTTGATCAGATCGGCGATGGTCTTGGCCAATTCGTGGTCTCCCGCCGGGTCGTCGATCAATCGGTCGCACCAGGTGATCGCCTGCGACACGTTCGCTCCATCCTCGCTGATGACCTCGGACAAGTGAATGTATCCGGCGGCCGCATTGAGGAGCAGGGCCATGAGCTGCTGGCGTGCTCGCTCGATCATCTCCTGGCTGCCGTGCAGGTTCAGCAGGGCGGCAGCCTCAGCGAGCTTGTCCGTGCACAATCCTGACTCGGGCGGTTGGTAGACGACGACGGCATTGACCGCGTTGTCGTTGAAGTGGCTCTCGATCAAGTCCAGGTAGCCGCACAGCGGCGAGGACATGTCGGCACCATCACCCGAGCCGCCTTTCGACGGCTTCAAGCGGCTCCCTTGTCCGCGGCCCGCCCCGCCCGTCGCTTCACTCACCTCGTGCTTCCAGTAACCGATCGACCTCGGGGTGCTTTCGACATCCATGCAGGTGAGCGAGAAATCCTGCGTGGTCGTGTTTCCAGGGGTCAGGGCGACTGTGTATTCGCCGGGACTCGCCAGGTAGCCTAGGGGTGTGACCAGCGAAAGCGTGTACGTGCCGGCGGGCAACTCCGTCGCGAATCCGCCGTTGGCGTCGGTCACCAGGGCCGCGGCTTGCGCACCGTTCCCATCGTACACCGAGAGACTCACGCCAAAGAGGGGCGTCTCCGGCGTCGGACAGTCAGCACGTACGGTGCCCGCGAGCGTGCCCGGGCCTCCGCTGGGGACCAGCACGCGCACGTTGTCGAAGAAGGGCCCGGGCGGATGCCAGCCCTGGGAGGGTGCCTCGTATTCAAAACCGACGAGACGGATCTTCATGGACGTGGCGCCAGGGGTGATGAGGCTGCCATAGTACAACTGATTGTATTCGTCCACGAACTGCACATTCGTGAGGTCGATGCGAAGGGTCCACCAGTCTGGAGGGTTCCTGAGCCCATAGCGGACGTAAGCGTCGGTGTTCCAGCTTCCGCCGTCTTCGGGCGCCGGGCAGGCGACCTGGAAGTCGTAGAAGACCCATGCATCAATGGGCAGCTCGCGAAAGACATCGAACTCGAGGAAGCAGTGCTCGGGATCGGCGGGAACGGAGATCCTGGGCGATTCGATGCACAGATTCACTCTGCGGTTGATGGCGGCATCCTCTTCCGGAGTCCACGGGAACTGGCCCGCATATGGGCCATCGAGATCGTACGCGGTCCACGCGAGCGTGGGATTGCCGCCCAGGCCGGCCTGCAGCCGATACGGGCCTCCTCCCACCGCATGCGTGGACGCGATCCACCCGTCGAGGCCAGCGTCGAACTCATCCACCGGCCCATCCCCGAGTCTCACCCAATCCAGGCGGCACGCTCCGTCCGTGGGGTATGCGCCGTCTTCGTCGCTCCAGGAGCCGTCGGACAAGAAGCGGAAACGGATCGTGGCCTCCTGGCCGACAAAGTAGGACAAATCGATCGCACGCTCCTGAAAGCCCTCCGAATTCCCGAAGTAGCAATCGAGATCGATCCAGCTCGCGCCGCCATCGAGAGACATCTGTAGCAATGTCATGTCGTATCCGGGTTCGCTGTCGAACTGGATGTTGAAGCGCAAGGTCGGGTCCGACTCGGGAATGGCGAAGCTTTTCGCAAGATCTTGCAGCCAGTTGTTACCGTAGCCGGGAGAGGCAACGAGCGTAGGATCGTCGGTTCCGCACCAAGCGACCGATGCGCCGAACCACGCGTCAGAATGCCAGTAGATGGGTTTCTCGGTCAGATCGAGCGGGACCCAACCCGACGGGCCGTCATCGAAGTCTTCTTCGTAGATGGCCAGCTCAGCTTGGGCTGCTGCCGGTGAAGGATTGATCAGAAGGGAGAGAGCCGAAGCCGCCAGAAGCATGAAAAACGGAATCGTGCGTTTCATACCGTCCTCCTCCTGCAAGTGTGTCCTCTCAGCAAGTGCCACGGTCACTCGCACCCTGCCCCATGAGGCAGGGCACGACACGTGCCAGCAGTGGGAGCCGCGGGCGAGCTCCCCGCGGCATGGATGTAATCTGAATACCTACAAGAAACTGTGGCCGCGTCCCTCTGCGCGCGCTTCCTGCCCATGCCGGTGTAAAGCGGTCTCGCTTGCACTCTTGGATAAGACCGTCAAGGCCGTTTGGACAAGCGCGGCGAAGGGGGGAACGCGGAGAACGGCAGAGTTGGGGCACCGGACCCGCAACGGGCGAGATGGGAGGCGAGACACGCGGTTCCATGCTATAATGCCGGCCGAGACTCCTCGACCCAAGTGACTTGAGAGCAAGGGGGTTCGTATGTGCCGAGAGTCTGCTACCCGCCTCCTCTCCCTGACGTTGATTCCCGCAGTCCTGCTTGCTTGGCTGGCATTGCCCTCGGCGGTTAGCGCCGTGGAACCGATGCTGGCTATCCGGATGGCCGGAGGCGAGGATGCGATCTATGCCGTGAGCGGGATCGATCAAGTGGTGTTCGAGGGCGACTCGTTGTTCGTACGGCAGGTCGATGGTGCAGACTGCTACGCGCTGGCATCCATCATTCGGATCGAGTTCCTCTGGGCCTTCTCCGACATCCAGACTCCCGAGGATACCGCTGGTCTGCTGAAGGCCATGCGTCTCTTTCAGAACCGGCCCAATCCCTTCACCCCCGCGACACGGATCGGCTTCGAGCTCGCGCAGGTCGGTCGAGTGGAGCTGGGAATCTACAGCGTGGATGGCCGGCTGATCCGCACGCTCATGGACGAGGAGCGCTTGGCCGGGGCCCACGAAGTGACTTGGGATGGCTGCGATGCTGAAGGGAAGAAGATGGCCGGGGGAGTCTACTTCTACAAGCTGACCGCGCCCGGAATCGCGGAGAGCCGCCGGATGATCCTGCTGCCGTGACCGATGCGAGGAGACCGGCAGGATCCATAGGAAAGGGATAGGCAATGAAACGGCGCATCATGATGGTGATGGGGCTTGTGCTGGTTCTTGGCGTTGGTGCGAGCCATGGCGAGTGGAAGATGTGGGTTCACCAGGGGACGAACGTCACGGGTTTTCCGGTGTCGGGCATTGACAGCCTGACGTTCAGCAATGACACGCTCAGCGTACCGGGGATGGTGGCGGTCCTGGCCGGGGTCTTCACCATGGGCGACGGAGCAGCCTACTGCGGGACCGATGAGCACGAGGTGACCCTGACGCGGGCCTTCCATCTGGGTGAACACGAGGTGACGAACCTGGAGTATCTTGAGGCGGTGCAGTGGGCGTACGACCACGAATACGTCACGGCCACGACGACCTCCGTGCAGGACAATCTGGATGGAAGTGCTGAGGAGCTGCTGGACCTGGATGGGAGCTGCGAGATCGCCTTCAGCGGTGGGGTGTTCACGCTGCGCGATGCCGGCCACGGGATCAACCCGGGCCATCCGGTGATAGAGGTCACCTGGTACGGGGCGGCAGCGTACTGCGACTGGCTGAGTCTGCGGGGGGGGCTGCCGCGCGCCTACAACCACTCGACCTGGCAGTGCAATGGGGGCGACCCATACGGGGCTGAGGGATATCGCCTACCGACGGATGCGGAGTGGGAGTACGCGGCGCAATGGGACGACGAGCGGATCTACCCATGGGGGGACGGGACTCCAGACTGCGGTCGGGCGAACTTCTACAACCGATACTACTGCGTGGGCTGGACATCTCCAGTGGGGAGCTATCCCGACGCGCCGGCGGCGTTAGGGCTCTCGGACATGCCGGGGAATGTGTGGGAATGGTGCAACGACTGGTGGGAATGCGGATTGGAGACAAGTCCGGTGACGGATCCCCCGGGCCCGACAAGCGGATTGTACCGCGTTCTTCGCGGGGGCTCTTGGGACTGTTACGGCGGCGACGCCCTGCGATGCGCGGGGCGGGACTACGACAGCCCGCCCGGTCGCGACAATGATGTCGGCTTCCGCGCCTGCAGGACCATTACGCCTTGACCCGTTGCTCTTTGTCCGTACCGAAGACCTCATCCGTTGTGGGTCCCGAAAATGTCACGTGGGCTTCCCCGTCAAGAGGACCATTCATGAGTAGGGATCCCGGCCGCGTACGCCCGTCTTCTTGCCCGGCTATGCCCCGCTTCGTGCCGGGAGTGCGGCTGGGACTTTATAAAGATGCTGCGAGGCGGATGCACTCCTCAATCGCTCAACCACGGGACATTTGAACCGATCAGCTTCTGCTCGAGAAATGCGTACGCTTCCTCTTCGGGCAGGCCATTGAATGCCAGATGGACCTCGTAGTCGTAGATGGGTCCGACCATGGGAGCGTAGACGACGATTCCCGAATCATGAGTCCCGAAGTAGCCCAACTCGCCGCCCTCGGGCGTGAACAGGCCAGAGGCCCCGTAGTCGACGAGGTAGGCGCAGCGAACCGTTTTGGCGAAGGTCCCGAAGCCCGTGCGGAAATCCTCGCCGTTCGACACGATCTGTGCGTGAAGGAAGACATTGTCCGCCAGATCGGGAACCAGCTGAAACGTGAAGGCGTGGCCCGCGGTCAAGTCCGCCTCGAGGAAGAGCCAGGACAGCTGTCGATTCAGATCGCCGTACGCTCCGATGTACTCGTCCGTTTTCTCGAAAGCCGCGTCGCGAAGGAAGAGGGGACTGCCCAGCCATTCCTCCTCTTCCCGGCTCTCCGAAATCGCCTTCCGGCGGTCGCGGATCTTCTCTCTCAGGTCGGGACGCAGGAGCCAGAGGCGTCGCAGGAACGCATCATCGAAACGCGCGCGCGAAAGGGCGGCGGCCGGGACTTCCGGCGGACCGAAGCGCGTCTGGGCGAGGTGTTGCGCCACCACGCCGGATGTCGTCGTCTCCATTCCTTCGAATCTCAGCCGAACGACGCCGCTCTGCCGTCTGCCCGAATCGGGCATGGCCCTCCGCACGAGGAACGGGATGACCTCGTCCAGGGAAGGCGCGGGAGGAACCTGTTCGGGAGTCGGGTAGAGCAGCGTATCCGGAATGCCAAAGGAATCGGCCGCCGCCTCGCGATAGGCATAGGTCCACTCCAGGCTGTCGGCATTCGGCCAGATGTTCTCGATGGTCGCATTCGGAGTCGGCCTCACCGGCCGCGACGGATCGTCGTCCGAACAACCTTCGACGAGCAGGGGGACCGTCGCCGCGGCGAGCGCGAGAGCGAGAGCCAAGACCATAGCAGGCGGTCGGCGGGCTTCGGGCGCGGTCGGGCGCAAGTCCGCTGGTAGACGGCGAGTTGGTGGCGCAGCGCCGGGATCTCCATCTGCATGGCTTGCCTGGAGCGGAAGAGGTTCTGTATGAAGGCGGCGAGAGCCTGCAAAATCGGAGTCATCAGAAAGCGATGCTCTCTGTGTGCGTGTCCTGAGATGCCGGAGTGATGAGCCGGGGAGTGAGAGGAACGCGGCCGCAACTATCAAGATCCCAGAGCGTCCGGGTTTTCGGGAGGCACGGGATGCCACCATGAGCGGCGGAAGCGACATCCCGCGAGGATGTACCGATTTTTCGTGGAGCACGGGGAACTCCTGCCAAGCGGAGCTCAGCGCGCCGCTGGAACGCGGTCCACGCGATCATCGTCCGCGTGATGTGGCTGTGCCTACGGATCGATGATCAACACCGCCACATCGCAGACTGGCGGCCGATCGGCCAGCCACACCGTGGCAGTGAAGCTGAAGTAGCCCGCTTTGGCCGCAGTGCCTTGCACCGTCTGGGGCTCCGAGGGCGGAGCGAACGTCACGACGTTGCCCTGTCCGGGGCCGAGGGCAATGGTGAGCGTCGGCCGGTCCGCCACCCAACGGATCGTGTCTCCGACACGGACCCGTTGCGCCAGGGGCGAGATGACCATCGTCCCGATGCCGGTCGTGATCTCGTACGTGCCAGTCTTGAAGATCATGTTCACCTCCTCATAGGACGCAGATGCTTTCCAGCCCGCGAGCACAGCGTTCGTCGTCTATCGGTCGGTCTCGGCCACGATGCGGGCGAAATGTGGATCGGACACGAGGCTCTTCAAGGACGGTTCCTTCTGCCACACTTGCACGGGCGTGCCGGCCGCGATCGCTCGCCCGACCGCATCCAAGGCGGCCTCACGATCGTTCACGCTCTCGTAGACGGCGGAAGCCCAGAAGAGCACTTCCCCTCGATCCGGCGCCAACGCCAGCGCCCGCTCGATCTCCCGGCGCGCCTCTTCGTGACGCCCCGTGGCCGCGAGAAATCGTGCGCGCGATGCGTGCAGCACGGCATCGTTCGGATTGACGGGAAGCAGCTCCTCGACCAGCTTCAGAGCTTGCGCCCAGGCGCTGTCGGCCTCCGCCGGGCGGTTTTCCACGAGCGCATACGTCGACGCGAGGTTTCCCCAGACGCGATAATCGCGCGGATCGAGCGCCAACGCTTGTTGATAGCTGCGCACCGCATCGGCGTAGCGGCCCTCATAGCGATACGCCGTGCCGAGATTGGTGAATGCGCGGTAATTCGGCTCGAGCGCGATCGAACGCTCGAGGGCCGCGATGGCTTCGGCATGCCGCTCAGCCGATAAGAGCACTGCACCTAGATTGGAGAAGCCCCGAGCGTTGTCAGGAGTCAGGTCCACCACGCTCTGGAAGCACTTCACCGCTTCGGCGGCGCGGTTCTGGCTTGCATAGAATGCGCCCAGATGGCTGTGGCTGCGCCAATCCCCCGGCCGCCTGCGAATCGCTTCGAGGAATGTCTTCTCCGCGTCGACCATCTGCCCCAACGCCATGTAGGCGCGCGCGAGCCCGATGTAAGCCGGCACGCTTTGCACGTCGATCTGACGCGCCCGTTCGAACGCCTCCGCCGCCTGCGAATAGCGTCCGGTGCCTTGGTAGATCGTTCCCAAGGTGATGTGCACCTCAGCGAGAGAGGGATCTTCGGCCAGCGCTTCGCGCGAGAGTTCTTCGGCTTGGCCGACCCACGCCGGATCCTTGGTCTCTTCGAAAAGCTTCCAGTACGCTTCTCCCAGACCTGCCAGAGCTAGCGTGAAGTGTTCGTCTCGCTGTCTGGCGTGCCGGAAGAGGTCGGCCGCGATTTGCAGGTTCTCCTGGTCAGCCGGCCTCTGCAGATATCCTCGCGCCTGGAGATAGTAGTCGTAGGCCGACACGTCGGCGGTGGGTGCCTGCTGCCCTGCGGTCGGCGACGGCAAACCGAACTTCACGGCCAGCGCCCGACCGGCTGCCTGGGTCACTTGGTCCTGCAGGGTGAAGAGAGCCGCGATCGCTCCCTCGACCATGGAGGCCGAGAGCACGATGCCATTGCTGCGGTCGACCAGCTTGTAGCTGAGGCGCAGCTGATCCCCCGATCTCTGGATCGCGCCTTCGAGGGCGAGCTTCACTCCGGTGTTGTCTTTCGGCTGCACGACCTGGATGCCGTCGAGCGATGCAAGTTGCGTGCGCACCGCTTCCGTCAGACCGAGCGCGAGATACTCTCCCGAGGAGTCCGCGCTCAGATTGCGGAAGTCCTCAACGACCAGATAGGGAAAGACGGACGAGGCCGGTTCGGGCCCGATTCCCCGGTGTCCGGCCACCCACCAGAAGGCCGCGACCGCAGTCGCGATGCCTGCCACTCCCCACGGGATCCATCGCCTGCGCGCGCCGAACCGGCCTTTCGCGGGGGGTGCAGCCGCGACTTCCGTTTGCCCGATGAACGCGGCGAGGGCGCGCTCCATCTCGCCCATGCTGTGGAACCGTTGAGAGGGTTCGGGAGCGAGCGCCCTCTCGACGATGTCGATGAAGGCGCCCGGAAGGTCGGAGCGCATGTCTCTCAGCAACGTCCGCCGGCCTGAGCGATGGGCGTCGACGATCTCGGTGGGCGTGTGACCTTCGATGGGAAAGCGGCCACTCACCATGTAGTAGAGCAACACTCCCAGCGCGTAGACATCCGTTTGCACCGAGCGCACGCCGCGCAGCAATTTCTCCGGTGCCATGTAGGCCGGGGTGCCCGACAAGGAGGGGGGGCCGGAAGCGGGCGCGGGCGAGGGGGGCCCCGACGCGCGCGCGCTGTCCAACGGCTCCACCTCGGCGCCAACGCCGAAGTCCATGAGGACGATTCGCCCGCCCTCTTCGCGCATCACGTTCTGCGCTTTGACATCCTGGTGAATCAGGCCCGCGGCATGCACCGCCGCGAGAGCGCGACAGACGTCGAGGCCGATGAGTGCCGCTTCCTGCGGTCCCAACCGTCCCTGGCGACGCACGAAGTCGCGGAGCGTGCAGCCACGGATGTGGTCCATCCAAAGACCGAAGCGGCCATCATGCTCCTCGGCCCCGTGGACCACGATCACATTGGAATGCCTCACTCGGGCGAGGAGACGTCCCTCTTTCAAGAGCGCGTCCCGATCGGCCACGCGGCGATAGAGTTTCAGCGCGACCTCGCGGTCGAGATCGGGATCGAAGGCGAGGAAGACCTCGCCGAATGCTCCGGCGCCCAGGCGGCTTCGAAGAGTGAGCTTGCCCCAATGGTCGAGCGGGGGGCGATCCGCAGGTGCTTCTGAGAAAGTGCCGTCCGGGCGCACCCCTGACGAATCGCCGGGTTGCAGTGCTAGGAACTCCGTCGGGAGATTCTGCGTCGATTCGCAGAGAACCGCGCCGCAGGCCAGCAAATGGTCGACCTCAGCGCGCAACTCGGCGTTTCCCGAACAGGCCTCATCGAGGAACGCGGCTCGGTCGGCTTCGGAGAGCCTGAATGCCTGAAGAGAGATTTCTTTTGCCCGAGGAGAGCAGTCGGAATTCATGCTCAGGGGCCTCTTCGCTCAGTCTGGCATTCGCGTTCCATACGATGGCCATGAACAGGAGGAGTACGTTCGCGGGCCCGATGGTAGATCCCCCTCGCGCTTGGCGCAATCCGTGGGTCCAGTCAATCTCTATTTGACTCGCTTGGCAGAAGATGCCGGCCTCGATCGAAGTACACTGGGGCCGGACTCCCTTGCGGGACACTGGCCGACAGCGCAGCCCGTCTATGGCACGAGGGCCCTCGAATCCCTGCCGGTTCCACTCATTCCCATCGCACAATCCTGGTGACTGTTCGGAGGCCGCCAGCCTCGAGGCGGCAAAAGCAGACGCCGGGAGGAACCGGGTATCCGGACTGGCAGAGACCGTCCCAGGTCAGGATGTGACTGCCAGCCTGGGAATGCTGCTCTTGGATGGCCCGCATTAGTCTTCCGCTCATGTCATGGATGCACACCTTTGCCGTCGATGGTCCTGGGACGGCGTATCGCGAGGCCACCGAGGGGAAGAACGGATTGGGCCGGACTTCGAGCGCCGCGCCGGACGCTACAGCAGTGGGGATGGGTGCAGTCGAAGGCTGCGGGTCCTCACAACTCCCTGCGGCGGCGCATCGGATCGAAGCTGTCGGCACGGATCGCTCCCAGATGTATGTCCCAACGGCGCAGGGCAACGAGTGGGAGAGTCTGAAGCACGACGGCCGCAACTGGCAAGTTGGCAAACCATTCGAGTTGTCGGGAGGGACACGTTTCGCTTGTTATGCAGTCGTCCCGTGCAGGCAATCTGCCGTCTCGGGGCCCTCGTCCCGCGAGAATCGACCGCCCTGCCTCAGGCCAGTCTTTTTGGGAACTCCGCCGCGAGCCGCGACGGCCTCGAAGCTGGTGAGACCGGGAGCCTTGTCAGTGCGCAAGGTGGTTCCATGTTCCGAATTCAGGGTAAGGCCGCTTTCGGCAGCCGCTGGACGTGTGTGAGCGCTTGAGTTCCTGGACCTCTTCGTCGTGCGCAGTACGGGCCGCTCACGCCCATGGAGCCGAGGCGGCCCTCCTGAGCGGCTCGGTTGGGAAATCGCACCCGGATGCGCCTCACCTCCCCATCATGAGGGCTGGGACGCCTTCTGCACGCCATGCCGGTCGCGATTCTTGCAGCGGCTCCATTCTTCGCGAACGACATAAATCGGTCTCTGTTTGACTTCCACGAACAGCCGGCCCAGGTACTCGCCAAGGATCCCCAATATGAAGAGTTGCAGACCTCCGATCGCGAGGAGCGGGAGCAAGGTCGAAGCCCAGCCCTTGATGATGTTCTGCGTAAGCTTGATGTAGATGGCCCACCCGATCCCCACGATGGAGAGCACGCAAAAGAGCGCCCCCAGCACAGAGGCAAGCCTCAATGGCGCGGTGCTGAACGAAATCAGACCGTCAAGCGAGAAGCCGACCATGACTTTCGGAGTGAACTTCGTCACCCCCGCCCGCCGCGGCTCCCGGGAGTAGAACACCTTGGCATAGCGCGATTCGAGACGAAGAATCATTGCCCGCACGAAACGGCAGCGCTCAGGTAGGCTGTTGAAATCGTCGACGAGGGCCCGGTCCATGAGACGAAAGTCGCCGTGATTGTGGACAATGTCGACGCCAAAACCCTTCATGATTCGATAGTAACTCTCGGCGAAGAATTTTTTCGTGATCGCGTCGCTCGAGCGATCCTGCCGGATGCCGAGAACCAGGCCGTATCCGGTTTCGTAGTGGGCGATCAATTCTCCGATCTTCTCTGGCGGGTCCTGAAGGTCGGCGTCGATCGTGATCACGGCGTCTCCGAACGCATGAGCGAGTCCGGCCGTGATAGCCGCCTGGAGACCGCTATTGCGGCGGAGCGATATGACCCGAACATTCCTGCTGTGCTCGTATAGATCGATCAAGATCGGCAAGGTCTCGTCGGTGGAGCCATCGTCGATGTAGATCAGCTCGTACTCCTCGCAGCGTCGCGCGGCCGTCAACTCGTCGAGAATGCGCGAGAGGCGCAGGTGCGAATCACGAATCACCTCCTGCTCATTGTAGCAGGGGACGACGACTGAAAGCAGCCCGAGCTGCCGCATTGCTACCTCTCGCCTTGCCGCGTGCCGTAGGTCGCCCGCCCAGCGGTCCGAAAGGAGGGAAGCGCGCGCTTCAAAAATGTCCGCAGAACGCGCTCGCTCTTCAGTTGATCCCGGCCGATCACGATGTTCCATGCGCTGCGAAGTGCCTTGGCGGGGAAGAACACGGCCCGGATCAGCGCAAATCCGAGATACGCCTCGGCCCGCAGGCGCCTGAGCTCGCGGCTGGAAATGTGCTCGGTCCAACTCTTGAACCGTGACAGGTCCCCAATGGACAGCAAATCCTCGAAGAAGCGCGGGTCAAGCGTTACCCGTCCAGCTCTCTGCAGAGCATCGAACTGCTCGCTGCCCGGCAGCAGCGAGAAGAGGCTGACCACGCATTCATCCAGCCCTCGCCTCGCCAGGCGATGGACATAGCGGACGGTCTGCCGGGCTTCGTCGAGCGTCTCTCCTGGCAGGCCGAGCAGGAAATAGCAGGTCGACCGGAGTCCCTCCCGGCGAGCGAGCGACATCGCCTCCTCGACTTTCGCGATGTCCAAATGCTTCCGCATGATTTGATTGCGCACGCGCTCGGATGCGCTTTCCAGAGTGAATACGACCAGAGAGCAGCCGCTCCGTTTCATCTTTGCCATGAGGCCGGGAGCGACCAGGGATTCGGCCCTCATCCCATTGCTCGGCTGCCAGGTCACCGAGAGCTTCTTGGCGAGCAGCGCATCACAGAATTCGTGCAGCCATTCGGGCTTGACACCCAGGTTCTCATCCTCGAAATGGAAGTCCGTGACTCCATAGCTGTCATGAAGCAGCGCAATCTCGGCCAGCACGTTCGTCACGCTGCGCACGCGCCAACGCCTTCGCCAAATGCTGGGCGTAGTGCAGAAAGTGCAATCATATGGGCAGCCTCTTCCTGCAATCAACGGGGCCCACCGCCTGGAATACGAGCAGCCGTGCGGCTCGGCCGCCTGGAAATAGCGACGGAGGTCGATAGCGGCCCAGTCGGGAAATGGCAGGTCGTCGAGATTCGCGATCAGCTCTTGCTGGGCACTGAAGCGGATGCTTCCGTCCCGCTTGTAGGCCAAGCCGGGAACCGCTTCCGGATGGCGCAAGTTGAGGCACAAGCCAAGCAAGGGTTGCTCACCCTCGCCGATGACGGCGCAATCTGCCTCCGTGCCTGCAAGGGTGTATTCGGGCAAGGACGTGGCATGCGCTCCTCCGACTACGATCGTCGCATTCGGTTGGGCCGCGCGGAGGGCGGCGATCAGGGCCTGGGCCGGCAGGTAGGAAGCGGAGTACATCAGGCTCACGCCAATCAAGTCCGCCTTCTCGGGCAGCCGGGCGATGATCTCCGCCTGGGTCAAGCCCCGCAGCGTCGTCCCAGCATGCGTTGCGTACTGATCGTGCTTTTCCCCGACCGCGTCAATGACGGAGACCTCGATCCCGTGAGCCTTGAGATACGCGGAGAGATACAGGACGCCCAACGGGGGAACGACCCCGGCAGTAACCTGGGTCTTATTGAATACTTGCGGCGGGTTAATGAGGACGACGCGCATCCTCGCCCCTTTGCCTTCTTGCAGGCGGTGCTTGTGGCAGCGAGAGAAAAGCCGCTGAGAGCGCCGCCGTTTGACCGATTTCTGGCTTCGCTCGAAGAGCCGGAAGCATGGAAGAATTCTGACATGCAAGGCCCGGCAAGCGCAAGAGGCACCAGGCGGAGAAGCCGAGGATCTGGCCGCGAACCGCCGTTTTTCTCCAGACAGCCGCCGCGGTGAGCCGCCATCGCTCCCCGAGCGCTTTCTTGAAAGCCTCCCGGCGCACCGCGTGCCACGCCTTTGGCTCTATGCCTGTCCGCTTGAATCCAAGAGTAGCCTGCCGTAGCGTTCCTGCTCCAAGTTCTTCATGAAATCCTCACTTGGTGGATGGCTGTCGGTCGGGGAGAAACGGCGTCAGGTGCCATCGTCTCGAAGGGAGAGGCAATGTGGGGAAAAGCGTTGTCTGCGCATCGCTGGCCGGGCATGCCGCTTCATCCACGCTTGGTATTGGGCCTTGGGTGTCTCTTCCTGCTCGTGCTCGGTGCTCCGAGGATCGTTCGCCAAGTACGTGACTGCGTCATGACCCCCGCCGATGTTCATTACATGACCGACTTCGCCATTTTAACTAGAGTCGTCGACAACTTCTCGAAAACCGGCGTTCTTTACGATACGACGGGAAGGGATCCCTACGGTCCGGTGACGAGATCGATGTTAAAGTATCCTCCCCCGCACGCAGCATTCATCATGGCGATGATTTCCGATGCGCGCAGTGATAGTCTGCGATGGGCTGAAGTCCGTGCACAGGCCGTGGCCAGGGGAGCGAAGGGATCAGACTTGCATCGGTTGAGACTCCGGCACATGAACGAGCGAGCCAGGCCGCTTTTCGTAGCATACTTGGTATCCTTCGTCGCAGCCATTGTCATCGTGCTGACCGCCCTTGCGCCGGGATGGGAGCGGGGCGCGCTGATTCTGCTCGCCTTCCTGAACTGGCAGCCCCATTGGGAGAACATGGAAGGTCCCGGAATCGAGACATTCCTGCTCATGCTGATGGCGGCTTCGCTCGCACTTCTGAAAGCGGGGCGTTCGCGGCTGGCGGGCGTTGCACTTGGAGTGGCGGGAGCCCTCAAGGTCTATCCTTGGGGCAGCGCTTTCCTTTTCTTGTTCTGCCGCAGGGGATGGAAAGTGTGGGCGGGGATGCTGGCGGGCACGCTCCTCGCTTTCGCCGTCACGAGCTTTGTCGTACCTGTAAGAATCTCCGTGGAGTACTTCCTTCGCATTCTTCCACGAGTCGGTGGGGCATCCGGAGTGAACGATAATCTCAGCGCAATCGGCAACTTCTCCCGAATGGCGTACAAACTCAGAGGCGAGCGTTCTCCGACGGCGTTCGATCTCAACCCGCTCACCCTCCTCGAACGCTTCCCGTCCTCCTGGCCCGACGTATTGACTCTCGTGTTGTGGTCGGCGTTGAGCGCATTCCTTCTGATCCGGACTCTGCGCGGCCTGAAACGCACGCTTCCAGCGCGTGAGAGCCAGACGGACATGCTCCGGCTCGCAATGTCGATCAGTCTCATCGTTCTGCTAATGGCGACCGTGTGGTCCGCCTACCAGACGATCCTGCTCGTCCCTCTCGCCGTGGGCATAGCGCTCGCTCCGCCGCTGCCCAACGGAAAGAGTATCTGGGGCCTGCTGCTTCTGGCCACCGGGGCAGGAGCGATCAACATCGGGGATGCCTCGCAATGGCTTGTCATCATCACGCGAAGCATCATCCCTCTCGCGATATGGATGGCCTGCTTACGATTGCTTGAGGCCGCAGCGAGCGCTCCTTGCTCGCGGACGCCTGAAGACGCCGCAGTCAGCGCGGCACGCGGTCCCAATAGAAGCTGAGGAACCTGCTTCTATCGGCTGGAGTCGGGGGCCATGTCGGAGCCGCGGAGGATGTTGCTGGTGAGGTGACCGGCGACCGGGCGGCCCCGGCCCAAGTCCGCAAGGACAATCAAGACTTCGACAGCCTCCCGTGGGTAGAGTCCGCTGCGGAGGGTGAGCCTTGAGACCCGTCACGATCGAAGACTACCGGGAGCGCATGCTTCGGGTGCTCCTGCACATTCAGGAGAACCTGAATCGCGAGATGCCGCTCGATGAGTTGGCGGCCGTCGCGAACTTCTCGCCGTTCCACTTCCACCGGATCTTCCGAGGGATGGTGGGCGAATCGGTGCAAGCGCACATCCGGCGCATCCGGCTGGAGCGGGCTGCGATGCACCTGAAGCACGGCGAAGAGAGCGTCCTCACGATTGCGCTCGACGCCGGCTACGAGTCGCACGAGGCTTTCAGCCGGGCCTTCCGGGCCATGATCGGCCAATCACCCTCTGCATTCCGGACCCAGTGTCGCGCGCAGCCGAAGGGCTCGTCCCCGGCGGGCGTTCACTTCGGGCTGGCGCGGCTGCTGGACGACTTCGTACCCCACGCCGACGGAGGAGAGACGATGGAAGCTACGATCAAGAAAATGGAGCCCATGCGCGTGGCATTCGTGCGCCACATCGGTCCGTACGATCAGTGCGGCAAGGCTTGGGAAACGCTCTGCACGCGCGTCGGTGCCCGGGGCGGGCTTGGCCCCGACTCCCGCTTCATCGGGCTCAGCCACGACGATCCCGATGTCACGCCTCCCGAACGGATTCGCTACGACGCCTGCGTCACGGTGCCCGCTGATTTTCAGCCCGAGGGCGAGGTGGGCGTGCAGGTGATCGAGGGCGGCGACTATGCGGTGACGGTTCATCACGGTCCATACGAACGGCTCTCCGAGACCTATGCCCGCCTCTGCGGCCAGTGGGTCCCGCGGAACGGTCGCAGCATCCGCGCGGCGCCGAGCGTGGAGATCTACCTGAATGCTCCGGAGAGGACGAGGCCCGAGGATTTGGCGACCGAGGTCTATGTGCCTCTGGAGCCGGTGCGGGAGGGCTAGGTTGGCCTCCGCTCGCGGGGCACGATTGCGTGATCGAGGCACTCGCGGCGGATCGAGCCGACAAAGAAGCGATATATCACTCGCACACCCTCGCGATGCACGCTTGCCTGTTCCTGGTTGAAGCAGCACCGTTAGAGCCAGCAAATGCGAAAGGGTGCTACGCCGCGAGGTGGACGGTTCAGAGTCCGATCCGCGCGGCCGGGCAGAGATTCCTTGCGATGTGTCTCGACTCGACGGCGCTCGCAGCTCGGCTCTGACCCTCCGACCATCATCGAGGATCGTGCGGATGATCACGATCCAGGGGTGGGTCTCAATCTCAGGAGGTGGACAGCTGCGGGCATCGAAACGGCGTTCTTCTCTTGCCATCCACTCTGCCAACAAGTTCCGCGCATTTCTGATTCTCGGTTGTCTCGTGACGCTTGCGGTCGGGCCGCGCGCCGATGTCGCGGCGGCGGACTGTATTGACTATGGCGATTATCTCCATTGGGAAGGCAGCGAGGGCACGCCGGGGTACGCCTGTGGCGTGGCCGTTTCCGGCACCCGCGCTTACGTGGCGGACTGCTATTTCCGTCTCCAAATTGTGCCAGCCCAATGCGAGGCCGGAGCGGGTGTCCGCGACGAGGAGCCGATCGCGCTTCGGCCGCGTCTGGATGTGCGTCCGAACCCGAGTTCTTCGCACGCCTTCATCCACTTCACTCTCGGTGCGGACGGGCCGGTCCGGGCGAGCGTCCACGACATCGCAGGCCGCCGCGTCCGCAGCATTTGCGACTTCAACTTCGCTGCCGGCAGCCACGAAATCTTCTGGGACGGCAATGACGACGATGGCAGAGCGGCGCCGGCAGGAATTTACCTGGTTCGCATCGCGGGGCCCGAAGCGACCATGACGGCGCGATTCCTGATGATCCGCTGAGAAGGCGTCGGTGTGCGTGGCGGGAGGCTCTCACGACGCCCCGAGATCCGCACGCAGACGGCCAACTGCAGTCGCCAGCATTACCGGACACTGCAAGTCAGCGACTATGCAATCAGGAAATCCACTCCCGCTTTGGCATGGATCGCCAGCGTGTCGAACAGCGGCAGGGCGCAGTGCTCTTGTTGGAGCAACAGCGGCAGCTCTGTGCAACCTAGCACGACTCCCTGCGCGCCTTCCTTGCGCAAGCGGCTGATGATTTCGAGAAACGCGGCCCGCGTTTCCGGCAAGAACCGCCCGAGCACGAGTTCGTTGAAGATCGCGTCGTGTACGAATCGCCGTCCGGCTTCGTCGGGCACCAGTGCGGCGATGCCCGCGCTATTGAGGCGGCTTTTATAGAAGTCGCGCTCCATGGTGGGCAGGGTGCCGAGCAGCGCGACGCGATTGAGGCCATGGGCCCGGATGCGCTGCGCGGTCACAGATGCAATATGGATCAGCGGCAAAGGCACGGCACGCTCGACCGCATCGGCGAACCAGTGGAGTGTGTTCGCGCAAAGCATCAGACCATCCACCCCTGTCGACGCGAGGCGCAGGGCGGCATCGACGACCATCGGGCGCACCTTCGTCTGCTCGGGATCGCCTTCCTTGGCCCGCATGATGTCGCCAAGGTTGAACGAGTACAAGACGCAGCGCGCCGCCTCATGGCCGCCTAATCGTTCAACCACGCCCTCGTTCAGCAGGCGATAGTACTCGAGCGTCGACACCCAACTGCTGCCTCCAATGAGGCCGAGTGTCTTCACGTCAATCCTCCTTCTTCCGGACGCGTCTTGGCGACGCGGGCATTCGGTCGACTCCAAGAGCATCGACCGCGGGCCACTGTCCTCCAGTTCCTCGCGCGCCTGCCGCACGTTGGACTTGCCCCAATGTCGTGTTCATGCGCCCGCGATGGTCGCACATTTATAGGTGCAAGTCCCCTCCTGAGCAGGTCGCTACCAGCCGACGCAGATACACCGCTGACAATCCCGAAGCAGGGACTGACTCACCGATGCCAATGCACTGCCCGCAGTTCGCTCTCGTATCCGATGGCGGTCTTCAAGATGCGTTTCCTGGCGAGGGACTTGGTCACCAGCATGGTCGTC
This sequence comes from uncultured bacterium, assembly GCA_964482205.1. Lineage (GTDB taxonomy): Bacteria > Eisenbacteria > RBG-16-71-46 > CAIMUX01 > WJJG01 > JAZDGX01. Next base: position 65,670 of record CAYZWI010000015.1, on the reverse strand, counting down.
CGCGCGATATCGTGATGCCACACAGGCTTGAAACCGGAATAGGTGCGGACGGCGGAAAAGTGTTTCGGGAGGCCGAGCCAGATTTGTCTCAACGCCTTGTAGCTCGTCACATCGGCGAGATCCAGAGACCAAAGCAGACGAAATGCGTCGTGGAACAAGAACGGTTGCAGGGGCGTGAAGTACTGCCCGGACAGGATGGTCCCACCGTTCAGCGTGTAGCGCGCTCCCCGGCCGAATAGAAGCTCGTATAGTGTGACCTTGCGAAATGGATCGACTGCCCAGGATCTCGATTCCCGATCGAAGCTCTCGTGCAGAAGCCGGCGGATCGGATCGTCCAACGCAGGATAGCGTTCATCGAGACGACGATGCGGATCGAAGCGGCGGCGTCCGAGGTAGGGCACGAGCTTGGCCAGACTTCCGCGCACTCCTCCCCAGGTCAGGTAGATCCCGCGCTGAAGGACATCTCCGCAATACCCGTCGAGAAAGAGCGGCGAACGCGAACCCCAGCGCTGGTGCAGGCGGCGATAGACGGGCAACAACTCGAGGAATGGTTTGGCGCAGACTCCTTCAAACATGTGCCGTCCTGCCGTGAATAGCTCTTGAGGATAATCGAGATCGAGCAGGGAGAATTCCTCGTACTCGCCAAATCCGCCGGCGAATCGGCGAGCGACAGGCCGATCCCCCGTATGGCGGGGGCCATATGTGTAGCCATAGTCCATCTTCCCGAGAATGAGCAGCAACCGCGAATCGAGACCGCCGCTCAAGGGAAGAAGGCGCGGGCGGGGCTGCAACTGATCGAGGACGCCTTGCATGGATGCAAGCAGGGATGGGCCAATTTCGGCAGGCCGCTCCAACTCGGCCGCCCCGTAATCGAAGTAGGAAAGCGTTCCTTGCGGCCCGTACAGCATGCCCGGCGACAATCGCTCAATTCCACGAAAGGCGGTGTAGTTGCCGAAGAGATGTCCCTGCCTCTCGAGCCCGCGGAAAAGGCTGGGATCGACAGCCTTGTGAGATCCTGAGAATCCAGAGATGATCTCCTCGGCCGCGCGACTCCCGGACGAATCGCGACCGCCGCGGGTCGATCGAGCGTCTCCGCGGGGGGGGGGGAGCAGGAACCGCGGGGCAGGCGCAATCTCTTTCAACGGATCGTCCGTGCGGTGATAGTGCGGATGTAGAGCGAAAGGATCAGTCAGCAACCAACGCTCGGACCCTCTCAGAATCAGGACCACGAAGGCGCCCGCTTCAATCTGGTTGACCCATGCGCGCAGGGCCTCTCCGGAAGTTGTAGGGAGAAGGACTCCATCGGCTGTGAGGGCATCGGTCGCAGATAGGAAACCGTCTGCCAGAGCTCGCAGATTTCCCAGTTTGCCCTGGAGGAGAAGCCACCCTGAGCCAGCGATCGTGAGGTCCTTCTTCTCATCCTTTAGAATCGGCCCGTCCGGCCAGTCGGCGGCGCGATGCGAGACGACGATTTCGTGTCCATGGTGGCTCGCGTGCGCAATCTCGCCGGATGCGCCCAAGAGGCGATCGTCGTTCGCCGCGATGGCCAACGCCCCGGGGATATTGAAATACAGACCCTTCATCGCGTCCTCTTTGAGCCAAGCGTCACCCTCGCCGATGCACGATCGGACTGCAAGATCCAATGACGGGCCGGACGGAAGAAGCACGCCAAACAGCCGCCCTCGACCGTACTCTGCCAAGCGCGCCCCTTTTCGACTCGCCCAACGCACGCAGTCACGGTATCGTTGCACGGTTGCCGAACGGCTCCAGGCGGAGAGGATGTTCACGTGCGTTGGCCCGCCCGGATTCCTGTGAGGCACGCAATGAGGAGCAGCAGCATGCCGAAACGAGCCTTCACCCTTGCCTTCGGCCTCGCCCTCGTCCGCGGCGGAGCTGGGGAACCGCCGGTCTTTCGTCCCTTCGTCATCGTGTCTGTCATCGGGGCGATTCTGCTCGGCGCTCTGTTTGCGCCATCAGCGGCGCAGCAGCGAACCCACGACATCACGGTCGAGGACTACTTCACCCAAGGGTTCATCTCCGGCTGCGAGGTCGCGCCCGACGGGGAACATGTCGCGATCGTCGAGCAACGCTGGGACCTCGAAGCGGACACCCGCCACACGGACATCTGGATCGTGAATGCGAAGACCCAAGCGCTCCGCCGCGTCACCTTCGATCCAGGGAACGATGACAATCCCCAATGGAGCCCCGACAGCCGTTGGCTCTACTTCACGACCGCGTGCGGCCAGGCAGAGGATCCGCCTCCCTGCAACGGCAAGACCCAGGTGTGGAAGGTCTCCCTCGATGGGCAAGAGCCGGTTCCCGTCACGCGCTTCAAGGACGGGGTGGAGGCGTACGCACTCTCGCGGGACGGAAGAACTCTCTACTTCGTGAAGTCGAGCGAGGAGGTCGAGGACCCTTGGAAGGAAATGAAGGAGGAGTACAAGGACCTCGAATACGGCAAGGGCGTGATGAACTACAGCGAGCTCTGGGCGCTCGACCTGGTGACCTGGCGAACCGAGAAGCTGATCGACGAGAACCGCGTCATCGGTGAATTCGCCGTCTCTCCGAACGGGAAGCGGATCGCGATGGTGACGACGCCCACCGAGGAGCTGATCACCAACGAGGGTCTCTCGCGCATCGATGTCTGGGATCGCGACACGCGGGCGACGACGGCCATTCCCGACAGGCTGTGGCGCGAGGAGGCCCCGAGCCCGTACGGCTGGCTCGGCGGTCTCGCCTGGTCCGCCGACGCCTCCATGCTCGCGTTCCACGTCGACTTCGACGGATACCCAACCGAGTTTCTCGTCGCGCATTTCGGCGACGGCGAGGTCTTCACCCAGCGCCTCGCGCGCGAGAACGAGTTCTCGCTGGGCGGATCCGGCCGCCTGCAGTGGATCGGAGCGTCCCACGACCTCTGTCTCATGGCCGAGGAGAAGGCGCGCGTTCGTGTGGCCTGCATACGGAAGGTGAGGCGCGGCGGGCAGGGACGCTTCGACATCCTCACGCCCGGCGACTGGGTGGCGAAGAACTTCCACCTATCGCCCGACGGATCTCTTCTCGCCGCGGTCCTGGGCGATGTCACGCAACCGAACGACATCTTCGTGACATCGACGAGCGGCAAGCCGAATCTCCGCCGCATCACGCGCATCAATCCGCAGGTGGACACCTGGAAGCTGCCGCAAATCGAAATCGTCAAGTGGGTGGGAGCGAAGGGCGACACGGTCGAAGGCATTCTCGAGTTGCCGCACGACTACCAGCCCGGCACGGCCCTGCCGCTGCATGTCGCTTTGCACGGCGGGCCGACCGCGGCCGACACCTACTACTTCGAATACTGGATCTACGGGCGCGGGCTCTGGCCGTCGCTCGGATGGGCGGTCTTCGCGCCCAACTACAGAGGCTCGACCGGATACGGGGACGAATTCCTCACCGACCTGATCGGCGCGGAGTGCGAGATCGAAGTCGAAGATGTCCTCGAGGGCGTCGACATGCTGATCGAGCGCGGGATCGCCGACCCGGAGAAGATGGCGGTCTCGGGCTGGAGCAACGGTGGCCTCGTCACCAACTGCGTCATCACTCACACCGACCGGTTCAAGGCCGCATCGAGCGGGGCGGGCACGCTCGACATGGCGCTCCAGTGGGGGATCGAGGACACGCCGGGCCATGTCATCAACTACATGCAAGGCCTTCCGTGGGAGAAGCCGGAAGAGTACTTGAAGGCCTCGCCGCTCTGGAGCCTCGATGAAGTGAAGACCCCGACTCTGATTCATGTGGGCGGAAACGACCCGCGCGTTCCGCCACCACATTCGAAGGCGCTCTTCCGCGGGCTCGACTTCTACCTCGGCATCCCGTCCGAGCTCGTCGTTTACCCGGGGCAAGGGCACGGCCTGGTGAAGTACGCCTACAGGAAAGCGAAGCTCGAATGGGACATCGCCTGGTTCGATCACTATGTTCTGGGAAAGCCGCTGAAGGAGCCGGCGGACGAAAACCGCAAGGAGCCAGCGGAGGAATGATCGCGTCGCGCCTTCCAGCCGAGGAGATGTCATGAGCGAGAAAAGCGAGACCATCACGGGCACATCAACAAATGCCGCCCAGGCGAATCCGAATCCGTGGCGCGAGATCATCCAGCCGTTCGTGGACCTCTGGCGAGCGCCGCGCGCGCTTTGGGGAGTGAATCTCGGCTACACGCTCGAGGGCCTGGCGTACTTCGGAATCCTCGGCTACCTCGCGATCTACTTCTCTCAGCAGGTCTTCAGCGGCATCGCGAACCCCGATACCTACGCCCACAACATGGTCGCCATCCTGACCGGCGGGATCACCATCGCGATGCTCTTCCTGGGCTTCGTGCCCGACAAAGCGGGTGTGCGGCGGGCACTCATCTGGTCATTCGTGCTGCTCGTGATCGGGCGCATCGTCATCGCAGGCGCGCCCTCGATCCTCGGCTTGCAGCCCGGGTTGTGGGGGCCGCTCCATCTGGCCACGATGCTGGGCATCGCCATCGTGGTGATCGGCTATGGGATGTACCAGCCGGCGGCCTATGCCGCGGTGCGTCAGTTCACGAGTCCGACGACTTCGGCGATGGCCTATGCGATGCTCTACGCGCTGATGAATCTCGGCGGCTGGTTTCCCACCTTCGCGTTCCTGCTGCGCGACGAGAAGTTCCTCAACCTCGGAATCGTCGGCACCTTCTGGTTCTATGCAGGCATCACCGTGCTGGGGTTGCTGGCGACCGTGATGCTGCTCACGCCGGGAACGGTGCGGCGCGCAATTGCGAAAGCAAAAGAAGACACGGCGCGCGAACAGGCAGCGGCGGGCAAGGCCGGGACGGGAGAGAAGGCGGCGATGCCGGCCGGCGGTTCGGCCATCAAACCAGCCGGCAGTTCGTCCACTGCTCCGACCCATATCATGGCCCGCGTGTTCCCGCCCGTGCAGATGTGGCTGCTCATGGCCGGCGTCGTGATTGCGCTGTGGATCAAGATCCCGGCGGCTCCGGCGGTGGCCGGGCTGCCGCTCAACGCGTGCATCGCCACGCTGGTCGCCGTCGCCTGGATCGCACTGGCCTTGATTCCCGCGACCGGGCGCTTTCTCGCCCGGCACCCGCTCGCCGATGCGAAATTCTTCTTCTTCATCTTCGCGCTCATTCCCGTGCAGACGCTCTTCACCTACAACTGGCTGGTCCTGCCCGAGTACATCTCACGCGCCTTCGCCGGCACGCCAACCGGCGAGTACTTCGAGGTCGCTTCGAACTTCAACCCGATCCTGATCTTCATCCTCACGCCGGTGATCGCGGCTCTCACGCTGAGGAAGAAGGTCTACAACATGATGATCTGGGGCACCTTCATCATGGCGGCCCCGACATTCCTGCTCGCGTTTGGCCCCCATCCCTTGACCCTCTATGCCTACCTGGTGATCATGACCGTGGGCGAGGCGATGTGGTCGCCGCGCTTCCTGCAATACGCCGCCGAGATTGCGCCCGAAGGCCGTACCGGAGAGTACATGGGCGTCGCCCAGTTGCCCTGGTTCCTGACCAAGGTGCTGGTGCCGCTGCTCTACTCCGGGGTCATCATGGATCGCTACTGTCCCGCGCCCGAGACGGGGCGGCCGCTGAACACCGAACCGATGTGGCTGCTCTTCGGCTGCATCGCGATGGGTTCGTTCGCGCTGCTCGTGCTGGCGAAGAAATGGGTCGGGAAGGACTTCAAGACCACGGCAAGTTGAACCGTGATTCTGGGCCGGGCCCGTCGATGGAGCCAAGGAAACGACCGAGTGGGGCTGCCGGCGTCTTCCAGGATGCCACCGCGTGCGTAGTTCGTTCGGCCCTCGATCAAACACCGGCCGCTTCTTGGCAAGACAACGAAGGCCCCGTGCCAAAGCGGGAACTTCTTCTCCTGCAATATCTTCTCCAGCCTTCAGACCCTCAGAATCGCATGAAAGGAGCCAGGGCTCGCCGCCCGAGTGAGGTAGGGGAACATGAAGCACGCCAGGATGCACCCGGTGCCCCTTATCTCTCTTGATGCCAGCGGCCTACAGCCATTGGGGTGACGCATTGCGCCACTCCATCCTCATGTGGTAGAATATCTTGGTCGATGGATCTATGCAGACGCCCGCCTAGCAGGCTGTCAGGGATCGCGTACGGGCCGTATGGGCTCTCGCGCCCCATGCCCCCAGAGCGATGCTCGCAGCAGAACGCATCGGGTGTTGCACCGGAGCCGACGACACGGGGTCGTCGGCCGGGAGCTGTGTGACTTAGACAGAGGGAGGACTGGGCATGAGGAATTCAAGATTGCTCGCACTGCTTTTCGTCCCGTTACTCGCGCTCGGCCTGGCCGCCGTGGCCAACGCGAATGACAAGGATCCGGTTCACGGCCCGACGGTCGATGTGCCGCTGGCCGCTGAAGAAGGGCGCGCAGTGGGAGACGACTGCACCGACCCGATCGTCATCGACACTCTGCCGTACTTCGGCACGGGCTTCACGACTTGCGGGGCCCTCAACAACTACACCGAGACCTGCCTCGGCTATTACGATGGCGGCGAGGACACGATCTTCCAGCTCATCATCACCGAGGAAGTCACGGTCAACATCACCTTGGACCCCCTGGGCACCACTTGGTCGGGCGTCGCGATCGGCGCCGAGTGCCCTCCGGGCGCGACCTGCATCGCCTACATGACCAGCTCCAGCGGCGGCGCGAAGAGCATCGAGAATGTGACCCTGGCCCCTGGCACCTACTACATCATGGTCGACACCTGGCCGACGCCGGACTGCATTCCGTCGTTCAACCTGACCATCCAACCCCCGCCGCCGCCTCCGGTCAATGACACCTGCGAGGGCGCGATCGCGCTCGAGCGCTGCTCCTCGGGAGTGGTGCAGGGCGATCTCACCGCGGCGATCGCGGACTACAACCTGGTCAGCGCCGGCAGCTGCACCGGCTATGCGACCGCCGGCAAGGATGTCGTCTATGTCATGGATCTGTTGGCCGGCGATGTAGTCAGCCTCGTCTATTCCTATGTGGGAACGAGCTTCGACGAGGCGCTGTACATCATCACCGACTGCGCCGACCCTCAGGGCAGCTGCGTGGCGGGATCCGACAGTGGGAGTCCGGAGGACATCACCTGGACCTGTACCGCGGACGGCACCTACTACATCATCTGCGACGCCTACAGCACCGGCGCCGGCGGGCCCTTCACGCTGACGTACGACATCACCTGCCCGCTCCCGACGGCGGTCTGCTGCGTGGGTGAGAACTGCTTCCTCTACAGCGAGGCCGACTGCGGCCTGGTCGGCGGTACCTGGCATGTGGACTGGACCGCTTGCGATCCGAACCCCTGCGAAATCCCGGTTCCGCAAGACACGGACAGCTGGGGAACGATCAAGTCGGTTTATCGGTAGTCTGCGCAAGCCCGCTCTGTCGAGAGCGGCGCGAAAGCCATCGATGAGCTGAGCAAAGGGGCCCTCTCGAAAGAGGGGGCCCCTTTTGCTGACCTTGCGCCCGGCCGGAGGAGCTCCCGCCGCGGAATCAACCCGCGGCGCCCTCGCTGCCGGCCACCGGCAGGCTCGCCTTGCCGCGCCGGCGTTCCAGTTCCGCGCGCACTTCGTTGGCCTTCGCCTCGGTGATGGGGTAGGTCGCGACCGCCCAGATGGCGAATGCCGATGCGATGATCGGAATGACCGCATCGCAAAGGCGCATCAGGATGATGGTCCTTCCCGACTGCGCGCCGCCCAGGGCCACGTCGAATCCCGTCGCATTGAGCAAGTAGCCGCCGCCCGCCAGTGCCGCCGCCATGCCGAGTTTCACCGTCCACCAGAACACGGACCCGAACATGCCTTCGCGCCGCTGGTGCGTCTTCAACTCGTCGGTGTCGACGACATCGGGGATCATCGCGGGCACCAGCGTGAACAGCCCGCCCAGGCCGAATGCCAGCAACGGCGCCGGCAGGATCACGAGCAGAGGGTGGGCCGGGTTGTAGCAAACCCACTTCAGCCCGTAGCCGATCATCGACAACCCTGTCGATACGAAGAAGGCGTGCCGCTTGCCGACGCGGGTGCCGAGCCAAGCGATCAGGGCGACCACGGCGAAGGTGCTCACTCCGCCCACCGTGCCTGCGATTCCGGCGTACTTGGCGCCGACGTTTTGGTCGCCGCCGCAGACGTAGTAGATGATGACGTAGGGCTGGAATGACGAGATGAGCATGAAGCCGTTGAACACGAGAAATGTCGCCAGGCAGAGCATGAGGAACGGGCGCGAAGAAAGGGTCATGCCGAATCCACGGAAGAACCCGGGCACCCCTCTCATACTCGCCTCGCCGGTCCCACGCTCATCCGCGGTGCTCGTCTGGGCCTCGGCCGTAGCGATGGTCTGCATCCGCTCGCGGAGGAAGATCGCGGGCAGGATGCCCAGCCCCATGGCCACGACCGCGACGAGAATGGACAAGCCGGCGGCACCCGCGATCTGGTCGGGGAAGAAACTCTTGTTGGTCATGATCCATAGGAACCACGGCGATGCGACGTAGGCGAGCTGTCCGATGAAGTTCTGGGTGCCCATGAGGCGCGTGCGCTCGTTGTAGTCGGGAGTCAACTCGTAGCCCAGGGCCACCCACGGTGTCGCGAAGACGGTGTAGCCCATGTAGAACACGATCGAGGCGATCAGGAAGTACCAGAAATAGAACATCTCGCTTTGGCCGCGCGGCAACTGCCACAGCAGGATGAAGAGGAGGCCGGCGGCGATCGCTCCGGCGAAGATGTACGGCCGCCGCCTTCCCCAGCGCGTTCTCGTGTTGTCGGAAATGAAGCCCATGATCGGATCGGTGCAAGCATCGGTAAGCCTTGGCAAGGCTCCGAGCAATCCGACCAAGGCAGGGTTCATGCCCAGCCCTAGATTGAGAACGATCATCATGCCGCCGCTGGCTGCCGCGAGCAGGTTGTTCACGAACGCGCCGGCGCCGTAGACGAGCCGATGCGGGAAACTGACGCGGTCTTCGGGTGCGGTGGTCGTCTTCGCGGCGGCGGTCTTCGCGGTGAGGGCGCTCATCGGACTTCCTTCCCTTGGGCTCCGGCTGTCGTCGGAGAGCCGATCATCTCACTTTGTACGAAGTCCGAACAAAGTAGCCCGAGGCTTGTCGGGAGGTCAAGCCTGCGATTGCGCCTCTTGCGCTCGACTCGAAGATCCGCCCGCCCGGCCGACGGAACGAGGCAGAATTCCTGAGCCAGGCGGGGCGTTCGTCTTGGTATCCACTTTCCTCGCAAGAGATTGAATCTCCAGGGCGCCGGGCCGAGCACTGCCCAGGGCTTGACAAGGAGGCGAGAAGTCCTGAATACTTTGATCGGATCCCGTACAAAGCAAGGCAGGAGGCCCCATTGCACTCATTCCACTCATTCCGCTCGCTCACTCCGACGCCCGGCGGGGCCGCCTTCGTCCCCCGCTGCGCTGCACTCTTCTCCTTAGTTCTGGCCCTCGCGCTGTCTCTGCTCGCCGGCTGCAGCGAGAGGGACTTGTCGGATTTGCCGCTGGCGCCCGCCAATACCGATCCCGTGGTCTTCGACGACGCCTTCGGCGAAAGCGTGGACTTCCAGGCCTTCTCGGGCTCGCTGCTGGAGGCGATCGCCATGGATGCCACCCAGGCGCGAGTGGGCACGACTTCGCTCAAAGTCACCGTGCCCGGCCCGGGCGGGACGGGAGGCACCTACGCGGGAGGCGCCTTCACCTGCGCGGATTATCGGGACCTCTCCGGCTACGATGCGCTCGTCTTCTACGCCAAATCGAGCGTCAACTCGACCCTCGATGTAGCCGGCTTCGGCAACGACAACACCGGCCTCTCGCTCTACGAAGCCCAGCGCGCGCACATACCTCTCACCACCGATTGGACCCTGATCGCCATTCCCATTCCCGACCCCTCGCGCCTCACCCTCGAGCGCGGGCTGTTCTTCTTCGCCGAAGGGCACGAAAACAATCAAGGCTTCACCCTCTGGTTCGACGAAATCCGTTTCGTCCGCATGGGCACGATTCTCAATCCCCGGCCGACGATGGCCTCGCGCACGGTCGATACTTTTCTCGGCGGTGCGGTGACGCCCGAACAGACGCGCGTCCTTTTCTCGGTCAACGGTGTGGACATGCTGGTCGATCATTCCCCGCGCTACTTCGACTTCTTCTCCTCGGACGAAACCGTCGTGCAGGCCGCCGGAGGAGCGATCACGGCGGTCGGAGGGGGGACGGCCATGATCACGGCCAAGCTCGACACCGTCGATGTCGCGGGCTCGATCACCGTGAATGTGCTCGCGCCGCCGGATGAGCCCGCACCCACGCCCACGCTGCCCTCCGGCGATGTCATCGCGCTTTTCAGCGACGCCTACAGCCTCGTCCCGGTCGACACCTGGCGCGCGTCATGGAGTTCGAGCGGCCCGGTGGACGACTTCGCGATCGACGGAGACGATGTGAAAGCGTACACGGGTCTCGTCTACGCGGGGATCGAGTTCACCACCCAGCTCATCGACGCCACCGGCATGACGCACATCCGCCTGGACGTTTGGGCACCGACGGGGAATGTCTTTCGAGTGAAGCTGGTCGATTTTGGAGAGGACGGAATCTACAACCCGCCCGTCGATCAATCGGAGCTCAGCTTCACGGCCTCGTCCACGCCGGCCTTCGTCGCCGGTCAGTGGTCGGTGCTCGACATCCCGCTCGATCAGTTCACGCTCACGAGCCGCGCCCACCTTGCGCAGATCGTGATCTCTTCGTCCGATGCGCGGACGGTGTTCCTGGACAATGTCCTCTTCCACAGATAGCAGGAGCCGGCGAAACGCAGGCGAGCAACAGGAGAGAGACGGCGTGGAATCCAGTCGGGTGCGGTGGAAAGGACTTCGGCGCGAGAATCCGGATCGCCCCCGGCCTCTCGCCGATGCGATCCTGCGGCTGATCTGGGAGCGGCGGCGGATGTCGCGCGTCGAGATCGTGCAGCAGGAGAGCCTGTCTCGCTCGACGGTCTCCGAAGTGATCGCCGAGTTGCTGCAAACGGGCCTCATCACCGAAGTGGGCAGCGGCAAGTCGAGCGGCGGCCGCCGGCCGATCATCCTCGAGTTTCGCGATGACTCCGCCGTGATCCTGGGCGTCGATATGGGCGCGGCTCATGTGGGCGTCGCGCTCACCGATCTGCGCGGCAGGGTGTTGGCATGGCGTGAGCGCTCGCATCCGGTGCGAACCGATCCCGCCGGCACGCGCAAGCTGATCGGCAAGCTGTGCTCGGAATGCCTGGGCGAGGCGAAGGCCGGCGGGCCGCTCATCGGCATCGGTGTCGCGGTTCCCAGCCCGGTCCATCCTTCCCGTCCCGACGAGCTTTCCGAAGTGGTCCTGCCCGCCTGGCATGGCCGGCTGGGCCTCGGCGAGCTCGGCCAACGGCTCGGCGTCCATCTGATGGTGGACAACGATGCGAACCTCGGCGCGCTCGCCGAATCGTGGTGGGGCGCCGGGCGCGGAGTGGACATCCTGGCCTACATCAAAGTGGCTACGGGCGTCGGCTGCGGTTTCATCGTCAACGGCGAGATCTTTCGCGGATCCACCGGCGTGGCCGGGGAAATCGGCCACCTGGCCATCAACCCCAAAGGCAAGCCCTGCATCTGCGGACTTCGCGGATGTCTGGCGACTTTGGTGAGCACGCAGGCGCTGGTCGAGCGCGCCGCGGAACTGCTGCCCTCGCACCCCGGCAGCATTCTCGCCGGCCGGGCCGTGACCATCGCGGACATCGAGGAAGCCGCCATCGCCGGAGATGCCATGGCACGCCGGCTCGCTACCGAGGCTGCTGAGTATCTGGGCGTCGCCGTGGCCGGCCTGCTGAATCTCATGAATCCCGCGATGGTGGTTCTGGGCGGGAATCTCGCCGGTTTGGGAGACTTGGTGCTCAACCCCATTCGCGAAACGGTTCGCCGCCGCACGCTCGTCAGTCAAGTGGCGGCCGCCGAGTTGCTCGTCAGCGAGTTGGGAACCCAATCGATCGCGGTGGGTGCGGCGACCATGGTTCTCAAAGAAGCGCTGACCAACTGCAGCCTGCTCCCCATCGTTGCGGCGCCATCGGAGTCCGCCGCCGGAAGGAGAGAGAGCTGGTGACGCGCGTCTGCGTGGAGGCGGCCTTTCTGTTGGCCATGGCATGGTTGAATGGATGCGGTTCGTCCAGCACCGAGCCGGAGGAGATCGTGTTGCTCTGGCAGGATGATTTCATCGGCCCGGCCGGCCAGTTGCCCGACCCTGCCAAGTGGCGCTTCGATGTGGGCACCGGCTGGGGTAACGCGCAGCTCGAATACGACACGGAGCGGGCCGAGAATGTCTCCCTCGACGGCAACGGCAATCTCGCGATCGTGGCGCGCGAAGAAACCTACGAGAACGCTTCCTACACATCCGGCCGCATCAATACGCGCGGCAAATACGCGCAGAGACACGGGCGCTTCGAAGCGCGCATCAAGCTGCCGGTGGGTCAGGGGCTTTGGCCCGCGTTCTGGCTGCTGGGCGCCGACCACGAGAGCGTCGGATGGCCGGCCTGCGGCGAGATCGACATCATGGAATATCGCGGCCAGGAACCGAACATCGTCCACGGAAGCCTGCATGGCCCCGGCTATTCAGGCGGCCGGGCCCTCACCGGCCGCTTCGTCCTTCCGGGCGACGGTTTCGATGCCGGCTTTCACACTTTCTCCATCGAATGGGACGAGGATGGAATCTCCTGGTTCGTCGACGGTCAGGTCTACCAGCGGCGCACGCGCGCCGATCTGCCCACCGGGGCGCGTTGGGTGTTCGATCATCCATTCTTCATCGTTCTGAATCTCGCGGTGGGAGGCAACTATGTGGGCGCTCCCAACGAGACCACGCAGTTCCCGCAGACGATGCTGGTGGATTGGGTCCGCGTCTACGGCGCGGGGTCCTGACCCGCAGCTTTTCGACCATCGACCGGCTGAAGCGCCGCGGGCTTCTACAGCGCCAGATGCAAGTAGCTCCGGATCTCCCACTCTTCGCCGTCGTCGTATCCCGCAACTGCCTCACCGCCGGTGGGGCTGTATCTCGGCGAATGCACATCGAGCGACCGCCACAGCGCCCGGGCGCCGAGACGCGTCTGCGGCAGCGCGAACCAGCGAGGCTGTCCCAGGGAGTACGAGACATCTCCCATGAGCTGCAGAGGGAACGTCAAGTTGAAGTCGCGATGATAATCGTACGGGCCCCAGTCGTTCGCCTTGATGAAGGCGGCCAATGCCCATGGGCCGTGCGTGAGCCGGCCGCTCATTCCGTAGCGGCGGATCAAGCGATTCAGCGTTTCGTCCAGCCCCGAGGGATCGTAGCCGCTGGGCTCCGCGTCGCCGCCGTAGAGATTGGCGACCAAGCGCGTGTCTGGGGCGAGGCGCGAGACCAGTCGCAGGTTCACTTCCCATAGCTCATGCGGCGGGGGCGCGCCCGGGAAGGGATAGGTCGTCACGCCATCCTCGGCGATGAAGATCGAGACATCGCGCGTGTCGCGCAAGTCGCGATACGCCAACCCGAGGCTAGCCGCCAGCGGTGCGTCCTCGCGGACATCGTTGTCCCAGGCCCACATCCATGTCGCGGGAGTCGGGTCGTAGACGATCATCAATTCCGCTCCGACGGTCTCCCGGTTGCCCAGGACGGCGAACGGATCGTCCAACACATTTCGCGGACGGCCGGGCGGGGTCACATCGCCGGGGATGGGCCCGACGATCGGCGCCTGCCACAGCAGGTTCGGGCCGAATTGAAAGTGGCCGTGGTTGAGGGTGAACCCGGTCAACAGATTCCGCTGATTGCCTGAGCCCGAGTCCAGCAGATTCCAGCCTGTGTAAGTGATCACTTCGGTCGGGCCCGCGTCGGCCACGAGGCCCATGTAGGCGCCCTGCGCGTACCAGCGGAAGCGTCCGCGCTCCATCGTGAGCTTGCCCTTGAATCCCCAGGTGTCGCCGTCTTTGATGCGGTCCTGCAGCACGCGGAACCCGCCGTCCACCTCGTCGACGAGTTGAAAGGTCTGTCCGACCTTCGGATCTCCCGACCAGAGCGTTCCCAATTCCAGCGTCCATGGGCCCCGGCGCGTGGATGCCTGCAGCGAAAGCTTGCGCGTCTCGGGCAAGGGGATGGCGTTCGAGGTGCTGAGCGCCGATTGCGGCGCGATGTCTTCGTGGTAGACGACGGCTGTGTTGAACGGACCGATCTTGCGCTGGTACTTCATCATGAGCGCCGGGTTTGCGCCCCACCAGAGCTGCGGGCCGAAGGCCACTTTGAATCCCGAGAGCAGGCGTCTTCCGGCCACTTCGAAACCGAGAGGCGCATCGGCATTGTAGATGTCGATGTTCTCTCCGTAGTACGCGTCCCGGTAGAGGCCGAAGAAGTCGCCTTCGTGGCCCCAATGCAAATGTCCAGTCCGGTAGAAAGCGTCGAGCTGGAACCAGCGATCGGCCCAGGAAAGCGACCCCTGGTAGATCCTCACGCGCTCGAGCGATTCGATCTCGAATTGATCGCCTTCCGTGACGACCGTTCGGGATCGTCCGCGGTTCTCGTAGAAGATCTCGTCGATCGGGTTCACTGGCACATTGCCGAGCACATTCACGGAAACGCGGCCGGTCACATTCGGCGCCGGATTCGCTTCGACATCCAAGTAGAAGGACTCCAAGTGGTCGAAGCCCTGGAAGGCGGGGAAGGTCGTGCCCGGCTGGTCCGCCTTCGGCGTGGTGATCCGCTCTCCTCCCGTGCTGTAGGTCTCGATCTCGAGACGCGCGCCCGCCACGCGGAAACGGCTGCTGGCCTCGGAAACCAAGGCGGCGCGATCGCCGCGCGCGGCGACGGCGGCCGCGGCCGGTCGAATGGCGTCGAAGTGATCGCGAATGGCGGCGAGGTCCGTTCCCGGAGCGTAGGGATCGAGGGTGAACGCTTGACGCAGCGCGTAGTACGCGGCGCGCGGATAGATCTCGTACAGCCCGCGATGGTCCGCGAATCCCTTCGCCGTGATGCCCCACCATTCCTCGTTCATGTTGTTCTCGCCATCCACGTAGTCCTCGGCGTAGCCGCCGTTGGGCCACGAGGCGTTGGTATCGTGGATGTCGAGGCGGCTTTCCTGGCCGAACTTCCACCAGCCGTCGCTCCACTGGAAGATCACGCCGCCGATGGCATTGCCCACTTGCCCCTTGCCGGCGGATTGCTCGTAGATCTCGCGCCATTGCCCGATCAGATAGCGGGCCTGCATGGCCTGGTCTTCGCGCATCTCCTTGGCGTTGTAGGCGTCCGAGCCGAATTCCGTGAAGAGAACGGGCAACCGCAGCTTGTCCTCGACGACTTGGAAGAGATCGCGGGCGGAGATGCCCCGGTACACATTCGTGCCCAAGACATCGAAGTGCGTGCACTCCTCGGCGATGATGTCGATGTACTGGACATCGCCGTTGGCCATCGCGACCGGATGGCGCGCATCGCGTCGCTTGATCTCGGCGGCGGCCTCATCGAAGAGCGAGTAGAGGAAACGCGCGCGCGCCGCTTCGCGCTCACCCTCCGGCAGCGCCTCGATTTCGAAGGAGCTCCAGGTGAGGCCGTAGTTGTTCTCGTTTCCGAGCAGCCACATGAGCAGCCCGGGCGTGTCCTTGTGCTCCTCGACCAGAGTCGCGATCTCGTTCTTGAGCGCGTCGCGCAGGCGGGGATCGGAATAGTCGACCGCCGGTATCCAGACGCCGTCCAGCGTGTACCCGTAGCGCGCCATGAGAGGGTTGAGCACCGTGTAGATGCCGTAGCGCTCGTGGATGTATGCGATCCACCGTTTCGGGATGCCCACATATTGGCGGATCGCGTTCACGCCCATGTCCTGCAAGAGCGGCATCTCGCGCCCCAACGCATCGATGATCACATCGTCGGGCTGGGTCCAGAGGCTGTAGAGGTAGTTCTCGCCGACCGGCATGTAATCCCAGTTCATGCCGATCACCATGAAGTCCCGGCCGTCGACCTGCAGGCGCCGGCCGCTCTCATCGGCGACGACTCGAATCGTCTCGCCTTCGCGCCCTGGATCTCCGGGGGCGGAGAATGCCTGCTCGGCTGAGGCTGCGAGATCGGCCGAGGCTGCGAGTTCGGGCGAGGCTGCGAATTCGGGCGAGGCTGCGCCCGCGGCCATGCCGGACGCCAAGACGGCGAGGGAAACCAGGACCGCAATGCGCAAGGCGGCCTTGGCCGAGTGGCAGCAAGCGAATGGAAGCGGAAAGGCGAGGCGCTTCTTCAAGTCATCCTCCTTGTGTTCCGGAGGGCCCTGTCCCATCACCCGGTTTCTCTTCCACGGATCTCGTCGCGATGGTCTCTCGATACCAGAAAGCGCTCTCTTTGGGAATGCGCTTTCCCGTGGCGAAGTCCACTCCGAACAGGCCGAACCGCCGGGTGTAGCCGTCGGCCCACTCGAAATTGTCCATCAGCGACCAGGCGAAATAGCCCCGCAGCGGAATGCCGCCGGCGAGCGCGCGATGGGCCGCCGCCAAATGCGCTCGCAAGTACGCGACTCGGCGCGGGTCGGCGACGCGGCCATGATGGGGCGGGGGATCGACGAATGCGGCCCCATTCTCGCTGATGTAGAGCGGCAGAGGGCTGTATTCGCGGGTCACCCGCGCGAGGATCTCGGCAAGACCCGCGGGATGGACCGCCCATCCCATCTCCGTCAGCTCCTCCCGCGGCGCCATGGGCACCGCGCGGGGGAGGCCGTCGGCCGCGGCGGCGAGCATCGTGCCGCTGTAGTAGTTGATCCCCAGGAAATCCATGCGCGCCCGAATGCGATCCATGTCGTTTGCGCGCACGAAGGGCAGATCGCGGGAAGGCAAATGTCCCCAGCGCACGCGGTCCTCGATCGCGTCGCGCGGATATCGTCCCCGGAAGAGCGGGTCGAGATACCAACGGTTGAAGAACCCGTCGAACTGGCGGGCCGCGTCGCGGTCGGCCTCCGACGGTGACGCCGGTATGGGCGGCGAGAGGTTCATGACGATGCCGACCCGCGCACCCGGCGCGCAAGCGCGGATCGTCTCCACCGCCATTCCGTGCGAGAGCATCAGATGATGCGCCGCCCACAAGCCTACCTCGGGATCGCAATGTCCGGGAGCATGCTTGCCCTCGGCGTATCCCAGCGAGGCCACGCACCACGGCTCGTTGTGGGTCGTCCAATGACGGACGCGATCCCCGAGCCTTCCGGCCACGGCCGCCGCGTACTCGGCGAAGGCGTCGCAGGTCTCGCGCGCGGGCCAGCCTCCGCGATCTTGCAGCGCCTGCGGCATGTCCCAGTGATTGAGGGTGAGATGCGGCTCGATGCCCGCGTCCATCAGCGCGTCCACCAGCCGATCGTAGAAGTCGAGCCCCATCGGATTGGGATCGCCGCGCCCGGCGGGCATGACGCGCGACCAACCGGTGGAGAACCGGTAGGCGGCCACTCCCAGCCAACGCATCAGATCGAGATCTTCTTTCCAGCGGTGATAGTGATCGCAGGCCGTATGCGGGAGCGAGCCGTCCGCGATGTTGCCCGAGATGGAGGCGAAGCGGTCCCAGATCGATTCGCCGCGCCCGTCCTCGTCCCAGGCGCCCTCGATTTGTTGCGCCGAGGTCGCCACCCCGAACACGAAGTCCTGCGGAAAAGGAAGTCCGGACATACGCCTCTCGCTCTCCGGCGAAATCCCAGCCAACGCCGCGGCCCGCCCGGGAAGGGGGTCGAATTGCTTTGTTCGGCGACCGAACATAGTGTATGATATCAGCGTCCAGGGAGAGAGCTCAACAGGAAGAGAGCTCGACTTCAGAGGGGAGGCCAAGCCATGCGAAACGCCGTGAACTACCTTGCGGTCGCCGTCCTGCTCTGTTCGCTGCCTGCGGTGGCCGGGTCTGCGATCCAACCTTATGTCCAGAACTTCGAGGGTCTGGACCAGTCGAGTCCCACCGCGCTTTCCGCGGACGGCTGGCTGGTCTACGGGAATGCGTTCAGTTCGACGGGAACCTACCTCTACGGCTACGGCCCTTACCCCGCGCCCAACCACAGCCTCGCCTTCTCGCAGATCGTCCTCGGAGAGGGCGGCGAGGAGCAGGGCGCCCAGGTGCTGGCCGTCTTCAGCGATTACGAGAACGCGGACCATGCCGTCGGCAACCTGATCGAGTCGAATGTCTACCGCGAGCAGGTGATCGGCGCGGACGATGTCGGGGACATTTGGCGCTTTGCCTTCCAGGCCAAGCGGGGCAACATCGAAGGGGCGACGACGGCCTTGGCCTTCATCAAGACCCTCGACCCGAACAGCGGCTGGGCCTTGACCAACTTCCTCACGGTCGACATGACCTCCATTCCCGATACCTGGGGCGGCTATTTCGTGACGATCACCATCGACCCGTCGCTCGCAGACCAGATTCTCCAGATCGGTTTCGCCAATACGGCCACGAACTACCAGGGGTCGGGAATCTTCTACGACAACATCGTCTTCGAGTGGGTCGGTTCGGTGGATGTGCCGGAGGATCTCGAACGGGCCGGCGTGACGCTGCTGCAGAACGCGCCCAATCCATTCTATCCGCGCACTCGCATCGACTTCTCGCTGGAACGGCCCGGCCCCATCGATCTGTCCGTGTTCGATGTGAATGGGCGGCGCATTGCGGTCCTGTTCCGCGGAGAGCTCGACGCCGGGAGCCATCAAGTCGTCTGGAACGGCGAGACGCTCGACGGCGGTCGCGCGGCGAGCGGCATCTACTGGTACACACTGAGCACGCTCTCCGGAGAGGCGTCGGGCCGCATGGTTCTGACCGAGTAGGCCCAAGCCGCGGAGCAGTCCAGGTCCAGGGGATACCACCGGCCATCAAGCAGGGCCGGCTGCCGAATGGGCTGCCGGCCATTCGAACCGGGCTGTCGCCCCATACCGTCGAGGCTTCAGGTGTCTGTCGGACAACGCCCCACACACGCCGTTTCTGCCGGCGCGCCGGCGCAGCCGTCCGGACTGCCAGCCGGCGCGTTCGTCCTCCTGGATGGCGAGGAGTACTACCGCATCTCCGGTTTTCATCTCCTGGCTCCCTTTCTCGTGAACCTCGCCAGCGACACCGATCTGTGGATGTTCATCGCCTCGAGCGGCGGCTTGACGGCGGGGCGGGTCAACGCGGACGGCAGCCTGTTCCCCTACCTGACGAGCGACCAGTTGTACGACGCGCACCATCACTCGGGGCCGCTCACCCTCATTCGTGTTGAGGAGCGGGGGGACGGGTCCAAGAATGCGTCCAAGCTGTGGGAGCCGTTCGCGGAGTCTTCCGGACAGCGCGCGATCGAGCGCAATCTCTACAAGAGCAGCAACGGCAACCGCATCGTGTTCGAGGAAATCGATCACGATCTCGGTCTGCGCTTCGAATACCGCTGGGCGGCGTGCGACGCGTTCGGCTGGGTGCGCAGCTGCACGCTGGAAAACTGCGGGGAATCGCGCCGGCGGGGCCGCATTCTGGATGGCTTGCGAAATGTCCTTCCCTGGGGCGCTCCGCTGTCGCTGTATCAGAGCGCGAGCAATCTCGTCGATGCGTACAAGAAGAGCGAAGTGGACCCGGCGACGGGGCTCGGCATCTTCGCGTTGACCGCGGGCATCACCGACCGGCCCGAGGCCCTCGAGGTGTTGCGCGCCAACACGGTGTGGTGTTGCGGATTGAAGGACATGCGCGTCCACCTCACATTGGATGCGATCCACGCGTTCCGGCGCGGGAGCCCGATTCCCGGACGGAATGTCCTGAACGGCCGCCGCGGAAATTACCTGGCCGTCGCTTCGTTCGATCTGCAACCCGGGCAGCGGCAGCAATGGCATCTCGCCGCCGATGCCGGGCGCGATCATCTCCAGATTGCGAAGCTCCGCCAGATGCTGATGTCCGCAAGCGATGTGAGCGAGCAGGTGAAAACGAGCTTGCGGGGCGCCGACGAGGAGTTGCGGCGCAATGTGGCGAGCGCCGACGGCCTGCAGCTCTCGGCCCGGCCGGAAGCGTCGTCGCACCACTACCTGAATGTGCTCTTCAACAACATGCGCGGCGGCGTCTTCCTGCGAAACAACGATGTGCCCGTCACCGACTTCCTCGTTTCGCTGCATGCGCGCAACAGAGCCGTCGCCGACCGTCACGGGCCTACGCTGCGCGAGGGCCCCGACCGCGTCGCGGTGACAGAGCTCCGCCGCGCCGCGCGCGAAACCGGCGATCCCGATTTCGCGCGGCTGGCGCACGAATATCTTCCGCTGCACTTCGGCCGGCGCCACGGCGACCCCAGCCGCCCCTGGAACCGCTTCGAGATCCGCGTGCGCGATCGTGACGGACGGCGGGTGCTGCATCACGAAGGCAACTGGCGGGACATCTTCCAAAACTGGGAGGCGCTCGGCGCCGCCTTTCCGGACTTTCTCCCGAGCATGGTCGCCCGCTTCGTGAATGCGTCGACGGTCGACGGGTTCAATCCCTATCGCATCACGCGCGACGGCGTCGATTGGGAAGTGCCCGCTCCGGGCCAACCCTGGAGCAACCTCGGTTACTGGGGCGACCACCAGATCGTCTATCTCTTGCGATTGCTGGAGGCGATGGACCGGCACGATCCGCTCGCTCTTCCCACGATGTTCGCCGCGGAGATCTTCAGTTACGCGGATGTTCCCTATCGCCTCAAGCCCTACGCGGAGATCCTGCGTGATCCGCGCGCGACGATCGTCTTCGACACGGAGCGGGCACGGCTCATCGACGAGCGGGTCGCGCGCATGGGCACCGATGGGCGGCTGCTGATGGGACCGGAGGGCGGCGTCCACCACGCGAATCTCTTCGAGAAGCTGCTCGTTCCCGCTCTGTCGAAGCTCTCGAACCTGATCCCCGGCGCCGGCATCTGGATGAACACCCAGCGGCCCGAGTGGAACGACGCCAACAACGCCCTCGGCGGCGGGAGCGTATCGGTCGTCACTCTCTGCCACCTGCGCCGGTACCTTTCTTTCCTGGCCGGCAAGCTTCGAGCCATGCCCGAGCGCGAGCTGCCGGTGTCCGCGGAGATCGAGGCATGGTTCGAGCGCCTGGCTACGATCTTCGAGAAGGATGCGAGTGCGACGGAAGACGCAAGGCGAGGCGCGGCCAAGAGCGAATGTGACCGCGACTCACGGATGCGCAAGCGCATCATGGACGCGTTGGGTGAAGCGTTCTCCGAATACCGCGCCGCGGTCTATGCGCATGGCTTCTCGGAGCGCAGACCGCTTTCGACGAGGCGAGCCGCGGCGCTGTGCGAAACCGCGCGCGAATGGATCGACCGTTCCATCGCGGCCAATCGACGCGAGGACGGTCTCTACCACACCTACAACCAGCTGGCCTTCTCCGACGATGGGGACCGCGTTCGGGTCACGCACCTGCAGGAAATGCTGGAAGGGCAAGTCGCCGTGCTGAGCTCCGGCGCGGTCCCGCCGGCGGAGGGCTTGGCGATTCTCGAGCGGCTCTTCGCGAGCGCGCTCTACCGTCCCGACCAGCGCAGCTTCATGCTCTATCCCGAGCGCGACCTGCCGGGGTTTCTCGAGCGCAATGCGGTTTCCGAGGAGCGCGTCGCGGCGATTCCGCTGCTGCAGGATCTGCTTGCGGCCGAGGACCGCTCGTTGCTCGCGCGCGACGCTTGCGGGACGATCCGTTTTCACGGCGACATCCGCAACGCCCAGGATGTCGGCTCCATCCTCGACGCGCTCGCCTTGCAGCCGGACCGCTCGGCGGCTGTCGCGCGCGACAAGGGAGCGATTCTCGCGCTGTTCGACTTCGTCTTCGGTCATCGATCCTATACGGGCCGTTCGGCCGCCATGTATGCGTACGAAGGGATCGGCTGCATCTACTGGCACATGGTCGCCAAACTGCTGCTGGCCGTGCAGGAAATGGTCTTCGACGCGGAACGCGCGGGTGCGGCAAGCGATGTCCGAAAGGGCCTGGCTTGCATGTACTCTCGCGTGCAGGGCGGGCTCGGGTACCGCAAGCCGGTCACCGAGTTCGGGACCTTCCCGATCGATCCCTATTCGCACACGCCGCCCTCGGGTGGCGCGCAGCAGCCGGGCATGACGGGTCAGGTGAAGGAGGAGATCCTGTGCCGGCTCGGCGAGCTCGGCGTCCGCGTCTCCGCGGGCGAGATCGAGATCCGGCCGCTGCTGCTCGACGATGAGGAATTCCTGGCCGCGCCCGCGGAGTTCCGGTGCTTCGATGTGGAAGGGCGGGCGCGCAGCTTCGCACTTCCCGCCGGCAGCCTGGCCTTCACCTTCTGCCAGATCCCGGTGATCTACGAACGCGTGGAAGGCGAGGCCTGGGTGCGGGTCGTTCTGGCGGACGGATCGACGCGCGAGCAGCCGGGCACGAGAATGGAATCCCATCTGGCGGCCGAGGTCTTCCATCGTAGCGGCCGCATCGACTCGATCCGCATCGGCCTGCCGGCGCGCGCGCTTCGCGGCGACTCGCGGCGGTGACGGGGACGATCGGCCGGCGCAGCCGCCTGCGCCGTTCACGAGAGGAGCTTGCCATGCATTCGGTCGCTTCGCCTCGCGCGATCACGCGCGCCCTCGCTTGGGCGCTGCTCTTCTTTGCGATGGCACTTGCCGGCGAACCCGCCATGGCCCAGTGCATCCTCGCCAATCCGAGCTTCGAGCTCAACGGTTCCGGCGGCACGGTGTTCGGCGGCTGGAACCAGTTCGGTGTATGCGGCCGCGTGACCGCCGCCGTCCATGGCGCGCAGGCGGCTCGCGTGAGCGGCCCCAACAACGGCGGGTGGGATGTCTCGGCCTTCTGGCAGCGTCTGGACAGCGAGCCGGGTGAGCAGTGGGAAGTCACGGGGCATGTCCGGCACTCCGGGCAGAAGCCGCTGACGGGCGAGAGCCGCGCCATCGTCAACATCGAATGGCGCGATGCGGCGGGCGAATTGATCGACTACGACTCCTTCGCGGTCGCTGATCCCAGCACGCCGGCCGACGACTATGACGACTTCATGCTCGTGAGCGCTCCTGCTCCGGCGGGCACGGTCGCCATCCATTTCCTCCTTGGCGTGTTGCAGGCGCCCGGCGCGCCCGTTCCGGATGTCCTCTACGACCAGGTGACGATCTACAGCACGAGCTCGCCGACCATGGACGATCTGCAATGGAACGATTTCCCGGGCGGCAGGACGCTCGCCTTTGCCGGCCGCACCTGGCGCGTCAAGGGCCCCGGCTACTACGGGCCCGGACCGAATGTCTTCTGCGACGATCCCAGCTGCACATGGGTGGATATGCAAGGGCAACTGCACTTGACCCTCGCGTATCGCAGCGGCACCTGGCGCAGCACGGAAGTGGTTCTCGAAGACGCGCTCGGATACGGCGACTACATCGTGACCACGGTGGGGCGCCTGGACTTGCTCGATCGCTATGCGGTGCTCGGGATCTTCCTGTGGCAATACGGGCCTTGCTGGGACGAGGCGTATCTCTGGTGGAACCCGTACGATGAGATCGATTTCGAATACAGCCGCTGGGGCAACCCCAGCGGAAACCTTGGCCAGTTCGTCGTGCAGCCATTCGACTATCCCGGCAATCTCGAACGGTTCAATCCGACCTTTGCCGACGGGGAAGTGGTCAGCCACGCCATGCGATGGCTGCCGGATCGCGTGGAGTTCCGCGTGTGGCGCGGGGGCCCCGAGGACGAAGCCACGTCGCCGCTGATCCATGCCTGGACCTATTCCGGTCCTCACATTCCGCGCCCCGAGCAGCCGCGTCTGCATCTGAATCTGTGGAAGCTGCAAGACGGCAATCCGTCCACGAGTCAGGAGGTCGTCTTCCAGGACTTCACCTTCGTTCCCGAAGGGACCGCCGCGCTTCCAGAAGAGCGCGACTCTCGCCCCGAGCGGCCGGTCATCGCTCGGCTGCTGCCGCTGCAACCGAGCATCATCGATTCCGGGACTTCGATTCGTTTCGATCTGGCGCGCGGAGGGATGGTCGATCTCGGTGTCTTCTCTCCGGACGGCCGCCGCGTGCGCACGCTTCTCAACGCCTTCGTTCCTTCCGGCCTGCATGGCGCGGATTGGGACGGACGGGACGACGCCGGGCGCGCGGTGGATTCGGGCGTCTACCTCATTCGACTGAGAGGCGCGGGCTTCGTCGAAACGGGGCGGGTCACGCTGCTCAAATGACGCGCGACGAATGACCGCGGTGACGCGGGCGTGCGCGAGGCATTCTCTGCCGCCGGCTCGTGCTGCGGGGACGCAAAAGGGCCCGGAGATCCGGGCCCTTCTTGCGATCGATTGGCTGACTCGACCTATCGGTACAGGCTCTTCACCTCGCCCCAGCTGGACGATTCCGTCGGAGTGGGCGGTTCGGCGGAGAAGTCGATGTTGTCGTAGAAAATGCCCGAGCCCTCGTAGGCGGTGGCTGTGCTGGCAAAGCCGATCTGGAGAACCTGGCCCTCGAGACTCGCATCGATTTGGATCTCCAGCATGAAAGCTCCCCATGTGTCGGGGATGTTCGTCATATCGGCGGTGATGAAGTTCGTCATGGCGTAGCCGCTGTTCGGATCCAGTGTCTTGATGAATGCCAGGGCCGTCGTCGCCCCTTCGATGTTGCCGCGCTTCGCCTCGAACTCGAAGTACCAGGTCAGGCCGATGTCTTCCGCGGCGACCACTTGCTCGCGGTAGACATTCGCTTCGATGTACGCGCCGTTGGCATGATCCGCGTTGTTGTAGTCGTTGTAGATGGAGAGTTGATTGGCGCCCTGCTCCATGCCGCCTTGGTCGGTGACGAGGGCGGAGAAGCCGTTGCCGCCGTTTGGCGCAGGGTAGGGACCATAGCCGTACCAATAGACCCAGTCGGGGCCGAAGACATTGCCGTAGACCAACCAGCCATCATCGGCCAACGCGCCGGCATACGCGGGATCCATGCCCTCGAAATCCTGGCTGTAGGGCGTCATCGCAAGAACGGCTGCCGGGAAGGCCAGCATCGCGACCACGAGGACCATCTTCTTGAGTGCGGACATCGTACATTCCCTCCCTCGGTGAAGTGCATTGCGGTGATTTGCCGGTCGAATGGTGGGGCCACCCGACCTCAACTCACAGAGTATAAACTATGTTCGGAGACCGAATCAAGTCCCAAGATCGCCTCGCCCGCCGTGGCCAGAGGCAGCCGCCGTCGCCGCGCCGATTCGCTTCCCTGGGCTCCCAAGCGGGCCGGCCGGCGGATGGGCCGGAGCGGTTCTCCAGCGAACGCCGGAGCGATTCTCTTGACGATGTCCCGCCGGCCGTCCAAGGTCTTGGAAGCACTTCTCGGCCTGGGCCTTACCACAATGAGGATCCGCCCATGCTCCAATCGAACCCCATCGCGAGCGACGCGCGCCTGCTACCCATCAGATCATTCACGCGGCTATGGCGCGCGATCGGCCGGGCCGCCCTGGCCCCTTCCCTGATGCTCCTCTCGTTGGGTTGCTCGCCTCACCCGGGCGGGCAGGGGGCAGGTTCCGCTGAACAATGGACCGGAGGCGATATGGAGACAGCTCCCCGTCCATTTTCGCTGACGAGCGGGAACGAGTGGCTCGGCCATGCCGTCTGCTATGGCCCTCATCGCGACGGCCAATGGCCTGGCGGCCCGGCCCCGGAGTCATTTCAGATTCGCGAGGATCTGCATCTCATGCTTCCGCACTGGCGGTTGATTCGCATCTACGGTTCGGCCGAGTTCGGACGCGAACTGCTCGAAGCGATCCGCGCGGAGCAGATGGATGTGAAAGTGATGCTCGGCGTCTGGATCGCCGCCGAGGAGACGCGCGACGAAGGGGAGGAAATCAAAGGAGCGATCGGGGGAGCGAGCATTGCGAAAGATCCCGCAGCTGCCGCTGCAAACCGGCGCGAAACGGCGGCCGCCATCGCCTTGGCGGACGAGTACCCCGCCATCGTGGCGGCCGTGTGCGTGGGAAATGAGACTCAGGTTTCCTGGTCGGCTCATCGCCTGCCGCCGGCTCTCCTCATCGAGCACATCCGGAGCATCCGCGCCGCGGTGAAGGTTCCGGTGACCACCGCTGACGATTACCAGTACTGGATTCAACCCGACAGCCGTCTTCTGGCGCGGGAGGTGGACTTCATCACGATGCACGCCCACCCCATGTGGAACGGCAAGCAGCTGAACGAGGCGCTGCCTTGGCTCGAGGCCCAGGTCGCGGCCGTGCAGGCCGTGCACCCCGATCGTCTGGTCGTGATCGGCGAGACGGGCTGGGCCACATCCGTGGCTGGCCAGGGAGAGCAGGCCCGTTTGATCAAGGGCCAGGCCGGCGAGACCGAACAGGCAGTCTTTCATGCGGCTGTGCGCGAGTGGGCCGCGGAGCGCAAGATCACGACATTCTTCTTCGAAGCTTTCGATGAGAACTGGAAAGGCGGCGAGGATCCGAGCGAGGTCGAGAAGCATTGGGGACTGTGGCGGGCGGACCGCACGCCCAAGGCGGCGATCCGTTGAGGCAGACCCATCCGTCCGATGCCTTGGCCTGACACTTGCGTCCGATACTGGCTGATACATCCGTCCGATACCAAGGAGGCGTCCCACATGAGTCAGGAGCCCATTCGCGAATTCACTCGTCATGCCCTCGCCACTCTCGCGTATCGAGGGGCCAAGATCCTGCGCGGCGCGCCGGCGGACTTTGGCGGGATCCACGCGGGCAGCGAGCAGGGAGAGACGCGTTCGGCCGTTCGAATTCTCTCGCACATCAACGATCTGCTCGAGTGGACCGCGCGGCTCGTCGCGGGCGCGCCCGATTGGCGGGCGGCCTGGCATGCGTCAACTCCTCAAGCCTGGGAGCAGGAGAGAGAACGGTTCTTCCTGTCTTTGCAGGCGACCGATGCGGCGCTCACATCCGAGTCGACGCCGACGATTTCCTGCGAACGCATGTTCCAGGGGCCGATCTCCGATGCCTTCACGCACCTCGGACAGCTCGCGATGCTGCGCAGGCTGGCCGGCGCTCCCATTCGATCGGAAGTGATGGTCCTATCCGAGATCGTTCCCGGCCGAGTGGGGGAGCAACAGGCGCCGCCCGTCAGGGAGTTCGACTGAACGGAGCTCGTGCGATCCCGCATGGTCCTTCATGACAAGCGCTCACGCGAATAGATTGTGATCCCCATCTACGACTGTCCGGGCTGGATCGGAACCGGGTTCTCCACGCCGTTTCGAATTTGCTCGAGCATGTGCCTGCCGTTTGCATTGTCCGGATTCAACTCGAGCGATCGCTCGTAGCCTGCAATCGCGCCTTCACGGTCCCCAGCGCGCAGGAGCGCCTCGGCCAAGCTGTCATAGGCGTTCCAGGAATTGGGGTAGAGATCGACCACGAGACGGAACACCTGAGTCGCTTTCGGAATCTCATGAATCTCGAGCAGCCAGTAGCCAAGCATGTTCAGGGAGAATTCGTCGTAGTAATACGTCGGTGATTTCGCCCTGACCTGGGAGATCACCGCCAGGAACTCTGCCTCGTTCCTCATCGCCGCGTCCAAAGCGTCGGACGCGTATTGTTGCCCCGTGAGGATGGTCCACATCTCCCGAATGGTGCCTGTGTTCAGATTCGGCTCGCATCCCCGGCTGTTCATCATTTCGGGAAAGCGCGTCGCAAGCGCGAATTCCTGCTGAATGGCCTCCACGGTCGCTCCCGCGGCGACCATGCGCTGGACTCCCTCCCAGAGCGTTCCGATGTACTTCACCCGCGCCTCAAAACCGGCCCAAGTCAGCTCGCCGTTCCAGTGGCCGGGAACCAGCGTCTCGATGTCGGCCTTTCTTGCGATCAGGAGGTTCCAGTTCTTCAACAGGAGGGGGAAATCGTGTTGAACGCCCGGATGCGCTGCGAAGGCGCCGAGGCAGCCGGGGGAATCCGTCAGCCAGACATCGGCCATGGTGTCGCCGGTCAGCAGCAGCTTGTGCTTCGGCACGAGAACGGCAATGTCGCTGGAGGAGTGCATGCTGCCGATGTAGTACAGCTCGATCGGCGTGTCGCCGACCCGGAGGTCCAAGCGGTCGCGGAAGGTTCGGGTCGGCGGCGCCAAGACGGGAGGGTTCGCCAGCCATTCGGCGTGCATCTTCTGGATGAGGAGCTCTTCATGCAGACGGGGGAGTTCTGGAGCATCCGCGGGCAGGCCTGCGATCCGCGCTTCCAACTCCGCAATCGACTGCCTGTTCCACTCGAGACGGCGCGGGTAGTCCTCCGCCAGTTGCGCCAGCGCCGGCGCTACCAGCTCGTGGGCGACGATCTCGCAGTCGGCGTAGACTCCGTTCCCGCCGGTGTGATCCCCGTGCTCATGGGTATTGATCAGCATGACAATATCATTCCGGCCCAACTCACGAGCGATGATTCGTCTCAGCTCGGGATCGATCTTCGGCTCGCCGGTCGTGTCGATGACGATGATCCCCGCGGAGGTCGGAATCGCCACTGTTGCCGTGGAGGAGATATAGTCGCCGACCCATACCCGGATGGCGCCCGAATCGAACCGATGCACGTGCACCGGCAGGCCCTCGATGGTCTCCGCCCCGGCACTGGCTGCGAAAAGCAAGGGCAACAGGAAGAGCAGTCCGCGTTTCGTATTCATGGTTCACTCCTTTCTATCCAAACGCCGCAGGCTCCGAGCGCTGCCGGCTGGGTCACCGCAACAAACTGCTCTTGCGCAACTCTTCAAGCATGAGGCGCGGATTCGCCTGCGAAGGGTCGAGAGCGCATGCGCGTTCATAGGCCCGGATGGCCGCGTTCGCCTGTCCGGCCTTCCGGCAGGCCTCGCCGAAGCTGTCGAAGACATTCCACGATTCCGGGTACTCCTCCGCATTCATACCCAGGACGTGCAGTGCATCCTCGACGCGCCCGGCGCTCAAGAGGTCGTATCCCGCCTGGTTCAAGTCGTTCTCCGAATAGACATATTGATTGTGGAAATTGTGCGTGGTGAACCAACGGTACCGCGCCAGCGCCGCTTCGCATCCGCCTCGACCATATGCCGCTTTCAGGGAGTCGGCAATCGGCGTCTGTCGAATTTCCAGAAGCGCCTGCAGAGAATCGCGAGGGAGCCAGCGCCCGGCCGCCATGACGCCCAGGGGATGGCGAATGTTCGCCACATCCTCGAGCGGGTTGTTCTCCAGGAGAATCAGATCGGCGCGCTTGCCGATTTCGATGGTCCCGAAGTCGTTGCGGCCGATCATCCGCTGCTCCACATCGCCGGCATTGCGAGTGGCGGTCGCGATCGCTTCGTAGGGAGTGAAGCCGCACTCGGTCAGCATGCGCAGTTCTTCATGAACGGCGAAGCCGGGCGTGAGGGACAAGTAGGTCGGTCCGACATCCGTCCCGAGGACGAGGTTCACGCCTTGCTTGTGAAGCTCCTCGCAGAGGAGCTTCTCGAGTTCATAGACCGCATTCCATGCGCGCTCTTCTCCCGCCGCGACCATCTGCTGATGCTTGTCGCGGCCGGCGGCCAGATTCTTCCAGAACTCGGGAGCCGTGTATCTTGCCTGCGGCGCCGCCCGTAATGCGGCGGGAGCGATCATTTTGTCTCTTGTATCTTCATGGCAGTACACGGTGGTCGTCAGGGTGAGATTCGCGGCCTTCACTTTGCGCGCCGCCTGCGCGACCTTGTCCGCGTAGGCGGCCCGGATCTCCTGGGCCGAGGCGTCGAAATAGGGCCGCGTCTCGGCGTGAAGTGTTTCGAGAAGCTCTTCGTCAAAGGTCTTCTGATCCGTGATCTTGCTCCAATCCATCCCGATGATCTCGAAAATGATCAGCTCCTCGATGTGCGAGAGTTCGTCCATGCCGCCCGCAATGACGCCGTCCAGGCGCACGAGATTGGGAATGTGCCCCAAGGTGTACCAGTTCAGCTCCCTCGCCTTGCGCATCGTCGTATCGAATCCAGCCGGCGAGAAGTAGGAATTGATCTTGAGGCAGTCGTATCCCAGAGGCCGCTGGCTTGCCACGAGATCGGCGAGCCGGTGTTCGCCGCCCCAGATGGTGAACGCGGTGAGGATGCTCGGGCCGAGCCGGCGGCCGGCCTCGATTTCCCGGCGCAAGCGCAGGATCGTCGGGGGGCCGACCATCAGGTAGCCTTGCGTGAGATCGCGGACAGTGGTGACGCCGTTTGCCAGAAAAAGATTGCAGAAGGAATACTCGAACTGCGGATCATTGATGTGCGTGTGCATGTCGGCGAGCCCGGGCATGAGAAACCGCCCGGCGCCTGTGATCACAAACGCATCCGGCGGGATGGGAATTTGGCCCTGCTGGCCGATGCGCGCGATCTTCCCGTCGGTGATGAGCACCGTCTGCCCGGGCACCACGCGGTCGTCGATCATCGAGATGACCTGGACGTCGGTGAAGGCCGTGGTTTCTGCGGCCTGGATCGTCTGACTCGACAAGCCCGCCGAAAGGCAGAGCGCGAACAGCGCCATCGATGTCGGTCTCATGGACTTGCTCCTTCTCCGGAAGTGGCCATTTTGCATAGAGGACGGTCCGGGGGATGGGGGTGCGCAAGCCAATAGAGGCGCCTACGCCCATTCAGGCCTTTGGGTTGCCGGATTCTCGCGGTCGGACGACCAAGCCGTGCGCCATCGTTCGGGGAATTCCTGGAGTTTGGCCCGCGACCCGTCGTCGAATCGCCCACGGTCGCCGGGTAACGGCTGACTCCATGCCTCTAGAACAGAAACGGCACCAGCGCTTTCGTGGACCTGGCGTAGTCGTCGTAATCGGAATACCGAGCACGCAGCAGCCGTTCCTCGACGACGACTCTGAAGATCACGACGGCCGTGACCGGAATGCCAATCGCCACAGTGAACGCCGACAGGTGGCTGATGACTGCGGTCCACAGGAAGAGAAGCACCGCGGCGTACATCGGGTGGCGAATGAAACGATAGGGTCCGCCTCGCACGATCGAGCCGCCGCGCGGTGACGCGCTCACGCGGAACGCTCCCCGTGGAAACGAGCGCCGCGCCCAGATGCTCAAAGCGACGGCCGCAGCCTGAAGGGCAATCGGGACCGGGGACAGCAGCAGCAAGTTGCCTGTCACGCCGAGCGCGATCAGCGCGGCAATGACCACGAAGAGTGGCAATGGTGAAGCCATCGTGACCCGATCCAGCCGCTCGCGAGATCCGCTTCGCTCTCGCGGGTTCCGGGCGGCTACCGAAACGCGTTCTTCAAGCGCCCCCAACGAATGGCTTCCACCGGCGTGCCGCCGCAGCCGACCGGCCAGGCGCCGATGAGGTCGCACTCGGGATTGGGAGGCGAGAACGGTGCGCACGGAGAGGCGGCATTCAGATGGAAGTCGCGCTGCTCCGGATCGCAGAAGAGCGGGTCCTCGCAGATGTTCCCATTCACGCCCAGCTGGTCCGCGAAATCTCCGATCCAGTCTCCACCTTCATTGCCGAAGATGTCGCAGCAGGTCATGGCTACCGTGCTGTACTGGTAGAGCCCCCAGTCGTTGAACGCGATGACGACTTGCGACATCGTGCACAGCGCATCGCTGAGCAGCACGGCCCCGAATCCGCCGGAATTTCCATAGAAGGTGCAACTCTGAACCTGGCACATGCTGGCTTTGCCGGCGGAGAGGGCCGAGGCCCAATCGCTGGAAGTGTTCCCGGCGAAGGTGCACCCTTCGACCGTCCCATGGCATCCTGCGTACAGGCACAGGCCGCCTGCTTCGGTCGCGTAGTTTTCGTAGAAACGGCAGTCGCGCACCGTGGCAACCGTGCTGATGTGAAAATCGGTCGCTCCGCCATGCAACGCATGGTTGTGCTCGAAGTCACAATCGAGCAGGTCGACAACCGCCGCGTGCGCGTGCACGGCGCCCCCGAGTTGGAAAGCTGCGTTCTCCGTGAACCGGCAGCCTTCCAGCACCAGCGTTGCCTCCTCGCAACAGATTCCGCCGCCCTCCAACGCCTCGTTGCCGGTGAAGACGCAATCGCGAACCTCGAGGCGGCTGCCGTCGATGCAGAGCGCCGCCGCGCCGTGGATCTCCGTCAGGATGCAGCCGTTGACGAGAAGCGAGCTTCCATTGTCGCACGCAATCCCGCCGCCGCGCGTTTCATCGCCCATCCATCCATGCGTAATCGTCATACCGCTCACGCTCGTTCCGGCCGCTTCGCCGGAATGAAGATGGAAGGCCCGATGCGGTTCGCTCTCGGTGCCCTGACATTCGATGATGCAGGTCTCCGGATCGCCGCTTAGCGAGCGGATGGTGATTGCCTTTCCCAAAAAATCGATGTCGCGATTGCCCGGGCCGGTGAATGTGCCGGCGCCCAACTCGAGCACATCGCCGGTGACGATGGCGTCGACCCCGGCCTGGATGGTGGGGAAGTCGCCGCTGCCGTCCGGCAGAATCGAGTAGACGGTAGCGTTCGCGTGCGAGATCAGCGCCAGGGATGCAAGCGCCGAGAGAAAGAGGATGAGGGTGCGCATGGTGGCCTCCTGTCTTCTTGCCCCAGGATGTCGAGAAACATGGCGTCGGATGTCTTGCGCTCATGCAGGTCGATACTCGAATGATAGCCGATCTTGCGCCGGCAGCCAATGGACTCCTCGAGATTCCCGCGGATCCGAAAGGAAGCATGGACCAGGATGGCATAGGCCGGTAGGATCGGAGGCATCCGGGAAGGGGTTGCTCTCCACGTGAGTGCCGGAACGGAAGAACCGTGAGGAAGGACGGGCAATTTCGTCGCAAGCACTGTGATCCTCACGCGTCTTCCCAAGAAACAAGGGAGGACCCATGCGTCGTGAACCTTCGTATCCTCGCCCGATGGCCTTCCTGCTGTTGGCCTGGCTCCTGATCCTCCCACCAACGGTGGTTCACGCCGGGCTCATGTCCAATGTCAATCAGAGCGCCGCCTTTGTCCGCATGCCGGCGCGCAACGCCACCACAGGTATTGACGGCGTCTACTACAATCCCGCCGGCCTCACCGGATTGAACGAGGGCTGGCACTTCTCGATCAGCAATCAGTTCCTCTCCAGAGATGGAGAAGTCGAAAACGATTATGTCCACCTGACGGGAGCACCCTCGTCGGTCTTCTCCGCGGACGCCGACGCGGGCCTGTTCCCGGGAGTGTACGCCGTCTATCGGATCAACAACTCAGCCTTCTCCTTGGGCGTCAACTCCATTCGCGGCAGCGGCCACACGGATTTCAGGCGGGGGCTGCCGGCCTTCGAGATGATCGTCGCCGATCTCGTCCCCGCGTTGCACGAGGTCTATGGTGTGACCGGCTACACCTCACACATGGACTTCGAAGAGAGCTCGAACAGCTTCGGCTACCAGATCGGCGTCTCCCAGCGGATCAGTCCCGCCGTGTCCCTGTTCGCCGGCGG
Organism: uncultured bacterium; assembly: GCA_964482205.1. Classification (GTDB taxonomy): domain Bacteria; phylum Eisenbacteria; class RBG-16-71-46; order CAIMUX01; family WJJG01; genus JAZDGX01. The sequence continues at coordinate 32,425 of CAYZWI010000015.1, read as the reverse complement.
CCGCCTGACAACCGTCAAGCGAACATATGAGGGAGGCTTGAGGGACATCTCGGTCAATCCCACCGCGGGATACGACGGCAGCTACCGGTCGGCGGAGGCGTTCGCCGCTGCCAGTGCCACCTCTTTCGCTTCGCTGGGGCAATCCTATTCCGGAGCGGCCGTGAACACCCAAACGCTGATCAACGCAGGCGCGGGAAATTTCACCCTCGCTCAAGTGCAGACGATGGGGTACATCACATCCGCCCAGCGCGCCCAGTACGAAAGCGCCTTGACCGCCCTGGGCTTGACGCCCGCGCAAGTCGCGGCCATGAACATGAACCAGGTTCATGCCGAATTCGGAACAGCCGAGAACTACTACACGACCAACGCGGCACTGATGAACGGCATTCGGTGGTTGACGGCGGACCGGGAGCTCGAGGTGACCCAAACCGGTTCGGGCTTCGCCCCGATCCTGGGTGTCGCTTTCACTCCCGGCCGGGAATGGACCGTCGGTCTGAAGTACGAATTCGCCACCAAGTTGGAATTGAAGAACGACACGCGCCGGGACGATTTCGGTTCCTTTCCCGATGGGGCCAAGATCCGCAACGACCTTCCGGCCCAATTTTCCCTGGGCGTCTCGTACGCGAGCGGATCGAGAGTCGTGGTGTCGTCGGGACTGAATTACTACTTCGACAGGGATGCCGATTATGGCTTGGTGGATACCATGGGAGTCGCGATCGAGAACAGCGACATCATCGACGCCAACTACTTGGAGCTGGCGGTCGGAGCGGAATGCAGGATGAGCCCGAAAGTGCTGCTGAGCGCCGGGTACATGTACGGCAGGAGCGGCGTGAGCGAGGCGTATCAATCGCTGATCGGATTCAGCCTGGACGCGCACACCCTGGGCTTTGGCGGAGAATATCGGGTGGCTCCGAACTTCGCGCTCAACATTGGTTTCTCGTCCATCTTCTATCGGGGCGACACGCGGGAGTTCCATCACGATCAGAGCGTGCCCGTGCTGCTTCCCTACGGAGTCGAGAGAGAGGCGCTCCCGCCCACTCGGGTCACGGAACGATTCTCACGGTCGGACCTGATTCTCGCCATTGGGATCGATTACTCGATTCGAAGGTGATCCGTCGAAGCTGATGACTTCGTGGGATCCGAGGTTCGGGCGGGGCAGCCCTGCGCCTGGCCGCCTTCCGCGTTGCATCTCCCCACCTTGCATGCGAGGAAGGCGGCGTGCGACCCCGAAGAAGGATTGAACGCCGGGCCCGGTTCGGCGTATTCTCATCCGGTTCAAGAAGCCACGCTGCCGTGTCGCACGGGCAAGAGGAAGAGACCATGTCGCTCTGGCTGTTCAAATGTAATTGATGCGCGTTCCGGGAGGCCGGTCGGTCTCCGAGGAATGCGCGCCGCAACCAGGATCTTCCGCCCGCCTAGGCGCCCCCTGGGTGCGGGCGGATCGATCCGCTCGCAACCCCAAGGAGGTGCGCATTGTCCCCCGACTATCGACCGATGTGGAAAGGGCTGGGCCTCGACCTCGAGGCTCACGACGCGTTGCTCGGCGTTCTCGGCCCGCTCTACGAGCAGACCTTCACCAAGCAGCACAATCGCCCCGCGGGCATGGCCTACTTCGACTTCGTGATGAGCGAAGTCCACGGCTTGCGCATCAAGGAACTGATGGATGCGAAGGAAGCGGGCCGCAAGGTAGTCGGCACCTATTGCACCTACGTGCCCGAGGAGATCGTGCTCGCGCTCGACGGCGTGATGGTCGGGCTGTGCGCCGGGGCCGAGTTCGCGACCGCCGAAGCCGAGAAGTTCCTGCCCCGCAACACCTGCGCGCTCATCAAGGGCGCTTTTGGGTTCGCCCTCGCCCGCGTCTGCCCCTATCTCACGGCGAGCGATGTAGTGGTGGGCGAGAACACCTGCGATGGGAAGAAGAAGGGCTACGAGATCTTCAAGGACCTAGTGCCCCGGCTGTATGTGATGGACCTTCCGCAGACGAAGAGCCCCGCGGGCCGGGCGCTGATGCGCGACGAATTCAAGAAGTTCGCCGCCTACCTCGAAGAGCTCACCGGCAGGAAGCTCACCATCGAAGCGTTCAAGAAGGGCATCGCGATGGTCAATGCCAAGCGCGCCGTCATGCACCGGCTGGCGAAGCTGCGCGCCGCGGACCCCGCGCCGATCTCGGGGCTCGACGGCCTGCTCATGAACCAGATCTACTTCTACGACGATCCCGCGCGGTTCACTCAGTCCGTGAACAAGATCTGCGACGAGCTCGAGCAGCGCATCGCGCGGCGCGAGGGCGTGGCGCCCAAGGGCACGCCCCGCATCCTCATCTCCGGCTGCCCGATGGCGGTGCCCAACTGGAAGCTGCCGAGCATCATCGAGAAGACGGGCGCGATCATCGTCGGCGAGGAATCGTGCGTGGGCGAGCGCGGCACGCAAGCGCTCACCGCGGACACCGGACGCACGGTGGACGAGCTCCTCGACGCGGTCGTCGATCGCTATCTCAAGATCGATTGCGCGATCTTCACTCCCAACGAATCGCGCGTTGAGCATGTGCTTCAGATGGCCCGGTCGCTGAATGCGCAGGGCGTGATCCACTACGGGCTGCTCTTCTGTTCGCCGTACCAAGTCGAAGCGGGGCCGGTGGAGCGACGGCTCGAGAAGGAAGGGCTGCCCACCCTGCGCATCGACACCGACTACGGCCAGGAGGATGTCGGCCAGATCCAGACGCGGGTGGAAGCCTTCGTCGAGCGCCTGCGCGGATAATCCCATGCGCACCGCAGGCATCGACATCGGGTCGCGAGCGATCAAGCTCGTGCTCTGCGAAGACGGGCGCGTGGCGCACAGCGCGGTCGATGACACCGGCTCGGATCCGCTCGCGGTCTGCCGCCGGCTCCTCGACCGGGTGGACTACGACCGCATCGCCGGCACGGGCTACGGGCGGCATCTCTTCAAGGAACATTGGCCCGGCGTCGAGACGATCTCGGAGATCAAGGCGGTCGCGATCGGCGCGACGGCCTTGATCCCGGATTGCCGGACGATCATCGATGTCGGCGGCCAGGACAGCAAAGCGATCGCGTTGGACGCCCGCGGCAGAGTGCAGAAGTTCGTGATGAACGATCGCTGCGCGGCCGGAACCGGGCAGTTCCTCGAGATGATGGCCACCGCGCTGGGCTTCACGCGCGCGGAGTTCGTCGCGGCGGCCAGACAGGCCCGCCAGGCGCAAAAGCTCTCCAGCATGTGCTCGGTTTTCGCGCAATCCGAGGTCGTCTCGCTCATCGCCCGCGGGGCTTCGAAAGACGAGATGGCCCTCGGAATCCACGAGTCCATCGCCGCGCGCACCACCGCCATGGCAAGCGGCGTGCCCCTCGAGCCGGCGGTCGTCTTCACCGGCGGCTGCGCGCAGAACGAATGCCTCGCGGCGCTCATCTCGGACGCCTTGAAGCAGCCGGTGCGCGTGCCCGGCTCGCCGCAGACGGTGGCCGCGCTCGGCTGCGCGCTCTATTGTGCGCGGGCGGATGGCGTGCTTTCATGATGGCTGGTCGTGCGCAGTCGATGAATCGCGTGGAGGACGGCGCTCGTTGGAGCGGGCGACCCGACCACAAGGAGGGCACGATGAAGTACGGAGCGCGCAACACATTCAGGGGCAAGGTCAAGTCGCTCAAGAAGGGCGCCGTCATGGCGCAGGTCAATTTCGATATCGTGACGCCGGCGACGATGGCCTCGGTGCTGACCATGGAGTCGCTCGAGGAGCTGGATCTGAAGCCGGGCGATGAGGTGCTCCTGGTGGTGAAGGCGATTCATGTGCTGCCGGTGAAGGAGTAGCGGCGGGCTGCGCATCCTGGCGGCACGGAGGGCCCGATCATGCACTACGGCAGATGCGCGACGACCGCGCTGCTGGTCGCGATCGCTCTCTCTCTCGCAAGTTGCGGCGAGGACGATTCCTGCCCCGAGACTCCCGCGAACGATGCCCCGCTCGCCTGCTTCGTCGTCAGCCCCGTGGAGGGCCCTTCGTTCACGGAGTTTCAGTTCGACGCCAGTTGCAGCCAGGACGAGGAGACGCCCGCGGACGAGTTGCTGTTCCAGTGGGATTGGGAGAGTGACGGCGAATACGACTTCGGTGCGGTCGGCAACCCCCATGGCGCGCATCGGTTCGAGCAGGCCGGCAACTTCGAAGTGGTGCTGCAAGTCAGCGACCGTGAATGGACGGTCTCACGCGAGACCTTGAGCGTCGTGGTGAACGCGCTCCGAGCGCGAAATTCTCCCGAGAATCTTCTCTGGAATCTGAAACAAGCCTATGACTTGCGCAATATCGCGGAATACGAGAGCCTGCTGGCGGGCGGGCCGGAGAGCTTCACTTTCGTGCTTTCCCAAGCGGATCAAGAAGAGCCCGGGCTACCGGACGAGTGGGGGCGTCAAACGGAAGTCGGTATCCACGAACGCCTGTTCAATCCTGACGCAGTCCCCACATTGAGTCTCAGCTATGCCGTGGGCCCTCGGCAGTGGGACCCTGGAACAGGCATGTGGTCCATTCTGGTCTGGAATGTCTTTCTGCATGTGTACGGCCTGATCCCCGGCCGCGAAAACGAAGGGATGCGCGAATTTGCAGTCGATGGTGGCTCTTCACGCTTCTGGTTTCGAGAGGAGCCTTGGGGACAGGCGGGCGCTGAAGGTCATGTCTGGAAGATCGTCAGCTGGGAAGACGAACCCCTCGAAACAGAGTCCCCGAAAGCCGGCATCATCCCATTTACCTGGGGCCGGGTGAAGAACCTCTACCGGACGGACTGATCCGGCGAAGCAGCGGAGAAAGCCGGGCCGGTGGAGGAGTCTCCGCCGGCTTCGGCCATCCCCAAATCCTCTTGTCATACCTAGTGCTTCTATGTATCATCCCTCGAGGTATGGGAATCGAGATCAACAAGGACCTCGTCGCGGCTTCCGCCACGCCGCTCGTGCTCGCGATCCTCGCGGAGCGCGACAGCTACGGCTATGCCATCCTGAAGCGCGTCAGCGAGCTCTCGGGCGGACGGCTGGAGTGGAGCGAGGGGATGCTCTATCCCGTGCTGCACCGGCTCGAACGGCTCGGATACATCGCGGGCAAGTGGCAGATCTCGGAGAGCGGGCGGAAGCGCAAGTATTACCGGATCACTTCGCAGGGAAGCAAGCAGCTGGCCACGGAGCGCCTGCAGTGGCAGGCGGTCGATCACGCCTTGCGAAGCATCTGGTCGTTTCGCGGGTTGGAGACGGCGCCCATCTGACGCCGGGAGGATCTTGATCGTATGACCGAACATGCCAATAGCGAAGCGCTCGAGCGCCGGATCGGGGAATGGCGCGCGTATGTCTCGCGCGGCAAGGCGATCTCCGCGCCCGATGTCGACGAGCTCGAAGCGCACTTGCGCGACCAGATCGAGGCGCTCGGCCAGGCGGGTCTCGATGCGGATGAGGCCTTTCTGGTCGCGGTCAAGCGCCTCGGCAGCGTGGACGCGCTCTCCCGCGAATTCGCCCGCGAGCATGCCGAACGGCTGTGGCGCCAGCTCGTGCTGGGAGGCGATGAGGCCGCCGGGAAGCCGTTCAAGAAAGAGCCGATCGTCGCCATCGCACTCGCCGTGGCGGCTGCGGTTGCGATCAAGCTTCCCGAGCTCTTCGGAATCGCTTTCCCCGGCGGACGCGAGGGAGATGTGAACGCGGGGTTCTATGCCCGCAATCTCGCCTTCTTCGTGCTGCCGTTCCTGACCGCATATCTTGCATGGAAGCGAAATCTGGGCATTGTGGGCTTCGCAAGACTGATGATCCCCTTCGCCGCGACCGCGCTCGTGGTGAACCTCTATCCGTTCCAGCCCGAAGGCCGCACTCTCGTCCTGACCGCGATCCATCTGCCGATCGCGCTCTGGCTGGTCGTGGGTCTGGCGTATGCCGCGTTGCGCTGGCGGGATTCGAACGAGCGGATGAATTTCATTCGCTTCTCGGGCGAGCTCTTCATCTACTACATCCTGATCGCCCTCGGCGGGGGAGTGCTGTCGCTCTTCACCCTGGCGATGTTCGAGGCGATCGGGCTGAACGCGGAGGGATTCCTCGGGCAATGGCTGGTGCCTTGCGGGGCGACGGGCGCGGTCCTCATCGGGGCCTGGCTCGTGGAAGCGAAGCAGAGCGTGATCGAGAACATGGCTCCGGTGCTCACCCGCATCTTCACGCCGCTCTTCACTCTGTTCCTGCTCGCCTTCCTGGCCGCCATGATTGCGACGGGACGCGCATTCAGCATGGAGCGCGAAGTGCTGATCGGCTTCGACCTCTTGCTCGTTGTCGTCCTCGGGCTCCTCTTGTATGCCGTTTCGGCGCGGGATCCGCTCGCCCCTCCGGGCCTGTTCGACTTTCTGCAGCTCGCGCTCGTCGTGAGCGCGCTCGTCGTGGATCTCGTCGCGCTGACCGCCATCGCGGCGCGGATCTCGGAGTTCGGCTTCACCCCCAATCGCACCGCGGCGCTGGGCGAGAATCTGATCCTGCTCGTCAATCTCTCGTGGTCGGCGTGGCTCTGCGCGCGCTTCCTGCGCGGCCGGTCGCCCTTCAGCGCGCTCGAGCGCTGGCAGACCTCGTATCTGCCCATCTACTCGATGTGGGCGCTCCTCGTCGTGGTCCTGTTCCCGATCCTGTTCGGCTTTCAGTAGGCCGGCGGTGTCGAAGGTTGCGCGAATCGAGTGATCACGGGCTCGGAAATCGCGTGCTCCCGGGCTGGCATCTGACGATTTCGAGCAGTACAATCCCTCACGCAAGGGCTTTCCGCCTCTACGAATCCTATCCGGTTGAGGGAGGATTCCACCATGCGACCCATGCTGCTCCTCTTGCTGCTTCTCGTCTGCTCGATCGCGCTCTCGGGGCTCGTCTCAGCGCAACTTCCGACGAGCAATGTCTCCGCGCCGCAAGCGAAGGGCGAGGGCAACGGCGGCCGCGACGGGCGCGAAGGAGGCGAAGCCTACGACGACGCGATCGTGATCGGCCAGCTTCCCTACACCGACTCCGGCGCAACTTGCGACAACATCAACGATCTGACGCCCGCTTGCGGCTACGGCCTGGCCCCGGATGTGGTCTATGCCTACTCCCCAGCCTCTGATGGATACCTGAACATCAGCCTGTGCGGTTCCGGCTTCGATACCGTGCTGGAAGTGCAGGACGGCGAGCACATGAGCATCGCATGCAATGACGACTTCTGTGGTTTTCAGTCGGCGATCGAGAATCTCGTCGTGAATGGCGGCCAAGTGTACTACATCATCGTCGACGGATACGGAACGGCCTGCGGCGACTATGTTCTCGAGGCGAGAGGCGGAACTTGCAGCCTGTACTGCTCCGGTTGGCCGGAGGAGGGAGAGCCTCCCTGCGAGGACGGATACTTCGACACCTTCAACGGAGGGTGCAACGGTTCGGGATGGAGCCCGGCGCCGCCGCTATGTCATTTGTGCGGAAGGAGCGGGACCTACCTCTACAACGGCTATAGCTATCGGGATACCGACTGGTTCGACGCCGTCGGATCGGGAGAAGAGCTGTCGGTGAGCTGCGTGGCCGAATTTCCCTTGCAGGTTCTGCTCATCTACGAGACCGATTGCGATATTCCCGAGTACGACATTGCCGTTGCCGGCCGGTGCGAAGAAGTCAGTTTGAGCCGGGTCATCGGCGCAGGCGAGCACGCTTGGATCTGGGTCGGCCCCGCGACGTTCAGCGGCGTGCCTTGCGAGAGCGTCTACTTGCTGGAGATCACCGGGACTCAGCCTTTTCCCGGAAGGCCGGGCGCCTGTTGTCTTCCCGATGGCTCGTGTGCATACCGCGACCCGTCGAGCTGCGAATCCCTGGGCGGGAGGTTCTTTGGCTACTGCGTGCTGTGCGAACCGGACCTGTGTCCGCCTCCGACGCCGGTCGAACGAGTGAACTGGGGAGAAGTGAAGAAGAGGTTCGCGCCCCCGGGGATCACTTCCTCTCGCGAATGAACCGGGCCACGAATTCGCGGAAGACCTCTCGATTTCGAGAAGCGAATCTGCCTCGGATGGAGTCCTGCGTCCCGCGCAATTCCACTTCCACTTCTTGCGCGTCGGCGATTCGTTCGAGGACATCCGCCGTCACGAAGTAGTGGGCCGTCTCCACGCAAGGAGTCGAGCGTCGTTCGCCGTTCGAATCGCGCGAGCGGTTTTCCACGCTGCCATCTCCGGTGAGCCCCAAGCGCCGCCCGTCAAGCCACAAGACGAGCGATTCCCCGGGCTCGACGAGCAGAAACTCCTCGCCTCCGTAGGTGGCGCGCAGCCAGTAGTTGCGCTGCCCGTCCACATCGGCGAAGGATGCGCCGAGATCGAGGTAGCGCGCATAGCTCTTCCCTTCGCGCTCGACTTTCTCCCGCGGATCTCCTGCATCGGTGATCAGCAGATTGTTCGCGATTCCGTACGCGATCGTCCCGCCGGCGGAGGAGTCGTCAGTCAGTTCGATGATGCGCGGTTTCGGCGCAAGGCAGCCGGCGGTCAGGCCGCAGGCGAGCAGGAAAGCGCTTCCTCCCAGCAGCCCTCGCAACCATCGCCGTCTGAATCGCGCGCGCATACCGTCCTCAGCTCGCGAAAACCGCGAGAATAATGCCGGCGGCCACGACCGAGCCGATCTGTCCGGCGACATTCGCGCCCAGCGCATGCATCAGCAGGAAGTTGTGCGGGTCGGCCTCCAGCCCGAGCTTGTTCGACACGCGCGCCGCCATGGGGAAGGCGGATACGCCGGCCGAGCCGATCAGCGGATTCACGGGATTCTTGGGCGAGAGGAGGTTCATCAACTTCGCGAACAGCACTCCGCCCGCGGTTCCGAGCGAGAAGGCCAGCAACCCGAGGAGCAGGATCCCGAGCGTGTTCAGCTGCACGAACTTTTCCGCAGCCATCTGCATGCCGACGCCCAGTCCCAGGAAGATGGTCGCGATGTTCATGAGCTCGTTCTGCAGCGTCTTCGAGATGCGCTCGACCACGCCGCTTTCCTTGACGAAGTTGCCGAAGGCGAAGCAGCCCATCAGGGGAAGCGCCGAGGGCAGCAGCACGGCGCACAAGATGAGAATGAGCAAGGGGAAGAGCACGCGCTCCAACCTGCCGACCGGGCGCGCTTGCCGCATGATGATACGGCGCTCGCTCTGGGTCGTGAGCAGGCGCATGATCGGCGGCTGGATCAGCGGCACGAGGGCCATGTACGAATAGGCCGCGACCGCGATCGAGCCCATCAGGTGCGGCGCGAATTTCGCGGACACATAGATCGAAGTCGGCCCGTCGGCACCGCCGATGATCGCGATCGAACAGGCCTCCTTGATCGTGAAGGCGAGGCCCGGCAACGCGTTCAATGCGACCACGCCCATCAGCGTGCCGAAGACGCCCAACTGCGCCGCCGCTCCCAGGATCGCGACGCGCGGGCTCGCGAGCAAGGGACCGAAATCCGAAAGCGCGCCGATCCCCATGAACACGATCAGCGGCAGCACCTCGTTTTCGATTCCGTACTTGAAGATGAGACCCAGCAGTCCGTGCTCGGATCCCATTCCTCCGAAGGGCACATTCACAAAGATCGTGCCGAAGCCGATGGGCACGAGCAGGAGCGGCTCGAAGTCCTTCACCGCGCCGAGATAGAGGAGGAGGCAACCGGCGAGGAGCATGAGGAGCGACTTCCATCCCGAACCGGTCAGGAAGCCGTAGAATCCGGTGGTCTTCGCCACATTGCGAAGGCCGTCCGTGACGGAAATCTGCTCGCTCTCTTCGTTCGGCGCCTGCGCGGTGCTTGCCTCGCGTTGAACCTGCGCATGGCTTGCCTCGCGCGGCGCCTGCGTGGTCGGCGCTGCCATTCCATCGGCCTGTGCCGGCGCGTCAGTGCCCTGGGCATGGGCAATACAGAGCGCGCTCGCGAGCATCCCTGCCGCCATCATCAGGCACAGGGTCGCCAGAATCATCTTCGTCCGCATGCTTGGTCTCTCGTTCACTCGATCACCGCCAGCACTTGATCGGCCTTGACCAGCGCCCCGGCGCTCACATTGTAGGTGATGGTTCCCGCGCGACGGGCCTTGACCTCCAGCTGCATCTTGAGCGCTTCCATGATCAGGACCGTCGTCTCGGCCTCCACGGGGTCGCCGTCCTCGTGCACCAAACGCAGCACTTCTCCCGGCATCGGCGCAAGCACCATCTCCGCCGCCGCCGCGCGCGCGGTGAGCGCCGCGCTTTCCTCCGCCTCTTGCGCCGTCGGCGCGTCCGCTACCGAGACCTCGAACGGCTTGCCGTTCACCTCGATGGTGCGCACGCCATCCTGCTCCGGCCGCCGCAGGACGGCATATTCGTGACCGTTGACCCTCACCGTATAGCGCCCCGAGCTCTTTGGCCGAAGCACGGCGGGCTCGGCCAACGGCACCGGCGCGACGAAGGTGACCGGGCCCGTGTTCCGCTTCGCAAAGAACGGCAGCGCGACCTTCGGAAACATGGCGTAGGTGAGAACATCCTCCATCGACACGCGCGTCTTCTCGAGCTTCGACTTGAGCTCCTCCTCGATGCGGTCGAGCTCATTGGGAATGTCGTCGGCCGGGCGATGCGCCACCGGCACATCGAGACCGAGATCGTCGAGCGCGCTCTTGACGAGCTTCGGATCCGGTTGAGCCGGGGTGCGTCCGTACCGCCCGACGAGCAGATCCTTCGACTCGGCGGTGAGCTTCTCGTAGCGCCCGAAGAGCACATTCAGCACCGCTTGCGTGCCCACGATCTGCGAGGTGGGAGTGACCAGCGGCGGATAGCCGAAGTCGCGCTGCACGGAGGCGACTTCCTCGAGCACCGCGTCCAGCTTGTCCGACGCGTTCTGCTCTCGGAGCTGGTTCTCGAGATTGGACAGCATCCCGCCCGGCACCTGAGCCGTGAGGATGCGCGTGTCGGCGCCCACGAACGAGGATTCGAACTGGCGGTACTTGTGGCGCACATTGCGGAAGATCGCCGCGATTTGAAGCAGTAATTTGAGATCGAGCCCCGTTTCGAATTCGGTTCCGCGCAGAATCTCGACGATCGTTTCCGTGGGGGAGTGGCTCGTTCCCATCGCGAGTGCGGAGATGGCCGTGTCCACGCGATCGGCCCCGGCCTCGACGGCCTTCACCAGCGTCGCCACCGACATGCCGGTGGTCGAATGCGTGTGCACGTGAATCGGCAGCCGCACCTCGCGCTTCAGCGCCTCGACGATCGCGGCGGCATCGTAGGGCCGCAGCAGCCCGGCCATGTCCTTGACGCAAATCGAGTCGGCGCCCAAGGCCTTCAATTCGTGGGCGAGCGCGATGTAGGCTTCTTTGGTGTGGACCGGGCTGGTCGCGTAGCTGATCGTGGCCTGCGCGTGCTTGCCCGCTTTCTTGACCGCCTGGATGGAAGTGCGCAGATTGCGCGGATCGTTCAGCGCATCGAAGACGCGAAAGATCGACACCCCGTGATGCGCGGCGAGGGCCACGAAGGCTTCGACCACATCATCGGCATAGTGCCGGTAGCCGACGAGATTCTGCCCGCGCAGGAGCATCTGCTGGGGCGTGCGCGGCATCACTGCCACGAGCTGCTTCAGCCGCTCCCAGGGATCCTCGTTCAGGAAGCGAATGCACGCGTCGAAGGTCGCACCGCCCCAGGTCTCGACCGACCAGTAGCCCACGCGGTCCATCAGCTCGCCGACCGGGATCATGTCGGCGCTCAACATGCGCGTGGCGAAGAGCGATTGATGCGCGTCGCGCAACGCGACTTCGGTGATTCCTATTCGCCCCATGACCTCGCCTCTTTCCTCTGCCTGTTCCGACGCGCTCGTGCAAGGCGCCGCCGGCCCCTTCAATCCCGCTCGTGCAAAGCGATGGCGATGGCCGCGGCCACCGGGTCGTCCATGCCGTCGCCATGAAAGCCCGCGGGCTCCTCGCCGGATGCGCGCTCGTACCGGCGGATGAGCCGGGCGGTGTTCTGGACGAACAGGATGACCAAGGCCAGAAAGACGAAGACCAGCCCCATCCCGAGCACCATGATGGTGGCCGCCTGCCGGAGCAGATCCATGGCCGTCTCCCCATAGGTTTGCGCAACCGTCGATGGCCTTCACTCGCCATGACGACGGTCCGGACAAAAGCCAAGGAGCATACCGCAGGAGCGGAGGAAACCCAAGGAGGATCCGGACGAGCGGTTGCGCCGCCCGGCTTCGCCTCCCACGCGGCCTCGCGCCCAAGCGGCCTTGCGGCCCAGGCGCCGACACGGCCGCCCGCTCGCACGGCGACGTTTGCGGGCCATCAGGGCTGCAGGACATCCTCGGACCGGCCGTTCACGGAGATGATCACGCGGCGCACCGTCGGGAATTGCCGGAGCGTCGCTTCGATCTGCGCGCGAATGGCCGTCACGCGACACGATCCGCCGACTTGCTCTTGGATGCGTTCGTCGAAATCGACGCGCGCGACGCCGTCTTCGATCGTGAGACGCTGCACGGACACGCCCGCATTCAGACTGGAGAAATAGCCGGCCGACTCTTCCGCGGGAGTCGGACCGGCGAGCAGGGCCTGGAGCGCCGCGCGTGCCGGCGCCTGGGTGGACGGGATCACTCTCTCCACTGGAAGGACCTGCTCGCATTCGGCAGTGGGGTTCTGCGCGCGATTGCCGAAGTAGACCTTCACGCTCTTCATGGCGGCGCCGGAAAAGCGTACGGGAATGCGGCATTCGCGGCGCTGTTCGGGCAAACCGGAGGGGTTGTCGTTTTCGAAAAGGAGTGTGCCCGCACCCGGAGATTCGACTGAAAAGGTGATCTCACCTTCGAAGTCCACGAGCTCGGTGGTCTGCCAGTCGCCGATGGCGCGCGCGCTGCCCGAAGCGAATTCGTTTTCGCGATCATCGAGAAGCGCGAGACGCGCGAGGCCTTCGAAGAACCAGCTTCCCTGCGCCTGGCCGCGAACCGTGAGCGGGCTCGAGACGAGTTGATCCGGTTGCGGAACGGCGATGATGACATCGTGGCCGCATTCAGTGGAGGGTCGGGAAGCGGAGTCGCTTGTCCTCGTGCTCGACTTCCGCTCGGTGCGCAAATGGGAAGCTGCGAAGAGCGCCGCGACTGCGAGAAAGACGAGCAATACGATCAGCCCAGGCTTCTTCATGGCGGACCGAATATCGTCCATTCGTTGGCCACCGTCACCCGGAAAGGACGGGTCTCGCGCCGCGGCGAAAGGAGACGGCGCCAAAGCAGAAGGGGGAATCCTTGACTGGCTGCCCGATCCGGGGTATTCGCCGGGTGTCGATTGGCCGTTCGCCAGGCTCCGGCCGGCTGTTCGTCCGGTTCTCACGCGGAGGAAGTTGCCCGTCGCCTCACGGTTCGGTCCGGGGGGGCCAGGCGGAAAGCTTCCGCGCCCGGGCCTGCGAATGATTCGAAGGAGGACTTGCCATGCGTATCGCACGGATCGTTTTCGCAATCGTCGCCGCCCTGTCGCTCGCATTGCCGGCTGCCGCGCAATTCGTGCCGGTGCTGCAGTCGGCCGACACCATCCGCCCGGGCGGTTTTAAGTTGATGGCTGCGCCCGTCGCCGTCTTCGGCAAAGACAATGCCGACGACGAATTCGGAGTCGCGCTGCGCGGAGGCTTCGGCCTCGCCGAGCGCTTCGACGGCGAAGTCAAGCTGGGGATCTTCGAGGACTTCACGGCGCTTGGAGCCGATGTGGAATTCGGGTTGCTCGAAACCGACGGGTTGGATTTCTCCTTGGGCGGAGGACTTCACTATCTGTTCGGCAAAGATGACGCGCTCGATGTGCTGGGCTTCGAGATCACGCCGCTCTTCAGCGGACCGGTCATGGATCGGCTCGAGCTCTTCGCGGGGCTGAATGTCGCCTTCGAATCCATTCAGGACGCCCCCGCGGGATTCGACGACACTTTCACCCGCGTGCATCTCGTTCCGGGCGTCGAATACATGTTGTCCGAGACGTTCGATCTGGTGGGGGAAGTGGGCATCGGGATGAACGACGATTCGTTCACCTACGTGGGCGTTGGAGTCGCGTACTACTTCCGCTAATCGTGCGCAACGGGCCTGAGGTGCGCGCCTGAGAGCCAAGGCCCTCGGGCGCGCGCTTGAATGCACTCGTCAACCGCGCGTCCGGCTTACGCGCCCTTCGCGTCCGCTCACCTGGCGCCTTCGCGCTCAGTTCGAGTCGCCCTCCTGCACGATCTCGCGTTTGAACAACGCGACCGCGGTCTTTCCCACCTGGGCGGTATCGTAGAAGGCGTATCCGCCGATGCCCACCGCGCCGATGATCGGGATCCAGCGCGACGCGGCCCGCCCGGCTACGCGTTCGGTCATCGAGACGCCCACTCTGCGAAGGATGGCGCGCAGCAGGAGCGGAGAGGTCTCTCGCACGAAGAAGCGTTGTCCCGCGCGCACGACCACATCGCGCACCGCCTGCGCGGCCGCGTGGCGAAAGAGGCAGTAGATCATCGTGCTGCGCGAGAGCTTCGCCGTCTGCCCGTAGACCGCGGCCACATCGGACACGAGCTGGCGCTGGATTCTCCAGATCGCCATCAGATCGGGCAGTAGCGTGAGCAAGCCGAGCGGGCCCGCGGGCAGCGCAAGCGTGCCCGACACCATGGCGGCCTTCGTGCTCGCTTTCAAGACGAGCGCGCGCGCCCTGTCATCGGGGTCGGTCGACTCGCGGAAGCTCGAAGCGGGCACCCGGCTCGCGATCTTCAGGAGCGCATCCGCGATGCGCTCGGCCGCATTGGTCTTGCCGAAGGCGACGGCCTTGATGTTGCGTCTTCTGGTCACTCGTTTGGCCAAGCATCCCCGCGTCGCAGATGGGCCGCATGACGGCCGAACGCATCAGCCCGCCTCAGCGGCCGAGCCACACCACTCGCTTGCGAACGGCCCATGGCTGCCCGAGCGCATCGGAGCCCCACGCGCGCAGAAGATAGGTCCCGCCAGGAAGGTCGTTCAAGGTGCGCTGCCAGACGATCGCATGCGAGCGCTGCAAGAGATCGGTTGCGTCCGTGCCGCGCGCGATTCGCCTGCCGCTTGCGTCCAGGAGATCGATGCCGCCAAGCCGCGTCGCCTCCGGCGTGTCGAGCGAAAGCGCCCAGGATGCGCGCACCGGATTCGGGCGGAGGCGAGCGTCGCATCCCACCGTGAGGCCGCCCGATTCGCCGGGCAGCTCATTCGTCGCCGTGGGAAGCTGCTGGTTGAGGAACAACTCGATCGGCCCGTTCGCGACGCCGATGGCGAGATCGAGCCAGCCGTCGCCATTCACATCGCCGAACGCGAGCGCGCTTCCGCTTGAAGCGGCGTCGTATTGCCAGTCGGCAATCGACGGCAGCACGCCGCCTTCGTTCAAGTAGATGCGCACATGTCCGGTCGAGAAGTGAATGCTCGCGAGATCCATGTCCCTGTCGTTGTCGATGTCGGCCCAGGCCATGTCCTGACAGCCGGTGTACGACTCGCCCGAGGACCAAATGGGCAGGGCGGCAAGCACGGTGCCTTCATTGCGAAACACCCAGTCGGGATAGCCGCTGCCGCCGAGGGCGAGATCGAGATGCCCATCACGATCGAGGTCGGCCCAGGCGATGCCCTTGTCGGTTCTCTCGGGATGGCCCGTCGTCCATACGAAATCGCCCTCCAGCGTCGTGCCGGCATTGCGGAAGACGCCCGATTGCCAATCGACCCATCCGGAGACGGCGAGATCGGGATAGAGATCGCCGTCCATGTCGCCCCATTCGCACGAGCCCGTGATGCCCACCTGATTCGATTGCCAGAAAGGCGCGGTCTCCAGTCCCGTGCCGTTGTTGCGGAAGACATAGGTGGGCCGGTAGGGATTGGGGGAGACGCCTTGATTCGAGGTGGCCGCATCCAGGTCGCCGTCGCGGTCGAAATCCGCCAGGCTGCAATCCGTGGCCCAGGTGCCGCCGCCATTCTGCCAGCCGGCCGTGGTCGGCAGAAGCCCGTCGCGTCCGTAGAAGACCTGGCAAGCCTGCAGAGAGGTGCCTCCGTTGGCCAGGAAGAGATCAGGGTACGCATCGTTGTTGATGTAGCCCCACTCGGCACCGCCGGTATGCTTCTGATCGGATGAGATCCAACTCGGGCTATCTTCGAGCATGCCGCCGACGTTCAGGTACATGAAGTTGTAGTAGTCCTCGAGCGGCGGCCACTGGTTGGCCCAATAGGTGCCCACAAAAAGGTCCTGATCCCCGTCGGCGTCGGCGTCGAACCAGACGAGCGCGCCGGTTGCTCGAACCCGCGTGCCGACCCAGTCCGGCACGAGCGGCAAGGGTACGGTGCCGCGGTTGTAGGATTCGCGGGACGCAATCGGATCGCACTCGATCGTGCAGGTCTCATGCCCATCAGGGCTCACGACGCGCTGCGCGGTTGCCCCGGCGCTCGCGAAGAGCGCGCCGCACGCCAGGGAGAGGGCCACAGCGAGCGGCGGGCAGAGCGTGATGGAAAACCGCAGGCAGGGCGCGAGGGCAAGCGGCAGAAAGCGTCGGCCAGTGTTGCGTGCATGTCGGTGATGAGCATTCAGGGCGGCTGGCGGAGCAATGCGGAATCGATTCATGGGGCACCTCCTGTGCAAAATGCCATCCCGATCATCTCACAGAAGGCGGCCTTTCGATAGCCGGTTGGTGTCCCTCACTTCAAGCATCCGCAATCGCTCGTCACATCGCAACTCGGATGGTCGCCCTGGAACGCACACACTTGCGAGCAGGTCGTTCCGTCCAGATAGTTGTTCTCCAGCGTCAGCCAGCGGAGCTCAGCCAAGCCCTCCAAGGGCGCGAGATCGAGCGAAACGAGGTGGTTGTCTCTGAAGTTGACCGTGCGCATCGCGGGACAGGTGGCCAATGGGGCGAGATTCACCGCGCCGATCGAGTTGAAGGGGAAGCTCACGGTCTCCAGCTTCGTATGGTTGGCCAGCGGCGCGAGATCGATCGTGGTGATGCGGTTCGTGCCCATCGCCAGGAAGAAGAGATCCGGGCAATGCGCCAGCGGGGCGAGATTCACGGCGTCCAGATCGCATCCGTTCAGCTCCAGCGTCTCGAGATGGGGCGTGGAGGCGAGGGGAGCGAGATCCATCGTGGAGAGCTTGTTGTTGGACAGGACCAGCATGCGCAGGCTGTCGCCGACCGCCAGGGGAGTGAGATCGAGCCCCTGGATCTGATTGTCGCCAATCCACAGCTGGCGAAACTTGAGGCAGGTGGCCAGCGGCAGGAGGTCCAGGCTGGTGAGCTGGTTGCCCACGACGGTGAGCAGCTCCAGGCTCGTGCAGCCGCCCAGCGGCGTGAGATCGACCGATTGCATTCCGTTGTAGCGCAGGTCGAGCTTCTTCAGCGCTTTGCAGCGTTCGAGATCGGTCAAATCCACCGAGGCCAGGTTGTTGTGGTAGAGGCTCAGCTCCTGCAGCGAGCTCGCGTGCGCGTCGATGCCGTCCAGGCAGTTGGGATTCGCGAGCGACATGTACTGGAGGTCGATCTTGGTCACGCAGCCCCCCGAGGTCCGCGTGATCTTGTCCTCGGGAATCGTGACGCCGTTCAGGACGACGGGAGTGTTGGGCTCGCAACGGTCGATCGTGAACTGGACCGCCACGGGGACGTATCCCGACGTCGTGGCGTACGCGCGGGCGACCAGGATTGCGATGCCTTTCCCGTCGCGCGGCCATTCGCCGATGTTGGCGATCTCGAAAGGAGTGCCGGGCTGAGTGATCACTCCCAGCCGCTGCCAGATCGCGTCGCGCTTGTAGCTGTACACGGTCAATTCGCTTCCGCCCTCCTCGTCGACATAGGTGATCGTCGCCTTGGCGCCCAGCGGGATGGCGGCTTCAGGATTGAAGTAGAACATGTAGAGACGGCCGGCGTAGTTCGCCGCCTGCCATTGGAAGGTGTGCCTGAACTGGTCGGCCGAGCTGAAGGTGAAGGCGTCGTTGCGCCCGTCCACGACCTGGCTGGGGCCGGGAAACGCGGGCACTTGCGGATAGATCGTCCCGTCCAGCCAGAGGCCGCAGAAGGAGCGCCAGGCCGCGTCCAGCCCCGAGCCGGCGCGCGTGAGAACCTGGCCGATGCAGCCCAGCGGCCCGTATTCCCCTTCCAGGCGGCACTTCAGGACATCTCCGATCTTCTTCTCTCCCTCGGTGAGGCGTTCGAAGGTGCCGCCGAGAAACAACGACGCGCCGTAGCCGTGGTTCTGCACCAGCCAGCAATCGTTGCACACGACGCCGGCAGTGTAATCGGGCGTGTACTGCAGCGCATGAGAGAGGAAGAACCGGTAGTCATTCTGGCGGACGTGTTCGGGGACATGCGCGCGGGTGAGCATCTTGCGTTCGAACCAGGTCGACATCGCCTCATTTACCCAGAACCACTCGTTCGGCTGGCCCTGAAGGATCCGGGCCCGCGGATCGTAGAGATGCTGCATCAGGTGGAAGAGCTCGTGGCCCACAGTCGACTTGATGTCGTCGCTGGCCGGGTTCAAGAGGATCTTCTGCCGGTTCAGGAGCAGCTCGTCGTAGTCGGCCCCGTACCACTTGCTGGTGACGTGCAGCCCCCACGCCTCCGCGTTCGCCTGTTCGAAGACCTGGATCGTCACGGTGATCCTGCGCGTGCGATTGGCCCAGGAGAGGCCGAGGTCGTCGCGTAGCATCGCGTAGGCGCGCTCGAGCTCCGTTCCGATCTGTTGGACGGTGGGAGTAAGGATCGACAGGCCGCACAGGATCTGGAAGTGGCCTTCGGGGGTGATATGAGACCATTTGTTGCCCACGACCGAGATCTGCATCGTGCCCGTGGCGGGTTGCAGGGCGGAAAGGGAGGCGCCTGCTTTCCCCTCTTCCGCCGGGGTGGCGGGAAGCAGCGCGCGCGCCTGCCCATTCGTTTCGACCGTTTCCAGCGTGATCGGGCAACGGCCGAAGCGATTCGCGCTCGATATGAAGGTGTCGAGCTCTTCCACGCGGACCCAGCGGGAACCTTCGTCGACGCCCGCGGGAGCCACTTCGAACTGGAGTGAGCAGGGCAGGGCGATCGTCTCGGGAATGCCGCTCACCTCGAACACGCGCGTCAACCGGTCTTCGTCGTCGGGCGCGGTCGCGGTGGCATCGCGCAGGATCAGCGTCGCCGGTTGCGCAAAGGCCCCGGGCGGGACGATCAGGCGAAAGCCGTCCGCTTCCAATGCTCCTCCCGACACGCCGATGGTCTCGGTGTCGAGCGGGTTGGCTGTATCCGGCCCGGTGATGCGCTCCCGATCCGCGCAGCCTGCGCAAGCCAGCGCGAGAACCGCCAGGGCAGACCAGCGCCACGCATTGCGGCATCCCGACATGATTGGTTCCTCCTGGGTGGTGTGGAGAACCGGCGGCCCCTGCGCGCCCGTCGTTCATCGCATAGGAAGGGCACGCATGGACGGCCGTCAATCCTCGTTCAATGGGATCTCCATGGTGATCGGTTGGCCGTCGCGGCGGATTTCCACCGTGACGCGCTTGCCCTGGTTGGCGACGACGGCATCGAAGAACTGATCGACATCGAGAACCGGCTCGCCGGCGAAGGCGATGATCACATCGCCGCGCAGCAGATCGGCGCGGTGCGCGGGAGAATTGCGCAGGACGGCACGGATCTCGACTCCGCGATTGGTCTGCAACGCCTGGCGCATCTCGTCGGTCAGCGCCTGGACGAGCACGCCGAAGATGGGCGGCTTCGATTTGCCCCAGAAAGTCGCGGCGTAGTCGTAGTACTCGACGCTCTCCGGCACATAGCTCGTCTGAAACTCTCCCTCCACCATGCGCGTGACCTCGCGCTGCACGACCTGTCCCGCGTTCGGGCCCGACTGGACCACCGTCTTCTCCGTGTAGGTCATCTGGTGTCCGGGGATCCACTCGCTGACGGGCACCGTCTCGGTGAGCGTCTCGGCGTATTTCTTCTCGATCATGACCACGGACGCGCCGATTTCCTTCGCCTGCTTGCGCGCGACACCGTGATCGATGTACGCGCCCCGGAACCTCGATCGCCCGAGCAGCAGGTAGCCGTCCTCCATCATGCGCAGGGCATCCTCCTTCATCCTCTCGGAAGTCACGATCTGGATCTCCTTCTCGGGAGGAAGGAGGCGCGACACTTCTCCATGAGGCCAGCGTTCGAGCGAGCTCTGGTAGGTGTCATGGAACGGGTTACCGCAGGCGGCCACGAGGCTTGTCAAGACGAGCGCCATGGCGATTCGCGGAAATCCCCGCATCGGGTTCTCCTTTCCTTGCGCTTCGGTTCCACGATGAAGATGGCCATGCCGCCGGTCGCGCCGGCCGTGCGAAGGACGTGACCGCCCAACCGGCAGGCCACCGCGCTCAGGCAACAGCCGCTCACTGCAACAGGAACGTGATGCCTCCCACGATCGCCCACTGATCGTAATCGAAGTCCTCGACCTCCTCCATGTCCGTCTCGCCGAAGTCCCGATTGGCGTCGACGAATTCGAAACGCGCTTCGCCGAAGAGCGCGATGTGCGGCGCGGCGCAGAACTCCAGCCCGCCGCCCGCGACCCACCCGAAGGCCGTTTCGCTTTCATCTGCGGAGAAGTTGTCGATCGCATCGTCGAGGTGCTCGAAGTCGTAGGAGATGTACCGCCACTGCGCGCCCGCGGTGACATACGGGGCGATTCCGGGGAGCGGGAGGTAGAGCCGCGCCATCACCGACACGGGCATGCTGTGCACGCTGTAGCTCGCGCGAGCGTTGGTGACCGGCTGGACGACGAAGTCCTCTTCAACCTTGTAGGAGATCGCGCCCACGAAGCCGAGAAAACCGGCGGGGCGCAATTCCACCTGTGCCCCAAAGAGCCCGCTTCCCGATTCGGCGTCGTCGGAGGCTCCATAGCCGCCGTGCACTCCGAGGCCGAGTCCATGAGGGGCCGCATGGGCCTGGCCGATCGAGATCGAGAGAACGAAGACGAGCGTGACGAAGACATGGAGACAGAGGCGCCTGAGAGCGATTCGCATACGAACCTCCCGGCCGAGAGCGCGCCGTGATCCAAGGCACTGCCTCGACAGCATGCAGGCGCCCTTTCCGGCTGTCAATGCGCGCGATTGTGCGCGCGTGGCGGGCGGGCGAGCACGAGCTCGGCTCGACAAGACGAGCGCAATGAGGCGTTCGACAAGGCGAGATGGAGGGTGCGCCAGGTCTCTCGTGACATTCTCTCGCTCGCTTCCTATGATGCGGTCGAGCGTCGCGTGAGACTCTTGTGCACAACGGGGGGTCGTACATTGAAAACGGGGGAGGCCCATGCCCAGGAATAGAGCACGGAAGCGGGATTGCTCCCTGAAGGCCGCGCTCGTCCTGAGCGCTTTGCTTGCCGCCGGTCTCAGCGGTCCATGGCCGGTGATGCATGCGCGCGCGCAGGCGCAGACGGCCGCGGGCGAGGCGCCCAGCGGCGAACAAAGTTCCTCCAAAGCGAAGAGACGGGCGAAAGGAGAGGCCGCGCAGCCGAGAACACCGGCGGTGACGGGAACAGCCATTTGGATGCAGCGCATCTCGTTTCCGCTCTCCGCGGTCTTCGAAGCCGAGCTCGTGGACATCTCGCGCGCCGATGCGCCGGCGATCCTCCTCGGCCGCACGACGATGAACGGCCCGTTCACATCGCCCATCCTGTTCCGCATCGAATACGATCCGAAGCAAATCGACCGGACGAGATCCTATGCGGTGCGCGCCCGTCTTTTCGTGGACGGCGAGCCGGTGCTGACGACCGACCGGATCCATCCCGTGCTCAGCCTCGGCAGAGGGCCCGCGGCGGAGTTGCTGTTGCGGCCCGTCGCATATTCCCTGCCTTACACGGAGCCAGACGAAACTGCCGATTCCTTGGCGACCCCGGCTGCTCCATCGCCATCGTCCGAGGCAGCGCTCGGCGCGCATGGCTTGCGGTTGCCCGCGACCTTTCGGGGCGATTTGCCGTGCGCCGATTGCGCGGGCATCCGGCACCATCTCGATCTATGGCCCGATCAGGTCTTTCATCTGCGGCACGAATGGCTGGGCAAGGATTTCGTGCGCGATGCAATCGGCGTGTGGCGCGTCGATCCCGCGCGGCGAGCGCTGCTTCTCCAGAGCGGGGCGGAGACGGCTCTGCAATTCGAAATCCTGGGGGCGGACACGTTGAGGCTACTCGATCTCGAGGGCCGTCCGATCGAATCGAAGCTGCCGTACGAGTTCGTCAGCGATGGAACGCTCGATCCGGTGGAAGTGTCCCTGCGGATGGGCGGAGAAATGACGTACCTGGCCGATGCCGCTCGCTTCACCGAGTGCCTGACCGGAAGGAGCTATCCGGTCGCGCAGGAGAGCGACTATGCCGCCATGGAGCGCGCGTATCTGGAAAGCGCGCCCACTCCCGGCGCTCCCCTCTATGTGACCTTGGAAGGCACGCTCGCGCATCGCCCGCCGATGGAAGGAGCGGGCCTGCAGCCCACGCTCGTGGTCACGCGCTTCATTCATGCCTGGCCCGGCCAGGCTTGCGAGCGCGCGCGCGCGGACGCGTCGCTGACGAACACCTACTGGCGGATCGTCGAGTTGTTCGGGACGGAAGTGGTCACCGCGGAAAAGCGCCGTGAGCCTCATTTGATCTTGAAGGAAGAAGAGGGACGCTTGTCGTTCGCCGCGACGGTCGGCTGCAATTCCATGCACGGCGGCTGCGCGGTCGAAGGAGAGAACATCTCATTCTCCGCGGTGGCCTCCACCCGCATGGCTTGCCCTCCGCCGCTCGACGAGATGGAGCGGCGACTGGCCGATGCGCTCATCGATGTTCAACGATGGCAGATCGTCGGCAGCACGCTCGAATTGCAGAACGACGCCGGCGAACGGGTCGCGCTGTTCGAGGCCGTCTACTTCTGAGGCAGTCGAGGCCGCTCGTCCATGCCCGAGCAGGCAGCTCGCGGCGCTCGGCGCTGACATGACGTCGCGCCGAGAGCCAACTAGAAGGCCGCCCGGAGGGCCGCCACGAGCAGCGGCAGCAGGATCAAGAACACGCCCATCAAGCTCTCGCCCGCGATCAATCCGCTTGCGACCGGCGCCGTGTAGATCTTGTCGGACTTCGGATAGCGCTTGGATATGAACCACTGCGCGAGACCGCCGAGGAACATCGACAAGCCATAGTAGAAGTGGAAGGTGAAGGCGAGTCCCAGTCCCATCGGAGAAGGCACCCAGTTGCGCAGCTTCGCGGGCAGCCAGCGGGGGAGAAGGACGAGCACGATTCCGGCGAGGCCTCCGATCAGGATCGACCAGCGCGCGGTCGGATGGAGCGACTCGAATCCGTTCGCCAGCAGCCGCGCGACGCCTGCCCACACCTGCGCGGCGGGGGCCGGCCACTGGGCGGTGCCCAGGCTGGCCGCATTCGGCACGAGCAGATAGAACGAGGGCACGGTCACCGCCGTGCCCACGAAGATGCCCAGAAACTGCGCGAGGAACTGCTTGCGGGGATTGGCTCCCAGCACATAGCCGCTCTTCAGGTCGGTCAGCAGGTCGGATGAGCTGTCGGCGACGCCCGCCGTAATGCACGCGGCCATGAGATTCGTGTTCGTCTGCCGCGGCGCGATCATGCCGTAGGTGAGCTGGGTCACCTTGCCCATCGCGCCGACGGGAGTCGTGTCCGTCTCTCCGCAAACGCGGCACGCGACCAGCGCGAGGAAGAAGGACAGAACGACCGCGAGAATTCCCATCCAGATGGGAATCGCGAAGGCCTGATAGGCGATCCAGATCACCCCCACCGCGCCGGCGAATCCGAGCACGCCCATCCAGGAAGGCGGCACCTCGATCGCTTCGAGCTCCTTCTGGAATTCGGTGCGCTTTAACGCGCGACGAGGGTTGAAGATCGTGCCCAGGCCCGACAGGGCGCGCACGACGGCGCGCCATTGCAGCCCGAAGGCGAGGAGCCCGCTGGTGACCATCGCCGAGGCTCCGCCCCACAGCGACCACGACACCATCGTACGGTACTCGAGCGATTCGATGACGCCGATCTTGGACATGTGCGGGACGAGCACCACCCAGCAGAGGATCGAGCCGAGGAGCACGCTCGCCGCCACGCGCAATCCCATGAGCGCGCCGCCGGCGAAGAGCAGCACGCTGCCTTCGATGCCGATCGTGAAATCCATCGCCTTGCGGCCGAAGATCGGATACACGGATTCGATAAGAGTAATCGGCTTGCTCAGCCAATGCATGTCGGCCAGCGTGGAGAACCCGTCGCGCAGAAACGCGACTCCCGCGCCGATCGAACCGGCCACGAACAGCCCGCGCGCGCTCTTTTCGCCTTCCTCCGCGCTGGTGACCGCGTCGCTCGCCTCTTCGGGCTTCTCGACCGGGCCTCCGGCTCCCGCCGGCCCTTCCAGCGCGGGATTGTGGGCGTAGTCGCCGTGCAGGCTGCGCAGCGTCATGGCGGCCGCGATGCCCGAAGGGAAGCGCAGGCGCTCGATGTTGATCATCTGCCGCTTCATGGGAATCGCCATCGTCACGCCGAGCACCGCGAGGAAGAAGATCCAGAGGGTGAGCAATCCGTAGGGAATGTGCTGGCCGTTCAACAGCAGGAAGGCGGCGATCGCCGAGACCAGCGTGCCTCCGGTCGAGTAGCCGGCCGAAGAAGCCGTGGATTGCATCGCGTTGTTCTCGAGCACGGTCATGTCGGAGCGGACGATGCGCATCTTCGAGAGCGATTTCCAGATCGCGAAGGAGAGCACGCAGGCCGTGATGGCGACGCCGAATCCCCATCCGGTCTTGAGGCCGATGTAGAGATTCGAGAGCGACATGACCGCGCCCAGCACTCCGCCCATGATGACGGCGCGCAAGGTGAGCTGCCGCATGTCGCCCCGGTAGTGGTCGCGGAACCACTGGGCCTCGAGCTCTTCGGGAGATCTGCGGGCAGCGGGCGGCGCCGGAGAAGGTGTCTGAATGTCCATGACATGACCTCGCAAGAATCAGCCTGGGCCGGGAACCGAATGGTCGCCAAGATGCTGGATCGGAGGCCGAAAGGCAAGGGGTTCAAGGCGATGACGCCGGCCTTCCGGAAGGCGCCCGCCCGGGGTTGACAGGGCGGTGAGACGGTGGTTCCGGGCGCTCGAGGGCCCACGCGCACTCAGGGCGCCGGAGTTCCCGCGCCGCCGCCCGCGTCGAGCGCGTTTTCCCCTTCATCGGACGACGAGCGTCTTCGCTTGCGCGCATCCGTCTGCGGAACGAATGCGGCACAAATAGAGTCCCGACGGGACCGGCCGGCCGTCGGCGTCCCGCCCATCCCACACCGCGACTCGTTCCGTACCCGGCGGGACCGGTGCAATCGATATCGCCCGCACAAGCCTGCCCGCGGGATCGTGGATCTCGAGCGTGATGGGACCGGATGCTCTTATGCGATAACGCACCGCCCCGTCGGGACCCAGGGGATTGGGCCATGCCGGAGGAACTGCGGGAGCGTTCGCACGAAGGGCTTCGTCCGGTGATGCCGAGGGAGTCGCAAACGGCGAGACGGCCTCGAACGCATCGATCGTTCCCCATCCGTAAGCATTGTCCTCGCCGGCCGCTCCTCCGTCGCGGGCGGTCATCATCATCGTCTGCTTGATCGCGTCAACCTCCAAATCCGGATTGGCCGAACGCATCAAGGCGACGAGGCCGGCCGCATGGGCCGTCGCCATTGCGGATCCGCTCCACACCTGATAGCCGCCGCCGGGGACGGAGGAGTAGATCTCCACTCCGGGGGCGACCACTTCGGGTTTGATGCGCAACGAGTCGGGTGCATCGCATCCGCTCGGTCCCCGGCTGGAGAAGAACGCGATCGGGTAGGGGAACGCAGAATGCGCCGCGTCCACCGAACCGACCGAGAACCCGCTGTAGGGCGTGGTCGCGCGATCGGCCGGCGAACGGACCGTCCCCGCGCCCGGCCCGTCGCCGCCCGCGCTCCAGATCGTCACGACGCCGGCCGCCTCACAATTGTCGATCGCCCACCACCAGCGCGTATCGCAATCCGAATACCCGGCCAGTTGCTCGTTGACCCCCCATGCGCACACGATCACATCGGGAACATCGTCGATGGTTTCCGGATCGCCGTCCGGATCGGCAAACCATTGCAGGCAGTCGATCACATCGAAGTCGAGTTCCGCTCCGGCTCCCTGGCGAATGGCATTGGCCGCGATCCACTGCGCCCCCCACGCTACGCCGATCGTGTCGTGGGTCGCGGTGCCAAGGCCGGTCGCGATTCCCGCGACATGCGTTCCGTGGCCGGAGACATCATCATTCGGATAGGTGCTCCCGGAATTCACGACATCGTGCCAGCATTCCTGCCAAGGATGGCCGTTGTTTCCGCGCCAACGATCGCGAAGTGCGGGATGGTTGCCGTCCACACCCGTGTCGAGGATTCCGATCAACGCTCCCGTGCCATTGATGAGCAAATCGTTCCAGACTTGCGGCGCGCGGATGGCCCGCACTCCGCCGGAGACGCCGATTCCGCGCGCTGACGGATTTGAGCGGGACGGGGTGCAAGAACCTTCTGCGCGAAGGCTCTCATCGACTGTGAAGACAGGGCGCGGTTCGATCGCCAGGACTTCGGGCCGGCGAGCGAGATCCTCGATCGCTTCAGGTGTGGCCCGCACGGCAATCGCATTCGTGATCCAATAGGGAGTGTAGCTGCTCACTTCTCCACGCCGGCGGAGTGCGCTCAAGAGTTCGAGCAGACCCGCCTGGCCTTGCTCCGCCTCGCTCCGCAGGGCGGCGATCACCTGGGAGTGGCGATCCTTCCGGCTCGCGTGCCGTTCCTTCAGCTTCTTGTCCAGGGTCGCGATGTCGGCCTGGCGGCCGAGAACGATCAGCGCAGCGAGCGTGTCCGCGGTCTCGCCGACGCGCGGGGCGGTCGCAGCGGGCACAACCGCCAACGGTGCGGCGGCGCGAAGCCCACTCATCCACTGGGCGCTCGTGGGCCGTCCGCTCACCAGCGGTGCGGCCGCGAGCGTTGCGATCACGAGCTGTCCGACAACGAGCCTTCCGATCATGAGCCTTCCGATCATGAGCCTTCCGATCATGAGGACTCCGATCATGAGGACTCCGATCACGAGGAAGCGTGGCCCGGCTCGCCGGAGGTTCTCGACGGGCCGCGGCCCGGGTCGTGGATTGGTGCGCCTGCAAATCATACATGGCATGGCGACTGCAAAGGAAGGGCGCTCGGGGCAGAATAATGGAAGCCCGGCCTTTACGCTGCCCGCCTCGTCGTTCCATACTGGGTGGATCCGCTTGGCGGATCCGACTTGGCGAGTCCGACTCGGCGGATCCGCTTGGCGGGCCCAGGGCGGATAGCGGGCAGGGGAGAGCTGGCTCGGGCGACGCCTCCGCAGACGGCTCCTTGCGCGATCGCCCGGCGGGTCACGAGGCCCTCGGCGAGGCGAAAGGCGGCAACCCGCGCGTCCCGTGGGTCGTTCATAAGGAGATCCTGTCCGGCAGGCCCTCCGGGGTTGGAAACAAAGAGGCGCAAGGCAATGAAGAAGAAGTATTTGTGGATTGGAGCGGGGGGGCTGGTCGTCCTGGCGGTCCTCGGCGGCGCGGTCCTCAAGGGCCGCGGTCACAAGCCGCTCGAGGTCCAGACAGCCAAGGTCGAGCGGAAACAGATCGTCCAGAAGGTGAATGCGACCGGCAAGATCCAGCCCAAGACCCAGGTGAAAATCAGTGCCGATGTGAGCGGCAAGATCAAGAACCTCGCCGTCCTCGAAGGGCAACGGGTGGAAAAGGGCGCGCTCCTCGTCGAGCTGGACCGCGAGCGCTTCCTGGCCGCGGTCGAAAGTGGCGAGGCGAATGTGCGCTCCTCGGAAGCGAATGCCAAGCTCGTGCGCCACAACATCGAACGGATCGAGAAAGATCTCAAGCGCTCCGAGGATCTGCTTTCAAAGGAACTCGAATCGCAGGCGATCTACGACAACAAGAAGGCCGAGCTGCTGGTCGAACAGGCGCGTCTCGATTCCTCCCTCGAGCTGGTGGAGCAAGCCAAGGCCGCCCTCAAGCAGGCGCGCGACGATCTCTCGAAGACCACGATCTACGCGCCGATGAGCGGAATCATCAGCGAGCTCAACAAGGAGCAGGGCGAGATCGCGCTCGGCTCGCAGTTCCAGGCGGATGTGATCCTCGTGATCGCGGATCTCTCCGAGATGGAAGCGCAGGTGAATGTCGACGAGAACGACATCGTCTCGATTGCGATCGGGCAGCCGGCCGAGGTCGAAGTCGACGCGTTGTTGGATCAGAAGTTGAAAGGCGCCGTCTACGAAATCGCGAGCAGCGCCAAGGCGGCCGGCGCGGGCACGGCCGACCAGAAGACGGGCTTCGACATCAAGATCGCGATCGAGGATCCGCCCGAGACCTTGCGTCCGGGCATGACCGCCAGCGCCGACATCATCACCAAGACCAACGACGACGCCCTCAGCGTTCCCCTGCAAAGCGTGGCGGTGCGGACGATCGATCAGCTGACCACGATGGGCGAGAAGCGCGAGGACGCCGAGAAGCGATACCAGGCGGACGAGGACGGATTCGTCGAGATCGTCTTCATCATCGACAAGGGCAAGGCCGTCGCCCGGCAGGTGAAGACCGGCATCCAGAGCGACGAGCTGATCGAGATCATCGAAGGCCTCACGGAGGGTGACGAGATCGTGAGCGGCAGCTACAGCGCCATCTCGCGCGATCTGCAGAACGGTTCGGTGGTGACGATCAGCAAGAACCCCGAAAAGTTCGCGCGCCAGAACCCTCCGCGTGAGAGTTAGCGCCATGGAGCATGCATCCCAGACATCCCCGGCGGTCTTTCTCGCGTTGCGCGACATCACGAAGACCTATGTGATGGGAGCGGATGTCGTCCACGCCCTGGACGGCGTTTCGCTCGACATCGAGCGCAATGACTACCTCGCGATCATGGGCCCTTCGGGCTCGGGCAAGTCCACGCTGATGAACATCATCGGATGCCTGGATGTGCCCACCTCGGGGACCTACTGCCTCGAAGGGCAGATGGTCGCGCAGATGAATCAGTCGCAGCTGGCCGAGCTGCGCAATCGCCGGATCGGGTTCGTCTTCCAGACCTTCAACCTGATCCCGCGCGCGAGCATCCTGAAGAATGTCGAGTTGCCGCTGATCTACGGCGGCATTCCGCGCGGTGAGCGTCGCGAGCGCGCCGAGCAGGCGCTCGAGCGCGTGGGCCTCGCCGGACGCATGAAGCACCGGCCCAACGAGCTTTCCGGCGGCCAGCGCCAGCGGGTCGCGATCGCGCGCGCGCTCGTCATCCATCCCTCCCTGATTCTCGCCGACGAGCCCACCGGAAACCTCGACAGCAAGACCGGCGACGACGTCATGGCGATGATCGACGAGCTGCACGCCGCGGGCCAGACGATCATCCTCGTCACCCATGAGCAGTACATCGCCGATCACGCCCAGCGCACCATCCGCCTGCTCGACGGCAAGATCGAAAGCGATGTGACGACGAAACGATGAAGGCCATGAAGGCGTTTAGAGTCGATACCCGTGAGCTTCTGCAGATGGCGTTCGACGCCTTGCGCGCGAACAAGGCGCGCAGCCTGCTCACCACGCTCGGCATCATCATCGGCATCGTCGCCGTGATGCTCACGATGACCGCGGCCAACGGCCTGCAAAATCGCTTTCGGGAGAGCTTTTCGGCGGTGGGCAGCGACATCATCTATGTCTCGCGCATGCCCTGGATCATCATGGACGACTTCTTCCTCTACCGGAACCGCCCGCCGCTCGAGCTGCGCGAAGTGAATGAGCTCGAACGCCGGCTGCGCGGCAAGGCGCTCGTCAATCCCAACATCGCCAACATGCGCGACCTGCTCTATCGCACCGAGACGATGAACGACTGTCCCGTCGTCGGCACGACTGAGAAACAAATCCGCATGACCAGCGCCCAGCCGCAACTCGGGCGGTTCCTGATGCCCTTCGATGTGCTCTACAAGCGCAGAGTCTGCGTGATCGGCACGGAAGTGCGCGACGGGCTGTTCGGGAAGTCCGACCCGATCAACAAGACGATGCAGATCGGGCGCACGAAATTCCGCGTGGTCGGGGTGATGGAAAAGCAGGGCGGCAGTTTCCTGGGCGACGGCCCGAATTTCGACCGGCAGGTCTTCATTCCGATCACGACCTTCGTGAGAGTGTTCGGCGGCGATCGGCGCACGGATGTCGATGTGGCCATCAAGGTCCCGGGCGACCTGCCCATGCGGGAGATGGAAGATGTCGTGCGCGGGGAGATGCGCAGAATCCGCGGCCTGCGGCCCGTCGAGAAAGACGACTTCTCGATCAACAAGCTCGACACGCTCGTCGGGACCTTCAACAACATGATGGGCGTCGTCCTGCTCGTGGGGCTGCTCGTGACCGGGATCTCGCTGTTCGTGGGAGCGGTGGGAGTGATGAACATCATGTTCGTCTCGGTCACCGAGCGCACCCGCGAGATCGGGATCCGCCGGGCGATCGGCGCGACGCCGAAGAGCATTCTCCTGCAGTTCCTGCTCGAATCCTCCGCGATCGGATTGATGGGCGGGCTCGTCGGCATCGGGCTCGCCGCCATTCTGACCGCGGTGATCAACGCCGCCTTGATGCCGGCGAGCGTCTCGGCCTCCATCGTGGTCCTCGCCGTCGTCGTCTCGGTGACGGTCGGCATTGTAGCGGGGCTCATTCCCGCCTACCGGGCTTCGCGCCTGGATGTAATCGAGGCGCTGCGCTATGAGTAAGACGGCGCCGGCGGGAAGGCGGAACCCCTCGCGAAAGGTGCGGCGGCATGCGCGCGTTTGACCTCTTCTTCATGTCGCTCGCCGCGATCGTGGGCAACAAGCTGCGGTCGATCCTGACGCTCGTCGGGATCGTCGCCGGAGTCGCGTCGATCATCGGCGTCATGACGGGCATTTCGGTCATCCAGAACACGATGGAACGCGAGATGAATGTCCTCGGCGCCCAGACCTTTCAGGTCCAGAAGTGGCCGGCCGGGTTCCATTCCGATGAGGACCGGCGCAAGGCGATGCGGCGGCCGCCGCTGACGATGGAGGACGCCGACGCGATTCGCCAGCAGGCCTCCAATGTGGATCTCGTCGGATGCGAAGCCTGGGACTTCGGCCACGCCGCGTCCTACCGCGGGGAATCGACCAACCCCAACCTCTCGATCGTCGGAGGCACGCCCGAGTACTCGATCAACAACACCCACTTCGTGGCGCTCGGGCGGAACATCTCCGCGATGGATGTGCGCGGTAATGCCCGGGTGGCGGTCATCGGGCACGCGATCGCGGACAAGCTCTACCCCTTCGTCGATCCGATCGGCCGCGAGGTCCGCCTGGACGATCGCAAGTACGTAGTGATCGGCGTATTCGAGGAGAAGAAGTCCGCCTTCGGCGGCCATCATGACAACTATGCGCTGATACCCATTACCACATTCCTGAGCACATACGGGGCGATCGATCGCTGGGGGTTCACGCGGTCGGTCAACATCACCGTGCGCGCGAAGACCCCGGAGCTGATGAACGACGCGATCGAGGAGACCCGCCAGGTGCTGCGGCGCGTGCGCCATGTGAAGCTGGGCGAAGAGGACAACTTCGACTTCTTCAACGCGGACAGCTTGATCAAGGAATTCAACAAGATGAGCCGCGGCGTGAAGATGGCGGGCTTCGTGATCGGCATCATCGCGCTGGTCGTCGCCGGCATCGGGATCATGAATATCATGCTCGTCGCGGTGACCGAGCGGACGCGCGAGATCGGGATCCGCAAGGCGCTGGGGGCGAAGCCGCAGGACATCCTGGCGCAGTTCCTGCTGGAGGCGGTGATCCTCTGCAACATCGGCGGAGTGGTGGGAGTGGTGGCGGGCTACGGGCTGGGGAACCTCGTCTCGGTCTTCACCCATTTCCCCGTGAGCGTGCCGGTGAGCTACGCCTTCCTGGGCCTCGGGTTCTGCTCGGCGGTGGGAGTGGGATTCGGGCTGCTGCCGGCGCTGCGGGCCTCGCGGCTGCATCCGATTGATGCGCTGCGGTACGAGTAGACCGCCCTGACTCCGCTTGAGGCCGAATCGCGTGCACGCAATCCCGCGCAGGCCCGGCCCTGCCAGGACGCATGATGCGCGCGGCCCCACGTCTCAGCGGGCATCCGCCAGCAGTCGGACCGTCAGGCTGCTTTGGGAGCCAATGGTTGCGGAAGCCAGGGGCGGGTTCGAGGGCGGGTTAGGAGTCACCGGGCTGCGGTCGGGGCTGCAGGAGCAGGTCACGGCGCCGGCAGCCAGCAAAAGCCCCCAAGCGAATCTGGGCATGGACTCCTCCTGGTCATCCGGCGCTTGCCGTGGGCGCCGGGTCCCGAAGACTGTCTGGCAGGCCCGGAACCCGATGTGTCGAAGTAACAGAGCGCCAGCTCGCCTGTCTTTAAATTGCCCTGTTTTTCAGTCCGGCGCGTGGTATCGGCGTATCCCAACGCCAAGGGTGAGGAGGAATATACCGGTGCCAAGGCCCCGTTGTCACTAGGCTTGCCTGCGCCGG
>CAYZWI010000014.1:0-97429 GCA_964482205.1 uncultured bacterium | reverse complement strand
GCGATTACTAGCGATTCCGGCTTCATGTAGTCGAGTTGCAGACTACAATCCGAACTGAGACCGGCTTTGAGGATTGGCTCCACCTCGCGGTATCGCAACCCACTGTACCGGCCATTGTAGCACGTGTGTAGCCCTGGACATAAGGACCATGAGGACTTGACGTCATCCCCACCTTCCTCCGCCTCATCGGCGGCAGTCCCCCTAGAGTGCCCACCCGAAGTGCTGGCAACTAAGGGCAAGGGTTGCGCTCGTTGCGGGACTTAACCCAACATCTCACGACACGAGCTGACGACAGCCATGCAGCACCTGTGCATCGACCCCGAAGGGAAAGTGTGTTTCCACACCCGTCCGATGCATGTCAAGCCCAGGTAAGGTTCTTCGCGTTGCATCGAATTAAACCACATGCTCCACCGCTTGTGCGGGCCCCCGTCAATTCCTTTGAGTTTCAACCTTGCGGTCGTACTCCCCAGGCGGGGCACTTAATGCGTTAGCTGCGGCACGGAAGGGGTCGATGCCTCCCACACCTAGTGCCCACCGTTTACAGCTGGGACTACCAGGGTCTCTAATCCTGTTTGCTCCCCCAGCTTTCGCGCCTGAGCGTCAGGAACGGGCCAGAGACGCGCCTTCGCCACTGGTGTTCTTCCCGATATCAGTGCATTTCACCGCTACACCGAGAATTCCCGTCTCCTCTCCCGTCCTCAAGCCCGGCAGTATGAGACGCATTTCCCTGGTTGAGCCAGAGCCTTTCACGTCTCACTTGCCGGGCCGCCTGCGCGCCCTTTACGCCCAGTGATTCCGAACAACGTTTGCTCCCCCCGTGTTACCGCGGCTGCTGGCACGGAGTTAGCCGGAGCTTCCTTCGGGGGTAACGTCAGACCGAAGTGGTATTCGCACCCGGTGGTTCTTCCCCCCCGACAGAGGTTTACGATCTTACAACCTTCATCCCTCACGCGGCGTCGCTCGGTCAGGCTTTCGCCCATTGCCGAAGCCTCTCGACTGCTGCCTCCCGTAGGAGTCTGGGCCGTGTCTCAGTCCCAGTGTGGCTGACCATCCTCTCAGACCAGCTACCCATCGGAGCCTTGGTGGGCCGTTACCTCACCAACTAGCTAATGGGGCGCGGGATCATCCTCAAGCGCCAGCTTGCAAGCAGAGGCCAGCTTTGACGACCCGGTCATGCGGCCAGGCCGTGTTATTCGGTATTAGCACCCCGTTAGGAGTGTTATTCCCAACTCGAGGGCAGATTCCCCACGTGTTACTCACCCGTTCGCCGCTGTACTAGCCACCCGAAGGTGACGTTCTCGCGCGACTTGCATGCCTAATCCACGCCGCCAACGTTCGTTCTGAGCCAGGATCAAACCCTCCGTGGTCAAAAAACCATGGAGACCCTTCCCGAAGGAAGAGTGTCATTGACGGTTCTGCTGCCAATGGGGTCCGGCACCATGCCGCCGAACCCGACCGGCAGGCTCACGCACGCCTTCGCAATTCCATTTTCAAAGAGCCGTATGAGCGCCCGAAGGCGCAATCAAGACCTGTAATACGGAGCGCACAACCCCATACCCTCTCCCTCAAGACGCTCGTGCTTCTCGCAAGAGAGGGTCGTGATGGATGCGCGACCACGGAGACTAATCGTCTGCCGTCCGAAGATCAAGAGGTTTTTTTCGAGAAATGGGCAGAAGCGAAAGATTCTTTCAAGCGATGATCCGACAAGCCTTTAGCTGGTCGATCGTCCGCTCTGCTACCTCGATCTATTCCGCCCGCCGCAACCTGATTCGCGGTTCCGGCGAGGTCCCAACCTCTGTTTCGTGGCCGTTCGCCCCTCGTGCACACCTCTAGCTCGAGGGCCCTTGGAACCTGGCCCCTCGCACGCGGTCTCTTCAACACGCCCGGGTTTCATGGGTTCCCACCCCATTCTTCAATGGGAAGATCGAAGGTCTCGGGCGTCTTGACTCCCTGCGCGGCGCATGGAAGATGGCCTCATGAAGTATTTCGTCATCGCCTTGCTGCTCGTCCCGCTGCTGCTGGCCGCGGCTCTCTACGGCATCCTTGCGATCTTCGGCCGGGATCTGCCCACGCCCGTCTCTCCGCGCGAAATGGAAGCGAGCGTCGCGACCACGCTGCTCGACAAGGATGGCGAGCGCCTCGACATTCTCTTCGTCGAGGACCGCACTCCGCTGCGGCTCGAACGCGTGCCGAAGGAATTCGTGCAGGCGATTCTCGCAACGGAGGACCGCCAGTTCTATCGGCATTGGGGCATCGATCCGATCGGCATCCTGCGCGCGTTGAGGGCCGACCTCCTGCGCGGGCGCGCGGCCCAAGGCGCGTCCACGATCACGCAGCAGCTCGCGCGCAATCTCTTCCTCGATCATCGCCGCACGCTCGACCGAAAAATCCGCGAGGCGATTCTCGCGTTGCGCATCGAGCGCTCCTTTTCGAAAGACGAGATCCTCGAGCTGTATGTGAACCAGATCTATTTCGGCGAAGGCGCGCACGGACTGGGCGCGGCGGCGCGCCGCTTCTTCGGAGTCGAGCCCGAGGAACTCACTCTGGAGCAGTCGGCCTTGCTCGCGGGCTTGCCCGGAAACCCCGCCGCCTTCTCGCCGCGACGGCACCCCGAAGCTGCGCTCGGCCGCCGCAATCGCGTGCTGCGCGCAATGCTCGACACGAAGGCGATCGACCGGCCGGCCTACGAGCGCGCCATCGAGACGCCCCTCGAGCTGCTCGAAGCGGGCGGCCCGCGGGGCAAGACGGGCGCCTACTTCACCGAGATGGTCCGCCAGGAGCTGATGCGCGGCCAGGGTTCGAACTCGGTCTATCACGCCGGCCTGCGGGTCGAGACGACCCTCGACACGGAACTGCAGCGGGTCGCCGAGGCGGCGCTCGAGCGCCACTTGCGCGGGATCGAGGAGAAGAACGCTTATCCCTATTTGCGCGGCCGCGCCGATGCGACCCTCAAGCAGTACGGCCTGCCTCCGGAATCCGAGCTGCCCGCCCCTCTGCGGCTGCAAGGCGCGGTGGTCGCGATCGAACTTGCGACCGGCGCGGTGCGCGCGCTGGTCGGCGGCCGGGACTTCACCGAGAGCGTCTTCAATCGCGCCGTGCAGGCGCCCCGCCAGCCCGCCTCATCGTTCAAGCCTTTCATCTATGCCGAAGCGCTGCGCCGCGGTTGGCACACGAACGACATCCTGCTCGACGAGCCGGTGAGCTTCCCCGTCTCCAGCCGGGCCGACAGCTCGTGGACGCCGAAGAACTTCGATCCCGATTTCCTGGGCCCCATCACGCTGCGATACGCGCTCGCGAAATCGGTGAACGTGCCCACCGCCCGTCTGCTCGCCGATGTCGGCATCCGCCCGGTCGTCGACCTCGCCCGCCGCCTGGGGATCAAGAACGACCTGCCGCCCTACATGTCGCTCGCGACCGGATCGGGCGAAGTCACCTTGATCGATCTCACTTCGGCCTTCGCCGTCTTCGGCAATCAAGGCATCCGCGTCGAGCCGTACTGGATCGAGCGAATCGTCGATCGTTACGGCCACACGATCGAGGCGCACGAGCCCTCCTCCGCTCAAGTGCTCAATGCCCAGACCTGCTATCAGGTGACGAGCATGCTCGCCTCGGCGCTCGACTTCGGCACCGCCGCTTCCGCGCGCGGCGGCGAATGGAACCTGCGCATGCCGGCGGCCGGCAAGACGGGCACCAACGACGACTACACCGACGCCTGGTTCATCGGCTACACGCCGACTCTGGCCGTGGGCGTGTGGGTGGGATTCGATTATCGAATTCCGATCGGCGGCGCGGACACCGGCACGGGGTCGAAGGCGGCCCTGCCCATCTGGTGCGAGATCATGAAGGCGGTCGAGCGGCGCGGCGGCACTCGCGACTTCACCGTCCCGAGCAGTCTCACCTTCGCGACGACTTGCCGGGAGACGGGCGCGCTCGCGAATGGCTCGTGCCCACATCCGGTGAACGATGTGTTCATCGCGGGCACCGCGCCCCGCGAATACTGCACGGTTCATTCCTGGGGTTACGGAGATTGACCGCGCTCACCCATGCCTCGCGCCAACGAGCCCGCGTGGATGCGCTAGCGTTTGAGGCCTTGGGCGATCGGAGTGTCCCAAGGCTCGGCGAAGGTCCCTTCGGGAAGCACCAGAGCGGCGATTCGCGGTGACGGAACGGGCGGGTCCGACGCGATCGTGAACATCTCCCGTTCGCCGGACAGGGCCTCGTCCGCGGATTCGCCCGCAGGCAGATACAGGGTGCAGAGAGGATCGCCCGCCGCCACGCGGTCGCCCGTCTTTCGATGAAAGACGATGCCCACGCCGAGATCGATCGGTTCGCCGCGACGGCGGCGCCCTCCCCCCAGACGCACGCACAGCCGTCCGGCCTGCAGCGCGTCGATCGCGCGCACGAAGCCCGAAGCGGGCGAACGCACGACTCGCCGGTTCGCCGACACCTGCAGGTCCTCCGGGCGGTCGACCAACGCCGGGTCGCCTCCCTGCGCGGCGATCCACCGGCGGCACGCTTCCCGCGCGCTGCCATCTTCGAGCCGCGCGCGCAGCAAGGCGGCGCCGGCTCGCATCGTGGGCGCCAGTCCCCCCAGCGCGACCATCGCTCCGCCGAGCGCGAGGGTCAGTTCTTCCACATCGGCGGAATGCGCGCCCGCCTCCCCTGCGCCCGGGCGCTCGTCGCGCGAGAGAAACGAGAAGCACTCGCGCACTTCGAGCGCGTGTCCGACCGCGAAGCCGATCGGCTCATCCATGCGCGTCAAGAGCGCGGCCGCGGAAAGCCCCAAGCTCGCGGAAACCTCCACCAGCACGCGCGCCAGGTCGAGCGCTTCACGCTCGTCGCGCATGAATGCGCCGCGTCCGAATTTCACATCGAGCACGAGGCCGTCGAGGCCGGCGGAGATCTTCTTGCTGAGGATGCTCGCCACGATCAGCGGCACCGAGGCGACCGTCCCCGAGACATCGCGGAGCGCGTACATGAGGCGGTCGGCGGGCACGAGGTCCGCGGTCTGTCCCGCGATGAAAGCGCCCGGCGATTCGATCAGCTCCCTCAGCCGCTCGGTGGAAAGCAGCGCCCGGTATCCGGGGATCGCCTCGAGCTTGTCCAGCGTGCCGCCGGTGTGCCCCAGTCCGCGGCCGGAGATCATCGGCACGCGCAGGCCGCCGGCCATGGCGAGGGGCACGAGCGGCAGGGAAATCTTGTCGCCCACGCCTCCGGTCGAGTGCTTGTCGACTTTCGGTCCCGGAATCCCGCTGTAATCGAGCCTCGTTCCGCTTTCGGCCATCGCGCGGGTGAGATCGCGGATTTCGCGGCGGCTCATGCCCCGCAGATAGACCGCCATCATCCAGGCGCTCATCTGATGCTCTTCGACTTCGCCGGTGAGCAGACCGTGGACGAAGCGGCGGATTTCCTCCTCGTCGAGCTCCCGCCCGTCGCGTTTGCGCGCGATGATGTCGCGAGGCTCCCAGTCGTGCGCTCTGGCGGGCGACAGCGGCCCGGGCAGCATCGCCTCCGGCCGCCACGAGCGCTGCTCGCCGGTCGCGCAACGCGAGAGCACCGAGGTGCGCGGAGCGAGCTCGCGCAGCACCTGACGGCATGCCCCGCAGGGAGGCGTGGGACTCGGAGCGCCGGTCACGATCGCGATCCTGCGCCCGGGAGTGAGGCCGCGGGCCAGGCAAGCGAAGAGGGCCACGCGCTCCGCGCATACGCCGAGGCCGAGCGAGACATTCTCGACATTGCACCCGGAGACGATCTCGCCTTCCTCGGTCTCGAGCGCCGCCCCCACCGAGAAATGCGAGTACGGCGCGTGCGCCCTGGCATGCGCCGCCCATGCGGCCGCGAACAACGCGCGTTCGACCTCTGTCTCGCCCATGCTCGCCCCGTCTTTCATCGCCCTTCGGCCGAAGGCCTCTTCGCCAACGGCATCCTCCCGGTTGGCCGGGCCCCGCTGGGCATCCGGTCTATCGATTGCCCGGCCGCTCGGCGGCATGCTAGCGTGCCCGCATGAAGGAATTCGAAGTCTCGCACACTTGCGCGGGCTTGCGCCAGCTTTGCCGCAGGCTGCGCGATCCGGGCGGATGCGATTGGGACCGGGCGCAGACGCTTTCCTCGATCACGCCGTACCTGCTCGAAGAAACCCACGAAGTTCTCGAGGCGATCGCGAGCGAGGAGCCCGAACGGCTCCGGGAAGAGCTCGGCGATTTGCTGTATCTCATCGTCTTCGCGGTCACGATGGCCGAGGAGCGAGGGGATTTCGATTTTCCGGGCGTCATCGCCCGCATTTCCGAGAAGCTCATTCGCCGCCATCCTCATGTCTTCGGGGAGCCGCTCGCGCCCGAGGAGCGCGGGCGGCCCGACGGATTGTGGGAAGCGGCCAAGCGCAAGGAGAAGCAGGCGCGCGGAGACCGGCGCGGCCTTCTCGCCAGCGGCGCGGCGGGACTGCCCGCCCTGCTGGAGGCCTTTCGCGTGCAGGAGAAGGCGGCGGGATTCGGATTCGACTGGCCGGACATCGGCGGCGTTCTCGCCAAGATCGACGAGGAGCGCGCCGAGCTCGCGGCCGCGCTCGCCGATGAACGGCCGCCGGCGCGTGGCGGCACCGGCCAGGCCGCGGATGCCGATGCACCGGCGCGAAGCGGCTCGGGCGCGGCCGTGCACGAGGAAATCGGGGACCTGCTCTTCTCGCTCGTCAACCTCGCCCGCCATCATGGAGACGATCCCGAGCAAGCGCTGAAATCCGCGACGAGGAAATTCCAGGAACGCTTCTCGCGAATGGAGGAAATCCTGCGCGCCAGAGGCACGCCTGTGGGAAGCGCCGCCCTCGACGAGATGGAAGCCGCCTGGCAAGAGGCGAAGCAATCGCCTTCCGGGCCCGGGCCGCGTTCCAACGGGTAGGGCGCCCTCGCCCGGCCGGCTCCCAACGCAGCGACGGCGGCTCAGTTCGGCCGCGCCCCCGGCTCGCGAGCCTTCCCCGCGTCCGGCGAAACGAGCGGGTCGACGGCGACGAACATTTCGAATCGCGAGTCGGCCGCGGCGAGCACGGGCGGGCTTTCGAAAAACGCGTGCAAGCTGCTCCCCGTTTCCAGCGCGAAGGTATCCTTCCCGTGCCGCACCTGAGC
This sequence comes from uncultured bacterium, assembly GCA_964482205.1. Classification (GTDB taxonomy): domain Bacteria; phylum Eisenbacteria; class RBG-16-71-46; order CAIMUX01; family WJJG01; genus JAZDGX01. Next base: position 90,314 of record CAYZWI010000014.1, on the reverse strand, counting down.
CATACCTGACATCGTGTAGAAGCAGAAGTCACCGCAGCAGAGCTCGTCCAGACGGCCCTCGAAGGGGCCGGCCGTCCGGATGTAATAGAACCGCAGGTGGCTGGCAAGCACCCCCATGGAAAGGCTGCGGACCGCGATCGAGCCGCGGTCCGAGCGCTCCTCGGCCGCTTCGAGCGGCATCACGCACACTTCCTCGAGCTCGCGGTCCTCGATGAAAAAGCACGGGTCCTTGGAGAGCGCTTCGGCGATCTTCGTGAGCGCGGCGATGGTGGGACTCGTGCGACCGCGTTCGATCTCGCTGATGTGCGTCGAGGAGAAGCCGGAGAGCTTCTCCACCTGCTTGAGGGTCATCTTGCGCCTGTGGCGCGCCTCGCGAATGCGCTTCGCCAGCGCCTGCTTGGTCAACATGAACGCCCCTCCTCGCGTGGACTCGCGCTTCCCTGCGCCGCTCCCTCAGCAATCGGAGCCACCTGCGGCCGTCTTCCCGGCGGCCGCCTCGCTACATTCCCATGCGCGGACGGGTGGCCCACAGAAATCGCACCGGAGAGCCGGTCGGGTTGCGCAACTCGTGTGTCGTTCGGGGACGATAGTGCAGAGCTTCCCGGGGTCGTACCAGATAGGGAACCCCGTCGATGCGGACTTCAAGCGCCCCTTCGAGCACGAAACAGAACTCCTCGCCCTCGTGCCCTTCCTCGGATGGAATGCCGCGATCGGGCGCGAGCGCAACCAGATACACGCTGAGCTCCGACGGGCCATGCGTCTGCGTGAGGCCTTCGATGTGAACGCCGCCTCGCGCGAGTACCGCCTGGCGCCGGTCGCTCGCCACTTGATGAATGGTCTTCCCCGCGGGTGGGTTATCCAGCAGTTCGGCGGGCCCGACTCCCAGCGCCCCCGCGATGCGATCGAGCACCCCTACCGTCGGCGAGGTCTTGCCCCGCTCGATCTCGCTCACATGCGTGGCGCTCACGCGCGCGCGCTGCTGCACGGTGCGCAAGGTGAGGCCCTTTTCCTGGCGGATCTTGCGGATGCGTCTGCCGAGCGATACGGCCATCTCCACCCGTGCCATGTCACACTCCTCACCCGCCGGCCGCTTGCCGGGCATGAAAGATGTAGCCGATCATCTTCGTGGTCAGCCGCGCCGCCAGGAAATCGGGAGCGATGAAGCCCGGGATCGGACTGAGCTCGCTCACATCGAAACCGACGATGTGCCGGCGTGCGGCCACCAGGCGAAGAATGGCGATGGACTCGCGCCAGCTGAGACCGCCCGGCTCAGGTGTTCCCGTGGCGGGCATGATGGAAGAATCCAGGCAATCGACATCGATCGTGATGTAGACCGGGTCTCCGAGGGCTTCGTCGATCTTGTCGAGCGCCGCTTGCAGATCCTGCCCCACTTCGGATGCGGTGACGATCCGCTCGGGCGCCTCCCACAGAGCCGCGTCCTCTTCCTCGCTCCAACTGCGGATGCCTACCTGCACGCAATCGAAATGCTCTCGCGCGCGCGCCATCACGCAGGCGTGGCTGAAGCGGGTGCCCTGATACGAGTCGCGCAAGTCGGCGTGGGCGTCGAGCTGAAGCACCCAAGGATGTTCCCAGTGGCGGGCGAGCGCTTCGAAGACACCGATGGAAATGGAATGGTCTCCGCCCAGGATGACGGGCAACTTCCCGGCAACGAACATCTCGCCGACCCGCTCCCGGATACGCTCGATCATCGCCTCCGGACCGGCGGCGAGAGGAGCGAGCGGCTGAAGCGTGTGAATGCCCGCCCGGCTGGGGTCCCAGCGCAGCTCCTCGTCAAACAGCTCGACATCGTGCGAGGCGGTCAAAATGGCGCGCGGACCGAATCGCGCCCCCGGCTGGTAGGTGGTCGTCAAGTCGTAGGGGACAGGCAGGACGGCGACGGCGGCAGCGTCAAACGGTTCTTGAATGCCCAAGAAAGCGAGGGCCGTGGGGAGGTCCGACATACTCCCTTTCCCGATTCGCTGAAGCCAAAATGCGGTCTGACTGCGCCGTAAAGCCGTCAAATGCCTCGTCTGCCGTTGCTGCATCTTATGGTAAATCATACTCTTTGATGGAGGCAAGCGATTTCGGACAAGGCGCGAACCGCCGGAGCGGCGGCCGCGAGCACGGAGCAGGAACTGCACGAGAATCGGGCACCTGCAGGGCATCCGGAGGAACGCGCCGAGCTATAGCAGGCAAGAGAGCGAGCACGAGGCGAGCGGAATCCGCAGGCGGAATGGCGGGCGGCCAAGCCTGTCACCGGATTTTCGCCCGATTTCGGTCTCGGTCATCATGCCCGAAATCGGGCAAATTGGACGGTGAGAAACCGAACTTTGAGGCTTGTCAATTCCGTCACCGCTCCCCTAGCATTCCGTCCGTCGGCCCTTTCGCTGGCCTTGCCCGGCCGCTCAGGCCGGGGATGAGTCAGGTTCGCGAGTCGACGAAACGATACCCGAGTTCTTCGAGCAGGCTCCTCGAGCCTTGGACCCGAAGGACGACCGAATGTGCGGGCCGCCGAAACGGGCGGGCCGGTTCAGGATTCAAGCGGCGTGGAGGCTGATGCTCGGCGTCCGGGAAAAAACTCGCCTCTTTTTCGTGCCCGTCGCGCTGGCTGCCGCCGCCGTCTGGGCAGGTCTCGTTTGGGCTCCGGGTGACCCTGCGACCCCGGCGGAAATCCCGTCGCTTTCTCCTCTCGAGCAGACATTTGCGCCCGCGATCGCATTCACAGCGATCCCCGTTGCGGAACCCGGCTTGCCGCCGGCGTTCGTGAGAGATTCCGAGGGTCAGGACCCGGGCGAAAGCCGCCGGACGGCGCCGTTGCCGGTGCCCAGGCAACTGCCGATCGAGTTCTTCCGGGTGATTGTGACGGGCTACACGAGTACGGGGCAGGAGACGGACGACACTCCCTTCCTGACCGCTTCGATGACCGAAGTCCAGGACGGATGCCTCGCCCTCTCGAGAGACCTTCTTCGAACCTTCACCCCCGGAGCCCCGTTCGACTTCGGCGACCATGCGCTCATTCCCAAGGTTGGGATCTTCCTCGTCCAGGACACGATGCACCCCCGCTGGAGAAACAGGGCCGACATCTGGTTCCCCGATCCCGCCGCCGCCACCCACTGGGGACGCCGGACGGTTTGGATTGGCCGCCTTCCTCAACCCCCCGAGCAGGGAATCGGCCTCTTCGCGTCGAGCGGCTCAATTCCCGCCGATGCCGGTCTGGCCGATTAGGCTGCGAAGCAACTCCCGGTATCGCTCCCAGCGCTCATGGGACACCTCTCAGGCCCTGGCCGCCTCTTCCAGCGCGCAACCCGGTTCACCCGAGTGAAGGCAATCGGCGAACCGGCACGCACCCAGGTGGCTCAAGAACTCGGGATACAGGCGGGCCAGGTCCCGAGGCTTCACCCCCGCGGGAACCGTGATCCCAATGCCCGGAGTGTCGAGCACGGCCCCTCCTCCGGGAAGGTCCAGGTAGTCGACCCGGGTGGTCGTGTGGACGCCGTGTCCCGACACCCGTCGAACGGCCTGCGTGCGCTGGGAGAGACCAGGAATGAGGCGGGTCAGGAGAGTGGACTTCCCAACGCTGCTCGGCATGGCCGGGACCGCTTCTGTTCTCGGCGCCGTCGGCTTTGGCCAGGTCGGTCTTGTTGAGGCCGATGGCCGCCTGGACGCCCCCCGCTTCGGCGATCACGAGAAGCCGGTCGAGAGCGGCCGCTTCGAAAGGCGGCTGGTCCACAGCCTGGAGGGCGAGCACGCGGTCCACATTGGCGGCGATGACCTGCTCGCGCGGAGGGATGCCGGCCAGGCGGGAGATTTGGGTGCGACGGGGCTCCACTTCCATGAGGGTGGAAGATCCGCCACTCGAGATCTCGATCGAGACGCGGTCGCCCACCGCCAGCGGCGCCCGGGCCGTTCGCTCTCCCCGCGTGATGCGCTTCCATACGGGGCAGGAGTATTCTCGCCCCTGCGCCCGGACGAGCACTCTTCGCGGACGCACCGCGATCACGATTCCGCGCATTCGCTCCATGGATCTCGCCTCTTCCGAGCTTGACGCACCGGGATGCATGCCCGCTAGCTTCTTCGGATGGTCGATTCCTCCAAAGATGCGGACGGCGCTGGCCGCTCACCCGAAGGCGCGCACCCCGAGCGGGCTCGACCCGATGCCATCCGCGCCTGGGTGCGTTCGGGACGCACGCTCGTCGATCCCTTGCGCGCGGGCGTGCGCCTCGACCTCTTCCTCGCGCGGCGTTTCACCTATCGTTCGCGCACGCAGTGGGGACGCATCATTCGAGAAGGACGTGTGACGGTCAATCACGGCCGCGTGCGTCCCTCGCGCGTTCTGCGGGCGGGAGACTCGATCGAGTATGTGCCCCTCTCCCGGCCGGAACCTCCCATCGACCGCGAAATCGCCATTCTCCACGCCGACGCGGACCTGGTCGCGGTCGCCAAGAGCGGCAATCTGCCTCTGCATCCCTCCGGCCGCTACTTCCACCACACCCTGCTTCATCTCTTGCAGAGCGAGCGGCCCGAATGGGAACGCCTGCGCGTCATCCACCGCCTCGACCGCGAGACGAGCGGGGTAGTCGTCTTCGGCTTGAGCCGCGCGGCGGCCGCGCGCGTGGCCCGCCAATTCCACGACCGCAAGGTCGAGAAACGCTATCTCGCCCTCGTCTGGGGTGAGCCGGCCGAGGAGCGCTTCACGATCGATCTGCCGCTCGGACGCGCGCGCGAAAGCCTCATTCGAAAGGCGGTCGGCGTCTGCGAGGACGGCGTTGCCGCGCGCACCGAAGTGCGCCTGCTGCATCGGGGAGACGGCTGGGCCTGGGTCGAAGCGCGTCCCCTGACCGGGCGGCTGCACCAGATCCGCGTGCATCTGAAAGCGGCGGGCCTGCCGATCATGGGCGACAAGGTGTACGGGCCTTCGGAAAGGCTCTTCCTGAAATTCGTTGCCGGCGAAGCCTTCACGCCGAGCGAGCAAGCCGCGCTGGGAATGGAGCGGCAGGCGCTCCACGCCTATCGCTTGCGCATCGCCCATCCGCGCACCGGCGAGGCTTGCGTCTTCACCGCTCCGTTGCCCCGGGATCTCTGCGAAGCGCTCGCCGCGCGGGGTTTGGATCCCGCGCGTGCCTTGCCCCAGGAAGACGAGCCGCCAAGGGCCGCTCCGCCCGCGTAGGGCTGCGCTGCGAGAGCGCCCGCGCCGCGTGATCGGCCGCGCCGCGCACCGTCGCCCGCGTCAGTCCTCGCCCTCTTCCTGCGAGAACTCGCGACTCAAGTCGGCGAAGTGCACCACCGCGTCTTCCACCAGCCCGAAGACGGTCTCCTCGGGATAGTGGCCGTCGCCGCCGATCGATCCCGCCGCGCGGCCCGTCAAAACCTCCATGCCTTGCGGAATCGTCTCCGCGGCATAGATGTGGAAGCGGCCTTCGCGGACCGCGGCCACGACCTCTTCGCGCAGCATCAGATCGGGGACATTCAGCGACGGAATCAGCACGCCCTGCGTCCCGGTCAGCCCCCGCATGTTGCACACCGCGAAGAAGCCTTCGATCTTCTCGTTCACCCCGCCGATCGGTTGGATCTGCCCGTTCTGGTTCACGCTGCCGGTGACGGCGATGTCCTGGCGCAACGGCAGGCCCGCGAGCGCCGAGAAGAGCGCGTAGACCTCGGCCGAGGAGGCGCTGTCGCCGTCGACGCCGCCGTACGATTGCTCGAAGCAGATCGTGGCGTGCACCGCGAGCGGTTGGGTGGCGGCGAAGAGGCTGCGGAAGTAGCCTTCGAGAATCAGCATGCCCTTGTTGTGCGTCTTGCCCGACATGTCGGCTTCGCGCTCGATGTTCACGATCCGCTCGCGGCCGAGCGAGCACTTGGCGGTGATGCGCGTGGGCAGGCCGAAGGCGTAGTCGCCGAGATCGTGGATCGAGAGCCCGTTCACCTGTCCCACCGCCTCGCCGGTCGTGTCGATCAGGATCACCTGCTCCTCGATCATCTCGCGCAGCTTCTCCTCGATCATGCTCAGGCGTTCCTCGCGCTCCGCGATGGCGCGCTTGACATGCGCGGCGGTGATGCACTCGGCGCCTTCCTGGCCGGCCCAGTGATGGGCCTCGCGAATCACATCCGCGATCTCGCTGAAGCGCGTCGTCAGGCGGTTCTGGCGCCCGCCCAGGCGCAGCCCGTGCTCCACCAGCGCGCCCACGCCTTCGGGGTCCATCGCCCGCAGCCCTTCCTCGCTCGTGATCTTGCGCGCGAAGTTCACGTACTTCCGGACATTGTCCTCGGTGCAGCGCATCTCGGTGTCGAACTCCGCCTTGACCTTGAAGATCTTGCGGAAGTCGTCGTCGTAGTTGTAGAGGATGTGGTACGCGTAGCGATCACCGATCACCACTACTTTGATATCGAGCGGGATCGGTTCGGGCTTGATCGACGAGACCGAATACAGATAGAACGGGTCGAAGATCTGGATGTCGATCTTCTGGTGCTTGAGCGTGCGCTTGAGCGCGATCCACACGCCCGGCTCGCCGATCGCGTCCATGAGATTGATCACCAGCGTGCCGCCGCTGGCGCGCATCAGGCTGCCCGCCTTGATGCGCGTGAAATCGCTCACCCAGTGGCCCGAGCGGTCGATCACGCGATCGATCGTGCCGAAGAGATTGCGGTAGTTCGGGCTGGTCTCGAGAATCACCGGCGCCGAGGGTGTGGCGGTGTTGTCGACGAGGACATTCACGGAGAAGTCGCGGAAACGGTTCTCCTTCTCCTCCGGCGTGAGCTTCTTCTGCTCCTCCCCTTCGCCGCCGTCGATGAAGCGCTCCATGTTGCCGAGGATCTCTTCCTGCACTTCGCCGAGATACGCCTGCACGCCTTCGTGGGCGTAGACCGCGAGCAGGTCCTTGACATGATCGGTGACGGCGGGCGAGCCGAATTCCTGCTGGAGCTTGGACATGGTGTCGCGCAGCTCGCGCTTGAGATCGCGCGAGGCCTTGAAGGCCTGCTCCATGGCGTTGGTCAGCTCTTCGTACTTCTCGCGCAAGCGGGTGAACTCGGTCTCGTCGAACTTGCCTTGATGGGTGAGCGCTTCCAGCCGCTCCATCTGCACCGGCTCGCCGGCGATGATCGGCGCAATCTCGGGCTTCGAGAAGGGGCCGAGCTGCACCTGGATGAGGGCAAAGTTCTCCTTGCGGATGCTCTCCTCGAAGGCCCGCAGGACTTTCTTCTCGCGCTCCTTGAATTCCTCGATGAGCGCCTTCATGCGCTCCTTGTACTGGTCGCTCTCGTAGATCTGCGCGATGTTGCGCTGCACATTCTGGACGAGGAGCTTCATGTCGTCGCGCAGCTTCGCCCCCTGCCCCGCCGGCAGAAGCAGCGCGCGGGGCATGTCGGGGTTCTTGAAGTTGTTGACATACACCATGTCGGGAGGGCGGCCGTTGCCGCGCTCGATCGTGCCGAGAATGTGCTTGATCGTGGTCGTCTTGCCGGTGCCGGGATCGCCCGCGACATAGATGTTGTAGCCCTTCGCGTGCATCTTCAGGCCCAGGCGGATCGCGTCCATGGCGCGATCCTGGCCGACGATGCCGTCGAAGCTCGGAAGCTCGTCGGTGGAAGCGAAGTGAAAGAGGCTCTGGTCGCAGCTCTTGCGGAGCTTCTCAGGAGGAAGCGCATACGGCGCGAGATCGACCGGGGGCGCGGGCGGAAGCGGCCGCTGCTCGAGCCCGAACGGCTGAGGATGCTGCTCGGTCTTGGGGACGCTGCGCGTCTTCTTGCCTTTCGTGGCGGGCTTCTTGCCTTTCGCCGCCGCCTTCTTGCCTTTGGCCGCCAGCTTCTTCGCTGCCGCCTTGGCGGCCGGGCCTTTCGGCTGCGCCTTCTTGCCCTTCCCTGCCGCTTTGGCGCCGCTCTTGGCCTGCGTCTTCTTGCTTGCTCCCTTGGCCTGCGGTTTCTTGCTCGCGCCCTTGCCCGCCTGCATGCGGCCGACCTCCTTTGTCGATCTCCTCGCTTCGTTCTGGAATCTCATTCCGGCAACCAGTCCGGAAGAGGAAACTCGCGCAGCGTTTCGTTGAGCTTCGTCTTTCGATCGGTCGAGTCCTTGCGTTCTCCAATCAAGAGCACGCAGGGAACCTGGAATTCCCCGGCCGGAAAGCGCTTCGGCCACATGCCCGGAATGGCGACCGTGCGCGCAGGGACGCTTCCGCGCGTGATGACGGGCTTCTCTCCGCGCACATCGATAACCGGCGTCGAGGAAGTGAGCACGCACCCGGCCCCCAGGGCCGCGCGCGCTCCCACGCGCACGCCTTCCACCACGATGCAGCGCGATCCGATGAACGCGCCATCCTCCACGATCACCGGCATGGACTGGGGAGGCTCGAGCACGCCTCCGATGCCGGCGCCGCCCGACAGATGCACGCCGCGTCCAATCTGCGCGCCGCTGCCGACGGTCGCCCAGGTGTCTATCATCGTTCCCGCGCCCACGAAAGCGCCGATGTTCACATAGCCGGGCATGAGCACTACGCCAGGCTCGAGAAAACTCCCGTAGCGGGCCGTGCCGGGAGGGACGACCCGCACCTGAGCCGCGCCGAGATCGCGCTTGATGGGGATCTTGTCGCGAAAGGCGAGCGGGCCGGACTCCATGAGGCGCGCCTCGCGCTGGGCGAAGTAGAGGAGAATCGCCATCTGCGCCCAGCCGTTCACGACCCATTCGTCGCCCTGCTTCTCCGCGACGCGCAGCCGCCCCTGGTCGAGAAGCGCGACGGCCTCCTCCACCGCCTCGCGCACGCGCGGGTCCGTGGGGGCGGCGCCGTCGCCGCGCGCCTCGCGCTCCTTCCACGCGCGCGTGATCCGCTCCCTGAGCTCGGTGAATGGCTCTCCCACGACTGCCCCCTCGATAGCGAGCGCCTTGAATCCGCTTGCCATCCATTTTGAAGATTGCCTATAGTACACCTTCATTCGGCCGCGCGCGCGACCGATAACATGCATGGATCTAGGCGTGTAGCTCAATTGGCAGAGCAACGGTCTCCAAAACCGTAGGTTCGGGGTTCGAGTCCCTGCACGCCTGAAGGAACTGCCGGCTCGACCGCGAACACTTCTGCGCGATCCGCACTCCTCCGCCTTGACGAGCGCCCGCGCGAACCAGGCGTGCGCGAGGATGGACTCCTCACCTATTCTCTTCGCCAAGTTGGTTTGCGGTCTGAAACGACGCATCACCGACTCTCTCGCAGGGCTCTTGGCGCATGTGATCAGGCGGAAGGCGAGCAGTGCGAGTCGGTCGGCGCAGCGCGCCACGCTGGCGTGCGCATGCCGTAAGGCGGGCCTGCAGGCCCGTGAAGAAACCGTTTGACTTCCCCTCTCGCTGTCCCGAAACTATTGCCTTGCAAGCCGATGCATCATTGTACGATTTGCTCTGGCGAGGCCCGGTCCCTTCCTGGGCTGGCGGCCGGCCGCGCGGCCTTGCGGTGAGGAGGACGCATCACAGATCTTCGGTAGCAATCGGCCGCTTGCGGCTGAAGGGAGTTCCGTCAGGTCCATGTTTTCGCGCATCAAGCTTCCCCGAACGACGGGCATGATCCTCGCCGGAGGGCGGGTCGGCGAGTTGTCCGTGCTCACCCTCGAGCGCCCGAAGTCCGCGCTGCCCTTCGCGGGGCATTTCCGCATCGTCGACTTCGCGCTCTCCAACATGGCCCACGCGGGCATCACGAATGTGGGGATCCTCTCGCAATACCGCCCCGCTTCGCTCATCGACCACGTCGGCGTGGGCGAGCCGTGGGACTTCATCGGGCTCGAGCGCGGGGCCAAGATCCTGCCCCCCTATCACGCGGCCGAGGGCAGCGACTGGTATCGCGGCAACGCGGACGCGGTGCTGCAGAATCTGAATTACCTCCGCGGATTCGACACCGAAATCGCGCTGATCGTCTCCGGCGATCACATCTATTCGATGGACTACCGCCAGATCCTGATCGAGCACGTCGAGCGCGGGGCCGACTTCACGATCGTCTTCAAGCGCATTCCGGAAGGCGGCCGGCGCTTCGGCTACGGAGTCTTGGACGAGGAACAGCACGTCGTCGCGTACACCGAGAAGCCGAGCAGCCCGCCGAGCGACCTGGTCTCGCTCACGGTGTACATCTTCAACATGGAGCCCTTGGAGACGGTGCTGAAGGAACTGAAGGACCTCGACTCGATTGAATTCGGGCGCGATGTCATTCCGGCCATGCTCGGCCGCTATCAGGTCTACGGTCATCTCTTCGACGGCTATTGGGCCTACACCCGCACGATCGACTCCTACTACCAGGCCCATCGCGACCTGCTCGACGGCAAGATGGACCTCGCCGCCTGGCAGGTGCGCACCAACAACCAGGACAACAGCCTCGTGCGCCAGGTGCCGCCGATTCTGCACTCGTGGGCGCGGGTCGAGAACTCGCTCGTCAGCGAGGGCTGCATCCTGGATGGACGCGTGGTCGACAGCGTCCTCGGCCCCGGAGTGCGCGTGGCGCACGGCGCGGAAGTCGACTCCTGCCTGCTCTTCAACGATGTCGTCGTCGGCCCCGACGCGCGCTTGAAAGCCGCGATCGTGGACAAGCGCGCGACGATCGGAAGCGGCGCGAGAATCGGCCTCGAAGCGGGCAACGAAGCGGAGCGGGCGGGCGCCGTCTCGAGCCAGGGAATCGCGCTCATCGGCAAGAACGCGATCGTCGAGGCTGGCGCAGTCCTTCCGCGCGGCGGAATCGTCGCGCCCGGCGCGGTGCTGAAGGGAGCGTCGCGATGATGACGCGCACTGCCCCGTTGCCGCTCGAACGCAGCTTCGACATGCGCAGCGCGCTCGCCTTGATCTTGGCGGGCGGAGTCGGGAGCCGCTTGAATGTGCTGGTCAAGCGCCGCGCCAAGCCCGCCGTGCCCTTCGGGGGCGTCTACCGGATCATCGACTTCACGCTCAGCAATGTGATGAATTCCGGCATCGAGCGAGTCGGGATTCTCACCCAGTACATGCCCTACAGCCTCGCCCGGCACATCGGTCGCGGCGAGAGCTGGGGGCTGGTGGGCCGTTCGCGCGAGGCGCGCGTCCTTCCCCCGCACACCGGCGCCAGCGAAGCGGACTGGTACCAAGGCACCGCGGACGCGGTGTATCGCAATCTCGACTACATCGCCCGCCACCTTCCCGAGATCACCCTGATCCTCTCGGGCGATCACATCTACCGCATGGATTACGCCGCGCTGGTCGAGTACCACATCCAGATGGGCGCCGAGGCGACCGTCGCGGTCAAGGAAGTGCCGATGGAGGAGGCGCACAACTTCGGCACGATGATGACCAACGCGGAGGGCTGGATCACCGGATTCGAGGAAAAGCCGGAGAAGCCGAGCAGCAATCTGATCTCGCTCGGCATCTACGCCTTCAACACCGATGTCCTCATCCACGAGCTCGAAGAGAAGTGCGGGCTCATGCGCCACACCGATTTCGGCAAGCACATCTTCCCGGGCATGCTCGAGCGCGGGAAGCTGGCCGCGTGCCGCTTCGGCGGCTACTGGCAGGATGTGGGCACGCTGAAGGCCTACTTCGACACGACCATGGAGCTCCTCGATCCCGAATCGCCGCTCGATCTGCCGAACTGGAATGTGCGCACCAATCTCGCGGGGGGAGGGCCCGGCGACCGGCCGCCCGCCTTCATCGCGCGCGGCGCGCAGGTGCGGCGTTCGACACTGGCGCGCGGCTGCCGCATCGAAGGCAGCGTGGAGGACAGCGTCCTCTCGCCGGGGGTTGTGGTCGCGGCGGGCGCGCGGGTGCACCATGCGATCCTCATGCACGATACGCATGTGGCCGAAGGCGCGCGCGTCGCACATGCGATCATGGACAAGGGCGTGCGCATCGGACGGGAAGCGATCGTGGGCGACGAAGCGCTCGGCGAAGAGAGCAACCGGGTCTTCCCCTCGCATCTCACCCAAGGCCTCACCCTCATCGGCAAGAACGCAATGATTCCCGACGGCTGCCGGATCGGGCGCCACTGCTGCGTCTTCCCCGGCGCGCATCTGGGCAGACTGGAGATCTCAGAACTCGCGAGCGGCGAGACCGTGCGCTGGGAATGGCGCACGGAGGAACGCGGAGGCGAGGGTTGAGGCCGCTCGCGCTCATCCTCGTGGCCTGCCCGCTGCTCGCCGCGCCCTGCGCGTGGGCGGCGGAAGGCGCGGCCGCCGCTCCGCCGGAAGGGCCGGCCGGATGGCTGCGCATGGACCGGCTCGCGACCTTGATCGCCGCGCTCGCCTTCACCGCGATCCTCATCTTCTTCATCGCCCGCGCGCGACGCGGCGTGGAGCTCTTCATCCGGCGCATCGCCGGTCTCGAAGCGATCGACGAGGCGGTGGGGCGCGCGACCGAGATGGGCCGGCCGATCCTCTACTGCCCGGGGCTCGCGCCGATGGAAGAAGTCTCGACGGTGGCGAGCGTGAACATCCTCGGGCAAGTGGCGCGCAAGGCGGGCCGCTACGAGACGCGCCTCATCATGCCCAACCGCGACGCGGTCGTCATGACCGTGGCGCAGGAAGTCGTGCGCGAGGCCTACACGGAAGTGGGCCGCCCGGAATTCTACGATCCCAACGACATCTACTACACGACCCAGAGCCAGTTCGGATACGCGGCGGCCGTCGTGGGCGTGATGCTGCGCGAGCGCCCGGCCACGAACTTCTTCATCGGGTTCTTCTACGCCGAGAGCCTCGTCCTCGCCGAGACGGGCAACGCGACCGGCGCGATCCAGATCGCAGGCACCGACGCCGACTCGCAGCTGCCCTTCTTCATCACCGCGTGCGATTACACCTTGATCGGCGAGGAGCTCTACGCCGGCAGCGTCTATCTCTCGCGCGAACCGCTGCTGCTCGGCGCCTTGAAGGGGCAGGATTTCGCGAAAGTCCTGTTGCTCGCGATGCTCCTGCTCGGAACGATTCTGCTGTGGGCCGGACAAGACTTCCGTCCCTGGCTGCAATAGCGAGAGGCGGAAGCCGCGTCCTGGCGGCCATGGTCAAAGGCGGGATCAGGGCGGAGGCGCGCGGCGCAACGGAGGGCCAGGCATGAAGCGAACCGGGCCGATCGTGTTCGGTTTTTTCGTCGGTCTCCTCATGTTCGTGCAGCACTTCACGACCGATCCCTGGATCGCCGCGCGCTACAACAATGTGCTCGACTGGAAGCAGATCGTCTTCGGCCTCACCCTGATCCTCGGCATCGCCAGCCTCTCGACGCATCATCTGCGCAAGGTCGCGCGGCGCGGCGAGGGCTGGCGCTACTCGACGCTCACGCTCGCCGGCCTGCTGGGCATGATCGCGGCCGCCCTGCTCTTCGGCTCCGAGCGAGGCCCCTATCCCTGGCTCTTCACCTATGTGCAGTCGCCGATGCAGTCGACGATGTTCGCGCTGCTCGCCTTCTATGTGGCGAGCGCCTCGTATCGCGCCTTTCGCGCGCGCAACCTGCACGCCGCGCTGCTCCTACTCGCGGGCATCATCGTGATGCTGGGGCGCGTGCCGCTGGGCGAGCAACTCGGCCTGGATGGAATCTCGAACTGGATTCTCCGTTTCCCGAATCTCGCGGCGAAGCGCGGGGTGATGATCGGCGTCGGGCTGGGGATGACGGCGACTTCGATCAAGATCATCACCGGCATCGAGCGCACCTACCTGGGAAAGGGAGCCTGAGCCGATGAGCGTGGGCGGACGATCGCGCGCCTGCCGCGCGGGGAGCCTGAGCCGATGAGCGAACGCGCGACATCGTCCCTGGCGGCCGGCCTGCTCGCGCGCCTCCTGAATCTCGACCGCCGCGTGATCTTCCTGCTGATGGGGCTCGCCGTCGCCATTCCCGTGCTCGTTCCGCTGCGCCTGCCGATCGGGATCTCGCGGGAAGCGCAAGCCTTCTACGACGCGATCGACAGCCTGCAGGCGGGCGACGAGGTCATCTTCAGTTTCGATTACGAGCCCGACACGATGGCCGAGCTCGACCCGATGAGCCTCGCCGCGCTGCGCCACATCTTCGCCAAGGACGTGCAGGTGTTCGCCCTGGCCAACTATCCCGGCGGGCCGGGCATCGCGCAGCGGATCCTCGAGCAAGCCGCGACCGAAGCGGGCAGGCAATACGGCAGCGACTATGTCTTCCTGGGCTACAACCCCGATTACACGGCCACCATGCTGCGGATGGGCGAGAGCATCCGCGCGACCTTCCCGACCGATCACTACGGAACGCCCACCGACAGCCTGCCCTTGTTGCGCGAAGCCGATCGCTACGCCGACACGGAGCTGCTCGTCACGATCGCTTCGAGCGTTCTCGGCGAATACTGGATCATCTTCGCGGGAGGGCCCTTCCACCAAAAGATCGTCGCCGGCAACACCGCCATCCAAGCGGTCCTGATCTATCCCTATTTTCAGACCGGGCAGCTGGCGGGATTTCTCGGGGGACTGAAGGGCGCCGCGGAATACGAGAAGCTGATCGGGCGGGAAGGCGCGGCGACCCTCGGCATGGACCCGCAATCGATGGCCCACCTGCTGATCGTCTGCCTGGTCGTGCTCGGGAATGTCGCCTACCTCGTGGGAAGAAGGCGGGGAGGAAGTAGATGACGGCGGACATCGGCATCGCGATCGCGGCGATCCTCACGATCGCGATCTTCTCGCTGTTGTACCGCGACAATCCCCTCTATCGCGCGGCCGAGCACCTGCTGGTAGGCATTTCCGCCGGGTACTACCTCGTCAATTTCTTCTCGGCCGCCGTGATGCGCAAGTTCCTCTTCCCGGTGTTCAAGCAAGGCAATCTCTGGCTCATCCCAGGAGGCATTCTGGGATTGATCGTGCTCCTGCGGGCCTTTCGCCGCACGCAGTGGATCAGCCGCTATGCGATCGCCTTCTATGTGGCGGCGTGGTCCGGGTACCTCATCCCTTCCGTCGTGAAGGAGCGCATTCTCGTCCAGATCGCCTCCACGATTCCCCCCGCGCCCTGGCAGCCCCACGCCTATGTCACCCTCCTCGACTTCGTGGGCGCGATCACGCTGCTCGTGGGAGTCGCGTCGATCCTGGTCTACTTCTACTTCAGCGCGCCGCACACCGGCGTGCTTGGCGGGATATCGCGCGTCGGGATCGTGTTCCTGATGGTGGGCTTCGGCGCGACCTTCGGCTACACGGTGATGGGACGCGTGAGCCTGCTCATCGGCCGCTTTCAATTCCTGCTGCGCGATGTCCCCGCCGCGTTGTTCGGCCCGTGAGCCGGGGAGCGGGCCGCCCCTCGCGGCTCACGCCCGTCGATCGCGCGATTCGAGGGGCTACCAATCGACCAGGCAGGCGCGCATCGCGCCGACGAGCGGCCCGGCTTCCTGGAATCCTTCGACCGACATCGAGACCTCGCCCGCGGAATTCAAGAGCACGATCATCGGCGAGCTCGTTTGCCCGTAGCGCTCGCGAATGTCCTCGTACAGGTCCGAGGCTACCTTCACCCACAGGAAGCGATCGCGGAAGATCTTGACCTGCGGCTCCTCCATCGTCTCGTCGAGCAGCTTGTGGGTCCAACCGCACCAGCTCGCATACAGCAGAAGGAAGACCGGGCGGCCCGCGCGGCTCGCTTCGGCGAGAGCGGCGTCGAGATCCTCACGCCACGGATAGGTCTCCCCCTTCAGACTGTCGGGCGAGACGCGTTCGAGCACTTCGATGTCGAGCGTGATCGGCTTGCCCGCCAGGCGATGATTGAGATCCACGCGGAAGGATTCGTCTTCGACGCGGGTGACGATTCCCCGCTGGCCTTCGGGGCCTTGCCAAACGGCTCCCAGGCGCGGATCCATGCGGACCACGATCTCCGCGGGAGTCGTCTCGATGCGTGTCATGCCGAGCGCGTTTTCCACCTGCAGGGGCCCGCGCGGATGGATGTCGAGCACCGCTTGCGTGCGGGTGACCGAGCCGACCGTCGCTTCGAGAAGCGGATCGAAGGGCAGGCGATCTCCCTGGACCGGAAAGGCCGAGAAGCGGCCGACGAATTCCCCCGGCGAGAGCTTGAGCACGCGCGGGACGCGCCGGCTGCGGGGCAGGTCTCGAAGGAGGCTCGTGTCGGGCACGCCGAAGGCCTGGTCGGGAGGGACCACGACTCGCTTGCGCTCCCCCGGCGACATGCCGGTCAGCGCCTCCCCAACTCCGAAAAAGGCCGCTGGACTTCCTGCTATAGCAAGCTGCGGACCAAAGGTGCCGGGCCGGTGAAACCAGGAGGATCGTGGACCGGCGGGGCCCGGGTCGCGGGAGCTCGTCACCAGGATCCCGTCCCCGATGCTCGCTCGATAGTCGACGAGGGCGAGCTCGCCCGCCCGCAGGGGATCGAGGCCGGACGCGGGCGCCTCGCCGGCCGGCGCGCTGGCAGGGGTCGCCTGGGCCCATCCCGGCGCCACCGCCCACGCCGCCAGCAGAAGGGCGAGCAGCGCCGGAAGCGCGGCCCGGAAGCGGCCGCGCAGACCGGCTCTCCGAAAGGCCGGGCGCTCGAAGAGACGCGCGTTCCACGCTTCGCGTTTGGTCATGAGGATCCTCGCCTGACGGACGGAACCGACCATGCACCAGCGGCCTGCATCGTAAGGCCGCCCACCGAGTGCGCACAACCACCGGCAGAGCGAGTTCCGCGGCGGGCAGCTTTTCATTCGCTCCCCCGCCGCCGTGACCGTTATACTGGCGGGCCCGATGTGGATGTTCGAAGGGCCGCGCGGCGGCCGCTTGCCGAAAGCGCCGGCATCACGCACCGTGGCCGCGGGGCGCGGCCATCACGCATCGTAGCCGCGGGGGCGCAAGCGGCGCGCGCTCGAGCCTTGCGGGAATCGATCCCGCACCGGTTCCAGCGGCGGGCTCCCCTCGCCGCTGCTGTCGAAGGAGGATCGATGCGGACGAGCGAAGCTTCTCGAGCCCTGGATGTGCCCTTTGACCGCGAACGGATCCAGGCGGTCTTCCAACGGACCGGCTTCGATCCGACCAATCTCTCGATCCGCGAGACGAACCGGCTCGTCTCGTTGATCGAAGAAGACCTGGGCGTCCGCTTCGTGCGCATGGAATTCGGCGTCCCGAATCTTCCCTACGATCCCGCCGGCGTTCTCCTGGCCGAGCAGGCGGAGCGCGAGAACGCGGTCAGCAATCGCTATCCGCCCTTCGATGGAATTCCCGAGCTCAAGCGCGAAGCCGCGCTCTTCATGAAGAACTTCCTCGACATCGATGTCCCGCCCGAATGCTGCATTCCGACGGTCGGCTCGATGCAGGGCGGGTTCATCTCGCAGGCGATCGCGGGATTCCGGCTTCCGGGCAGGGACACGATCCTGTTCCTCGGCCCCACCTTCCCCGTCAGCATGCGCCAGACGCGTTTTCTCGGGTTGAATGTCGAGCTGCTCGAGCTCGGCGACTTCCGCGGCGAACGGCTGATCGCGGAAGTGGAGCGCCGCTTCGCCTCGGGGCGGATCGGCGGCATTCTGTATTCGAGCCCGAACAACCCCGCCTGGGTGACGCTCAAAGAAGAGGAATTGCAGGGCCTCGGGCGCTTGTGCAGCCGTTACGACGTGCTCGCGATCGAGGACGCGGCCTATCTGTGCATGGACTTCCGCTTCGATTACTCGCGTCCCGGACAGCCGCCCTTCCAGCCCACGATCGCGCGCCACACCGACCGCTACTTCCTGCTCGTCTCCTCGTCGAAGATCTTCAGCTTCGCGGGCGCGCGCATCGGGATTGCGGTCATCTCTCCCGCGCTGCATTCGATGAAGGCCCCGAATCTGCGCGCCCGCTTCGGGACCGAGAATGTCGGCCACGCCTTCGTGCATGGCGGCGTCTATTGCACGACTTCAGGCGTGCCGCAGTCCTCGCAGTGGGGCTTGCTCGGCTTGATGCGCAAGGCGAACGCGGGAGAATTGAACTTCGTCGAGACGACCAAGGAATACGGGCGGCGCGCGGAGAAGCTGAAGGAGATCTTCCAGCGTCACGGCTTCCGGCTGGTCTACGACAACGACCTCGGCCAGCCGATCGCGGACGGCTTCTACTTCACCTTCGCCTATCCGGGGCTCACCGGGCAGCAGCTCTTGGCCGAGCTGCTGTCTTACGGGATCAGCGCGATCACGCTCGAGTCGACGGGCAGCCGCCGCACCGAAGGCCTGCGCGCCTGCGTCTCGTTCGTGGATGCCTCGCAGTTTCCTCTGGTCGACGCACGCCTGCGAAAATTCCACGAGGATCATCCCATTCAGAAAGTTCGGCATTGAGTGACCCGCGGCGGCCTTGGGGTGCGCCGCGCGCATACGGAAGAATGGAGGAGACCATGAGAGGATCGAAAGGATTGTTCGCGATCGTCATCCTGTTCGCGCTGCTGGCGCTCGTTCCGCCCGCCACCGCCGCCACGCGCATCCGCCAGCACGTGCATTCCGACGCCATGAGCATCATGGGCCAGAACCAGCCCGCCAGCGACGACACCGTGACGATCTGGCTCACCAAGGACCGCCTCGCGATCTCAGGGGGCGGCAGCGACGCGATCGTGCGTCTCGACTTGAACCAGCTCTTCATCCTCGATCATGAGAAGAAGAGCTATTCGGTCATCGACCTGCCGATCGATCTCGCGAAGATGTTCCCGGCCGACGACCCCAACGCGGCGATGATGACCAAGATGCTCGAGATGATGAAATCGACCACGACGGTCACGGCGTCCCCGGAGACTCGCCAGGTGCGGGGCTGGACCGCGCACCGCTACGACATGGAGACGAAGAACGACTTCATGACGGTGAAGGGCGTCTTGTGGGCCACGACCGAGGCGCAGATCGATCCGGCCCTCTATCGCGTGCTGCAGGAGAATCTGATGGCCCTGAATCCCGCTCTGCGCGATGCGATTTCCAGTTTTCGCAAGATCGAGGGGGTGGTGGTCGCGCAGGAGCAGAGCATCACGGTGATGGGACAGACGCACGCCGTTTCGACCGAAACGCTGGAGATCAGCGAGGCGGACGCGCCTTCCGAGACCTTCCGGGTGCCGCAGGGATACGCCAAGAAGGCGTTCGACCCGATGTCGAATATGCGCTGAGGCCCAAGCCGCCGCGCGGCCTCGCCCATCGCAGGGCCGCGCGGTTTCGCGCGCCTCGCCGCACGGTGAGGCGCGGCCGGGGCACGAAGGAAGGCAGCATGCGTTTCTGGAGAACCCCGCTGGATCAGGACCGCTTCCACCGCCCGCACGGTCGCGTGCTCGTGATCGTCGAGCGCTGCAAAGGATGCGGCTTCTGCGTCGAATACTGCCCGCTCGATGTCCTGCGCATTTCGGAGCGCTTCAACAAGAAGGGCTACCACTATCCCGAAGTCGCCCAGGCGGGCGTCTGCGTGGACTGCAACCTGTGCGAGATCATCTGCCCCGAATTCGCGATCTACTCCGAGAATGTGAGCGCGGAAGAAGACGCGGGCGCGCCGGCCGGCCGGCAAGAGGGCGCCGGAGCGGGCGGGGAGCAAGGAGGTGAGCGGTGAGCGAGGCCGGGCCGGTTTTGACCGGCGAACACTTCATGAACGGCGACATCGCCGCGGCCGAGGGCGCGCTGGCCGCGGGATGCACCTTCTTCGCCGGGTATCCGATCACGCCCGCCACCGAAGTGGCCGAGCGCATGGCCGAGCGCATGCCCGAGTTGGGTGGCGTCTACATCCAGATGGAAGACGAGATCGCCTCCATGGGCGCGGTCCTGGGCGCCGCCTGGGGCGGGCGCAAGGCGATGACCGCCACTTCCGGGCCCGGCTTCAGCCTGATGATGGAGAACCTCGGTCTCGGGATCATGACCGAGACACCCTGCGTGCTCGTCAATGTGCAACGCGGCGGCCCCTCCACCGGGCTTCCTACCCTCGTCGGCCAACAGGACATGATGCAGGCGCGCTGGGGCTCGCACGGCGACTATCAGGTGATCGCGCTCTGCCCGAATTCGCCGCAGGAGTGCTTCGATCTCACGATCGAGGCCTTCAACCTTTCCGAGACCTATCGCTTGCCGGTGCTCGTCATGACCGACGAAGTGATCGGGCACATGAACGAGAAGGTGATCATTCCTCCCGCGAGCGAGATCCACCTCGTCCCCCGGCGCCACACGACCCGCGCCCCCGGAGAATACCGCCCCTACGAGGCCGATGAAGATCTCGTGCCGCCGATGGTCGCGGCCGGAGAGGACTATCGCATCCATGTCACCGGCCTCACCCACGATGAGCGCGGCTATCCCGCCGTCGTCGCGCCGGTGCAGGAACGCATGGTGCCGCGGCTGTCGGAGAAGATCCTGCGCAATCGCGAGCGCATCGTGCGCTACGCGGCCGACGGGATCGAGGAGGCCGAAGTGATCGTCGTCTGCTACGGGATCACTTCGCGGGTCGCGCGGCTCGCGGTCGACATGGCGCGTGCGCGCGGACGCAAGGTCGGGCTCTTTCGCCTGATCACCGCCTGGCCGTTTCCGGAGAGCGCGATCCGCGATCTCGCCGGGCGGGTGCGCGGCTTCGTGGTTCCCGAGATCAACCTCGGGCAGATGGTCTTCGAAGTGGAGCGCTGCGCCGCGGGCCGCGCGCGGGTCCTGCTGGTGCCCCACGCGGGCGGAGCGGTCCACGATCCCGAGACGATTCTCGCCGCCATCGAGGAGGCAGCCGGATGAAGAAGCAGGAAGAATCGAGATCCGCGGAGCTTCCGCCCCCCGTGGCCGCGCGTCCCTCCCCGCCTTCGATGCATCATCCGAAAGACCGACTGCTGCGCGACGACCGCCTCCCCCACATCTGGTGTCCCACTTGCGGCATCGGCACCTGCGTCTCGAGCTTCGTGGAAGCGATCGCGGAGAGCGGCATCGAGGAGCGCCGCTTCGCGATCGTCTCAGGAATCGGCTGCACGGGGCGCGTGGCGGGCTATGTGAAGCTCGACTCGTTCCACACGACCCACGGGCGCGCGCTGCCGTTTGCGACGGGGCTCCATCTGGCCAATCCCGATCTGAAAGTCGTCGTCTTCAGCGGCGACGGCGATCTGATCGCGATCGGCGGCAATCACCTGATCCACGCCGCGCGGCGCAACCTCGACCTCACCGTGATCTGCGTGAACAACTTCATCTACGGCATGACCGGCGGTCAGCTCGCGCCCACCACGCCGTTTCGGGCGCGCACGACGACCACGCCCCACGGCAGCTGCGAGTATCCCTTCAACGTGCCCCATCTGGTCGCCTCGTGCGGCGCGACCTATGTGGCCCGCTGGACGGCGCTGCATGTGCGGCGCCTGAAAGGCGCGATCATCGAGGCGATCCAGAAGCGCGGATTCTCCTTCATCGAAGTGATCGCCCCCTGCTCGACCTTGTACGCGCGCAAGAACCGGCTCGGGACGGGATTCGATCTGATGAAGTTCTATCACGACCACTGCGAGGTCCGCCACGGCGCGGACACGGCGACGGTCGACATCGGCTTTCAGGAGCCGATCATCGTGGGCAAGTTCGTCGACATCGAGAAGCCGACCTATCTCGATCGCGTGCGCGGCGGCCTTCCGGACGCGCAGCGCGCGGGCGGCGAAGGCCGCGCGAAACAGTAGCGAGGCGGGACCATGAGACGGGAAGTGCGCATCACCGGATTCGGCGGCCAGGGCGTCGTGCTCGCGGGCTTCATTCTGGGCAAGGCCGCGGCGGTCCACGAGCGGCGCGAGGCGACCCTGGTGCAGTCCTACGGGCCCGAGGCGCGCGGCAGCTCGTGCGCGGCGCAGGTCGTGGTCGCCGACGAGACGATCCACTATCCCTATCTGCGCAGCCAGGAGATCCTGGTCGCGATGTCGCAGGAGGGCTTCGACAGCTACATCGGCCAGATGGCCGAGGGCGGCGTCGTGCTCTACGACGAGCATCTGGTCGAACCAACCGCGGCGCCGGTGGCCACTTCGCTGGTGGGCGGGATTCCGGCCACGCGCATCGCCGAGAAGATGGGCCGCCGCATGGCGGCCAACATCGTGATGCTCGGCTTTCTGGTCGGGTGCACGAAGATCGTGAGCGAAGAAGCGATTCGTGAAGCGGTGCGCACCTCCGTTCCTCCAGGCACCGAGGAGTTCAACCTCGCCGCGCTGGACAGCGGTCTCGCGCACGCCGCGCAGACGATCGCCGGGAACGAAGCAAGGGAGAGGCAATGAGCGATGGGAGCGGACGGACGAGCGTGCTCGTGATCGGCGGCGGCATCGCCGGCATTCAGGCGGCGCTCGATCTGGCCGAGACCGGACATCCGGTCGTCCTCGTGGAGCGGACGGCTTCGCTCGGCGGGCGCATGGCCCAGCTCGACAAGACCTTCCCCACGATGGACTGCTCGATCTGAATCCTGGGGCCGCGGATGATGGATGCCGGTCGGCATCCGCAGATCGAGATCCTCACCAGCGCCGAGCTGATCGCGCTCGACGGCGAGCCGGGTGCGTTCCGCGCGACCGTGCGCCTGCGCTCGACCGCGGTCGATCCCGAGCGCTGCACCGGGTGCGGCGATTGCGCGGAGGCTTGTCCCGTGCTCGTCCAGAACGCTTTCGACATCGGGCTCGGCGGACGCCACGCGATCTTCCGCCCCTTTCCGCAAGCCGTGCCCTCCGCCTTCGCGATCGATCCCGACGCCTGCCTGAATGACGGCCGCCTGATCGCCTGCGAGCGTTGCCGCCTGGCCTGTCGAAGCGATGCGATCGATCTCGGGCGCGGGCCCGCGGAACGCGCGTACGAAGTCGGCGCGGTCGTGGTCGCGACCGGCTTCGAGGAGTTCGATCCCTCCCCGCTGCGCAACTTCGGATACGGCATCTATCCAAATGTCATGACCGCGCTCGAGCTCGAGCGCTTGTTGAACGCGTCGGGCCCCACCCAGGGGCAGGTGATGCGGCCTTCCGACCGCCGCGCGCCGAAGCGGCTGGCCTTCGTGCAGTGCGTGGGCTCGCGCGGCGAGGCGGGGCGCACCCATTGCTCGCGCTTCTGCTGCATGAACGCGGCCAAGGATGCGCTGCTGCTGAAACAACACGACGCGGAGATCGAGTCGGTCACGATTCTCTACACCGACCGGCGCGCGTGCGGAAAAGGCTTCGAGGAATTCATGGAGCGCGCGCGCGCGGCCGAGGGCGTGCATTTCGTGCGCGGCCGGCCGGCGAAGATCACGGAGCAGGCGGACACGCGCGATCTCGAGATCGCGGTCGAGGACACCGAGACCGGCCGCCCGCTGCATGTCTCCGCGGATCTCGTCGTGCTCTCGTGCGGCGCCGTTCCCTCGGAGGGCGCGCAAGAGCTCGCCGCCCGGCTCGGCCTCGATCTTTCGCCCGCGGGGTTCTTCGAAGCGGGAGCGGATGTGAGCGCCGTCGCAACTTCGCGCCCCGGGATCTTCCTGTGCGGCGGAGCGGCCGGGCCGCTCGTGATCCCCGATTGCGTCGCGCAAGGATCGGCCGCGGCCGCGGAGGCTGCCGCGTTGCTCGCCTTCGTCGCGCGCGCCTCCGAGCCGGCGTCGGGAGAGCGCGCGCAAGGCGAGCACGAGAGCGAGAGCGGCCCAGGCGCAGGCGGGGGCGCGGCGCTTCGAGCCGCCGGGGCGCAAGGCGCCGGCGGCGCACCCGAAGCAAATGGGCTCGACGACGCGGAAGAGGCCGCGCTTGGCGATGCGATTCTGGCGGGCGAGGCCGTGCTCGACGACGCGATTCTCGCGGACGAGAGCGCGCTCTCGCACGCGCGCCCCGGCGATGTGCGCGCGGCGGGCGCATCGCCGTCGTATCCGTGGGACGGCCACGCGAACGAGGCCCAGGCCGACCTCGCGGCCGCGTGGGACGGGGATGCGCGTGCGCATCCCCACGCGGGCGGCGAGACCCGCCAGAGTCTGCGCGCAAATGCGACTCCGGCTGATCCCCAAGCGAGCGCGCGCCCGCGCGATGGCGCGCTGCGCGAGCAGGGCGATGCGACGCTGCGCGAGCACCGCGACGCGACCATGCGCGAGCAGGGCGATGATCCCGAGGCGGACGCTTCCGCGACCTCGCTCGCGAATTCCGGCGCGCGCGCGCGAGTGGGCGTCTTCCTCTGCCACTGCGGAGTGAACATCGCCGGCGTGCTCGCCATGCCTGAGCTGCTTCAATATGCGCAACGCCTGCCCGGGGTCGCGCACGCTTCGGAGGAGCTCTTCGCCTGCTCCAGCTCTTCCCAGAACGCGATCCAGCAGGCGATCCGCGAGCAGGGCATCACGCGCGTGGTCGTCGCCGCCTGCACTCCACGCACGCACGAGCCCGTCTTCCGCCGCAATTGCGCCGAAGCGGGGCTCAATCCCTACCTGCTCGAGATGGTGAACATCCGCGACCAATGCTCGTGGGTGCACGCCTCGACTCCCGATCTCGCGACCGCGAAGGCGCGCGATCTGCTGCGCATGGCGGTCGCGCGCGCGCAGCGCCTGGAAGCGCTCACTCCGGTCGAGACGCCCGTCGAGCAGAGCGCGCTGGTGATCGGCGCGGGCCTCGCGGGCCTGAAGGCGGCGAGCGATCTCGCCGCGCTCGGCTGCAAGGTGACGGTGGTCGAAGCGGAATCCTCCCCCGACGCGCTGCTCGCCGATCTCGACTCGCTCGCGCCTCAAGCGCAGGGCGCGCGCGAGACGGCCGCCGCGCTCATCGACCGCGCCCGCGAGCGCGGCGTCACGCTTCTTCTCGGGCGCGAAGTGAGCGGCATCTCGGGCTTCGTCGGCAATTTCCGCATCGAGCTCGCCCCCGCTTCCGTCGCTGCTCCCTCGCCCGCTTCCGCTGCTCCTCCCGCGCCCGCATCCGACACCCTCACCGCGGGCGCGATCGTGATCGCGATCGGCGCGCGCCCCTACGAGCCGCGGGGCGAATTCGGACACGGCCGCCTCTCGAATGTGATCGCTTCCATGGATCTCGAAGAACGGATGGCGCGCGATGAGGCGTTTGGAAACGGCGCCGCCGTCGCTTTCGTGCAATGCGTCGGGTCACGCCGCGCGGTCGACGATCAGGCCGCGGCGATCCCCGAGGCGGCGGGGAATGAGCGCGCGGGCGACGGCTGCGCGGCCGGCGGCCACGATGCGATCGGCGGCGCGGGCCGGGCGCTGCGCGGGTGCTCGCGCGTCTGCTGCCCTACCACGATCCGGCAGGCGCTCGCGCTGCGCAAGAGAGGCGCGCGCGTGTTCGTCTGCTATCGCGACATCCGCATGGCCGGGCCCGGCGCGGAAGAGGCCTATCGCGAAGCGCGCGAAGCGGGCGTGGTCTTCTTGCGCTTCGCCGAAGATTCGCCGCCGCGAGTGGTCGAGCGCGAGGGGCGCGCGATCGGCGTGCGCCTCACCGAAACCCTGCTGCATCGCGAAGTGCGCGCGCCGGTCGATCTCGTGGTCCTGGGTGTGGGGCTCGTTCCCCGCTATGCGCAGGCCGCGCGCGTGCAGGAGATGTTGAAGACCCCGCGCGACGAGGACGGCTTCTTCCTGGAGCGCCATCCCGAGCTGGCGCCGGTCGAGACCTGCGTGGACGGCGTCGTGCTGTGCGGCGCGGCGCAAGGACCGAAGGATCTCCACGAATCGCTGGCCCAGGCGACGGCGGCCGCCGCGCGCATCGGCGCTTTGCTGGGCAAAGGCCGCCTCCTGCTCGATCCCGCTGTGTGCCGGGTGGACGCCGCGCGCTGCCGCGCGTGCGGCCTGTGCGTCTCGATCTGCCAATTCCAGGCGCCCCGCATCGTGGAACGCGAGGGCGCACGCTTCGCCGAGATCAATCCCGCCCTGTGCAAAGGCTGCGGCACCTGCGCGGTGTGGTGCCCGACGAACGCGATTCGCGCGGCGCACTTCACCGATGAACAGATCGGCGCGATGATCGACGCGCTCTTCACGGGCGACCGCGATCCATGGGGCTCCCCTGCGGCCCTTCCGACGGCGAGCGAAGAGGCATGAAGAAGAACGCATCGACATCCGAATCTTCGCTGCGCGAGACGCCCAAGAGAGCGCGCGCGGATGCCAGCGCGCCGGGGACCGTGAGCGCCGGCGCGCTCGCGCATGACCCGCGCGTGCTCGTCTTCGCCTGCAACTGGTGCTCCTACGCGGGCGCCGACACGGCGGGAGTCGCGCGCCTCCCCCAATCGCCGCACTTTCGCCTGTTGCGCGTGATGTGCTCGGGGCGGGTTCATCCCTCGCATGTCCTGCGCGCGTTTGCGCGCGGGGCCGATGGCGTGATGGTCTCGGGCTGTCACTTCGGCGACTGCCATTACCTCTTCGGCAATCATCGCGCCGCCGAGCAATTCGAGCGCACCCGCGCGCTCGTCGCCCTCCTCGGCCTCGAGCCCGAGCGCTTGCGGCTCGAGTGGATCTCGGCCGCGGAAGGCGTGCGCTTCGCCGAGACGATGAACGAGTTCGTGGAGACGATTCGCCGCTTGGGGCCGAGCCCGCTCGCGCCCTCGACCGCCACGCACACGCAAGCCGGCACCGCGCTCGAGGGCACGCGTGCATCCGAGGGCGCGGGCGCATCCAGCGCAGAGCGCGGCGCCTTCGAGCCGGCGCGCAACGCCAATCTCGCCGGCTGCCTCGAGTGCGGCCGCTGCACGGCCGTCTGCCCGGTCGCGCGCTTCCAGCGCTTCTCGCCGCGCAGGCTCGTGACCCGCGCCTTCGCGGGAGGAATGTCCGCCCTCGCGAACGATCCCGCGCTGTGGGCTTGTCTCACTTGCCTGGGTTGCGCCGAATCCTGCCCGGTGCGCGTCGATTACCCGCGCTTCATCCTGTCCGCCCGCGCGGCGATGCCGGGCCGCCTGCGCGACGACGCGGAGGCTCCGCCCGATCTTCCCGGGCCCGATGATGCTGCCCGCGCAAAGACGCGGGAGAGCGGTCTCGTGCCCTGTTCGCACGGCGGTGTCTTCCACGAAGTGAGCGTGCTCACCTCGCGCGCATCGATTCGTCAGCAGAGGCTTGGCTGGCTGGATGCGCGCCATCAGGTCGAGATCCTCGACGACGGCGCGCAGGCGCAGTCTCCCGACCTCTTCTTCGCCGGCTGTTCGCCCTACTTCGCCGCCTATTTCGGCGGCGAGACGGAAGCCGGGCTCGTCTCCTCGCTCGCCTCGGCCGTGCGCCTCTTGAACCGCGCCTCCGTACGCCCGGCAGTGCTCGCGAATGAACGCTGCTGCGGCCATCATCTGCGTCTCGCGGGACAGGCCGAGGAGGCGGCGATCCTCGAGCGCGCAATGGTCGAACAGGTCGCGGCCAGCGGCGTCAAGCGCGTGATCGCCTTCTGTCCCGAATGCCTCGTCTCGTTGCGCGAGAGCTTCGCGGCCGCCGGACTGCGCTGCACCGTCGTGCATGTGAGCGAAGCGCTCGACCACGAGCCCTCGCCTGATCCCGCGCGTGCGATCGGCCGCGTGACCTATCAGGATCCCTGCCGCCTGGGACGAGGTGCGGGCGTCTACGAGGCGCCGCGCCGGCTGCTCGCGCAGGCGGGCGCCGAGTTGCGCGAAATGGCGCATGCGCGGGAAGCGGCGATTTGCTGCGGCAACAGCGGCTGGCTGAACTGCAACGCGGCTACGCAGCAATTCCAGGCGGCGCGCCTGGCCGAAGCGGCGCGGACGGGCAGCGAACGGCTGGTGACCGCCTGCCCCGGCTGCTTCGTCCACTTGCGCTGTGCGCAACAAGGATTGCCCGAGGGACAGTCGCGCATCGAGATCGTCGACCTCTGGAGCCTGCTCGACCGGGCGGGCGAACGACAGCCCGGCGGCGCAAGCGCGCAGCGCGAGGCCGCCGCGGAAAGGACGGAACGAGGATGAACGAATCGTTGCCCCGGATCGGAGTCTTCGTCTGCGATTGCGGCTTGAACATCGCGGGCACGGTCGATACGGCCGAGGTCGCCGCCTTCGCGCGCGATCTGCCCGGCGTCGCCTGCGTGGTGCACAACAAGTACACCTGCGCCGACCCCGGGCAGAACGAGATCCGCGCCGCGATCGCCGCGCACCGGCTCGAGCGCGTCGTCGTCGCCTCGTGCACGCCGCGCATGCACGAGCCGACTTTCCGCGCCTGCGTCGCGAGCGCCGGATTGAATCCCTATCTCCTCGAGATGGCGAACCTGCGCGAGCATTGCGCCTGGGTGCACGGCGACGATCGCGCGGGCGCCACGCGCAAGGCGAAGGACCTCGTCGCGAGCGCGGTCGCGCGCGCGCGCGAGCTCGAGCCGCAGATCGAGCCCGAGATCGAGGTCACCCGCGCGGCGCTCGTGATCGGCGGCGGCGTGGCGGGCATCCAGGCGGCGCTCGATCTCGCCGACAGCGGGCTGCCCGTCACCCTGGTGGAGAAGGAGGCCTCGATCGGCGGGCTGATGGCCCAGCTCGACAAGACCTACCCCACCATGGATTGCTCGATATGAATTCTCGGACCCAAGATGATGGATGCCGGTCGGCATCCCAAGATCAAGATCCTGGTCTCGAGCGAAGTGGTGGAAGCCTCGGGCGCGGTAGGCAACTTCCATGTGAAGGTGCGCAAGGCCGCGCGCTATGTGCGCGAGGATGTCTGCAATAGCTGCGCCGAATGCGCCAAGGTCTGTCCGGTCGTGGTGCCCGACGAGTACCAGATGGGGCTCGCCTCGCGCCACGCGATCCACATCCCCTTCCCCCAGGCCGTGCCCTCGGCGTATCTCATCAATCTCGACGACTGCCTGGGGAACAATCCGATCGCGTGCGGAAAATGTCTCGCGGTGTGCGAGAAGAAGTGCATCGACTTCGACGCGCGCGACGAGATCATCGACCTGCAGGTGGGCGCGATCATCGTCGCGACCGGCATGGATGTCTACGACCCCACCGAGATCGCATCCTACGGCTACGGGCGCTACGACAATGTGATCACGAGCATGGAATTCGAGCGCCTGATCTGCGCCGGAGGCCCGAGCAGCGGGCACTTCGTGCGCCCCTCGGACCTCGCCCGCCCCCAGCGCATCGGCTTCATCCAATGCGTCGGCTCGCGCTCCACCCGCTACGGCTCGCCCTATTGCTCGAACATCTGCTGCATGAACACGATCAAGGACACGCTCCTCCTCGCCGACCACTATCCCGATGTGGAGTCGCGCGTCTTCTACATGGACATCCGCGCCTTCGGCAAGGGCTTCGAGGATCTCTACCAGCGCAGCCGCGCGGCCGGCGTGCGCTATGTGCGCGGGATCCCGGGCGAGATCGAGGAGCTGCCCGGCAGCCGCAATCTGCGCGTGCGGGTGGAGAACACCCTGACCGGCGAGCTCGAGGAGCACGAGCTCGATCTCGTCGTCCTCTCGGTCGGCGTCATCCCGCGCGAGCAATCGAGCGCGATCCAGCGGCTCCTCAGCCTCAGCCGCGGCGGCGACGGCTTCTTTCTGGAAGCGCATCCCAAATTGAAGCCGGTCGACGCGCCCACGCGCGGCGTCTATCTCGCCGGTTGCTGCGAATCGCCCAAGGATGTGAAGGACAGCGTCACCCAGGCGGGCGCGGCCGCCTCGCACGTGCAGATCCTGCTCAAGGCCGGCCGCATCCGCATCGAGGCGGGCACGCCCTTGCTCTCGGCGGACGACTGCATCCGCTGCGGGCGCTGCGCGGGCGTCTGCCCGTTCCACGCGATCCGCTGGCAGCGCGGAGAGACGCCCGAAGTGGTCGAGGCCGCCTGCGCGGGCTGCGGCAACTGCGCGGCCGAGTGCCCCGTCGAAGCGATCGCCATGCGCCACTTCACCGACGCGCAACTGCGCGCGCAGATCGACGCGATCCTGAGCGACCGGCCGGCCGACAAGCTCCTCACCTTCGCCTGCAACTGGTGCTCGTACGCCGGCGGCGACACGGCCGGCACCGGGCGCATGCTCTACCCGGCGCACGGGCGTCTCGTGCGCACGATGTGCAGCGCCCGCGTCTCCGAAGAGCTGATCCTCTACGCCTTCGAGAAGGGCGCGCCGATGGTGCTCGTCTCGGGCTGCCACTTTGCCGATTGCCATTACATCAACGCGAACCGCCAAACGGTCAAGCGCGTCGAGCGCGTGTGGGACCGTTTGGAGGCGCTCGGCATCCGCCCCGAGCGGCTGCAGCTCGAGTGGATCAGCGCGGCCGAAGGGGCGAAGTTCGCCGAGGTGATGCGCGCCCTGGACGCGCCCCGGCGCGCGGTCACGGAAGAGGAGATCGCCCACACGCGCGCGGCGCTCGCGCAGGATCGCATCGAGCGCGAGGAGAAGCGCGCGAAACAGCGGGAGGCTTTTCGCCGCAAGCACGCGCAAGCGGCGGCCGCGCCCGCGGGCGCAAGCTAGGCGCGCGAGCGCACGCCGCCACGATGGGCGCGCGCTTGCCCGCGCGGAGGGCCCGAGCGCGCGTCGACGAGAGGAGGCCGACGAATGCAGGAGGAGCGGCGCTTCCGCTGCCTGCGCTGCGGACACGAATTCGTCGCCGTCCACACCAAGGACGGCGAGCTCGTCGAGCGCACCTGTCCGCAATGCCGCAGCAACAGCGTGCGCCCGTTGAAAGAGCGCGAGCGATGAGCGAAGCCCCAAAGCCGGCGGCCAAGGGCCCCCTGGAGATCGATCTCGAGGCGAGCCGCGCGTTGCTCGCGGTGCTGGGCGGCGAGCGGGTGCACTACTGCTATCAATGCGGCGCGTGCGTGGGCGACTGCGCGAGCGCGCGCTTCCATCCCGGATTCAATCCGCGCGAGATCATGCTCACCGCCATTCTCGGCGGTCTCGACGAGCTCCTCGCCCCCGGCTCGGTCATCTGGAAGTGCTCGAATTGCTATAACTGCTATCAACGCTGCCCGCAGGATGTGCGTCCCATCGAGGTGATCCTCGCGTTGAAGAATCTGGCGGGAGAGAGAGGCGCCGCGCCGCCCGAGGCGCGCGCCGTCTACGAGATGATCGTCAAGACGGGCCGCAGCGCTCCTGTCGTTGCCGGCCTGGAACGCAAACGCGCGTCCTTGGGGCTTCCCCCGCTCGCGCCGGTGGATGTCGCCGAAATCGAAAAACTCCTCGCGCCCGACGAAGCGGGCGTCACCGACACCGAGGCCGCGGGCCACGAAGCGCCCGGGCCCGCCCCCGAAGCCGCGCCCGATCGGGCGGCCGGCGAAGGAGGCCGCGCGTGAAGGCGATCTTCTTCCCCGGGTGCCTCATTCCGATCAAGTATCCGCAGATGGAAGTGGCGTTGCGGCGCACGCTGCCCGCCTTGGGAATCGAGATCGTCGACCTGCCCGGCTTCGGGTGCTGCCCCGATCCCATCTACTTTCAGGCGGCCGACCGCGTCGCCTGGCTGACCCTCGCCGCGCGCAATCTCTGCCTGGCCGAGGAAGCGGGCCTCGATGTCTTCACGATCTGCAGCGGCTGCACCGGCACGCTGTGCGAGGCCAATCATGTGCTCAAGGCCGACCCGGAGCTGCGCGAGCGCGTGAACCGCCGGCTCGCGCGCGTGGGACGGCGCTATCAAGGCACGATCGAGGTGCGCCATGTGATCGTCTGGCTGCGCGACCGCGTGGGCATCGAGCGCGTGCGCGCCAGCGTGCGCCGCCCGCTGACCGGCGTGCGCGTCGCGCTTCACTACGGGTGCCATCTCCTCAAGCCTTCGAAGATCATGCAGGTCGACGATCCCGACGACCCGCGGATCCTCCACGAGCTCGTCCAAGCCCTCGGGGCCGAGCCCGTGCCTCATTCCGAGCGCTTTCTCTGCTGCGGCAAGGCCTGCGTCGATCCCGACCTGCCGCTGGAGATGACCTCGACCGTGCTCGGCTCGGTGCGCGAGGCGCAGGTCGATTGCATGGGGCTCATCTGTCCCACCTGTTTCTCCTCCTTCGACACGGGGCAATTGCTGCTCGCGAGGAAGACGGGAGAAGCGTGGCAGATTCCGCCGGTCTACTACTTCCAGTTGCTCGGCCTCGCCCAGGGCCTGAGCGCGGAGGAACTGGGGCTCACCCGCCATCGCATTCCGCCCACCCGCGTGCTCGAGAAGCTGGGTCTGCATGCGAACAGCGGGGGCGCGCCGGATGCCGCGGGTTCGTGAAGCGCGTGAAGCGCGTCGAGGGCCTGAGGAACGCCGGACAGACGGGCGCGGAAAAGTCAGCGCGCCGATTCCCGGGATTGCTCCGCGCGGGCCGCGCTCGTGACGATTCGGAAGAAGACCCAGCCGCTTCCGTTCCTCTCCCGAAAGTCGAACGCCGGTTCCACAGCCGGAGGATGATCGGCGATCGCGTGGCGTTCCAGATAAGAGAGCCACAGCGAGACCCACGCGCGTGCGTGCGCGTCGCTCTGCGCCTCGAGCGCGAGAAGCGCGTTCGGATTGTCGATCAGCCAGGCGAGAAGATCCCGTCCCCCGGAAAGTCCCATGCTCTTCATCATCGCCTGGAAGCGCGGCGAATGCGTGGTCGTCCCGCCGGGAAGGACCTTCACCGGAGCGAAGTCGGCAAATTCCTTCAAAGGATGGATGGATTCGAAGTGCAGCCCGCGCACCGCATCCATGAGCACGATCACGGCATCGCCGTCGCGAGCGGCCAGGCCTTGCAGCGCGGCCTGCGTGTGCGCCTTCATGCGCGCCGATCCGCGCAGGATGGCAGCGATCGCGCTCGCCTGCGCGAGCGAAATCGCGAGCGCCAGCGCACCCATCAAGACCGCGACGGCCACGCGGCCACGCCCGCCGGCCCGGCGCTGGCGGTCGGGCGCCGTCGAGCGATCCGACGAGCGGCCCTTGCGATGCGCGGAAGACTTCGCGGCACGCGCCTTCTTCGCTCGGCAGGCATCGTCCGCGGGTTCGCGCATGCGTGATGAACCCGCGCGCGAGCGTGCAGCGAGCAGGCAGGCGAATCCCATCCAGCCCGCCAGCAGCGGCAGGAAGACGCGCGGCAGGAAACGATAGCCGAGCAATCCGATCAAGGCCGCCATCAGCAGTCCGAGCGAAAGAAGCAGGCGCAGGCGCGCGTTCGTTTCCATGTTCCTGATATGCGGAAAGGCGAGAGCCAGGATCGCGAGCAGGGCGCAGAGCGCGGCCGCGGGATACCGCCCATGGCGCCCGAGCTGCGTCTTCACCAACGAAGGCAAGGCCGCCAGCCGGCTCTCGTGGGTGGCGTTCGCCTGCAGGAAGCGCTCGAGCGTCTCGCGTCTGAAGAGCGTCTCGTCGAAGATGACCCAGGCGCGGAAGGCCTGGTAGTCCTCGCGCGTCCACCCCGCTCGTTCGAGCGCGCCCTCGGTCACTCCCGCGCGGAAATCCCCGTCGGTCGTGTCGTGAAAGCGCGCGCGCGCGACATTGTAGGGCTCGAATTGCCGCCATGCCTCCCCGCCGGTCCAGCGCTCGATCGCGCGATCGGCCGCGAAGAAGGCGAGCAAGGCGAGAGCGAAAGGCAGGCCGCGCCGAATGCGCCCCTTGCATCCCAACAGGAGAAGCGGCAGCGCGATTCCCGCCAAGACGATCGAGACGAGCTTCCAACGCAAGAGAAACGCGAGCACGAAGGCCGTGAGGGCGAGCGCGGTGCGCACCGCCTCGCCTTCGCAAGCGCGTGCACGATCGCCCCCCGCATCGAGCGCCGCTCCCGTGTGCATGGGTCCGGAGGCGCGCTCGCTCCACATCTTCTCGAGGAGGATCAAAGTCCCTCCCACGACGAGCAGCAGAGCGGTCGACGTGAAGCTCATGAACAACGCGCACGTGAGCAGCACCAACGCCAGCGCGGGGGCCCAGGCGAGGGCCGTTCGCCCGCCGGCCGACCGCCACGCCACGCCACCGATCAGCCCGCCGCCCAGGATGAGCCCGATCAGGAGCAGCCATCCAAACCAGGGCACGGAAGGGGCGAGCGCGTACAAAGCGTGCAAGCCCCGTCCCGCGATCCACGCCTGGTAGAAGAGATGCGGATCGGTGGGGAATCCGTTCTTGGGATTCAATTGCCGGACGATCGCAAAATCGTCGTTGGCTTCGTAGCGCACGGGGAAGATCAAGAGCAGCGGAACGAGCACGAGCGCGAAGAGGAGAATGGGAACGAGGAGCGCCGCCCCGCGCCGGCGACTGCTCGATGCGGATTCGCCAGGAAAGGCCCGCCCGGCGCCTGCGATGGTCCGGATCTCGGTGTGCACCGGGGCATGCTATCCGGCTTCCGTCCGAGGCACAACGGCCGCCTCTCGCCGGCGAGGCGCGCGGGGCGATCGAGGCGCGCAGGGATTCTCAGGACTTGGCGAGCGGCAGCAACGGAAACTCTGCGGGGCCGACGAGATTTGAACTCGCGACCTCTGGCTTGACAGGCCAGCGTTCTAACCGGGCTGAACTACGACCCCGTCTCCAATCGCGATCGTGGAGGCTAATCGATCGGCCGCTCCCCTGTCAATCCGATTCCCGCTCTACCACCAGCAGGCGAGTTGGACGCCCCGGTAGTAGTGGCGCAGGATCCGGCCCGCGTCCGCTCCCTTCCTGCCGAACTCCATCGCCCCATACTGGCACATCCCGACCCCGTGGCCGAACCCGCGGCCCTCGAGCGTGACCCGGCAGGGATCCTTCCCCTCGCGATGAAAGCGCTCGAAATCGGTGCTCCTCAGCAGTCCGCCGTCCGCCCTGCGAACGACGCGCCGGATCCTGTCCCCCGGCACGAGGAAATCGCCCCCTTCCGTGACCACCCGCAAGCGTTCGGCCCTGCCCGAGGGGGAACGGGCGACGACCTGCAGATCGCGCAAGCGTCCCACGCTCTTGCCGCGCGCTTCGGGCACCTCTTCCGGCAGACGGGCGAGCACGATCGCCTCCAACTGGGACCACTCCCATTGCTCCCGCCAGCGGAAATAGGGACTGGCCGCGCACAAATCCGATCCCGCCTTGTCTCGCGTCCCCCGCAGATACGCGACCGCCTCCTGCCCGGGCCAGGCCCGCTCGTTCGCTTCGGTGGCTCCTCCGCAAGTGGAGCAGTAGTTCGCGCGAATCGGCCTGCCCTCGTGAAGCGCGACCACGCCTCTCGTGCTCGAGACCGCCTCGTCGGTGCGCGAGCGCTCCGCCTCGACGCCTCCGTACACCTGGTCCTCGGTTCCCGCCAGCAGGTCGCAACCCGCTTCCTTCTCGCGCCTGCCGAAATAGTGCAAGGCGTAGCTGCGCGCCGCGATCGCCTGCGCTTGCAGCGCGCTCATCGGGATGGATTCGCTCGCGCCCATCTCGAGCGGCACGACGCCGCGCAGATAGTCTTCGATGCGCAGCACATTCGCGACGACCAGTCCCTCTTCGACCGGACGCACCACGATCTCGCCGCGATACGGTTTTCCGGAAACCAGAAGCGGATGCTCGCTCGATTTCGCTTCGAAGATGAGCGCTTGCGGAAAGACGCCCAGCAACTGCGCGGACGCCTGCGTGGCGGCCGCCTGTTTGGAAGCCTGCTTGGAAGCCGGGACTTCGCGCGAGAGGCGCACTCCCGGGGCTGGCGCCGCGCCTTCCTCGGCGACTCTGCCGTCGGAGACGGTCAACACGAAGCGAGTGCCGGCGGGAAAGACGCTCGCTTTGCGGCCGCTTCCCTGCCTCCACACGCGCAGCTCCCCCTCGCACGACACGCGCGTCTCGCTCGCGCCCACGGAGAGCGCGATCCGGATCACCGGCTCGTCACGGCGCGCTTCCCTTTGCGGCGCGATTGCATCGCCCGCATGGCGGGAAGAGCTTGCACCCGGCAGCCCCGCGGGTCGGGTCGTCGCGCATCCCGCGGCGCATGAGAGCATCGCGAGAAGCGCGATCCATGATCGCAGCCCAATCGTGCGCGCACACGCTCGCGCGCGGGGGATCTTCCGTCTTGCTGTGGTGCGCGGCATCGCGCGGATATTGCGGCCGGTGGGGATCGGGAGCAAGCGGCGAAGGAGAAAGGGCGGAGATGAATCTCATCTCCGCCCCGTGAACTGCGTGTCCGCCCCGTGAATTGCGCGTCAATGGCGCCGGTCGTGCAGCGCAGGCCTGCCCCGCGCCTCTACGACGCGCGCGACAACGGCGGCACGGCCGCTCCTTCCTCGGTGCGGCGGCGCGATCTCCGCCTGCGGCGGGGCTGGTTGATCGAATGCTTCTCCAGGCGATAGCGCAGGCTACCGCGTCCCAGCTTCAGAAGCCGGGCCGCGCGAAC
Organism: uncultured bacterium; assembly: GCA_964482205.1. Taxonomy (GTDB): domain Bacteria; phylum Eisenbacteria; class RBG-16-71-46; order CAIMUX01; family WJJG01; genus JAZDGX01. The sequence continues at coordinate 54,389 of CAYZWI010000014.1, read as the reverse complement.
GACATTGCCCCGCGCGCGGGTCAGGGCCGCCTGCAAAATCGCCTTCTCGATGTCGTCGAACGAGACACCCTCTTCGGGAAGATCGATGCGCACCTCGTGGCCGTGGAAGCGGACGCCCGGCTCGTCCGCCGAACCGGAATGCTCGCCCTCGGATGGCGCCGCCGTCGGCGCGCCGGATACCTGCGCACCGGCCGGCCGCGGAGCGCGCAGCCCGTGGGAAAGGTGCGTCTCGTCGATCGCGCGGGCGCCGCCGGACTTGAGCATCGCGATTTGCAGAACCCCGATCAGCTCGCGCACGTTTCCGGGCCACGAATGCGAAGCGAGCCGTTGCTTGGCCTCGGCCGTCAGCGTTGTCGGCATTCCTCGCCAGCGCGCGCTCAGGCGTTCGAGAAGATGCGTGGCGAGCAGGAGGACATCGGTCGGCCTCTCGCGCAGGGGCGGAATCTGGATCTCGTGCTCCGAGAGGCGACGGTAGAGATTGCGATCGAACGCGCCCGTGCGGCTCGCGAACGAAAGGTCGCAGCGCGCTCCCGCGATGATGCGGGCCTGGCGCTTGCGCAGCGGAGCGCGTCCGTCGTGCGCGGGGCGCTCGGTGTCCGAGACATCCGCCAGACGGCGCGCATCCATCCAGCGGGCGAGCCGCGCTTGCAGCGCGCGGTCGAGCGCGGAAATGTCGCGCAGATACACGGTCGCGTCTTCGGCCGAAGCGGGCAGAGCATCGTTCCCCGTCGTGAGAGGCCGCTCGCTCTGCGAAGGGAAGGCCATTCCCTCGAAGCCCGCTCCGTTTCTCTCCGCGGCGCTCCAATGCAGCAGCCGCTCGAGCACGCCCGCGGAAAGCGTCCGGCAATCGAGCTCGATGAAGCGTTTCGGGGCCCGTCCGCTTTCGTGATGCATGGCGCGCGCGAAGCTTCCCTTGCCGCTGCCGCTCTCTCCGGTCAATAGCACCGGCTCCTCGGCGGGCGCCACGGCCAGGGCCGTTTCCACGGCGGTGCGAAATCCGATCGATCGCCCGACCAGGTCGTCGAAGCAGCCGATCTCTTCCACGGCCGGCCCGCCGGCCGTCTCGCCGAGCAGTCGCGCGAAGAGCGCCGTCCAATCGGCGGTTTCCTCGGGTCGCGGAATCCACTCGCCGTTGTCCATCGAGAGAGAGCCCGGCCCGCCGCAAGAAAGCGAGCTGCCGCCTGCGGAGGGGGTCGCTTCGGCCGAGACGAAGAAGATGCGCGCGGAGGGAATGCTCTCCTGCGCCCAGCGCCGCAGGCGAAGGTGCTCGTGCGCGCGCAGGTCGATGAAGAGGGTCCACTGGGCATCCGCCGTGGGGCGCGAGCACAGGCACGCTTGCGCCTGTTCGAGCGAGGCCGCGGAGGTCAGGCCAAGAGGAAGTCCTTCGGCCGCCGAAACGGCCATCGTCGCGAGCTTCGTGTCCGGGGTGAAGAGAACAAGCTGAAGGTCCATGAATCGCCGCTCCCTGGTCCGTGGGCTGCCCGTCCCGGCGGCCGGAGAGCGGCGGTCCTCGCCCCTCACCCGGTGTCCTCCTCCTGACATGGAGATGGTACTGGAGAACGCGCCACGGCCACTCTCGCCGGCCTCAGGAGCCGCTCGCCGAAGCGATATCCGTTCTCCAGGACCTCGGCCACGGACCCCTCGGGGAACTTGGCCGTCGGGATTGTCAGCACAGCCTCATGTACTTCCGGATCGAATACCGTTCCCGGAGAGGCCTCGATCTGACTCAGCCCCTCCTTTCGAAGATTGTCGGCAAGCTTGTCGACGATAATGAGCAGTCCTTGGCGATCGATCACGGCGTCGGCGACCAGGGAAGCGCGGGCGCGCTCGAAGTCGTCCAGCAGCGGCAACAGCCGGGTCATCACATTCCCCGCTCCCCGCAATTCCAACTCGGCCCGCTCGCGATTGACCCGCTTGCGGTAATTGTCGAATTCCGCCAACAAGCGCTGATGCTGTTCCAGCGGAATGGTTTCCGCCGCCGGCTGGCTCGTCGATTCCGCGGTCGATTCGTCCGTCCGCTCCAAGGTCGATTCCTCGTTCGATTCCTCGGCCTCATCGGAAATCGCGTGGGAATGCCCCACATTCGGCTCGCTCGGCGGCGAATTCGGCCGCTTCTCCTCTTTCGAATCGGGTTCGGGGGACTTGGCTCCCTGTTTCCGCTCTCCTGCGCCCGACCTTCTCAACATCATCCTCGCTCCTCGCGCGTCCGGTCACTGGTCACTGAGCATCGTGCTTGGAATGCGCTTCCGGCGTGCCCGCATCCGCCTGCTTGCTCTCTTCCGCCTGTGCGCTCGCATCTGCGCCGGCGCCCGCCTGTGCGCTCCCGCCCGCTTGCGCGCCGGCCTCCGCCGGCGTGTTCGCCTCCGTTTGCCGCGCGTCCGTCTCGGTCTCCGCCTGGGGCGCGCTCTTCGAACGGTTGGCCTCCTCGACATAATTCAAGCGCAGCAGCGTCAGCACGCGGCGCAGTTCCCGCTGCTCGTCTTCGCTCAAGTTGCCGCGCGTCTTGCGTTCGAGCATCTCCAGCAACCCGACCACAGCGCGCACTTGCTCCAGATCCTTGTGCACTTGGCCGTCGCGGCTCGGGACTTTGCCCAGCAGCATCATCCCCAGCACCTCGTACTGCATGATGATCTCACGCAGGTAGGGATCGAATTCGCTCATGCAACAGATTCCTTCCGTTCGGGCGCGGGCAGCGGTCGAACCCGCGCCCGGCTCCGTCGAGGATCACTTGTTGTCGTCGACGACTTCGAAGTCCGCATCCACGACATCCCCGCCGTCGCCGCGGCGGCCTCCCTGCTGCCCGGATCCGCCGGCTCCCGGTCCGCCGCCCTCGGCGCCCGAGCCGCCGAAGCCGCCGGAGCCGCCTTGACCGCCGCCGCCTGCGCCGCCCGCCCCGGGCTGCGCCTGCGCGTAGAGCTGCGCCGAGGCTTCGTGCCAGGTCTTGGAGAGGGTGTCCATGCCCGCTTTGATGCGGCCCGCATCCTCGCTCTTGATCGCTTCGCGCAACGAGGCGATCTGCTCCTCCAAACGCGCCTTGATCGCGGGATCCAGCCGCGCGCCCATCTCGCCCAGGTTCTTCTCCGTTTCGTAGACCATCTGGTCGGCCCGGTTGCGCTGATCGATAGCCTCGCGGCGAGTCTTGTCCTCGGCTTCGTGGCTCTTCGCGTCCGAAACCATCCGGTTGATCTCGTCTTCATTCAGTCCGCTGGAGGCCTCGATGCGAATGGACTGCTCGCGCCCGGTCGCCTTGTCCTTGGCCGAGACCTTGAGGATGCCGTTGGCGTCGATGTCGAACATCACCTCGATCTGCGGCATCCCGCGCGGCGCGGGAGGAATGCCCGTCAGATGAAAGCGCCCGATCGACTTGTCCTCGCCCGCCATCGCCCGCTCGCCTTGAAGCACGTGGATCTCGACCGTGTTCTGGTTGTCCGAGGCCGTCGAGAACACTTCCGAGCGGCGCGTCGGAATGGTCGTGTTGCGCTCGATCATCTTCGTGAAGACCCCGCCCAGCGTCTCGATCCCGAGCGACAGCGGAGTCACATCGAGCAGCAGCACATCCTTCACTTCGCCCGCCAGCACGCCGCCCTGGATCGCCGCCCCGACCGCCACCACTTCGTCGGGGTTCACGCCCTTGTGCGGCTCGCGATTGAAGAGCGTGCGCACCAGCTCCTGCACTTTCGGGATGCGGGTCGAGCCGCCCACGAGGATCACCTCGTCGACATCCTGCATGCCCGCGTCCTTCATCGCCTGCCGGCACGGCCCGACGGTGCGCTGGATGAGATCGTCGATCAGTTGCTCGAGCTTCGTGCGGGTGAGCTTGGTGACGAGATGCTTCGGACCGGTCGCATCGGCCGTGATGTACATCAGGTTGATTTCCGTCTCCATCGTGCCCGAGAGCTCCGACTTCGCCTTCTCCGCCGCTTCCCGCAGGCGTTGCAGCGCGATCGGGTCCTTGCGCAGGTCCATGCCTTCCTGCTTGCGGAACTCCTCGGCCAGCCAGTCGATCACGCGCTGGTCGAAGTCGTCGCCGCCCAGGTGCGTGTCGCCGTTGGTCGCCTTCACCTCGTAGGTGCCGAGCTCGGGATCGATTTCGAGGATCGAAATGTCGAAGGTGCCGCCGCCGAGATCGTAGACCGCGACGCGCTGGGCCTTCTTCTTGTCGAGCCCGTAAGCAAGCGCGGCGGCGGTCGGCTCGTTGATGATGCGCTTGACATCGAGGCCCGCGATCCGGCCCGCGTCCTTGGTCGCCTGGCGCTGGCTGTCGTTGAAGTAGGCGGGCACCGTGATGACCGCGGCGTCGATCTTCTCTCCGAGATAGGCCTCGGCGGTCTCGCGCATCTTGCGCAGGACCATCGCCGAGATCTCGGGAGGCGTGTAGAGCTTGTCGCCCACCTTCACGGTCGCCGTGTTGTTGGGCCCGGCGACGACCTGAAAGGGCACTTCGTGGATCTCGGTCGCGATTTCATCCATGCGACGGCCCATGAAGCGCTTGATCGAGTAGACCGTGTTCTTTGGATTGGTGACCGCCTGGCGCCTGGCCGCCTGGCCGATCAACCGCTCGCCATCGGGACGAAAGGCCACCACCGAGGGCGTCGTCCTCCCTCCCTCGGCGTTCGGAATGACGACCGGTTTTCCCGCTTCCATGACGGCCACACAGGAGTTGGTCGTCCCGAGATCGATTCCAATGATCTTTGCCATGGCCTGGTCCTCTCCTTTTCGAGCCCCGTGGGGCGAATGCGCTCCTGTCTCCGCCTCGCGTGCTGCCCGGCTCGGATGCGCCCGGCTCTCGCAATACGAGCGCGTATCCACCGATCTCAGCAATCCATGTGCCAGGCGGGCGAGAAGGAAGGTCCAGGGAGATGGCCACTAAGAGCTTGCAGTAAAATGACTTATCGAATCGAAGAAAAGCCTGCCGGCGAGGCCTGGGTGGTCTTCACTACGAGGGTTACATTTTGAAACAGAATTGGGGTTTCTTTATGAACCTTGGAGCGGATCTTCTATGAACCTTCGATGCCGTACTTCTTCAGCTTCCGCCAAAGCGTGGTTCGCGAAATGCCGAGAGTGCGGGCTGCCCGGCTCAGGTTTCCCTCCGAGTCCTCGATCACCCGGCGAATGTGGAGCGCTTCGACCTGCTCCAGGCTATAGCTCGCAGGATACCCGCTCGCGCCGCCCTTTCCGCCCTCTTCGCGATGCTCAGGCAAGGAAGCGATGGCGCGTTCGGTGAGCTCGGGAGGAAGATCCCAGACTTTGATCTCTGCTCCGTCGTCCGCGAGGATCGCGGCTCTCTCGATCGTGTTCTCCAGCTCGCGCACATTGCCCGGATAGTCGTAGTTGAGGAGCCTCGCCCAGGCCTGCTCGCTGATCTTCGTCACGCGTTTGTCCAGGCGGCGCGCGATGCGTTCCAGGAAGTACTGGGCGAGGTGCGGGATGTCCTCCTTGCGCTCGCGCAGCGGCGGAATGTGCAGGCGAAAGACATTCAGGCGATAGAAGAGATCCTCGCGGAAGCGCTTCTCGCGGATCTCCTCGCGCAGATCGCGGTTGGTGGCGGCGATCACGCGCGTGTCGACCTTGAGGGCCGTCTCCGAACCGACGGGCTGGACGATGCGATCCTGCAGAACGCGCAGGAGCTTGCTCTGCACCGCCGCCGACATGTCGGCGATTTCGTCGAGGAAGAGCGTGCCGCGGTCGGCGAGCTCGAAGAAGCCGCGTTTGGCGCGCTTGGCGTCGGTGAACGCCCCGCGCGTGTGGCCGAAGAGCTCGGTCTCGATGAGCGTGTCGGGAATCGCGGCCATGTTGACCGCCACGAAGGCCCCGCGACTGCGCCGGCTCTGATCGTGGATCAGCCGGGCGATGCGTTCCTTGCCCGTTCCGCTCTCGCCGGTGAGCAGGATGTTGCTCTCGGTGGGAGCGATCCGCTGGACGAGCTTCAGCAGGCGCAGCATCGCCGGGGAAGCGGCAATCACTTCCTCGGCCGGATACGCGACCTCGTCCTTCACGGTCTCACCTCGCGCCTCGCCGTCTCCAGGCGCGCTCATCCCGCGCCCTCATCGCCGCCCGCGCCCGCAGGCGCGCTCTCTTCATCCAGCGCGCTGGCCTCGTCCCGCGTTCCCTCGAGCGGGCGCATGTGCGGAAAGAGAAGCACGTCCTTGATCGCCTCGGCGCCCGTCAGCAACATGACCAGCCGGTCCACTCCGATGCCGACTCCCGCCGCAGGCGGCATGCCTTGCTCGAGCGCCTGCAGGAATTCCTCGTCCAGCGGATGGGCCTCGAGGTCTCCCGCCTCGCGCAACGCGCGCTGATCTTCAAATCGGCGCCGCTGCTCCTCGGGATCGTTGAGCTCCGAGAAGGCGTTCGCGTATTCGTTTCCCAGAATGAAGAGCTCGAAGCGCTCGACGAGATTCTCCCGATCGCGGCGATGCGACTTGGCGAGCGGCGAGATGGCCTTCGGGTGATCGATCACGAAAGTGGGCTGCACGAGCTTCGGCGCCACCGCGGCATCGAAGATCTTCTCGATCCATTGGCCCGCGCGCGCGCTTTGCGGCAGGCTGGCCCCGAAGCGCTCTCCGAGCGCAGCCAGCTTTTCCACCGGCATGCCGAGCACATCCGCGCCGGTTTCTTCGCGAATGAGCTCGAGCATCGTCTTGCGCGCGAAGGGCCGCGAAAAATCGACGAGCAACTCCTCGCCGGCTCGCTCGCCCGCTCGGTCGCCTGCCTGCTCACCCGATTCCACATCCGGCTCCGCGATCCTCCTGGCGACGGCCAGGCCGCCGGTCACCGCTTGCGCGGTTGCCCGCAGCATGTCCTCCACGAGATCCATCGCGTCGGTGTAGTCCGCGTAGGCCCAATAGAACTCGAGCAGCGTGAATTCGGGATTGTGATGCCGGTCGACCCCTTCGTTGCGGAAGACGCGGCCGATCTCGTACACCCGCTCGAGCCCGCCCACGAGCAGCTTCTTCAACGGCAGTTCCTCGGCGATGCGCAGATACAGGTCCATGTCGAGGGCGTGATGATGCGTGCGGAAGGGTCGCGCGGCCGCGCCGCCGTAGATCGCCTGCAGCACCGGGGTTTCGACTTCCAGGAAGCCGCGCTCATCCAGGTAGCTCCGCAATGCGCGGATCACGGCCGCCCGCTTGCGAAAGAGATCGCGCACCTCCGCGTTCACCATGAGGTCGAGATCGCGGCGGCGGTAGCGCATTTCGCGATCCGAGAAGGCGTCGAAGATCCTCCCTTCCTTCTCCTTGACGACGGGCATGGGCTTCAGCGCCTTGGCGAGCAACACCAGCCGTTCGACGCGCAGCGAGATCTCGCCCATGCGGGTGCGAAAGAGCTTGCCTTCGACGCCGATCAGATCGCCCAGATCGAGCAAGGGCACCAGCCGGTACGCCTCCTCGCCCATCACATCCCGGCGCAGATAGATCTGAATGGCCGCCGCTGCGTCTTCGATGTGCGCGAAGGCGGCCTTGCCCATCGGCCGGATCGAGCGCAGGCGTCCCGCGAGAAGGAGGGTCTCCCGCTCTTCGAGTTGCTCGAATTTCTCCAGAGCCTCGCGCGCCGAATGCGTGCGGCGAAAGGTGTGCGGGTAGGGATCGATGCCCAGGTCGCGAATGGCGCGCAATTTCTCGGCACGGACAGCCGTCGGATCGGTCGTCTGCGACACCGTGCGATACCTCCTGACAGCGCCGCCCGCGAAGGCCGCGCCGGAACGCTCGCCTGCATGGTTCGGAACCGGGCGCAATTGTATCCGGCGCGGCGGTTTCGTTCAATCGTGCCCCGCCCGGTTCTTCGGGCGGCATGGCCCGTCTCGCGCGCTGGGCGCCTTCCGTCGCGTCCCGGCGCTTGCCTTCCGTCGCGCCGGTGCTTGCCTTTCGCGCGCGTGCTATGCTGCCGCGGCGGCACGCAATCCGGCTTGCCGCGTGGCGCGCGAGATGCGCACGGAAGGCGAATGGGCACGATCGCCGACAATCTCTCCCGCCTCGTCGAAGAGATCCGACACACCGCCCGATCGGCCGGACGAAATCCTGCCGGCATCCGCCTGGTGGCCATATCGAAGACGGTGGATCCCGAACGCATTCGCGAGGCGCGCGCCGCGGGACAACGGCTCTTCGGAGAAAACCGCGCCCAGGATCTGGCGGCGAAAGCCGCCGCCCTCGCCGGCCTCGACCTCGAGTGGCATTTCGTCGGACACCTGCAGACGAACAAGGTGCGCCAAGTGGTTCCTCTCGCGGCGCTCGTGCACTCGCTCGACCGCATCGAGTTGGCCGAGAAGATCGCCGCCCGCGTCCCGCCCGCCGCTCCGCAACCGGTGCTCGTGCAGGTGAACATGAGCGGCGAGGCGAGCAAGTCCGGGGTCGCGCCCGCGGACCTGCCGCGCCTGCTCGACCGGATCGCGCTGCTGCCGGAGATCTCCGTCCGCGGACTGATGACCATCGGCCCGCTGACCGGCGACGATCATGCCGTCCGCCTCGCCTTTCGCCGCTTGCGCGAAGCGCTCGAGCGCGAACGCACGCGCGAACGGCCCGGATCTTCGCTGACCGAATTGTCGATGGGAATGTCGGGCGACTTCGCGATCGCCATCCAGGAGGGAGCGACGATTCTCCGCATCGGAACCGCGATCTTCGGAACGCGAACGGGTTGAGCGATTAGCTCTCCAGCAAGGCCGCTTTCACATAGCCTTCGAGCACCTGCTCCTGCACGAGCCCCATGAAACGCGTGACCACCCGCCCCTGGCGGTCGATCAGGAACGAAGTGGGGATGCTCTGAATGCCGCCGAAGGCCTGAGCTGCGGGGATGCCGTTCGGCACGACTGGGTACTTGATCTGCGGATTCTTGTCGAGGAAAGGCTTCACCGCGGCCAGCCCATTGCGGTCGATGGAAGGCGCGATGATCCGCAGTCCGTAGGCCGCGTATCCGTCGTGGAGCTTGACCAGGGTGGGGATTTCCATCCGGCAGGGTCCGCACCAGGTCGCCCAGAAATTGAGAAGCACGACTTTGCCGCGATAATCCTCGCGTGTGATGTCCCGCCCGCTCATGTCGCGCATGGCGAGTTCCGGGAGCGGAATCCGCTTCGATACCGGCGGTAGTTCGGGGAGGTTCGCTTCGCCCGCCCAGGGAAAGACGGGCTTCTTGGCCGCCTCGGTCTTGGCGGGAACGGATGGCGTTTGAGCGCCCGGAGCCGCCTCGTGGGCGGCCGGCTGCTCCGCGGCCGTCTCGGTGACGACCGTCCCTTCGGCATTGCGGCCGTTGCCCGAGGAGTTCTGGGCCTGGCCTCCGCATCCGAAGCTCGAGAGAACGAGCAGGGATACGATCGAGATCGCCGCCGCACGCACGGTCCACGCAAGATGCGCGTCCCTTCTCATCATGGTCTTCACCCTCCCCGTTCTTCTCTCGATCGGTTCGCCCGTCGCCGCAGAGCGGCCGTCACGCAAGCCCGCGCCGGCGGCGCCAGATCCACTCCAGCGAAAGCACCGCCGCCAGGAAAGCGAACACCGCCCAATGATTCCAGATTTCCGCCTGCTTCACAACCGGCGTGCGACGGTAGCCTTCGGGGATCGCGCTCAAAAGCTCGTCCACCTGCGCCGCGTTCCGATACGCGCCTCCGGACGATTCCGCCAGCCGTTCCAGCAGCCGCGAAGAGCTCGACAAACGATAGAATTCGGGGCCCATCTCTTCCACCCAGAAGCGCCCCTCCGCCGTCCAACGGCGAGCACCGAGGTCCCCCGCGTCGCGGGCCTCGGCGGCATAGCGATAGGCTCCCGGCGGCAGCGGCGCGAGCGTCCCGGCATAGCGCCCGGCCGCGCCCTCCGGGAAAAGGCTCATGCGCACGGGCGTCCGCTCCGCGATCCGGCCGGTTGCCGTTCGCCCCTCCCCGACGGCCTGCGGCGCAGAAGGCGGAGAGCTTGGGACGGCCTCCGGAATTCCGGCCGCCGAGGCGGAAGAGTCCGAGGCCATCCCCCGCGCCTCCGATTCAATCGTGAGCTCCACCCGCGCGGTGGCGATGGGCTGGAAGGAATCGTCCAGCAAACGCGCGCTGAAACCGACCGGCTCGCTGTCCTGAAAGACCGGCCGCACCGGATGGACCGCCAGATGCTCCTGTTCCGAGGGTTCGGTGAGCCAGCGCGCGAGCCGCATCCAGAATTCGCGCGCCGCGCGAACCTCGCTCTCCTGCGAACGCATCACGAAATCCCAGCGCCAGAATCCGCGCGCGCTCACGGTCGCGATCCTGCCCGCGCCCGCGGACGCGATCGCCACGAGCGGCACATCCCGCTCGGGATGCGCTGCGCGCCCCGTGAAAAGCACCGTCGCGCCCGCCGCCGTGCGGTACTCCCCTTCCTGAATCCAGAGCGGCGGAAACGAACGCCAGATCCGCTCGCTCTCGCCCGGACTGTCGGCGAGAGCGCCCACTTCATGGGTCAATCCCTGGAAAGTCGGCGAGCAGGCGGAGGCGAGATAGCCCCATCGGCGTTGCGGCGCGACGGAAACGGGCAAGAGATCGCCCCATCCTTGCTCGGCCCACTTGTCGGCCCCCTCGCGCAGCGGCGCTCCCAGAAACAGCGCGCCGCCGCCCTGCAGGACGTGCTCGCGCAAGGCGCTCGCGAATCCGGCGGGGAGATCGGCAGGGCCGAGGCGTCCGACGATCACCGCCGCGAAGGGCTTCAGCGCACTTCGGGCGCTCGGCAACCCCTGGCGGGCATCCTCGCCGTATCCAAGGAAGCGCCCATCTTTGCCGCGCACGAAATAGGTGTAGGAAAGGGTCGTGTCGGCATCGAAGGTGCGCTTGAGGAAACTGAAGTCCCAATCGGGTTCGCCTTCGACGACCAAGACGCGCGTGCGCTTGTCGCGCACATCGACCGCGACCAAGCGCCGGTTGTTGACCGAAACGCTCTCTCCCCCGCCGGTCGTGGCGGTCACTTCGTACAAGGTGAGGCCGGCATGGCGCGGAACCGTCTCGAGCCGCGTTTCGATCTCGCCCTCGCCCGCGAGCGTGAGCGTCTGGCGATCGATTTCGGCGCCGGGAAACCCCAGCCCTTCTCCGGATCGCTCGCGCAGCGACACTTCCGCGTTCCATCCCGCCAGGCCTTCGCTCTGCAACCACGCGCGCAAGGCGACCGGTTCGCCTACATGTCCCAACGGTTGGGCGCGGACTTCACGCAGTTGGAGATCGGGCAGCGCGCTCGTGTCGCCGAGAAGCACGGCATAGACCGGAACGGGCAGATTGCGCGCAATCCGCAAGGGATCCTTTCCGGAAGTGTGGATGCCGTCGCTCAAGAGCACGATGGCGCCGAGAGATCCTTCCCCTTGGCGCAGGACGACTTCCTCGAGCGCGTCTCCCATCGCCGTCGCGCCCAAAGGCCGCCAGGGAAGGCCCTGCTCTTCGTCGCGCCGTCGCTCGATGTCGCCGGCGAATCCGTAGACATCGATCGCGAAACGCCCGCCCAGTTGTTCTTCGATCGCCTGCAAGGTGCGGGCCGCTTGCTGTGCGCGCGTTTGCTCGCCGTGCGCGGGCAGCGACATGCTCGAAGAGCGGTCGACGAGAACGGCGAGGCGCGGGCGGCCCGAATCGCCGCCGCGCAACGTGAGCAACGGCTCGATCATGAGAAGGAGCAGAACGACGAGCGCGGCGATTCGCAGCGTGTGCAGAACGACGCGCTCGAAGCGGTTCAAGGGAGCGGGCAGGCGCCAATACGCCCACACCCCGGCAGCCACCGCGGCCGCGAGCGCAATCCACCAGATCAGCCCTGGAACGATGAGGAACCCGAGGTCGGCCTGCGCCATTATCTCTCACCTTTGCTGGAACATACGACGTCGTGAGCGTGGTACCCGGCCGGGTGGGCGGGGTTCCGGCGGGTCCTCTCCCCACCGGGGCATCGAGCGGTCAAGTCGCGTCCTGATCGATCGCGTCCTGATCGATCGCCTGCATCAGTTCGAGAAGCAGCGGCTCGATGCGCTCCCCGACCGGCAATCCGCGCTTGGCCGGCAGAGCGGGACTGACGAAGAAGCTTCCCTCTTTCCACCCGAACATCGTGGCCAGGCGTTCGCGCGCCAGCTCTCGCAGCGCGCCGGTCACTTCCCGGGCGGACGCATATCCGCATCTCTCGAGCAGGTGTCCGAGAGCGATGCGCTCTTCTCCCTGCGCGCCCGCCATCGCTTGCAGATGCAGCGCAAAGCGCAATTGGGCCAGGTCGATCGCACGCATGCGAAGCAGCTTTCCTCCCAGCCGCCTCGCATCGGCCTCGTCATCGAGGGCCGGCTCACGATCCTTGCGGCCAGCGGGCAAGTGCGCTCCATCCGCGCCATGGCCGGCGGGCGCGTCGTCTTCGTCGCTCGCCAATCCCATTTCGAGCACGACTCCGTCTCGCACCGTCACCCAGGCGCTTACGCGGCCGCCATCCTCCGCGCGCGTCACATGCAGCGTGCCTTCGCCCACGCGCGGCGCCATCCATTGGAGCACTTCCCAGCAAGAAAACGCCGACAGCCGTCCGCGCAGCAGCTCGTCTTCCGTCTGCGATGCACTTGCCTTGGCGGCCATTCCGCTCCTCCGCTATTCCGCCGCGCGCTTGTTTCTCGCCGAGCGCGATTGCAGCCACGGCTTTCTCCACCCCAGATTGATCACCCCGATCGCGATCGCGTGCAGGACCAGCAATCCCAGAAGCACGGTGAGAAACGAGCGTAGCGCGCCGATCGTCCGAAGCGCGCTGCCCGACTCCCCTCCCGCGAGCCAGAGGAGAAGGATCGTGGCCGACCCCTGGAGCACGCCGGTCGCCTTGCCGAAAGGCGTGGGTTGGATGCGCACACTGCCTTTGTGAAAACGCAACACCCCCGCCCCGATGATCAGGATGAGCGAGCGCGCCGCAATGAAGATGGCCGCGAGCAAGGGCAGCAGCTTCACGATCCCGAGGCAGAGGAAGACGGCCAGGTGCAGAAAGAGATCCGCGATCGGATCGAGCACGATGCCGAACTTGGTCCTCAGCTTCCCCACCCGCGCCCAGTATCCGTCCACCACATCGCTGCAGACGAGCACCGCGTAGGCGATCGCGGAGACGCGAAAATCGCGGGCGGCGATCAAGTAGATGAGCGCGGGGACGAGCATGGCCCGCGCGAGGGTGATCGTGTTCGGTCCTCCCAGGCTTCGCAAGGGACGGCCGTCGATCGTCTCCAGATGCACGGCGCTCAGGCGCGCGCCGGTCACGAACGCGGCCGCCCACACCGCGTGGCCCGCGAGGAACCAGGGCCATTGCCACCATTGATGCCGCGCGAGGACCGCGAGGTCGGCGATGACGCACAGCACGGTCAACGCCGCGGAGACGCGCGCGATCGAGCTGCGCGCGCGAGGATCGGCGAGCGTGGCCACCGGAGCCGAGACCCAATCGAACGCCTGCCCGGGGTCGCGTTCCGCTCCCGAAGCCAGCCAGCGGATGCGCTCGAGGAGCTTCTTCAATCTCCCTCCTCTGCGATCCGAAGAACTGTCCGCCTCACCGGCCGGTCAGGCCGGACACATGAGCCCTCTCCTCCGAACGCGGGGCGCGGCGCAAGCCCGGCCCGATGCGCGCCGCGGCGCATCGCGGCGGGGTTCGCTCAGATCTGGCCCCGGTGCTCGTCCGCCGCGGCAGGCCGCTCGGAACGAATGGCCGCCTGCGCGGCCGCGAGCCGCGCGATCGGCACCCGGAAGGGCGAACAACTGACATATTCCATACCGACTCGGTGGCAGAAGTCAATGCTGGCGGGATCGCCCCCGTGCTCGCCACAGATGCCCGTCTTCAGCTTCGGCTGGCTCTCGCGGCCGCGCTCCACCGCCAGGCGCACGAGTTGCCCCACCCCGTCGACATCGATCGTCACGAAGGGATCGCGCGCGAGAATTCCGTTCGTCAGGTACAAGCCCAGAAACTTGCCCGCGTCGTCGCGCGAGAAGCCGAAGGTCATCTGGGTGAGATCGTTCGTCCCGAACGAGAAGAAGTCGGCGCGCTTGGCGATCTCTCCCGCGGTCAGCGCGGCGCGCGGAACCTCGATCATGGTGCCGACCAGATAGGGGATCTCGAGCCCTTCCTTCTCCATGATCTCGCGGGCGGTCGCTTCCACCACCTGGCGCTGGTTGTCGAGCTCGCGCACATTTCCGACGAGCGGAATCATGATCTCGGGCAGCACGCGGCAGCCTTCGCGCGTCAAGCGCAAGGCCGCTTCGATGATCGCGCGCACTTGCATGGCGGTGATCTCGGGGTAGGCGATGCCGAGGCGGCATCCGCGATGCCCCAGCATGGGGTTGACTTCGCTCAACGCCTCGACGCGCTCGAGCAGGCGCTTCTTCTCGGCCAGCGAGCGCTCATCCGCGCCGCGGGCCTTGGCGAGCCCGATCTCCACGCGCAAGTCCTCCCGCCGCGGGAGGAATTCGTGCAGCGGCGGGTCGAGCGTACGGATCGTGACGGGCAGCCCGTCCATTGCCTTCAGGATCCCGTAGAAGTCGTCGCGTTGGAACGGGAGGATGTGGGCGAGCGCGCCGAGATACTTCCCGCGCGGCCCGGCGATCTCGGCCTCGAGCTCCGCGATCGCCTGCTCGATTTCTCCGCGCTGCTCGCCGGGCGCATTCTCGAGCTCGGCCTGCTTGCGCGCGAGCCGCTCCTCCAGCCCTTTCACGACCGGGGCCCAGAGAATCATCTCCTGCACGTGCGGCAGGCGCTCCTGGGCGAAGAACATGTGCTCGGTGCGGCACAGCCCGATCCCTTGCGCGCCGAAACGCCGCGCCGTCGTGGCCTGCTCGGGGGTATCGGCGTTCGTGCGCACACCGAGCACGCGCCGGGCGTCGGCCCATTCCATGAAGGTGCGGAATTCGTCGGCCACCTCGGGCTCGATCGTCACCACCTGTCCCGCGATCACTTCGCCGGTCGAGCCGTTCAAGGTGAGGTACTCGCCCTTGCGAATGATCGTCTCGCCGATCTTCAGGTAGCCCTCGTCCTCGTGCACTTCCGCCGCGGCGCATCCCGCGACGCAGCACTTGCCCATGCCGCGCGCGACCACGGCGGCGTGCGAAGTCATCCCGCCGGTCGCAGTCAGGATCCCCATCGCGGCGGCCATGCCGTGGATGTCGTCGGGCGAGGTCTCGCTGCGCACGAGCACCACCGGTGTCGGGCGGCCGTGGTCGTCCGTTTGCTTGGCGAGCTCGATCGCATCCTCGGGATCGAAGACCACCTTGCCGACCGCGGCTCCCGGGGAAGCGGCCAGCCCCCGCGCGAGCACTTCGTAGCGCGCCTTGGGATCGATGCGCGGGTGGAGCAGCTGATCGAGCGAATGAGGCTCGACCCGCATCAACGCCTCGTCCTTGCTGATCAACCCTTCGCTCACCATGTCGACCGCGATGCGCACGGCCGCCTGCGCGGTGCGCTTGCCGGTGCGCGTCTGAAGCATGAAGAGCTTGCCCTGCTCCACGGTGAATTCGAAGTCCTGCACATCGCGATAGTGCCGTTCGAGCAGCGAGGTGATCTGGCGCAGCTCGTCGTAGACTCCCGGCATCTCCTCGCCCAGCTCCTGGATGGGCCGCGGGGTGCGGATGCCGGCGACGACATCCTCGCCTTGCGCATTGCGCAGGTACTCGCCGTAGAACACCGGCTCGCCGCTGGCCGGATTGCGCGTGAAGCCCACGCCGGTCGCGCTTTCCTCGCCCTGGTTGCCGAAGACCATCGCTTGCACATTGACGGCCGTGCCGAGGTCGTCGGGAATGTGGTTCTGGCGGCGATAGAAGACCGCCCGGTCGTTGTACCAGGAGCGGAAGACCGCATTGCGCGCCATCGCGAGCTGCTGAAGCGGGTCTTGCGGGAAGGGCTTTCCAGTGCGCTCTTGCACGATCGCCTGGAATTCGTGAACGAGCTTCTCCATGTCTTCGGCGGTCAGCTGAAGGTCCGAAGTCGCCTTGCGGCTCGCGCGCAGACGCTCGAGGCGCTTCTCGAAGACCGCCTTCGGAATGCCGAGCACGACATCGCCGAACATCGCGAGAAATCGACGGTAGCTGTCGAATGCGAAGCGGGGATTGCCCGTCCGCTCGGTCAGCCCGCGCACCGAAGCGTCGTTCAAGCCGAGGTTCAGGATCGTGTCCATCATGCCGGGCATCGAGTACTTGGCTCCCGATCGCACCGAGACGAGCAGCGGATCGTGAGCGTCGCCGAGCCGCTTGCCCTGGACCTCTTCCAGCCGGTGAAGCGCTTCCTGTTGCTGCCGCTCGAAATCGTCGGGCAAGTTGCCCCCGAGCGAGTAGAACAGGGTGCAGGCGCGCGTCGTGATCGTGAATCCCGGGGGAACCGGAATCCCGGCGAGCGTCATCTCGGCCAGCCCGGCTCCCTTGCCGCCCAGCAGGTCGCGCATCTCGCCGTTGCCTTCCGTTCGGCCGGCCCCGAAGAAATAGACCATCTTTTCGTGCGCCTCGGCGCGGTGCTCAATGCTCATGGCTCCTCCTTCGAAGATGCAAACGGCCACCCTCCGAACTTTTCGGAGAAAGGCCGTGGAACGATTCGGATGGGATCCGGCGGACCGCGTTAACGGGTGCTCAGCGCACCAGGGTCAGGAACCCGGTCCTCTGCTCGCCGGACGGCGTATCGATCGCGTAGATATACACCCCCGACGCAACCTCGCGTCGATCTTCATTGCGCAAATCCCAGGGGCATGACCCGCCCGTCTCCGTGGTCTCCACATGGTCGAGCGTCCGGACGAGGTCGCCGTTCATCGTAAAGATCCGGATGGTCGCGCGCGCGGGAAGGCGCTCGAATCGCACCATGGGCGGGCTGAACTCTCCGAAGCGCGACAGAGGGTCGTTCTCGATATACGGGCTCGGGACCACATACACCTGATCGAGGAGCGGCGTAGTCCTGACGGCGTCGTTGCGCGGAATCAGCGGCACCGGATCGCCCCCCGGGATCTCCCGGTAGCTGCCCTGCTCGCGCGTGTTCTGGAACACCGTGTACACCAGCCCGTCGACATAGCGGCGGTAGTACTTGATCAGCGTGTAGAAGAAGGGCACTCCGTTGTGAGGGCCGGCGGCTTCCCGCTCCTCGCCCCCGCCCCGCGGAATCACGGAGTCGGGATCGACGAAGCAGCGCAGGCTGTCGCGCGCGGTCCAGGGCCAAGTGGTGTCTCCGTATTGATACTGCCGCAAGAACACCAGCTCCGACGGATCGAGGGAAACGCCGCGCATCACGATGTAGCCGCCGAAGCATTCGGGCGTTTCAACGCTGGGAATGCACGCGCCCTGGAACCACCAGTTCAGCTGCCCATCCGGACCGCCGAGAAAGCTCGTGCGCCCGTCGGGCGAGAAGGCGAAGGCGGTGACGAGCTGAGGGAGATCCGTCCGCACGGCGAAAGGCAGCCCCGTCGTCCCATCCAGGGCGCCCAGGAGTCCGCTGGCGTGCGCGTAGGGAATCAGCTCGCTCTTGCGCGGCGTGAAGGCGATGTGCACGGGATCGGGAGTGGGCGGATCGTAGCCCGGGCCCAACGGCACGCCGAAGCGCGCGTCCCACAGCCGCACTCCGCCTTGGGTGTCCGTGCTCGCCACCCGGTCGGAGGCGGCGGAAAAGACGAGCTCCTCCACTCTTCGTCCCGGGTGGGCGGCGATATCCAGCAGGTGATTGAACTGGCCGGTCACGCTCCACAGGGCGACCTTCCCGTTGGAGATGCCGAGCGCGCAGATGTCCGAAGCGGAACTGATGCCGAGGGCGGTGATCCCGCTCGGATCGATGAGGCTGTCGCGGCTCGCGATGCCCGGACGCAGCCAGCGGATCAAGTGGCCGTCGTCTCCCGCCGTAAAGAAGGAGGAATCGCGCTCGCTCGCCTGGCTTCCGAAGGCGACGCCCCGGCAAGCGCCGGCCAAATGCGCCGCCATGACCAGCGGAGGACCACTTTGATGGAGTCTCCAGATGGCCAGCCGGCCGTCGTCCAGGCCGGCGATCAGCAAGTGGCCCGCCGGATGGAGCGCGGCCGAAGCCACCGCTCCCAAACCAAGCGGGGCGAGGGTGGTGTCCACGACCCATCGCGAAGCAGTGTTGTCGAAACCGACGATCTCGCTCGCATTCCCATCCATGACCCAAAGCTTGTCGCCGAACCGGTCGAAGAGGATATGCCGGATTTCCCTCGTCCCTGATTGGAGAGAACCGAGCGGAAAGAGACGCAAGTTTCCCGTGTAAAGGGGGTCGTCGGTATCGGGCGCCCATGTCAGTCCCACGCTCCGATCTCCGAGCCTGGCCGGCGTGTCGAACGCGACCGCATGCGAGGATGCGGGAAAGAACGCCAATACGGCGCAAATCGCCCCCAGCGCCAGGATCCCTCTCTTCATCGCCCCAATCCTTTCACCGAATGCCGAGGCCCGGCCGTCCGAAGCCGGGCGAAAGCGAGCCGCCGTTCGGTTTCACACCGAGGCGCGGCCATCAGAACTCCGAACCGGTCACCATCCACTGCAATGCCAGAGTCATCGCGCTCCGGACCGCCTCCTTCTCGAAGAAGAACGGATGGAACGCGAAGACGACCACCCGCCCCGGAGTGATTCCCATCGCCTGGTCATCGGGCGTCGCCGTAGTGCGCCAGGCGACCGGGAGATCATTCAGATGCGAGTCAGGATCGTAGGTCCGGCTGCGGTAGAGCAACTCCATGCCCTCTTCCTTCTCGAACCAGGGAGTCTCGCTGTCGTCGAGCACATCGGGCCACAGCGCTTCGTACTGGATGATCCCGCCGTCTATGTTCGGGCAAGACCACAGGACCGGATCCAGTTCCATGTCGGGATAGATCCGGTTCTCCGCGACGGCGGCCACCAGCGTCTGCTTCTTGAACATCGTCCACCCGGTCGGCCCGGGCCCCATGTCGCCGCGCGGCTTGTCCACGCAGTCCCGAAGATGGAATTGCTGGTAGAGAATGCTGTAGCGGTCCCAGGTGCCTTCGGTCGTCACGCGGCTGGCCGTGAAGCATTTCGGCTCCTCCGCAAGCCCGGCGTTGAAGGCCTGGGTGTAGGTCGTCACCGGTCCGCCGTAGCACAAGAGCAGCAGGTTCCCGCCCGCCGCGATGTAGCGCGTCAGCGCTCCCGAAATGCCGTAGGTGCGGAAACCGCTTTCTTCCGCGGCGGCCGGCGTTCCCACGGACCAGATGATCGATTCGTACTGTCCGAGAAGATCGAGGATGTTCTCATCCTCGGTGAAGACCGGGGTGATGTCTCCGGCGCCGTAGATGGTGTAGTTGTCCGCCTCATCGCCTTCCGGCAAGTAGTCGTTCATGGAAGAAAGGACATCCATGGTCCACTGATCCAGGCTCGCGTCGGACGGCGACCAGGTGCACAAGTTGTTCGGGGTTCCTCCGCCTTCCCGGTTGCCCCAGATGTCATCGACCAGCAAGAACTTCTTGTGAAAGCTGAAGCGGGCCACCTTGATCGCCACGTGCCCGCGCGTCTCGGTGCCTTCGACTCCGGAGATGTCACGCATCTTGATATAGAAATGATGCGTCAGCCCCTCGTCCGCGCGCGGGAAGAAGACCGCGCGGTCCATCTTCTTGCGCGTTCCCCACCCGATCCATCCGCCGATTCCATCCAAGGCCACATCGATTTCCTGATCGCGATCCGGAATGTCGATGCCCCAGTTGGAGGGCCCGGGATCCGTTCCGGCGCCGACGGCGTCGCCCTCCCACTCCATGCGGAACCGCTGATCGGGCGCCACCGCGACATCCCAGGTCTGGTACGCGGCGCTGCTGAAGAGATGCAGGCCGAAGGCCTGTTCGCTGACATACACGAGGATGTTCTTGTCCTGGGCCTCGAAGATCGTCCAGTTGTCCCAGTTCAGATCGGGCTCCACCGCTCCCGCTTCGTCGATCGCCCGCACCACGAAGGCGTACTTGCGCTGCGCGGCCATGTTCTCCAGCCAGACTTCATTCTGCGTTCCCGGCACGCGCACCCAGCTTCTCAAGGCCGCCTGATAGTACGCCTCGCTCGGGAACTCGTTGGCCTTCAGGCTGTCGCGCAGGAATTCGTTGGGCAGGAACTCGAGGTTGTCGCGAATCTCCTGCAGGTTGTCGGGATGGATGACCATGTCGTATTGCACCCACTTGTATTCGAAGGCCGCCGGCAGTCCGTCGGCCCGCGAGCCGTCGGTGTCCTCGCCCCTCCAGGTGATCTTCAGCGTGCGCGCCCACTTGTTGGTGCTGTAGTCGGCATGGTTCGCCGGCTTGGTGATCTCGGCGTCGGGAGCAATCGTGTGGGCGTTGAAGAATCGCCGATCCGGCTTGGAGCGCGCGTAATCGTCGTCCACCGAGCGAATGAAGAAGGTGTGCCAGCCGGCATGGTCGGTGCCCGACACCCTCTCGGGAGCGGTGAACGAGATGATCTCGTCGAAGGCGTTGGTCTGATGCCAGGCGTTGGCGGAGATGGTGTCGTCGATGGCCCACTCGAACCAGCGGATCAAGCCGTCGTTGTCCGCCCCGTACCAGTAGAAGTGCACGCGCGCGCGGGCGTCGGCCGCGGAGTCAGGATGGATGGTGTCGATCAGCACTCCGCCGGTGATGCGCACGGAGGGCCGCGAGTTTCCCGAAGGCTCGCCAAGATAGCCCTTCTCGGGAATCAGCAGGCATTGCGAGAGCAGAATGATCGTCGCGCCCGCCGCCAGCGCTCCACCGACCATGCGCCAGGAAATCCTCAACTGCTTCATCCTCTCCACCTCATTCGGCTACCCTTCTTGCGTCCCTGCAAATGGTATGGCCGGGTGAGCTCTACGGCACGAACCGGAAGGGGATGTCCACCCGCGTCTGCCGCTTGGCGCCCCAGTTCGTCGGGATCTGCTCGGTCACCCGCACGCCCAGCTTGTACTCGCCTGGCTGGCGCCACCGGGGATCGACCTCGATCTGAGCGGTGGCCGGCTGGCCTGCGGGCGGTTTCATCGGATTATCATAGATGAATTGCGCCGTGCGGAAGGCGTACTCGAACGTCCGCGTAGTGCCATCCGGATCGCTCGCGAACACGCGCACGGGTAAGCGCCAGTTCCAGGCCGCCAGGGAGTCGAGGGAGATGACCTCGTTGGGACGGGGGAACATGTCGAGCGTATCGACCAGCCCCGGGGCCCGGTTGATGTAGAAGAGCATCATCGGCGGGGAGCCTTCCCACCGGCCATACCCGTCCTGACAACGGACCTCCAGTCGCACATCCCGGCTGACCTGCTGCAGGAGGCAGACTTGCTTGGCGAGCGTATCGACTCCCGTCCTCCAACTGCCCGCCGCGTCGCGGAATTGGAAGTTCTTCACGCCTCTTCCCAGAATATCGTCGGGGTCCTCCGCTTCGTAGGGGACGCACAAGTCCACGCGATAGACCTGGAAAGCGGAAGCGGCAACCAAGGGAATCGTGTCGCCGGGGAAATATTCGCGCGGCTCGTTGCCCCATCCTTGCGACACGGCGAAGACATGCGGCCGCTGGTTCCCGAACGGGTCGGTGCCCGTCAGGAAACGCACCTCGGGGTCCTTGTTCCAGACGAAGGTTCGCACCGCTGGATCGAGCCCGGCAAAACCCGCGTCGTCGATCGCCTTCAGGCGGAATTCATACTTGCCGCTTTGCAGATTCGTGTAGACGGCGATCGTGTCGTTCTTGCCTCCCAGGACTTCGGCCTGTCCGGGAAAGAGAAAATAGCGATAGCCTGTCACGCTTCCGACCTGAACGACCGAGCCGTCCTCCTCGATCACGCGGTCGCTGTCGCCGCCGGCCCAGATGAAGCGCACATTCGTGCCCGCCGCCAGCGTATCGGTCGGAGTCCGCGTGTTCGTGGAAGTGATCGTGCCGATGATCGTCGGATTCGACGCGCTTCCCACCCACACATCGGCGCGCTTGATATCGGGCCGCGGGGGGCCGGGATCGGCCACGCTGAAGAAGGTCCAGGCGGGCTCGGGATCCTTCTTCCCCTCGTTGTCGATGGCGCGGATGTAGAAACGGTGGCCGAGCACCTGCGTCTGGCTGGAAACCGGCATCAGAAAGATCGAGTCGGTGCGGGCGGTGTACTTGTAGGTCAGGGTGTCGGCGCTGCCCGGCATGGAATCGGTGATCGCGTACTCGTACCCGGTGACCAAGCCGTCGGGATCGTTGCCATACCAGTACAAATGCACGCGATAGATGGTGGTCGTGCTCTCCGGCGGGAACCCGGTGAGATAGGTGTCGGGAGCGATGTTCGTGTCGATGTCCGAGGCGAATTCATCCCGGCACCCCAGGACGACAAGAACCGCCATCACACCCAGGCAGAAAGCAAACGCAATCCTTCGCCCGGACACGCCCTTCGGGCGCGCCATAGCATTCGCGTGCATGCCGGATCCCTCCTATAGGTCAGCCGGCGAGGCTACCAAAGCACCCGAGTAGTGTCAATCTGGGAAAGGGGGGGATGTCCAGGTCCCGGAAGGAGATGGGGCCCGGGGCTACACCCCGGGCCCCCATCTTCAGGCGGATTCGCGCCGGATCGGAATCCGGCTGGAATCGCTTACCGCAGCACGACGGCCCGCTTGGTCGACTGGCCCCTTTCGGTGACCATGTCCACCCAGAAGATCCCGTCGCTCACCCGATTGCCCGCATTGTCCGTTCCGTCCCAGACCAGGGAGGTTTCGCCCGCCGAAGCCTTGCCATCGTGCAGCATCCGGACCAGACGGCCCGAAACGTCATAGATGGCGATCTTCACCGGGCCTTCGCTGGCCAGGTTGAAGCGGATGGTGGCGGAGTTGCGGAACGGGTTCGGCCGGCTCGCATGGAGGAAGTCGACCTTGCCGCTCATGTGCGTGTCACCACCCTCGTCGACCGCATTGTCGACGCACGGATAGTTCCACTTGTCGAACGGAGCGGCGCCGCCATCGATGAACCAGGCGAGCTCGGGGCCGAGCATGTCCGCGCAGCCGGCGATGATCGCCGTGCTGTCCTCGGAGCATTCCTCACCCAGGAAGCCCACTTCGCTCAGATGATGCCAGCTGAAGCCGTCGACGACGGCCTTCCAGCCGCCCACGTTGCCCGGACCGGCCAGGTTCTCGCGGACCACCTGCGCGTAGTTGACCTGCGGATAGGTGCCGCCGCCGCCTGTGCCCGGCTCGTACATCAGGTTGCCCTTGGAGCCGATGCCCGGGGTGTAGTTGACGACGTTGTAATCGAAGATCGACGGGCAGTCGTTGTCGTAGACCGACACCTGCGCCGCCGGGGTGAACTCGTTGCTCGCGACCGGCGACACCCACACGCAGCGGTACGCGTCGGCGTTGTAGTCGCGATAGGCGAGATCCGTGAGGGTCACGCCCAGCGTGTTGTTGCAGAAGGAGATCGCCTTGCCTTCGACGGGGTCGGCCATCAAGGAGGCGATTTCATCGCCGTTCATGACGAGGCCGCGGCGGATGCTCGGCAGGCCGCAGTCGACCGAGGTCAGCCAGTTCTCGAGAATCAGGAAGTCCTCGATCTCGCCGCTGCCGATGCCGTAGCTGCCCGAGTTGAACAGGATCAACCGGTAGCCCAGCAACTGCTCCAGCGTGCAGCCGTTGTTGCCGTAGCTGCCCGGGTTGAACCAGGTTCCGCCGAAGCTGCGCATCAACGGAGCGTCGTAGTTCGACGAGAAGTTCAGACGGTCGAACTTGTCGTAGTTGCCTTCGCCCAGCTCCTGATCGAACAACGGAACCAGGTAGGCTTCGGACCCGACATTGAAGGCATCGATGTACAGCACCGACGGCCAGATCACATCGTACTCGTCAGCCGTGAAGATGTTCTCTTCCATCATCGGAAGGAATTCCATCTCGTAGCTGCCCGCGCTGGGATACAGGTAGTAGCCCTGCGGGTTCTGGGCCCAGTAGCTGCGCCAGTAGTACTCGACGCGCGTGCCCGGCGTGAAGATGCGGTCGGGCAGGACTTCCTGCTCGGACGTGCGATCACCGAAGGCGTGATCGAAACCGGGATCGTTCTCGTGGAAGTAGGTCAGGCGGACCTGGCCGTTATCCACGGGCACTTCGGCGCCGGCTTCCTCCACCATCGCCGTGTCCAACAGAGCGCAGACGAAGCCTGCTTCCGGATCGCCAGTGAGGCGCGCCTTCCAGGCCGAATAGCCCGGAATCATGTCCTGGCGCGGACCCTTCTTCGCCACCCTGAAGCAGAGATCGATCCAGTACTGGTACTGGGCCGAGGAGACCGGAGGACCGGAGACGGACGCCGTGTCGGCGATCCAGTCGTTGTAGTCGGTGCCGTCGCGGCTCAAGTCATAGGCCACATTGGCATCGCAGACATCGCCCGGATCCAGGAAGGTCGGAAGCTGCTGGCCGAAGCCGTCGTGGAAGAGATGCCCCGTCTCGAGCACGATCGGAGGAGCGTTCACACCGCCGGTGATCCCGACCCGGACATTGTCATAGATCGGGGCGCCGTTGGTGATCCCTTCCTTCTTGCAGGTTGCAGCGTCGATTCCGAAGGCATCGCAGTCCGTCGTCACCTGGAGGATGAGCTTCATCAAGGTCCAGTTGTACGGCAGCGGAAACCCGTCCGCCGGGGCAGTCAGGCTGAAGAGCACATTGTGCTGGCAGACCGGAGTCTGGCCGGTGTAATGCCAGACGTCCTGCCCGGAGCGCGGGCTCCAGCGCGGGGTCGGGTCCTCTTCCGTGGTGAAGGGATAGTAATAGAACCCCGGACGGTAGAAGGTCCCCGCCGCGATGCGCAGGAAGTTGAACACATCCCAGCGCGCAACCACATTGTAGTAGCTGTTGGCGCTGGTGAAGTTCTCGCGATCGACGAGCGCGCTGGCCATCAACTCCTCGTGTCCCGTGAAGTGGCCGGGGCGCGGAAGATCGGAACGCACCGTCGCGCAGTAGAGGGCGTTGCCCGACAGATCGCACGGGCAGCGGACCGCGGGCGGCCCCTGGATCCACTGAGACCACTGGGCCTCCGTGCAGACATTCATGTACGCGCCGATGCCGAGGCACTTCTCGAAGGTCCAGCCCCCGGCGCTCGAGTTGAAGTTGAAGAGGTTATCCGTTGCGCCAATCTTGAAGTTCACATCATCCGCGGCGAAGGGGCCATAATCGCACGCGTAATCGCCATCTTCATCGGACCAGCCGCCGTCCGCGTCGAAGTTGAACTGCAAGCGGACCTTGGCGGGCGCCGGAGTGAAGCTGGTGTAGGGCACCGACATGCTGAAGTTCGCCGGGACCGCAGCCGTGCCGAAGTCTCCGCACAAGTTCTCGACCTCATAGGTCTGCTTCAGTTCGTTAGCCGCGTCATAGGTCAAAATGTGGACATAGGCGTAGTCGAAGTCGATTTCGCAGTCGACGAAGTACTTGAAGGTGATGTCGACCGCCTGGCCCGCAGTGATCGCGTACATGGGCGAATAGGCCTTCTGGCACCAGTTGTTGCCATAGCCCATGCCGGTCGACCAGCCCGCTGCCATCGCTTCATCCTCGTGGGCGCCCACCCAGATCTGACGGTTGGTGGTGACCGGCGCGAAGATCATGTTCGCGTCCGCCGGATCGCCCGGATGCACCGGAGCGCCGAACGAGTCCGCTCCCACCCAGGCGAAGA
Organism: uncultured bacterium; assembly: GCA_964482205.1. Taxonomy (GTDB): domain Bacteria; phylum Eisenbacteria; class RBG-16-71-46; order CAIMUX01; family WJJG01; genus JAZDGX01. The sequence goes on along the minus strand of CAYZWI010000014.1, from coordinate 28,888 downwards.
AGACCTTCTCATCCTGGGTGGCGTCGATCGTCGTCCAGCCTTCGAGCGGATCCGTCGTTCCCGCGTCCCACGTCCAGACGGCCGTGTTGTAGCCGTCGTCCATGCTGTTGTATGCCTTGTTCTCGGCCTGGTTCCAACCCCCGAACCACACGGTGTCCGCCCGCATTGCCGACCGCGGAACGGCCTGATCGTTCAGGACCTCTCCGGGAAACAGCGACTGCGTGGCCTTAAACGGCTCGGAGGGACGAGCCAATGCACTACCCGCGACCACCAAGCACAGGATGGCCAGTAATGCAAAACCTCTCCTCATCGTTAGCCTCCTCGTTCGTTCGTCCTTGGGGTCATTCTCACGAGAGCAACCCCGGATGAACCACCTCGGCGTGATTCATGCATTCGCTCCCACCGGTCGTCTCGCTTTTCCGCGGCCCTTCCGCCGAGACCGCTGTCTCGGGAGGGTAGTCGGTCAGGCCGTTGAGACGGCACCGATCGCTGTCGAACCAGGCATCACCTCCTCCCCAGGATGCACTCCACCTCATGCTCGTTGGTCACGGTGCGGGGGTACGGTACGATTTCGCGACGAGCCGGAACATCGTCTGGAGTGGAAGACGATGCGCACGCCCCGTCGATACCGACAACCAAGGAAACGCCCTGTAAGAATCCGGGGACTCGTTGTCACGCCGGTTGCCTCTACCACAGATTGAGGGGGATGTCCGGGAACCCCTTCACGCCCAGCCCCTTGCCTGCGGCTGGCGCATGGTCTCCGAAGCAGGCATAGTATAGCAGCCTCGCTTCCAGGTGTCAACCTTCGCTGGCGCAAGGAAATGGCGCAAGAGGGGGCGAATGCCCCACCGCGCCCGAAGCCTCGCGTGGAGAACCGCGGGCACGGCGCAGGCTGGCGGGCCTAGGAGCATCCTTCGGCCGGGCTGTCTTCCTTGGGGTTCCGTTGAAACAGCGTTGCCGCCTCGCCTCGAGCCGCCTCTCTGGCGGCCAGGTGGACCTCCTCCAAAGGCACTCCGGCCGCCTCCGCCGCGCGCCGGCAAGACTCGAACTCCGGTTGCCCCGTCCACCGGTCCTGGCGCCTGGCGAACTTCACCTCGACCGGCCCATACCGGGTGTCGACCTTCCGGATGATCCGCTCCAGTTCCCTGCGCCATTCCATCCGCCGGCGCAGGCCCAAGGTGGTCGATTCATCGAGCAGCAGCCGCGCGAGAGAGGGCTCTGCCTCCGCTCTGCACACGACGGTCATGCGAAAGGCGGTCCTTCCCTTCTTCATGTGAATGGAATCGACGAAGACATCCAGGGAACCGGCGTTCCTCGCCTTCTCCGCGAGATAGGCCACTTCCTGCGGGGCTGCGTCGTCGATTTGCGTTTCGAGAATGACCACCTGCCTCCATGTCCCCGGGCATTCGCTTCCCTTTGTCCGGGCCTTGCCGCCCGGGTCGCTTTCCCGGTCGACCTTGCCGCCCAAGTCGCTTTCCCGGACCTCGTCTTCCCGCCCGCTTCCCCGGGCCTCGTCCCCCCGGTCCCATCCCCACCAAGGCGTGTCGGGCCCGAATGAAATGCTCCGGCCGCCATCGACGGCTCTCACGGCGGCGCGCCCCACGAAGAGGCGGGCGATGTTCGGCCGGTCTTCGTAGGAAGCGCTTCCCGCCCCCGTTCCGATCGCTTCGATCACCATCGGAGGCGGCGTGGCGCAAGTTCCCAGGGTGGAAACGAGCGCGGCCCCAGTCGGCGTCGTTCGCTCGCCCGCCTGGCCGATGAAGACGGCCTCGCTTCCACGGAGAAGGTTCATCGTCGCGGGCGCGGGCAGGGGAACCGGGCCGTGCGCGCCCGGCACCTGACCGCTTCCCAAGGGAAGCGCCGAGTAGAAGAGCTGCTGGATGTCGAGATCGGCGAGCGCGGTCACCGTTCCGACGACATCGATCACCGCGTCGACCGCGCCCACTTCGTGAAAGCGGACATCGTCGGGATCCTTGCCGTGAGCCGCCCCCTCGGCTTCGGCCATCCGGCGGAAGACCTGCTCCACCCGGAAGCGAATGGCGGGAGCCAGGCGCGCTCCGTCGATGAGCGCCAGGACATCGCGCAGGCGCCGGTGGTGATGCTCGAGAGCAACGGACGGCTCGACGACGATGCCCAGGCCCCGGAATCCAAGCCGCACGCGCGTTTCCACGCGCAATTCGCCGATCTCAGGCCCCAGCCAGGCGACCGTCTCCCGCAGCCGCGCCTCGGGCCAGCCCGCGTCGAGAAGGGCGCCGAGCAACATGTCCCCGCTGACGCCGCCGACGCAGTCGAGGTATCCGATCCGCACGCTCACCTCCCAGCTCCGCCGGCCTCGGCGCGCTCCCGGATCGTCCGGTGAATGAGGCCGGCGGCGAAGCCCGCGCCAAATCCATTGTCGATGTTCACGACCAGCACGCCCGACGCGCAGCTGTTCAACATGCCGAGGAGCGCGGTGAATCCGCCCAGGCTCGTGCCGTATCCGACACTGGTCGGAACCGCGATCACGGGGCAGGCGGCCAGGCTTCCGATCACGCTCGGCAAGGCGCCTTCCATGCCCGCCACGGCGATGATCGCTTCCGCCCGGCGAAGCGTCTCGAGATGCGGAACGAGCCGGCTCAGTCCGGCCACTCCCACATCGTAGATCGTCTTCGCCTTCGCACCCATGGCGAGAACCGTCTCCAACGCCTCTTCGGCGACGGGGATGTCGCTCGTGCCGGCGGAGAGGATCACGATCTCGTCCTCGCGTCCGCCGGGATCCTCGCCTGTCTTCCCGGCCGGCGGCGCGGCCAGGGAGAAGGTCCGCCCGCGCGCGTTCACGCGACCCTCAGGCAGGCGCGACTGCAGCAGCGTGAGCGTCTCGGAGCTGGCGCGGGTGACCAGAAGCGAGGATCCCCGCTCGACCAGCGAGACCGCGATGCGCACGGTATCGGAAGGCTCCTTGCCGCCCGCGAAGACGACTTCGGGAAAGCCTCTGCGCATCTGGCGATGATGATCGATCTGGGCGAAGCCCAGATCTTCGACCGGCCAGTGGGTCAAGCGGGCGAGCGCTTCTTCAACCGGGCATTCCTTGCGGGCGACCGCTTCCAGCATTTCTCGAATCCGGTCTCTCTGCAACGGGCCCCTCCCTTGGCAGGATGCGGTGGAGATCGGCGCCGGCGCCGCAAAAAGCCGAGTATACCCGCGCGGCCACCGTCGACCAAGGCGTACGAAGCGCGGATCAAGGGAGGCGAGCGGAGGAAGAGACGGCGAGAGCGGAAGGCACCCCCGCGGGCGCGGAATCGAGAGGCGGCCGGCCTACCGCCGGCGTGGCCGGAGGAGGCTCGAGGACGGCGGAAGGCCCGAGCAGCCGCTCCATGGCCGTCTTCACCGACGGATCGCTTTCCGCCTCGATCGCCCGGGAACAGTCGCTGCCCCACCGTTCTTCCGCCCAATCGGTCCACCAAATCCTGCGGAGAAGGATCTCGTCCTCGAACAGCGATTCGACCTGGGCGCCGGGCATGCCCCACCCCAGCAGCGCCTGATGGAAGTGCGCGAGCCATGCCTCGAACCCTTCCGCCGATGTCGTGAGCCGGCGCGCATCGCAGGGGGCATCGGGGCCCCAGCCGGGAAGAGAATCCATTCCCCCGGCCACGCCGGTTTCCATCTCGAGAAACCGGGCGAGCAGCCCGAGAGAATCCGCCGAAAGCCAGGCGTCCAACGGATCGGAAGGAGATTCCACATCGGGAAGCAGGCCCGGCATCCTGCCCGCATGCCCGGCGGCATGCTCCCGCATGCCCGCCTGCGGTTCGCGCAACCTGTCGCCGCGCGCCCGGGTGCCGGGCGCATTCTCGGCGGGACTCGAATCGGCGCCTTCTTGCTTGGCCGTTTCTCTCGCCCCCTCCGCGAGCGGGTTGTCGTCGCGCGAAGGAGCCCTGCGATCCCCGGGCGTCACGAAACGACTGGTCGTGATGCGGAGAGCCCCTCCTCCGGGCAAAGGCTTGAACCGCTGAATGGTCCGTTTGCCATAGGTCTCGTGTCCGACGATCGTGCAGACGCCCGCTCCTTGAAGAGCGCCCGCGAAGAGCTCGGCCGAGCTGGCCGTGAGACTGTCGACGAGGACGACGAGCGGCAGGCCGTTCAGCATCGGACTGCCGGACGAACAGATCCGCTCGCGCTCTTTTGAAAGGCGGCTGTCCGTGCGGACGATCTCAACGCCGGGCGAAAGCAATAGATTCGCGGCGGCGGACGCTTCGTCGAACAAGCCGCCCGGGTTGCCGCGGAGGTCGAAGATCGCTCCGCGCAGCTCGGCCTCCGGCCAGGTCCCGATCTTCTCGAGCACTTCTCCAGCGGTGCCGACGCCGAAGCGGTTGATGCGCAGGTACCCGATCGTGCGGCGGGCGAGACGCGCCTCTTCCACGGCGGGAAGATCGACCTGTCTTCTCGGGATGCGAAGCGAGCGGGCGCTCGCCCGGCCCGGCGACCGGACGGTGAGGTCGACTGCCGTCCCTTGCGGGCCGCGAATGATGGCGCTCACGGCGGCTTGATCGCGTCCTTCGACATCGATGCCGTCGATGCGGATCACGCGATCGCCCGGGAGAAGCCCCGCTTCTCGCGCGGGGGAATCTCTCTCGACGCATCGTATGAGCGGCCACTTGCCGGAGAAATCCAGACCCACGCCGATTCCGACATAGCCGGACGAGGTGCTCTCCATCAGGCGTTCCCACTCAGCGGCGGAGAGCAGATCGGTCTGGGGATCCAGGCGGCGGCAGATTCCCTCCGCGGCGGCTTCCAGCAGAAACCGGGCGGAAAGGCTGTCGACATAGCATTCGTGCAGAGAGCGGACGAATTCGATCAAGGTGGCCAGCGCCGCATCCAGGGAATCGGCGGTTGCATGAGCGCCGTCGCCCGCCCGATCGAGCGTGGCGCGCTCCGCGCTCCCGGACGAACCCGAAGTCCGGACCACGCCAGTGGGGTGAGCGGATGCGGCCCCATGGGCGAAAACCATTCTCGGGAAGAGCAGCAATGCGAGCAGAACCAGGATCGCGTGCCGGCGGAGACAGCGACGGAGGACCGGCCAGCCACGCTGCGGAAGGTCTGCGGAGGGTGGGAGCCCTGTTCGACCGCGCGCGCGGGCGGCTCGTTCCCGGGGGCGGGACGGGCGCCGGCCGATGGCGATGAAGGAAGGGCGTCTCACGAGAAAAATTATACCAAGCGGCCGCGACTTTCCCGTTCACGATGCTCGCCGGAGACGCATTTTGAACGCGCGATTGGTTGAGATCGGACAATCGACGGGACAAACCGAAGGCAGGAGGAAGAGCGAAGGCGGAAAGCGTGGCCGTTCGAGAACCAGGCATCCGATTGCCCGCCGGACGGGCCGTCGATGGAGCGGGCGGCTGCTCGTCCGGCGCCTTCCGTCAGAGGGAAGGCAGCAGCGGAACCACCCACGCGAGAATCTTCTCGTGAATGCGAGCCGCGTCCATGGTGGCGTCGATGACGCGAAAGCGCTCGCGATTCCCGGCCGCAAGCGCGAGGTAGCTCTCGCGCACGCGCCGGTGAAAATCCAGCTTCTCCCGCTCGAGCCTGTCCTCGGTGCGGTCCCTCTGCTGCACCCTTCGCAATCCTTCCTCCGCGTCCAGATCGAGGAGAAAGGTGAGATCGGGTTCCACTCCGCCAGTCGCGTAGCGATTCATATGCTCGACCCATTCGCGATCGATGCCCCGGCCTCCCGCCTGATAGGCGATCGAGGAATCGGCGAAGCGATCGGAGATCACGATCGTGCCCGCGGCCAGCGCGGGCAGGATCGCGCGAGCGACGTGAGCCCGGCGAGACGCCTCGAGAAGGAAGAGCTCGATCAGCCCGTCGATTTCCGAGCCTTCCCAACGAAGGAGCAGGTCGCGCAGCTGATCGCCGAAAGGTGTCCCGCCCGGTTCCCGAGTGACGAGACAAGCTCGGCCGTCGGTCCGCAGGCGCGACGCAAGGCGCTCGATCTGGGTCGTCTTGCCGCACCCTTCGATGCCTTCGAAGGAAAGGAACGGAACCGGCCGCCGCGCGCTCATCGAACCGGCCCGCGATTGCCGCTGGTTGAGCCGCTCGATCCCGCCTCGCGGCGCACGAGAGCGGCGCGTTGGCCCACCGTCACCCAATTGAGCACGCTCAGTGCGGCAAGGAAGTAGAGGGAGGTCCGATACCCGGCGAGGAGCATGGCGATGAAGAGCAGCATGCGCAGGCTGCGATCGGCGATTCCGATCCGGCACTCGATCCCAAGGCCCTCCGCCCGCGCCCGGGTGTAGCTCACGAGAAAGCCGCCGGTCAGGGCGAGCGCCCAGGCGGCCACCCAGAGCTCCTCCAATCCTCCCCGGGCTCGCGCCGTGCCGACGAGGTACCCGGCGAAGAGCAGGGCCTCGGAAATGCGGTCGAGGGTCGAGTCGAGGAACGCGCCGAAGCGGGACGGCCCCTGCGCGCGCAGCCGGGCGACATCCCCGTCGAGCAGGTCGCACAGCAGGCTGAACGCGAGCCAGGCGAGAGCCGGAACGAGCTTGCCATAGGCGAGACTCAGGCCGCTGAGCACCGCTCCTAGGAGGCCGGCGAGACTGAGTTGGTCCGGAACGATTCCGGCTCGCACGCACAACCGGGCCAGGGGCATCACGATCCGGCGCATTCTCTGCTTTGTCGTGATCAGCATGCATCCCCTCGTGACGGACCGGCCCGGATCAGAATCGGGCGCCCGGATCAGGATCGGGCGCTACGAGGGCAAAGGCGGAAAAGCGTCCCGAAAAGCGCGGCGGACGCCGCCGGGGAAAGGAACCCGGGAGCCACTCGAAGCCAGTCGTCGTCAGACGTTGGCCACCATGTCCTTCAATTGCTTCGATACCTTGAAGACGGGAACGCGCCGCTCGGGGACGTGCACCGGCTGCCCGGGATTCTTCGGGTTGCGCGCGACCCTCGCCCGGCGCTGGCGCACCTTGAAGGTGCCGAACCCTCTGATTTCGATGTGATTGTCGTTCTTGAGGGCACGCTTGATCGCCTCGAGGAACTCATCCACCGTGTCGGCCACATCCTTCTTGGTGAGTCCGGTCTTATCGGCGATTTCGTCGACGAGATCCGCCTTTGTCATGCGCTCCTCCTTGGGACCACCCGCATCGGGCGAAGGCGTGCGGCGCCACCCGGACCTTGGCCGCATCAGTCGTTCCTTCGCCGCAAGCTCACATCCCACAAGACATTGCTACCTACCATGAGCCCAGGAAGGTGTCAACATCAAAAGACAGGCGCGCGAGGAACAAGTTCAAGGCCCAGCAAGGTTTCCGTCCCCGGACGGGTTTCCGGGCCGGTTTTGAGGGCCCGCCGGGAAAGGCATCGGGCAAACGGCATGCGGGCCGGGCCCGGGGCTCGCTCAGCGGTTGCGGAGCTCGTCCAGGGCACGGGCGATATTGAAGAGGTCGAATTCGATCATGCGCAGGACGCAGCGCAGCTCCTTCTTGTGCCAGAAGACGCATCCCGCCTCTTCGCGCCGCTCCGCGGGGTCCACCCAGACCTTGCCCCCCCGGCAGAGCTGGCGGGTCATGGGGCAATAGAAATACTCCATGTCCGGTTCCATGGCATCCCCCTCATCGGCCTCTCGAACGACACCGGCGACTCCACGCCTCCCCCTGGCGCCGGCCTGGCCAAGTGAGCGCGCAACTCCGCCGGCCGGCCCGCGCTCGGTTGCCTGGCCGTCTCCTCGACGGCGGCGAGTGCCGCTCATTCCAGCTCGACCTCGAACTTCTCCGGCTCGACCGGTTGGATCGAGACGGAGCCGGAAAGCGACGGGCTGCGGAGCTCGATGCTCGCCATCAGACTGTACGAGCCCCCCGGGGGAAGTCCCCGGGCCTCGATGGAGAGGCGCAAGTCCCCCGGCTGCAGCGCCTCGACGACGCTGACGGGCCCGCTGATCGCCACGCTTCCCGTTTGCGGCTCGAGCCTCTTCACGCGCACGCCTCGCGAGCGGAGGACATCGACGGGCAGCCGCGCGAAGGTCCGCGAGACCACCCGCTCGATCGAGATTCGCACGGTCACATCGGAGGGCGTCGCCTGGCACCCATCGCAGACCAACAGCGGCACGCGGAGGGTGATCAGATCCTCCTGATCGCTCAGGTCGATCAGCTGCGTCTCGATGTGACGGGCGGACGCCAGCGAGTCGGCCGGCCCCCGCACGAGAACCGACTCCGGCTGGACCACGATGTGCCCCTGGACGGTGTATCCGGAAGCGACCCGGCCTCCCACCCGCGGCACGACGGCGAGCTTCTTGCGGAGCACGCTGTCGAAGGTGAGCGAGATCTCGCGGGGGGATTCGACCGCCACTGCCTGCACATCCAGATTCTCCGGCAGACGCACATCCTCGGAAACCAGCGGCCGTTGGTACTGGCCGGGCCGCGCGCCGCTCACCTGGACGATCAGGCGCGCCCGCTCGACGCGCGTTCGCATCTTGAAGAGATCGAGCCCGACTCCGCGGAATCGCACGCGCGCCGTGTGAGGAATCGAGCCGGCCCAGGTGAGCCCTTCGGGAATGCCGGCGAGCTCGATCGGCACATCCATGACCGCTTCGCCTTCCTGGCTGACGAAGACATGCAGATAGAGGAAGACCGCGAGGGCGAGGGCCAGAATCTTGGTCCCGGCATTGCGCAACAAACGCTCTCTGAGATGGGGCACGCGCGATTTCCTTTCAATCGTGGGCAGCAGTATAGAAAGCGCGCGGGGGAGTGTCAATTCGCGCCCCGGATCGCGGGCGCGTTCGTTGCCCAAAACTTGGCGGAATGCGCCGGCGCAGCGCGGCGCGCCATCGGCACCGGACCGGCGCTACCAGAGCGGCCAGCGGCGTTTCACGGCGAGATGGACCGATCCGATCCTCGCATCGCTCTCGCCCGTCTCGTGATCTTCGCGCTCGAGAAACGCGTACCCTTCCCATTCGAGACCGAGCGGCAACCGCCCCGACGCCAATAGCGAGAGGCGCAGGAAAAGGTAATCGCTTTGAGCGAAGGAATAGGCGAGTCCTCCGACATCGAGCACCAGCGAGGACGCCTCTTCCAGGTAATTGCGGCGTCCCGCTTCCACATCCGCTTCGATCCACGCGCCTCCCAGGGATCGTCCCCCCTGGATAACGAGCTCGAGCTTGCCTCCCCACGAGGCATATTCGCCCGCCCCTCCGCTCAGCCAAAGGCGCTCTCCCTTGAACCCCGCTCCCGCGCGCAGCTCGGGCGGCCCTGTATCATCGAGAGCCGCGACGCCGGCCAGAAGATCGTCGACCGAAGGCAGCCCGCCGAAGAGCGCGCGGCGCAGGATCCACTCGCCCTCGATGCGCAATCGATCCGCATCCCATCCGAAGCCTGCCGCCAGACTGTCTCGAGGGGCGCCCGAATCGAAGCGCGTGCCGGTCAGGTCGAGCGCGCCCTCCCATTCGAATGGACCAAGCCGATGCTGCCAGGACGATTCGAGAGCGGCTTCCCAATAGGAGCGCAGCGCGGAAGAAAAGGATGCGAGGGAGTCCGGCATGGCGGGCGTTTCCCGGCGCTCGCAGCGCGCTTCCACATGCCGGAAACCGCGGACCGAATACGCGGCGTGTTGAAGCCGCAGGATGCCCGCGTCGTAGTCGGCTCCCCCGCCCGCTTGCGATTCCTTGTGGACGAAATCTAGGAAGGCGGAATTCCCGGCCGCGCTCGCCATCCCGATTCCGGCCGTGAAGCGCCGGTAATCGAGGAAGTAGGCGTAGAGCGCGCCAAGCGTGTCTCCCTGGGCGAGATCGTCGTCCGACCAGGAGATGTCCGCTTCTCCGCGAGCGACGGGGCGCCAGCCCTTCCCGTGAAGCGGACTCCATTGAAAGGAGAGGACATTCTGTCCGCTGGAGGAGGTCGCCGAAGCCTCCTCGATCGACCTTCGATCGAATTGCATCCGATCGCGCAGCGTGAGCCCGCGCAGCGGGCCCGCTTCCCATCCGAATTCGCCGTCGGCGGTCAAAGATTTCCGCCGGCTTCCCCAACGCGCGTCCGCTTGCAGGCGCGGCCCCCACGATTCGGAATCCGCGCCGCGCAGGAGAAGGCTTGCGTATCCCAGAAGCTCGGTTTCCCGAAGCCGGCCGCGCAGGCTCTCCAGTTGTTCCTCATCCGGCCATCCCGCGCCGCCGGGATCGAGCCAGGTCTCGAGCCCGAAGGATTGATCCATCCCTTCGAACTCGAAGCCGCTCGCCCCCTCGAGACGCACGGAGCGGGAAGGCGCATTCCTTGCCGTCGAATTCCGGCCGGAGGAAGCGGCCATAGCCGCGCCGGCGGCGGAAGAATCGCAAGCGATCTCGCCGGCCGCGGGATCGACGGTTCGCGGGTCCAGCGGGCGCACCACGGGAAGCAAAGTGGAGAAGGCGTTGGAATCGGGGGCAGCGACGGTGCTCATCCTCGCGATGGAATCGGGAGGCTGTTCCGCAGCCCAAGCGGCGGGCGCACCGGCAACGAAGGCGATGGCCAGCAGACAAGCCCGCTGGAAGGGGCGTTGCCGCATGCGGATTCCCATGGCGTTGCGGATGCTCCTACTCGATGCCCGCCCTTTCGGCCGCCTCTCGCAACAGCGATTGAGCGGCCACGAGGCTCGCGAGCGTCTCTTCCGCTCGGCCGGCCCGAAAGGCATCGCGAGCCTTGGCCAGCAGGGCCCGCCCCTGCTCGATCCATGCCTGGGCCTCGGCATTCGCCTGCGCCTCGATTCGCGGAGCGAGCTCCGCGTACGATTCCTCGAGATCCTCGATGTTCAGAAGGAGCGCATCCGCGCTCGGAAGCTCCTTCATCAGGGAGAGAATCCGCAGCCCCCGCTCGCGCGCCGAAGCAGCCAAACGCAGCGCGAGCCCGGGCCTGCCCTCCTTGCCCGCCTGTTCCGCCTGGACGAGCATTTCTCTTGCGTCCGAGAGGAGCGTCTGCGCGGAAGCGGGCGGTTGCTCCTGCGCCATCCGCGCCTCGGCCTCGGCGAGCAGCGCCCGGGCACGCTCGATCGACATCTGCGCCGCGCCGGTTGCGTTCGCCTGGCCCGCCGCCAGCTTCGCGGCGCGCTCGATCAAGCTCTGCGAGAGCGCCGCCAGCCTGGCCGCCTGGGGCTTGCCCTCCTGAAACGCCGTGCGCGCGCGCCCCAACTGCTCGATCGCCTGTTCCAGGAGTTTTTGGGCGGGCAGGTTCCGCATCGGGGCGAGAAGCGCTTGCACTTCCGACGCGCGGGTCTGCGCCTGCTCGATCATCGCGCGGACCGACTCGCGCGCCCGCTTCTCGATGCCGGCCGCTTCGATCGCCTGCAGCGCCAGGCTGCGCGCATTCTTCGAGAGCGCGAGCGCGCTTCGCATGCCCGCCTGCGTTCCGGTGCGGTACTCGCTCCAGGCGCGCCGCTGCGTGTCGCGCGCCTTCCGCAGGCGGTCTTGGGTGTAGGCGTTTCGGACTTCGTTCGCTTCCTGGGCCGCGCGTTCCAGCACGCGGTCCGTGCGCTCGAGCTCGTTCTTGATCTGAAGCCCGCTGGGGCCTGCCTGGGCATGAACCGCGGGAGACGCGAGGCACAGCAGCAGCGCGACCGCCAGCAGCATCGCGGCCCACAAGGCGTGCCGGATCGACCTCGGCTGACCCATCGCGAACACCTCCTGCCCCTCCGGGTACACGCCCGCAGCCTCAAGGCCGGATGCCGTGCTTCTCCATTCTCGAATACAGCGTCCGGCGGGTCATGCCGAGCAGCGCGGCCGCCCGGCTCTTGTTGCCCTCCGCCTTCGCCAGAGCCTTGAGAATCAGGCTCTTTTCGAGTTCCTCGAGAACCAGCCCCCCTTCGGGAATCTCCAGCCCGCGTGAGAGGTTCGGGCCCTCGCCCGCGTGCGCGCCCGGCGACAGCGGGGCGGCGTTCTGCCACGCCTCCCCCACGATCAGCGCCCGCTCGAGGATGTTCTCCAGCTCCCGCACGTTGCCCGGCAGCGGGTGGCGGAGAATCGCCTCGCGCAGCGTTGACGGAAGCGCGTCCGCCTGCGCGTTTCTCTTGTTCAAGAAGCGTTCCACCAGGGGGGCGATGTCCTCGCGCCGCTCGCGGAGCGGAGGCAGGAAGATCGGGAAGACATTGATCCGATAGAAGAGGTCCTCGCGAAAGCGGCCGGCGGCGATCGCCTCCTCGAGCGCCCGGTGGGTGGCGGCGATCAAGCGCACATCCACGCGAATATGGTGGACGCTGCCGAGAGGAAGGAAGGTCTTCTCTTCGAGAACCTGCAGCAGCTTCAACTGGATGGCCGGGGAGACATCGCCGATTTCGTCGAGAAAGAGGGTCCCCCCCTGCGCGGTGGAGCACAGCCCCTCCTTGCGCTTCACGGCTCCCGTGAAAGCGCCCTTCTCATGGCCAAAGAGCTCGCTCTCGAGAAGCGCGTCGGGAAGCGCGCCGCAATTGATCTTGACGAAGGGGCGCGCGCGCCGCGGGCTGGCCAGATGGATCGCGCGCGCGAGGGCCGTCTTGCCGGTGCCCGATTCGCCGCGCAGCAGCACGGTCGCGTCGGTCGCGGCGACCTTGCGCGCGAGATCGAAGACATCGCGCATCGCGCGGCTGCTCGCCACCAGATGCTCGAAGCTCGCCTGGCTTTCGAGCGCCGCCAGGCGATCGCTGAGCAGCGCCCGTTCCCGCTCGAGCGCGCGCTGCTCGAAGAGCCGGTCGACCCGCATCAACATCTCGAATTCCTTGTAGGGCTTCTGCACATAGTCGAGGGCGCCGTCGCGCAGGGCGAGCCGCGCGCTCTCCTGCGTGGCGTAGGCGGTGAGAAGCAGGAAGGCGGTGCCGGGCCAACGACTGCGCACGAGATGCAGCAGCTCGAGGCCGTCGGGCGGAGGCATGCGCACATCCGAAATGACGAGATCGAAGGCGCGCTCTTCCAGCATGGCGACCGCCTCTTGGCCCGAGCCGGCGCCGGCCGTGTCGTAGCCCTCCTCGCGAAAGAGGTCCTCGAGATTGCGCCTGAGCTCCGTCTCGTCGTCGACCACGAGAATGCGAAAGGCGCTCTTGTCGGCGAAGAGAGACCCGGCCGCGGCGGAATCGCGACGCGCGTCCGGATCGGCATCGACAGGGTGGCCCGGCGCTTCCCGCCGGCACGCGTCTCGCCTGAAAGAGGGAGACCGATCGCCGGGCAGATCGCGTGCATCAGTCATTCGATTTCTCCTCGTGCGATGCCTGGCTCACAGAGGCGAGCGGGAAGGCGAGCGGAATCGAGAGGGTGAAGGAGGCTCCCTTCCCGGGAGCGCTCTCCACGGAAACCGTCGCCCCGTACAGATCCATCATCGAGCGAACCACGGCCAGGCCGAGGCCCGAGCCCTGCGGCTTGGTGGTGTAGAAGGCATCGAAGGCCCGGCGGCATTGATCGCTCGTCATTCCACAGCCGGTGTCCGTGATCGAAAGAACGAGGTCGCGGCGTCCCGGATCGGCATGCACCGCCAGCGCGCCTCCCTCGGGCATCGCATCGCGCGCATTCAGGAGCAGGTTCACGAGCACCTGATGAAGAGCGGCCGGGGCCATTCGCACGCGCAGCGCGTCGGCGGCGCTCGTGCGGCGAACGAGGTCGATGCCTCTTCGCGACAATTCGTGCTCGAGGAGGCCGAGGACGGCATCGAGAACCGGGCCCAGCCGGGCGGCTTCCTCCCCCTCAGCCGATGGACGGGCGTACGAGAGGTACTGGCTGAGCACGCGGTCGAGACGGCCGATCTCGCTGGGAATCGCTTCGAACCAGGAGAGGATTTCCCCGGGCGGGCGGCCCTTTTCGATCTTCGCGCGGACGCGCTCGGCGCGCGACGAGATCACCGCGAGAGGATTGCGGATTTCGTGCGCCAGCACCGCGGCCAGCTCCCCCGCGGCCGCCAGCGCGCCCGTCTCACGCAGGCTGCGCTCCGCGATGGCGACCTTGCGCAAGAGGTGCGAGAAGAAGATGGCGAGCGCGAGGGCGGCGAGCATGCCCGCCGCCCCGGTCACGACCACTTGCCGGCGCAAGCGCCACAGGCCTTGAAAGAATGAGGCGCCCCCTTCGGCCGCGAGGGCTCCCAGGACTTCGCCCGATTCATCGAGCACCGGCGCAAATCCGGTCTTCAGGTACACTCCTTCGATCTCGTAGAGATCGCTCGCCGCGGGAACTCCGGCGAGCGCCGCGGTGACCGCGGCGTAATGAAGATCGACGGCGGGATTCGGGTCGCCCGCCCGGATGCGACCGTCCACATCGAGCAGATGGCGCTTCTCCCCGTCCACGAGGAAGAGCTCGCCGATCTCGGTGTCGAAGCGCACGCGCGCCAGCAACGCCCGCAGACGTTCGGCCGCGGGCCCTTCCGGCTGTTCGATGAGCGCCCGCATCTCCTCTGGCGGAATGCCCGCCGATACGGCGCAGGCCACTCCCAGCAGCCGCCCGCCCAGTTCTTCGTCGATCGTGCCGCGGACTTGGCGATAGGTGAGCAGCGTGCCGGCATTCAGGACGAGCAGCAGGAGCAGCAGGAAGAGAGCGATCAGCACCGCGCGGGAGGGAAGCCGCACCGCCCGCCGCCGCTTCGAGACGCCGGCCGGCGAGGACGGCGCGGGCCCTGGTCCCGCCCCCCGGCGCGCGCGGCCTTGCGCGCGGCCCCGGCCCGGCCAAGGGAGCATGCCGACCTCCTCATTCGCGCCGATGGACACCGGTCGTTCGCCGATGATACCGTCCCCCGGCTACGCGTCCCACGCCGAAAAGGAGCCTGCATGCGGGACTCGTCCGGCACACCCGGAAGAGAGAACGGCGCCGCCTCCCCGCCTCGGGAAGATGCGCTCCTTCCGGCGCTCAGGCCGCTCGAGGTCGTTCCTCTCATGCACCAGGGACGCCGGCTCCTTCTTCTCCGCGACCCGAGCGGAATCGTCACCGAGCCGCTGGTCGTCTCGCCGGCCTCGCTGGAGCTGCTGCGCTTCTTCGACGGCCGCCACTCGCTGCGCGAAGCGCAGCTCGCGATCGCGCGTTCGAGCGGCCAAATCCTGCCCGCCGCCCAAATCGAGGCCTTTCAGGCGAAGCTGGAATCGCAACACTACCTGGACAGTCGGAACTATCAGGAGTTCCGCGCAAAGCTGGCGCGTGAATATCGCGCCTGGGCGCTCCGGCCGCCGCAATTCGCGGGCAGCGCGTATCCCCAGGATCCTGACCGCCTGCGCGAGACCTTGTCGACGCTCTACCAGCCGCCGGGCGGACCCGGCCTCCCCGGCGCGCCCGTGGCCGCGCCGCCTCTGGGCATCGCGGCTCCGCACATCGATTTCGCCCGCGGAGGAGCGGTCTACGCGCACGCCTACGCCAAGCTGTGGAGAGCCGATGTCACCCGCGTGCTCATTCTCGGCGTCTCGCACGCGGGCGCCCGGCAGCCGTTCGTCGCCACGCGGAAAGATTATTCGACGCCGCTCGGTCCGCTGCCGACGGACACCACTTTCCTGGATGCGCTCCGTTCGCGCCTGCCGTGGGAGTTGCTTGAAGAAGAGGAGCTCCATCGCTGGGAACATTCAATCGAGTTCCAGACGGTCTTCCTGCAGCACGCGCTGGCAAGCGAGTCCACTCGCATCCTCCCGCTGTTGTGCGCCTTCTCGTGGGAAGATCTGCGCGCTGGAAGCGCGGAGCGGGCCGCGATCGACGCGTTTCTTGCGGCGCTTTCCCGCGCGATGAAGGAATCGAACGAACGCTGGCTCGTCGCCGCGGGAGTCGATCTCGCGCACATGGGGCCGCGCTTCGGCGATCGCGAGGCGTTGTCGGCCGGGATGCTCGTCCAGATCCACCGCCGCGATCGCGCGCTGCTCGAACGCCTGGCGGCGGGCGACCGCGAAGGCTTCGTCGCCGACATTCTGGCCGGGGAGAACGAGCGGCGCATCTGCGGCGTGCCCGCCCTCTACGCCCTTTCCTTCCTGATGGAAGGCGCGCGAGGAAGCGTGCTCGCCTACGATCAGAGCGTGGAAGCCGCGCCCGGCAGCGTGGTGAGCTTCGGCGCACTCGCCTTCCCCGCCTGAATCGCGGAAATATCGCAGGCCGCATTCGCAGCGCGAAAAAAGCGAGACGGGACGCCCGGTCCTTCCCCGGCATCCCGTTTTCCTGCGGCGCATCAGGGCCTTCAGCGAATGCAAGGCCTGCGCCGAATGCAAGGCCTGCGCCAAATCAGGGCCTTCGCCGAATCAGGCCCTTCGTCCAATCCAAGGCCGGGCCGAATGCGGCGCGCTAACGGCTTCGGTCGAAGTGGAAGCCGCAACTCTCGAGGTGCTGGATCGAAGGCTCCAGGTCCTCGCGGCTGACCTGCAGGGTGATGTTCACCGGCTCGCTCAATTGCTCGCGAATCGTCTCGTAGATCACATCGAATCCCACGACTCCCTTGCCGCACACCTGGTGCAGGTCGGAGATTCCGTCGTTGTCGTGGAAATGCAGGTTCACCAGCCGTTCGCGGAACTGGACGATCCAGTCTTCCGGAGCGAACTGCGAGAAACAGGCGGCGTGCCCCACATCGCAGCAGAAACGGAACCAGGGGGAATCGACCGCCTCGAAGAGGCGCGCCAGAACCTGCTCGTCCGATTCCCAGGTGTTGCGCAGGGCGACGATGACCTCTTCCTCCTTCGCGCGCGCAACGAGGTCGCGCAGGCTGGTCACGCTTTGCTCGACCCACCAGTCGATCTCGTCGGGACGGACATGATTGCTGAATCCGCTGTGGAAGATCGCGATCCGGGCCCCGAGGATCTTGCCGATTTCCAACCCTTCCTGAATGGCCTCCATGCTGTGCTGGAGAATCATCTTGTCGTGGCTGGCCAGCTTCAAGTCGTGATGCGGCAAGCGGGCGATGACTTTGGTCTTGTTGCGGCGCAGCTCGATCGCGAGCCGCTCGAGGTCTCGGATGGCGACTTCCCCGTTGTAGGTCGTGTCGGAGAGATCGACCTCGGCGTTCAGTCCGTGTTCGCGCAGGAAGGGCAACGATTCGCGCAGCCCGGCGAGATCGACAGGATACGAAAGCGGAAAGATGAGGCCGCTCGCATGCCCTTCCACGTCCGCCCCGGCAGCCTCTTCGGGCGCCCCCTCGCCTTGCGCGTCCGGATGGGCAGCGGCCACGCGATCGTCGTGCTCGCCCGCCATTCCATCGGCGGCCGGACTCGTACCCTTCTTCGCCTCGCGCACCGCCTGCTTCTTTTCCACGTTCACTCCTTGCGGGCCGTCATCTTGGCCGCGCCCAGGACTCCCCGGCCTATGCCTTCAGCTTCTGCACTTCGGCGACCAATGCCGGGACGACCTTGAACAGATCGCCCACGATTCCGTAATCGGCCACCTGGAAGATCGGAGCGTCCGGATCCTTGTTGATCGCCAGGATGCACTTCGCGGTGCGCATGCCGGCGAGATGCTGAATGGCGCCCGAGATGCCCACCGCGATGTAGAGCTTGGGAGCCACCGCCTTGCCCGTCTGGCCGACCTGATGGGAATGATCGATCCAGCCGGCGTCGACGGCGGCGCGCGATGCGCCCACGGCCGCGCCGAGCAATCCGGCCAGTTGGCGGAGCAACGCGAAGTTCGCCGGCTCCTTCAGGCCTCGCCCTCCGGAGACGATGATCTCCGCTTCCTGCACATCGAGCTCGCTCTCTTCCTTCTTGCGCACCTCGATCACGCGCGCGCGCTGCTCGGCGGGGAGGGCGACCGCAAGCGTTCGGGCCTCCGCCTGCCCTTGTCCCGCCGGCGGGGCCGGGTACGCGCCCGGCCGCACGCTCGCGATCGCGGGCCTCGCCAGCGCCCGCGCGGTCGCAAAGACCTTGCCCCCGTACATCGACTTCACCGCCTGGAAGCCGCCGTCCTTCTCCTCCAACTGAATGGCATCGGTGAGCGCGGCCAGCCCGCAGCGCGCGGCCGTGCGGGCGAGGAGATCCTTGCCCATCGCCGTGGCGACGAGGAGAACGAGATCGGGATCCAGCTGCTTGATCGCTTCCGCCAGCGCGGTCGTATACCCTTCGCTCCAGTAGAAGCCCAGCCGCGGATCTTCGACGATGTGGCTCACCGTCGCCCCGTACGCGCCCAGCTGCGGGGCGATCGCGGCCACGCGATCGCCGACCACGAGGGCGTGCACTTCGCTGCCGAGCTGGCGGGCGAGCGCGACCGCTTCATGAGCGCCCTTGCGAAAGGCCCCATCTCGTTGTTCCGCGAATACCAGAACGCGGCCTGCCATCGGAGACCCCTCCTACAGAACCTTCGCCTCGACGCGAAGCAGCTCAACCACCTGGGGAACGATTTCCTCGACCTCGCCGGTGAACTTGCGGCCGCCCGTGCGCGCGGGAGGCGGGGCCATCGCGACGATTTTCACCTTCGCGGCCGCGGGGCCGCGCTGGTCGGGCGCAACCTGCGGCTGGACGATATCGATGGGCTTCTTCTTCGCGGCCATGATGCCCTTGAGCGACGCGTAGCGCGGCTCGTTCAATCCCTTCTCCGCGGTGATCACGGCTGGAAGCGAGAGGGCGACCACTTCGGCGCCGCCTTCGATTTCGCGATGCACGCGCGCTTCCTTGCCCTCCCACTCGATCTTCGTCGCCAGCGCGACATGCGGCCATCCGAGATACTCCGCGAGCGCGATGCCGACGACGTCGCTTTCGACATCGATGCTCAACTTGCCGCACAGCACGAGGTCGGGCTGCAGGGAGCGGATCGTTTCGGCGAGGATGCGGGCGATCGAGAGCCCGTCGCCGCCGAGATACGACACCTCCTGAACGATCACGCCCTTGTCGGCCCCCATGGCGAGCGCCTTGCGAATCTCCGCCTGCGCGCTCTCCGGGCCGACGGAAACCACGATCACTTCCCCGCCCTGCGCTTCGCGAATGCGCAGCGCTTCCTCAATCGCGTACTCATCGTACGGATTGATGACCATGCCGAGGTCGGCGGTCTGGATCGCGACACCCGAGGGATCGATCGCGATCCGGGCCTCCGAATCGGGCACTTGTTTCATGCAGACGACGATCTTCACTGCCAGCCTCCGAAAACGCGCGGGCGGCCGAAGGAGTGCGTACCACCCCCTGGCAGCCGCATCGGTCGAATCGGCCGCAACAAAAAACAGTGCTCCACAGGGGCCCTCAGGCTCACGCGAAGCACTTCTCACACGAGTCCGGCCCTTCCGCCGCGCAAGGCCCCGGAATCACCGGGCGGTAGCCGCCCGAGGCGCGGCCCGGACAAGCTAAGTGAAGAAACTACCAGGATTCTCGATCGAGGGTCAACGGAAAGGTGCCGGTCATTGCTCGTCCCGGCGTTCCGACTCGGAAACGCCCTTGAGCAGGTCAGGAACGTCCGCCGGTTCGATCTCTTCCCAGTCCCGGCCCGGCTCGGGAGGAGGATTCGGCTGTTTGCCGCCGGGCTTCCACTCGCGCACTTCCAAGGCGCCGCGGATTCCGAGCCCGGGCACCAGGAAATCGATCCGCCCTTGGTACTCGGCCCCTCCCATGGGCGGATCGTAGGCGACCCGGACGACCGATTCCCCACTCGAAGTCCATAAACTCCAACGAGATACCGCCGGCCCTGCCCCCTGCAGCCAGATTTCCGCCTGCCTGGCGCCCGCCTCGCGGACCGGAGAGCGCCCCCTGAGGAGGATGGCCCCACCCCTGGAGCTCGTATCCGCACCCTGGATGCCCTTTGCGAGCCGCTGCGGGGAGACGAGGTAGGCCGCCAGTCTCCCGATCGCCGCGCCGAGCGAATCGTCCCCGCCCCCGGAACGGGCGAAGACCTTCATCCGGGGAAGAAAGAGGGCCCACTCCTCCGGCTCGAACCAGAGATTCAACACGGGAGACAGCATTCCGGGCCGAAGGGAAAGGAGGCCGCCTCCCGAGTCACGGATGGCGAATCGCGCGTTCAGCGAGGGAAGGGAGCGGTCGTCGACGAAGAGACGCACCAGCCCCCGGCCTTCGAGAAGAGGAGGAGCCTGCCAGTCATCGAGCTGCGCAAGGACGGCCTCCGCATTCGCCGGAACCGTTGGCAAGCCGGCGGGAGCCGGCGCGCGTGAGCACGACGCGAGCAACGGGAGCAAGGCCGCGAGCACGACGACGGCGAGAAAGCCGCCGATGGATGCGCGCCGTACCGGAGTCTCCGCGGAATGAGATGGCGAATGCGGCGCTCCAAGCCCGTCGCGGGATGCTCCGTCATGGGGCCGAAGAACAGGCCCGGATCCACTCATGTGCCGGCGCTCCAACAGCCGCTTCCCTCCTCTTCAGCGGTCACTTCCATGGCCGGGTCCGCTCCCACGGTCGCTCCCTCTTCCTCGACCTTCTCTCGTCGCTCACCGCGGCGCCGGACGGTCCCGGCTTGCTCGATGAAGGGCGAATTCGCGAGCAGAAAGCGCGCGCGAGGCGCGACCTGCTTCTTCCGATGCGCGCGCCATGCGTTTACAATCGCCGGACCGACGGTCTCTTCCGCCTCGCTGAATGCCGCCCGCACGCGGCGGGCGGGTTCGAGACGCGCCGGACTCGAGCCATGCAGCCTGCTGCATGACTGGGGCTGCAGTCTGCTGCAGGCAGCCGTCATCGAGCAAGGAGAATGGCGTGCCGGATCTCGGGGCCTCTCCCCAGGCCACCGCTTTCGCGATTCTCGATGTGGAGACGACCGGTCTCCAACCGGAGGATCGCATCATCGAGGTCGCCGTCGTGCGCCTCGCGCGTTTGCGGGAAGTGACGCGCTTCGAGACGCTCGTGAATCCCGGCATCCACATCCCGCTGGTCGCGACGGCCGTGTGCGGGATCGATGACGATCTCGTCTCCGGGGCGCCCGAGTTTCCTTTCGTCTGGCCCGTGCTCGAGACGCTGCTGTCCGGCGCGGTCCTCGTCGCGCACAACGCCTCCTTCGATCTCGCCTTCCTGAGCGCGGAACGCAAGCGCGCGGGGCTCCCCGCCTGGAAAGGCCCCGTGCTGGACACCTTGAAGCTCGCCCGCAATACTTGCGCGCTGCCTTCCTACTCGCTGCACTCCCTGCATGAGAGCCTGGCGCTGAAATCGGCGCCCAGCCATCGCGCGCTCTCGGATGTGCTCGCCACGGCCGAACTCCTGCGCACGCTCCTCGAGCGATTGGGAGACCGGGTCCGCACGCTCGGCGATCTGCTCGCCGCCCAGGAGCCCGTTCCCGTCGCTTGGGAGGACTTCCCCGAAAGCGTTCCCCAGGAAGTGCGCGACGGCATCACGCAAGCGGCCCTCGCGGGCGGCGCCATTGGAGTGCAGTACGAAACGCGCACGGGGCTGCGCACATTCCGGATGATCCCCAAGGGGCTCCAGAGAAACGGACCGCTCTTCTATCTTTGCGGCATTTCGACCAGAGGCGAAGATCAGCAGTTCATCTTGCGCATGGATCGCATTCGAGGAGTCGAAGGATGAAGACTCCGGCGGCGGCGGGATTCGCCATCGCCTGGCGGACAGCGGCGATGGCGGCCGTCATGGTTCTCGGGACCCTCTGGGGGGAACCCCCGCGCCCCCTCGCGGTGATGAGCGGCGAGCCGGGCAGAATCGCCCAACGAAAAGAGGAAGAGTCCCGATGAGTGATCGAGAGAGGACGGCCGCGGGCGCTCGTTTGCAGGCCGGTTCGCAGTGGATCGAGATCGACGGGCACGCCTACCGGCACAATCTGCGCGCCCTGCGAAGCATCCTGACGCCGGGCACGCGTTGCATGGCGGTCGTGAAGGCCAACGGGTACGGCCATGGCGCGCGCCTGATCGCACGCATCGCCGTCGCCGAAGGCGTCGACTACCTGGGGGTCAACGACCTGGCCGAGCACCTGGAGCTCGCCGATCTCGCCAAAGACACCCCCGTGTGCATGCTCGGCCCCGTCCTACCCCGCCAGGCGGCGGATGTGGTTGCATCGGGAGTGGAGCCGACCGTGTCGGAAATGGAGGTCGCCGATGGTCTGGCATCGGCGGCGCGCGAGCAGAAGCGGGTTGTCCGCGCGCACATCAAGATCGAGACGGGCACCCATCGCCAGGGAATCCTGTTCGAGGAGATCCCCGCCTGGGCCGAGTTCCTGCGCCTCCATCCCGAAGTTCGCCTGCGCGGATTGCACACCCACTACGCGAACATCGAGGACACGACCGATCACACCATCGCGCGCCGCCAGCTCGCGCGGCTGCGGGAAGCGGTGGCGCGCTTCACGGAACTCGGACACCAGCCCGAGCTCGTGCACTCGGCCTGCTCGGCCGCCGCCATCGTGATGCAGCAGACGCACGCGGACCTCGTCCGTTTGGGAATCGCGACCTACGGACTGTGGCCTTCGCGCGAGACATTCCTCTCGACGCTCCTTTCGCAGCAGATGGGGCCCGAGCTCGTGCCGGTGCTCGCGTGGAAGACGCGCATCGCGCAAATCAAGCTGGTCCCGGTGGGCGAATATGTGGGCTACGGCTGCTCGCTGCGCACCACCCATCCGATGCGTCTTGCCGTCTTGCCGGTCGGCTATGCGGATGGCTATCCGCGCGCGCTCTCGGGACGCGGCTATGTGCTCATCCACGGCAAGCGGGCGCCGATCGCGGGGCGCGTCTGCATGAACATGACGATGATCGACATCACCGATCTCCCCGACGCGCAACTGGAGGACGAGGTCATCCTGATCGGCCGCGACGGGGGCGAATCGATTTCGGCCGACACCCTGGCGACGCTCTGCAACACCATCAACTACGAAATCGTCGCGCGCATCGGCGCGCATGTCCCGCGTCTCGCGCGGCCCGATCGCGGCCCTCAGAGGAGCTCGTGACCTCTCTCGCCCGGCTTTCCCCCGCGCGCGCCTCCGCCGGCAAACGCCGCCGCTTTCCCCACGGCGCCGGGTTGGCGGCCGCCTTCGCCGCGGCCCTTCTCTTGGCCGCCGCCGGGTGGCTCGCCATCGGCGCCGCCCGCCGCGCGGCGTGGGATGTGGAACGGGAGCAGGCCCGTCTCTGGTGGACGAGGGTCCAGGCGGAGCTGCGCGAATCGGCGAGAGAACGGGAACTGCCCGCGTGAACCGGCCCCGGCGACGGCCCGGAGGCCTGGCAGGGCTGGCTTCGAAGGGCGCGCGAGGCGCTACGCGCGCTCGACGGCGCGGAGACGCTGCTCGAGGAGTTCACCGACTTCGCGCGCCTGCCCGCGGTCCGCTCCATGAGGCCGATTCGAACGGGTCACAAAGGGTCGAATTGGGGAGCCTCAAGACCGGCGCACGCGCCGCACGCCGGTGGCGGGGCTGCCTCGGGCTTCTAAGAGATCGCCGCTCCTCCGCTCACCGCATCCATCGTCGAGACGAGAACCACCCGGCCGGCATCCGAGGCGGCCAGCAACATGCCCCGCGATTCGACCCCGCGCAGGCGGACGGGCTTCAAGTTGGCCACCACGACGATGCTCTTTCCGATCAATTCCTCGGGCCGGTAATGAGCGGCGATCCCCGCGACGATCTGCCTTTCGCCCAATTCCCCGAGATCGATTCGCAACACGAGGAGCTTGTCGGCATTGGGATGCGGATCGGCCGCCAGAACGCGCGCCGCGCGCAGATCCAGCGCCGCGAATGTCTCATAGGCGATCTCGGGTTTCCCCTGCGGTCCACCCACCGGCTCATCGGACATCTTCTTCTCCTCCCCCTGCATGTTCGCTGGACCGGGAAGCGAGGCACCATGCGGCCGCACGGCCGAGCCCATCGCCCGCTCGCCTCGTCCCGCACTGGCAGCGCGCCGGGAGGCAGCCGTCGTCAACGAGCGCGATGAAGATCCTCGCCCCGTACGGGCGTCCGCTCGTCGCTCGTTCGCTTCTTGCGTTTGCGCGCCTGGCGCTGGGCGACGAGTTCGAACAGGAGCTCTTCCAGGCGTTCGCCCAGACGCTCGATCGTGTACTGGTCCTGCACGCGACGATAGCCTCGCTCACCCAGGCGCCCCGCCCAGGCGAGATCGTCGAGCAGCCGGTCGAGGGCTTCGGCCAAAGGCTCCGGCCGTCCGGGCGGGACGAGCAACTCGTCCTCTTCCACGATCTCCGGAAGCACGCCGACCAAGCTGGCGACGACGGGAATCCCGACCGCCATGAATTCGAGCGCGCTGCGGGAGAGCGCCTCTGAGCCGAGGCTGGGAATGACGCCGATGTCGAAGGCCGAGGCGTAGAGCATGGGGTCTTCGACGAAGCCGGTGAACACGACTCGATTCTCGATCCCGAGTTCGACGGCGAGAGCGCGCAGTTCCGCCACGGGCACTTCCTTCTCCTCGCCCACCACGATCAGACGGAAGTCCCGCCCGCGTGCGTTGAGGAGCGCGGCCGCTTCGATGAGCGTCCGATGGCCCTTGACCGGCGAGAGACGCCCGATCACTCCGACGAGCGGCGCGGTCGAGGGAATCTGGAACCGGCGGCGGATGTCGATCCGCGCTTGCCGGCGGCCCGTCTCGGGAAGCCACGCGAGGCTGTTCAGATCGATGCCCGGAGGAATGACGGAGGCCTTGCGCGAATCGATACCGACCGGGCGCAGGTGGCGTTCGAGGAGATAGGCGCCGCTGACCACGATGCGATCCGTGCCGCGCAGGTAGAGCCAGCGATGGGGAAGATCCGGCCGCGGGGCGCGCGCCTCGCAGCGCACGCGCACGATCGGAATGTCCAGCCCGCGGCGCGCGAGGTGCGCCTCGAGATGTCCCGACCCCGTGTGCACGAAGATCGCGTCGACGCGATGGCGCACCAGGAAGCTGCGCAGGCGTGAAATCGTCTGGGGCCAGTTCCAGACGCGCAGCTCGGGGAAGCGCAGCTCCGCCGGCACGGGCACACCCTCGCGCTGAGCGCGCTCGAGAATCGGCGTGCCTTCCTGGCCGCCCATCCAACAAGTGTGGCCGCGTTCCTGCAGCGCCTTCCCCATGGTGACCGCATTCCAGGCAAGCGCGCTGCCGAAGCGCAGGAACGCAATGTGGACGATCCGCAACTGCCTATCCATCTTGACTCCGAGGCGGTTGCTCCGGCTGAAGAGGCGCTCGCCGGAGTACACTTCATCAAAGGTCCGGGAACCCTGACGACTTTTACCATGTCAGAGAGGCGGCGGCAAGCGCGGCCGCTCGCGGGCTGCTCCCGGAGATGCCCCACTTTCCTTTTGACATCCCTATTCGGGCTCTAGGAAGATGCGGCGGTTGATACCCTCAGGGACCAGGAATCGCGGAAGGTCGCCGGCGGCCGATCGCTCGCCAGCCGCGCCCTTCGCGTGGAGAGGCATTTGACCGACGGAGACATGCTCGCGCAACCCGAGAATCGCCGGGCCCGAGTCGAGCGCTTTCACCGCGGGCGGCAAGCCCGCCGGCAAACGCGGCGAGGACCGCGATAGGGGGAGTGGCCGGTGCGCAGGATCTTGTTGCTGGGACCCGCCATTCTTCTGCTTCTGGCCTGGAATCTCATCGATCCCGGATCGCTGAACAGGGCCGGCTTCTCCGCCTGGTCGGGCCGGCTTCTTTCGGTCGGCCCCGTTCACGCGGCGGCCAGCGCCTCTCGTCCATCCATCGTCGTGCCCGCCCACCGATCCTCCATGGAACGCGAGCGCGCGATCGCGCAGGCGGACAGTGCGCCCGTGTTCATGGGCTATCGCATCGTGCGCCCCGCGGCGTTCGTCGCCGACGGCGACTGGGTGGAATTCTTCACCTACTGGAGCGGCGCGGCCACGGTGTGGGCGGACTTCCGTTCGCTCGACCCGCAAGCCTCCGCGCCCGAGGGCGCCGTCTATGTCGGCGACTCCTCGGTGGTCGTCGACGACACGCTGCATGTGTGGCCGTGCTATTGGAGCCTGCATCAGGTGCCGCAGGCGAGCGCCGACGGCAGCCGGCTTTCCGTGCCGGTGACCGCCGTCTCTTCCGCCGACGACACGACCGCCACGGAAGCGCTCGAGTTCTGCATTTCGAACCATCCGCCCGAATTCCTCGGCGCGCGCTTCGTCATGCCCGCGGACCGCATCCGCACGGAAGGCGACCGCACCGTGTTGCTCGTGCGCAATGGCGATCTCATCCATCTGGAGACCACCTGGCGATTCAGCGTTCCGGGATTCTTCGTCACCGGGGACTTCTCCGCCGCGGACGACAGCTTCTCGGCCGCGCGCGTCATCTACGAACCCGTCGAGCAGCCGGCTGCCGATGTGCAGACTCACGGAATCTATTACGAGCTCGACGAACGGGCGCAGACGGGGGACGCGGCGCGCGTGCCGGCGCAGATCATCGGGTCCGACGGCGGCTGTGGGCGCACCACCTTCCCCTTCGTCCTCGAATTCGACAACCGCGGTCCCCTCACGAGCCCGATCTTCCTGGATATCCCCCGCAGCGTGACCGACCCGCGCTTCGTGATCCGGGGCATCGCACCCGCCGGCTCGGACAGCGTCCTGCTCGTGCTCAATCGGACCGTGGAGCAGGTCGCGCCCGCCCGCGTGTGGGCGGACTCGCTCCTCTTTCAGGACACGCTCATGCTAGGCGGGGGATCGAATCAGATCGTCGCCTACGGACTCGACAAGCTCGGCAACCGCTCGCCCGCTTCGGTTCCGGCCATCGTCGACCTGGCGACTGCGCCGCAATTCAAGGAATGGCGCGTGCTGAAGCCGACCATCGCGAATCCCGATTCTGCCGTGTGGGTCAAGATCGCCGACGGCGCGCGAGACATCCAGGTGCGCAGCTACTGGGACATACGGGCCGACTACAATGTCTTCGCCGATTTCTCCGCCCTGGACGATCACTTCGCCCCCGATTCGGTGCGCTACTCGCGCGGAGCCGATATCCAAGTCGAGCACGCAGGCGCAACCGAGACCTGGGCCTGCTACGAATTCGAATACCGCCTGTCGGAAGCGAACGGGACACGCGATGCGAACCAACTCGTCGTGCCGGTCACCGCGTACGATCCGACCACCGGCTACAGCACGACGACCCAATCGCTGCAATTCTGCCTCTCCAACTCTCCTCCGGCGCACCGGAAGACCTGGGCCGCCTGGCAATCGCCCGTCTTCAGCGTGCGCGACGGCGACACGCTGATCGTCGTCCGCAACGGCAGCCAGATCCGCCTGCACACCAGCTGGTTCTCGCGCACGCGTCCTTTCTCGGTGCGCGCGGATTTCTCGCTGCTCGATACCCGCACGCCGTTTCCCGTCTATGCCTTCGTCGACTCCGCTTCCACCGACGAGTATGGAACGTACTCGATCGTCTACCGGCTGAGCGAGGACGCCTGCTGCGGCGAGGGCATCGATCCCTATCCCCTCCCCGTCGAGATTAAAGTGTCCGACCGGGGCTGCGGGTCTGCTTCCTATGTCATCAACTTCGAATTCGACAACGAAGGCCCCGAGCTGGCCGCCTTCCTGGATCGATTGCCCCCCACCGCGGTGTCGGCGAGCGCACTGCCGTTGAGCGGCTGGGCTCCCGGCGCGGCGAGCGCACTTGCCTCGATCTACCATGTGGACCAGGACAGCACGAGCCAGTGGGTCATGCCGACCGATTCCCTGGGCGCCTTTTGGGGCGAGGTCTCGCTGCTGCCCGGCGTCAACGAGATCACCGTCTTCGGCCGGGATCCCGTCGGCAATCGCTCTCCGGCCTCTCCGGTCTACCCGATCCTGCTGTCCACGCAGGCGCGCATGGAGATCCCCAAGCCGTTCCGGCCCGGCGACACGATCCTGCTCGAAGATCCCGCCGGCTGGTCGTTGGTGAATATCGCCATCTATAACCTCGAGGGAGATCAGATCCGAGTCTTCGAGGAGCGTGGGCCGCTGGTGCGATTCGATCCCTCCTGGGATGGACGCAACGGCCGCGGGGAATCGGTGAAGTCCGGCCCGTACTTGATGCGCATTCGCACGGTCGATTCCAGCGGGCGCACGGAAGAGGAGGTCAAGGCCATTGTCTTCCAGCGCTGACAGTCGCCGCGACGAGCGTTTGCGCGCGCACACCGGGAACAATTCCGCGCGCGGCGCATGCCGCTTCTCGATGCCGGCTCTCCTGCTCCCCTGCGCGCTTGGGATCGCGCTCGCGCTCGCGCCCTGCCCCGCTTTCGCACAGGAAGGCGGATGGGCGACGGCGGGCGCTTTCGGCAACATGGAGCCCGGAGGCAGGGGCGCGGCCCTGGGCGGCGCGCTCGCTCCCATCGTCGACGACGCCACCGCGGCGCACTGGAACCCCGCGCGCCTGGTGGAGCTGGACCGCCGCGAGGTCGCGGTCACCTACGCGGATCTCTTCGGCTTGCATCTCGCGCGGCACACCGCGCTCTTCTTCGCCTTCCCGCGTCGCGAGCGGGATCTTTCCTGGGATGGAAGCGGGCTGCGCGCGCGCAGCGGGCGGGTGACCTCGGCGTACGGGCTGGGCCTGCAGACGACGAGCGTGGATCTCGACCCTGAATCTTACGCGGAGTACGACCTCTCGGCCGCCTACGCGCGCCGCGGGCTATTGGACTTCACCTGGGCCCTGGCTTTGCACGGTCTCTTCGCACGCAGCGAAGTCGACATCGTGGGCGCGTCCGGATTCTCGATCGACCTCTCGCTCGCCCGCTCGTTCGGCCGCATCGCCGACGCGAGCCTCGTCGCGCGCGGCCTCGTATCGCGGCTCGATTGGGACGCGGGCGCCAAAGAGGACCTGCGCCCGACGGTGGAAGTGGGCGGCGCATTCCATCCTCGCGCGAACCTCGCCCTTCCCGCGGTGGCCCAGTTCGATCTGGAAGCCTCGCAGCTCACGCAGGCGTCGGTGGGAGCGGAATGGCACGCCGTCAGCGATCTCCTGCGTTTGCGCGCGGGGCTTCGCTGGCGCGACGACGGCGCTTCCAGCGAGATGCGCGGCTCCGCGGGAGCGGGGCTTCACTGGAAAGACCTGACCTTCGATTACGGACTGGCCATCGGTCCGGAGGACCTGGGCGACACCCATCGCCTGAGTCTTCAGTACCGGTTCTAGCAGGGTGCTGAAACCCGGATTATTCATAAAGCTCGTCGCGAGACAGCGGAGATGCCCGCAGATACAAG
>CAYZWI010000013.1:0-100828 GCA_964482205.1 uncultured bacterium | reverse complement strand
TAGATGCGGGCAGATACGATGTCGCAGCAGAGATTTCATGAATCATCCGGGCTAGATCCGCTTGCTGAAAAACGCCCGCCATTCGAACGCGGAGAACGAGCGGTCGCGTTCCGAGCCTGACCCCCGGAAACGATCCAACGCGCGCGCCGAGCCCGCGAGCTCGAATCCGAGCGAGTAGCGCCGGTCCGCGACGAACCATTCGGGGCCGAGGAACACCCTGACTCCCCAACCCCATTGTTCATCCGAGCCCTCTTCGGAGCCGGCTTGCTCTCCCTGGAAGATCTCCTCGCGCGCATAGATTTCCTGGAAGAGAAATCCCAGGTTGATGCGCGCGCGGTTGGAGGTGGACGAATGCACCCGCAGGCCGAATTCGAGCGGCACCATCGTGAATTCCGCGTCGTCTCCCGCCTCGAAGGCCGGGATGTCGTAATACGGGTCGCCATGCGCGTGGATGTAGGAAACGCCGAAGAGGGCATCGACGCTCCGGTCCGCGGGAATCGCCAGCCGCGCTCCCCAGGATGATATGCCGCCGTAGGTGTAGTCCATGTCATCGTCGAACGCATGCATGCGTCCGAATCCCAGCGACACGCTCGCGCGTTCGTGACGGCCGAAGAGATCCGCAAGCGAAAACGCTGCCGCTTGTCTCGGCGCGCAAGCGAGGAGCAAGCCCAGGAAGAGAAGCGCGATCGTCAGTGCGCGCGGGCGCGCGCGAAGGGGCAAACGGGGGCGGGCGATCGGGCGCATGTGGGTTTTCCCTTCGTGACCTCGAGGCGAGCGTGAACCGCGATCGTCGAGACCGGCTCAGCATGCTTTCGCGCTCGCGAAGGCTCGATCCTATCTCCCGGCCGCGGTCACATACAACGGGACTTCGATCTCCGGGTCCAGGGCGAGAATCGCCGCGACATCCGGATCCTGGAACGCGCCCACGCCGCAGACGCCGATTCCGAGCGCTGTTCCCTGCAAGTACAAGCCCTCTCCTGTGACGCCCGCTCGAATGCTCGCGTAGCGGTATCCGCGATCGCCGTCGGGGACCGCGAGCGCATCCCACCCGATCGTCTTCACGAACACCGCATCGGCGGTTCCGCAGAAATCCTGCTGCAGGCAGGCGCGCATGCAGTCGCGCGAGAAGTCGCCGTCGCGCAGAGGACGAAGCGCGTGGGCGCCGGGCAGGTAGCGATAGACGCCGGCAGGAACATCCGTCACATCTCTCACGATGAGGCAGAGCCCAAGCGCCGAAGAGCCGGCCAGCAGAGGATCGCGCGCGGGCGCATCCGCGCCTTCGCCGGTGGCGGCGAGGCAAAGGCTCGAGAGCTCCGCGGCTGTGATGGGCGCACTCGTATGCTCGCGCACGGATCGCCGCGCGCGCAGGGAAGCGTAGAGCGGCAATCCCGTCGCGGGCGCGGGCAGCGCGAGATCGCTTGCCTCCGCGATGGTGGCGTGCGTCGAGCCCGCGGGATCCGGTCCCTTCGCGCCCGCCCGCCGCAAGCAGGTGCCGCCATGGATGAGCTCGATGAAGCTCCCGGCGGAGTGCACGGCGGACTCGTGTTCGAAGCGCGGCTCGTCGCCGCTTCCTCGCGCGCGCGTGACCGGCATCATCAGCATCGCCGCCTCGATGGATGGATCGAGATCGAGGGTCGCGTTCACCGCGCGGTCGTCGAAGCGCGCGATCATCGGCGCCTGCCAGCCGATCGTCGCCGCCGCGAGCGCCAGGTTGCAGGCGAGGTGCCCCGCATCCATGCACACGTAGCGGTAGGCGCGCTCGGCATACTTGAAGCCGGTGCGCGCGAAGGTCGTGGTCAGCACGACGACCGCTTGCGCCTCTCCCCATGCGGCCGGACTGCCCGAGGCCTCGAACAGCATCCAGATGGCCGAGTCGTCCTCGCGCACGCGCACGAGCGCGGATTGCTTTGGATGATAGTAGTACACGCCCGGCTCGAGACCGGCCGCGCGCCACACGACGAGGTAGACATTCACCGGATACAACGCTCCCGCCGAGGGAGCCGTGCGCAAATCGAAGGTGCGCTCGCCGTAGGCGATCGATTTCGTGATGCCGTTGGCGCAGTCGAGCAGGAAGGAGATCTCTTCGCGCGTGATGGCGGCGGTATCGGGGGCGGCGGCGCCGTCGCGCCACGCGGCGCAGGCGTCGAAGACCTGCACGCGGTCGGGAATCGAGAAGGCGGGCAGCGCGATCGTCTCGCCCACGATCTCATTGTAGGGCGCGGGCCGCGAAGCGATCGTCCATCCGGGCAGTCGCGCGCGCGCGGGATACGAGCTGCCCTCGTGGTAGAGCTGCGCAAGCGAGAGGTCACGCCCGCCTGCGCGAACGATGGTCGGGCTCACGAGCATTCCCTCCCTGTGCGGCGATGTGCGCGCGGCCGGCGATGCGCCCGGCATCTCGACCCGCACCGACGCCTGGCGCCCTCCGAGCAGATAGAGCGCGCATCCCGCGACGACGGCGAGCAGCGACCAGGCGAGGAAGCGAACCGGGCGGCGAAAGCGCTTGCGTTCGGGCTCGACGAGCGCGAGCGGCGCGCCCCGGCGCAGGAAGTGGGTCACATTCCGCCAATGCAGCGCCACATGGAGGAACGTGAGGAGGGCGAGAATGTAACCGGGCAAGTAGTGCCAATCGAAGACGGGCAACTCCTGCGCCGCGACCCAGAAGATGCCCGTGCCGACGACGATGACGAAATAGAGAAGGACCAGCAGACTCAATCCGATCGACAGGCGTTGCCTCGTGATCCTGCCTCCGCGCGCGAGGGGGAGGAGCAGCCACAGCAGCCACGCGGCCAGCGGGGAGAGATAGAGCATGAACTTCGAAGGCATCGCGCGATCCTCTCGACCGCGGCGCAGGCGCCGCACCGAGTGTGACGGAGAATGACGCGGCGAGTATGCCGCAAGGGGAGGAAAGAGTCGAGGGCGAGGGGCGCTGACTACGCGCCGAGGCAAGGCATCATTGGGGAAGATGCCCTGCCTCGTTCATGCAGTTTGTGGATGTCCTACCAGTCGCCGTCGGTCACTTCGTTCTTGTCGAGCGGCCCGACTCCCTTCACCTGCTCCTCCTCCACATCCACCGTCGCATCGTCCTGTTGCGGCTCGAATCCCTTCGCCGCGTCCATCTCCTTCACCGACTTCACGCGTTTGAGCGTCTCCGACGCTTCCAGATCGCCCTTCTCTTCATCGTAGAGCTCGAACCACGGGAAGCCGTAATCCGTGTACATGCGCGCGGTCACCGGAGTGGCGGGCGGCTCCTCGCCGGTGATCTCGCGGTAGGTCATGCTGTTCACGATGTGGACATAGACGCGCCCGGTGTTCTCCGTGTCCCAGGTGTCGATGCCATGCGGGTCCGGGTAGATCTTCTGGCGCATGCGGCCGCCGGCTGCCAGGCCCAACTCCGCGCCGTGGAGCGGAGCGTACATCACCATTCCCTCGGAGAAGGCCGATCTCCTTTCGTAAGGCGGTCGATCGGGGAAGCGGCCCGGTTTCGGCGCGAAGACCTTGATTTGCAGCCCGCCGAACTCCTCCTTGCCGGTCACCTGGCCTTCCACCGTGTATCCCATTCCCAGCGGCATGGCGACGAACTGGCGGATCATTCCCTCGCCCGCCTTGATGCCGTCGAGCCAAGGCTGATCGGGGCAGACGACATAGTCCTGCGACGAGAGCGTTTCGCTCCACGGCTCTCCCGAGATCGCGTTCACCTTGCCGACCGCGATCTTCACCGCGCAGGGGTGCCAGGAGTCCGCATGGAACGAGAGCCACATCGCTTCGCGCTGATACATCGGCAGGAAGACGCCGCCGTGCTTGCGCCAGGAGGCGGGCACGCGGGATGCGAAATCGGCGATGCGGCGAATCGGAAAGCTGCCGAGCGAGGGCGGCAGGGGATAGGTGTTGCCATCGTCCGGAATCCGCAGCGTGCGTTGAAACGACAGGCTGAAATGGGGGCCAATGCGAATGGCGTCACCGGACCGTCTGCACCTCAACATGGATCCTCCTTCGATTCCGGTCCCGTGTTTCCGGGACCCCTTCGTCGCGCATCGGGAACTTGCCTTCGAGAAACGAGACTCTGCGCATTGTTCGTGACGGATGTTTCGCGCGTTCGAAGGGAGATACCCATGGGCGGGAAGATTTGGCGCGGAATGTTTCGGCGGCTCGATCTTGCGTGGAATTGTCGGCGCAGTCTCGCGCGCGCGGCGGCCTCAGGAGACGAAATCGGCCAGGCGTTCGCGCTGCTCCGCGGTCAAGCCGGCGGAGAACTTCTCGTAGCCCGCGTCGGCGCACGCTCCCGCAAGCACCAGCAGCGAGAGGAAGGGGAAGGAGCGCTCGGGCGGTCCTTGCATGACGACCTCGTCCGAAGATTCAGCGGGCGGAGGCCCCTGGGGAATCGGGTGAGAACGCCATGCGGGCACGCGCTTGGTGGGCGCGCCCTCGGCGGCGTCATCGCCGAAAGCCGCCCCTTTCAGCCGCGGACCGGCGGGTGGCCTGCTGAATCGAATGTCGCTCTCTTGCCATTGCGTCTTCTCCGCTACCGGCGAGAGCGCCTCGCGGAATTCGTCCATCATCGGCCGGGCCTTGCGCTGGATGCGGCGGAAGATGTCCCACCCTTGCAGCGGCTTCATTCCCAGGCGCGCGGCCGCTTGCGATACGACGACGCGCTCGGTTTGAAAGAGAATGTCGGAGAGCGCCAGAAAGAAGGCCGCTTCCTCGGGATCGAGAGCCGCGAGAATCCTGTCCGACAGTGTGCGCATGATGGTTTGCTCCTCACGCTCGGTGAGGATTTCGAGGGGATCGATGCGGTCATCGACGGCACCGGTCTTCTCGTCGATCGGCTCGAGCGGTTTGCGGTCGCGCCAGTGGTTCTTCATCAGATTGCCGTGGATCGTCCGGCAGAAGGCATCGAAGCTGCCTCGTCGCGGATCATAGGAGTCGAGGGCTTTGACGAATGTCCGGCTGGCCAGGTCCTGGGCTTCTTCCAGGAGCATGCCGGTTCGCAATCCCCGGCGGACGAGCGCGCGCCACAATGCCTGCTCGGCCCGATGGCCGGAGGAATCGTGGGGACCGCATTTCGAGTCGTTCGAATCCACCATCGGATCGCTCTTCCGATCGTTTTTCGATTGCGCGCGCGTGCAAGCGCGGATGGGCTCGCCGGCTTGCGTCCCGCGGCTCGCTCATAACTGTCATCCGATGATACACGGAAGGGGAATTGGTTTGGCGGAACTTCTCGCGAGCGTTCAGGAGGCATTCAACAGGGCGGTGCCAGGGCCATGTGGCGCAAGCGAACGAGACATGGTTGTCCCTTCTTCGGAAATGCGCGCGGACTTGGCGGGAAATGGTCTCGCGAAGGATGACTCACGCAAGAGGCGTCGCCTTGCGTGCCCGGGATGGCCCGGGGCTTCCTGCTATTCGTAGCCGTTTTGAGGGCGCTTCGGCAAGGCGCCGTTGCCGCCCGTTTTCTCAACGCACGATGAGAAGGCGCCGGCTCGCCTGCTCCGCGGGCGTTTCGCCGACCCAGCGCACCCAATACACGCCCGCGGGCGCGGGCAATCCCGCATCGTCGCGGCCATTCCACGAGAACGCATGCGACCCCGCGCTCAAGAGGCCCGCGTACAACTGCGCCAGCTTGCGCCCGTCCGCCGTGAAGATGCACAGCGCGCCGTCGCACGCTGTGGGTAGATCGAGTCGCAGCGAGGCGTTGGCGAGCACGGGAGTGGGAGAGATCGTCAGAGCGATCGAGGAGGAGCGGCCGTGCGCTTCGTCGACATCGCTCAGGCCTTCGGGGATGAGCGTGACGGTCACCTGCGTGGGCGCACCGCTCACGACGCTCACTTCCGTCGTGTCGGGCAGGTAGCCGCTCTTCTCGCCGATCAAGGTGTAGGAACCGGGGAAGAGCGTCGGCCAGCCGAAGGACCCGTCCGCCGCGCTCGTCTGGATGGAATAGTTGGTGCCGGCGAGCCTCAAGGTCGCGCCGTCCGGCGTGCCGTAGGCGATCGAGGACACTTCGCCTTCCACCCATCCGGTGGTGCCCTGCAATCCGGCGAGTTGTCCCAGGGTGATCGCGTTCGAGGCGATGATCTTGCGCCAGATGTTTCCGTCGAGACGGCTGACGATGTCGCAGCTGCGATGATAGCAGGGATAATCTTCCCAGTCGTAATCGATCGAGAGCATTGCGGGGAAACCGTGATCGTGGAACGGCTCGTGATCGGAGCCCCAGCCCTCGCCGGAATAGCGATACACGACGAGATCGGTGTACGACTCGGCGTTCGCTTCCATCATGTCCATCAGCCAGGTGGAAGGCGTTCCGTAACGAAATCCTTCCAGCCACAAATCCGAACCGCCCGCCTTGTAGTAGCCCGCCATGTCGAGGTTGAGCACGCCGCGGATGTCGAGGTTCTGCTGATCGGCGAGGTTCGCGAAGTGCTCGCTTCCGATCAGGCCTTGCTCTTCGGCGGTCAGGCAGAGGAAGTAGATCGTGCACGAAGTCGGAATGTCCGCCAGCAACCGCGCCGCTTCCAGCACGGCCGCGCTGCCCGTACCGTTGTCCTCGGCCCCGGGCGCATTGGTGGTGGGCGTCTGCGAAGTCGAATCGAGATGGCCGCAGATGATGTAGATCCGATAGGGATAGAGCACCCCGCGCTTGATCCCCAGGACATTCTTCAGCGTGCGGCCGCCGTAGGTGAAGGTGTCGTAGGAAGACTCCAGTCCGAGCGCAAGGAATTCATCCAGCACATACGCGCACGCGAGCGACATCTGGCTCGTGTACGAGTGGCGCGTCATCAGCGTGGTGGCGAGGTAATCGAGATCCGCATAGGTCCTGCCCGTGTTCACCGCGTCGGCGAGCGCCTGCCAGTATTCGGGAGGCTGCTGCGGATCGAGCTCTTCGCGAAGGAGGGAAGTCCCGTCCTCATCTGCCTCGCTTGCCGCCTCGCGCGCGATCGGGGGCCGCGAGCGCAATCTCTGAACGCGGCAGCCGGGCTCATCGGCCACCCATGAGAGCGCCTGCGGAAGCCGGATGAGCACCTGGGCATCGTCTCCGGCGAGCGCTTCGATCGCACGCAACTCGGCCGGATCGGGCGCGCGAAGACCTTCGGGCGTCGCATGGGAGGTGCCGGCCTCGGATGCCAGGCGGGCGAGAGTGCTCGACCAGCCGGATGGCAACTCCCCTTCTCGAAGCGTCTCGTAGCTCGCGCGCGGAATGAGGAAGAAGGGCGCTTCCTCGTCGAACGGACCGAGATCGCTTGCCGCAGCGCTCGCCAGCGCGCGGCTGTTTGCGGACAAGAGTCCGAGGACGCTTCCGTCGAGCCCGTGCAGAGGAAGCCACGATGGATCTTCAGGCGCCGATGCGCCGCGCCATGAGACGAGCGTTTGCGAATCGGCCGCGCTCGCGGAGGCGAAGGCCGCACCGGTTGCGAAGGCGAGCATCGAGAGCCAGGCGGCCGCACAGGCGCAGCGGCCGAGAATGCGAAGCACAGATGCGTTCATTCCGTTCGTCCCTCGAAGGTTGCCTGCGACGGCTCTCTTCAGCCATCGTATCGTCAGTTTGCTCAGGGGAAACGACGCCGGGCGCGACGCGCGCGCCCGGTCATTCAGCTAGGATTGTACCACAAATCGAGCAAAGGCATCAGCGTGGGTTCGTCCCGGAGCCTGCCAGGGGTTCGCCGAGATTCGGCTGCGGCGGCCTCGCCGGGCATCACGCTTCGCGATCTTCCTCTGCGCCCGCGCCCGGCTCCGCACCCGATGCCGCCATGCGCTTCTTCGCCTCGGCGCGCATCGCATGCAGCAAGGGCGCGAGATCTTGGGGCGCTCCCTTGGCGAGCAGTCGCTCCACGCCGTCGAGCGCGGCCTTGTATTCCCCGCGCGCGAATTGGATGCGCGAGAGCAGCACCCCGTAGCGGTCGAGCGATTCTTCGGAAGGGGCCGAGGCCTGGCATCCGATGCATGTTTCGAAGATGAGCCGTTCGGCCTTGTCCAGCCACCGGTTGTGCCGCAGGGCGAACTCCGCGTAGAGACCGCGCGGAGCCATGGCTTGGCCCGAGAGGCGAAGGAGATGATCGTGCGCCGCCTCCGCTTCATCGAGTGAGCCCTCCACCTCGAGGGCGACGGCGTAATACTGCCAGGCCCCCGGATCGGCGGCGAGTTCCCCGTCGAGGAGCGGCTCCAGGATCTCCTTCGCTTCCGTTGCGCGCTTCTCCGAGATCAAGACCTCCGCCACGGCGAGGGAGTAGTCGGTGTCGTCCGGGTCGAGCTTCATTCCTTCGTACAGCAGATCGAGGGCGGACCGGGGATCGGTCGCCGAGCCTTCCTCGCGCCTGCGTCCGATTCCCGCCAGGATCTGCGCGAGCGCGAGGCGCGCATTCTTGCGCCTGGGATCGATTCGGACCGCCTCGCGAAAATGCTCCGCGGCGCGGGCCTCTTCGCCCGTCTGGTCGAGTTGGAAGGCGAGCATTTCATGCACGAGGCCGTCGAGCGGATGGCGGGCCGCTTCCTGCTCGAAGGCCGCCCGCGCGGTCTGGCGGTCGCCGCGCTGGTAGGCGATGAAGCCGGCCTGGAAGTTCTCGCCCAGCTCGAGCGCGTGATCGTAATCCTCCGGGGAAAGGACTCCCGCGTAGAAGGAGAACTCGTCCCCCTCGCTCTCCGCCTGCGTCTCTTCCAGCAAAGCTTCTTCGGGGAGCGGCTCCGCTTCGTCGATGGCACCGGGAAGGAAGCCCGGGTCGACGCGCTCTTCGCGCGAACGCGCGGCCGGGCGCGCTTCCACTTCGAGCTTCGCCATCCGTTCGGTCTCTCCGGCGATCTCGCGCGCGAGCTCCTCGTCGTCGGGGGTGGCGTTTTCCCTGGCGATCGCGAGCGACTCCATGGCCGCGTCGTAGATTCCATCTTCGGCGAATTGCGCCGCCTCGCGAAGCTTGGCGCGCAGGAAGGCCTGGCGGGCCTCGCGAATCTTCCCTTTCAGGCGCGCCGCGTCGTTGGGATCCTTGTATCCGCTCTTGCGAAAGGCTTCGCGAAACAACTTCATCGCGGCGAGAGGATCGCTCGCGAGGAGCGCATCGCCCTTGGCTTCGTGAGAAGGGGACTTGCCGCCGAAGAGACCCATGATCGCCTGCTCCTCGATGATTCTTGCGCGTCGGGTCGCGTCGCCCCGCGACCGCGCGCAAGTGTGATGAAGCGTCGCTCGAGCGAATCGCTCCTTCCGCCATGCGCATCAGATGCCGGGATCCGTTCGTCGCGCGCGATTATCCCGGCCGGGCGAGCGAAGTTCAAGGGCGGGCGAAGCGCAGGGCGACCCACCCGGACGCTTCGCGCTCTTCGATGGGCCGGAAGCCGCTGGCGCGGAAGGAGCCCACGAGCTCGCCGCGGTCGTCCGCGCGAATGCCCGAGAGGATCAATTGCCCATTCCGCCCGCTCGTCGCGTCGTGATGCGCGACCGGCAAGGCGTTCGAGAAGAACTCGCGCAGAGCGAGCAGCGGATTGAGGAAGAGATTCGCGAGAATGAGATCGAACGCCGTCCCCGCGCGGATCGCGCCCGCTTCTCCGGTGAAGAGCAGCACGGGCGCGGCCGTCTGCGCCTGCGCGATCGAAGCGCGGGAAGCCGAAGAGCCAGACGATGGCGGGCGGTTCCACGCCAGATTGCGCGCGGCCGAGCGGACCGCCTCGGGATCGTTGTCCACCGCGAAGACGATTCCGCCATCCATGCGGCTCACATGCTGCGCCGCCCGCAGGGCGAGGACGCCGGTGCCGGTGCCGACATCGAGCACGCGCAGCGCGGTTCGCGGCTGCGGCTCGAACTCTTCTGCTTGGGCATCGTTCACGCGAGGCGACGGCGCGATGGGGCGCCGCGCCGCCCGCTCATCGGCCCACGAATCGAGCAGCTCGAGGCAGCCGCGCGTGGTTGCGTGCGAGCCGACGCCGAAGGCCTGTCCGGGATCGATGACGATCGCGTCCTCGCCGGCGGAAAGGCCGGCCACGGGTTCCCACGGCGGAAAGATCCAAAGGCGCGAGGTCGCGCCAAAGGAATGCAGCGCCTGGCGTGAGCGCTCCGCCCAGTTTTCATAGGGCCGGGAGGCGCACTCGATCACGATGTCGGCGAGATGCGCGCGCAAGGCGGGGAATCTCGCGAACGCTTCGTTCACCCGTTCGCTCGCCGGGGCCGATTCGCTCGCGAAGTAGCCGATGATCTCGATCGCATCTTCGGCTGCAGGCACATGCTCTGAATCTGAAATAGCGGCGCCCGTTTCCCACCCGTTCGCGTGCGCATCCCAGAGGCTGCTCTGCGAAGTGCCCTGCGCGCCCAGGGAGAGGAGAGCCCCTTCCACTTCTTCCTCGAGCGCAACCGGCGCGCGCACGCGGACTTCCACATAGGTGCGAGCGCCGCTGCTATGGTCAGGGCGCGGGACGGCGGGCACATGGTCATCATCGGCCGGCCGGCGCTCGTTCATCGCGCCTCCCTCACGATGCGCACGCGCTC
This sequence comes from uncultured bacterium, assembly GCA_964482205.1. Taxonomy (GTDB): domain Bacteria; phylum Eisenbacteria; class RBG-16-71-46; order CAIMUX01; family WJJG01; genus JAZDGX01. The sequence continues at coordinate 90,375 of CAYZWI010000013.1, read as the reverse complement.
GATGCGCGCGCCGGGGGCGAGCGCGTTCAGCGTCTCCCATCCCTCGGCGAGCTTTCCGAAGATCGTGTAGCGGCCGTCGAGATGCGGTTGATCGGAAAGCGTGAGGAAGTACTGGCTGCCTCCGGTGTCCTTGCCGGAAAGCGCCATGCCGAGCACGCCCGGTTCGTAGTGCAGCGCATTGATCTCGCAACGAATGCTGTACCCGGGCCCGCCCCAGCCGTCGCCGCGCGGACAACCGTCCTGCACGACGAAATCGGGCACCACGCGATGCCAGCAGCCGTGATCGAGCGCGCCCGACTCGGCCAGCCGGGCGAAGTTGAGCGTCGTGAGAGGGGCCGCTTCGCCGTCGAGCGCGATCACGAGCGCCCCGCCTTCGGTGTCGATGATCGCCTGGCGAATGCGCGCCGCTTCGTCGAGCGCGCGGCGATAGTCGGCGGCGGAGAGATGCGTTTCCTGAGGGCCCGCTTCGATGCGCGTGGAAGGACAGGTCGAGCATCCGGGCCTGCCCGTCGTCAGCGGCCCGCCGTCGCGCTTCTCGACCGCGCGAATCGCGCTCGCGCGCAAACGGCGGTCGGGATCGGAGCGCGCCACCCGCACGAGCGCATTGCGCGCGTCCTCGCCCATACGAGAGGGAAGCAGCTCGACGAGGAGCGCAATCCCCATCTGGCGCGCATCCGCAGAACGGTCGCTCGCGCCGCGCACCGCACAGGCGAGCAGCTCACGCGCATCGTTCTCGTCTCCCGCTTGGGCGAGGATTGCCGCGCATTGCCTGCCGAGTTCCTCCAATGTCACGGCGCGCACGATGTCGTCGGCGTGGGTGAGGAGCGGCTCGATGCCGGCGCGCGCACGCGCGAAGCGCGGCTCGGCGGCGAGACATGCGGCCACTCGCGAAGGAGCGACTTCCTTCGCGACGCGCGGATCGTCGTCGAGACAGGCCTGCACGAGCGCGAGAGCCTGCGCTTCGTACTCGTCGCGCGGGTGGTCACGCGATCCCTGCGCGCCGCCCGCTTCAGGATCCCGTTCGCCGTCATGCGCCTCCGAAGACAACCTGCGATCGCAATACGCCGCCAGCCCGATTGCGGCCGCGTCGCGCACGCCCCAGGCCGTGTCCGCCCGCGCATCGGCAATCGCGCGCAAGGCGAGCGCGTGCGCGTCCGTTTCCACGCACCGGGAGACGAGCGCCTGCACGGCCGCCGCGCGCTCCCACGCCGCGGGAGACGCGCAGGCGGGAGCGAGCGCCGCCCGCAGGTCTTGCGGACCGAGCAGGCGCGCGGCCGATTCGATCGCGACCATGCGGACATGCGGATGCGGGTCGAGAAGCATCCGCGCGACATCCGGGTCGCAAGCGGAAGACGGCGGCACCAGCGCGGCCAGGCTGCGAACCGCCTCGACTCGCTTGCGCGGATCTTCGTCGTGAAGCGCAGCGCGCAGGACGGCGGTGGCGCGCGCGGCCAGGTCGCTTCCCGGCGCCGCTTTCCCGAGGGCGCGCAAGGCCGGGAGACTCACGCGAGGATCAGGATCGCGCGCGAGCTCGAGGGCGCGTTCGAGGATCGCGCCTTGCTCGCCGGGCGCAAGATCGGCGCCGCCGCCCGAAGGCGTCCGCCCCGAAGTGGGGGAGCCGAGCACACGCGTGACGGCATAGGCGGCCCGCCAGCGGGTTTCCGGATCGCTCGCGCGAGTGAGCTCGAGCGCGCGTTCGAGGCCTTCCGCCCTGCGCCCCTTCCAACATGCGAGCAGCGCAGCCTGCACGACGGCGGCTTCCGGATCGCTCAGCGCCCGCGCGATCGCGGCGGGATGCGGATCGGGACCGCAACGGCCGACCGCTTCGACGAGCGCGGCACGCACGTCGGCGTTCGCTTCGGCTCCGCTCACGATGCGCGCGGCCGCCGCCGCTCCGGCTTCGCGAGATTGCAGGAGGCCGAGGGCGAAGGCGGCTGCCGAACGAACCTCGGGCGCGGGATCCTCGCGCAGACGCTGTGCGAGCGCGTGCGTGATCACGCGAGAACAATCGAAGGTGTCGGGGGGCGCGGCGATGCGTCCCATCGCCAGGCATGCCCGCGCGCGGACATCGGGGAGCGAAGAGGAGAGAAAGCCAAGGAGCAGATCGGGCGATTCCCTGCGATCCTCGATCCTCAGGATCCGGGCGGCTTCGTCGAGGCCTGCTCTCATGATGGTGGGCGCGCTTCGCCCGCTTGCCGCCACGGCCGGGCGCAAGGCCGTAAAGAGGCACACCAGCGACAACAGGATCGCAACCTGCCCATGGCCAAGTCCGGTCTTGCTCATCCCTTCCGCCTTCCTTGTTTTTCCTGAACCCTCGCGCCTCTTCGGTGACGCGTGCAGGTCGATGCGCGACGATTTCGCCCGCCGGCATGCAGGCCGGTTTCTCCGGATCGGGCTTTCCCGCCCGGATGGGCTCAACCCGGACAGACCTCAACCCGGACAGGCCCGCATTCTGCTACGAGCGGAACAAAGAGGCATTCTACCGGTTTGGCTGATTAGGGCCAACGAGGCGGCCGGAAAGGCCGGCCGGACATCGCTTTGGAGACGGGACCGGATGCGGGCCGGCGGACTTCCGCAGCCCCGCTTGACGATTGCCCCGATTGGGAGGTAGGATTATTCAGACGAAACAGTCGCCGCCCGGTGCAGCGCGGGTGAGTGACGGAGGGGCCATGCGTTCCATCATCGTGCTGATCCTGCTCCTCACTGCGGCGCTATCCGCCGGCGCGCAGAATCGTTCCTATTTCCCCGAAGCCGCTTCGGCGCCACCTTGCGAAAGCTCGTACGAAGGAACCGATCTCGGTTGCTCCATCACGGAATGCATCGGATATGGAACGGCCTCTCTCTGGGCCAGCGAGATCCAGGTGGAATTCGTGCTGCCTGACGCGCCTCAGGGAGGTCCTTGGCTCATCGATCGCGTGGAGTTCTTTCTCAGCGGATCGGGCGAGCATCAAGTGGTCATCCGTCAGCCGGGATCCGGCTCTCCCGCGATTCCCGGCGTAGTCGTCGATGAGACGATCGTCTTCACTCCCCCCTATGAATCCTGGCCTCCGGACGACTGGACCTATGTCGCCATGGCCGGGGCCTTCCCTCCGTACGCTTCGTACCTCGTGCTTGCCCCCGGCGAGCGCTTCTGCCTCGGCCTTCGTCTTTCTCCCGAGGACGCGATCGGGCTTTCCCGGAATGGCGAGACGCTCTCGAGCGGTTGGGCTTCCATGGGAAGCGAATGGCTGCTCGACAGCGCGGGACTGGGAATCTACCCCGCAGTTCGCCTAGGATTGATCGACCTCGGGAGCAGCTCGACCGAGTCCCAGAACTGGGGCATCATCAAGAAGCTCTTCCGATAGCCGAGCGGAAAGACTCTCGCGTTCGACCGCAGGCGGGCGAGCCGCGCGGCCGCAAACCATCCCAACGCAACGAGGACGCAGGCACGAAGGATTGCGAAGACGATCGCTGACGGGCGCGGTTCCTGGAGAACCGCGCTCTTGCGTAGCGAGCAAGGACCCGTTCGAAATCAGTTCCGGGAAGGGAATCGTCCCCTGAACGCTTCGCGATCCAGGGGCGGGCGGCAGGAAGGAGCAGAGCGCGCCATGATCGTCAGCGGGTACACGGCCGAGGAGCACCGCCTGGACAACGGGCTGCTCGCGCTCCTGCTTCCTTCGCACGAAGCTCCGGTCGTTTGCGTGTCCGTCTGGTACCGGGCAGGATCGCGCGACGATCCCGCCGGACGCACGGGGATCGCGCACCTGCTGGAGCACATGCTCTACAAAGGCACGCGCCGCTTTCCGAAGGGCATCTACGACAGCACGCTGCATCGCCTGGGCGCGATCACCAACGCCTCGACGTCGTTCGATCGCACGAACTACTACATCCTGGCGACGCGCGATCGCTATTCGGCCGCGCTCGACCTCGAGGCCGACCGGATGCGCGGCGCGGTATGGAGCGACGAGGACTTTCTCGACGAGCGCTCGGTCGTGTTGAACGAGCTCGAGTGCAACGAAGACGATCCCGACTCCGCGCTCTTCGACCGCCTGCTCGCCGCCGCCTTTCGCGCGCATCCCTATGGGCGGCCGGTGATCGGCGAGCGCCGGGAAGTCTCTTGTTTGACGAGCGCCGATTTGCGCGAGTTCTACGATCAGCGCTATCAACCGGGGAACGCCTTCCTCGTGATCGCGGGCGATTTCGCGGCCGACGAGATGCGGCGCGCAATCGAGCGCACCTTCGGCGCGATTCCCGCGCAACCCTTCGTCGCGCGCTCGCCGGCGGTGGAGCCGGAGCAGGGCGAGGAGCGGCGCGTGGAGATGCGCAAAGCGGGCGGGCAGGAGCTCATTCTGGCCGCGTACAAGGCGCCCGCCCGGCGCGCCCCCGAGAGCTATGCGCTCGACATCCTCGCCCAAGCCTTGGGGCACGGACGAACGAGCCGCCTCTATCGCGGCCTCGTCGAGCGCGGTCTCGCCGTGCAGGTGGGCGCGGAGAACCAGACGATCGGAGTCGATCCCTTTCTCTTCATGATCGACATCGAACCGGCGCCCGGAATCGGATTCGATCGCGTGGCCGCCGGACTCGATCAGGAAATCGCGCGGCTCATCGAGGAAGGCATCCGTCCCGAAGAGATGGCCCGCGCGCGCAAGCGGGCGCGAGTCGATTTCATCCTGCGCCGCGAACGCGTGAGCCTGCGGGCGTTCCTGGTGGGAGAATGCGAGGCCTTGGGAAGCTGGCGCCTGGCCGAGACCTATCTCGAACGGCTGGACGCTGTGCGTGAGGAAGATGTGATCGCGCAAGCGCGCCGCTTTCTGATTCGCGACCGGCGCACCTGGGCCCACTTCCTGCCCCAGGCGAATTGGCGCGCGCCCGAACGCGTCGGAGCGGGAATGACGCACCAGCGCGCATCGGCCGGAGGGCCGCTTTACCGGAAACGGGCGGGAGGGTCGCGCGATGCATGACCTGAGCATATCGGCCCGCGCGCGCGATCTGGTGCTCGCCAACGGAGCGCGCCTCACGCTGATCGAGAATCGCGCGGATGTGACCGTCGACATCGTGGGCCTCTTCGAAGGCGGCCTGTTCCTGGAAGCGCCGGAGCGTTCGGGATTGGCGAACCTGACGCTGGAGATGCTCGATCGGGGAACGAAGCGCCGAGACGAACGCGAGATCTCGGACGCCCTCGAATCGAACGGCATTCAGCTCGAATACGCGCTCCTGCGCGAGGCGGCCGGATTGCGCGCCCGCTGCTTGAGCGAGGACTTGCCTCTGCTGGTCGATCTGCTCGGCGAAACGCTCAACGAACCGTCCTTTCCCGAAGAGCAATTGCGGTTGTGCAAGGAGCAGATCCTGGCCGACCTGCGCGAGACGGATTTCGACACTTTCGAGCAGGCGAGCATGCGCGGGGCCGTGCGTCTGCTCGGCGAATCGCATCCGTATGCGCGCGAACCCCAAGGCGAGCCCGAGATCGTCTCCGCCCTGCAAGCCGAGGAGCTCGAGGACTTCCGGCGGACGACGCTCACGGGCGCGCGGCTCAGGCTGGTCGTGATCGGAGACATCGATCCGGACGCGGTCGCTGCGCTGCTCGCGCGGGCCCTCGCCGCTCTGCCGGAAGGGAATGGGGCGCGCGGAGGAATCGGAAACGCAGGGGCCGCGGGCAAGAACGAAGATACGGCGAACACGGGCGAGATCGGAGACGCGGCGCCCGCGAGCGAGCGGTTCGCGGTGCAGGATGATCGCGCCGAGCCCGGCCTCGCGCGCCCGCTGCGCGAACATGTCGAGATCCCCGACAAGGAGCAGATCGACATCGTCTTCCTGCGGCCGGGCATTCCGCGCACCGATCCGGGCTTCGAAGCGTACGGGGTGGCGAATTTCATTCTGGGCGGAAGCTTCGTCGCGCGCCTCAATCAGAGTCTGCGCGATCGCGCGGGGCTGACCTACGGCGCGCACAGCACGATCGTCTCGGGCCGCCATCCGGGATACTGGCTGGCTGCCACCGGCGTGCCTCCCGCGCAAGTGGAGCGGGCGATCGACATCGTGGAGGAAGAACTGGCGCGCTTTGCCGATCAAGGAGTCGAGCGCGAGGAATTGGAGATCGCCCGCGATCACTTGCTGGGCGCGTTTCCCATTCGCCTGGAGACGAACCGGGGATGGGCCGCGTTCCTGCTGGACGGCATGCGCTTCGGGCGCGGCCGGGACTATGCGGAGCGCTATCCCGAGCGGCTGCGCGCGCTCACGCTCGAGCAGGTCAACGCGGCCGCGCGCCGGCTGATCCGCCGCGAGGACCTGATCGTGGTAACGGCGGGCACCCTCGCATGAGACCCGCGGATCGACGCCGGTCGAGAAGGCATCGCCCGATGGCGGCCGCCGACGCGACTCGGGTCACGAAGGCTCTTTACGCGGCAGGCGGGGGGTGTGCTAGAGTCGCCCCATTCGAGGCCCTGGCATGCTGAACGAAGCGTCATTAGTCCTGAATCGCAATTGGCTCCCGATCGGGACGACTTCCGTGCGGGAGGCGATCTGCCTTGTCTATCGGGAGGCGGCGCACGCCGTCGATCCCGAAGATTTCACCGTCCACGATTTCGATTCCTGGGCGTCGCTGCGCCTCGCGCAGGACGAGCCCTGCATTCGCACCGTGCGCCTGCGCATTCGCATTCCCGAAATCATCGTGCTCACCGAGTACGATTCCATTCCCGAACGGCGGGTGGCCTTCTCGCGCCGCAACATCTACAAGCGCGACCGCTATCAATGCCAGTACTGCGGCGCCAAGCCCGCGGTCAGCGAGCTCACCGTCGATCACATCGTTCCGCGCTCCGCGGGCGGTCGATCCACCTGGGAAAACTGCGTGATCGCCTGCTTGCGCTGCAACCGGCGCAAGGCCAACCGCACGCTGAGCGAAGCGGGGCTGCACCTGTCGAAGCCGCCCATGGAGCCGCGCTGGAGCCCGTGCGTCGCGATTCCGATCGCCAAGCGGCGCGCCTCCTGGGAACAGTTCGTGTCCGAGAAGTACTGGAATGTGGAGCTGGAAGAGTAGCCGCGGCCGGCAGGTCGAACGCCCGCTCACGGCCCGATCATGGGCCTGAACGCCCTGCTGACGATGTGACGATCGTGCCTTCGCGCGCCGCGCTCACGACGAGATCATCCTGCGCTTGAGGGCCGCCCCCGTCGCGCTGTTCGCCTGCGCGAGAAGCCCCGCGACCGGCCCCGCGTACACCAGCCTGCCTCCCTCCGGCCCCGGTCCCGGCCCGAGATCGATCACCCAGTCGGACGCCTGGATGAAGTCGAGCTGATGCTCGACCGCGATTACGCTGTGGCCGCGCGCGATCAGCGCGCGCAACGCGGAGAGCAGGCGAACGACATCCTGCGCGTGCAGGCCGGTGGTCGGCTCGTCGAAGAGGAAGAGATGGCGGCCGGCGACGGCGTTCTCTCCGGCCGCGAGCATGGCCGCAATCCGCAAGCGTTGCGCTTCGCCGCCGCTGAGCGTGGTCGTGCTCTGTCCGAGCAGCAGATATCCGAGACCGACTTCGCGCAGCGGCGCCAGCCGGTCGACGATCGCGGGCGCTTCGGCGAAGAACTCGGAGGCTTCATCCACGGTCAGGTCGAGAATCGCCGCGATGTTCTTCCCCCGCCATGCGACCTCGAGCACTTCCGGTTGAAACCGGCGCCCTCCACAGACCTCGCATTCCACCTCGACATCGGGCAGGAAGTACATCTCGAGCGTTTGCGTGCCCATGCCGCGACAGGTCTCGCAACGGCCGCCCGGCGTGTTGAACGAGAACGAACCGGGGGTGAGCCGGCGCTGGCGGGCGGCGAGCGTGGCGGCGAGCATCTCGCGAATCTCGCCATAGGCCTTCACGAACGAGAGCGGATTCGAGCGGGTCGAGCGTCCGAGCAGATCCTGTCCGATCAGATGCGCTTCCGAAATCTGCTTCCAGCCCTTGATCTCCTGCACGGCGCCCACGCCTTCCACCGGACGGCCTTGCTCGCGCAGCCAGTTGCGATGGAGCACTTCGTCGAGCAGAGTCGATTTTCCCGAGCCCGAAACGCCGGTCACCGCGACCAAGCCCGCGAGCGGAATCTGCAAGCGGGGAATGCGCAGGTTGTGCTGGCGCGCACCCAGAATCGTGAGGTGCGGGCCTGCGCGCAAGGCTTGGATCTGCCGCGCGGAGATCTGCGCTTGCGCAGCGGCGCCTGGCGCCTCGCCGAAGGCCGCGCGAAGCGAGTGTCCTTGGCGGGGAGCTTCGTTCGCGTGCGCGGCCGTCCAGCGGTGGAAGGCCTCCACGCTCCAAGGCTGCGAGAGGCGCGCGGTCCCTCGCCCGCGCTTGGCGCCTTTCGCCATGCGCGCGCGCAGACGCGCCGCCTCGCTGCGGCCGCGCGGAGCCGCGTCGCCGGCGGCGGGAACGGAAGGAGAGGGAAGCATGGGCACCGTGAAGTAGTCAGGGTTCTGCTCGAGGAACGAGCCGGCGGGCCCTTCGTACAAGAGGCGGCCGCCCTGTCTTCCACCGCCCGGGCCGAGCACGATCAGATGATCGGCGCCCGCGATCACATCCGGATCGTGCTCGACGACCACCACCGTGTTTCCCATCTCCGCCAAACGCCGCATCACTCCCAACATCCGCGCGGTGTCCACGGGATGCAGCCCGACGGTCGGTTCGTCGAGAATGAAGAGCGTTTCGGTCAGGGTGTTCCCGAGCGCGGCCGCGAGACGAATGCGCTGCGTCTCTCCGCCGCTCAAGGTCCGCCCCGTGCGCGCGAGCGTGAGGTATCCGACGCCGATGTCCTCCAGGCAACCCAGACGCGCGCGCACGCTTTCGAGAACGGGACGCACGCGCTCGGCGGTCTGCTTCGGCAGCGCGAGCCGGGCGAGAAAATCGCGCGCCTCGCGGATCGGCATCTCGTGCAAGGCGTGAATGTTCTTCCCCGCCAGCGTGGCGGCGAGCCCGGCCGGCTGCAGGCGTGAGCCTTGGCAGACGGGGCATTCGACATAGCCGCGAAAGCGCGCCAGGAAGATGCGCACATGCATCTTGTAGCGCTTGCGCTCGAGCATGGCGAAGTAGCCGTTGACGCCCGGATAGCGGCCGTGCCCGACGAAGATCCAGTCTTTCTGCTCGGGGGCAAGTCCGACGACGGGGAGGTCGGTCGGAATGCCTTGGGCCTGCGCTTCCTTCAACATGCGCCGATACCAATTGCGCGCCGAGGGAACGCTGAAGGGCGCGATCGCGTCGTTGCGCAAATTCCGGCGCGCATCCGGGATCACCTTGTCGCGGTCGATCGTGATCACGCGGCCGAATCCCTGGCAAGTGGGGCACGCGCCGAGCGGGCTGTTCCAGGAAAAGAGCGCCGGCGTCGGTTCGGGCGCGGGGGTCGCGCACACCGTGCAAGTGAGCCCGCCGCGCAACACGCGGGGAGGAAGCGCGGCGGCGGCTTGCTTCGGCGCGCCCGCGGGCTCGAGCGCGTGAAGGACGCATGTTCCGTGGCCGTATTGCCAGGCGGTTTCGATCGCCTCCGCGATGCGCGCGCGGCGCGCCTTGCCGACGACCAGGCGGTCGATCGCGATCCCGATGCTCTTCGCCGCGCGCAACGAAGCGGCCGCCTCGGCGCGCGATTCATCCAAATCGACGAGCGCATCGTTCGCGAAGAACCGCGCGAATCCCTGCGCGTGCAGGCGTTCGATTTCCTGCGCGCTCGGCTTGGGAGCCAAGGGCGCGACGATGGCGAGGCGCGTTCCCGCTCCCCACGCATCCACGGCCGCGAGGGCCTCGTCGATGCCGGTGCGCGCGACCGGCTCTCCGCAGACCAGGCAATGCAGATCGCTTCCGTTGGCGAAGAGCAGGCGGAGGTAATCGCTCACTTCGGTCATGCTGCCGACGGTGGAGCGCGCATTCTTGACGCTGACGCGCTGCTTGAGCGCGATGGGAGGCTGGATGTACCCGATGTGCTCGGCATCGGGCCGGTCGAGGCGTTCCATGAACTGGCGCGCGTACGCGCTCAGGCATTCGACGAAGCGCCGCTGCCCTTCGGCGTAGAGGATGTCGAAGGCGAGCGTCGACTTGCCCGAACCGGAAACCCCCGTGATGGCGGTGACCTTCCCGAGGGGGATCGCGCAATCGACCTCCTGCAGGTTGTGCATCCTCGCGCCGCGGATCTCGGTCACGGTGGGACGAGGCGCGCGGGCGACGGGCGCGGCGGGACCCGGGAAGCGCGGCGCGCACCCGGGGCCGGCCGAGGCGCCGTCGGCCTCGCGACCCCGTCCGTCTTGATCCTGTGCGTCTCGCGTCACGGAGAGCCTGCGTCTTGGTTACCGGATGTTCCCATCCCAACCCATTCCCATCGCGGAGTTCGCCGTCCGCGCCCTCGTCGCACAGCCCGTGTCACCCACCTCGGGGCCGGGTAATCGATCACCGTACCACCGGGAAGCCTCGCCAACAATTGACCAATATCGAGGCAATAGGGGTGCATCCTTCTCGGAGAAAAGAACTTGCCGCCCAAGAACCCGAATCTTCGAGCCACAAGGGGAAGCGCGCTTTTCCCGATGAGAGGGCGCCAGTTGTTGCCGGACGCTTGAGAATTCCCATCAATCTGCCGATGTACCCAAACGGACCGTGAATTCTTCGACAGTGGTTGAATCGCCCAAGGAACGCGGCGGGTCGGACCACTTCTTGAAGCAGACACGGGACAGGAGGTCCCGATGACCGTGATTGCGCCGGCCTCTGGTGCCCAGACGACATTGCGGCTGTTCGAGCGCACTCAGCGCTTGTACGGCCGCATCGACGATCTTCCCGCCTTCCTCGATCTCGTCTGCGAGACGCTGGTCAAGATCGTGGAGGAAGTCGATCCCGAGCAGACGAAAGTGGCCCACCTGTGGGCCGCAGCCGGGCTCCTCGCCCGCGACACGCGGGAGAGCGCCTTTCGCCCGCTGCGCTTGAAAGGGCGTCCCGATCCCGGCGAGCTGCGCAGTTTCGTGCAACATGTCGGTCCGGGAAACATCGACGACCCGACCGGGCTCATGGGCTGGAGCGCGGCGCGGCGCGCGATCGCGCTGCGCTGCGGCGAAAACTGGTGGCTCGCCAAGCGCGACGAAGCGCGCGACGGGTGGGGAAGGCTCGAGTGCGCCGGGCGCGAGGACGCGGAGAGCATGCGTCGCGCCGCGATCGCCGCCTATCCTAGCGTGCAGGCGCAACTGGTCGTGCCCGTGCTCGATCCCGAAATGCGCGGCCAGGCGCGTCCGCGCCACGCCATCGGGATCCTCAGCGTGGAGAGCGACGCGGTCCTCAGCGAGCGCTTCTGCGATGTGATGATCGCCTTCGCAGGATCGATCGGACATCCCTTGATGGCCGCGCTGCGCATGCGCGATCACGACCGTCTCACGCGCAGGCTCTCGCTGCCGCCGTCGCGCGCCTTGCTGGCGCGGGCCCTGCTCGCCGCGACCTTGCCCTACCTGCCCCCGCCGGAACGCAGAGGGTGGGTGGCGTTGCGCGACTTCCGCGAACCGGACGCCTTTCGCGTGGAAGCGATCACGACCGCGGGCCTTTCCGAAGAAACGCATGCCGACTATCGCGCGGGCATGCTGGGATTCGCATCCGGCGAGGGCTTGTGGGGACAGGCTGCACGCGCGCGCCGCCCGCAGTACTTGCCCGACGCCCCCCGCCGCGCGCAAGGCGTGCACCGGCCCTTCTGGCGCGACAGCCACTGCGCCCTTTCGATTCCGCTCGTGACCGGAGACGGCAAGGAGTGCCTGGGAATCCTGCATCTGGAAAGCGCCGAGACGAGCTACGCCTTTTCGACTCAGGATCAGACCTACTTCCAGACCGCGGCCGCCATGGCCGCCGTCGCGATGCCCGCCATCCGCGAGCCGCGTCTGGAATACGCGGACGCGGTGCAGATACCCGCCCTCCTGCAACGCTTGCGCTGCGCGGAATTGCGCGACGTGCCCGACGACCAGATCGTGCGGGTGAACGCGATCTGCCGGGCGCTCGTGAAGCAGGGCTTCTCCTTCCCCAAAGCCGCGGCGCAAGCGCGTCTCAGCGTGCATGTGTTGCGCGAGTACACCTCGCGATCGCCGCGCGTGATCGATGTCGAGGCGCTGCGCACCCTCGGCGCCCGCCAGGAGGAAATGCTGCGCGTTGCATCGGGCGACGAGGCGTGGGAATCTGACGGCGTGTCGTGACGGTGACGATTCTAGACGTCCCGCGCCGGAGGAGATGTCCATGTACATGCCGGGTGCGCCCCCGACGCTGAGCGTCTGCGAGATCTACGCGAGCATTCTCGGCGAGTCGACCTACGCGGGTTGGCCGTGCGTCATCCTGCGCCTGGCGGGGTGCCCGCTGCGCTGCGCGTGGTGCGACACTCCCTATGCGCAGCAACGGGGCGAGGATGTTCCCCTGCCCGAAATCCTGAGCCGCGTCGCCGCCTTCGGGCCGCGCCTCGTGCTGCTCACCGGCGGCGAGCCACTCGCGCAACCAGGCTCGCGCTATCTCGTCTCGGAGCTCCTGCAAGCGGGCAATCAGGTGGTGATCGAAACCGGGGGAGGAGTGTCGATCCAAGGGGTCGATCCGCGCGCCTGCGTGGTGCTCGACATCAAATGCCCCGGCTCGGGAATGCAGGACCGGCAGGTGTGGGAGAATCTCGATTACATGAAGCCCGAGGACGAGCTCAAGTTCGTGATCGGATCGCGCTCGGATTACGAATGGGCGAAAGACTTCCTGCGCCACAGCGGCCTGGCCGAGCGCCAGGTGGTGCACTTTTCTCCGGTGACGGCGGCGGAGCAGGATGCCGCGGCGGCGCGCCCGGCGGCGGCTGCGACGGCGAGCGCGCGAGCGGACGAGCCGGAGGCCGCGCGTTCGCCGAAGGTGGCGGGCGTGGCTGCACGCGAGCTCGCGCAATGGATTCTCGAGGACCGTTTGCCCGTGCGCTTGAACATCCAGCTGCATGTGTGCATCTGGGGCCGGGGCAAGCGCGGAGTGTGAGAATGCAGAACGACGCAGACGAGCGCAGATCCGCGGCGCATCGACGGCCGAAGGGCATCGATCCCAGAGGGCGGGCGATCGTGCTCTTGAGCGGGGGCCTCGATTCCGCGACCGCTCTCGCGATCGCGGACGCGGAAGGATGGGAATGCCGCGCGCTCACCGTCCGCTATGGCCAACGGCATGCCCTCGAGATCGAGCGCGCGCGTGAGCTCGCCACCTCGCTGGGCGCCGTCGAACACCGCGTGATCGATCTCGATCTCGCCGGCTGGGGCGGCTCCTCGCTCACCGGAGATGCGCCGATCGGCGAGTGCCCGCCTTCCTCGCCGCAAGACGATCCAACCAACCGCATCCCTTCCACCTATGTGCCCGCGCGCAACACGATCCTTCTCGCGCTCGCGCTCGCCTGGGCCGAAGCCTGCGATGCGCAAGCGATCTTTCTCGGCGTGAGCGCGATCGATTACTCCGGCTATCCGGATTGCCGGCCCGCCTTCATCGACGCCTTTCAGCAACTCGCGCGGGTGGCCACGCGCGCGGGCCTCGCAGGCCGCGCCCCCACGATTCGAACGCCGCTGCTCAACAAGTCGAAGGCGGAGACGATTCGCTGGGGCATCGCGCTGGGCGTGGACTATGCGCTCACCTGGAGCTGCTACGACCCGCAACCGAATGCGCGCCCTTGCGGCCGCTGCGACAGTTGCCGGCTGCGCGCGAAAGGGTTTGCGGAAGCGGAAGTCCCCGATCCGCTGCTCGCGTGATCCGATCGTTCCAGGCAACTCGTCTCGGCATGCGCCCGGCACTGGCAACCCGGCTCGGATTCTGGCATCGTCTGCGATGCGAGCTTGCTGCGGACGCAAGGCCCGCGCGCAGCTTCGCTCGCGTTTCAGGGAGGGCTCGAGGGGGATGCCATACGAATTGACGAGGGCTTTCAGCTTCAGCGCCGCGCATTTTCTTCCCGAGGCGGGCGAAACGCATCGTTGCCGCGCCGCGCACGGTCACAATTTCGTGGTCGAGGTCACCGTGCGAGGAATGCCCGATCCGCGCACCGGCTGGGTGATGGATTTCGGCGACATCAAGGGGGAAGTGGAGCCGCTCGTGCGCGAGCTGGACCACCGGGTGCTGAACGATGTGCCCGGTCTCGAGAATCCCACTTCCGAGCGGCTCGCGCGCTGGTTCTGGGATCGACTGCACGCGGGGCTTCCCGGCCTGGCGCGCATCACGATCGCGGAAACGCCCGCGTCGCGGTGTTCCTACACCGGTGAGGAGTGAGCGCATGCCGAAGAAGACCAGCACACGGACGGTGCCCGCTGTGGGGAGGAGCGATCGCGATGCCGTCCGCGCACGCCGCGGCGGCGAGGCACGCGGCAATCGTCATGCGGCCTCGGCGCGCGAGACGCTGCTCGAATTCTCGATGACTCCGCTCGACAAAGGGCCATCGGTTTCCGCGTATGTCTCGCGCAGTCTCGACATCATCGATCGTTCCGGCGTTCCCTACCGGCTGAATCCCATGGGCACCGTGCTGGAAGGAACCTGGGAGGAAGTCTGGCGCGTGGTCGACGCCTGCTTCGAACGCATGCGCAGCGATTGCGAGCGCATCAGCGTGTCGATCAAGGTCGACTATCGCAGAGGACGCGAGGGCCGGCTCGAAAGCAAGATCGCCAGCGTGGAAAAGAAGGTGGGGCGGACGCTGCGCAAGTGAGCGCGGGGACAAGGAGGGCGCTCGCGTCGCGAACGCGCGATGCGATGCGAGGCCAACGCGCGATGCGAGCCGGGCAGATGCCGTGCAAGCCGGGCACGAGAAAGGCGGCCACTTTCGTGGCCGCCCCCAGCACCCGGGGACTCCCAGGCGCCTCACACGCTAACTGAATCGTTTTGCGGCGGAGGCGAACCCTGGCGCGACTCCCCTTGGCCAGCTCAACCGGAGGCCCGCGCGGACTTCGTGTCCAGGCCAATGAGGAGCGAGGAGAAGAATGGCGGGCGAAGCGACGAACACCTTCGACCGCGGATCGCCTCCGTGGCCCCTCTTACGCTTCGCCGTCGTCCGTGGCGGCGTACACCCGCATGCAATCCAGAAATCCGACGGGAATGATAGCAGAATTAATCCGAGATGTCCAGCGAAAAGCCCTGCTCAAACCAGGCCGGCGCGGGCGAGCGCGGCGTCGGACGAATGCCTTCCGAAGGGGCAATAACCGCGCAACACGCTGCCTGGATTGTGATTGATGCGGACAGACTCCGAATCTGCGACCCACAAGGGAAGGAGCCAGATACATGCAGACTCGACCCGATCGCGACCGCGTCTGGTATGCGACGGAAGCCCTGCTCGCCTCGATGTCGAGCGAGTCGGCTGCTCACCCGCGCGGAAGAGTGAATCTCGACTTGCACGATTGGGCCGATCCGTATCAGCGCATGCTGCACGCCATCCAGCCCGGCTCATATGTCCAGCCTCACCGTCATCGGGATCCGGGGAAGTCGGAGAGCTTCGTGGCCCTCACAGGGGAGATCGCGTTCTTCGTCTTCGCGGAAGACGGCGCCCTGTCGGATGCGCGGCGCATCGGACCGCGATGCGAATCGAAGCTCGTCGACATCCGTCCGGGAGTCTGGCACTCGCTGGCGGCCCTCGTTCCCGGCACGATTCTCTTCGAGGGAAAGAACGGGCCGTACAATCCGCGCACCGACAAGGAATTCGCGCCCTGGGCTCCGTCGGAAGGCGATCCCGCAGCGAAGGACTATCTCGCCGGACTCCTCAGACGCCTGCCCTGAGAGATCCGCGCACCGTTTCGCCGAGCAGCCGGAATTGACCGGCCGAGTTGTAGAGCTGAGCCGAGATTCGCAGAATGCGCATCGGCGGTTCCGGCCAGCGAAAGATCGGGACGACGATGCGGTGCCGCTCGAAGAGCTCTCGTTCCAAGGCGTCCTCTTGCGGAAGGATGTTCTTTTCGCTCGCGGAAGCAGGCATGCGCGCTGCGCCCCCCGGCAGAACGACGGCTGCCATCGAGCCGAGCATCTCTTCCGGGCAAGGAGGCTCGAGGCCGAGCAGGTCGCAGAGAATCCGCCGCCCTTCGCAAGCGAGCGAGTGATTGCGCGCGTAGATCTCCGGCCATCCTCCCGGCAGGAGCCCACCCAGAAAGCGCAGCGCCACCGGAACGCAGAGATACGGACTGAAATCCTGCGTGCCGACCCAGTCGAACTCGAGCCGGAAGCGGGTGCGATCGGTGCGCGGAGAATTCGCACCGTGGCTGGTAACGAGCGGGCGCAGCGTTGCGGCGCGATCGGCGCGCACCCACAGGAACCCCGCCCCTTTCGGCGCGCACAACCACTTGTGACAGTTGCCGCCGTAGAACGACGCCCCCAAGCGATCGAGATCGAGCGGCAGCATACCGGGCGCGTGGGCCCCGTCGATCATGACCGCGACGCCGCGCTCTTCGAGAGCGCCGGCCAGCCGCCCGACCGGTTGCACGATCGCCGTCGGGCTGGTGACATGGTCGAGAAGCGCGAAGCGCGTGCGCTGCGATTGGCGCGCCAGCACCGCCGCTTCGACCTCCTCCGGCGCGCCGACCGGAAAGGGCACGCGCGCGATCGCGATCCGCGCGCCGGTGCGCTCGGCGGTGACATCGAGCGCATTCCGGCAGGCGTTGTACTCGTGATCGGTGACCAGGATCTCGTCGCCCGGCTCGAAGGGAAACGCGCGCAGGACCGTGTTCACCGCCGTCGTGATGTTCGGAAGGAAGGCGAGCGTTGCAGGGTCGGCGCCGAGAAAGCGAGCGAGCTCCATGCGCGCTTCATCCAGAAGCGGTTCGAGCTCGCGTCCCAGAAACCCGACGGGATTGGCTTCCATGCGCCGCTGGAATTCGACTTGCGCATCGAGCACGGGGGAGGGGCAGGCGCCGAAGGAGCCGTGATTGAGATAGAGCAACTCGGGCGCGAGCTTCCAATGCCGGGCATGCACGGATGGCGTCATAGAGCGGTCCATGCGCGGGGAATTCTCGCCGCCCGAGCGCGGGTGATGTTCAGGCATGCAACGCCCGCTCTCCCTAGACCGCATCCGCGCGGGCGAGCTCGGCCAGGAGCTTCTGCGTGAACTCCCAGGTCTTGGCGACCGTGTCGATCTTCACCCGCTCCTCGGGCGAATGTGCGCCGGTGATGTCGGGCCCGTAGGAGAGAATGTCGAGCTGCGGATACTTTTCGGTGAAGAGACCGCACTCGAGGCCGGCGTGGATCGCCTGCACCTTGCCCGGATCGCCGAAGAGCCGCTCGTGAACGGCGCGCGCGCGCGCGAGGAGCGGCGAGGCGAGATTGGGCTTCCATCCCGGATACCCTTCGTTGTGCGTGACCTCGGCGCCGGCCAGATGCGCGGCCGCGTCCACCTGCGCGAGCAATTCGAGCAGCGCCGGCGCGACCGACGAGCGCGTCGCGCACACGATCCGGTATCCGTCTCCAAGATCCTCCAGCACTCCGACATTGTTGGAGGTCTCGACCAGAGTCGGAATGTCGACATTCATCGCGGCCACGCCCTGCGGAAGGGCCTGGATCAAGCGCAACATGCGCAGCGAGTCGGCGGCGGAGGCGAACGCGCTCGCGCCCGCCTCGCTGACGGCCACCGTCAAGCCGTCGTCGATGCCTTCGAGCTGGCGGCGAACCTTCGCGATCTCCGCCTCGATGACGCCGCGCAGCGCAGCCGCGCGCTTGGGCTCGATGGCCGCTTGCGCGCGCGCCTCGCGCGGCAAGGCATTGCGCTTGCTTCCGCCCGAGGCCGCGCCGAGCAGCAGCGGTCCGACCGACGGGCTCTCGGCCGCGGCCAGCAGCAACCGGCCGAGAATCTTGATGCTGTTGCCGCGATTGCGATGGATGTCGGTTCCCGAATGCCCGCCGTGCAAGCCGCCGATCGCGATCTCGAAGGCGGCCAGCTCGGGACGGGCCATGCGCGGAATGCGCACGGTGATGTTGGTGTCGCGGCCGCCGGCGCACCCGACCGTGAAGATGCCGAGCTCTTCGGAGTCGAGATTCAGCATGAAGCGCGCCTTCAGGAAGCCCGCTTCAATCGCGAGCGCGCCGCTCAGGCCGGTCTCCTCGTCCACGGTGAAGAGCAATTCCAGCGGGCCGTGACGGGTCTCGGTGTCGTCGAGGAGCGCGAGGGCGGCCGCGAGCCCGATGCCGTTGTCGGCGCCCAAGGTGGTGCCTTGCGCGCGCACGAATTCTCCCTCCACGACCGGCCGGATGGGATCGCGCGCGAAGTCGTGGACCACATCGCTGTTCTTCTCGCACACCATGTCCACATGGCTCTGCAGCGCGATGGTGGGAGAGCTTTCGCAACCCGGCGAGGCGGGCACGCGGATGAGAATGTTGCCCGCCCGGTCACGGACCGGCTCGATGCCGTGCGCGCGGGCGACGCCTTCGAGCCAGGCGAGCGCGGCCGCCTCCTGCTTCGAGCAGCGGGGGATCGCGGAAAGCTCGAGGAAGTACTTCCAGAGGGCGCGGGGTTCCAATTGGGAGACGCTGCTCATGATGGGCCTTCCTTCCATGTCGTCCTGTCGGCGTCGGACCGAATGCCTTGGAGAGCGATGACGGCCCGGCGGTTCGAGGCCGGGCGAAAGACGATATCGAAGGCGCGAGGGCCGGGCAAGGGTTGTGTGCCGATTCCCGGGGATGCCGGGCCATAACTCGTTGCGGCATCAAGGACTGAGAGGACATTGCGCGAGGGTTTGACATTCCCCGGCAACTCCCGGCGCAATTTCCGGAATGGCAAGGAGTTCGAATGGGTCCCATCCCGAATCTTCGAGCCACAACAGAAGGGTTGCATCGCCCCCCGGGCCCCCGCTACGGTCGCTTGGCCGGGTCCGCGCCCGACGACGGCATCGCCCCGCGGGACTCGTTCCGGCCGGAAAGCGTCTCGTGCCCATAACCCCCGATCGCGAGGAATGAACATGTCGACTTCCGCTCCGCATTCGACCGGCTCCCGGATTCCCGACCGCGACTTCGCTCGCGCGCTCGAGGTCGGCCGTCCGCCCAATGTGCGCGCCCTGTTCCCGCACTCGCGCGCGCTGATCGTGAGCGGGCAGGCGATCGACCGCGCGCAGCTGGCCAAAGGCCAGGCGATGGCGATCGCGGCCAACGGGCGCAGCCACATCGTCATTCGCGGCGCATTGCGCGCGGCGCAGCGGGCGAATGCGGCCATCATCATCGAGATCGCGAAGTCCGAGGGCGGCACGAGCGGGTATTGCGCGGTCAATCTCTGGAACATCGCCCGCCAGGTGGATGCGGTCTGCAACGAGCTCGGGATCACGATTCCCGTCGCCGTGCACGCGGACCACTTCGGATTGAAGAACGCCGCCGATGTCGAGCGCGCGCGCACGGAGATTCCCTCGCTGTTCGACGCGGGGATCACCTCGATTGCGATCGACGCCTCGCACATGCCCGACGAAGAGAACCTGCTCGCCAATCTCGCCTTGCATGCGCTCATCCCAAGCTGGGCGGGCCTCGAGACGGAAGTGGGAGAGATCAAGGGCAAGGAAGGGCTCTCGACCAAGGAAGAGGCGCTCTTCTTGATTCGCGGATTGAATGCGCATGGGATCTTCCCCGACTGGATCGCGCTCAACAACGGCACCACCCATGGCATCGAGGAGAGCGACGCGGGCATCCAGGTGGAATTGACCGCCGGGATCCACGCAGCGCTCGAGCCCTTCGGCGTCTCGGGCGCTCAGCACGGCACCTCGGGCAACAGCTCCGAACGGCTGCGCCGCATCGCGCGCGAGACGCGCACCACGAAGGCGAATGTGGCCACCGCGCTGCAGATGATTTCGTGGGGCGTGGAAGTGAACGACTACGGGAATGCGATCCTCGACGCGAACGGAGAGTTCAAGAAGCTTTCCGACCGGGGAGTGACCGACGCCCTGTGGGCGGAGATGATCGCCTTCGCGCGCGAGAAGGGGTGGAAGAAGGGCGATTACAAGAAGCTCAATCTGCCATTTGAAAACAAGATCCTCGCGCAGCCGCGCGAAATTCGGGAACGCATGAGCCAGGGAGTGGAGCAGTTCGTGTACGGGCTGTTGACCGAGGTCTTCAACGCCACCGACACGGCTCCTCTGGCGGTCGAGGCGATTCTGCGCGCGGGCTCGCCCGAGATGCCGCCCAAGGCCCGGCAGACCGAGAAGGCGTCCGACTGGACGGAAGCGCGCATCCGTGAGCGGGCCCTCCGCCTGCACGGCAAGAAAGGGCCCGCGGGCGAGTTCGACGATTGAGCCCGTTGCGTCATCGTCGCGCATCCCGTGCCGGGCGGCCGAGGCGCAAGCCGCGCTTCCTGACCCGGTTCTCGAGCCGCGTCCGGCGGACGGTTCGCCGCGTGGCGCTCCTCATCGCGGCGATTCTCGTCGTGGTGTTCGTCGCCGCGCCCGCCGCGACCTTGCTGGCGCTTCGCTGGCTGCCGCCTCCCACGACCGCATTCATGGTGCAGAAGCGGATCGCCGCCTGGTGGGCGGACGAGCGCGATCCGTTTCGATACCGCTGGGTCGCGTGGGAGCGCATCTCACCGCACGCGCGGCTGGCCGCGGTTGCCGCGGAAGACCAGAACTTTCCGCGTCATCATGGCTTCGACATGCAGGCGATCGAGAAGGCTTGGGAAGCGCACGAGCGCGGGGGAAAGCTGCGCGGCGCGAGCACGATCACCCAACAAGTGGCGAAGAACCTCTTCCTCACGCCGCACCGCACCTTCGCGCGCAAAGGCCTGGAAGCGTGGTTCACGGTGTTGATCGAATGGCTGTGGCCCAAGCGCCGCATTCTGGAGATCTATCTCAACATCGCGGAATT
This sequence comes from uncultured bacterium, assembly GCA_964482205.1. Lineage (GTDB taxonomy): Bacteria > Eisenbacteria > RBG-16-71-46 > CAIMUX01 > WJJG01 > JAZDGX01. The sequence continues at coordinate 69,640 of CAYZWI010000013.1, read as the reverse complement.
CGGGCCGGGCGTTTTCGGCATTCGCGAGGCGAGCGCGCGCTATTTCGAGAAGCCGCCCGATCGCTTGACGGAACACGAGGCGGCGATTCTCGCCGCCGTCTTGCCCAATCCCCTTCGCCTGCACGCCGACCGCCCTTCCGCCTATGTGCTGCGCCGCGCGAATTGGATCGAGGGACAGATGCGCCAGCTGGGGCGCGACTATCTGGCGAGGCTGTGAATCGCCGGCGTTCGCATGGCCGCCGCCGAATCGCTCACCGCGGGAGCGGGCGCGAGGCGCCTTCGGAGCCGGCGTGGGTGATGGGGCGGAAGATGCACCATTGATCGGCCGCCATTTCCAGATGCGTGGCGAGCTGCCGGGCGAGTTGAGCGGTCAGCCGGCGGGCCTCGCTTCCGCGTGCGCCGGCATCGACACGCAAGCGCGCATGCGCGCGCGCATCCGCAGGCGTCCGCTCATCCACATGCGCGCTTTCGTCCACATGCGCGCCCTCGTCCGCACGCGCGTACAGCGGAGCGCCGATGCGCACTTCCTGCCGGAGGAAGCCCGTGCGCCGGGCGAAGATCGGGACGATCGGACAGCCGGTCAACATCGCGAGACGCGCGGGGCCGGCCGGGAAGGCGCAATCCATTCCGAGAAACGGCACGACGATTCCCCGGCGAAACGAGCTGCCATCGAAGGGCAGGCCGACGATTTCTCCCTGAGCGAGCGTCTCGACCAGCGCGCGCATTCCCTTCTCCGTGGATGTGGAGAGCACTCCCTGGCGCGCCTTGCGTGCCTTGACCGCGCGCGAGAGCGCTCCGTGAAACTGGATTCCGGCGGGGGAGAGAATTCGCCGTCCGTGGCGCCAACCGATGGCGCGCAAGTGTTCCCAGTTTCCCGTGTGGGCCGTCGCCAGAATGAAGCCCTTGCGCGCATCGCGCAGAAACGCGAGATGCTCCTCTCCCGTGATCGTCCATCCGGAGGAGATCTCTTCCGGTGGCATCTCGAGCCCGCAGAAGAACTCGACGACGAAGAGCGCCCACGAGCGAAAGACGGAGCGCACGACCGATTCTTCGACGCGATCGCCGGGAGTGCTGCCGCGGCTCGCTTTCAGCAACGCGAGATTGCCGCGCACGGCGCGCGCTTCGCGGGGGCGCAGCCGCAAGCGCAGCGTCCCCAGCAGGGCCGCGATCCGTTCCGCCTCGCGCCGCGGCGCGAGGACGGCCAGGCCGTTCAACGCGCGGATCACGATGGAAGCGCAGGCGTCGGAGAATAGGTCACCATCTTCGAGGGTGGTCAAACGAGTAGCCAAAGGCTCACCGCCATCACCACCATGCCCGCCATCGTCGCGAGAATGGTGAGGTGCTCGTGTCCGAATTCCTTGGAGGCCGGAACCAACTCGTCCAGCGAGATGAAGACCATCAGTCCGCCCACGCCGGCGAGAACATAGGCCAGGAGGGACGGGGTGAGAATGGGAAGCAGGACGAGCGCGCCGACCGCCGCTCCGACCGGCTCGGCGATTCCCGAGAGAAACGAATAGAAGAAGGCGCGCTTGCGGTTGCCGGTGCAGGCGTAGATGGGAGTGGAAACCGCGAGACCTTCGGGAATGTTGTGCACGGCGATCGCCACCGTCATCGCGACGCCCAGTCGGATGTCCTGCAGCGCGCCGACGAAGGTGGCCATGCCTTCCGGGAAATTGTGGATCCCGATGCCGAGGAGCAGGAGCATGCTCGTCCGGCGCAGGCGAAATCCGGGGTCTTTCTTGCAGGGCATTTCGCCGTTCTTGCTCTCCGCCGCGTAGACATGCGGGACCAGCACATCGATGCCGAACATCACGAGCATTCCGGTGAAGAAGGCCGCGTGGGCGGGCATGAAGCCGATGATCGTCACCGCATTGCCGAGCAACTCGACGAAGGAGATGAGCAGCATGATCCCCGCCGCGAATCCCAGGCTGGCCGCCATGAAGCGGGAACCGGGGCGCACGAGGATGCCGAGCAAGCTGCCGAATCCGGTCGACAGGCCCGCGATCGCGGTGAGCAGGAGAGCGATTCCATAGTTGCCCGACATCTCTTGGATCTCCGCCTCAGCTTTCGTCGTTCGGCTCGCCGTGCGACAGCGTGGAAGCTTCGATCCAGGCGAGATATTCCGGCCATCCGCCTTCGATCGGAAGGGCGACGATCTCCGGCACCTCATAGCTATGAAGCGCGCGGATGCGCGCCGCCGCGCGAGCGTACAAGCGTTCGCGGGTCTTGAAGACCACGATCCATTCCTGCTCGCGCGCCACCTCTCCTTTCCAGCGATACACGGATGCGATGGGATGGATGTGCGCGCAAGCGGCGAGCCGCTCGCTTATAAGCGCCGAGGCGATCTCGTGCGCGGCCTGCTCGGAAGGCAGAGTGGTCTGAATGACGATGGTGGATGCGGTCACCAGGGCCCCCTCTCGGTTTGGCAGGGAGCTGCCGGGCGACTCCCTGCGGAGCGCTATCGTTTCGCAAACCGGCTCTCAGTGCAAGATCGCGATCACGCGCTGCGGCCATGCCAGACGAGCCGTTGGGGGAGGCGCGGGAATCGGCCGGTCCCGGCCGAATAACGGCTTGAGACCCCTCGAACCTGGAGGCAGACTGAGGTCGCGATCGTTTATCGGCCAAGGATGTTGGTTTGGAGGCGCTGCCCGGCGAGCCGCCACCATCGTGAACGGCTTGCCCGCAGCTTTGCGGAGGGATGATCCATGGACCGAACGCGTCTTCCGTGGTGGGGGCTTGCTGCTTTCCTCGCTTTCCTCTTCCTGGCTCCGGTTGCGTCGGGCGAGACGTACCTGAATGCGACCTTCGATGACAAGGCGATCGATCAGCCGATCGGGGTTGGGGGGCCCGAGGCGGGGGAGCCGGTGTACGTGGATCCAGCTCTTCAGGCGATCGTTCGTTCCAGTCCTTTTGGGACCCGCTGCCTCGAGATTCACAACACCGATCCGACGCAACACAGCTGGCTGGGTTTTGAGATGGAAAAGGAGGTTTCCAGCGGCCTGGTCGTCGTGATCATGGACGTCTGGTTCTATCGCATCGGGCCGGGCGATGAGTTCTGGCTCTACTTGTACGACGACACTTGGGTCAACAGATTTCTGGGATTGATATTCGATGAAACAGGCTGCATCTGTGGGTCGACCAAGGGCGAAGAATTGGGGGTATTGGGTTCCTTCTCCGTTGGACGCCCATATCCGATCATGGTGGTGCTCGACATGGACGCGGAGACGCTGTCGATCTGGCTCGACGGAGTTCCGGCGCTCATGGACCATCCTCACGGCGCTGATGCCGCAGCCCGCATGCAAAAGGTCCGATGGGCGGGGCGGATGAATGCCGCGCCCGACAGCCGCATGTCGATCGACCAGATCCGGGTGATCAGCGACCTCGTGCCTGCGCCGGCGGAATCGATGACCTGGGGACGGATCCGCGCGCTCTACCGGTAAGATGATTCCGGCGTCGTAAGGTTGCTATGTCAGCGCGAAATCGACCGATTCTCGCGATCGGTCGCGCCGGGTGCCGGCTCGCTTTGCCTCGCTCCCGGTAGGCGCGCGAGCATCCACTCCTCGAGCGGCTCGCGGTACCTCCAATACAAACCGGCGAAGCCGAGGCCGCCGATTCCCAGAATCACCCAGCCCGCCAGGGGAAAGCGCTCGACATTCGCGCCCAGCCACGCGGAGATGAAGTGGCCCGGGAAGCGCGCCAATACGATCACGGCCAGCATCGGCAGAAGCGGAAGCGCGCTCAATCCGATGGCGAAGCAGGCGATGTCATCAGGCATGAAGGGCAGCATGAAGAGCACGAAGAAGAAGAGCGGACCGCGCCGGGCGGCCCAGGTGTCGATGCGTGGGAGGGCTTGTTGGGGAACGAGGCGCACCACCAGCGGGCGTCCGAATGCGCGCGAGAGGAGGAGCACCAATCCGCTTCCCGCTCCCACGCCGATCACGGTGTAGAGCGTTCCCATCCAAGGACCGAAGAGAGAGCCGCTGACGACCGCGAGGATGTGTCCGGGAATGGGCGCGACGAGAACCTGAGCCGCCTGCAGCAGCATGAAGACCAGCGGTCCCCAGGCGCCGAAATCCTCGATCAGGCGGCGGAGCGCTTCTTTGTCGGTGATCAAGCGAAAGAGGCTGGGCCCCCATACGGCGATCGCGGCGCCGAGCGCGCAGATGGCGACGATCGCCGCCGGCCGAAGCCACGCCCGCCACGACCGCCATCTCTTCGCTTCCATCGCTGACATGCAGGACCTGTTCGTGGAGGCCGCCATCCGCGCCGGCCGCGAATGGAGACGGCTCCGACGCGCCCGGAATCCTCGTCCGTTCGAGGGGACGATAGCGGGGGAAGGCGGCGCGCAAAAGTGCGAAGCGAGGCGCGCGCGGGTGATTCTGCCGGCATCGGCGGGATGCGCCTCCGCGGCGTTGCCGGGAAGGCGAGCGCCGCCCTTCTGTCACCAGAACCAGACGCGATAGCGGATCGCCCCCCTCCCTGCGCGACGCTCTGCATAGCGGAACCGGCCATGCGCGCGGCATGCGCACGGTGGAGGCAGGCGCCGCATCGTGGTACTCTGTTCACCCGCGATTCGCAGGGGTGTCGAGCGCGTTGAGGAATTGGAGATGGCACGGGAAAGAAAGATCATCCCGAAGGGCGGCCAAGGAGGCCTTTTCCGCCGAAGAGCAGCTGCGCTGTGCGCGAGCGCTTGCTTGTTTCTCGCGGCGGCCTCCTTCGCGATTCCTTCGAGGAGCTTGGCGGATGAGCCGAGCGCCGCCGGAGATTCGCTTCCAAGCACGCCGGCCGCCGGTCGCGATTCCCTTGCTCAGCCTGTTTCCAGGCATGAAGCCGTCGCTGAATCGACCCTCCACGAAGTCTTGCCCGATGGCGAGCCGATGCCGGCGCAAGAAAGCGACCGAACCCTCGCCGAGGAAGGCTGGGTGATGGATTCCCTGCGGGTGGAGGGCATCGATCGCCCCGGCGTGCGGCGCGCGAATGCCACCGCCCGCGTTCGTCTTCCCGCGGATATCGTCTGGGAAGTGATCATCGGCGAGAAGCGCTCGGAGAAATGGCCCAGCGTGGGAGAATCGGTTCAGGAATACGCGCGCGGCGACACGATCATCACCCGCTATCGCATCGGCGTTCCGGTCTTCAAGGACCGCAAGTATCGCATGCGCTTCGTTCGCGACCGCCGCGCGGGCATGCTGCGCTTCGAGCTCGTCCCCGGCTACGGCAATGTCGACGAAGCGCGCGGCTTCTGGGAGGTGATCCCGCTCGGCGAGTCGCTCACGCAAATCGTCTACCAGCTCGACACCGACCCGGGCATGAGCTACATCCCCGGCTTCCTCGTCAGCTGGGCGACCAAACGGCAGATCCCGCGCATCTTCGGGCACATCTACGAAGAGGGCAGCCGCTTCCTGGAAGCGGGCAAGGACGCGCGCTAGCTCACCTCGTCCGCATGAGGGTCGCGCGCTCGATCCCGAGCGTTTCGAGCGTGGGCGCGATCTCGCGCAGGAATCTGCGGCCGTCGCCGAAGTAGCCGGCCGAGGAGCGCACCTCGGGCGCGCGCTCCTGCCAGAACGCGCGGAAGCGCAACATCAATAGCTCGCGCAGGTACTTCGCCGTCATCGACGCGAAGGCCGCCGGCAGATGCGCGCGCTCGCTCTCCACCTGCATCGTGATCCGCATGCGCTTGCCTTCCCCGATCACTTCGTAGGCGCTCGTGCGAACCTCTCCCTTCACGAGCCGCAATTGCGTCCAGGGAAAGAGCGCGGCCAGAAGATCGAGGTAGTTCTGCCGGCCGCCCTGGCGGTCGACGATCACTTGCACATCGTGCTCGCCGTAGCGCTCCCAGATGTCGCGCAGGTGCCCGGCCACGAAGCGCCAGGAACAGGCCGCCTTCGAACAGTCGTCTTGAACGAGGCGATTGAAGCGATCTTCGAAGACCACCGCCGCGCGCAGATCGGCCAGGCGCAGGCCGCCCTTCTCCCAGGCGCGCGACAAGCGGCCGGCGCAGCGTTCGAGCTCGGCCGGCTCGGCGCCCGCCGGCAGCGCGGGACCGCCGTGCGCCGCGCGATACCAATCGAGAGTGATCTCGCGCGACGCGTCGTCGTATCCGAGCATTCCGAGGATTTCGTCGACCGAGGCGGGATGCCGGCCGGCGGCGTGAAGAAAGCTCAACACCCCGCGTTCGAGATGGCGCAGGCCCATGGGTGCGGAGTAGAGCAGCTTGGAATCGTTGACCGCGATGCGATGCTGCTTGTCGCCCGCGCGGCGGCAAACGGCCCCTCGCATCGTCATCCACAGCGAGGGCAAGCACTCGGGCGCGTCTCCCTCGATCGTGAAGACGCTGCGCGCGACGACGAGCGGACCGAGAATGGGCCCGTAGCCCGCCTCATCGATGCCCGCGTAGACCCACATCCCTCATCCATTCCCCGAGATCATCGCACGCGCACCCGCGATGGCTCTGTTGCATTCGTCGAGCGACGGCTCGTTCACCGGCGGCCCGTGATGGATCGCCTGGCTTTCTCTCCGATGGTGCCTTCCCATCCCGCGCCTTGGCAAGCGATCTCCGCGTCGCGTTCCGGAGACGCGCGCGCGTCGCGCAGGGCGGCCGGGTTTCCCGATCGGGAACGCACCGATCCCGCGTGGCCACGATCCATCGCCTCGAGATTCCCTGAGGCCGCTTTCAGCGCGCGATTCCGCTTCCCCCGGGGGAGGATGCCTTGGATGTGCACGACATCGTCAGCGGATGCCTGAACCTCAGGCTTCGCAAGGTCTGAGCGCGGCGGTCGCGCCGCCGGTCATCGATCAGGCCGCGATGCACGGCCGCGCCTTGACGCCGCGCCTGCAAAGTCGCTATCGTCGTTCGCACCTATGCTGTCGTCGTTCACGCCCCGGGAAATCCGCATCGGCAACCGCCCAGGAAGGGCGATTCTCTCCGAGAAGGAGGGAATCGGCCGCGGTTGGTTTTCGCGGGAACGGATGCGCGCGGGGAGCCGGCGCGTGCTGGTCCTCCTGCTCTTCGGCGCCTTCGCTCTCGCTTCGGTCTTTTCTCCCAGCCGCGCGTGCACCATCGGGGTCGCATCCGGCGCGGCGACCGCGGATGGCCGCCCGCTGCTGTGGAAGACGCGCGACCTCGAGGAGCAGATCTCGAACGCGGTCGTCTACGACTCCTCGAGCGCGCTCCCGTATCTTGCCGTCGTCAATTCCGCCGAGCGCGAGACCGCCTGGATGGGCGTCAATCAGGCGGGCTTCGCGATCGTCAATTCCTACACCTATCCGGCCTACGACCGAAAGGCCGACCTGGGAAACGGCGAACTCATCACACGCGCGCTCGGCTCCTGCGCCGATCTCGATGAATTCTTCGCCTTGCTCGACAGCACGAATGCGACCGGCCGCTCCACGCTCGGCAATTTCGGCGTGATCGACCGGCGCGGCGCGGCCGCGATGTTCGAGGTCTGGCCGGACGGCTACGCCCGCTACGATCCTTCTCCGGAAAACGCAGGCTTCGTCGTGCGCACGAACTTCTCGTTTGCGACCGGCGGCTCGCAAGGGCGCGAGCGCTACGACCGCAGCGTGCAATTGATCTCCGCGATGGTGGCCGCAGGACGCCTCGATGTGCGCGGGATCTTGCGCAGCCAGATGCGCGACTTCTCCGACGCATCCGCGCAAGGGTTCGCGATTCCGTACGACGGGCGCGAGCGCGCCGCCTGGCCGCACGGGTACATCGATTGCGGGCGAAGCATCTGCCGCTCGTCTTCGGTATCCGCGGTCGTCATTCAAGGCGTGATGCCGGATGAACCCGCCGCGCTCACCACGATGTGGACGCTGCTCGGCAATCCGATCGCCGCCTGCGCCGTGCCGTACTGGCCGGTCGGCCCGGCTCCCGCCGCGGCTCACGTGGGTACGCGTGCGCCGCTCTGGCTGGAGGCGGCCCGTCTGCGTGCGGCGATGATACACGAGAGCGGGAGCACGACCCTGGCCGACAGCTATCAATTGCTCGACGGTTCGGGAGGAGGCTATTGGACTGCGCTCTTCGAGACCGAGGATGCGATCCTGCAAGCGGGCGAGAGTGCGCTCGCGAGCTGGCGCGGCGAGGCACGCGAGGCGCAGAGCCCGGGCGCCGGCGCCGCGTCGGTCACGGGCGCCCCTGATCCCGCGCGCCTGCCTGCCTGGAACGCTTCCGACATGCTCGCTCTCGAAGAGCGCCTCGCGATGCAAGCCTACGATTTCCTGCACGGAGTTCAGATCGAACGCGCGCCGGTCGCCGCGTGGACGCTCGATCGCAGCGAGGGTTGCGCGCCTCTCGCGCTCGCGTTTCAGGATGCGAGCCTGCACGGGCCGAACCGCTGGGAGTGGGACTTCGACGCCGACGGCATCGTCGACAGCCGGGAGCGCGATCCGCACTGGGCCTTTCCCCAGGCGGGGCGCTACTCGGTGCGGCTCACGGCGCGCAATTCCTGGGGCGAGAGTGTGCGCGAGGAACGCGACCTCGTGCTCGCTTCGGATTGGCCGTCCCCTCCCGCCGATTGTCGCGCGAGCCGCGACCGGCCCGCCGCGGTGATCGTTACCTGGCGCGACGACAACGAAGATGCGTCGGCCTTCGTCATCTTTCGCGACGGCGCCCGCTTCGCGCTCGCCGACTCGAATGCGACCAGCTTCGAGGATGCCCGCGTGAAACCGGGTAGTGAGCACGAGTACCGCGTGGCGGCGCGCAACGCGTGCGGCGAGAGCGCGCCGTCGGAGGCGGCTCTCGGCCTGCGGCCCGCTGCTCTCGTGGTGCAAGGATCAGCGCCTCATCGCGAGAGCGTGACCTTGCGGTACGCGCTGCCCTCCGGCCGGCGCTTCACGCTCGACATCTTCGATGCGACCGGACGGCGGGTCGTGTGCCTGGCCGAAGGCTTCGGCAGCGGGGAAGGCGTCGAGATCGTGTGGGACGGCCGCGACGCGCGCCGCCGCAGCGCTCCCTCGGGCATCTACTGGCTTGCGCTCGAGGCCGGACCGTCATCCGCGATCGCACGGATCGCGCTCGTGCGCTGAGGCGCGTGTCCGGGCTCTCGTCGCTCTCGCGGCCGCCGGCCTTGACGCTCCGCACGCCCGCGGATACTCTCGCGCTTCTCGCATTCATGAGGGCATGCGGCGCATGGCGGATCCCATTCCCATCGGCTTTCTCGTATCGACGCTCGTGACCGGCGGCGCCGAGCGCCAGCTGCAACACCTGATTCTGCACCTGGACCGCGCGCGATTCGCGCCGCGGCTCTTCTTCCTGCGCGAGCCCGGGCCGCTCGGCGAGGAGCTCATCTCCGGCGGATTGCCCTACGACGCGCAACTCGCGCCCGGCAAGCCTCCCGCGCCGTGGGCGCCGCTCTCCCTCGCCCGGCTTCTGCGCGCGCGCGGCATTCGGCTGCTCTACTGCCTCGATCACACCAATGGTGTGGTCGTGGGCACGCTGGCCGCGCGTCTCGCGGGACACATCCCGGTGCTCGTCGCCGTGCACACGACCGGACAATGGGGGAAGGAGAGCATCCCGCGCCCGATGCGCTGGGTCGCGGGCGGGATCCATCGCTTTCTCTCGATCGCCGAGACCCAACGAGAGTATCTCGTTCAACAGGAAGGCATCGATCCGCGCAAGATCGTCGTCATTCGAAACGGAATTCCCGTTCTCGATCCCGCGCGCCTGCCGTCCAAAGAGGAGGCGCGCGCGACGCTCGGGATCGCGCCGGAACGCGCTCCGGTGATCGGCATTCTCGCCATGCTGCGGCCGGAGAAAGGCCACGAGCATTTTCTCCACGCGGCGGCCATGGTGCTGCGCGAATTTCCGCAGGCGCTGTTCTTGAGCATGGGAGATGGCATCCGGCGGGCGGAGCTCGAGTCGCTGTCGCGGTCCCTGGGCTTGACCGAAGCGGTGCGCTTTCTCGGGCTGCGCCAGGATGTCGCGCGCATTCTTCCCGTGCTCGATCTCTCCGTGCTCGCCTCCTATCCGCGCGTGGAAACGCTGCCGCTTTCGCAAATGGAGGCGATGGCGCTCGAGATTCCCGTGGTCGCGACGCGCGTGGGCGCCTTGCACGAGCTCGTGCGCGACGGCGTCGACGGGCAACTCGTGCCGCCCGCCGATCCCGCCGCTCTCGCCCGCGCGATGATCGAGTACTCGTCCGATGAGACGAAACGGCGCGCGGCCGGCAAAGCCGCGCGCCAACGGATTCTCGAGTGCTTCTCGATCGAGCGCGTGGTCGCGGAGACCCAAGCGGTCATCCTGCAATCGTTGCAGGGTTGAGCCATCCGCCTACGAGGACGACACCTCAGGATCTTGAGGCGGATGTCTTCGCCCGTTTCTTGGGCGAGTCGGCCGGCGTGCGCGCGCGCGGCGCCGCGCTCGCCGTGCGGCTCGGGCGTCTTCTCGAAATGCCGCTTGCCGCGGTACGAGGCGAGAGGTTCCTTGCTCGGCTTCATCGCATCGCTCCCACTGCCTGGGTTCGTCACCGGTTCTCGGCCGCCGGCTCTGCAAAGCCGGAGTACCCTCGGCCTGAGCTCGTGCAGGGAATCCACTGGGGAAGCCCCGCGTGGGCCGGTCGCGGATCATGCCGCTTCCCGGTCGATTCCGCCCTCCGGCCTGAAACCGGGCGCGGGCTTCGGGGACCTTTTGAAAAGCCGCCCGGGTTTTTCCCTTGTGCCTGGCCTGCGATGCCGTTACCAGTCGTGCTCGCGCGTTTTCTCGTCGGCGGCGCGGCCGGTCGTCTCCCGCGAATGCAAGGAGGTTCCATGCGCATTCCGCCGTTTCCCGCCGTCCGGGCTTTCCACGCCGGAAGCCTCGTCGCTCTTAGCGCGTGTCTGTTGGGCGCGGCGCTGATCCTCTCGATGCCGTCCGGGTGCGCCACGGTCGGTCGCGATTTCCCCGTCAACCAGGTGGACCACATTCGCCTGAACGAAACCACCCAGGACGAGATCCTGCGGATGTTCGGCGAGCCGTGGCGGGTCGGCATCGAGGACGGCCGCCGCACCTGGACCTACGGCAAATATCGCTACCGGCTCTTCGGGCAGGCGAGCACGCAGGATCTGGTGCTGCGCTTCGACGACCAGGGCAGGGTCGCTTCCTACACCTTCAACACTACCGAGCACGGCCAGGAATCCGCCGGGAACAAGTAGCGCTTCGAGGCAAAGATGTGCGGAGTATTCGGGGCCTTCGGGCATCCCAACGGCAAGCAGATCACGAAGACGGGCATCTGGGCCGAGCAGCACCGCGGGCAGGATGCCTGCGGTCTCGCGTGCCTGCAGATCACCGGGCCCGGCCGGGGACTGGTGGAAGTCGAGAAGGGCAGAGGCAAGATCCGCGAGGTCTTCCAGGGCGCGGAATTCGACGATCTCCACGGCGATGCCTGGATCGCTCATGTGCGGTACGCAACCCAGGGCGTGCCTTCGCGGCGAAACGCGCAGCCGCACTACGCGCAAAGCATTCACGGCAAGATCGCGATCGTCTCGAACGGCGACGTCGTCAACATGTCGGAGCAGCGGCACTTCCTCGATCAGCACAACATCCGCACCTACACCGAGAACGACGCCGAGCTCATCGCCGCCTCGATCAACTATCAGGTCACGCTCCGCAATCGGGATGTGATCGATGCGATCGGGCAGGTGATGGACCATGTGCACGGCGCCTTCTCCTCGCTCGTGCTGGCCGAATTCGACGACCGGCTCTTCGCCTTCCGCGATCCGCACGGCATCCGGCCGCTCTTCTTCGCGACGGTCGAGGATCAGACCGGACGTTACTATCTCTTCGCCTCCGAAACGGCCGCCTTCTCGGCTGCGATGCCTCTGTTCGGCCCGTCGGCGAAGATCGAGTCGCGCATGGTGGGCGCGGGCGAAGTGGTCGCGGTCGGTCCGCGCGGGGTGGAGACCTTTCAGGTTCGACCGGCGGGGCGGGAAGCCTTCTGCCTCTTCGAGATCGTCTACTTCTCGCGCCCCGACAGCGTCTTCCAGGGGAAGTCGTTTCAGAGCTATCGCATGAATGCGGGCGCGCGGCTCTTCCAAGAACATCCCGCCGATTGCCGACTCGTTTCGCCCATTCCCAAGAGCGGGATTCCGGCCGCGATGGGCTATGCGCGCGAAGCGAAAGTGCCCTTCGTCTCCGCGGTCATCGAGAATCCCTCGTTCGACATCGACTTCCAGCAGCTGCGCACGTTCATCCAATCCACCGAGCAGGAGCGCTTGCTCGCCGCGCAGCTCAAGTTCAATTGCATCTCGGACATCGTGCGCGACAACGATGTCACCGTGGTGGACGATTCGATCGTGCGCGGGCTGGTGACGCGGGTGGTGAACGGCTCCCTGTGGAGCGTGGGGGCCCGCCGCATCCACACGCGCATCGCGTCGCCGCCGTATCGCCACCCCTGCTTCTACGGCATCGAGACCAAGAAGCGCGCGACGCTGGCCGCGGCGACGCGATCCACGGAGGAAGTGCGCGAAGTGATCGGACGGCCGACTTCGCTCGCGCATCTCTCGCTGGAAGGGCTCGTGAAATCGACGGGGTTGGAGAAGTGCCAGCTCTGCACCGCTTGTTTCGACGGCGATTACTGCGTCCCGCCCGGCAACGGCAATGGGAATGGCAACGGCAGCTGCAACGGGAATGCGTGACGGCCTGCGCCCGCGGGCCAGGTCGGGCTAATCGGATCCCCCCGGCTTGCGCGCGAACACCTTCACGCTGGCGACCCGGCCTTGCAGCCGCGGGGCCCAGCCCTTCGCCAGATCATCTCTCGCGCCGCAGCTGCAATCCGATTCTCCCTCCTGCAATTCCGAGCCGATGAACGCTTCCAGCTCCGCGACGCCGTAGATGAGCCGGTCGCGAACTTCCACATCCACCATGCCGGCCTTGCGCAAGCCTTCGAGATACGCCTGCTCGCCGATCGCTCCCGCGAGGCAAGAAGAGTAGAGCCGCTGGTTGCCCAAGATCTCGGCCGGTAGGTCTTCGGCGACGATGTCGGAAACCAGCATCCGCCCGCCCGGCTTGAGCACGCGGGCGATTTCCGCAAAGACGCGCGGCTTTTCCGGCGAGAGGTTGATCACGCAGTTCGAGATCACCCAGTCGATCGTTCCATCCTCGACCGGCAGATCCTCGATGATCCCCTTGCGAACTTCGACATTCGTCAAGCCGGCCGCGTCGATGTTCTCGCGCGCTTTCGCGATCATCGCGTCGGTCATGTCGATGCCGATCACCTTGCCGGCCGGCCCCGCCTTCTTCGCCGCCAGCAAGAGATCGATGCCCGCGCCCGAACCGAGATCGAGGATCGCATCCCCCGGCCGGACCTCGGAGAAGGCGAGGGGATTGCCGCAGCCAAAGGAGTTCACCACCGCTTCGGGCGGCAAGGCGGCAAGCTCTTCATCGCTGTAATCGGCGAGCCGGGCGACGATTCCCTTGGGTGCCGGCGAGCAGCAGCTGCAAGGACCCGGTCCCTCAACGGCTCGCGCGTAATCCTCCGACACCGACTTGCGCCGGTCGTCGTGCGGCCGCGCTTCGAAGAGCGATTCGCGCGCGCGCGGATCTCCGACGAGCAGGTCCAAGCCTTCGCGCGCAGGCGGCGGACAAGGCTCCGCATGGAATCGGCGGCCGATTTCCTCCAGCGAAGGAGGGAAGTAGACGACGACCCTGCAATGCACGCCCCCCGGGTTGAGATGCCGGGTGAAGAGGGCCTTGTCCGCAGGGGGGGCGTCGCCGTAAGCGCGCTCGAACGCCTCTCGAATCTCCGCCAGCGCCGCTTGCGCGGTGACCGCGTCTCCGATGTCTTTCGAATGCCATCCGCTCATCGATCACACTCCTGATTTGTCGAATCCCTGCCGGTGTCGCCACGCATGCGTCCGCGATGACGCCCGAGGCGTCCGTGCCATCTCAGCTTCCCAACAATTCCGCCAGCTTTTGTTCCAGCTTCTTTCCGCGCGCGCCTTCGCCCGCGGCCACCACGGACCCGTCCGCACCGAGGAGCACCGGGAAGGGGATCGAGGAAACTTGATAGAGCTTCGGCAAGGCCGCCTGCCAGCCTTCCCCACCAAAGATCTGCGGCCAGTCCATGCCCTTCTTCGCCATCCACGCGCGAAAGGCGTCCACCGTCAACCGGTCGCCGCGGTCGAGCGAAATGCCGAGGATCGTGAGCTTCGATTCGGGATATTGCTTGCGCATCCGGACGACGGCCGGCAGTTCGGCGACGCAGGGACCGCACCAGGTAGCCCAGAAATCGAGCAACACCGGCTTGCCTCTGAGCTCCGAGAGCTTCCACTCGCGGCCGTCGATGTCGGTGGCGGAGAAATCGGGCACGCCGTGCACTTGCAGGCGATACTCGTTCATCGAGTAATAGAGATCTCCGAGAAGATTGCGGTCGAGCTTGCACCCTGCTTCCAGCTCCTCGAACAGCGGGCGCACGCGGTCCATGTCACGCGCGCTGCTTTCGGCGGTGATCTGGATCGCCTCCGCGAGCGCCTGGCATCCGCCCGGCGTTTGCGGATAGGAGGAGGCGACCGAACGCAGCTCCGTGATGGCCGTTTCGCAATCCTGCTTGGGCGTCTCCTCGATCTTCGCGCGCATCTTTCCATACCATTTGGCGCGGGCGATCCACAGCGCGGCCACCGTGGCCTCCTCGCTCTGCGGATAGCGGGCGAGGAAGTCCTGCGCCGTCGCGAGCGCGCTCTCCCGTCCCACCGTCCACGGGCGTTCCTCGAGATCCGCAAAGCCCGCGCGCGTCCGCAGGATTTCGAGGCGGATGGGCAGCGCGAGCGAATCGTCGGTCGTTTTCGCCAGCATTCGATCGAGCGCCGCGAGCTTGCGCATCAAGATGTCGAGCTGCATGCGGGAGACGTCGGGGCGGCCGTAGATTCGCGCGGCCCCTCCCGTGCGGCGTTCCATTTCCCCGAAGTGCGCGTTGAGCGAATCGAGATCGGTGAAGACGGGACCGTCCTGGGCCGCGGGATGCGCGAGCTGGGCGGCGAGCGCGGAGCGCATGCTCTCGAGATTCCCGCGCATCCGCGCGAGAAGATCGGGCCAATACTTCTGCGCGCGCAGGGGCGCGATGTCGGGATCTTCCTCCGCTTCCTCGATCTCGGCGTACCCGAGATCGATCGCGCGCTCGAACGCCGCGCGGGCCTCGTCGAGCTGGCCGAGGCGCGCCTGGGCGCAGGCGAGGTTGTACTGGGCGCGCGGACTCTCGGGAACGAGGCTCGCCAATTCCTCGAATCGCTGCAGCGCCACCTGCGCGCTGTCCGCCTCCAACGCCGCGTAGCCCATCGAAGTCTGCCGGACGAAGCGCATGATCAAGGAGGCGTCGGGAAGCTCGGGCGCTTGCCCGGCGTCCATGGCCGCGCTCGCCGAAGACAACCAGCCGGCGGCGCAAACACAAGCGAAGATCAAGATGTTTCGCGCAACGGCGAAGCGATCAGACTGCATCGATTCTCTCCCATGTTATGGCCGCCGCGAAAGGCGGGCATCTCCGTTCGTGCAGGACGGGACATGCGCCGCCGTCTTGGCGGCGCAACCCGGGAAATCGCGCCGGTGATGATACGCGAGGCGAAGCGCTCTTCCAAGTGGCGACACGACATCGGCTCCAGCCAACAGCCGCCACTGCCAACGGTCCACTTACGGCAGGCGCAGGATGCGCGTGGTCGCGCGCGCTCCCGCCGCCGCGCCGCGGGCATAGTAGATGCCGGGCGCGGCCGGGGCGCCGTCCGCGTCGAGGCCATCCCACACGATCGTCGCCGTCGCTTTTCCGGATGCAGGTGCGCCGAGGCGCCGCACCAGACGGCCCTGCGCATCGAAGAGGTCGAGGAGCGCGTCTTCCGTACCTGCGCCGCGCGCTTGCTGCCCAATCGCACCGGGAATGCGGCTCCAGTCGAGAAGGAAGGTTGCCGTCTTGCAGGCGGGATTGGGCGAGGAGACCAGGCGCAGACCTTCCGCGCCCGCGGTCCTTTCGGCGACATCCGCGGGGCTCGCGTCCGCGCTGAAGACATAGCTCTGCCCGCCGCTGCTCGAAATGCTCGCGACGACGAGGATGACGCGATCGGCCGCATCATTCAGATGCGGCACATCGATCGTTCCGGCCTGAACAGCGTCGAGGCTCATGCGCGCGACTTCGGTGGGGAAACCCGTGCGCAGAGTGAGCGCCCACACGGCGAAGCGGTTGGTGTCCGTGCCGTCGAAGGTGATCCGCAGACTATGAAGGTCCTGCAGATTCTGGAAGCGATAGTAGTCGGCCGCCCAGAATTGCACATTGGGGGTCACGGGCGCGACGGGATAGGCGCTGAAGGTTCCCGCCACGGTGAAGGCCGGCAGATCGTCCCCTGCGTATCCGAAGCGGCCGTCCGCAATGGTGACATCATCCAGGAAATTCGCGACTACCCAGTCGGCGAAGACATCCGCGAAGTTCACCGTGTACCCGAAGGCATCCAAGACCGCCTCGTATCCTGCGATCGTATTCAGAGGCTGGTGAACCAAGGCATAGGTGGTGGGCGCGCCGCCGCAGCGCTCGTAGAAGTACAGCGACCACAGATAGGTCTGGATGTAATCCGCCCACGCGCCTCCCCAGTTGGTCAGCGAATTGTCGGGCGCCGTATTGAACTCCGAAATGACATCCGGCCTGCCGTACAACCACATGGCCAGCTCGCCCAAACCTTCGGTCACCCACGACACCTCGTCGCTGTCGTACTTCCAGTGGATCATGTGCTCGAGCTCGTGGGCCATCACCGAGAGCATGTACTCGCCGCTCGGCCCTCCCTGGCTGGTGGTGTTGAGATAGAGCGCCTCGCACTCGTTGCTGTGCATGCCGGGCACCGCGCCCTCGGGAAGCTCGTCGAAATAGAAGAAGTTTCCGTCGCCGACTCTGATGTCGAACCAGACGAGGTAGATCCGGCGGTCGTCGTCCAGTTCGTCGGGCGGCACGCCGAACGCGGTGGAATCGATCTCATAGATCCCACGATCGGGATAGGCGCCGATGCTGGAATGCTCCCAGCGTTCCAGGATCAGGTCCACATCCGCCTGATCGATCGTGACATTCCACTGCGAATTCTCGACCACGACATAGGCGCGATCGGAGCGGCCGCGCACGGTGCACGTGCGCTGCTCGAAGTGGGGAGGCATGGGCGAGTGCAGGAAGAGCCACCAGAGCCACGAGTCTCCCACTTGAGGATTGTCGGGCGGCGCCATTCGTTCTCCGGTTGCCGGCCAGGGAACATCCGGCCCCATCTCTGCAAGCGAAGGCAGCGGGACTTCGCGCACGGCCGCCTGCTGGGCGGAAGCAGTCGCCAGGAGAGCGGCCAGAAGAAGAGCGCTGAGGACGAGAGAACGGAGATGATCGCGCATGGCTGACTCCTTCGATGGGCTATGGGATGCGCGCTGTGTCCGGGGTCCACGGGCAGGCGCGGCAAGCGGGGCCGGAGGCGGCCGCGACAGGAGAATTGTACCGCAGGCGGAGAGCGGAATCAGCCTCGATCGCGTCGCTGCCCGGGGGCAGGCAGCGTCTCTGCCTTCCTGCCCGCTCGTTCCCTGGTGCTTCCGACTGGCATTCTTTCAGAGCGAACGGGAGGCGCGCTTCCGCACGCCTCCCGAATCGCCGCTCCTTCATCCAAACCGTCGCTCGATCCGCACTCGCATCGTGGTCGCTGACCGCGGAGCGCGGCGCGGATGCGCGAGGTGGAATCCTATCTCAGCAGCAACAGCCTCCTCGTCGCCGTCTGTCCCGCGGCCGTGAGTCGATAGAAGTACATGCCTGCCTGGCAACCGCGCCCTTGATCGTCGGCGCCGTTCCAGGTGGCGCTGTTCGTGCCGGCGGTCACGCGGCCATCGAGCAGGGTGCGCACGAGGCGCCCGCTCGCGTCGTAGATCTCCAGTCGCGCAGGCGTCGAGGCCGCCGAGCCCGGAATCTCGAAGGTGATTCGCGTGCTCCCATGGAACGGGCTCGGCGCGGCTTCCGCGAGAAGGAATGTCGCCGCGGGCGTGGGCTCGTCGCCGACCGCCATCGAGCACGGATCGGGGTCGCAGGTCACCGTGCCTTCGAGCCAGGTTCCGGCGCCCGCCATGCAGGCTTCTTCGGTCAACACTTGACAGCCGCCTCCCAGGCAGCAGGCGAACCATCGGGCATCGGGATAGCAGTTCACCCCGGGGGTCATCAGGCCAAGCGCCCCATAGCAGTCGATCGGGAAGGAGAGGCCTTCGCAATTCGCGAATCCCGTTTGGGACTGATACGTGAACTCCGTCAACGGCGCTTGCCCGGATGCGTAGACATAGCTTGCCGCCCAGCACATCGGCACGAAATTGCCATTCCACGGCTGGGAAGTGATCAGGGTGATGCCTTCGCCTGGTCCCGGCCAGTTCGGCGTGGATTGATAGCTCGCCCCACCGCAGGGCGCCCAGTCTTCGATGAGCATCGCGCCGGGATCGTAGGAGCCAAGCCCGAAGGTCGTCTGGCACCAGGTCTTGGGCGCAGCCCAGGCGGCCAGCACATACCAGACATAGGCCGCATCGGGATTCACCGGATCGATCCGGGTCACTTGCTGCCCGCTGTTGGTGATGGGACTGCTCGCGTAGGACTCGCAGTAGTCCGTTCCGCTGGTGAACTGCAGGCCCGCGGGCGCGTGCACGATGAGCGCGCCGCTCGAGAGCTTGACGGAATCGGGCAGACAGACATAGGCGTCGCACTCGGGAGAATCGGCCATCCAGGTTCCGCCCATCAACGTGCAAACGGGATAGCTGCGCAGCGAGCACTGATTGTTGATGCAGCACGCGCGAGGAACGCAGGGATTCGGGTCGCAACTTTCCACATGGGCCAGGAAGGTGCCGCCCGCCAGGGTGCAGTCATCGAGCAGGAGCATCTGGCAAGTCTCGCCGAGGCAGCAGGCCGCTTCGACGCAGGGGTTCTCGCTGCACACCGAAGCGTGCCATACACCGCCCGCTTGGGTGCAGTTGTACTCGGTGATGACTTGGCAGGTGCCGTCGCCCATGCAGCAGCCGCCCAGGGTGCACGGCAGCGGATCGCAACTGTCGAGTCCCTGCAGGAACTCGCCGCCACCCACGAGGCAATCGACGCCCCGCGTGATCGAGCAGACGCCGTTGTTGCAGCAGGCCCAGGTTTCGCAGCGGTTGGGATCGCACGACGTGACCAGGCCGAACCATTGTCCTCCGAGGGCCGTGCAATCGGTGATGTCCACCAGCACGCACGAACTGCCGATGCAACAGGCCGCCAGGCCTCCTTCGACGGGGCGGATGTTGTTGATCAGCTGTTCCTGCATGGGATCGGCGGTGTGATAGATCTCGTCGATCGTATACCAGCCGTTGTACGAGCCGCCCCATCCATAATTCATGTGATATTGGTTCGAGCCTTCGAAAATCCGCCAGCCGTCGCACACGATCGCATGTCCGCTGCTCGCGTCGTAGCGGAAGCCGTAATACATCGGCCGCCCGGCGTCCACTTCCGCCTGGATCAGATTGAACCAGGACTGCGCCGAATGGGACGAGCGATAGGCCATGTGGATCGAGCTGTCGTAGCGGAAGTAGGCCGGCATGGCCGTAAGCACGGCAAAGGAGCTCGCCCCGGATGCGCACGCGCCGTAGTTCATTTCGACCGCGACCCCGGCTTCATACGAAAGCTCGGCGACCGCCGCCATCTGCTCGGGCGTGCATCCGCCCCCACAGCTGTTGGGCATGTTCCACCAGTCGTACGCGTCCGAGTAAGTGCACTGCAACCACTGGCCGGGGCTACTGCCGCCGCACGATTGGTCGCCACCCCAATGGTAGCCGTGCGAACCGTTGCCTTGCGGCGGCCAGTTGTGGAACTTCATGATCTGAGCCATCGCGGTCGCGACGCATCCGACAACGCATCGTCCGCCGTCTCCCTGAGGACAGAGCCCGTTGAAGGGCCCGTTCTGGTGCCAGGCGGTGGTGACCAGCGGGCCCGCGTCGCGCAGCGGCTCACGCGTGCGCTGCATGCGATCGAGAAAAGCGCTGGGGTCGTCGAGCAGGACCTTCCACTGCTCGGCGTCCTGTTCTCCAAGCGCTTCTCTGCCCGGAAGAGGCTGCGACGCCTCCAGGCTGCCATACGAGGCGAGGAACACGCGCAGCCGGTTGGCGAGCATCTCGCGCATCAATTGCGTGATGCCCACCGTTTCATCGACGTCGAAATCGCTTTCATCCGAATAGAGCTGAACCGGAGGCAACGCTTTGATGACCGGAACGAGCACATGCCCGCGCGGCGCAATCGAGAAGCAGCGCGCCAGCAGGGTATCACCGGCGTAGAGTTCACGCATGCCGGTCACTTGAGGGGTCGTCGTTCCCGCCCAATCGCCTTTCTGCATCGTCAGGTAGGAGACCCAGTTGCCGCTGACCCGCTCCGCTTCCGCCTGGGTGGCCAACTCCGCTCCGGCGAGGCTCGCGCCGAGGATGAGAAGCGCGGCCGCAAGCATCAGGACTCGAATGCTCCAATTGCCTGTCATGGTGCCTCCTGTCGAATGTGGGATCCGAGCCCGGGTACGGCAGTCCCGGCCCGGCAGGTCCGAGCGACGAGTACAGTAATAATGTTAACCCAAAATCGCCTCGACCGCGAGCAGGCATCTCCCGGACAGGATCGGGCTTGCGGGATGGGGTGGAAGGAAAGGCTGAGATCCACCGATCCTCGGCTCCAAGCAACGGAGTGGCAACGGATGGAAAGGGGCCGCCGGCACCATCATGCGCCGGCGGGAGTTGCCGTCCTTGCGCAGGCGCGGGCCTCGAACTCGGGCCTGAACTTCGTGACCATCGCCTCGATCGGCATCGCGAAGGCTTCGCCGGTGGGGCAGAGGGTCGAGCCCCGCACCGCCGCGCAGAGCTTCAGCACGAGATCGATGTCGCCGCTCGTTCCCTGTCCCGCGACGATGCGCGCGAGGAGCGAGGCGATCGTGTGCGAGCCGTCGCGGCAGGGAGTGCATTGGCCGCACGACTCGTGCGCATAGAAGCGGATCGTGCGCAGCGCGATGGCCGGAATGTCGGCCGTCTCGTTCATGACGATGATGCCGCCTGAGCCGAGCATCGTGCCGCGCTTCTGGCAGGCGTCGTAGTCCATGATCAGGCCTTGCGCTTCCTGGGCGGTGAGAATGGGCACCGAGAGCCCCCCGACGATCACCGCCTTCAACCGGCCGGTCACTCCGCCGGCCGCTTCGAGCAGCGTTTCGAGCGGCGTGCCGAGCGGGTACTCGTACGCGCCGGGACGGCGCACATGGCCCGAGATGCCGAAGATCTTCGGCCCGAAGTTGTTCGAGGTGCCGAATTGCTGAAACGCCTTGGGCCCCTTCTCGGCGATGTAGGGGACGAGCGCGAGAGTCTCGACATTGTTCACGATGGTGGGTGAGCCGTACAACCCGACCACCGCGGGGAAGGGAGGCTTCAGGCGCGGATTGCCGCGCTTGCCTTCGAGCGATTCGATCAGCGCCGTCTCTTCTCCGCAGACATACGCGCCCGCTCCGAGATGTACCACGATGTCGAAGTCGAAGCCCTTGCCCTTGATGTTGGTTCCCAGCATGCCGCGGGAGCGCGCCTGCGCGATCGCGCGCTCGAGAATGCCGGCGATCCAGGCGAATTCCCCGCGGATGTAAATGAAGCCGAGCTTCGATCCGATCGCATAGCCCGCGATCGTCATCCCCTCGATCAGAAGGTGCGGGTCGTACTCCATGATCTGCCGGTCCTTGAAGGTGCCCGGCTCGCCTTCATCGGCGTTGCAGATGAGATAGACGGGCTTGTCGCCGCCCTTCGGGAGGAAGCTCCACTTGACTCCCGCGGGGAAGCCCGCGCCGCCGCGGCCGCGCAGATTCGCCTCCTTCACATCGGAGACGGTGTCCGCGGGAGTCCTCTCGAGCGCGCGCTCGAGGCCCCGATAGCCGCCGGTCGCGAGATAGGTGTCGATCTCGGTCGCATTCGGGATCGCCCGGCGGGCGAGAAGCACGCCGCATTCCGTGGCGAAGTGGGCGGCAACGGGCATGTCGGGCATGACTCCCCGGCGCAGGCTCGCCAGCAACTCGTCGGTGCGCTCGATCGACATCTCCTCGTAATAGCGGTCGTTCACCTGGATCACCGGACAAGTGCCGCAGGAGGCGAGGTCCTCGACGGTGGACAGCGTGAAGAGCCCGTCCGTGGTCGTCTGTCCGACCTTGATGCCGAGCGTGTTCTCGAGATGGGCGACGACCTGCTCGGCGCCGGCGAGCATGGCGGGGATATTGGTGTCCACCTGCAAGTGGAACTTCCCGACCGGATCACGGCGGAACATGGTGTAGTAGGTCTGCACCCCATAGGCTTCGGCCACGGAAACCCCGAGCAGCCGCGCCACCTCGGCGAGATCTTCGGGGCTGATCGAGCCGTTCGAATGCTTCTGCACGAGGTGCAGGGCCGGCAACAGGGCCGACTTGCGATCCGGATACCGGGATGCGATCGCCTCGATCGCCTGCTTGAGTTCTGCATGCATGGGTTCCGACTCCGCTTTCCTGTCGCCGCCAACCGGCGCCTCCGCCGTTACGGCTGGAGGCGCGCATCCGCTGTCAGCATGCGAGGCGCATCCGCCGACACGCACACGCCTCTACTTCGCCTCGCTGCCGGCTTCCACCCGCTCGATCCGCGCCGCGCAGACTTTGTATTCCGGGATCTTCGCAATCGGATCGAGCACGTCGTTGGTCAACCGGTTGGCCGGCGCTTCCGAGAAATGGAAGGGCACGAAGATCGACCCGGGCGCGACCCGTTCGGTCACGAGCGCCTCCGTTTCGATTCGTCCGCGCCTGGTCACGACCGCCACCCGGTCGCCGCTCGAGATGCCATGCTTGCGCGCTTCCTCCGGATGCAGCTCCACATGGCCCGCCTTGACGAGCCCATCGAGCGCGCGCGAGCGGCGGGTCATGCTGCCGGTGTGGAAGTGCTCCAGGATGCGTCCCGTGCTCATGACCAGATCGAACACCTCGTCGGGATCCTCCGCCGGCGGCCGGTACTCGATTGGTGTGAGCAGCGCGAGGCCGCGCGCGAACTTGCCGATGTGAAGCGTCGGCGTTCCCGGATGGTCCTCTTTCGGGCAGGGCCAGGGGATGCCCACCTCGCGAATGCGCTCGTAGGTGAGCCCCGCATAGGACGGCGTGAGATCGCGGATTTCCTGGAAGAGGCCTTCGGGCGTGCGCGGGAATTCGTGTCCGAAGCGCACGGCGAGGTCGGCGATGATCTCGTAGTCCTGCCGCACATTGCCGGTCGGCCGGATCGCCGGCTGCGTGAGCTGCACGCGGCGCTCGGTGTTGCTGATCGTCCCGAGCTTCTCGGCGAAGGAGACGCCGGGGAGCACCACATCGGCCAGCCGCGCCGTTTCGGTGAGAAAGATGTCCTGCACCACCAGGAAGTCGAGCTTCTCGAGGCTTTCTTCCACATGGTGGAGGTTCGGATCGGAGACCAGCGGATTCTCTCCGAAGATGTAGAGCGCGCGGATCTTCCCGCCGCATTCGGGGATCATCTGGGTGAGCGTCATGCCCACCTTGTCGCTGAGCGGCGCGTTCCAGTACTTGGAGAATTTCTCGACCGCGGCCGGCACGGTCACCGGTTGATAACCGGTGAAGACATTCGGCAGGCCGCCCATGTCGCAGGCGCCCTGCACATTGTTCTGTCCGCGCAGCGGGTTCACGCCGCCGCCCTCGACGCCGATATTGCCGGTGACGAGCTGGAGATTGACGCACGCTTTCACATTGTCGACGCCGTGGCTGTGCTGCGTGATCCCCATGCAGTAGTAGAGCGCGCCCACTCCGCTGGTCGCGTAGAGCTTCGCCGCGGCAAAGAGATCGGCCGCCGGCACGCCGGTCAACTCGGCGACTTTCTCGGGCGTGTAGAACTCGAGCGACTTGCGGTACTCCTCCCAACCTTCGGTCCGCTCGCGCAAATACTCGGCCGCGTGCCAGCCTTCACGCACGATGATGTGGGCAAGGCCCGAAAGCAGGGCGACATCGGAGCCGTTCTTCTGCCGCAGCCAGATGTCGGCGAAATCGACCAGATCGATGCGACGCGGATCGCACACGATCAGTTTGGCTCCGCGATGCTTCACCGCCTGCTTCAGCAGCGACCCGAACACGGGATGGTTCCAGGTCGTGTTCGAGCCGATCACGAAGATCACCTTGGCCCGCAGCACATCTTCCATGCTGTTGGTCATCGCACCGGAACCGAGCGTCGCGGCCAGACCGGCCACCGTGGAGCTGTGTCACAATCGTGCGCAATGGTCGATGTTGTTGGTGCCGATGACCGCTCGGGCAAAGCGCGCCAGGGCGTAGTTCTCTTCGTTCGTCACCTTCGCCGAGGCGAAGAAACCGAGCGCGTCGGCGCCGTGGGTTTCCTTGGCGGCCTTTAGCTTTTCGGCGACCAGGTCGAGCGCCTCGTCCCAACTGGTTTCGACCAGCTCGCCATTCTTGCGGACGAGCGGCGCGCGCAGCCGGTCGGGCGCATCCACGAAGTCGAGGCCGAAGCGGCCCTTCACGCACAGCATCGCCTTGTTAGGCTGTCGCTCCCATTGGCCCTCGTGGGCCATGGCGAAGGCATAGCGGTTGTCGATCGTGTGCAGATCGATCTGGCAGCCCACGCCGCAGTAGGGGCAGGTCACCTTGGTGGCCGTCGTCTCGCTCGGGCGGAACTTGCGCTCGCGCGGCTGCTTGAGCACGAGCGCGCCGACGGGGCAGACCTGCACGCATTCGCCGCATTGCACGCAGGTGGAGTCGCCCATCGGCCGGTCGTCGTCGCAGATCACCTTGGCGTGGTTGCCCCGATAGCCGAAACCGAGCACGCGATTGACGACCGCGTTCTGGCAGGCGAGCACGCAGCGGCCGCATTGGATGCACTTGTCGAAGTCGCGCATGATGCCTTCCGACGACAAGTCGGGCTCTTCGGGCGACGACTCGATCAGGAAGGCCGGGCGCTCGATGCCGAGGAAGTAGGCCATGTCCTGCAGCTCGCAGGTGCCGTTGGCCTGGCAGGAGAGGCAGTTGTGATGCCCTTCGGCGAGCAGCAGCTCGACGACCATCCGGCGGGTCTGGTCCACCTTGGGGGTATCGGTGCGGATCACCATGCCGTCGCGCACGGGCAGCGCGCACGATTCCTTCAACCCACGCAGGCCTTCCACTTCCACCACGCAGGCGCGGCAGCGGCCCGCCTTGCCGGTCTTCGGATGATGGCAAAGCGCGGGAATGTAGATGCCCGCTGCGCGCGCGGCATCCAGGACCGTCTGCCCGGGGGTCGCCTCGATCACCCGTCCGTCGATGGTCAACTGCATCGCCAGGCTCCTCTTGAAAGGATCGAAGTGGGAGAGGAAAGCCCGATATCATAGCACGCACGGGCCCTTGGTCAAGGCTCGCTCCGGGCGTGGAGGGGAGCGGTCGCGATGCAGGTCCAGTCCGTCCTGGGCCGCGGGGCGCTGCCCGGAACACCATGCGCTGTCCGTGGCATGGACACCGCCGGCGGCAGGGGGCAGTCCGCGGTGCGCGCTCAGAGCAAAGCGGGCCGGCGATGACGAGTTCCGCATCGCCGGCCCGGCATGGTCAGAATCTGCCGTCCGCTGCCGTCAGGACCTCTACGACCGCGCCGGCGCCGGAGCGCTCTTGCGCAGATAGATGTACCAGTAGACCAGCCCCACCATCAGGCTTCCGCCGATGATGTTGCCGATCGTCACGGGAAGCAGGTTCCCCCCAAGGAAGTTGCCCCAGGTGAGGTGCGAGAACGCATCCGGGCTCTTGCCGATCGCCGTGAAGAAGGCCGGATCGCCGCCCGCCTTCACGAAGAGGGCGAGCGGAACGAAGTACATGTTGGCCACGCTGTGCTCGAATCCCGCCGCGACGAAGCAGGAGATCGGAGGAATGATCGCGAGAATCTTGCCGGTCACAGTGCGCGCGCTGTAGCACATCCACACCGCCATGCAGACGAGCGCGTTGCACATGATGCCCAGCGCCACCGCCTGCACGAAGGTGAAGCTGGTCTTCGCCTCTCCGATGTTCAGGGCCGTCAGGCCGATCGCGCCGTTGCCGAAGGAGTACTGCTTGCCGAGGAAGACGATGTAGGCGGTGAGGATCGAGCCGACGAAGTTGCCGATGTAGACGATCACCCAATTGCGCAGGAGCGCGCTCAACCGGACCTTGCGGCTCGCGAAGGCCATCGCGATCAGGTTGTTGCCGGTGAAGAGCTCCGACCCGCCGATCACGACCAGGATCAGGCCGACCGTGAAGACGAGTCCCATCAGGAGGCGAGTGAGCCCGAACGGCAGTCCGGTGGAGAAGGCCGCGCCGCCCACGGCGTCCTTGATCGCCATGCTTCCCGCGCCCACCGTCGTCGCGAAAATGGCGCCCATTCCGATGAAAGCCCCGGCCAGCACCGCCAACAGGAACATCTTGCCCGCGGGCAAGGCTGCCTTCTTCACGCCCAAGTCCTCGCCCTTGGCGGCCATCGCCGGGGGCAGGAAGTCATCGAAATTGACTGCTGGCTGACTACTCATAACTTCTCCTCATCTCTCCTTGGTTAGGGCCCCTCGTCCGCCAACGCTCTCCCGGCGCATCCTACGCCGCGAGAGCGACCGCCGGCGCGTCCTCCGGCGAGAACCGGCTCGTTCGCCGGATCATCCCCCCCATGGCATCTGCATGTACTCTTCGAAGGCCTTGTCGTGAATGTCCTTGA
The DNA here is from genome assembly GCA_964482205.1 of uncultured bacterium. GTDB lineage: Bacteria > Eisenbacteria > RBG-16-71-46 > CAIMUX01 > WJJG01 > JAZDGX01. The sequence continues at coordinate 42,999 of CAYZWI010000013.1, read as the reverse complement.
AGAGCTTCTCGTGGCCCCGCTCCCAGGCGGCCAGCATGGACAGCATCTCCTTCGCCGCGCCCGTCGCCTTGCGCGCGGCCGATTCGTAGAACTCGGCGAAGTCGCGCTCGATCAGGTACGCGGTCCTCAGCACCGGCAGATCGGCCACCATCGCCTCGTCGACCGTCTGCTCGAGCTTCTCGGAGGCGGCGCGACTCGCGAACAGGCCGCCGCTGCCGAGCTCGGCGGGCGGCTCGCTCGCCATCGGTTGGCCGTCGTCCAGGCGCTTCAGCTGGCTTTCGATGAAGACGATGTGCTGCTCCTCTTCGGCGGCGAGGCGTTGAAACGCGCCCACCGCGGCGGCGCTGCTCATCCGCTTGGCATTCTCCTCGAAGAATCGCTTGCCTTCGTGCTCGCGCTGCAAGGCGTACATCAGGATCTTGCGAGTGTCCATGTTCTTACCTCACGGTTGGGGTTGCGAAGGGGCGATCTTCACCGCGCAGACCTTGTACTCCGGGATCTTCGCGACCGGGTCGATGGCGGAATTGGTCAGCTTGTTGGCGGCCGCCTCGGCGAAGTGGAAGGGAATGAACACCACGCCCGGCTTGATGCCTTCGGTCACCCGCACGGCCACCTCGATCTCGCCGCGCCGGCTCGTCACGCGCACGCGCCGGTGGCCGTTCAAGCCGATCCGCGCGGCGTCGGCCGGGCTGATCTCGACATAGGCCTCCGAAACCTCGCTCTCGAGCTTGCGCGAACGGCGGGTCATCGAGCCGGTATGGAAATGGAACATGATCCGGCCGGTCGTCAGGATCAGCGGGAATTCTTCATCGGGCAGCTCCGCCGCGTCCTTGTACTCGAGCGCAAAGAACTTCCCCAGCCCGCGGGCGAACTTGTCCTTGTGCAGGTAGGGCGTGCCGGGATGATCAGCGTTCGGGCAGGGCCACTGCAGCGAGCCGAGCTTCTCGAGCCGCTCATAGGTGATGCCGCCATAACTGGGCGTGACGCGCGAAGCTTCCTCCATGATCTGCTGAGGTGAGGAGAACTCGAAGCCCTTGGCGCCCATTCGCTGCGCGATCTGGCAGACGATCTCCCAGTCCTGGCGCGCCTCGCCGACTGGCTCGATCGCTTTCCGCACGCGCTGCACGCGGCGTTCGGTGTTCGTGAAGGTGCCGTCCTTCTCCGCGAAGGTGACGCCGGGCAGCACCACATGCGCGAGCTCGGCTGTTTCCGTGAGGAAGATGTCCTGGACGATCAGGAATTCGGTCTTCTCCAGGCAGTGGCGCACATGGTTGATGTCGGGATCGGAGAGCATCGGGTTCTCGGCCATCACATAGAGCGCGCGCACCTTGCCCTGCTCGGCCAGGCTGACCATCTCGGTCACCGTGAGGCCCACGGTGAGCGGGGCGGCCTTGCCCCAGGCCTCGCGGAATTTCTTCTGGACGTCCTGGGAAGTGACCACCTGATAGCCCGGGTAGACATTGGGCAGGCCGCCCATGTCGCAGGCGCCCTGGACGTTGTTCTGCCCGCGCAGCGGATTCACGCCGCCGCCGGCGACGCCCAGGTTGCCGCACAGCATCGCCAGATTGGCCACCGACTTCACATTGTCCACGCCGGTCGTGTGCTGGGTGATGCCCATCGCGTAGATGATCGCGCCCGGCTTGTTCTTCGCGTAAGTGCGTGCGATCTCGCGCACCATATCGGCCGGCACATCGGTGATCTCCGCGACCTTCTCGGGCGTGTATTTCTCCACTACCGCCTTGAGCTCGTCGAAGCTCTCGGTTCGCGCGGCCACATAGGCGTCGTCCGCGAGCCCTTCGGAGATGATCACATTCATGATCCCGTTGAAGAGCGCGACATCCGTGCCCGGCTTGAAATGGGCGAAGATGTCCGCCCAGCGCCCGATCTGGTTCAAGCGCGGATCGAGCACGATCACCTTCGCGCCCCGCGCCTGGCCCTTGAGAATCCGCGTGGCGATGAGCGGATGGCCCTCGCTGGTATTCGACCCGATGATCAGGAAGCAGTTCGTGTCCGTCTCGAATTCGGGAATCGAATTCGTCATCGCGCCGGAACCGAAAGCGGCGGCCAGACCGGCCACCGTAGGCGCGTGTCAGAGACGGGCGCAGTGGTCGACATTGTTCGTGCCGATCACCGCGCGGGCGAACTTCTGCAGGACATAGTTCTCCTCGTTCGTGCACTTGGCCGAGGAGAGGACGCCGACGCTGTCGGGGCCGCTCTCGCTCGTGATCGCCCCGAGCTTCTCCGCCACCAGTGTGAGCGCTTCGTCCCAGCCGGCTTCGACCAGCTTGCCGCCCTTGCGGATCAAGGGTTTCCGCAGGCGGTCGTCGTGGCCGACGAACTCATGGGCGTTCCAGCCCTTGATGCACAACCCGCCCTCGCTGATCGGGTGGCCCTTGGCCGGCAGGACGCCGGCCAGACGGCCGTCGAGCGCCTGCAGCTGCATGGCGCAACCCGTTCCGCAGTAGGGGCAGGTGGTCAAGACGCTGGCGTACTCGATCATCTCGTCCTCCTCTAGTGCGGCAGTCCGGTGCGCTCGTACTCGCCTTCCTCCAGCACCAGAAGCTGGGGAGGAGACTGCTCGATGACCGCACCGGTCTCGTACTGGAACATCTCTTCCACATCGCGGGCAATCAGGCGGAAGTGGATCGCGAGCGGGATCCCCGCCGGACAAGTCTCTTCGCATTCCCGGCAGGCGACGCACTTGGCCGTCATGTGCATGGCGCGCACGAGGTGGTACATCGGCGGCACCGGCATGGGCAGCCGGCCCGTCTCCACCCAGGTCTCGTCCTCGAGCGCGCAGACATTGCAGAAGCACTGCGGGCAGATATTCCGGCAACCGTAGCACTTGATGCAGTGCAGGAAGTGCTCGTTCCAGAACGCCAAGCGCTCGGCTTGACCCAGCTTGACGAAGTCGTCGGTGACCTGGTCGGCCACGCCTTCGACCGGCGTGCCCACGGTGATCTTGGCGTGGATCGTGGCGGGCTTGGCGCAGCGGCAGAAGACCGCCTCCTCGTGCGTGCATTGCAGCCCGATCAGCGTGATGTTGGCCAGGTTGAACTGCGCGTGCTTCGCCATCTCGACGACGCCGCGTTCTTCGCAGCGCCGGCAGACGATCGCGAGCTTCGCCTCCGCATGCGCCTTCAGGATCTTCTTCAGGATGTCGGGCAGGGGCTCCTTGGGCCAGACGGCCAGGCCGTCGAGCGCGGCCGCGTCGTCTTTCGTGAAGAGATGCGGCCCCACGATTCCGCCCGGTCCCGTCTTCAAGGCCAGCACGCCGTCGACCTCGGGCAGGATCCTCTGGATGGCTTCGCGCAGAGCGGGCAGCCGGTCACTCATTGTCCGATCACCTCCACGAAGGGTGGCATCGCCCTGATCTTCTCGGTGAACTCTTTGATGACGGTCGCGAACTTCTCGCCTTCGGCCGCCGACACCCAGTTGATGTAGAGCCGCTCGGGGTCGATTCCGCTGTAGGCGAGAAGGTTTCGCAGCACCGGCATGCGCTTGGCCGTGCGGTGATTGCCGGTCGAGTAGTGGCAGTCGCCGATGTGGCAGCCCAGCACCATGACGCCGTCGGCCCCCTCGCGGAAGGTGCGCAGCACCAGTTCGGGCGAGACCCGCCCGCTGCAGGGCACGCGCACGATCTTCACATTGGGCGGGTACTTCAGGCGGGCCATCCCGGCCGTGTCCGCGCCGCGATACGAGCACCAGTTGCAGAGGAAGCCGATGATCTTCGGCTCGTACATCACTTCACCTCCGCCGTCTCGAAGTCCTTCATCGCCGCCATCGCCCCGATCATCTCCGCCACCAGCTGGTCATCGGTGAAGTGGCGGAGCCGGATCGATTTCGACAGGCACGTTCCCACGCAAGTGCCGCAGCCCTTGCACAACGCTTCGACCACATGGGCCTTCTGCTTGTCTTCCAGGAATTCGATCGCGGTGTAGGGGCAGGAGGCAATGCACTCCTTGCAGCCCACGCAGGAAATCTCGTCGACGATCGCCGTGGCCGCTTCGATCTCGATCTGGCCCTGGCCGATGATCGAAAGCACGCGGGCCGCGGCCGCCGCGCCCTGGGCCACCGACGCGGGAATGTCCTTGGGCCCCTGGCAGGCTCCGGCGACGAAGACCCCGTCGGTCATCGTCGCGACCGGGTCCAGCTTGGGGTGCTTCTCGATGAACCAGGCGTCGGCGCTGCAGGAAATTCCGAAGCGCTTGCCGACTTCCTTGGCGTCCGCCCGGGCCTGCAGCCCGGCCGAGAGGACCACCATGTCGACCGGCAGGCGGCGCTGCTTGCCCGCGAGCGTGTCCTCCACCTGGACGATCGTCTTGCCTTCCTCCTCGGGTCCGCGCGCCGCGTCGGTCACTTCGGCCACCCGGCCGCGGATGAAGTGCACGCCCTCGTTGATGATCCGCTGATAGAACTCATCGTAGGCCTTGGCCGGCGTGCGGATGTCGATGTAGCACTGATACACTTCGCCGCCGGTCTTCTCCTTGACGAGGTGCGCGAACTTCAGCGACTGCATGCAGCAAATCGCCGAGCAGTAGTTGTTGTGATTGCGGTCGCGGCTCCCCACGCAGTGGATGATCGCGACACTCTTGGGAATGGTGACCCCATCGCGCAGCACGACCTTCCCGCCGGTCGGCCCGGCGGCGTTGGTCATGCGCTCGAACTCGAGGCTCGTGAAGACATTGGGCAGCCGGCCGAAGCCGTACTGGGGAATGCGGCGCGCGTCGAAGAGGTCGTAGCCGGTCGCCAGGATGATGTTGCCCACCTTGACGGTCATCAGGGTGTCCTGCTGATCGTAGTCGATGGCGCCGGTGGGGCAGACTTTCTGGCAGACCTTGCAGATGCCCTTCTGGAAGAAGTTGCAGTTCTCGCGGTCGAGCACCGGGAACTTGGGCACCGCCTGCGGGAAGGGCGTGTAGATCGCCTTGCGATATCCGAGCCCAGCCTCGAAGACCTCGTCGACGACCTTCTTGGGGCACTTCTCCTGGCACACGCCGCAGCCGTTGCACTTGCTCTCGTCGACGTAGCGCGCGCGCTTGCGGATGGTGACGGTGAAGTTGCCGATGTAGCCGTCGACCTTCTCGACCTCGCTCCAGGTGAGCATTTCGATGTTCTTGTGGTTGCCCGCGTCGAACATCTTCGGCGTGAGGATGCAGGCGGAGCAGTCGAGGGTGGGGAAGGTCTTGTCGAACTGGGCCATGTGCCCGCCCAGCGAAGGCTCGCGCTCGACCAGGTAGACCTTGTGCCCGCTGTTGGCGACTTCGAGGGCCGCCTGGATGCCGGTGACCCCGCCTCCGACGACGAGGACATTGGGATCGATGGGGACGAAGAGGGAATTGAGCGCCTCCTGGTGCGCCACGCGGCTGACGGCGGCGGCGACCAGCGCCTTCGCTTTCTTCGTCGCCTCGGCCTTGTCGGTCGTCACCCACGAGTCCTGCTCGCGGATGTTGGCCATCTCGAAGAGATAAGGGTTCAACCCGGCGCGCGTGCACGCGTTGCGGAAGGTCGGCTCGTGCAGATGCGGGCTGCAGGAAGCCACGACGACGCGATTGACGCCGTGCTCCTTGATGTCCTTTTCGATCAACTCCTGCCCGAGGCTGGAGCACATGAACTTGTAATCCTGGCTGGTCGCGACATGCGGCAGCCCGCCGGCCCATCGCGCCACCTCGGCCACATCGACGACGCCGGCGATGTTGCTTCCGCAGTGACAGATGTAGACGCCGACGCGGACGTTCTCGATCATCGCCACCTCCTAGACACTCATGCGAGGCATGGGCAGGGACTTATCGTCCTTCCTGGGCTTCTTGGGCGCGGCTTCGGGCTCGGCGGCGGGCGCTTCGACGCCGATCTTGGCGAGCGCCTCGCGCGCGCTGACGAGCTCGCTGCCGAGCCCCAACGACTTGGCGTCGATACCCAAGGCCAAGCCGATGAGCTGTGTGAAATAGAGCACCGGCATCCGGTAGTCGGTCTTGAAGAACTTGTTCATCGGACCCTGGAAAGCGTCGAGATTGAGCTGGCACATGGGGCAGAGGGTCGCGATCAAATCGGCCTTCGCATCGCTGGCGCTCTTGACCAGGCGGCGGATGAGCTCGAACCCGGTCGACTCGCTGATCTGCGTCATGTGGCCGCCGCAGCAGGCCGCCTTGAGCGAGAAGGGCACGACTTCCGCGCCCAGGCACGCGAGGAGCTTGTCGAGCGTGTTGGGCTGCTCGACATTGTCGAAGGCCTCGCCCTCGCCGAATGCCGGGCGGACGATCATGCACCCGTAGTAGGGCACGACGCGCAGGCCCTTGAGCGGCTTCGTCACCTTTGCGGCGATTGCCTCGCAGCCGATGTCGTTGACCAGCACGTCCAGGAGATGGCGGACCTTGAGCGTCCCTGCTTTGTATTGGAGCCCGCCCGCGGCCAGGGCGGAGTTCACCTTCTCCGCCAGTGCGGGGCTCTTGGCCATGTAGCTGTCGCACTTGCGAAGATTGAGGTAGCAGGCGCTGCAGGGAGCGACCAGCTGCCCGCCCGCGGAAGTGTTCAAGGCCGCCTGGGCCAGATTGCGGGCGATCAGTGCGTACGAGGCGATCAGGTTGAGCGAGACGTATTCGGTCGCCCCGCAGCAGTTCCAGTCCTCGACCTCGACCAGCTCCATGCCCAAGGGCTTGGCCACGGCGAGCGAAGAGAGATGGTACGCGGCCGCGTTGCGCTCGAGCGAGCATCCCGGGAAGTAGCCGTACTTCATGCCGACGCCTCCAGCTTCTTGGCCTTTGCCAAGATGGCTTTCAAGCCGTCCAGACGCTTGATCTTCGTGGGAGTGAATGCCATCCGGTGCTTCGAAAGCATGCCCTTGCCCATGCCGGCGATCTTGAATGCCCCGAAGGGATTGTGGCGGAGCATGTGCACGCCCATCAGGCCGAGCTCGAAGGCGCGGCCGTAATTCTCCACCCAGAAGATGAAGGTCTTCGAGAAGTCGGGCGCCTTGGAGTCATCGAAGCCCTTTTCCTGAATGGCGATGCGCTTGAGCGTATACATGATGTCCGTGATGTGGACTTCCTGAGGGCAGCGGGCGGTGCAGTAATAGCAGGAGACGCAATACCACGGGGTATTGCTGCGCAAGACCTCCTCCTGCATCCCGGCATTGATGAGGGCGAAGAGCGCGCGGGGCGTGTGGTCCATGTCCGGGCCGGACGGGCAGGAGCCGCCGCAGGTCCCGCATTGGATGCACATCCCCAGGCGGCAGTCGCCGGGGGTAGCCGCGACGACCCGATCGAAGAGCGTCGTCGCTTCCCCTTTGGTGACGGAAGTGGTCATCGAAACCTCCCAAAGCCGACCGGCGCCCCGGTACCCAGCCCTTCCTCGGCGCGCTTGGTTTGCGGTCGAACTGCACCGTCCTCCTTGAATCCCGCGAAGGATACTCGCGGAGAGTTTGGGTCGCCACAGGATTCTCCGGCGACAGCGAGCGGGGAAGACGCGACGAGGCGAACGAGAGGGAAACATCTATGAGAAATCGTGAACGATGGAATCAGCGCCGTTTCTCCGCTGGAATCCGGGGGCCGCTCGCCGGAATACCTTTGGAATCAAGCCTTCTGACCATGCTTTTCCAAGGGAAGTTCCTGGATACATTTCGGCCAGTAACGCCTGGGGTCAGTAACGCCTGGCCGTCAGGGAATCAGGCGCTGTGCGCTCTTGCACCGCCTCGGGCGGTTTTCGCCCGCGTCCGGGCATGCTAGGGTGACCGCCGGCGCACAGATCAGCTGGGCGGCAGGCCGGCGGGCGCGTCGAGGTTCCGTGAGGGAAGCGAGCCCCGGCCCGGGTCAACGGATGCACGAAGATGAAGACGATCGTCATCGCGGGAGCGAGAGCGCGGGTGGGGCGGCACTGGCTTGCGCGCGCCATTGGCGAGATGGCCCCGGGTGCCGTCCGCGTCAGGATTCCCGAGAAGGATGAGCCGGCGAGCGCGCTGGACCAGTCGAGCGAATCCCAGGCCAGGGTCTACCCACCGGACACCTCATGGTCCGCGATCGCGAAGGAGGTCGAATCGGCCTCCTTGGTGGTCATCGAAAGCAACCGCATCCTGGAGCAACTGTCCCCCGATTGCGCCATCTACCTGGAAGGGACCAATCCCGATCTGGCCGACCCGCTTGCCCGCAGCAAATCCGACATCGTCCGCGGGACCGCCGTGGCCGCGGAGACTGTCGCGGCCCTGGCCGGCCGTCTCGCTCTTCCTGCCGGGTTCGTCCGCCGGATCGCCTGGCTGGCCGGCGCGAGGCCTTCCCCGGTCAGCGGCCTCATCATGGCCGGCGGCCGAAGCCGCCGGATGGGAATCGACAAGGCCTTCCTCAATCTTGGCGACGCGACGGCCATCGAAGTCCTCCACCAGCAATTGAAGCTGTGGTGCGACCGGGTCTTCATCGTGACGGGCAGCGATCGGCAGGAGCAGCATCGCGGATACGATGTCATTCTCGACGAGGTGAGCGGCCAGGGGCCGTTCATGGGGCTGGTCTCGGGACTGGCCGCCTCCCCGACGGAAGTGAATCTCGTCGTCGCTTGCGACATCCCCCTGCTCGAACCGTGCTTGCTGGCGACTCTCCTGGCCGAAAGCGATGACCATGACATCGTGATCGCCTCTCTCCCGGCCAGCCATGGCGATCAACCGCTTCTGGGGGTCTACAAGAAGGCCGTCCTGCCCGCCGCCCGGCGGCTTCTCGCCGAAGGCCACCGGCGGGTCGCGGACCTCTTTCCGGAATGCGAGACGGGGCGGGTGGTGGCGGAAGACGACTGCTGGTACACGAACTTGAATACGCCGCGCGAATATCAACGCTTCCTCGAGCGCAGCCGGGGAGCGCAGGCGCCTCTCACGGAGAGCCTGGGCGAGGGAGAAGAGTTCGGCCCAAGCGTTCGCGTGGATGTCGTGCGCGTGAGGCGCGGCATCGGAACGGAGGCGCTCCAGCCGATCGCGACCGAGGTGCCCTGCACGATTACCGGCAACGGGGTCGAGGTCGCCACGCTGCTCTGTTCCCCATCCGACTTGAAGGCGCTAGCGGCCGGGTTTCTCTTTTCGTCCGGCTTCATCAATGCCGCGGAAGACCTGAAGGCCGTGACGGTCGATGAGACCCGCTGGGTTGTGGCCTGCGATCTCGACCGGACTCCAAGCCGGGACCTGTTGGCCCGCCGGATGTACACGCCCGGATGCGGACGCGGGGTGGTCTACTCGAGCTCGAGCGAGGCAGCCGTGCGCCAGCCCTTGGAAACCTCCGCCCGGCTCTCTCCCGCGCAAGTCGGATCGCTGGCCCGCTGGCTACAGCAATGCTCGCCGCTCTTCCGCAGCACCGGCGGAGTCCACAGCGCCGCGATCAGCGATCAGGGCGAGATCCCCGTGGATTGCGTGGATGACATTGCGCGGCATTGCGCGGTGGACAAGGTCATCGGCAAGCGTCTTCTCGACGGCCGATCGTTTGACGGCGCGGTGCTGCTCTGCTCCGGGCGGATCTCATCGGAGATTCTGCACAAGGCCAGACGCGCGGGGATCGCGATCGTGATTTCGCGCGGCGGGCCCACCCATCAAGCGGTCTTGCGCGCCAAGAGCCTGGGCATCACGCTGGTCGGCTTTGCGCGGGGGGAAGACTTCACGGTCTATTCGCATCCGGAGCGCATCCGCGTGTTGACCTCCTAGCCTTTGCATCTCCTGCTCCTCGGGGAGTATGCTTGGTGCAGTCGGCTCCCACTCGAGAACCGGCCCCGCCTTCGTCCGGAAGAGGAGGTCCGCAATGCGTAACCCGGTTCACGCGCCATGGCTTCTCGCCCGCCTGCTTTTGGTCTGCATGGCTGCCTGTCTGCTGATCCCCTTCGTCGCCATCGCATCCGCCCTCGACATCGGTCCAGTGCGACCCGACAAACCCGCGCCCGAAGGAGTCTACGAAGGCGGCGGCCGGGCAGGCGGCGATACGGTGGGCGAGGCGTATCCGATCCCCGCCCTGCCGTTCTCCGATGCAGGCAACACTTGCGGCTTCGCCAATGACTACGATGCGGTCTGCCCCTATTCCGGGTCCACCGCGCCCGATGTCGTGTACTCCTTCTCCGTGCAGGCGGACATGACCCTCTGCCTGGAGCTATGCACGGCCGCGTACGACACGAAGATGTATGTCTGGCAGGACGCGCCCGGCCAGTTGGTCGCCTGCAGCGACGACGCCTGCGGAGAGACGGGGTACCAGTCGCGCATCCTGGACTTGGATCTCTTCGGGGGGCATGAGTACTACATCGTGATCGACGGCTACGGCAGCGAATGCGGTGATTACGATCTTCGCATCGTGATGGGCTGCGGCTGCGAGCTCGATTGTCCCGAGGGCGGCGAGCTCGAGGGCGAACCGCTCTGTCAGGACGACTACATCGATGGCTACAATTCCGGCTGCCATACGGGAATCTTCCAGCCCTTGGAAGTCGATCCGCAGGGAATGGCCACGATGTGCGGGAAGTCGTGCACCTACTTGTCCAATGGATTGTCGTATCGCGACGCCGATTGGTTCACCGCGGATGCGGCCGGGGGAACCGTCACCGCCACTTGCATGGCCGAATTCCCGCTGATGCTGATGCTGATCAAGAATGCCGATTGCGCCGCCATGGAATACGAATATGCGATCACCACTCTCTGCTCTTCCGCCGAGGTGTCCTGGTCTTTCCAGCCAGGGCAAGAAGTCTGGGTGTGGGTAGGGCCCGCCCTGTTCAGCGGCTTGGAGGAGCGCGATTACATTCTGCGCGTCAGTGGGCTTGAACCGAGCCCTCCGGTCCCGGCAGCCGGTCGCACCTGGGGAGCGATGAAGGATCTCTTTCGCCAGGCGCCCTGAGCGCCCGGGTCGGGCATCAGATCTTCAATGTCGTCAAGCATTCGCAGGCGCGCTGCGCAGTCGTGCTATAATCCTGTTCGCGATCCCGGATCCCCGGATTGCTTCTGAGAGGAGGGAACCGCCATGCGTCCTGTCCTGCTGCCATCCGCTCCGTCTCCGGCATCTCTCCTGCCCGTCTGCATGCGATGCGTCTCCATGCGTTCCGTCGGAATGCCGCCCACCATCGTGCGCCTGTCCCTGGTTCTCTTGTTGTATGCCGCCATTGTCTTGCCGCTCGCCCATCCGGTTCTCGCCGTCGACTGGACCAACCACTGCGTTGCTCCCGTGAAGGGCGCTCCCGGGGACGGGGCGTCCGACGATCGCGAAGGCGGCGAAAGCTACGCGGATGCGATCGTCATTGCAGCAGTACCGTTCGAGGATCAAGGTGCGACCTGCGACAACGAGAACGACATCACCCCCTCGTGCGGATACAGCATCGCCCCTGATGTCGTCTACTCCTTCACGCCGTCTCTCGACGGAGCCTTCGACATCGATCTATGCGGCTCGGGCTACGACACGATTCTGGAAGTGCTCGATGAAACGCTGTCTCCGATCGCCTGCAATGACGATGCTTGCGGGCTTCAATCGACCCTGGTCGTTGAGCTTTCCAGGGGCCGTACCTACTACATCATCGTGGACGGCTATGGCGATGCTTGCGGGTCCTATACGCTGCGCTTTTCTATGCTCCTCGGGCCGTGTGGGGAATACTGCGATCCGATCGAAGGGGAGCCGGCCTGTCACGATGAATATGTGGATGAGTACAATGGCGGCTGCAACAGCGATCCGCCGGCATTCCAGATGATATGGGGCGATGGACAAGGGCTGGCGTCGATGTGCGGCGAAAGCGGCACGTACCTTCTCAACGGCTTGTCGTATCGCGACACGGACTGGTTTCAGGTAGTCGGAACCGGCACGACCGCGCGCGCCTCGTTGCATGGGGAGTTCGATTATCAGCTCTTGATCATCTATGACACGAATTGCGAGAACCCGGGCTATATCAGCGCGACCGGTTCTTGCTGGGAAACGATGGCGCTCGAATGGCCGCTGCAGGATGGAACAATCGCCTGGATCTGGGTGGGCCCATCCGTGTTCAACGGCGTTTCCTGCGGATCTGATTACCTGCTCGAAGTCACCGGCATCTCCGAGTCGCCGACCTGGGCGGAAGGACCTACATGGGGAGGCGTCAAGCGGCTCTTTCGATGAGGCGTTCCCTTTTGCGGACCGAGCGTCCCCGGCGGAAGGCACCGCGAGTCACGCTCAGAGGAGGGTACGGCCATGCGAACACGTATGCGTCCCGTTCTGATGGCGGTCGTTCTGATGTTCTGCGTCTCGTCTCCAACGCTCGCCACCGATTGGGGGAACAAGTACATCCCTCCCGCCAAGGACACTCCTGGCGACGGCATGTCCGACACGCGCGAAGGTGGGGAATCGTATGCCGATGCCATTCTGATCCCCAGCCTGCCGTACTCGGACACCGGAGCCACCTGCGACAACCGGGATGACATCATGCCTTCCTGCGCATACTACAGCACGGCGCCCGACGTCGTCTACGCGGTGACCCCAAGCCGCGACTCTTACATCGACATCGACCTCTGCAGCTCGGGATACGACACGATCGTGGAAGTCCAGGATGGAGCTGGGGCTCCGATCGCCTGCAATGACGACTACTGCGGGCTTCAATCGGGGATCGGTTACGTTGTGCTCCAGGCCGGCCACACGTACTACATCATCGTGGACGGCTACAGCGCCGGCTGCGGCTCCTACGTTCTCGACATTACCCTGCTAATGACCTGATGCTCTCTTGAGTGCCCGGTGGGCACTCCGAGCGAGGGCGAACCGGACTGCCATGACGGCTATGTGGACAGCTACAACGGCGGTTGCGACAGTACGCCTCCGGCCTTTCAGCCGATCTGGGGCGACGACCAGGGGACGGCGATCCTCTGTGGAGAGAGCGGCACCTACTTGTACGATGGCGCTTCCTACCGCGACACCGACTGGTTCCAGGTCGTCGGCACAGGCGGCCCGCTGACAGCATCGCTAAGCGCGCAATTCCACGCTCAGCTGATTTTCATCTACAATGCCGATTGCGAGAACCTGCAGTACGACTACACGACCGGCGTGTGCGTGGAGCCGATGGTCCTTGAGCACACCGTCGAGAGCGGCGCGATCGCCTGGATCTGGGTGGGGCCATCCAGCTTCAACGGTGTCCCCTGCGGGTCCCGATACGTGCTCGAAGTCACCGGCATCTCCGGGTCGCCGACCTCGGTGGAAGGGCCTGCATGGGGAGGCGTCAAGCGGCTCTTTCGATGAGGCGTTCCGTTTTGCGGACCGAGCGTGGGTCCATGGTTCGCGGTCGAAGGCGGGAGCTCTTGAGCTTGGAGGAATACGCGGAGGATTTGGCATGAGGCCTCGCATCGCAGCATTCGCAACCATCGCAACCCTCACGACATCTCTCCTGCTCTCGATCGTCCCCGCCGCATGGGCCGCGATTCCCCTCGAGACATCACCCGCGTGGACTTCGGCCGCAGACGGACACTATGCGACGGGAGGCGCGTGGGCCGATGTCGACAACGACGGCTGGCTCGACATGGTGGTTTCGAACGGCAACGACATGGCCCGCCAGACGCTGGCCGTCTATCGCAACCAAGGCGACGGGACTTTTCCCGCCCACCCCAGCTGGAGCGCGACCGACATCGATTACCACGGCAAACTGGATTGCGGCGACATCGACGGCGACGGCTTCATCGATGTGGCGGTGGGCGTCTACATCGGCGCAGCGGGATTCGACGAGCCGGGACGCGTGAAGGTCTATCTGAACGATGGCGCCGGCGCATTCCATTCGACGCCCGACTGGGTTTCCGACGATCGGTTCTACTGCTTCTCGGTCGCCTTGGGAGACGCCGACGGCGACGGCGATCTCGATCTCGCCTGCGCATGCGGAGACGACTACTACGAACATGCCGAGCATCAGCGAGTCTATTTCAACAACGCCGGCATGCTCGCATCGCTGCCCGCGTGGCAATCGAGCGAGCTCGGCTACGCGCTCGATGTCGTCTGGGGCGACATCGAAGACGACGGAGATATGGATCTCGCCTTCTGCGGCACTTCCACTCCGATGCGCGTCTATCGGAACGCGCAGACGGCGGGAGGCGGCATCGCCACGACCGCATCGTGGGAGAACAGCGACACCCCGCAGGCGGGCAACACCGTCGCGCTCGGCGACTGGAACGGCGATCGCTTCCCCGAGCTGGCCGTCGCGGACAACAACCAGCTCGGCGGCCAGGGACTCTTCAAGGTCTACGCCAACGCGGGCGGCGTGCTGAGCGTGACGCCCGCCTGGGTGTCGCAGAACGGCGGCTATGGGTCGCATGTCTCCTGGGCGGACCTCGATCTCGACGGCGATGCGGATCTATTGGCGGGCCGCTGGTGGGGCAACTGCCGCGTCTACGAGAACACCGGAGGCGCGCTCACCCCGCAGCCGGTGTGGACCAGCGCGACGAGCAGCGTAATCGAGAACATGTTCCTGGGCGATGTCGATCGCGACGGAGTGCGCAGCCCCGGCCGCGCGATCGCGAGCGGCGATGGCGCGCGCACCTTCTTTCCGCTGGGAACGGCGACCGTGCTTTCCATCGATGGAGTGTGGGTAAACGGTGTGGCGCAACCGGCGAGCGCGTACGCCGCGCATCTCGGGCACGGGTGGATCTCGTTCGACGCCCCGCCGCCGCCGGGATCGCAGAATGTCACGATCCACTTCACCTATTCCGTCGATCTCGATCTGGGCGTCACGACCTGGGACGCCAACATCGGCAACTATCTCTTCCTGAACACCGGCCCGCCCACCGCCGTGCCCGAGTTGGCGAGCGCGCTCTCGAACTTGCGCGCGCTTCCGAACCCGCTGACCGCGCGCACCTGGCTGCAGTACCGCGGCCCCGCCCTCGGGCACGCGTCGCTGCGCATTCTGGATGTCTCCGGTCGCGTGCGCCGCACGCTGCACGACGGCGCGATCGAAGGCGAGCTCGTGACCTGGGAATGGAACCGCCTCGACGATTCCAGCCGCCGGGTCGAGAACGGAACCTATTTCGCCTGCATGGAAGCGGCCGGCACGCGAGGAGTGACTCGCCTCGTGGTCATTCAATAGCGGGATCCAAATCCGCGTCAGCGCTCCGCGCCTGCGCTCCTAAGCTCACGCCGAGCCTCCGACCACACGCTCGAATTCGAACGCGGAATCGCGTGTCCCCAAAGCGCGCCCGACGGGGGACGCGCCCGAAAATCTCGAACGCGCGGGAATTTGGGAAGCGATGAATGCCCCGAGCGCGATACAATTAACCGCGGGAGGCATGTCATGGGCGAGCCCGGAGTGGGGCAGAGACGCAGCAAGCGGGGCGCGCGAACGATCGGCCGGCATGATGCGCCTCGATCGGTTCCGCTCGTGACCACGGCCGAGCTTGGCGCGCCTCGATCGGCTCCGCTCGTCACGACGGCCATTGCCGTCATCCTCTTTCTTCTCTCGTGCTCGATCGCCACGGCACAGTGCATCGATTACGCCGACTACATTCATCTCGCCGGTTCGGTGGACACCCCCGACTACGCGGCGGCCGTCGACCTCTCCTTTGCGCTCACGCACGCCTTCCTCGCGGACGGCGCTTCGGGCCTGCAGGTGATCGACATCCAAGACCCGGCGGCCCCCGCGATCGTCGCCACCCTCGACACGCCCGGCTTCGCGGGGGGCATCGATTGCTTCACCGATCGCGTCTATCTCGCGGATCGTGAGAACGGCCTCCTCGTGATCGATGGGTCGAATCCCGAATCCCCGGTCCTGCTCGGCTCGGTCGACACGCCGGGCAGCGCGTACAGCGTGGCCGCCTCCTCGAGCTATGCCTGCGTCGCGGACGGATCGGCGGGCTTGCAGGTGATCAACATCACGGATTCCGGGAACCCCGCCATCGTGGGAAGCGTTGCGATTCCCGGCGACGCGCTCGATGTGACCATTGTCGGTGGCCGTGCGTATGTGGCCGGATACGCGGGGCTCACCATCGTGAGCTTCAGCGATCCCGCGCAACCGGTGATCCTGGGCAGCGTCGCAACCGGAGACATCGCCTTCGGCGTCGCCATCTCCGGCCCCTATGCCTGCGTCGCTTCCTTCACGGCGGGCCTGCAAGTGATCGATGTCACCAACCCCGCGGCGCCTCAAATCGTGGGAAGCGTGCCGACCCAGAATGTGGCCCTCGAGGTTGCCGTCGCCCAAGGGCGCGCGTATGTCGCTCACTACTACGGATTGGAAGTAGTCGATCTCTCCGTTCCTTCGAGTCCGATCGTCGTCGGAGGAGCGGGCGTTCCAACGAGCGCGAGCAATGTCGTCGCGGGAAGCGATCTCGCTTTCGTCACCGATCCCGTCGCCGGCCTGCAGATCGTGTCGATCGCGAATCCTCTCTCTCCCCCGATCGCCGGCAGCGTGGACACCGGAGATCATTCCCGCGATATCGCGCTCGCCGGCGAGTACGCCTATGTCACCGATGCCACGCTCAGCTTCCTCGTCGTCGATGCCGGCGATCCCGCCGCGCCCGCCGTCGTTGGTTCCCTGGACACCGAAGGCATCGAGACGGGAGTGGCCGTCTCCGGAAACCGCGCCTGCGTTTCGGTCGGCGATCTAGGCCTGCATGTCATCGATGTCGCCGATCCGGCGCATCCCACCATCCTCGGCAGTCTCGACACGCGCGGCTTCGCGTCGGACATCGCCTGCGCGAGCTCCTACGCCTATGCGGCCTGCGGCGACTCCCTCTTGGTGATCGACTTCTCGAACCCGGCCCAGCCGTGGATCACGGGACGCGCGGGCATCGCGCTCGGCGCGTCGGCGCTGTCGCTCGCGGGCGATCACGCAGTCGTGGCGGGTGAGCGCGGAGTGACGGTCGTGGACATCGTCCCTCCGTCCAATCCGCAGGTGCGCGGCGGTGTGCCGACCGCGACTCCCGGGTACGATGTCGCGACCGCCGGAAGCATGGCCTACCTCGTCTGCCAGGAGGGGTTCTTCACGATCGACTTCATGAATCCGATGAGTCCGATGGTCGTCGGACAGAATGATCGCGTGCTCGACGGGGAGAGCATTGCGGTCGCGGGGCCGGTCGCCTACATCGCGGACGATCATTGCGGCCTGCAGGTGATGGACATTTCGAATCCGGTCGCGCCGATGCTGCTTGGGACCGCTGACACGCCCGACGCCGCGCTCGGTGTCGCCGCAAGCGACGAGCACATCCATGTGGTCGATTACAGCGCCGGCCTGCTCATCCTGCCGGTGGCCTGCGAGCAGTGGACCGCGGTGGCGGAACAGGATCCCGGCGCGCCGCGCCTCATGCTCGACATCGCGCCCAATCCGGTGTCGAACGGGACATCGATCGCCTTCCGCGCAGAGAGCAGCGGCCGCGTCGAGGCGCGCGTGTACGATCCCGCGGGACGCAGCATTCGCGAGTGGTCGGACGAGTCGCGAAGCGCCGGCGTGCGCAACCTGCAGTGGGACGGCCGCGATCACCGCGGGCGGCTCGTTCCGGCGGGCTGGTATCTCCTGCAAGTGCGCGCGGGCGCATCGACGGGAAGCGCGCGCGTCATCGTCGTGCGATAGGCCCGCGCGGGCAGTCGTGAGCTTCGCAGCAGAGAACGAACGCTGCAAGGCTGCTGCTCACTCGGACGATGAATGGTGGCCGCCTCTCACGGGATCACGAGCACTCTTCGGCTCCAGACCGCATCGCCTTCGCGCACTCGGAAGAGATAGAGCCCCGTTCGCAGCGCTTCTCCATTCCCGGCGCGTCCGTCCCATCGCAGCCGCCATTCGCCGTCCGCTTCGCGAGGTTCGATCGTCCTCATCAGGCGGCCGGCCACATCGTAGACATCGATTGTGACGGGCCCGCCGCGTGCGCTCCACCGAATCTCCATCCCCGCGCGCAAGGGATTGGGCAGCGGATGCGGCGTCGATCGCGCCGGCCCCTCACCGTCGCCGGTCGCGAATTCCGCCGGGCGCTGCATGATCGCCAGCGAAGCCGGCAGCGGCTTGCCATTCACCACCACGCGCGCCGGCGCGATCCCACGCACATAGAAGCGCGGCCGCTCGCCCTGATCGGTCCAAATGGAGATCGCTTCCTCGGAGAAGGTGAGGCTCGATCCGCGATCCCCTTCCAGCGCGGCTACGAGGCGGCCCTCGCAGTGCAACGCGCCCGCCCCGCCGAGCATTCCCGCGCAGATCTCGTCGATCGATGAGGACGAATCCTCGAAGCGCACGACGAACATCGTCGCTTCGTGCGCTTCGATGGCGGGGAATCCTTGCGGGTAGATCCACCAGTCGCCGGTGCGATCGTAGGGACGAAAGGCCACGATGTCGGTGAGCGTCCCGCTGTCGATCTGGTAGGCGAGCCCTTCGGGATCGCTGGTCGCAATGGATACGCACGATGCGAGCAGTTCGGGACTTTCGTCGCTCACGAAGCGCGGCTCCACCATGCTCACGAGTTGATGCCGGGTGCGCGCGACCGGAACCTCGCCCTGCACGATCCAGTGCGGGGGCCAGTTGATCGAATCGTTGGGAACGAGATAGGGAGTGGTGAGCGACATCCCCGCCGGGGAAAGGAACGCGAGCACGGCGCGCGCATCACCTTTGTCCCAGCGCGCGACATGGTCGGCGATCGAGGGCATGTTCGCCGCGCTGCCTTCGTATTCGTTCGCGGTCTGCATGCGCGCGCGGATTCTTCCATTCGCAGTCAGCTGGAAATCGTCGTGCAGGAGGAAATAGGGAGCGACCGCGCCGGTGCGCGGCAGAACGACGATTCTGCGCACGCTGCGCTCCACGGAGGTGGCCGCCCAGCACTCGGTGTTGATCCCCCCCGCGAACGAAGGAGCGGATCCCGCGCCGATCACCGCGCCGATCGCCGCGCCCATGTTCCCATCGCCCGAGAATCCCCCCCACGCGCCCGTTCCGATCCGCACCTGATGCAGACTGTGGGCCAAGGAGTGAAAGGCCGGCTCGCCGCCGAATCCCGAGTATCCCGAATCGTAGAAGAGAGGCTCGCCTGCGAAGAAGACGGTGAAGTGATTCACATCCTGCTGTGTGTGGCCATTCCAATGCAGATACCCGGGCGGGTACGCCGGATGTTGGCGGCACTCGAAAGTGATCAGGCAGGAGTCGGGCTTCCAGTCGCGCGTCCCATCGGGAAGAAGCGTCTGCACATCGCTTCGAAAGTAGGTGATGCCCCGACCGGCAAAATACATCCCGTCTTCAAGCGCCGCGGGGTCGAGGCTGGGAGGATCGGCGCCCTCCGGCCATGCGAGCAGGATCCCGGCGCTGTTCAATTCGCCGGGCAGGCATTCGGCCTGCGGATCGATCACATCCTGGACATCGAAAGGATCGTTCACGGGATCGGGATGGCGGTAGTCGAAGACGGCCGCGACCGCTTCGTCGATCGCGGCGGGCGTGTAGATGGTGCGGAAAAACGGGAGGGCGAGATTGGGATTCGAAACGGTCGAGAAGGCGTTCAACCACGGCCAGGCGCGAAATCCCGGATTCATGTCGAAGGGCGGGCGCGCCGTGTCGTTGAGCGGAGTGCCCCCGCACGGCTGGTACGGAAGCTGCTCGCAGTACAGCCAGGTGGGCGCTTGATAGGCATTGCGCGGTCCGATCACGCGCATGTCCGCGGGCAAGGCGTCGTAGCCGGGCGTGACCGTCTGCAGCCGCTCGGTCGCGAGCGCGTAGGGGAGCGCGAGGTTCAGCCCGTACATGCCGTAGAGGACGCCCTCGATGCAGGCCCCTTCTCCGGGAAAGCCGGCATCCAGGTAGACGCTCACGCGCGTGGCGGCCAGCGTGCGCAGAGTGGCGATCGAATCGCGCGCGGTTTGATCGAAGATCGGATTCTCCTGATCGAGGGCGAGCGCGGCCAGTCCCGCCGCGCCGAAGATCACGCCGAGATGATTGTTGTCGAAGCGGCCGTTGCGCCAATCTCCGTAAGGCCCGATGTAGAGATCCTCCGCGCCGGTCACCAGCCGGTAGAGGGCGCGCGAGTGGTACGCGCGTTCCTGAAGGCTCAGGTAGTCGTAGCACCAATCGTAGAAGAGCGCGTATCCGGCGAGCAGTTCCGCGTAGCCAAGCTCGTTCTCGGAAGTAAACCGGTCGGGATCCTGGCCCCAGTTGTGGAAACCATGATCGCGCCACCGATGCAGGAACGCGTTCGCCTTCTGGGCATAGATCCGACCGTCCGCGTATTCGGGATAGAGCGATCCCTTACCCTTCATCAAGAGGTCGGTCAGGGCGAGCGTCGAAAGGCAGCGGTACTGCGCGTCCTGGTGAAGCGGCGGCTCGCCCCACTCCGCCTCGAGATTGCGCCCGTTCCACTCGTGCGCCCCCGCGCGCAGCGAACGGAAGGCGAGCACCGCGACCTTCTTCCGCTCGCTCCATTGCTGGGGATCGCCCGTCTCGTCGACGAGCGCGCGCAACGTCTCGAGGCGGGTCGGATTCTGCTCCGTCCCATACACGATGAGCCGCGGGTGGGGAGGAAGCTCGAGCGTCTGGGAGCGGACGATGGGAGGCGCGAGCGAGAGCAGCCCGATCGCCAGGGAAATATGGAAGATGATGCCAGGCAACCTCATGCGATGCTCCAACCCAGCGACACGCGCCGACAATAAGAATAGCAGATGCCGCTCGAGTTGTCGCGGGGATGACCGCATTCGGGCCGCGAGAGCTCGTCCTGCGCCGCTCGCAGGCGGCCGCGGGCCTCGCACACTGCGCCGCATCGCGGCTCTTCCGCGGCGCGGGTAACCACCCCCAAATGCCGGGATTGCATTTGCCTCCCGGTCCCCGGAAACTGGCAACGGGACTCGGGAAGAATGTGATCGGCTCGTCAACGAAGGAGGTCAGGGAATGAGGAAATCGTGGATGCTCGTCTTGCTGCTTGCCGTGGCGCTCGCCGCGTTTTCGTGCGGCTCGAAATCCGAGCAACAGAAGACGCGCAACGACACCGCGCAACAGGGATCGACATCGAGCCGCAATGAAACCCAGGCGGGCGATCAGACGAAGCCCGCGCAGCCGGCTGCCACCACTCCCTCGCAGACGCCGGCGACGACTCCGTCAGAGACGCCTGCCACCCCTCGCATGCAGGGGCCGGCGACTCCGCCTCCCGCGCCTGAAGCGAAGATGGCGAAGACCGCCTCGGGCCTGCAGTACGCGGACTTCAAGGTGGGAACGGGAGCGACCCCGACGCCCGGCTCCGTCGTTTCCGTGCATTACACCGGCTGGCTCCAGAACGGTCAGAAGTTCGATTCGAGCCTCGACCGCGGGCAGGCGTTCAGTTTCCCGCTGGGCCAGGGCAGAGTCATCAAGGGATGGGACGAAGGAGTCGCGAGTATGCGAGTGGGCGGCAAGCGCCGGCTCGTCATTCCGTCTCAGCTCGCGTACGGGGAGCGCGGATTCCCGGGCGCGATTCCGCCCAACGCGACCCTGACATTCGATGTCGAGCTGCTGGGAGTGAAGTAGCTGCGCCACTGGTAACAGGATGGGCGCATCAGGAATCCGGGATGCCTGTTGCTCAGGCATCCCGAATTCGTACAATCGCAATCAGATCCCGCCACGATTGCATTCAGGGCGGCTGTCAGCGCCCATTCCTCACTTACTGCCTCCCAAATGGTTCGGTCTCTGCCCCTTCCTGCCGATACATCCCTAGATCCGGTTGGCCCGATTCCGCCTGTCCGCGGCACCGCGGCCGTTTCTTGTTGGGGGAAACTCGGAGGACATTCTTGCAGACCGCCGGACCGTGGTTCCGGCCCAGGGAGGTGTTCGATGGTTCGCTTTGGCATCCTGGCTCGCATCCTCTGTCTGATCGGCATGCTCAGCCTTCCCGCTCTCGCGCTGGCCGATGATCCCGTCCCGCCCGAAGAGACGCCGGGGATCGCGTCGGGAGAAGGCGTGGAGTTCACCGTCATCAGCGGAGACTCGATCAACCTCACGGTGACGACCAGCGGACTCGTGCGCGCTTCCATCGAAGCGCCCACGCGCACGACGGTGTACCTGACGCTCGAAGGCGTCGAAGCCGCGGGCGAAACGCAGGTCACGATCGCGGGGCTCCCCGCGGGTCTCGCGCTTCATCGAGCCACCGACGATTTGCGCAACGATGAAATCCTCGCGGTCGATGAGAACGGGATCGCCTCCTTCACGATCGACCTGAGCACCGGCCCGCATTATGTGATGATCCGGGCGTACACCTCGACCTGGTATCTGGGCTCGGCCGGATGGACGCCTCGCCCCGGCATGGAACTGCCCGGGACCTGGGACCCGGCCACCAAGACCGCCGTCCTCACGAAAGATGTCAACGAAACGGTGCAGATCGACGGCGGCGACATCATCTTCGACGGCAACGGTCATCGCATTGCGCCCACGAACGGCAACGCGCTCTATCTCAACTACGCCTCGCGCATCACGGTGAAGAACCTGCAGGTGGTGGCCGCCAACGACGGCCACGGCATCAGCATCTTTCGCGGCAGCGGCGACATCGTGCGCGATTGCTCGATCACCGCGACGGCGATGGCGGGGATCCACTGGAACGCGTCGTCCGGCGGACACATCATCGGCAACGCGATCACGCAGGGGTCGGCCTCCTATGCCGGGATCAAGTCGATCTTCGCAACCGGCCGCCCGGCGCTGGAAGTGACCGGCAACACGATCCACGCCCCGCGTGCGCTGTGGCTCGAGTACCCGGCTGCGTTCGACGCCTACAACAACAACTTCTATTGCACGGTCGCCCCGTATGTCTTGTCCCCCGCGGGCATGCGCTTCAACCTCTGCCTTCCGACGGGCGGCAATTACTGGAGCCCGTACACCGGCATCGACGCCAACGGCGATCGCTTCGGCGACACGCGCTTCCTCTACGGAGCGCGTGTGCAGGACAATCTCCCGTATGTGAGCCCCGACGGATGGCTTCAGCCCTTCACTCCCGCGGACGACCCCGACAGCTTGCTCGCGGTCTACTCCTTCGAGGGCAATGTGCAGGACTTGAGCCCCAGCGCTCTCCACGCGGTCGCGGTCAACAATGTGGCCTTCGCGGCCGGATACGAAGGTCAGGCCGGCGACTTCAACGGCGCCTCGAGCTGGGCCGATCTGCCCATCGACCTCGGCGCGATGAATCATCCGCGCATCACCTTCGGCGCGTGGGTGAAGACGCGCGCGACCACCGGACGGCGCGCGATCCTCTCTCATGAGAATGGCGGATACGACCGCCAGATCGGCCTCGACGACCGCTGGGGCACGCAGGCGGGATGGTCCGCGCAGGCGGGCGTGGGCGATCAGGGCGTGAACAGCGGCATCGTCTCGACGGCCGGCTGGACCTTCGTCGCCGTCACCTACGACGAATGCTCGACCACGCTCTATGTGAACGATCAGGTCTTCACGACGACGGAATCGACCGGCGGCGGAGAGGCGCTCGCCCGCATCGGCAAGAGCCCGGTGGGCAACGCCTACTTCAACGGGCTCATCGACAATCTGTTTGTCTTCCATGGCGCGTTGAATGCGACGCAGATCGCGGCCATCCGCGCCGGCGGCTTGAACGAGATCATGCGCTGGATCACGGTCGACATCGCGGGCACGGTGGCTTCCGACTGCGGCGGACCGCTCGCCGGCATTCCCGTGACGCTCGACTGCACGAACTTCGACGGGCTGCCCGAAAGCCAGACGATCGTCACGACAGAGGATGGCCGCTACGCGTTCGTCGACATTCCCCGCTCGAGCACGGGACAGCTGGCGATCGAATTGCCGGGTCTCTTGCGCCCGATCACGCCTGCAACGACCGAGCTCGCGATTCCGCTGACCGCCGATCGCGTCGCCGACTTTCTCGTCGCGTGTCCCAAGACGGTGAGCGGCGTCGTCTCCGCCGATGTCCCCGGCGTCCTTCCGGGGGTGACCGTCGGCCTCATCGAACCGGAGAGCGGCTATCAGAGCATGGTGACGGGAGCGGACGGGGCCTTCTCCTTCGCCGACATTCCGTACGGGACCGAGGTCGAGCTCTTCGCGGCGGCGCCGCTCGGCTTCGTGCCCGCCGATCCGGTGGACGGCCATTGCCTGCTGACCGTCACGAGCGACATGACGAAGAATCTGCTCTACAACGCGACTCCCGCCACCGGGTCGGCGCAAGGCATGGGCTATTGGAAGCACCAGGTGAGCGTCTATCGATCGAACAAGGGGCGCGCCCAGGAAACGCGCGAGAACATGGAGAGCGTCTTTCCGCAGGCGATCTTCAGTCACTTCAACGAGAACGAGCTGAACGCGATCCAGGTGGAAGGGGTGACCTATCGGA
Source organism: uncultured bacterium (assembly GCA_964482205.1). Lineage (GTDB taxonomy): Bacteria > Eisenbacteria > RBG-16-71-46 > CAIMUX01 > WJJG01 > JAZDGX01. The sequence goes on along the minus strand of CAYZWI010000013.1, from coordinate 18,818 downwards.
TGGTGAATGGATCGCCCGAGCCGCTCACATTGGTCGAGATGGAGGCCACGCTCTCCGTGAGGGGCGGCCGGAACATGCTGGAGCGCGCGAAGCAGCACTATCTGCCGCTGCTTCTGAATGTCGCTTCGGGCAAGGTGCCCACCTACATGGAAGTCTCGGCCGATCAACTGACGGCGAGCCAGGCGCTGCAGTTCGTCGCGGATCTCATCCTAGACGGTGACGACTCCAACGACGAGCTCGCGAAGGATGTGTGCGAGACGATCAACGAAGGGCACACGGTCGCGGCCGGCGTAATCGTCACCAATCGCATCTACATCGCCTACAAGGAGCCGCCCAAGCCGATCCCGTTCCGAGTGGTGCCGAACCCGGGGATCGGGCCGCGCGCGTTCCAGTTCCAGCTCGCGTCGCCGAGCCATGTGGACCTCGTGCTGCTCGATGTCACCGGCCGCGAAGTGAAGACGCTCTTTGCGGGTGAGGCCGAGGCGGGCGTGCAGGAGATCCGCTGGAACGGCGATGCGCAAGGCGCGGCATCCGCAAGCGGGGTGTACTTCGCGCGGCTGAGGATGGGATCGGAGACGCAGATCCTGAAGGTCATGCAAGTCGGCAACTGAGCGGGCGACCATGCCGGCAACGGAGCCGGCGATCGAAGCATGATCGTGAGCTGGGCCCAGCAGGCGCACGCGCTTCATGAGAAGGCGGTCCATCGAGCCGGGGATTCCGGCCGATGGGCCGCCCTCTTCGTAGCAGTCTCTACCGAACGAGACAGATCCTGGCCGAACGCGCGACTTGCCCTTCGCGTTCATTCGCGGCCGTCCGCGAGGCGGCGTCCAGACGCACGAAATACACTCCGCTGGCCATCGCCCGGCCGGTCGCATCGCGGCCGTCCCAGAAGATCTCGCGATGTCCGGCTTGGGCAAGTCCCTGCTCGAGCGTGCGCACCGCGCGCCCCTGCGAATCGAGAATCCTGACCGACAATGGCACGGCTGAAGCTATATCAAGAACAATGCCCAGCCCCCGATCCGATGGGCTCGGCCCCACGAGATGCCAGCGGATTCCATTCTCCGGCGCGTCTTCCGGCACGTCGATGGAGCAGGGCACATAATCGCCGATCGACCTCGGCAGCAGCTGGTAATAGTCCCACTCCGCATCGTTGTCGTAGCGCTGAAGGGTTCCCGTGAGGCGTTGATAGCACTGGCCGCTCGCGACGTAGTAGGTCGAATCGATATCCGTGTTGCCGTAATCCGATCCCCAGGCCGTGTCGCCGAAGTCGCTCACGATCTCGTAATTGTCGCCGCTCTTGCCCAGATCCCTCTCGCCGATGGTCACGCGCTCGGTCAGGGAGACCCGCATGGCGGCGTAGCGTTCGGCATCTTCCGGATGCGCGGGATAGCGCAGATTCCGGACCGGGACGGGCAGTGGGTCGGGAAGAGGATGGCCGCTCGAGATCACCGTGTGGCTGCTGGCGCTGTAGTACTGCAGAGTCGTGACGCCGCGATACTCGTCGACATAGACATTGGTGAAGACGACCGAATCGCCCACCGAGATCCCGGTCGGGTACACGGGGTATCCGCGCACTTCGATGGCCGCCCACTCGGTCCCCGCGGACGGATCCTGAAGCACGATGCGCTGGGCGAATTTGTGCGTGACGATGCCGCCGGTGCATTGAACGATCTCGCCCTGGTGAGGCGACTTCCAGTCGAGCGCGGGGCTCGAGGTCTGCAACTGGGGGATCGTGTAGGAGGGACGGTCGGCCGAAGCGAGGCATCGGTCATGATCCGCGACGGCTCCAACTGCCGTCACGCTCCCTATGCCGATCGCGATCGCGAATGCGCGCATGCCCACGCGCGCGAGCCCGCTCGCCGTCCTCTTGCTAGCGGAATTCATGCTTCAGCCTTCCCCAGGAAGTCAGGATTTCGTCCCCGGTCACGAAGAGGTAATCCGCGGCCACCCGCGGCCGCAGGATGTAGCGCGCGCCATCCGTGGCCTCCGTCTGCAGCACCACGCCTCGCAGCCGTCCCAGGCGGTCGCCCGCGCGGACGAAGAAGGTGCTGTCGGGCGGAACGACGCTGCTCTCGACATCGGACGCGAGCAGCGTGTCCGCTCCGACCGCCACATAGTAGAGCGCGTTGCCTTCGGGCACGCCGCGGCGCACGACGGTGCCGTTCGTGATCGTGACCAGCATTCCTTCGTAGCGTTCGGCGAGATCGGGGCCCGCATGCCGGCTGAGATGAGCCGCCGGCGCGGCGATTCCCGGCACCGCCACGCCGCGCGCCGTCACTTCGATCGCGCTTGCCTCGTCGAAGGAGAGCGCGGTCATGCCCTCTTGCTCCGTGACCAGCACGCCGGTGAGCCGGACCTCATCGCCGATCGTCAAGGAGCCAAGCCGGCCGCCCTCGTCGATCAAGAGAATTCCGGCCCATTCCGCGCCCAGCCAGGGATCGATCAACGCAAGCCGGGCGCTTCGGTCGCGGACCATCGAGACTACCGCCTGCAGGTCGACGCGGACGCCGATCATCGGCGAGGCCCATTCGTCTTCCGCGGCCGATTCCTGCACGTCGCGAATCGTGTACAGCGAGGAAGGCTCATAGTCCCCGGCGCCGCGCGGCAGGAGTTGGTAGTAATCCCAGCCTTCCTCCGGGTGAGAGTATTCCTGGAACACTCCCGCGATGCGCGCATAGCGCTCGCCGCGTTGCACGAAGTAGGTGGGAAACGGCGGCAGGGCGATGTCTAGATTGTAGTAGTCGGACGCCCACATCGAATGCGTCCCGTCGGTGAGCTCGTAATTGTCCTCGGCCTTGCCCCAATCCATCTCGCCGACGCGCACATTCTCGACGGCGATGAGCATGCCTTCGTACTTCTCGCAGCGCTCGCGGTCCGGCGGATGAGCGAGATCGGACAGGGGAACGAGCACCGGTTCGGGCAAGGGGTTGTTCGAGCTCACCACGACGAAGCGGCTGTCGCTCTTGAACTGCGGAATCGTGCCGCCGCGAAATTCCTCCAGGTGCAGGTTCTCGAAATCCACGCGATCGCCCACGCGCAAGGCCTGGAGAGGAGCTTCGTTCTCGTAGGCGCGCAGCTCGATTCCGGCCCATTCGTCGCCCAGCGAAGGATCCTGGAGCGTGATGCGAAAGCCGGCGATGTGGGTGACCACGCCACCCGTGAGCGCGATGACTTCTCCGGCGTGTGGCGAGTTCCAGCCCGCTTCGGCCGTGGAGAACTGCACCTCGCGGATCGTGAGCGCTTGCCCTCGGCTCGCGCCCATGAGCGCGCTCGCCGTCGTGACCAGGCCCAAGCACACGAGCACGCGCACCAGCGACGGCACGCGCACCGGCAACGGCAACCGGCAGCGGGCGGAAGCGAGTGCGCGCCGCCCGCGCCGGCTGAAGCTTGTCTTCCCTGCACAGACCTTGCCGGTCATCCTTGCGTGCCTCGTTGCCGCGGCAGGACTAGCGGAACATGCCCTTCACGCCGCCCCAGGTGCTCGTCTCGGTGGCCACCGGAACGAACAATTCGTAGTCGCGTGCGTCGCGAGGCAGCAATTGATAGTAGTCCCAGCCCTGCTCGGGACGCTTGTACTGCTCGAGATATCCGGTGACGCTCTGGAATACCTGATCCGCCTGCACGAAGTAATCCGATCCGGGCGGAAGGTCCGAATTCGCGTAGTCGGAGGCCCAGCAGACGCCCTCGGAATTGCCCAGCTCGTAGTTGTCCGCGTTCTTGCCGAGATCCATCGCGCCGACGGTGACACCCTCGACCCGCAGCAGCATGAACTCGAAGGGCTCGCTGAGGTCCGCATTGGTGGGCGAGGGGATGTCGGCGACGGAGACGACGAGCGGCTCCACATGATTGCCCGAGCTGCGGACGATGAGCGTGCTCGTGGTTCCGAAGGCGAGCTGCGTATTGCCGCGGTATTCATCCACGCCGACGCCGTGGAGGTCGATCCGGTCTCCCGCCAGAAGGCCGTCTGCCTGGGTGGGATCGCTGAAGACCACCTGAACGCCGGCCCAGGCGTCGCCCAGGGTGGGATCCTGGATCGTGACCTTGGTCGAGCCGCCCACGAAGATCTTGGTGATGACGCCGCCGGCGACGTCGACAGTCTGGCCGAGGTACGGGGAATTGTAGTCCGGCCCCGTCGAGTACTGGATGTCGTAGATGGTCAACGCGGACGCGCTGGAGCCGGCCAGCAGGGCCACGAGAACCGCACACATCGAAACTCTCTTCATGATGTCCTCCTCCTGTGGGATGAGCCTGAGCGCGCTGCGTTCGATGCGCGCTGATCACGCTGAGCAGCGCCGGATCGCCGCGCCTTGCTACTCCAGATCATTCGACTGGAGATCGATCGCGACCGAAACGAGAACCGTTCTTCCTGGTGCCGGGTACATCACCTCCTCTTCGTAGTTGACATCTCCGATGTTCATCACTTCCAAGGTCAACGCCAGACGCCGCTCGAGCCGGGAGGTCACCCGGCAATCCGCGACGGTGTAACCCGAGAGCATCTTCTCCTCGGTCAACGACTCGCTGTCGTAGCGCGACCCGACCCGGCTCACGACCAGCGACCACTGCGTCTCTCCGTCTCTCGAGGAGACGAGCAGCCTGCCGTCGAGCTTGTGCTCGGGCGTGAGATCGAGCGGCAGGCCGGTGTCCCGATTCTCCGCGTCGGTGTAGGTGTAGCCCGCCTCCAGCTGAATCCAGTCCCTCATCCGCAGCGCTTCGCTCACCTCGAATCCGTAGCTGCGCGCGGATTGGATGTTGTAGTAGCGCCCCGCGCGGTGGGCATCGCGATCGATGAGGTCGTCGAGCTCGTTCAGGAAGAGCGTCGCCTCGGTGCGCGTCCAGGCGCGCGGGCTCCAATCGACGCCTGCCTCGGTGCGATGCGCCACCTCGGGCCGGAGATTGCGGTTGCCGGTGTTCTCGCTCCACAACTGGCTCAGGGTGGGGAAGCGCGTGCTCCGGCCGAACGCGGCGAAGATCTTCCAGTCGGAGGCGAGGCGCCCCGTCAGGCCTGCATCGAAGCCGAGAATGTGATCGGTGTCTTTCAGATGGTTGTAGACCATGAAGTGGTCGGCCAGCCCCAGGGAAGCGCGCCACTGCGGCATCAGTTGGACATGCTGCTCGCTGTAGATGGAGCCGGTCACCTGATGGTGATAGAGCCACGGGTCGCCGGGGTTCATGCGCTTCTTGATCTGGTCTTCGCGCAGCGTGATGCCTTGCTTGCCTTGGAGCCGTTCGGACCACGCGTGCTCGACGGCGACGATCCCGCCCAGGTCCCAGTTGCGATGGGTGCTGTTGTAGAAGGCGGCGTCCAGGTCGTAGCGGCTGTCTTCGTAATCCACGAGCGTATTGATGAAGACATCCCCGTAGGCTTTGCCTTGGAGCGTGGTCTTCGGGCCCAGGCTGCGCGAGAGCGTGAAGTCGCCGAAGTAGCGCCTCCAGTCGGTGAAGCGCCAGTAGCGCTCCTCATCGATGGCGCTCGGCACGCCCTTTTCCATGTCCAGATACCCGCACGAGAAAGCCGCGTCGGTAGTGCGTTCGTTCGTGTAGCCGATCTTCGCGAACAGGTCGTACTCGACGCGGTCGCTGTTGTCGCGAAAGCCGCCGTCCTCGGTGCCCGCATACCCCGTGGGGGTGAAGTTGCGCGACAAGCCGCTGCCGTCACTGCCGCCTCCGCGCATGCTCAAGTACAAGTCCCACGGCCCGCGCACGCGGCCGTGCGTCACGAGCACTTCGCCGGTGTTGTGATTGCCCCCCTGGAGGCGCAGGCGCGTGCCCGGCCGGTAGCGCCCGCGCGTGGTGACGAAGTTCACCACACCGCCCATGACATTCGGTCCGTAGGTCACGCTGGCGGGCCCGCGCACGATCTGGACCTTGTCGAGCTCGTCGACATCGAGACTGGCCAGATTGAAGGTGCCGTAGTAGGGGACATTCATCGGCCGCCCATCGATCATGATGGCCACCCGCCGCGACCCGAAACCGCGGATCGCGACGCTGGCTTCATCCTTGCGCCCCGCGCTCACCGTGACGCCCGGGACGCTCTTCAGCGCGTCGGTGGCGTTGTTGCCGGGCTGGATCGCCAATTGCTCGCGATCGAGATCCGCGCCGCGCACCGGCAGCTCGCGCGGCAGGCGCTTGGCGGTGACGATGATCTCGCCGAGCAGGTAGACCTCGGTGGAATCCGGCAGGATGGTCTTGCCCACGATGCGCACCGGAGAGGATTTGGGCTTCTCCGCCGTATTCGGCGAGGAGGGCTCGTCCGCGGCGCTCGCCGGGCATGCCAGGGCGCATGCGAACAAGATGCAGAGCACGCCCGCAGCCAGGCGCTGGGCGAGGCAATGAGTGCGCGCAAAGCTCATCGCGCGCCTCCTTCCACGCGCACCTGCGCCGGCTCGCTCAAGCGGTAGGCGGGTCCCAATGCATCCGGCATGACGAGGAGGTCGCTGGCGGGCACATAGAAGGCGGTGTGCATTTCTTCCCAGGTGAGCAGGCGCGGCAAGCTCGTTCCGTCGCGCGATAGAACCCGGTACTGGCGCAGCGAAGGATCGATGTCGCTGGGCAAGGAATACGCTGCGAGGTCGGCAAGCGTAATCGCAGCAGTTCCCGCTCCCTCGTATCCCTCGGGCAAGAGGGTCGTCTCGATTTCAGCGATCGGCGCCAGCTTGCGCCGGTCCTGCCAGCGCACGTCGATGGCCCGCAGGACCTCGACTCGGATCACGTACTTAACATTGTGCCCCTTGCGGAGATTGGGGTCCTGCGCCGTCTCGAAGAGCAGGCGCACATCGGCGAGGTCCAGGTAGCCGATCGAGAGTTGCGCCCAGGTATTGTCGCCATAGCCCTTCCCGGGCATGTTGGCGTAGAAGCCGTCGGTTCCGATGAAGCGGTAGCCATACATGTCCGGATGATCGACCACGCCGCCGACGAGACGGTCGAGCCGGATCGCGGGCCGTCCCTGATAGGCGATAGGCTCGAAATCGGCGAAGAGGCGGATCAAGGTGTCGGAGGGAGAGATGATCTCCACGCCGTCGCCGAATTCGACGCTCGCGTTTGGACCGAGCGTCTCGCTGATGTAGGAATCCTTGCCGCAGGCGATCACGCCGGCGAGCAGCAGAAAGCTGACTACAAGCCGATGGATCGGCCCGGCGAAGGGCCGGGGAGACAGGCGCACTCGCGCTCCTCTTCTTTTGGGGGCATTCCCGACTGAGTGATTCGCTGAACAAACCGACGATATTATGCTTTCCGAAGCATATTTGCAAGCACGGTCCGTCCTGGGGCCTTACCGGCTGAGAGTCGCGCCTGGGGGAATGGCGTCACTCGAAGATGTCGCGGGCCGCCCGGTCGGCGGCGTCGGTGACGCGTTTCAGCAGCTCCCGGTAACGAGCGATGATCTCGCGCGCCTCGGGGGTGAGCACGGTTCCCGAATCATGCCCCCGCCCGGCATGGGAGACGACCAGCGGAAAGCCGAGCCGCTTCTCGGAGCGTCGAATCCGAGCCCACAAGGCGCGGTACGACATCCCGAGCGATGCCGCGGCCGCAGTCAAGGAACCCTGCTCGTCGATGGTCTCGAGGATGATCATCCGGCCCTTGCCGAAGGCCGGCTCTCCGGACGCGTTTGCCAGCCAAAGCGTCAAGCGGGGCCGCAGTCGTCTTCGCCTTCCCGACATGACGTGAGATTGCCATCCCGAATGCGCGCGAACAAGAGCGCAAAGCAGCTCGGAACCCCCCAACGCTATCGTCCCCGTCGCGGCGGCAGTATGATTGGAGGAAATGGGAGCGGGGCTCGGCGGGGCGAGTGCAATCGCTTCGCGAAGGCGCCGGCAATCGCTCTACGAATTCGGACACAACCTCGCCGGGCATCGTTGTGCCGGTCTCCAAGGGGACCCCGATGGGGCTCTACAAACGCCATTCCGGGATCAGACGAATTCCCCTCGGGCAGCTGCGTGTCGAGCGGCCGGGGCGACCGTATCTCACCCAGGAGGAGTTCGCCAGGTTGCTCGACGGGGACGTCGTTGTGGAGGAGAAACTGGACGGGCATCCGGAGGTGTTGGAAGACGAGAGCCATGTATTCTTTTGTGAGGATCTGCGCTTTCAACATTCGATTCCGTACAGCAGGGTTCCTCGGCCGCGGCTGAAGGCTCCCGCGTTCTTTGTCTGCTACGATATTTGGATTCAGGGCGAGGAAAGGTGGGCGGCGAGGGAGGAGAAGTGCATTCAGTGCGAGGGGGTGGGGCTTCCAGTCGCCCTGCTCGTGTTTGAGGGGCGGATCACGGCGGAAGAGATTCCCCTTCTCGCGGCGCGGCAGTCCGCATTCGGCGAAGCTCTCGCGGAAGGCATCGTCATCAAGAACCTGCAGCATGGACTCTTCGGGAAATTCATCAACGCGGAGTTCAGGCAAGGCGTGGAGAATGCCGAGAACTGGCGGCGTGACAAAAGGAAGAGAAACAGGTTGGCCGTGTGATTCCCATCGCCCCGACGAAGGCTCTCCCGGCCTGCGCGTCCTCTTCTGCGCGGATTCGCATCTGGGCTTCGACGAGCCCGTCCGTCCGCGCATCGAACGGCGGCGGCGCAGCCCCGACTTCTTCGCCAACTTCCAGCGCGTGCTCGATCTCGCCCTTGGCCGAAGCGTCGCCGGCCGTGAATGCGGGCGCGTCGACCTGCTGATCCACGGTGGCGATCTCTTCTTTCGCAGCCGCGTCCCGGCCCGCATCGTCGACCGGGTCTATGGGATGCTCGTCGACTTCGTCGAACAAGGCATCCCGATCCTCATTGTGCCGGGGAACCACGAGCGATCCATCCTGCCGTCTTCGCTCTTCCTCTCTCATCCTCGCATTCATGTCTTCACCAGGCCCGAGACGAAGGTATTCGAGTTACGGGGAGGAACGCTGGCGTGTGCGGGATTTCCCTGCGTGCGCAGCGGCATCGATGCGGCATGCCGGTCGTTGATCGAGCGCACCGGTTTCTGTTCGACCGTGCGCTCATCGTTTACGGCTGGCTCCTTAGAGATCGCGGCCGGTGTGAGTACGCGTTTTCATGATGGCGGACGTTCACGGCCGCCTCGTCGTTGCATGGCGCCCACGGTTTCTTTGGACGTTCGACTGGTCTACGCTGGTGGCGTGGCAAAGAGCTTCGGCGCTGCCAGAGCGCCAGGATTCGAGTGCCGAACGGCAACTGCCTGAGCGGTGGAGGTGTCGGAGATGACCATAGGTAGGCGGGGGCCTTTGCTCGCGTTCGTTGCGGGGCTTTCCATCCTGGCCGCGCCGCCGCACGCGCAGGCCGGGTCCGGTTCATACGCCGCCCCATCCGTCTCGCGGCAGGTGGGGCCCCACTGTTTTTCGGGCGCGGTCAGCTATCCCAATCCCTTCCTCTCGACCTACATACGAAGCAGCACCGGCCTGGGAAGCACGACGAAATTCGAGGCCACGATCTACGACGTTGGCAGCCAACCGCGTGCAGTCAAGGAGATGGACGTCACGCTTCAGTACTTGCTTCTGGGACTCGAATACCAGGAGCGTGTGAGCCACGCCGTGGCCGTGCGGGGAGCAGTGTTGGGGGCAGGTCGCATGGGGATCCTCGACACGGCCGCGCTGCTCACCGATGGCGTCAAGGTGGACGTCGACTGCTCGGTGGGCGCCACCGTGGCGTTGTGGGAGCGCTCGCGATTCAAGCTCTCCGGTAGTCTCGACGCCGCCGGCAAGTACTTTGGCGATGTCTTGATCCGCAACTACGTAGAGGACGTGGTTGCCCATGGCATTGGAGATTCAACCAATTCGATCTGGGAGGATGCCACCAGCCTTCGCGCGACCACGGGGGTCCGTGCGGCTTTCGGCCACAGCAAGACGGTGGGCTATCTGATCTATGGGGACATTGGCGTGCAGTCACCGTTCTTTGAAGAAGAAGACGCGGAAACCGTCTGGGACACGGGTGTGGTCCTGAGCCTTGATCTGCAAGAGCATTGGGGACCCGATCTGGGCGTCGCCATGAGCGCGATGTACCGTTCTCCCGAACTCATAGATCCGTACACGAAGACGAGTCGTTGGGACGCCGACCTGGGGATCTTCTACACGGCGCGGCCCGAACTCACGCTCGGTGTGGAAATCGGCTATACCCCTCTGCGAAAGAGCTCGCTTGATGAATGGTACGGAATGATCACGATGAACATCCTCCTGCGCTATGATTTTTCCTGAGTCCCAGGCGCGCGAACGCTGCGATGGGGTGGCGAAGTGGCGGGCCGGAGGCGTTCGAGTCCTCGAAACGCGTGTCGATTGACGAGCGGTTTCCCTTTCCCAATAATGACCACCAAGGTCCATCCTGACCTGCGCCAGGCGCAGGCCCTGAACCAAGGGGCACCCGTACCGGAAGGAGAAGCCCACATGAAGCTGTCAGAGCACTCCCGACTCGTGACCTTCGCGATTCTGGGCGCGCTGATACTCGCGGGGGCCGGGCAAGCCATCTCCCAGACGTCCGCACTCCAGGAGCGCATCGCTGCTGTCAAGGAATCCCTGCTCAAGAGCCAAACCCTGTTGAGGCAATACGAGTGGACCGAGACCAGGGTCCTGAGCCTCAAGGGAGAGGAACGATCGCGGATCGTGAGTCGCTGCTCCTACGGGGCGGACGGGAATGTCCAGAAGGTTCTCGTCAGCCAGACTCCCGAGGAGAAGGCGGGCGGGCTGAAAGGAAAGATCATCGAGAAGAAGAGAGCCGAAATCAAAGCCTACATGGAGAGTGCGACGGATCTGATGAAATCCTATGTCCTGCCGGATCCTGCCCGCATCGAGGCGGCCTGGGACGCTGGGAAGACCTCCGTCACGAAAGCGGAGCCGCGCGGGCGGATCGACATCCCCGACTACGAGAAGCCGGGCGATGTGCTCAGCATCGAGATCGACATGGAGAAGAACACTCTGCTCGGCTTGGCGGTCGCCACGTGGATGAAGGACGCTAAGGACAAGGTCACTTTGTCCACCACGTTTGCTTCGCTCGACGACGGGGCAACGTATCCGGCAGAGATCATCCTCATCGCGCCTTCGCAGTCGCTCGAGGTGAAGACCACCAATTCCGACTACAAGAAAGTCTCCGCAGCCAAGGGTCAAGATGCTGAGAGCCAGGAGGCAGGTGGCGATCGATGATGTCGAAGAACTCCCGGCACGAGTGTGATTCCGTGCCGGGAGTTCTGTCGAGAGCTTAGCGGGGGTCCGTTACGACGGCCAGTATATTAAAGGTGTGGGCCTCCGGCTGGTGCCGCTCAGGTTTGCGACCTTATCCCTCTACCGTCACCGCGCCAGTCCTCGACCCTACCGAGTCAATCGGATGCATTATGATCGCGTGGCGCTTTCTGGAGGACGGGTCTTGATAGGCTCCCTTCCGCTTTCAGGTCATCTCCAGGATCCGCTCCGGAATCTCCCACCAGGGCACCGCGGTCACGGTCCTGCTCAATCGGATCGCCCGTGGCGCCGTGCAGATGACGAGCCCCGCAGGGGCGTTGTATTCGTCAAGGAACACTGCGAGGTGTCTTGCGTCCGCCGCGGTCGGACGGTCGGTCAGCTTCACCTCAAGCGGCAGGAGCCGTCCCTCGTGCTCAACAACCCAGTCGACCTCAGGTCCGTCGGGATCCCGCCAGAACCCCATCCTTGCCTTCGGCCGGCGGAGACGGCATAGACGCAGGACTTCGAGGCCGACGAACTGCTCGAAGAGCTCACCCTTCCGCCGCGCGTGCAGCCGGGTGCCCTCGCCGGCGGCGAGTCGACGAACTCCCAAGTCAAAGAGAAGGTAGCGACTCGCCCGGGTGAGCTTCTTTCGGGTGCGGCTGCGGGTGATCGGTTCCACTCGCTCCGCCACCAAACAGTCACAGAGGATCTCGTAGTAGGCACTGATCGTCACCGCGGAGACGCCGACGTCCTGAGAGATCTTCGAGAAGTTCGCGATGCGGCCCGACTCTTCTCCGGCGAGTTCAAGGAACCGGCCGAATGCGCCGACGTTTCGGACCAGCGCCTCGTGGCGTACCTCCTCCTCCAGATAGGTCTCGACGTAGGAGCGCAGATCAGTCTCCTTGTCCTGCTCGTTTCGAACAGCCTGAATTGCTGGAAGGCCGCCGAAGAGCAGAGCATGTTCGATGCTCGGAGGGCGGTGCTCCTCGATCATCAGGGGGTCTAGGCGGAGTGCCACCACGCGGCCGGGAAGCAGATTGATCTCATGCCCACGGCGCAGTTTGCGCGCGGACGAACCCGTGAAGACAAACTGAGCTTCTCCGCGGTCGATCAGGTCCTGCCCCACATCCATGATGGCCGGGACTTTCTGGACCTCGTCCACCGTCACGAGTGGTCGCTTCCGACGCCGGGCCGAGCCCGGCAATCCGCGAATCTCGCCCGCCAGAAGCGAGGGGTCTCGTTCATACCGCTGGCGCACGCCTGGTGCGACCAGGGAGATGGCCAGGTCGGCGCTGAGACCGCCCAGCAGAGTGGTTTTTCCCGTCTGCCTCGGTCCAAGCAGCAGGATGCTCTTGCCCCGGGCCAGATGGCGCGCGATTTCCGATTCGAGGGCTCTTGGGTATCGCATATCTAACTTTGGATATTCGCCGAAATTCCAAAGCTGGTCAAGACGGTTCTTTTCCGTTCCCGCGCTTGTCCCCCGTACTCCGCGAAAAGTCGGTCCCAGCGTACGATGAGGAGTGGCGACACCTGCCGAAGGCGGAGATCCCGAGAGGAAGGGCTGATCGGGGGGCTACGGTCATTCGACGGTCGGCCGCAAGTGCGAGATCGATCAACGAGGCTCGAGGGACGCAGCGGTGCCTCACAAGACGAGGATCTCGGAATCTTGACTGGATGTTGTCTCAGGCCACGAGCCGATAATCGTGCAGTACGCCATCGAGGACGGGCAAGGCGATGAGTTTCCCGCGTCGGGAGGGAGACTGCCGCAATTCCGGATACGGATCCGGAATTCTATGGATCGCCTGCGATGGACGAGCGCGATTGTAGTAGCGAATGTACTCGGAGACGACACGACGAATGTGATCGGCACCAAGAAAGATGAAGTGGTTCAGGGTCTCCTCGCGCAAGGTCCGAACGAGCCTTTCGATGTGGGGTGAGGCATTCGGCGCGCCGTAGGGAATGGGGATGCCGTCGATGCCCATGACCTCGTCCAGCCAGCGGTCCAGATGGACTCTTCGCGGAGGACCGCCTAAGACCGTGACCGGGGCAAAGACCGCGCCAGGCCGGCCTCAAGTCGCCTCGCTGAACCGGCCTCGTTTGGCAGGCCTCTCGGGATCCGCGTCACGGGTTCACAGGATGAGCTCTTGGACTTCGCCCCTCCTCGCAGTAGACTCACATGCGGCACCGACCGGGAGGGCCCTGCTATGGATCCCTCGGCGAAGTCTTCCGGCGCAGAGGATTCCTCGCGTCGGCGTCCCAATGGCGATGGGGCCGAGATCCCGGCGAGGATCGGGCGCTACGCGGTAACCGGGTGGCTCGGTCGCGGGGGCATGGGAGTCGTCTACGCCGGCGAGGATCCCGAACTCCGGCGCGCCATCGCCATCAAAGTCCTCGCGCCGGGATCGGCTGTCGACACGGCCGGCCTCGCACGTTTCGAACGGGAAGCGCAACTCCTCGCGGCGCTGAGCCACCCGAACATCACGACCGTCTACTCCCTGGAAACCGACGGCACGCTCCGTTTTCTGACGATGGAGCTGGTCTCCGGCGACACGCTCGCCGACCGAATCACGCGCCGCGTTCTCGGCCTGCCACAGGCGCTCGAAATCGCCAGACAGGTGGCCGGGGCTCTCGAGGCTGCCCATGAGGCCGGGATCGTCCATCTCGATCTGAAGCCGATGAATGTCAAGATCACGCGCGACGAGCGCGTGAAGCTCCTCGACTTTGGCATGGCCCGCTTGCGCCCGGAACAGGGCGTGGGAGATCGACAAGGCGCGGGCCCCGCCGATCCCGCGACGCTCGAGGTTGCGATCCAGGGCTCTCCGGGCTACATGAGTCCCGAACAGCTACGCGGACAAGGCATCGATTTGCGCAGCGACATCTGGGCCTTCGGCTGCGTGCTCTATGAGACGCTCGCCGGGCGCCCCGCCTTTCCCGGCGAGACCGTGTCGGACCGGATCGCGGCCACATTGCGCGCGCCTCCCGACTGGGCCGCGCTTCCCGCGGAGACTCCCGATCGCGTTCGCGTGCTGATCGGCCAGTGCCTGGAGCTCGATCTTGAACACCGATTGGACTCGCTGACGCCCGCGCGCCGGATTCTCGAGGAGGAGCTCGCGGGCTGGCAGCCGGCACCAGCGCCTCTGGTGATTCCGAAAGGCGCCGAGGAGCACCCGACCAATCTGCCGCTGCAGCTGAACAGCTTCATCGGTCGCGAGGAGATTCTGGAAGAGCTCGCGCGACGCCTGCATGCGGAGCGTCTCGTCACCTTGATCGGCCCTGGCGGCTGTGGCAAGACGCGCCTTGCGCGGGAGGCGGGGCGCCGGCTGCTCACCGAGTTTCCTGACGGGGTCTGGTTGGTCGAGTTGGCCCCGTTGAGCGAGCCGGAGATGGTCCCGCACGCCGTTTGCGCAGCCCTCGGTGTGCGGGAAGACTCCCAGCGTCCGCTCAACGAGACGCTGCGGCTGGATCTCAAGGCGAAGAAGCTGCTCCTGCTCCTCGACAATTGCGAGCACGTGCTCGAGGCGAGCGGTCGCCTGGCGGAGTTTCTGCTGCAAGGCTGTCCGCGGCTGCGCATCCTGGCCACGAGCCGGGAGCGCCTCGCGGTGGAGGGGGAGTCGCTCGTTCAATTGCCCCCCCTCGCAGTGCCGCACCTGGCCGGCTCGACTCCGTTGACCGATTTGGAGCGCGTCGAGTCGGTGAGGTTGTTCCTGGACCGCGCGCGCGCATCGGATGCGGGGTTCACGCTGACGGAACCGAATGCCGCGGCGGTGAGGCAGATCTGCCGGCGTCTCGATGGCATCCCCCTGGCCCTTGAACTGGCGGCGGCGCGCGTCGGGGTTCTGCCAGTCGAGGAAATCGCCCGGCGTCTGGACGACCGCTTCCACCTGCTCACGATGAGCACGCGGACCTCCATTCCGCAACATCGAACCCTGCGCGCTCTCATCGATTGGAGTTACGACTATCTGCCTGAGGCCGAGCGGATCCTGTTTCGGCGCCTGGGAGTCTTCACAGGCGGCTGGTCGTTGGAGGCCATGGAGGAGATCTGCGCTTCGGAGGAGATCCAGCCTTGGCGGATCCTCGATCTGCATTCGCGGCTCGTCGAGCGCTCATTGATCGAGCGCGACGTGGAGGCGGGGCGGCGCGCCGGCCAAGTGCGTTACCGGGCGCTGGAGACCATTCACGAGTATGCGCGCGAGAAGCTCCGCGAGTCAGGGGAGGAGGTGCGCACGCAATTGCGTCATCGGGCCTATTTCCTTGCCCTGGCGGAAAGTTCCTCGGCGCACCTGGTCGGGCCCGAGCAGCGGGAATGGTCGCAACGGCTCGAAGTTGAGCACGACAACCTCCGGCTTGCGATCGCGCGCGCTTGTCGTCGCGGTCCGCACCACGATGTCGACGTCGCCCTAAGGATCGTGGCGTCCTTGGGACGCTACTGGTATGGCCGCGGCCGGTGGACCGAGGGACGCGCGCTGATGAAGGAAGTGCTGGGGCTTCCGGGAGCGCACGCGCGCACCGCGCACCGCGCTCAGGCGCTCGCGTGGACCGGATGGATCGCCCTGTGGCAGGGAGATCTCGACGAGGCTTGGGACACCAACCAGGAGAGTCTCGCCATCCGGCGAGAGCTGGATGATCGGATGGGCATCGCCCAGTCGCTCAACAACCTCGGGGCCGTCGCGGTGGAGCGAACGGATTTCGAGGCCAGCCGCGCGTTCCAGGAGGAGAGCCTGGCGCTGCGGCGGGCGGCGGGGAATCTGCGTTACCAGGCCGTGTCCCTGCACAATCTTGGGGAAATCTGCTTCCGGATGGGCGACTTCGAGGAGTCACGGAGATTCAATGAAGAGAGCTTGGCGCTGAGACGCCAAGTGGGCGATCTCATGGGTATCGCCGATTCTCTCAACGCTCTCGGCATGGTGGCCGAGCGCCTGGGGGACCTCGATGGAGCGCGCGATTACTACGAGGCAAGCCTCGCCAACCGCAGGGAGCGGGAGGACCCCATGGGGATCGGGGAGTCCCTCAACAACCTCGCGGCGATCGATGTGCAGGAGGGGCGCTTTGATTCGGCGCGGGCGCGCTATGCCTGCGCCCTGTCGATTCGCAGCGATCTTGGCGATCGCCTGGGAATCACCGATTCGCTCGAGTCGATCGCGTTTCTCGAGGTCGAGGCGGGCGATCACCGTCGAGCCGCCCGCATCCTGGGGTCCGCCGCGGCCGTGCGCGCCGAGATCGAGACGCCAGCCTCACCGGCGCGCGCGACCCAACTGGAAGAGGCCAGGCGTCGGTTGAGGGATGTGTTGGGAGAGACGGCCTTCGACCGCGAGTGGACGCGAGGGCGAGGAATGGCTCTCGGCGAAGCGATCGATGTGGCGGCCTCCGGGCTCGGCCCGGGCGAGTGAACCACCCGTAGTCCGCGAAAAGCTGGTTCCGGCGTACAACGCGGGGCGGCAGGCCTCCCGAAGACGAACGTCCTGAGAGAAA
Source organism: uncultured bacterium (assembly GCA_964482205.1). Lineage (GTDB taxonomy): Bacteria > Eisenbacteria > RBG-16-71-46 > CAIMUX01 > WJJG01 > JAZDGX01. Next base: position 2,217 of record CAYZWI010000013.1, on the reverse strand, counting down.
GGGCTGATCGGGGGGCTTCGGTCATTCGACGCGCGGCCGCAAGTGCCAGATCGATCAACAAGACTCGAGGGACGGGGCGGTGCTGGACAGGACGAGAATCCCGGGATCTTGACTGGATGTTTTCTCAGGCCACGAGCCGGTAATCATGCTGGATGCCGCCAAGGACGGGCAAGGCGATGAGTTTCCCGCGTCGGGAGGGAGGCCGCCGTGGTTCCGGACACGGATCTGGGATCCCATGGATCGCCTGCGATGGACGAGCGCGGTTGTGGTAGCGAATGTACTCGGAGACGACACGACGAATGTGATCGGCACTGAGAAAGATGAAGTGGTTCAGGGCCTCTTCGCGAAGCGTCCGAACGAACCGCTCGATGTGAGGTCAAGCGTTCGGCGCGCCGAAGGGAATGGGGATGCCCTCGATGCCCATGACCTCGTTCAGCCAGCGGTCCAGATGGCAGCGATAGCTGCGTTCTCTGGCGTCCTTCTCGATTTTCAACGGCTTCCCGTACTGCCCGAAGATCCCGTCGTTGTCATGCACGAGGAAACGAGGCGTGCCGTCCTCGGCCGTGGCCTCCCGAATCTGCTGCTTCACCCAGGGCAGTGTCGGATTGGTCGTGACATTGGTGTGGACGATTCGTCGAGACTCGATCTCCATCATGACGAAGACATAGACGACGGAGAAGAGGGCCGTGTACTGGATCAAGAAGTCGCAGGTCCAAAGCTCCCGTGCGTGATTGCGGACGAATGTGCGCCAGGTTTGATTTCCACGAGGCGACCCTTGCCGGGGGACCATGTAGCGGCGGATGGTGCTGGGGGAATGGTCGATGCCGAACTTGGCGGTGAGCTCTTCGGCGATCCTGTCCTCGCCCCACTCGGGATGGTCGCTGGAGATGCGGCGGATGAAGGCGATGTGCTCACTAGGGATGCAAGGGCGCCCGATCGGGCCTCGGGATCTGCGGCGCCAGAAGATCCGGAAGCCCTTTCGATGCCAGCCGACGACGGTGGCAGGCTTGACGATGACGAGGGGACGGGTCCAGTCCGGCCAGAGCCTGCGAAGGGCAACCCAGAAGAGGCGATCCTCGGTTCGGAGCCGAGCGCGGTGGGTGGTTCGCAGGTAGACGGCCAGTTGCTGGCGCAAGGCCGCGTTTTCGAGAGCAAGCTCCGCCCGTGGCATCAGGGCTGCTCGCAAGGCTGAGAGAAGAGCTACAATAAATGTGCGCATGGCGAGGGATGGTAGCACGCGGAGGGAAGTGACCTTGGAGAAGGAGGTTCCCCTCGTTGAGGGATGCGCGACGGAGTTTTCGCGGACTACGGGTGGCCTCCCGAATCTGCTGCTTCACCCAGGGCAGTGTCGGGTTGGTCGTGACGTTTGCGTGGACGATCCGTCGAGACCCGATCTCCATCACGACGAAGACGTAAACGACGGAGAAGAAGGCCGTGAACTGGATCAAGAAGTCGCAGGCACAAAGCTCCTCTGCATGGTTGCGGACGAAGGTGCGCCAAGTTTGATTTCCTCGAGGCGACCCTTGCCGGGGGACCATGTAGCGGCGGATGGTGCTGGGGGAGTGGTCGATGCCGAACTTCGCCGCAAGCTCTTCGGCAATCCTGTCCTCGCCCCACTCGGGATGGTCGCTGGAGATGCGCCGGATGAAGGCGATGTGCTCGGCAGGAATGTGGGGTCGCCCGATCGGCCCCCGGGATTTGCGGCGCCAGAAGATCCGGAAGCCCTTTCGGTGCCAACCGATCACGGTCTCAGGCTTGACGATGACGAGCGGGCGGGTCCAGTTCGGCCATAGCTTGCGGAGCACGACCCAGAACACCCGGTCGCCGGTCCGGAGCCGGGGCTGCTTTGAGGTCCGAAGGTAGGCGGCCAACTGCTGGCGGAGGGCGGCGTTTTCGAGAGCAAGCTCCGCCCGTGGCATCAGGGCTGCTCGCAAGGCTGAGAGAAGAGCTACAATAAATGTGCGCATGGCGAGGGATGGTAGCACGCGGAGGGAAGTGACCTTGGAGAAGGAGGTTCCCCTCGTTGAGGGATGCGCGACGGAGTTTTCGCGGACTACGGGACGGTCGAGGAGCGCAAGCGAGTGGTGCGCGCGTTCGTGGAAAGCCTCACGGTCGCTGGTACAAAACGGAGTGGCGAAATTCGGCTGAAAAACCTGCCTGCGCTGGAAGCACTTACGGGCGCGTTTTCTGTCGAGAGCTTAGCGGGGGTCCGTTACG
>CAYZWI010000012.1:0-129776 GCA_964482205.1 uncultured bacterium | reverse complement strand
GATGAGGATGAGATGTGAGACCTTCATGAGACTTCCTTTCCTGGGGATGCATGGCCCTACATGCGGATGCATAGCCCTCCTTTTGCGTGCGCATGCAGGCACGCACGCCGAACTAGTCGATTTTACCAGATTTTGTGCGAGGAAGATACCGCCGGCTTGGCCTCCTTGGTGGGGCGAAGATTCGGATGCACTCCCATCGAACTGCTGGGCCGGCCGCTTCTTGGGCGCTTCTTGCCGATGCCGGAGGCAATCGTTTTCGGGCCCATTCCCCTCGGGCCTCTCCCGCCCGCCTCACGACGCCAATGGCGCCGCCGCGCTTGACAGGATTCCCCGCTCTGCTATGGGTTGCTGTGAGCATTGGGGTTCGTTCGAGCGCGGAGACGCCAACCGTATGATGCCGAGGAAATCGTACTCGACGGCCGAGATCGCCGAGAGAGCGGGAGTGAGCCGCGACACGATTCTGCGGTGGTTGAAAGACGGCAAGGTGCCCGAGCCCGGGCGCGATCGGAACGGTTGGCGGGTCTTCGGCGAGGAAGAGTTGAGCGCGGTGCTGAGACACGCGAGGAAGACGACGCCCGCCCCCGGCCGGGAGGACCACTCGACGGGGGCACCGGCCTTTGCGCAGGCAGAATTCTCCGAGAAGGACACGCATGAGCAGAATCATCGCGATCGCGAATCAGAAGGGCGGGGTCGGCAAGACCACGACGACGGCTAATCTCGGGGCCGCGTTCGCGGAACGCGGCTCCCAGGTGCTTTTGATCGACTTCGATCCCCAGAGCAGCTTGAGCCTGTCTCTGGGATTCGAAGTGCTGAAGCTCGAGCGGACGGTCTACGACGCGCTGCTCGATTCGGGCAACCCCGTCTCGCTCGACTCCGTCACGCGACCCACCTCGATGCCTGGGCTCTTCCTCGCGCCCTCGTCCATCGAGCTCGCCAGAGCCGAGCCCGAGCTGATCGGCGAGATGAGCCGCGAGTATTTCCTGAAGAATGCCATCCAGGCGAGCGAGCGCGCGTACGATTTCATCCTGATCGATTGCTCGCCAAGTCTCGGAATCCTGACCACAAATGCGTTGGCAGCGGCGGACCAGGTGCTGGTACCGGTGCAGGCCGATTACCTAGCGTTCCGCGGCGCAGATCTCTTGATCCGGACGACTGTCGAAAAGGTCCGCCGCCGACTCAACCCGCGGCTCGAGCTCGCGGGAGTGCTCGTCACCATGTTCAACAGCCGGACGACCCACGCACGGGAAGTGCTCGACGAGATCCGGGCCACTTACGGCGAGAAGGTCTTCCGCACCGTCATCAAGCAGAGCACGCGGATCAAGGAAGCGCCCGTCTCGGGCGAGCCGCTGCTCACCTACGACCCCCACAATGTGCTTTCGCAGGCGTACCGGGAACTGGCGCTCGAGATCGAGGCCCCGGCCTGCGCGCGCGAAGACCGTGTCCCTCCGGAAGCCGGACGGCAGAAGACTGCCGAACCGCAAGAAGCCGACTTGCAGGAAGCGAAAGCCCAGGAAAACTAGCCGCATGCCCAAACCGCGAGCCAGTCTGAGAGGCCTGGGCGCCCGCCTGCAGGCCGAAGCCGCCCAAGAGACCACCGCGCATCCGCTGGACGCTTTGCCCCGCGATTTCCGGCAGATGCTGAACATTCCGCTCGACGCCATCACTCCGAATCCCGACCAGGTGCGGAAGCACTTCGATCCGCAGGCGCTCGACGATCTCGCCCAGTCCATTCGCGAGCACGGCTTGCTGCAGCCGGTGATCGTGAAGCGAGCGGGCGGCGACGGCTATCTCCTGGTGGCCGGCGAACGGCGTTACCGGGCGGCACGCGCGGTCGGGATGCGGAAGATCCCGGCGCTCATCACGAATGGCAATGAGCTCGAGCTGGCGATCGTCGAGAATCTCCAGCGCGAGAACCTGCGGCCCATCGAAGAGGCCGAGGCGTTCCAGGCGCTGGCCGATCGCTTTCGGTACACCCAGGAGCAGCTCGCGGCCGTCGTGGGGAAGTCGAGGGTATCGGTGGCCGAGGCGCTCGCCCTGCTCGATCTGCCCGACGAGATGAAGCTCGAGTGTCGGACATCCGACATCGCCTCCAAGTCACAGCTTCTGCACATCGTCCGGGAACGCGACGCGCAAAAGCGGCACCGGATGTGGGAGGCGGTCAAGGAAGGCCGCCTCACGGTGCGCGAGGCTCGCAAGCAGCGAGGCGGGAAGGCAAGGGTCGGGCGGCCCAAGCACCATGTCGAGACCATCAAGCTCGACGACCCCGCCGCGGTCGTGACGGTGCGCTTCTCGAAGGCGACCGCGAACCGTGACGAAGTGCTCCGGGCTCTCGAGCGGGCGATGGAGCGGGTGCGGGAGGGGAAGAAGTAGTCATCCCGAGCCTCGCTCTTCCTTCCCCTTCATCACCCCACTTTCGTTCGGGTCGCCTTCCTTCCGTGCTCGTGGAATCATGTCTCCGATCAGCCCCACTTGGCTCCCTCGTCAATGAACGGGCTCCCCGAGATCGCTGAGAATTTGATGACCTCTTGGAGGCGATTCACGAGGCGGAAAAGGACCGCCGTGGCCTTCCAGTCCGCGCGGAGCGCGACTCCTTTGTTCACTGGCCGAACCGGACGGCTGAATCTGGATTCGCTTCCCGGTTGCATGAGGGAAAAGCAATAATTTTGCTTCTACAACGCCTGATGTTCTATTGCAATCAGATAGACGAATTACGAACGACAGACGAATGTGCAACGATGACTAATGTGATTTCTGCCCTATTGGCCGTAAATCGCCCGCGATTTCGAGTCTCCGGACTTCGAGGTCGGGAGCCCGCGTGGCGGAGGAAATTTGGGCTCCTCGAATGGCCGAGGGGCTGAACGACGAAGAGCTCTGCTCGCTCGGGAGGGCATCTTCAAATCGACCCCGTGTGGTAGTCACAAGGGGTTCAAGTTGGCTTGCGTGGCCTCGTCTTCTGCCCCCGTTTGGGGTCGACGTCGGCCCCCTGTGAGGTTCCATTCAGGGCCGATGCCGGCCCCACATGAGGATCCATTTGGGCCTCGATGCCGGCCCCATGTGGCGCTCCGCTTGGCACTCGATGCAGTGCGATGTCCCGTGCCCCGGTCGGGCTCCATTTGGATTTCGCCTGGCATCTCCCCATGCCGGCATTCCACCTTCGCGGACTTCGACGGAACTCTCCTTCTTTGCGGAGTGGGGTCTTTGCGGAGTAGCACTCCGTCATCCGAGTCACCAAGCCGTCGATGGAGGCTCTCGCGTGTCTGGGTGACCGGGGTCTCTTGCCAGAGGCCGGCCGCTTGCCGATCGCCGCGCGCCTGAGCCGCTCGCACCCGGAGGCCGACGGCCGAATGTGCATTCGTCGCCCTGAGGGTCGCGTCGGCCCGGGACGCGCCTCGCCTGAAAGTCAGCCACCGTGAATCGACGGAAACCTGAAGTCTCATGAATCGTCCGTGGCGAGACCCGATTCGTGTGCGGCAACGCTTCCTTTGGCCAGGCAGTCCTGGCCATCCCCGGCGTTCTGATTCGGGATCTCTCGCGGACCGAGCGTCGCAGGAAGTGACCGGGATGGTCGCCGGGTTCGTCGTCGGACCATGTCGGACATCCGACATCGCTCCATCTCCAAGATGAATGAGCGACTAGTCGCACCCGCATCGAAAATGTCCGCGCATTTGGGTGGCATCTGCCGACCTGGACCTCCCGCGCGTCCGCGTCGATCTCGTTTCGATGGCCGACAGACTTGGCGGTTTTGGCTCGCGTCACGGGAATCGCGCGTGCGGCCGCGGAGTTGATGAGACGCCCAGGCGAGGTCGCGGATCGGCCGGTAAATCGCCATTGGATTTCGGCCACTTCCAGGACGCCGGCTCTTTCCCGTGCTTCTTTGGCGGCCTGAGGGCAATCGCGCTCGGGCCCTCGCCCTCACATCCCCAATTTTCGCGCAACCTTGGTGGACGACGCAAACGCCTGCGCGGCGCAATGACGACTTTGCCTTTTGTTTTGCGAAGGTTACGATCCGGGCGCGCGCGAAGCGATGCGCGGATTCCGTGAGAAGAGCAAACGAAGAGGAGATGGGTGGTGGATTCGCTGCGGCCAAGGCTGACGCAGACCGTTACCGGCGCCGGCTGAGCATCGAAGCTGGGGCCAGGGGACCTGGCCCGTGCGCTCTGCGGTCTGGAAGTCTCGACAAATCCGAACCTGATCGTGGGGCTCGAGAAGCCCGACGATGCGGGCGTGTACAAGCTGACGGATGAAATCGCGCTCATCCAGACGGTCGACTTCTTCACGCCGATCGTGGATGACCCGTTTCTCTTCGGGCAGATCGCGACCGCCAATTCGCTGAGCGATGTCTACGCCATGGGCGGCTGGCCGCTGTGCGCGATGAACATCGTCTGCTTTCCGCTCGATACCATGGACATCGATGTACTGCGCGAGGTGCTCCGCGGAGGACTCGAGAAGCTTCGCGAGGCCGACACCGTGCTGGCCGGCGGACACAGTATCAAGGATCCCGAGCTCAAGTTCGGCCTCTCGGTGACCGGGATCGTGCATCCCGATCGCGTGCTCACGAATCAAGGCGCGCGACCCGGCGACCGGCTGATCCTCACCAAGCCGTTGGGGACGGGGATCATCTCGACGGCGCTCAAGAACGATGCGGCGGGCGAGAAAGCGCAATCGGAATCCGTCACTTCCATGACGACCCTCAACCGGAAGGCGGCAGAGACGATGGCCCGCTTTCCCGTGCACGCGTGCACCGACGTGACCGGCTTCGGCCTGATCGGACACGCCTGCGAGATGGTGGAGGGCAGCGACCTGGGGTTCGTCCTGCAGGCACGCGAGATTCCCTTGATGTCGGATGTTCTCGAGTACGCGGCCGCGGGATTCCTGCCTGGAGGGCTCTTCCGCAATCGCAAATACCGCGAATCCATGGCCCACTTTGGTCCGGATGTCTCGGAAGAAATGGCCCAAGCGCTCTTCGATCCTCAGACCTCGGGGGGATTGCTGATCGCGGTCGATTTCTCTGAAGCCGAGGGCCTGCTGCATGCCTTGCGTGACGCGGGCGTGTCGTCATCCGCAATCGTCGGCCGCGTCGAAGGGGGAACGGGGGGCACGATTCGCGTCGAGTAGAGCGATCCTCATGGCCGCCAGCACGCGCGCGCTTCCACGGCGCGAAACGACGCCGAGCGATGCAGGGACCCCCGTCAGGCCGCCTTCAGCGCCGGCAGGCGCCTTCCTCACGCGTTCGCATCCTTCGATCCCACCGTGCGTTTCTCCTGCGCCTGGTTGCCTGCGTAGTCGTACGCGACGATTTCAATCTCGCCACCGCGCGGCAGATCGATTCGCCAAGTGCTGACCTGTGCATTCGCCGGCGATCGATTGCGGCCAGAGTCGTCCGATGGCCCTTCTCGTTGGCCTGCCGCCTCGCCGGTCATGGCATTCGCCACGGCCGGTGAGCGACCGGCGACCCGAGCGGACGGCGCTTCCACGCCCGATCCCATTCCCGGCGAATCCGCCTGTGGAGACCCTGCATTCGAGGCGCGTGCATCGTTCGGCACGCGGCGAAAGAATCTGTCGGCGGGCGTGAGCGTGGAGCGCGCGCTCGATGGCGAGGGCGCCGCCTCCTTGACGCCTTCGCCTTGGCGCGCGACCGGCTTCGCGGAAAGGCCCATCGCCCGCCCGCGCACCCACCCTCCTCCTTCGATTCGGGCGCGCACTTCACGAACGGCGATGAGCTCCTGAACGGTGACGATGAGCGGGCCGCCCGAGGCGGTCACCGCTCGATCGTCGATCGTCTCGATGGAAGGAATGCTCAGGTAATCCTGGATCGCGAGATGGTAGGGCGAAGCTCCGCGGAGCTGGCGGCAGAGACTGCGGAACGCGGGCTGATGCCGGGCTTCGCGCGCGAAGATCACGGCCTCCCGAAAACGGCTCATCGCCCCTTCGCGCGGTTTGGTCGAAGGCCTCTTCTTCTCCTTCTTCGCCGGCCGTCGGGAGACGATCGTCTTTCCTCCGCGCCGTCGAAAGACGAGATCGCCGACTCGTCCACTGAGATCTTCAAAGGGCGAGTTCTTCTTCACGACAGCCATCGACGATCCTCCTCCTGCTTGTCGCGATTGCCCTGCCATCAGGGCGTGCCGGTTCGAAGCAGCGCATCAGGTCATGGGCCGGTCCAGGCGACGGATCATCCAATGGTCCGCCCCTCGATCCTGCATGGCGCCACCTCTCGTTTCCGGTTCCCTTCGACATGCAAGTGAGATGCTATAGCACCCCAAGTACCAATAAATGGAAATAGTTGAAAGAACAACGAATCAGGGACGAATGATAGACGGCTTTCTGCTCTTGTCAATGTCTTCCGGCCAGCTTCCTGGCTGGTCACCGGCCCGGCAAGACGGGCGGCGGCGGAGCTCAGAAACGACGGCGCGACGGGGGGCCGATATCGGATCCACGAGTGCGCAAGGCGGGCAGCGGGGAAAGCGGAAAAACGAAGGAGCCGTCCGCACCGGCGCACCGGCGACAGGACGGCTCGCTTCGGAGGCTTGGGAGTTCGGATCAGTGCACGGAGCGAAAATGTCCAGCGACCCACATCCGGGTGCCGCGCTGCGTGATGGTGTGGTGGCCGGGCACCCAGATCCTGCTGATAGTCGGATTGTCGCTACGGATGATGTACCGGCGAACGGGACGATCGACGGGCCCACGCGCGTGCGGTTGAACGGTGACTACGCGGCTGTTCGTCCGCAGAGCGATCACCTTTTTGGTCTGCTTGGCCAGCGCCGAGCCGGGGAACAACAACGCGATTCCCATGAGAATCGCCAAAGCCCACATGCCGCGCCGCGTGCTTTTCTCGTGAACCATTGCAGCCTCCTCCCTCCCGTCTGAGCCTTCGTCCGCGACCCCTCAGCGGGAATGTTGCGACTCTCGAGATGCTTGGCGTCTCTTCGAGTCCATAGCCTCCCGAGCTTTCTTTCGTCCTTGGAAGGTTCCCGTCCGTCCTTGGGTGATTGTTCGGCACGATTGCTCGAATCCTGCGGCTCGTCTGCGTGTCTTCGGGGGAGCGCGTCCGCGCTTCCGCGCAATCGGCGGATTCAGGCCATCCAGCCCGGGGCGGATTGCCGAAATGCGCCTTCTGGCCGGGAGAGGCCCTCCGGCCGCCCACCCCGCGGAATCCGTTTGGAGACCGTGAGGCGGCCGGTTTCGCCACCCCTATCGCGGGCGGTTCTGATAGAATTGATCGCTGTTTTTCGGGTGGCGACACCGGTAAACCGCGGACCCACGAGGCCGCGGAGCACCCGAAGATCCGGAATGGGCTCGAGTGAGCGAAAGCGCCAAGCTGGTGGAAACGCGGAAAGGCGGAAGCATGCGCGACGAATCGAGAGACCGAGACAGGGGGCAGGCGAGCGATTCGAGGAGATCGGAAAGCCGCGGCCTCCATGCTCTCCTGGGGCCCTCGTCCCCGGATGAATTCGAGGCGCGGAGGCGTGAGTGGCTGGCCCTCACGCGCGGCGCGCTGCCCTCTCTGGCCTGGTCGTACACCCTGCTGGCGATCGGCTGCCTCATCATGGCGGCCGGATACAGCTTTTTCATGATCCCCCAGCGAATCGCGCCGGGCGGGGTCTTCGGAATCGCGACCATTCTCCACTACGCGTCGGGGGCAATGTTCGGGCGCTCGATTCCGACCGGGACGATCGGCCTCGTGCTCAACATCCCGCTGTTCCTGTGGGGGCTGCATGCTCTCGGGGCCCGCTTCGTCACGCGGACCATTGCGGGCATGGTCGGCTCGTCCTTGTTCATGGATCTGCTGAGCTATGTGATCCGCCAGGCCGGGTGGCAGGAGACCGTCCAAGGCCTCGATCCGATGCTTGCGAGCATCTTCGGGGGTCTCGCGATCGGCGGCGGCCTGGGAATCGTGTTCCGCCAGATGGGATCCACCGGCGGAAGCGACATCGTGGGCCAGATCCTCGGCCGGAAGACGAACATCACCGTCGGGGCCTGGATGATCATCGCCGACGCGATCGTGGTCGTGCTGGCCTCGTTCTATTTCCGCAACCCGAATCTCTCGCTCTACGCAGTGATCACGATCTTCGTGACCGGGCGGGTCATCGATAGCGTGCTCGAAGGGCGCACCCACTCGCGCGCCGTGACGATCGTGACCGAGAAGGGCGAGGCCATTCGCGAAGCGATCCTCTTCGGGACGGGGCGCTCGGGGACGGTCTTCGAAGCTCACGGCCTGTACCGCGGTGGGCGGAAGAATGTCATCCTCTGCGTGGTCGACCGCAAGCAGCTCGTGCCCCTCGAGCAGTTGATCGCGAAGGTGGATCCGGAGGCGTTCCTCGTGGTCGGCAAGGCCCACGAGGTCCTGGGGGAAGGCTTCAAGCCGCTGCGCGATCGATTGAAGGCCCAGACCAGTATGTGAGCGCGCGCTGGGTCTCCGCGCGCCTGCCTTGTCAGCACGCGTGCCTGGTCAGCACCTTACGGCTCAGTACGAGCGGGTCGCATTCCCAACGCATTTCGCTGGAACGGGCCGGTCGGGATGGAACCCCTGTTCATGCGTGAGCGAGCAATTGGCCTTTTTGTGGTCGCTGCTCCAGACCTTGCAGTGGCTGCAATCGGCGCAGCGGTCTCCGGAACGGATCTTGGACATGAGCCGCCTCCTGCATCCAATGAGCTGGCCCACGGTCGCTGCATGCCCGGTCGTGGCATCGCAGCATTCTGAAGGACAACCCAAGCATGGAAGATCGGCTCGTCGGGTGCAAGACGGCCGCCTGCTTGCCGAACGAGTGAATTACCGCTCCCTCGGTGCTAAGATGCCCTTTCCGAACGATGATCGACGATGCCAAGCGCTGCCTGCCGGGCGGCTTGCGGAGGAACCATGGCGATCGATTGGGACGATGTCCGCTACCGAGGCGACAAGGCCGATGTCGACGAGCTCTTCAAGGTCTATCGCATCGGCGACTATCTCGATGCCACCGAAGAGCAGCGCCGTCTGCACGACCGCGGGGCGCGCGAGCAATTGCTCAAGGACGGCATCCGCCTCTCCGAGCGCATTTCTCCGCGCATCTATCGCCTGTTCCACGAAGTATCCAAGCGCCTGCAAATCGATTCCAATGTCGAAGTCTTCTGCGTGCCCGAGAGCGGCATCAACGCCTTCGCGATCATCGACATTCACGACAAGGCGACCTACTCCCTGATCGGCGTCTCCTCCGGCGCGCTCGAACACCTGGAGGACGAGGAGATCAAGTCCATCCTCGGACACGAGGTCGGCCACTTCCTCTTTCGCAACAATCGCATGAACGCCTTGATCTCCACGGACCGGAACAATCCTTCGGCCACCGTGCTCCCGCCGTTCGGCGAAAGCCTCTTCCTGCGATGGCGGAAGAAGGCGGAGATCAGTGCGGACCGCGTCGGACTGCTGGCCAGTGGCGGCTTCCACTCATCCGCCCGCGCGCTGATGAAGGCGACCTTCGGCTTGAGCGAGAAGAACTTGAATCTCGATGTGGAAGCGCTCGTCTCGCAGGTGGACGAGATCAAGGGGCGGCCCGAACTGATGGAACAGGCCTTCGCTTCGCACCCGCTGCTGCCCGTGCGCCTGAAGGCTCTCGATCTCTTCTCGCGGTCGGAGAAGGCCAGGCGCAACGGATTGTCCGTCGACGGGAAGCGCTTGTCCAACGAGGATCTTGAATCCGCGGTCGACGAGTTGATCGCCCTGACCCGCCGCTATCCCTTCAAGCGCACCGATGAGGCGGCGATGAAGATCATCGCCTATTCGGGGGTGCTCATTCTCGGGTCCGACAAGGACATTTGTGACGATGAAATCAAGATCCTGATTCAGATTCTTCAACACTGGTTCACCGACGAGCCCGAGAGCGTGATCATCACCGACCGGGAGGAAGTGTTAAAGCGCTTGCCCGAGGAGATCGCGCTTGTGAAAGCGGAGGGAATCGCGCTTGTGAAAGCGGAGGGATCGGAGCAGGACAAGGCCTTCGTTCTTTCCCGTCTGGCCGACATCGCCCTCGCCGACGGAGCGCTCCTCGATCAAGAAGGGGCGTCGATCCTTCAGGTCGCGGAATCGTTGGGCGTGCAACAGCGTGCGGCCTATGGAGTGATGATCGGCGCCGCGCAAGCGGTGGGCTTCCGCATCGACGCGAAGCTCAACCGCCTGGCGGAATCGATGCGCAAGTCGCTGCGAGTGGGACTGGGGAAATAGGGCGCAGGAGACTGTCAGGTCTGCCTGCACGGCTCGCGTCGCCTCCGGCGCGCTTGCCCCCCGGCGCCTTTGGTTCACACCGCCCACTCGCTCACGCCAAGGATGCTGAGCGGCCGCAGGTCCGGCGATTTGCGCAGCGCGCAGGCGGACACCCGCACGCGGCGGTTCTTCCCGTTCGACCGATACTCGTGCGAGACGGCCGCGCCCTTGCCCGATGCCGCGAGTTGGTACATCAGCGAGAAACAGGGGACGGACGCTCCTTCGTGCAGGAGACCCGGCGCTTTGCTGTTCGCGAACACCCTGCGCACGACGAGGCTCGCTTCCGCCCATGGCCCGCTCGGCCGGCCTGCGCCTTCGTCGGCGAGAAAGACTTCGCACGGGCGCGGATTCACTTCGGTCAGGCGCAAGGCGGCGGCCTCGAGCGAGACGGCGAACTCGGCCGCGATCTCGATCAGCGAAGCGGCCGACACGCCGTGCCGCTCCATCGACTCCAAAAACCACCCGCTCGGCATGAGCAGCTCGGTCGCCGCGGCGTCGCAGAGGCGCTCCACATAGCGCAGCTCGCGATTGTCTCCATAGTGCTCCGTTCCCCGGGCGCGCAGGAAATAGCGCGCGCCGCCCGGATCGGGAAAGAACGAATGCGCGATTTCGTGCGCCAGGCTGAAGTTCCTGCGGCCCTTCGACCGTACGAGCTTGTTCAACATGATGCGCGGCCGATCGCCGACCGGAATGAAGATCGCGTCGAGATCGACGGGCAGCGTGGCCATGATCACCGGAATAGAGAGCATCTCCGCGTACAAGCGCGGATCGAAAGGCGGAGGCGTCCACTGCGGGAACCAGTCCCGCACTTGGCCGATCAGAGCTTGCGCGCGATCGACGACCGCTTCACAGGCGATCGCATATTCCCGGCGCGAATGCGGGATGGCCAGCCCATCGAGTTCCCCGTCGCGGGACACCGGAACCTCCACGGCTATCGAACGACTATCGAACGGTCCGCTTGATCGTCTCGTACAGGAATGCCCAGTCTTCCATCGTCCTCGGCTGGCGCCCGCGATAGCGAATCCCGAGCAGCATGCGCACATCCTGCTCGGAAAGGGGCGCGCCGCGAGCGGCCGCCTGCTCGACGAGAGCCTGCAGCCCCGCCGGCAAACGCGCGAGTGATTCTTCCACCGGCGACTCTTCACCGAGCAACTCCGAGACAGCAACGCCCAGCACTTGCGAGACTTTCTGCAGGATGTCGACCGTCGGATTGCTCGCCTCTCCGCGCTCCAGTTGCGACAGGTAGCCTTTGCTCACTCCGGACTCGCGCTCGAGATCGCTCAAGGTCATCTCGCGCGACTCGCGCAAATAGCGGATTCGCTCGCCGAGTGATTTGTGTTCCTCGTTCGTCATGTGCGCTCCAAGAGCCTGCCGGTCACGAACGCGGTCGCATTCACCATTCAAGATGCTGTGGTCTCGCGAGGACTTCCCGGCCGGCCGAGAGGCGATCCTCGCACCCGGGCCGGCCGTTCGACAAGCAGAATTTTCTGTTTTCTATATCGAAGATCCCGCTTGACATCGTTTCGCATATCAAACACAATCAAAGTCCGATATCGAACACGAGAGCGTCTATGGAAGAACCCTGGAAAACCCAGAAAAGGAACGATCCCGGTGGCCTTTCGAAGCGTAACCCTTGAAATTGCAGTCAGTAACATCGAGGCCACCATCTCGGGTCCGGCCCCGGCGCAACTCCTGGACCGCGTGCTCAATCCGCATCTTCCCCGGCTCAATCTCTCCGACCACGCGGGCTTCAGAGGCTACCAGGCGGACCTCGGAGCCTCTTCGAACGCGCGGACACCCAACCTGGCCGCCGTCTTCGACCCCTTCCGGAGCGCTTGCCTGACCGGCGCTCTCCCTGGTCTCAAACACACCCTTCGCAAAGCGGGGATCCGCTATCGGATTCGCGATCACCGCCAAGCACCCACGCGGCGGGAGAACTGGTCGCTGTCCGAGTGGCGCTTGCGCGACTACCAGGAAGAAGTCGTGCAAACCGCGCTCGATTCCGGACGCGGATTGATCGACATCGGGACGAGCGGAGGCAAGTCGCTGCTCGCCGCGGCGATCGTCGCGCGCATCGGATTGCCCGCGCTCTTCCTGGTGACCACCCGCACGCTCTTGCGCCAGACCGCCGAGAACCTGCGCGCGTATCTCGGCATCGAGCCGGGAATCATCGGCGACGGGCGCTGTTCCCCGCAGGCGATCACGGTCGCTCTCGTCCAAGCCCTCGAGCAGTCGTCGGCCGACATCGCGCGGTGGAAGAACGGCGTGCTCGTGTTCGACGAAGGGCATCACGCGGTCGCGCCCACCTACCTCGATCTCATTCGACGCATCGATCCCCGCTATCACTTCTATCTCTCGGCCGTGCCCTTTCGCCCCGGCGCCGACCAGACGGTGCTCGACGCGCTGGCCGGGCCTCCGCTCACCGGCCGCCGGTATTCGGCGGCGTTCCTGATCGAGAAGGGATATGCCTGCCCCATCGACGTGCGCATCGAATTCGGGCGCATCGACGGCGACATGTTCGAAAAGCCGTTTCCCACGCTGTATCGCGATTTCATCGTGCATCACCACGGGCGCAATCGACGCATCGTCGAGATCGCGTGCGACGCAGCCAGGACGGGGAAGTCGGTGTTGGTCCTCGTCGAGCGCATCGAGCACGGGCAGCTGCTGCGCGATTGGCTGGAAAGCGAGATGCGCGCGCGCGCACTTGCCGCCAAGGAAGGGACCTGCGCGGAGGAACAAAGCAAGGTCGAGAAGCCGCCGGCCTCCATGCCTGGCGGCTCGCCGCCGGCCTTCATGCGCGGTGGCCTGCCGCTCGCCTTCGTGCATGGAGGGATCGCGCGCGGCGAGCTCCACCAGGCGACCGGCGATTTTCGCGCCGGGCGTCTCGGTTGCCTCATCGCGACCACCGGGCTCTTCCAGGAAGGCGTCAGCATCGACGGCATTCATGTGCTCGTGAACGCGGGCGGGTTCAAGTCGCGCGCGAAGGTGATCCAGTCGGTGGGACGCGGCATGCGCCGCTGCCCGGGAAAAACGAGCTGCCTCTATGTCGACTTCTGGGACGACGACGCCACCGGCATCTTCCGCTCGCACTCGCGCCAGCGTCTGCGGGTGTTGAAGGAAGAAGGCTTCGCGCTTCCCGACATGCGCGCGGCGCGGAGCATGGTCGAGAATTCGCAGGTGGGCCAGGATGCCGGCAAGGACCAGGATGATCCGCCCCAAGAGCCGGAGTGGGCATGGTCGAGCGTGTGCGATGGTGACGAGTTCGAACGCGCGCGATCCCTGGCCAGAAAAGAAGGCTCCGACGAGCCGATTCCTCCCATGTGGACGCACATCCCCCGCACCAACCGATTCCTGGAGATCGACGCCGACGGTTGCGTGAGACGCAGGGCCGTGTGCCTGAAGAAACACCTCGTTCCCAAGACGATTTGCGACAAGTGCAAGAAGCAGGACCTCTGCAGACAAGGAGGGAAGATCGAATGGCAAGACGCATAGGCGTGTACACCATGCCGCTCTCCGCCGTGAAAGAGCGGCTCTGTCAGGAACGCATGGGAACCTGGGACGAGTACGGCTCGCTGTCGGACCTGCGCATGGAGGTTCACGATTCCCTCGCTCCCCTGGGCAGCCGTTTCAAGATTCTCATGCGCCGGAGATCGAAGACGCTCGAGACCTTCCCCACGGGCCACTGCATGCGGCAAATCTGCGGCCTTCTGCGCATGCCCGGCGCATTCCTCGATCGCTTGCCGGCGGCCGTCGGACTGAAGCTGTTGCGCACGTTGCAGGAAACTTCCGAGCTGAGCGACGGCCGCGCGCTGCTGATGCGCTTTCAAGGCCGCGATCATCCGACCTTCCGGGCGATTCTCCCTTCCAGCTATGTGCGCATGGACGATCTCGACATCCTCGACATCATCCAGCAGGCCGCGGGCGCAAGCATGTCGTCGCTGCAGACGGAAATCGGCGACGACTCGCTCACTCTGCGCCTGGCGATGGACGACAAGGACATGCTGCTCAATGTGGGGAGCCCCTCGAAAAAGGATCCCGCCGCCGCGGGAATCAGCATCATGACCAGCGAGACGGGGGCGCATCCGCTCGAGATTCGCCACCTTCTTCTGCGCCTGATCTGCATCAACGGCGTGACTGTTCCGATCGACGGCCAGAAGATGCTGAGCCGCAGATTCGTCCAAACCGATCGGGCAACGATCGCGCAGGCCATCCTTGGGACGATCGAGACGGTTTCGACGCGCGCGAGCGAGCTGGCTTCGCACTTGAGCGAGACCCGCGCGCAGATGGTCCCTGATCCCGCGGCCGAGATCCGCGCCGTCTTCCATCGCCACCGCCTGGGCAATCCTTCCGGCCGCCTCGGGCGCTGGGTGACGAGCGAGGTCGACCGGCAGATGAGCCTCTTCGGCGCCCGGCGCTTCGAAGTGGTGCAGGCGTTCACCGCCGTGGCGCGGGGATTGGAAGCGGGCGACCGCCTGCGGTTGGAGGATGCGATGGGGAGGTATGTGATGGAGGGGGTCGGGAAAAACTAAGGGAGTCTTCTCTGCGAAAGGACACCATGCAGTCCGGGTTCCCGGCCGAAACGCCTCCGGGAGCAGAATGGAGCAGAATGAGCTGATCTCATTTCAAGCTCTGCGTGATCATCTCGAACAGCTCTTGAGGAAGATTCGTCGAACCTTGCGCGCCATGCTCCGCGGCCTCGCGCCGATGCTCGGGCGATCTTGAGCCTGAACCCGCGTAAAAGAAGTACGGCGTCTGGTCGCCCCGTTTTCGCAGGGTGTCCAACAACACGTACCCTTCTCTCGGCCCTTCACGGCGGCCCATGTCGGAAATGACGGCCGCGAATTGATCCTGGGAAAGGATTTCCAGCGCTTCCTTCGTCGACAAGGCAAGCGTGAAGTCGAATCCCAGCTGCTCGAAAGCCTTTCTTTCGTATGTGTTGTTGTCGGGCCGATCGTCGACCCAAAGGATACGGTGACGCTTCAGCTGACTGGGGGCATTCGCTTCCCATCCGCTCCAATTGATGACGCTTCTCGCCGCCCGACGGATGTCTGCAGGAGACGAATCCCGCCCGGGCCCTTTCGAACTCGCTTCGGCCAGAGCAACTGCGCCGGTGATGAGCGTTTGGAGCTGTTCGATGGTCATGTCCCGGACATATCCGGGGCGTGATATTTCATTCGAATGGCAGGCACTCTGGTTGATTTCCTTGATCAACTCGGCCCATGGGGCCTTCTTGCTGTCGCGGAAATCGAGGTATTGTAGAACGCGCAGCCGGGGATGAATCTCCGCACCTTCAACGAGAAGAGGGACCACCTTGATCCCTCTCCCGAGCGCGAACGCCCATTCATAGGTGACATAGGGTGAACTGCAGGAGGCTGGCGTGAGAACCGCCAGGCAGACATCGCAGGAAGAAATGCCTTCGTCGATCGCTTGTCGCCACTCCTCGCCCACGCGCAACGAATCCTTGTCGTACCAGACACCGATGCCCGCCTCCTGGAGTTTCATCCTCGTCAAGTCAGCGAAGAATTCGTCGCCGGTCGCATAGCTGACGAATACATTCGGCATCAAGGTCTCCTCATCGTCCGTTCGCGAGCCATGTCCTGAGGGGTGCTCAGGCCATCGCTGCCGGCGGCTCCCTCGTACAGGCCCCCGCGATTGTACTCGACCGGGCGCCGGGGAGTGATAGCTCGTTTGGTTGCCCGAGAGATCGTATGTCGGCCGGAAGCTTGCGTGACAGGGTCTTGGCCCATGCTCGGGTCCCCCTTCACGCCGGCCGCCAAATGGGCGGCTTGTTCCTCATGACCGTTAGGGCTACGATTGGCGCTGATGAATGTGACTCCCGCCGATCTCGATACCATCGCGGCGCGCCCGCGCGAAGCGGCTGCCACGCCCCTGCAAGATCCCCCTTCGCTCCACCCGCCGCGGGCACGGCTGGTGCTGCGCGTCGGTGTCACCGGACATCGACCGGATGCATCCAGGGACCGACCGGCGCCCGATGAGACGCAGCTTCGCCGAACCGTGCGCAACATTCTGCGGACGATTGCCGATGCCGTCCACGGAGTCGCGCAAGCTGCTCCGGACCTCTTCGATACCAGCCCGCCTTTCGAGGCCTCCGCGCGCCCGGCGACGCTGGGATTGCCGGCGATGAGTTCGAATGCGCTCGAAGCGACGACCGCGCCAGCGGCGGGGAAGAGCAGTTTCGAAACGCTGAGAATCGTGTCTGCGATTGCCGAGGGAGCGGATCGATGGGTCGCTGACGAAGGCTTGAAACTGGGCTATGACCTGCAGTGCCCGCTTCCCTTTCCTCGAGAAGAATACGAGAAGGATTTTCCCGAGGCGGCGGCGAAAGCCGAGTTCCGGCGGTTGCTGGGGCAGGCGAGCGCCGTCTTCGAATTGGACGGCAAGGTCGAGACCACTTCGGCAGGCAAGCGGAAGCCGACGGCGGCCGCATATGAAGCCGTCGGGCTCGCAGTGCTCAATCAGACGGACCTGCTGCTCGCAATCTGGGATGGTCGACCTCCGCATGGCCCGGGAGGGACCGGTGCGGTCGTGATCCAGGCGCTCGAACGCGGCATTCCGGTGGTGTGGGTGAGCTGGTCGAGCCCGGACACCTGGGTGCTTCGTCTGCCCGAATGGCGCCTGATCAAGAAGCCCGCCGACCTGCCCGGAGACACGGAGCGGCTGAAGGAACAAGTTCAGGATCTCTTGTTGCCGCCGAAGCAGCCGACCTCCGCGCAGCCCGCGCGATCCACGACGCAACATGAAGAGTACTTCGCGGAGCAACAGAAACGCGGGGCCCTGTTGCTGGGATGGTGGACGATCTTCTCCGGCTTCTTGTCCGGCAGGTTCTTCGAGCGTCGCGAGCGCCGAAAGAACCTGCGCAATTTGTTGGCCCTGGCTCCTTTCCGAACCAGACCTTTTGTCGCTGAAACATACAGGCACTGGACCCGCAGCTGCCAATGCACCATTCTCGATCCTGATCGGAACACGGCAGGCGCTCCCTCTATCGGAGAAAGGACCTGCGACCATTATCTCGAGCACTATGCCTGGGCGAATCAGCTTTCCCTTTATTATGGCCACATCTTCCGGAGCGCATTCGTAGCGAGCTACCTCTTGGGCGCCTTCGCCATTCTCGTCGCGTTGATCGGGATCATCTGGTCCCCGCCGCATTTCGTCGTCGTTCTGGGGATTCTTGAAGGAATCGCCCTGCTCACGATTCTCTCCCTGATCTTCCCCGGCCAGCTTCGTCATTGGCATGAGCGCTGGATCGATTATCGAACATTGTCGGAGCGCTTGCGCCTGGCCCGCAATCTCTCGCTGCTCGGAGGCGGCGGACAGCAGGTTTCGCTGGCCGGGCATCTGGCAACCTATGGGAACCCGGCGGCCACCTGGATGCATTGGCACTATTTGAATATCGAACGGTCAGCGGGGCTGCCGAATGTTCGGGTCACCGACGAATACCTCAAGGGCGTCCAGGGGTATTTGCTACGCTGCCTCATCGAGGAACAGATCGAGTATCACAAGAATACCTGCGACCGTTCCGACAAGCTGGATGGAACCCTGCACTTCGGAATCAACGCCTGCTTCGTGATCACCCTGGGCGCATGCCTGGGACATATTCTCTTCCCTCACATCAGTCGTTGGCTGCCTTTTCTCTGTACCTTTCCTCCCGCCCTGGCGGCCGCCATGGCCGGCATCCGCAGCCAGGCCGAGGTCCAACGGGTGGCGCGGCGTTCGGACGCGATGCAAGAGGCGCTCAGAGGGTTGAAGGTGCAGTTCGCTGCGGTGCCCGTACGCTCGGGCGAGGGCAATTTGCAGCAGCTGCGCGGGACCTTCGAAGGCGTAACCGAATTGATGATCCGCGAAATGCTCGACTGGCGGGTGGTCCTGGCCGATCAGCCTCTGGAAGTGCACCCGTAAAGAAGGCGCGCTCTCAATCCTCCGCGGCATTTGCGACCGGGCGCGCTTGAGATCACCGGTTGAAACCTCTCTCCCGGCTCCGTATACTCGGAGCGGAGTATTTCGCCGCTCCACAATCATCCGTTGGCAATTTGCTTTGCTTGGAGCGCGCAGGACTTCGTGGGCCGAAGAGAGTATAGCGCTCTGATCCCAGCTCCGATTTAGCGCCATAGCCCAACGGGAGGAGATTGTGGGCGTCTGCCAGCATTGCAGCCCGCCTTGGGAAGGGAAGGACGAAGACAACTACTGCTCCGGTTGCCGTCGACCGCTGAAGCGCTTGCAGATTTCCGCGAAGACCGTTTCGATCACCAATTCCGCCGACTATCCCGGCGCGGGCATGCTGGAGCTTTCCAATCGGTCGACCGGAGCAGATCCCTCGCTCGCGCCCGTCAATCCCGTTCGTGTCCGCATTGCCGGCGGGGGCGCCGAGAAGCTGCTCATGATCAAGGACGAGGCAGAAACTCGGTACGGCGTCGAAAAGGATCGCGAGCTGGTTGTCGGGCCGGGAGAATCGGTGCGCCTCGACTTGTTCCCTCTGCCCGGCGTCGACTCGGGCGAGCACTATGCGACCTTGACGCTGGAAACCACGGATCCGGTCCTGAAGACGGCGGAAATCAAGATCGGCATCGCCCCCGAGCCGCCGGAAGTCGAATGGGTCCAGGCCGACAACACACCGATCCGAGTTGATATCATCGGAGAGTTCCACCTGTTGGTCGGCCAGGCGGGCTCGACGACGGATTCCACGATTGCGATCTCCTTTCGAAACAAAGGCGGCGGCTACTTGAGCCTCGAATCTTTCATGCCTCCTCAGGAAATTGCCGACTGGTTCACCGTGGAGCATCTTCCCAGCCGGCCATTGCGACACGATCACAGCACGAACTTCCAGCTGGCCCTGGTTGCCTCTTGCCTGCCCGAAGACGCCTTTCAACGCAAGATCCCGTTCGTCGCCAGGTTCTCCAACGGCCAGGAGGCCGTCGTCCAGATCCTGGTGGACCAGAGTCCGCCCGCTCGCCTGCAGGTGGAACCGCTTCCTCCCTTCAAGCTGCAGGTCGACGGAACCTATCTTTTGGAGAAGTGCCCGCCCTATTCCCGCCGCGACGTCGATATTCGTCTGAAGAACATCGGCGGAGAACCCTTGACCATCGTCGCCATCGAAGCCGACCCACCGGCAGCTCTGCGCTGGTATCGCGGCGGAATTACGCGCCTGGAATTCGGGGAATTGCCGGGAAATCTTCGTGGAGCCATGCGCAGCAGTGATCCGGCCGCCTACGGCACGCTTTCCATGGATTTGACCAGGCTGCCGCTGGATTCCGATTACCGCTTCACGCTTCGCTTTAGAACCGAGCCGCCGGAGGCCGAGGGCAGCGCGACCTTCGTGGTACAAATTCGCCGCCGCATTTTCGACCCGATCGGCATTCCGAATTACATCGGCATCGATTTCGGCACGAGCACTTCCACGGTCGCCGTTCGCGATGATCACGCCCGGGACGCCAGGCACGAGTACCGGCCGGTCATGATTGAAGAGCATCGCGCAATGGAGATTGAAAGGGGGGACCAGCGCGGCCTGCCTTCGGTGCTCTTTTTCCGGGAAGTGGATGATCCCTTGATCGGGTCTCCGGCCGCCAGCTTGGCCGCCGGGCAGGCGGACCGCTACATGCGTTCCTTCAAGCGCACCATCGGACTGCGCTGCCCGCGCAAGATTCTCAATGAAGAATTCACTCCCGAGGACCTGGCGGAGATTATTTTCACCAAGTTGATCGCCCAGGCGGCCGAAGATCTGGAGTACTTCACCACCCGAATTGTCGCTACTTGTCCGGCCAGCTTCGCCAATCGCCAGCGGCTTTCGACCCTGCGAGCCTGCCGGCGAGCGCTCGTTCGGATGGTCCTCCATGCGCACGCCGATGATCTGCAAAGAATTCTCGAAGACCTTTCCTCTGCTTTTCCGGACGATCTTGGCGCTCGGCTGCAGGGCGACCCGACGATCGGCGCATTGCTGCGCGAGTTGGCCAAACAGGCAGGGGGGACCCGCCAACCCGCGTTCGTCCGAGAACCCTGTCGGCCAATCAACGCATTGCTTCTGCTGGCCTTCTTGAACGCCAATCGCAAGCAGCTTCTTGCGTCCGGGCGCGAGATCTGGAAAGGGACTCCTCTGTCCGACCGCGACTTTCTGCGGGCATGCCGGACTCTTGCGCTGCAGTTGTTCGAGCCGCTCGAAAATGCACCCCAGAATCTGTTCGCTATTCCCCCCTCCAAGATCTTGGCCGAACAGCGGGGCGATGACCTGGAAGGCACCCTCGACCGGATTGAAACCCTCTCCATGGAGCTCTTTGCCGCCTGGAAGCTCATGGATGTCCAGCTCCTCGAAGAACCGACTGCAGCGGCCTACGCCTACGTTCTGCGCAACCGCGTTCATTTTCGCGAAGAAATGCAGGTCGGCGATCGAGAACACATCGCCGTCTACGATTTTGGCGGCGGCACTTTCGATGTCTCCATTGCCGCCATCACAAAGTCGCCCTCGGGCGTTCCCCAGGTGGAGGTGATCCACACGGACGGCATCAACGAAATGGGAGGCGACGATCTGGATTTCGCGATCGTCGAGAACTATCTCGATGCCGTGAAGCTTCAGGACCTGCACCGCCAACTCGTGGTCACGAGCATCTATGAGCTGCCCGAGAAGCTCAGCCGGCTGAGCCTCGCCGCAAACACCCTCCCGGTTTTGCGCGATTCCGTGCTGCATGCCAAGCGGCGCCTGAAAATGATGGCCGAGCGTGACAAGATCGCGCTCTCGGATGATCCGAAACTCCAACAAGTCGTCGAAGAGGAGGTTTTTCAAAACCCTCTGTCGCCCTCGGGCGATTCCAGACTCGTATTGACCAGGCAGAGATTCGAAGCGCTCATCGCGGATCGAGTCGGGGAAACGATCCTCAAGTTCGTCGAAGTGCTTCGGGCGGCCCGCCAGAAGGAAGAGGCTGCCGGGCGGGAGTTCCGTCTCGTGAGCATCATCCTGGCCGGAAAATCCTCGCGGCTTCCGATGGTCCGCCGGCTGATGGAGAAGTACTCCGCACAAGGCGTGAGCCCGGAGAAATTCGACACCTCCCTGAAGGACGACGAAAAGGTCTGTGTCGCGATCGGCGCGGCGTTTTACGGACATTGGCGCTCGGGCCGGCAATCGCAGGACAGCGTGGAGACGCGCACGCGCGCTTTGCCGTTGTCCGTCGGCATGATCGACGACGACGGGATCGGTGAAATCTTCAGTCCCATCAAGGGGCTTGAAAAGGGAACGCCGATTGAGGAATACCTGGAGAAATCCCTGAACTTGCCTTACGAGCCGGTGGGCAATCGATGTTTTGCCCAGAGTTCGAATCTTCATCAGACGGATGAATCATGGGACCCCCAGGAGATGATCCGGCTCGGAACGTTTCGCTGGGCGAAATATCTGAAAGATCCCAAGCCTGACGAGAAGCTCATTCTCTCCATTCGTGTGGACAGCAATGGGCTGGTCACCATCGCCGGCCGAATTCGCGGGGAACTGGTCGGTGGCTTTCGGGAGACGCCTCCCGGGCTTCGCGACCGGCCGGGGTTTGTGTTGTATTGACCAGGGGAGCCCATCATGCAGTTGGGGATGGAGGTCGATGCCGGTCGCATCCGGCTATGCCTGGCCTCCGAATTACTGGGGGCGGGACCGCACTCCTGGTCGGGCTACAATCACCGGACGTGGGAACTTCCCAGTTGGCTGCTCTTTCGTCTTCATGTCGGACCCTCCGGCGCCGCCGAAATCGAGCAGGTGCTTTCGGGTCCGGAGGCGCTTCTCGCAGCCGCACGGCCGGAATTCAAGGAGGAGATGGAATCGGGCCGCGCGGTTGCCTGGCCCTGGTTTCCCCGTCAGGTCGAGCGCAACGCCAGGACATTTGTCGAAGGGTTCCAACACTTCTGGAATGGTTCCCTGGCTTCGCAGCTCCAGGATGCGACGACGTGCCCTCAGGGAACCATTGCGGGGCCCCTCTCCCGGATCAGCCGGCTGGGAGAAGCCCTCGATCACTTGAAAGACATCGTCGCGGTGCGCGTCCTGCCGGATTGCTATTGCGCCCTGCGGAGCGTTTCTTCTCAAACTCCCGAGAGTGAGAGAGTGGTGTATGTCGACCCTGGACACGAGACGCTGCGGCTCACCCGCTTTCGCATCCATCGCGAAGATCACGAAGAGTGGGTTTATCTAGAGGACTACAAGGAAATCGGCGAATTAGGCCTCTTGCATCTCTGCGGCGTTCCACTGACGCACGCCGCAGTGGAAAGTGAGGAAGCGCTGGGTCTGGGCGGCTGGCTGGCGCTAGAGAACGAGCTCGAGAAGATGCGCCTCGACGCAAGCCGTCCGCCTCGACTTCAAAGCGCCCAGCCCGAGATGAGAAGAGCGGTGGAGTCTTTCGTGCAGTCGGCCGAAGCCGCGGGCGCGAAGGTGGATCGTGTGCTTCTTCGCCGAGATCTCGCCTGGCCGCCCGCGCTCGGGGAAGAGTCGGGTTACGAGACCGTCGACCGCTATGGCGTCCCCATGGGAGCGGCGCTGTTCGGGCAGTCGCATTCGGAATCGGCGCACATCATCGTTCCCGGGAATCTCTACCTCAGCGTGAACGGATCGTTGCCGGAAGCGATCGCGCTCCACGACGACATTCTCCAAACGACCTGCACCGGCGCGAGCTTCAGCCGGGAAATCGTGCGAGGTTCCTTGAACGAAGTGAACCTCGCACTCCTTTGGGGAATCGGTTCGGGGGACAGCGCGTTCCTGCCCCTGGCAAGAATGTCGCAGTCTCTGGCCGGCCCGTCCTACTACATTGCGGCTGGCATCACGCTCCACCGGATCGGCTGGAATGTCTATGGCACATTATGGCTCGGCCAACCGGAGGGGCATGCCCTGCCGGCCGAACGATGGTCCCTCGATCTGGGAAAATGGAGTTACTGGACAGTCCGCTGAGCGTCGCGTCCCAACGACCGTTTCGTGATCGGTCACCGGTCGAAACCGGGATGGCCGAGCGAGGAGGTGCTCAGGACATGGTTCACGGAAGAGCGCAGCGTGGTCTTCGGACGAAAGTGACGGCTCATCTCTGCAAGTGTTTGCTCCTTCTTCTCCTTGGCGCAACCTTGGCGAGCGCGCAGTCTGGCGGTCACGCCGGCAGTGCAGCGGGCCCAACCGGTCCCAATGGGGACGGCAGGCAGCAAAGGACGCCGGAGACACCCGACGTGGACACCGTCAAGAGGTTGAACTCGCGATTGGATGCGCTCTTGAAGAATCCCGAGACTCAGGCTCGGATACTGCAACAAGCGACAGATTCGCTCCACGCCTCTCTCACTGCATCTCAGCGCGGCGCCGAGACGGACCTCTGGCCGATTGTCGAGACGCTGAAGAAGGAAGTGGATTGGTTTTCCAGACAGTTCGAAGGCCACGCAAAACGTCTCGCAAGCCTGCAAACCGAGAAGAACGAACTGGATGAATTGAAGATCCTTGCCGACCCATGGAAGGCCTTGATAAAGAAACCCTTGCGTTACGGATTGCTGCCCTTCGTCACACTCGTGTTTGGTGCCGGAGTCGGTGCGGCCGGCATCTATCTCTATCTGCGGCGGCGCAAGGCGCATGCGGAGGCGGATCAGCCGGACCCCTGGCAAGGGGAAGACCCCCAGCTTGTCAACCTGCGCCAAAATCTGCAAATCGCTCAGGAGAATGTCCTCTCCGCGCAAGCGCAACGTGATGGGGCGATCGCCGATTTGGAGCGAACTTCTCGAGAGCTCTCCGGCACCCACGTCATCGCAGCGACTCTCGAAGCCGCCGTCAAAGACATTCAGGCGTCCCTGGCGCAGGCGAACGAAGCATGCGACTTGCTGAAACTGGAGTTGGAAGAGACGAAGACGACCCTGGGGCAACGGCAACGAGAGCTTGCGCAGACCACCGAGGCGAGGCAACAGCTCAAGGAGCATTTGACCTACACCGTCAACTCCGCCGTCCCTCGGCTTTGTGACGACCTGCGGGTGCGAACCAGCGTGGCAGCAGGGATCGGCGCCTCTTCGGACGCGTGCGGCCGCATGGCCAACATCGGCGCGCTTCTGCTGCGGCTGCGGCGAATCGAGCGCTGCATCGATTATCCCGGGCTTCATGACAAGCTCGTGCGCCTGACCGATCCGGACGCGCGGCACCGCCTGGAAACCTCCTTAACGGAGCTTTCCCGCATCGCCTCCCGAGCCGACGAACTGCTCGGCAGTCCCTTCTCCCTCGGGCCGATCGAGTGCCCGGAACGGTATCCTGCCTCATCGTCCAGGAACTTTTTCCGCTGGCTCGAAGAATCGGTTTTTTCCGGCCTCGAGGCCGGCGTGGAAGCCAGGACTCTGTCCACCGTCGAGCGTCTGAGCGGGGGATCGAGTCAGGTCGAATCGGCCGCGGACAGGCTGCGAGAACATCTCCTCATGAACACGTTCTCCGACTTCTTCATGGCTGTAATGACCCTTCGCGGCCCGCAGAATCGAACGATTCCGTTCGAGGAAGTGGAGGTTCTCGATCGGGAAATCAGGACCTGCCTCGAGCTGGTGTACAACCGGCTCCCTCAAGAGATCGTTCTTGGGATGGAATACAATTGGGCCCAGTTCGATCAGGGATCCCGGAAGCAGGCGGCGGAGTGCATGGGCATTCGCCACGGCTGCATCGCCGGCGTGCAGTACTGGGGATACACGACTCTCGACGGGCAGAAAATTCATGAGAAGGCGCGGGTCGATGTCGTGGAATAGTGTTGGCCGGCGAAGAGAAACGGACGAGCTTCGTCCATCTCGGGCGCGAACGGATGCTATTCCGCAAGCGGCCGGATGATGTCTCACAGCGGCAAGAGGTAGACGGAGCCCGCGAAAGGGGAGGACGCCGTGGAATTCGACTACATTCTTCATCAGTGCGAATTCCAACCCTCCGGCGTGGCTCGCCGCCCTCCCATGCCTGCTGAATACTGCGGGCGCTGTGTGATCTTGTTCCCGGAGGCCGAACGTACGGAGGCCGAATTCTGTTCTTGGTCGTTGGACTCGACCGGACCGTGGAACCGCGTGAAGAGAATCGCGGTCGCTTGGGGGAGCGATCGCATGGACGCCTGCCTGGAAGAAGTCGCGGGCGAAGGTTGGGTTCTCTCGGTTGCGGAATCCTGCTTGACGAACGCTGGGCAATCGTCGATCGCGCTCGATTTGTTTACGGATGACGCGGCGCCGATCGCGCGGCTGTACCTGGTCTATCCGGCTATGTGTGTTCCGGAAACCGCCGCCGGGATCCATTTCCCCGGCGGCGCAAAGACCTTGGCGGTCGGTCCCGTCTGGTTGGGCGGCGGCCACTCGAACGCCCGTTTTCCTCCATGGATCGGGGATTCCCCAGGCTGGCTCCAAATCGACGATAAAGAGATTCGCGGCGTACTGGAGATCTCAGGCAACCCCGAGACGCTCATTCTCGAAACGGCGCATCGTTGCCGTTTTCGCGAAGAAGGAGAGCGGTCCCTTCTTCTGCAACCGGCACCGCAACCAGAGATCCGGGAGGAAACGTTTCATGTCGCTCTCGGCGCCCTGCAACCCGGATCCAATCGGATTCACTTCTGCTTGCGCCGGCCGGGCGAAGAAGGGCCGAAGCATGTCGATCAAGCGGGCTTGGACATCATCGCCTTGCCCTTCAAGAAGGATGGGATGCGCGAGGACCTGGATCTGCAGGAAGAGTGGTTGGTGCCCGGCTTCCCGGTCCAGCGTTCGTTCTGGATCTCCAACGCTTCCCTCAAAAGAATGAGAGTCTTGGGATCAGGAATCGGGTGGCAAAGGCGCCTCGTTCCACTGTCCGTGCTAAACCAACCGCTCGAGCGGGACGCTCCCGAGCAGCCGATTCCCGGCCAGGGATTGGGCCAATTGCGTTTTCGCTTCAAGAGTGAAGGCGATCGCCCGGGCAAGCTGCGGCTGGTCGTAGGCAAAAACGACATCGAGACGACCAAGCCGAGCTTTCATATTCGCATGGGCCGGCGACCGACGATCGACGATCTGGAGGACATTCCGAAGGAGTCCTCCCAACCGGAAGACGGCGCGTGACTTGCCACCGCTCCTGGGCGCGCCGTGCCATTGGGGCGTCGCCTGGATTCCAGCTTGCCGCCTGGAGGCCAGGTCGGGTACTCTGGTGAGCCTCAAATGTGAAGAATCGCGGAGTTGAGCAGGGAGCAACGGTGAGCGGAGATCTCAGAGATTGCCCGTATCCCAAGTGCGACCATGTGGCCGATCTCGGCGATCAACGGTACTGTCCTGACTGCAAACGGACCGTCTGGCCTTGCACGGGCTGCGGTGCGACGAATCAGACTTTCGCGACTTACTGCCGCGGCTGCGGGCGCACCCTGATTCAAGGCGCCGACTGCTGGACCCATCATGCCCGCAGTTCCATGCGGGATAGTTGTCAAACCCATTGCACCTTGAAAGTCGATTCGCATTCGCCCTCGGTCATGCTGCGCCGGGAGGCTGATTTCGCGTGCGAAGACAATGTCGAAGCGGGCCTGCTGATTGCCTATGGAATGGTCTATGTCACGACGACATCCGGACGGGTGCTCGCCTTGAACAAAGAGGACCTCGCCTTACAAAAGAACTGGTCCGCTCCCGCGGATGAGGCCGGCTATCATTCCACCCCGGTTGTCCAAGGGCATTCTCTCTTTGTCGCGGGTTCACGAACCCTTACAATGTTTCGTCTGCGCGGCCAGACAGATCCGCTCGTGATTCATGAGCTTCCGCAGGGATGGGCATTCGGTCGCCATTCGCTGGTCGCATGCGACGACTATCTTGCGGTCACCTGTTTCGGTGACGGAGGCAGGTGTTGGAAAGCGCTCGCCTTTCGACCCGGCGACCGGGAGCGCTTTGAGCTGTGCTGGGAATCCGATCCCTTCAGCGATTGTCAAGGCCTGCTCATGCCGCTGATCGTCTCCCCGCAGAAAGTGCTGGTGGTGATGACGGGCGCGGGAGGCGTTTATCAGTACCGCCCGCTGGAACCCTCGCCCATGATTGCCGCCAATCACCATTCGTCTCCGAGCGGGTTCTGTCCGAGCATCCACCCGGCGGCGCATGGAGATATTGCCTACTCGATCGCGGGAGACCCTCCCGACAGCAGCCTCGTGTCTATCAACCTCAAGTCGCCCAGTCTCACGACGAACCTCGTCAGCGGCCTGAAAGGCTCGTTTCCTCACGGACTCACACTGGCCGCGACCTTCGTGATCATCTGCTTTGCCAACGGGTTCAGAATCCTGAACGGAAACCAGCCGATTTGCGTGCAAGATCATCCCACGGAGCTGGCCCGCGAGGCGGCCGTTGCCTTGGGCGATTTCCTGGTCTTTTCCTCGGCCTCTTGTGGTCTACTGCATCCTTATCGGTTTTCGTACCGCGGCGTCAACCGCCTGGACCCGTATCCCGACGACTCCCCGTCGGTGTATCCCTATGTCAGCGCGGTACCCGGGGGTTCCGAAATCATCGCCGTCAGGCGGGACGGCCTCGTTCATCGCTTGGCGTTTGGAGCCGGTTGAAAGGCGGGTGGGAAGATGAAACCGATCGCTCGCTTCTTGCTCGTTCTTTTCGGCCTCGCGCTCATTTGGGGGACGGCGGCCGCGTCGGTCACCCACATATTCATTTTTGATACGTCGGGCAGCATGAAGCCTTCCTGGACGAACTCGGAGAACGCCGCATTCGTCAGGAATGGACTGCTTGCCAATTCGCTCGTCATTCTTCCCCAGGAGCAAGCGATCGCGAGGGCGTTTCATTTGGAGCCGAGCGGCTCCTTCCAGCCGCACGATTCCCTGCGTCTCTGGCCTGACAACACTCCCCGTCCTTTCGTCATCGAAAGCGAGCTCGGACAATTCGCCGGGGAGGTGGCGCCCTCGCTGCAAGCAACTTCTTATGACACCGATCTGCACCAGGCGATTCGCAAGGCCCTGCTCGACTGGGAGAATCTGGCTCCCGGCGGGCCGGTAATCATCTGGATGCTGACCGACAACTGGCAGGACGTTGCCGGCCAGAGCTCGGGAATCGAGAGCTTTTACTCGGTTCTCGGGTCCGATCCGCGGTTCCGCTCCATTCAGATCCTCCCCTTGCTTCGTAATCCGAACGGGATGGAAGAGAATCTCGTTCTGTATGCGATCGCGGGAACGGAAGACGCGACCGATGAAGGCCTGCCGGACCTGACTGCGCGCATCGAAGGCATTTGCGAAGCGGCCAGGTCCCGCGGGTTTCTGGCAGACGCGCTGGTGCCGATTTCCTGCAAAGGCGGACGGCTGCTTCCGCCGCGCATCGCCCAGACGCCCGAGCCGGTGTTTGAAGCCCAGGGGGCTTGCAAGGCCGACTTCGCGGTGAATGGCAAGACACTGGAGTTTTCCAATCTTTCGTTGGGCGTTCCGCTGGAAGGTACGATCACCTTCTATTTTGAATCCTGCATGTCGGAATGGATCTTCCGGAATGTGAAAGTCGAGCCGGTCGTCTTCTCCTTCTCCGCCGAATATTCCCCGGCCCTCGAGGTCCCCGATCCTCAGTCCGCGTACATCACTCCTCCGATCATCGACGTGCTGGAGCCTGGAAGACCCTGCACGGCGAGCTTCAAGATGGAGTTTCCTTCCGGAGGACTCATCAGGCCGAAGCTCGCCCATCGGTCCTTGCGCACGCTGTTCCCGGGAAAGGTGGCGACGCTGGAAGGTCGGGCGGACTGGGCCGTGGTCCTCGACCTTTCGGACCCCAATACGGATTTGGCCAGCGAGATCCTTGCCCAACTGGCGGATCGGATCCGCCTGATCGACGGCGTCCGGACGCTGATGCGACATGGTACCGACCGGGGAGAGACGCTGCGTCTGCCCCAACAGTATGACACGCGCTTCACCATTCGAATCAACGACTGGCTCGCCTGGCTCGGACCGATCGTGCTCGGATTGCTGGGCATGGCGGGCAGCGGGGTCCTCTTTTTCGCCATGCAGACCCAAGCGGTGCGGTATGCGGTCTCCGGAGCCGATCCCCATCGGGCACTGGTCTCGGCCTTGCGTCCCGCCGCTGTAGAGACAGACGGGACGCGCATCGGGACCTTCAAACGCGCGCTGTCCGGCAAGGTCCGCTTTGTGCCGTGGGGACCGGACACCCGGCCCACATTCGTTCAACGAGAGCCCCAGACGGTCACCGTCCGAGTGCCGGGAAACGCGTACGGTGTGAAGCTGTTCTTGGATTGACCCAAGACAAGGGGGGAGCCATGGGTCCGAAGCGTATGTGCGCGGTGTTTGGGAAACGGCTCGCTTGGGTAGTTGTCTTGCTTGCTTGCGTCTTCTTTCAACCGGCCATGTCGCAGGGTTGGCGCCAGACCCCACCGGCCACCTCCTCCTCGTCTTCGGGGGGGTATCGGACGGCGAGCAAGAAGTACACCGTGCAAGATCTGGATGGGCGCCCCTGGGTCGCAGCGGGGACCTTCGGGGTTCGCTTGAACCAGCTGGCGATCCCCAACCTGAGTGCGATTCCCGACCCTGTCACGGGCGATGACGGAACCTCGTTCGCGCACGAAGACAGGAGAGGCGTACGCTTCGACAGCCGGAGCGAAGGCGGCGGATCCGTCGCCACCATCAAGGCCGTGGCGCCTACGAAGGCCGGGGAGCAGATTCCGTACGAGCTTCTCTTCTACCGCAATGGGAACCTGTTCACCGGAGTGCCTCCCCGCCAGTTCTCCGCTCGCCCGGAGGGCATCGTTGGCCTTTCCCAGCCGATCATCGTTCCGTGGCGAAGACCCCATCAGATTCATCATTATCTCATCTTCGCGGCGTTTCTCCTGGTGATCACCTTCGGGATCTATCGCCCCTTCTATGAGTGGCGTTTGTCCAAAGGCGCGAATGTCGACCAGAGCCGTGATCTGGCTGCCTTCCTCTGGTGGCTTTTCGCCCTCTTGGGCTACGCGGTGTTCCTCTATCTCTTCTTTCCTCGGGGGATTCTTGACTGGGCTCTACTGGGGCTGCTCGGTATTGTGGTTCTCTTTCGGTTGTTCCTCGCCCTGCGGAGTCACCAGGAACCTGCGCCGGCAACGGCCTAAAGCGAATGTTCGCGGTTGGACAGGAAAGGAGGCGGTACCATGTATGAGGCGGGGAATCCAGGCGGCGCCGGTCCCGCGGTCCAGAATCTATTGCACCCGATCCCCGGCATCCTTATCGGCCTTGGCGGAACGGGAGGAGAGGTCCTCCTTCGCATCCGCAAGAAGTTCTATGACCTCTCCTCGACCTTCGGGCTGGACGAATGGCCCATCGTCCAGTACCTGTACATCGATACGGATGCGGACGACAAGGATTTGAAGGATGAGAACCAGAAGTACTACAAGCTGAACGCTGATGATTTCTACCCTGCGACGCTCGAGAACTACCGCACATTCACAGACAAGTTGCAGGACTTCCCTTCCTTGCGCAAATGGTGGTACGAAGACCAGTCGCCGCTGAAGTCCTCGGCCCTGAATTCAGGGGCCGGCCAGATTCGCGGATATGCCCGCCTGGCAATCTGGAAGCACGCGGGCACGATTCAGCAACGGATTGCACAGCTCATCGGTCAGGCGCGTGATCCGGGCGCGACCGCCCGCATGGCGCAACGCGGCATCACGGTCGACAACCAGAAGGTCTGGGTCTATGTGATCGCCTCCCTGGCCGGGGGCACCGGCAGCGGCGCCTTCCTCGACCTCGGCTATCTGCTGCGCGACCTCAACATGAAGGGCGTGGAGACGATGGCCTTTCTGGTCATGCCTTCCGCCTTCGACTACCTGCCCGGCTCGAAGGACCGCCTGAAGGCCAACGCCTATGCGAGCCTGATGGAATTGGAGCACTATGAAAGCCTGACGGTCCGGGGGATGGCCTTCGACGACCGCTGGGCCAACCATCGCCCGCCTCAGCACATCACCCAGTCGCCCTTCACCCGCGTATTCCTGATCGACGGGAAGAATCTGATGAGCCAGACGGTGTCGGGCCGCGAGGCCCGGGAAGGCCTGTTCGACCTCGTGGCGGATCACATCTTTCTCGATTATTCGGTCTCCGGCTTTGGAACCCAAAAGCGCAGCACCTATGCCAATCAGGATCAACATCTGAACGCGATGTATCCCTACCCGCATTACGACCCGAACAACACCAATCGCCTCCTTTTGCGTGAGGTCTTTTCGACGGGCTATCAGACGTTCGGGCTTTCGAGAATCTACCTCCCCATGGAACGCATCAAGAAATCCGCCAGCTACTATTTGTGGGCCGACACGTTCGGACTCATGGCGGGCACGGTGACCATGGACAACAGCCGCGAGGTGGCCGACCGGATTCTCATGGAAGGCGGAGTCCCGATGTTTATCGGCGAGCGTACGGTCTCCGGGGAAATCCACTCCGTGGACAATTTCCGCGAGGCGCTCCTGAAGGGCTCCAAGGCCGGGGAAACTTTGCTCGACTCGATCAGGAATTCCATCGAACGCATCCGCCGCAATGCCAGGGAAGGCCAGCAGCCGAGCCTTTCCCGCCACGGATACCTGAAGCAGTGGATCGAAGATTACGAACACAAGCTCCTCGTCCAGCCGAGCACGAATGTCGAGACCTTCAAGGAGTGGGGCGACCTCTACCGCCAGATGGAAGTGAATCGGCGGGCTTATGTAGGTGAGCTTGCCGAGGCGAGCAAGAAGATCGCCCGGGAGTATACCGAGGATGCGAACCGCGGCGTCCAGTTCGCGATCGACATCCTGGAAGATTTGCAGAGGCGCCTGACCGGCGCTCAGGACGGCTATTGCCTCCGATGGAAGGCCGACCTCGACACGGTCCATGAAAAGCTCCATGCCGCTCGCCAGATGTTCAACAACCGGTTGCTCCAATTAGCAGAGCACGAACGGTGGACATTCTTCGAAGCCCCCCTGCTCAAGGCGACCACCATCCGGCACGGGATCGATCGGGTTTGCAGGCAAAGCGCCACGGTGCTTCTGCTCACCGCCGAGCAACGCTTCCTGGAAAACGCCCTCAATGTCGCCGAGGCGACGGCCGAGCATCTCGACGGGCTCATCCGGCATGTCAAGGAAGCGAAGCAATGCTTGCTCGACATGGCCCAGTCGTTGAGGGAACGGGCCGAGGACTTCGCCCAGGAGAAGGTCTCCCCGATGAACCTGTGCCCCTATGATCCAACGGACGTGCGCTCTATGTACATGCCGCGCGCGTTTTGGAACCGTTGGACTCCGGGAGATGGAGACCTCGCCAGGGAATGCCTGGCCAAAGCGGCTCCGCTCCTACCCAAGATTCACTACCGCTGGGCCCAGAATGCGAACGAGCCTCTGTCGATCTTCGATCTCCCCACCGCCGTGGGCCGGGTGGGGAAAGAGACGATCGGCACCGTGCTGGCGCGATCCACGATCCAGGTGTTCGATGCCCTCGACGTCATCAATGTGATCAGCGTGATGAACATGCGCTGGGCCGATCCGGATGTGAGGCGCGCGAACATCCAGGCCGTGATCAAGAAATCCATGCCTTGGTTCGAGCGCAGCCCGAATTTTGTCGAGACGGCGCACAACGAATACTTCGTCAGCTCCTATAAAATGGAGGTCGGTCCGGAGTATAAGGAATTCGAGACTATCGTCCAAAGCGCCGTCTCGGCCGACATGCCTCCCATGGTCCATGACCCGGGCACGGTCCCCTATGTGGTGCTCTTCTTCACACAGATCGCAGGCTTCCCGCTGTGCTTCAGCTCCGCGCTCCAGGGCCTGAGCCACGCCTACAAGGAAAGCATGCGTGGAGGGCACGACCGCCTTCACACTTCAAAGGAGGAGTGGAAGTTTCCCTGGATCGACAAGATGGAGATTGACGAGCTCAATCACCAGCGTCTGGCTCTCGAGCTCTTTCTCGTCGGCCTGCCCCTGGGCGTGATCGGGGTCACCTCTCAAGTGGTCGCGGGCGGCGGCTCCACCCGGGACATCTACCACTATCAGACTCCCGAATACGGCGTGATCGTGCCCAAGCAGCTGGGAATGCTCCGCGGGGCCGTCCTCAAGATCGGCGGGGACCCCGATGTCCAGCAGGAGATCCGCCGGCAAATCGAGGAACGGCTCAGGAAGCTGGAGGCCCAGGGCCAACTGGACAAAGCCGTGGCCGTCATCCGGACCTATTTCCTGGAAAACGGCCCCTATGCGAGAAAGACGATCGGCCAGGGGGAAGCCGTTCAGGAGATCGTGCCGCTCGAGTTCCGCGTGCTCGAGGACTACTTCAACACGCGCTTCCAGCAGTTCACGAACATCTCCCTCGACCCGCTGCTCGCGCAAGTCGACAGCTTCTCGGAGATTTGTTCGGACAAGAAGCACCGCACCTTGTCCGCGGCTTTCTGCCAGCAGAATGGGCTGGAATTGAAAATCGGCGGGGTGTCCGCGTAGAGATTCTCGTTGCCTTTGCTCGATGGGGTGGGTTGCGCCGGGGGCTGGGCAGGCGGCACCAAGGTGCCGATCCTGCGGATATCAGAGTCGTCTCAGGGGGGGATTCCCCATGTCGAAAGGCTGGGGCCCTGTCGGTTGGCTGTGGCTCGTTTGCGCAGCGCTTGCTGTTGCCGGATCGGGCGCAAGCGGGGTCCTTGCCGCCGGCAGCAATGTTGAGAGCGCGATTCTCATCGAGAAGCTGTCGGTCACGAACCCCGACGAGGGCCCGCAAACGACGGCAGAGGACCTGACCGAGCGGATCTGCAGGGACTTGCTTGCGGAAACCGCCCTTCCCGTCGGCTTCGCGTACCGGCCGGCGGATGCGGCCCGCCTGGCAAACGGATATCGGCTCTACCGGCTGGGGGGTTCCGTCTCGTGGGTCACCGGAGAAGGGGGCGGCGCGCGGCTTGCGTTGGATCTGCATTTCTCTCATGAAGACGAGCAGATCCTGATCATTCGTGAGCCGTCGGTTTCTCTTCCGGAAGCATCCCGCGCCGTGTCGCGTGCGATCGCCTCTCCGTTCGCGCAGCTCACCGTGACCACCAACCGCCCCGGTGCGCAAGTCTGGCTCGATGGAACGCCGGCAGGCGTATCTCCTCTCACCCTCGAGGCGGTTCCTTTCGGGAGTCATGCATTGAAGGCGGTCTATGGGCGCTTCCAGGCGGAAGAGAGCGTACCCGTCGACAACCATGTGGTGGATGTCTCTCTTGATCTCCCTGGGATGATCGCTCATCCCGTGCGCATCACGAATCCCGCGGACGGTCCGGCGGTGACGGGAGCCGATCTTGCCGAGCGGCTGTGCCGTGACCTGGCCTCACAAGGCACGCTGCCCCTGATGTTCCTTGGCCCGGATGCGCCTCTTCCCAAGAACACTCGCTATGTGCTGCAAGGCACCGCTACCTGGGTGCGCAAGCCGGGACAGGCCGGAACCGCGATTGACATTTCCCTCTCGCTTTCCTCCTTCACCAGCGGAAAGATCGTGCTCACGCTGACAGAGGAAAATGTCTCTCTCGACGAAGCCGCGGCCGCGATCGCCTCCGCCTTCCGGGATCCGGCCGGAAGCTGGA
The DNA here is from genome assembly GCA_964482205.1 of uncultured bacterium. Lineage (GTDB taxonomy): Bacteria > Eisenbacteria > RBG-16-71-46 > CAIMUX01 > WJJG01 > JAZDGX01. The sequence goes on along the minus strand of CAYZWI010000012.1, from coordinate 95,089 downwards.
CCATCGTCGCCGCTCCTAACGGCTGCGATATCTACTTTGATGAGAAATGGGTTGGCATCACCCCCTTTGATACGACCGGGCTCTTCTTCGACGAGTACAAGATCCGGGTGTCGCACAAGACCAAGATCGACCAGGATCAGGTGATCACCTTCAACAGCTCCGGGCAGGTAACCCGGGTCGCGCTCGAAGATCGCCCCATTGTGATCAACCTGAACACCAACCCCCCGGGGGCCCGCGTGTTCCTGGACGGCGAGTACCGCGCCGATTCTCCCTGCCGGATCGTGATCCGGTCGGACAAACGCCCCCTCGTCACCTTGAAGGGCAAGGGCCGGTATATGCATGTTCGCAGGCTGAAGGTCGAACCCTATTCGACCTATCAAGCCACGGTGGATATGGCCAGCGGATCGACCAGCGGAGACCCGATTCTTCGGGTGCAGGACAAGCCGTTTCTGTACCGCGATTTTCATCTGGGCATCGGCGTGGACTACGCGGTTCACGAGCAGGAAATCGTGCGAGAGGTCTTGCCGCAAAAGACCACGGTCGTCGGGGTGCTCGGTTTCTGCTCGGGACTGGTGCGGATCAATGGAACCGGATTTTATGGATTGTTGAATGAAAAGGGAGATTACGACATCCCGCTGGGATTGCTCGACGAGGAGTTTGATCAGGAAGGGTTGACAGTCCAGGACATCGATGTTTTGCAGACGTATGGCGTTCGAGTGGATGTCTCGCTGATCCTTCCCTTCGGCAGATCCGCGAAGGGGCGCGGCGTGTACCCGTTCGTCGGCGCCGGTTTTGCATGGGATTGGTACAAGCTCACGACCACGGATGTTCTCACGTACGAGGCGGAGGATACGCATCCCTATGCCCTGGTCGGACTCACGATCGGCGCATTGACGCTCGAAGCCCGGAGGGATATTCGCCCCGAAGACCCGCGTTGGCTGGAATTCGGCATGAACCTGAATTGGGTCTATGCCTACTAACGATTCGATGACGAGAAAGAAGCCGTTTGTCGTTGTCGCCGCCCTGGTCCTGTTGCTGTGCGTCTCTCGCACGGAAGCCCAGGACTGCAAGTTCGACGCGCTCGATGCCATGACCGAAGGCCGCTATGCGGCTGCGGCCGAGTTGTACCGTGAATGCCTCTCGCGCTATCCTGATGATGCATCGCTGCAGATGAATTTTGCCGAATGTGTTCTCGCGGCCGAACTCCAGACTTTGGTGCCTTCCGCCATCGAATGCGCCCGGCGCGCGCTCCGCTTCACACCCACCGCACGGGGACGCGAGATTCTTGGCTCGCTCCTGCTCTTGCGGGCCGACCGGATCAGCGATCAAGCGGACGCGCTTCCGGGAAAGATCAGGGCCTACCTGGAAGCGGCCGAAGTTCTCCAGCAAGGGACCGGAACGGGCAAGGCTCAGGAGGCCAATCAGAAAGCGGCGAATGCCCGGGCGCGGCTGAGCGCTCTCTGCTTGGCCAAGCTGCAGGCGGTGGAGGAGCGGCTGGGCGGCACGACGACCTTCGGCGTCCTGCGCGACTGCGATCAGGATCTTGCCTGGGTGCGCCGCCTCCAGCCCGACCATTCCCGCCTCTCTGCGCTTCAAGATCGTGTTTCGGCTCTGCGGACGGCACGGGCGGAGGGGCTGCGCAACAAGATCGCGAGCACGAACGCGCAGCAGGAGTGGGAGGCGTTGCTCGCAGCGGTCGCCGAGCTTCGCACCGAATACCCGCAGGATCGCCCCCTGGCGGACGTGCACGCCCAGGCGCTCGAACGGGCGTCCTGGGAGCGAGCATGCCGCGCGGATTTGAAACGGGCGCGCGCGCATTTGGATTATGAAGCCCAGGCGCGCCTCCTTCATATGTTGCGCGACTCCGCCGCGGTGGCTCTGGAGCGCGCCCGCCAGGACAGTCTGATCCAGACGCTGAAGCAGATCGTGTCGAACAGCTATTACGCGCGGGACGACCGCGAGGCCGAGCGCTGGCTGCTTCAAGCCCAAGCCTGGGATGTTTCTCGAGATCAAATCGTCGACGGGAAGATGCGGTTCGATCTCTTCTGGCGGCGGCACGGCTCAAGAGTGAGCACGATTGCAGTCATCGTTCTGGTCTTCATGGCGGCGCTGCTCTGGTTCATTCGGCGCACGCGTTTGCATCATGACAGCCGCAGACTCGCGAAGGAGGTCACCAGACTTCTTTCCGCGGACAGGCCCTTCCATGCGTTCGAACGCATCAAGTCCATGTGGGTTGAACATCTGCCTTCGAGAAACCTGCAGACGGTCGGCTTGCTGGAAGACGCTGTCCGGGGGATTGCCTCATCGCAAGCCAGGCGGAGGAAGGCGAAGCCCGGCGGAAAGATCCCGCCGCCCGCGGCGTTGCCGGTCGAGGCGCTCAAGGAAGTCACCGATTTCCTGAAGAACAGCATCGAGGAGATCGACAACGCAGAAGCGCGGGTGCGTCTTGCCTGGCTGGAGATTCACTGGCGACTGCAGCAGACCAGCGCCGAAATCCCCCGCATTCAACGGCGCCTGAATGCCGTGGCCGCTGCCCACTCCACGATTGATGGCATCGAGTGGTTGGCCGCGATCCTGCCCGCTTCTCTTCTTCGCGACTTCCCTGACAGACCCGTGCAAACAGAGAAGACCGACTGGAGCAGCGGAAGAGCGCTTCCCTGGTTTCCCAATCCCGTAGCCGGGATCCAGGACTGGAATCGCCAACCGGTGCGCCAGGAGTTGACCGAGAGACTCCTTGGCTTGTTGAGGAGCTTTCCGGAACGCAAAGCGGAAGTGATCGATCTCCTGCCGCAGGAGATCGAATCTCACCCGTTGCCTCGTTGGACCATCGCCGGGGAGTTGCTGGATCGGGGGGACGAGCAGACTGCTCAGGAGTTGCTCCGTCCGCTTCTCGCGGACGCCGCGGCGCAATTTGAGCAGGAGGAGTTGAAACCTCTCATCCTGCGTTGGGCCGACCGACGCGCGGCCTCACCTCTGCCGCTGGATCTCGAAATGGAGCTTCCAGCCCTCGCGATGCTGTGCTCCAAGATGCGCGGTCAAGATTGGCCCTCCCTCGGCAGCGTCGCGGCGCGGCTCGTCTCCCTGCTGGCTGAATCGCCGGACATCGCCGCAGAGAAGCGAATCGCGCTGGAGGAACAACTGCCGCCGGATCGTGAGGATGTCCAGGACCTGCTTGCTGCCGAATATGTCGCCCGAGGAAAACCTCAGGCGAACGAGAAGGATGCGCTCTCCGCCCGGCTCGATCGCGCCTTCGATGATGCCACTTTCTGCCACTACTTGCGCGTTCTCGCGCTTTCCCGCGACGCCGCCACCCTCCTGAAGGAACTGCGCCGCCGCGGCGGACGCATGGCGTCGCTGGCGCTCTTGGAAGCTTGCATGCGTGACATTCTATCGGCTCATCTCCCGAGCCCCTCTGGTCAGGAAGTCGCTGCCCTGTCACCCGGTGAGGCCGCGGTAGCGCGCAGAGCGTACCAGCTTGCTCGGAAGGGGGATGCCAAGGCCCAGTTCGAGTTCGCCATCCGGAGCCACACCGGCAGGGGCGTGCCGCAGAGCGACCTTCAGGCGGCGGAATTCCTGCGCCTGGCCGCCGAGCAAGGCCATGCGGCCGCCCGCTGCAACCTTGGATACCTGCTGGAGCGCGGAATGGGCGTGGATTGCGATTTCAATCTCGCTGCGGAGGCCTACCGCCAAGCCGCGGATCTCGAAGACCCCAACGCACAGACGAATCTTGCTCATCTCTATGCGAAGGGTTTGGGAGTCGGTCAGGATTTCCAAGAAGCGATCAAGTGGTACCGCCGCGCCGCCGAACACGGCCACCCCAAAGCTCAGTCGAATCTCGGAGTGTTTCTCGAGCTGGGCCCGGGCCAAACGGCAGCGTCCCTGAAGTTGTACCGTCAAGCGGCCGAACGCCAAGAAGCGATCGCCCAATACAATCTCGGCGTGGCCTTCACAAATGGGACGGGCATTCGACAGGACTATTCCGAGGCAGTCACGTGCTTCCGCCTGGCCGCCGGGCAAAACCACGTCGCGGGACAATGTGGCCTGGGCTTCATGTATGACCTCGGCCTTGGGGTGAAGCAGGATTTTGCCGAAGCTGCGAAATGGTACCAGCGGTCCGCACAACAAAGCCATTCGACCGCCCAGACGAGCATGGGTTTTCTGTATGAGCATGGTCTTGGCATCGAGCAGGACTACTCGAAAGCCATGCATTGGTACCGGCTCGCAGCCGACCAGGAATATGCGCCCGCGGCCGTATGCCTCGGCGACATGCTGGAGGATGGCCGGAGTCAATTCGCCGCGCACGGCGTTGTCGCCGACGATGCGCAGGCGGCCGCGTACTACCGCCAGGCTGCCGACCTGGGAGATGCGCGCGGCCAATTTCGGTTGGGAGTCTTGTATGCGACCGGGCGTGTGGTCACCCAAGATCAGGCGGAAGCGTTGAAATGGTACAACCTGGCTGCCGACCAGCAGTATGGGCCGGCGCTCTACAATCTCGGATTCGTGTACAAGACGGGCGATGGCGTAGCCGCGGACAAGAAGAGGGCCCTGGAATTCTTCCGCCGCTCCGCCGATGCGGGAGACACCAACGCGATGCGCTACCTGGGGCGGCTCTATGCGAACGGTGACACCGTGCCCCACGACGACAAGGAAGCGCTCAAGCTCTATCGCCTCGCGGCAGAAAAGGGAGACGCTCTGGCCCAAGTCGATCTCGGAAAACTGCACGAGCAGGGCACGGGGACGCCCCAAGACTATGCAGAAGCGGTCAAATGGTACCGGCTGGCCGCGCAACAGGACGAGCCGATCGCCCAGTTCAATCTTGCCGTGCTGCACACGAAGGGGCTTGGCGTGGCTCAAAGCGATTCCGCTGCCTTCGTATGGTTCTCGCTGGCCGCCAACCGGCTCTCTTCAGGCGATCTGCGGGAACAGGCGGTCAAGAATCGGGAGGCGGCCGCGAAACGCCTGTCGGAAGATCAGCGCAAGGTAGCCAAACGGATCGTCGATCTCTGGAAGCCGGACCGATCGTCGAAATGGGAAAGGCCGGTGAAGCACCTGAAGAGCGAATTGGATTTGACCGCTTGCTGGGTCAATGCAGATTGACGCATGCCCAACGACGCCAACCTATGTCCGAAGCCAACCACGTATAGCGGGCATCGCCTGCCGTCTGAGTCATTCCCTCGCGTTGATTCTTGCTCCCGCGCGACTCGGACGGCTCGTCCTGCACAGAATCCGATGCGACGTGCAGGCCCTGCTGGCCTGATCGCGGTGGACACCTTCACTTGCAGGCCTCCGGCATTGCGTCCGTGAAGCGCGTCCATCGCGATGATCGAACCCGGGCGCGGGTGAACAATGGTCTCCCGCACGATGCCCCGACCCGCGCATGTTCTCCGTCCGGCATCCACAGCGACCTGCGCCGCCGTCCGCGTGCATGGTTGTTGCCGGCTCAACGATGATGCGCAGCTTGCCACTCTTGCAGATACCCGCTGAATTCCCCCGCGCTGCGGGCGCAGTAGCCGGAGAACAAGAGAGGCGCGCAGAGCAGCCAATAGAAGAAGTAGCCTGGCCACCGGCGCAGGCGCACGAGCGTCGCGCCCATCAATAGCAGAGGAGTGATGGGCAGAATCGCGACGTCCGCGGCGCGGCGCAACGCGCCCAACCCCTTCTCGCGAGCCCGCACGCGCGCATAGGCCTGGCGGTGGATATAGGTGTGGGCGAGGAAGCGCCGGAAGCTCGTCGGACCGCGATGAAAGACGCGGATCTCCGGGGTGAAGAGCACGCGCACGCCCTCGCGGGAGGCCTTCCACTGAAAGGCCGTGTCCGAGGAATAGGTGCCTTCGATGAACGGACCATACCGGTCGTAGGCCGCTCGCTTCAGCGAGAGACAGCAGCCGGCCATCTCGCGAATTCGCCGCGCCGAGCGCGCCGGCAGCCACAGGCTGTATTCGCAGAAGTAATAGGCCCAGCCGACCAGACTGCGCCGTTCGGCATTGTCGATCACGCCGCCGGCAAGCAGGACATCCGGCCGGTGCGCTTGCAGCACGCGGTCGACCCAATGCGGCTCGACGGTGCAGTCCGCATCCAGAAAGGCGATCACGCCCGCGCGGGCGGCCGCGAGCGCCCGGTTGCGCGCATCGCCGCAATGCAGGCGGCGGGTCGAGCGGATGAGCCGGACTTCGGGAAAGCGCTCCTCGACGAGGGCCGCGGTGCCGTCCGTCGAACTGTCGACGAGCACGACCTCGAAGGCATCCCCGCTCGTCTGGCGGCGCAGGGAATCGAGGCAGGCGGCGATCGTGTCGCGCGCATTGTAGCTCGTAATCACGACGCTCAGCTGCGGCGCTGCCCGTTCCATCGGCTCCAGCCTCTCAGGTCGATTGCGGGACTCTGCCGAAGCTCGCATGGAACTCGGCCTCGGCGATCGTCTCGCAACACAGGCTGCCGCCTTCGTAGGCGTAGCTGCACTCGCCGCACATGAGCATGCGGTTCCAGTTCTCGCGAAACTGCGCGCGCTGCTGCGCATAGCTCTCGCCACGCCAGATCTCGCGAAATGTGTGCTCCTTCAGATCGCCCATCACGCAGCGGTTCTGCGGATCGAGCGAGCAGATCGTGACGGTTCCATCCCAATGCACGCTCGGGTTGTTCCACAGCTGCTTGCAGGGATTGCGCCGCCGCCGGATCCGCCGCCCCTCTGCGTCGGTCCGGAAACGGTGATAGCGCGCATCCTTCGGGAAGTACTCGCGACCGTCCTTGCCGGCATCGCGATACGGATCTTGCTGGCAGTTGTTGAGCGTCTTGAAGGAGAGCACATCCGCGCCCACATCCTCGGCCAGGCGGCAGATCATGGGGATCTCGTGCTCGTTGTGCGCCATGGGTATGAAGCGGAAATTGATGGCCGGCAGAGGCGAGGAAAGCTCACGCTTGGCCTCGACGATGCGCCTGATTCCCTCCAGCGGCTGTTCGAGATGGCCGCCCTGGCGGTAGCGGCTGTAGGTTTCCTGCGTGGCACCGTCGATGGCCACGATGATCGTGTCGAGGCCGGAACGAACGAGCCGCCTGGCATGATCCGCCTTCGCGAAGACATGACCGTTCGTGCTGGAGATCACCCGAATACCCTTGCTCTTGGCATAGGCGATCATCTCGTAGACATCGGGATGCACGAAAGGCTCGCCCCAGTCCCACAGTTGCAGAGTGAAGATGAAGGAGCCGACCTCGTCCATCAGGCGGGTGAAGAGGGCCAATTCCATCAGCCCTTGAGGCCTTTCGAACCCTCCGTTCACCGGGCAAAGCGCGCAATGGAGATTGCAGAGGTTGGTGGGCTCGACCATCAGATGCGTCGGCCAGCCCCAGGGTCGTCTGGGTTTGAACCAGACGGACGATTCGGTACGAATCGCATTGAGCATCTTGCGCCGGGGCACCTGCTCGATGTCGTAAGGGATCGCGTCCGATTTCAGGCGGATGCGTCCCAGCAGCAACCCGCGCATGGCTTGGCGTGCGTGTTCGGGAATTCGCGTCATGACTTACCCTTCTTGTGCCACCGGAATTCGCAGCCAACGGAGCGTTCGATGGCACCGCTGGTTGGTGATCGCGTGACAACAGTAGTCGCAGAGGCAGCCGTGCGGGCTCAGAGGAATCCGGCCCGCATCGCGCCCGAGACGACGGAAGGCGCGGTACTCTTTTGAATTCCAGATGTCGCGCAAGCTCTGGGCCTCGGCATTCCCCATGACCCAGTTGCAGGTGTCGCAAGGAACCACATCTCCGCTGACGCGCAGGCGCATGTCGATCCGGCCGATGTAGCAGGGCAGCTGTCGCCACACTTGGCGCCCCAATTTCAATCGCGCGACGAGGTCGGCGAAATTGTGAGCCAAGCGCAGGCGCGCAGCCTCGCGCTTCAGTCGCTCCAGGTGCGCCATCAGCTCCTGCGACTGCTGGGGGGTGAGCAGGCGCTCCTCATCTTCGGGCAGCAGCGGCTTGAGCGGAGAGAAGGAAACCGCATCGCACCCATGCTCGTGAGCCAACTTCAGAGTGGCGTCGAGCGTGTGCAGGAATCGCGGGTCGATCGGCCGGTGCACGACGATCCGGGGATGCGAGCTGCCGGCAGCTCGCTTGGCGGCCACGGTATGCCGGATTCCTCCAAGGGCCCGATCGAAGAAGGCCGGCGGCGTGCCCGGATACTGGGCCCGGTACTCGTCGACATTCGAAGCCCAGAGGCTGAAGCGCAACTCATCCAGTCCGCGCGCCACGAACTCGCGGGCGATCGCGCCGTCGATCAACGTTCCGTTGGTCAACATGACCGCTTCACAGCCGGCGGTCTTGGCCGCGGAGATCATCTCCATCAGACCGAGATGAAGCAGCGGCTCCCCCTCACCGATGAGCACGATCTTGCGGATGCCCCACGCAAAGGCCTGGCGGCAGAGATCCTGGAAGAGGGCCAGGGGGAAGTCGCGTCGTTCGAGAGCATCGCTCTCGGCCGCCATCGGGGAATGACGCCGGCAATGGAGACAGCTCAGGTTGCAGCGCCGGGTGACGTCGACCGCCAAGGCGAAGGGCGGAGCGGTCGCGCGGTCCCCGCCCAGGAAGTCGCGCAGGAAGCGCCACTGCCACTGCAGGGAAGGTCTCATGGTCCGCGGTATCCTTCCGCACTCGTGTCCGCGATCGGGCCGTCGAGCTTCTCCGGCTTCGCATCTCAGCCAGCCGATTCGGCCCCATGATACGCCGTCGCCACTCGGCGCGCAGCAAGCGCATGGCGACGCGTGCTGCGGGCCTGCTCCTCCGCGTCGATCTCGAAGCAGGCGCCGCTGTCCGCCGTGCGAGTGACCGCACCCATTCGCAAGCGAAAGGGCGCCTCTGAGCGGGCGCCCCTTCGCATTTGCCTTTTCGCTTGCTGCTACCGCACGCGCACGAGGCGCGCCGTCTCGCTGCTTCCGTCGACGGCGCGCATCTTCACCCAATAGACTCCGCTCGCGACCGCCAGTCCTCGTTCGTCCCGCCCATCCCACTGCACGATTCCCGTGGGAGCCGGCCCGGCCATGCGCGCGCGCAGATCGGCCACGCGCCGGCCGCTCAGGTCGTACACGGCCAGCTCGCGCAATTCCGCGCCGCCGGTGGAGAATGCGATCTGCGCCGGCCCGCGGCTCACGGCTCCCCCGAACGCGCGCACCATCGGGCCGGAAGCGTCACCGAAGGCTTCGCACATCGCCTCCCCGGCCAGCCGCAAGGCGCCGTTCAACGCGACGGCGCTCAGCCGGTACCGATAGCTGACGCCCGGCTGCGCGTCGCGATCCACGAAGCCGCCCTCGATTGCGCTCAGCGGCTCCGCGTTCAAGCGCACGAAATCGTCACGGGCCGGGCCCGACATCGCGGCGCGCTCCAGTACGACCCCCGCGACACTTTCGTCCGCATCGAAGCTCCAGCGCACCTCCACCGGCGCCTCGAGGCCGCCTCCGCGCGCGGCCGTGAAATACAGCGGCGCGAGAGGCTGGAAGACCGGCTCCTCGGTCGTGAACTTGATCGCGAGGCCGGGCGAGAGCGGCGCCCCGCCTGGCGCATAGTCATTGCTATAGCTATAAGCGAACCCCACGCGTTCGGTGTGATCCTCGAGCCCGACCGTCGAATACATCTTCGTATAGTCGTCATTCACGATTTGCTTGTACTGGAAGATGATCTCTCCATTGCCCGTCTCCGCCGGATATTGCCCCGGGTCGCACAGCAGGAGCTCGAAGGTCTGATAGTCGTCGGTCGTGGGGTCGTCGATCGCCTCGTAGTTCTTCAGGCGGCTCCACTCGACGACGAAGCAATGGCGCGCTTCGTCGTGCCAAGCGTAGATGCCGTCGCTTCCGGCGATTTGCGGAGCCAGATTGTCCCAGAAGGGCGCGACCATTGCGCTGCCGCCCCATTCATCGGGAATGTTCCAGTTGCGAATGTCGTACCAATAACTCTGGTCGAACGAGATCCACCCATTGTCGCTCACCTGGATCGTGTCGTACGGCACGCCGTAGTAGGTGAAGGTGAACGGCAATGCGACTTGCTGGGTGTGGTCGTTGTCATAGATCTCGGTCAGCTTCACGCCGCGCCCGCCGTAGGTGGGCGAGCATTCCACCCAATCGTAGACCGGGGCCTGCAAGGGGTAATCGATGTCGGCGCTGTCGTAGGCGTAGTAGCCGCCGGCGTCGGGTCCGCTCGGGACGGTGAAATCGTGCGGCCCGACGACGACATCGCAGGGCACGCTCGCAACCGGTCCGCCGTCGGCCCGCACTTCGAGACGCAGCGAAATCACCCGGCCGCCCGGCGCGTCCGCCGGAATGCGGATCGCGAGCGGGTCCGTGTTCTGCGCCTCCTGTCCCGGCGCAATCGCCGGCCAGGAAGTGATGCCGTCGATCACCTCCGCCGAGGAGGGGTCGACCAGCGAGAGCGTGGCCTGCCCGAGCGCGCCTCCGCTCACGCTGCCCTCATTCCGGAGCGTGATGGACAACGGAACGGTCTCGCCCTGATCGGCAATCCCGTCGCCACCGACCGTCATGCTGGCGCACACGAGTCGCGGAGCCGACACGACCAGCACGCAGTCGCTCGCATCGAGCGGCCCCACACCCGGAACCGTCGGCGCGACCGTCAAGCGCATGCGAGCTCCGTCTTCCACATGGGGATCGACCCGCACCCGAAGCTCGTTTTGCGCGTTCGCCGTCGCGCCCGCTGCGATGGCGCCAAATGTGATCGAGCTGCTCAAGAGCTCGATCGCGGCTGGTCCCGAAACCTCGGCGCTCGCACTCGTCAGGTCCGCGCTTCCCGTGTTCCTGACCGACAACACCAGGTTCGCCGTTGCTCCGGCGACGAGCTCGCCGCCGCCCGCGATTTGCGCGCCCGCGCAAACGAGCGCGTGCTGCTGCTGCGCGACCGCGACCATCGTGCGCGCGGGGATCATCCCCGGGCCCGTGACCACGACCGCCACCGGATCGCCGCTCGCCGTCGTGATGTTCGCGTGAGCAACGCCGTTCGCGTCGGTTTCCGCATAGCCGATCAGGGCGTCATTCTGGCTGAACGCCACTCGCGCGCCGGCCGCCGGCATCTGATCTTCCGCCCAGCGCACGGTGGCCTCGAGCCAGTTCGTGCCTTGCGCCAGCTGGGCGGGCGCTTGAACCGCGATCGCTCGCGGCACGCCGACCGTCAGTTCGAGACTCGGATCGCCGAGCAGATTGTAGGTGTGCATGTAGTAGTACACCGTCTCCTCGGGATCTTCGACGGCGTCGGATTGCTCGTATTCGTTCGGAAACTGCGCGATCAAGTTCATCTTCGCGCCGACCAGGATGCGCGCCATCTCGCGCTCTCCGGCGTGGCAAATGTTCTCGAAGACGCCGATCATCATCCGGTCGTTCCAGCGCGAATGCGACCAGGGCTCGCCCGTGCCCACGAACGCGACCGCGCCGCGCGGCTCGGCCAGGGTGCCGGCCTTCATCCACGCCTCGCCAAAGCAATCCATGTCATAGTTCGCGAAATTGCCGGTGTGGCAGACCATGCTGAACACGACCGGCAGCTTGCCGGTGTTCGACAGCGAGAGGACATCGGTGCTCTGATAGGTGGGAGGCTGCCAGCCGATGTCTCCGAGCGCCCAGCCGCGATAGCTCACGATCCCCACGCCCGCGTTCACGCGGGAATTGATGAGCGGCGCGCCGTTCCACCAGGGATGTTGGGGAGAGGACGACCAGAAGACGCTGTCGACCTTGCTGAAACCCAGTTCGAGCAGCTCGCTGCGAATCCACCGGCTCAGCGAGACGGGCGTGGTCGAATTGTAGTTGCCTGCGACCGTCAACGCTTGCGTGTGCCACGCCCCTCCGCCGACCGTATCGGGCGCGCTCTCGTAGGCGACCGTCTTGGCCACTTGCAGGGCGATCTCATTCACATACTTGCCCGACAGCCGTCCGATGTAGAGATCGGGCAGGAAATCATCCCCATCCACGCAGGCATAAGGATGATCCGAGATGCTCGTTCCGATCGTCCAGGTGGGGATGACATTCAGCGTACCGTCGGCGTCGCCGACGAGAAGCACATAGAGAGGAGGTTGATCCCAGTTCTCATAGGCCGTGCGGATGTAATCGCGGATCGCCTCGCGCGAGACGCCCGTTTCGGTGGTCGTGGCGACCCGCACGAGATAGCCCGATTCGGTCTTCCAGGCGACCAGATCGGCCAGGGGGGCGACGAATTCGGGCGTCGTGATGATGAGCAAGAGACCTCGGTTGCCATATACGAGCGCAGGGTTTTCTCCGGGATCGCGCAGCCCAGGCTGTTCCGCGGCCTTCGCTGACCGATCCTCGCGCGCCACATCGAGGCGAGGCGCGCGCAGCCTTTCCGGAGAATCGGGCCCGCCGAAGCGCGCCGCGCTCGCCGAGGCGGCCGAGCGGTCGACGGCGACGGCGATCTCGACGCGCACCTCGATCTCCGGCGGGATCGCAGGCGCCAACCTGCTCGTGAGCGTGTTCGTGAGCAACCCGCCCAGATTGCGGTCGCATGCATCGCGATCGATGTCCAGCACGACGGCGGGAGTGCCGCGCATCATTTGAATTGCACTCACCCGCGCGCAATCGGAAGGAAGTTCGTGCGCAACGCCGTCGACAAGGCAGGTTGCGGATGCGATCGAGGCCGCGCTCGCGCCCAGGGGAAGTTCGACCAGCCGGCCGGCGGCGGCGTTATCGCTCCAAGCTCCGGCGCAATCGAAGGAGACGGAAACCCGGGCATCGGGATCCGGACGAGCAGCAAGGCCGCCTCCTGCACCTCGCGCATGAGCGCTGACGAGAACCTTCGCGCCGGCAGGCGCATGGGCGCTGTCTTTGGCGGATGCCTCGAATCCGTCGCACAAGACGGCCGGCGGGGAGCTCTGCGCGAGGAAGAGCACAGCCGCAATGACTGCCATCCACACCGGCGTTCCTGCCCGATTGGTCCTTCCCTGATGCTGCATAGGGTTCGCTTTCCCTCCCTTGACTACGAGTCCCCGGCCAACGCCTCCGGATCATGCGACGCAAAGCGAGTTCGAAGGACCGTCGATTCTAGCACGGAGCACGGCCCGCGCGCCATTGATCGAGCGAATCAGGCCCGTGCTCGGACTGCTTTGGTCGAGGGCCGGTGGAGAGTGCCCTGGGACGGCGCGCGCGCCGAAACAGTTCCTGGTGTCGCGCGCGCCGGTCCCGCCGTCCCAATCCGAACTCGCGGCCCACTGATTCACATGACTCACGCATGAATGAGGCGAGCGCTCAACCGTGCGCCGCCGCGCACTCAGAGCAACGCCGCCCGGAAGCGGTGCTCCCAGGCGGCGTGTGGCAAGAGACTGTGCGCGGAGAGTCCGAATGCGCGGCGCTACTGGAGTCGCAGCATGCGCATCGCTTCGGTCGCGCCGCCCGCGCGCAGGCGATAGAAGTAGACGCCGCTCGTCGCGCGTCCGCCGCCGGTGAGCGAGCCGTCCCAGGAGAGCTCGTGCATGCCGGCCGGCATGGCGCCGTCGAAGAGCGCAGCCACGCGACGCCCGTTGGCGTCCAGGATGTCGAGCGCGATGTGCCCGGGTTGCGCCAAGGAGAAAGCGATCGTCGTCGCGCGCGTGAACGGATTGGGCTGGTTGCCGAGGAGCGCGATCGCGCTGGAATGCGGCCGGTCCTCGATGCCGGAGTCGCATCCCTCGCTCATCGCGCCGATCAGCGCGCCCTCGCAGGCGGTCGGCCCGTTCGGGTGGTTGCCCGGAGCGCAAGGCGAATCCGCGAGCAGATGGAAGTTGCCGCTCGCCGGGCCGCAGAACTTCGGATCGAGCGAGAAGCATTCGGACGCGGTGCCGCAGAAGTCGTTGCCGCCCGCATTGCCCCACACATCGCAGCACGACATCGTGATCAGCCCGGGCATGAACTCCATGCACCAAATGCCCATCCCCGCCGCGCTGTTGGCGATGATCGAGCGACGGATGGAAATCGGGGTGGCCGGGTCGTCTAGAGCCGTCACCCCGATGTTGCCCGCCTGCCCGTAGGTTCCGGAGACGAGGTTGTTGTAGAAGGTGCAGTTCTCGACATTGACGGTCGAGTAGGAGATGAACAGCCCCCCTCCGTCGCCCCAGGTGCCCAGCGACGAATTGTCCCGGATGATGCAGTTGCGGATGTCGACATCAGCGAGCGATGTGATGATGATCCCACCGCCTCGGCCTTCGTCGCCGGCGCACTGATTCCCGGCGATCAGGCAGTTCTCGATGACCCCGCCCGCATCATTCGACATGTAGGAAACCCCGCCGCCTTCGCCGCCCGAATAGTTGTTCGTGATTTGGCAATTCCGAATGATCGGGGCCTGATTCAAGACTCCCAGACCGCCGCCCGATACTCCGCCGGGAGACGCGCCCGCAGTCGTGTTGCCGTCGATCACGCAGTGGTCGAGCACCGCGTTGCCGCGCAATTGCGCGCCCGCATTGGACGGGCCGCTGTTGTTGGTGATCTGACAGCGCAGGAAGGTGGGATCCGAACCGTATTCGATATCGATGCCCGCGCCGTACTTACCCGAATTGCGATCGAAGATGCAATCCTCGAAAGTCCCGGTCGAGTTCTGGATGAGGGAGAGGCCTCCGTGCGCCCCGTTCGTCACCTTGACATCGTGCACATACGCCTGCGAGCCGCCCTTCATCAAGATCCCGCATCCGTAGTCGTCGCCGGTGGAATTTCGCACAGTCAGATGGCAAATCGTGACCCCGGTCGCCGCGGTCAGATGGATGCCGCGAGCGATGCCGCCCGCGTCGATGATCGTCTCGTCCATGCCCGCGCCGGTAAGGGTGACTCCCGACTTCATGATGACGCAGCAGAGCGCCTCGTCACCCCCTCCGGGCTGATGCGTGGGATCGGAATAGACCCCGGCAGCCACTTGGATGATGTCGCCGCTATTGGCGGCATCGACCGCAGCTTGGATCGTCGCATAGGGAACCGGCACGGTAAGGGTCGCGGCCGAGGCGGACGAGAAGGCGATTCCCAGGCTCAGAAGCAATACGGCAAGTCCTTGCAGGTGCTTCATTTGTGACCTCCAACCGATGTCGAGCCGTTCGGCGTTTGCCGTCCGATTATATCAGATTCCCCAAGGAAATCCCAGCGGTCACGTGCCGGAGAACACGACCACGGTCTGCCTGCCCGGCGGACCGCCCGTCGTTCGTCCGGGGCATGCGCCCCCGGACATCAACCACCTCGCGCCAGCCTCGGCCGCTCGTGAATGGCTGCCCTCTCGCCATCTGAACCGGCCGCGCTCCCCGCCGGCGAGTCCGGCCCTATCTCTACCCGGAAACGGCTTTATGGGGCGCCCGAATAGGAGTATCATTGATGCTACGCTTGGTGCCCTACTGCCGGGCAAGAAGCAACCGAGGCTGCGACCATCGATGAGAAGTAGTAGCAACGACCGTCCTTCTCCCCCGCAGCGCGGTCCCTCGACAGGGCAGAGGGCTTGAGCCGCAGGGTTTCGCGGCGCGCCGGCCGGCGCGTTGGCGAAATCTTCGGCGTCGTAGTGAGGAGGAGGATGACGATGCACCGTGCGCTCACCGTTTCGACTGGAATACTCTTTGTTGCAGCGCTTCTGATCACGCTCTCGACTCTCGCATCGGCAGGAGACCTGCCTCCCAGCCTACATGATGAAGTGACCATTCTGCCTTCCATTCCGGGCACCGCACCGGAGTCGGCCACGCCTTCCTTGCGCGTCCTCAAGAATGACGACCGGGAGGTGGAGCTCGAGTTCGAATTGCCCGGCTTGCTTCATTCTCAATTGGATGCCGAAGGCCAGACCTTCGACCTCGTCGCGATCGAAAACGGGAGCTTCGACGGGGAAGAAGGCGCGCCCATGCTGCCGACCTTCTCGCGCTTCATCGCCATTCCCGATCGCAAGGGCGTGGAAATCGAAGTGACGGGCATCGAGAAGAGCGAGCTGACCGGCTTTCGCCTCGCCCCCATGCAGCCCGGCGAGCCCGGTCCCTTCAAGTACGATGCGAGCGCCTACCTGGGCGCCGGCTTCCCCTCCGTCGATCCGGTCACGATCGGGGAGCCGGCGGTGATGCGCGACCTGCGGGTCGTGCGTCTCAAGTTCAATCCGGTTCGTTACGATGCGGCCGGATCGCGTCTCGAAATCGCGAGCCGCGTCCAGGTCAAGGTGCGCTTCGACGGGGAAGACACGCGCAACGTGAAGGAGTCTCACGCGACCGTGGTGGCTTCTTCCTTCGATCAGCTCTATCGGAGTCTCGTGGTCAATTACGAGGGCCCGCGCGACGGCCAGACGCTGGGCAACGGGACCTATGTGATCATCACCCCCAACAACAGCACCGTGATCGGGTACTTGGATTATCTGGTTTCCTGGCGGCGGAACAAAGGCTTCCCGGTCTATGTCGCCACCACCGCTGAAACCGGCACCACGACCACCTCCATCCAAAACTGGCTGCGCAACGCCTACAACACCTGGGACAATCCTCCCGAGTACATCGTGCTCGTGGGGGATGCGGACTCCGGCTCGAGCGTCCGGATCCCTCCGTTCTACTACAACGGCGGCGAGACTGACTTTCCCTACACCCAGCTCGACGGCACCGACATCTTTCCGGAAGCCCACGTCGGGCGGATCACCGCGTATTCGGCCGACGATGTGAACGAGTATGTGCACAAGATCGTGGACTACGAGAGCTCGCCGTACATGGACGACACTTCCTGGTACACGCGCGGCTGCGTGGTCGGCGATCCGAGCAGCTCCGGATATACCTGCGTGCAGGTCGCCCAGTGGACCGATATGCGCATGCGGGCGAACGGCTGTACGGAAGTGAGTGCGATTTATTCCAGCCCCTTCGTGAGCCAGATGGTTACGCAGCTCTCGCGCGGCGACACCTACTTCATGTACCGCGGCTACTGGGGCATGAGCGGCTTCGACACCGGCGACGTCAATGCCGTCGCCAACGGCCGCAAGATGAATTTCTCCTGCCAGATCACTTGCGGGTCGGGCGATTACGACAACGGCACTTCGATATCGGAGGCGTGGGTGCTGGCCGGAACACTGGCCAGCCCGAGGGGCGGCATCGGCGCGGTCGCCACTTCCACCCTGAGCACCCATACGCGGTACAACAACTGTCTTTCCTACGGAATGGGCGCCGCCCTGTACAACGATCACATCTACACGATGGGAGCGGCCACGAATCGCGCCCGGTTCCAGCTGTACCTCGACTACTACGGTGGGGATTCCGGCCAGGCGTGGAACTTCACGCATTGGGCGAATCTGATGGGCGACCCCGCCGGCGAAGTCTGGACGGGAGTGCCGCAGGCGATCGTCGTCACCCATCCCGCGTCGCTGGCGCTCGGAGCGAATGCGATCACGGTCAGCGTCACCAAGGCGGGAGCTCCTCTTGCGGGCGCGACCGTCTGCGCGTACAAGGACGGCCAGACGCACGTCGCCGGATGGACCGCCGAAGACGGCACGATCCAGTTGCCGCTCGATGTCACCACCGCCGGGAACTTGACGCTCACGGTGACCAAGCACAACTGCATGCCCTACAGCGCGGCGATTCCGGTCAGCCAGCAAGCGCGCTTCGTGGGCTTCAACGCCTTCACCATCGACGACGATTCTTCGGGCGGAAGCAGCGGAAACGGGGATGGCACCGCCAATCCCGGAGAGCGGATCGAGCTTCCCATTCAGCTCAAGAACTTCGGATCGCAGGCGGTTACGACGATTTCCGGCACACTGACCTCCGACGATCCGTTTGTCACGGTGACCGACGCCGCCGAGTCCTTCCCGAATCTCGCCGCGGGGGCGACGGGCTGGTCGGTCGAAGACTTCGACATCATCTTGGATGGCGGAGCGCCCAACGGTTACCTGGCGCAGTGCAATCTGGACGTCACCTCCGGCGCGGACACCTGGCGCTCGCTGGTCGAGATCCCGGTAGTGGCGGCCGACTTCGCCGTGGAAGCGACCACGGTCTATGATGTGGGCACGCGCTTCGATCCGGGCGAGACGGGCACGCTCAGCGTTCGCATTCGCAACAACGGCGCGGCCAGCGGCGCGAGCGTGACCGGCCGGCTGATCTCTCAAGGGCCCTGGATCACGATCAGCGACGCGACCGGCTCCTTCGGAAACATCGGGATTGGCGCGACCGGCGAGAATACCAGCGACCGCTTCGGCATCTCCGTTGCGGCCGCCGCCTTCAACGGACACGTCGCGCCTTTCCGGGTCGCGCTCCAATTCTCCTCGGGCGCGCGCGATACGGTCGACTTCGGACTTCCGATCGGGCAGCGCGTTTCCACCGATCCGACCGGGCCGGACCGGTACGGCTATTACGCCTTCGACAACACCGATGTGAGTTATCCCGATGCGCCCGTCTACAGCTGGGTCGAGATCGATCCCCGCTACGGCGGATCGGGCACCAGCGTGGGCCTGACGGACACCGGCGAGGGACTCGACGACACCAACCCGCTCTCGCTGCCGTTCATGTTCAAGTACTACGGAAAGCAGTTCAACAGCATCGCGGTCTGCTCGAACGGCTGGATCGCCATGGGCGGCAGTTCGATGACCAATGAGAACAACTGGTGCATTCCGGCGGCCGGCGCTCCGTCCAACATGATCGCTCCCGGGTGGTGCGCCATGCGTCAGAGCGGATCGAACATGGCCTACTACTGGTCCGATACCGCCAACCATCGCTTCATCATTCAGTGGAGCCGGATGATCAACGACGGCACCGGCGGAACGATGAACTTCGAAGTCATCCTGTACGACCCGGCCTATCACCCCACCGCGACCGGCGACGGGATCATCGTCTTCCAGTACGACGCCTTCAGCGTCGGGACGGCGAACCACAACTACTTCACGACCGGGATCCAGAATGGGGAATGCAACGACGGCGTCTCCTACGCCTACTTCAACATCTATTCCGGAGGCTCGGCCACAATCACGAACGGCCGCGCGATCAAGTTCATGCCGGTGCAGGTCATTCCGGTCGGCACCTTGAGCGGACGCGTCCGCAATTACAATGGGAATTTCGGCGTGGCGGGGGCCGAGGTCACCGTCCTCGGCAGAACCAGCTTCACCACCGAGGGGGATGGCAGCTATGCGGGCTCGCTTGAGGTGGGCTTGTACACCGTCGTGGCCTCGCACCCGAGCTTCCTCGCCGACACCGCTCTCGCGGTGCCGATCCTGCAAGACCAGGTGACCACCCTCAACTTCACCTTGCACGACATCCAGCCTCCCGCGCTCGCGCACGACCCGCTGCCGAGCACGACTGATAATGTCGGGCCGTACGCCGTCACGGCGACGATCACTGACAGCTCGGTACTGGAAGAGGTCACGCTCACCTACAATGCCGCGGGCGCCGGTTGGGTGACCGTGCCTCTCATTTCGCTCGGAAGCGACGAATTCAGCGCCTCGATTCCGGGACAACCGTATGGTTCGATGATCCGCTACTACCTGCACGCGCGGGACGCGGGCGATCTGTCGACCTATCAGCCGGCCGGGGCGCCCGAGGAGGTGAATGTCTTCTGGGTGATCCCGCCGGTGTTCACGGACGACATGGAGGCGGGCGCGGGAACCTGGACGAACTACATCGTGAGTTCCGGCTTCCGGGATCAATGGCACCGCTCGTCCACGCGCAATCACACCGCGAACGGATCGTGGTCCTGGAAGTTCGGGGACACCGCGAGCGGAACCTATGTGAACTTGTCCGACGGGGCGCTCGAGACCGAGGCCTTCAACTTGACCGGGGCCGAAGCGACCTTGTCGTTCTGGCACTGGATGCAGGCGGAAGTCAGCGCTACCTATCCGGGCTACGCCTACGACGGCGGCATCATCGAGATGTCCGTCGACGGCCAGCCCTGGACGCAGGTCACTCCGGAGACCGGCGGCTACAACTACACCGTGCGCGCGGGCGCCCAGCCGGGGCCGTTCCCGGAAGGGATTCTGTTCTTCTCCGGCACCTATGACTGGATGCAGTCCGCGGTCGACCTGACCGGGATCAACGGATCCGTGCGCTTCCGCTTCCGCTTTGGGAGCGACGGGTCGGTGGGTCAGGAAGGCTGGTATGTGGACGATGTCGAACTGATCGCGCTCGATCCATCCGCCTCGGATGCCGAGGAGCCGGTCGCAGTGCCGGTCCGCCTGGCCCTGCATCAGAACGCCCCGAATCCCTTCGGGACCGCCTCGCCGCGCACCACGATCGCCTTCGACCTTCCGCAGCCCATGCCGGTGCGGCTGACCGTGCTCGATGTCAACGGCCGCCTGGTCCGCACGCTGGCGGACGAGACGATGCCGGCCGGTTTCCACCGCGTAAACTGGATGGGAGACGATGCGAAGGGCCATCGGGTGGATAGCGGCGTGTATTTCTATGTCCTGAAGACCGGCGCCGAAGAGATTGCCAGGCAGATGTTGATCCTGCGATAGTCGCCTGCGCAGGATGGCGAGCGATCGACCGTACGGGCGCGTGTTCGCGATTCTTCGCGAAGCGCGCCCGTGCTTCTTGGACCGCATGCGCGCGTCCCGGACCACGGATCTCCAGGGAGGGAGAATGAGACGATTTGCCCGATGCGAGCAGAACGCCGCGAGAAGCGGCCGGCGGCTGAGCGCGCGCGCGGGATGGGCCCTCGTTTGCCTGGCGGTCCTGGGCGTTTCCCTGGCCGGTTGCGAGCGCTACGGCTCGACCGCTTCAGCGGGCGAAAACACGCTTCAGGTCGCGCTCCCCGATGGATTCGGCACCGGCGTCGCCCGCATGTACTTCTACCGCGTCAACGCGCGCACCACCGGCGAGCGGATGGGAGTGGGCCGCGAGTTCCACGTCGAGCCCGACCGCCAGGTGAGAGCGGTGTTGGAAATGGATGGCGTCGATCCGGAGAGCGATCTCCTGCTTCATGTGATGTGGCTGAACCCCAAGGGGCAGGAAGTCTACACGAAAGAGATTCGGATCTCGGAGAACGACTGGCGCGATCCGGTGCGGCGGGAAGAGATGGCGAAGGGCTTCGTGCAGCTCGACCCTCAGGCCCGCCATTTGGAGGTCGAGAGCCGCTACGGAGTGGACCCGATCCGCTTCGAGGAAGAGGCCCACAAAGCCGCGGAAGACCGAAAATTCCTGCTCGGCACCTGGACCGTCCGCTTCTATCTCTTCCGCCGTCTGTTCGTGGAAAGCACCTTCGAACTCCTGCCTCAGGAGTAGCACGGGACTTCGCCGACGGCCTGGAATTCGAATGGCCCTTTTCGAGCGCGGACGCCACCAACAAAGGAAGGCCGGCCACCGGATGTGCGCTGGCCGCGGAAGATGGTCCAATTCAGCCTGGTGAATCAGGGCCTTCGCTCTACCGATCGGGTTTTGCCTCCGCCCGCTCCTCTTTCCCGGCCGGCCTCGCGCGCGGATCTGCTACAATAGAGGCGATCGAACGCGCCTTTGCAGCGGAAGAAAGCGTGAGGGTGATGTCCCGCTCCTTCCTGCAAAGGCCGGCGAAATGAGTTTCGGATCAGCCGATTGCCTTGGACGCTTCCCTCTCTCCCAAGAAGAGCCGGCCGCGCAGGCCGGCTCTTCGCACGCTTGCTCTCTGAACGCTCTCCGATCATGCTCGGGACATGAAGATCGAGCAGGAATACCGGTTCGCCTTGACGGCCGCGGAATATGACCGGCTGCGAACGAGCCTGTGCGAGCCCTTGCATATCCATCGGTTGCGAAACCATTACTTCGACACCGCGGCGGAAGACCTTCGCCGGCGAGGATTCGGATTGCGACTGCGCGAACAGGAAGGACGCTATCGCCTGGCGTGGAAGGGGCCCAATCGCGCGACTGCGGAAGAAGCGAGCGGGGGCATCAGCCGTCGCTGGGAAGAGGAGCGCGAGATACCGGCGACGAAAGCCAGGAAGATGTTGGAAGAAGGGGCCACGCTTGGAGAGCTCGCAGCGGAATCTCTCCCCGGCAACTCCCGCCTGCCTGCCGAAATCGAGCCGCTGCGCGCGGACCGGGTGCGGACGATCGGATGGGTGGAAACGGAACGGGCAACGTACGGCATATCCAACATCGGGACGCAGGATCGCGGTGCAGGTGCGGATCAGCCAGCGCTCGAGAAAGCCTGCCTGGAGCTCGATCGCGTGCGGTTCCCGGGCGGCCGGACGGACCACGAACTGGAAGTGGAGTGGTCGGGGGGAGATGGGGCTTTCTTGGGCCGGCGGCTTCGCGGCTGGCTGGCCGGTCTGGGCATCGATGCCCGTCCGCAGCCCGAAACGAAACTGGCCCGCTTCTTCCGCTATCGGGCGTCGGGTGGTCTTTCCGATCCGGGAGCGAGGGCGGAAAGCCGGGAGTGAAGGGCATTGTGATCGTTGGACCCTTGCCGTGCAGGTCCACGAGGTCCCGTCTCCTTCTCTTCAGGCGAGCCTGATTCTCCCCGCTTAGCCTTCAGCTGCAGCCGGTTTCCGGGCGGCGGGCTGGGACTTTCTTCTGGTATCCTCTGCGAAGGCGGGAATAGAGTCAGGTTCAGCGAATTCACCCAGAGGGGGCATCCGCTCGATCCCCCGCTGCGCTCACCCGTTCACGCGTTCCGCATGGGGGACGCCCGCATGGCCGAAGCCAGGCGTGCGCTCAAGCATCGGCTCGCGGAGGCGATCGAGGCCTCGCATCGCCGAATGCTCGATCGGTGCTTCGCGGCCCAAGGGCCGGAGGCGGACGAAGCGCTCGCCCAGAAGTACGCTCGTCTGATCGACGAGCTGGCCGCCCTGCCGCGCGAACAACTCCTCGGCCTCCGCTTTCTGTCCGGCTCGCAGACAGGAAAGAATGGAGTCGGGGAAGGGTTCCGGCCATTGACCGACGACTTGCTTCTCTTCCGAAGGTTCGCGGAATCGGCGGGCTACGGCTTCGGTGTCGCGGACATCCGCGGACGCATCTTGTATGTCAATCCCTCGCTTTGCCGCATGATCGGAGAACGAGCCGCCGAAGATGCCTGTGGCCATACCTTCTATGAGTACTTCCCCGAAAGCGACCGCCAGCTCCTTCTGCGCAAGGTCGTCCCGACGGTGCTGCAAGAGGGCCAGTGGACCGGTGAATTGACGCTTCTTTCGACATCCGGCCGCCAGACCGCGACCTTGCAGAGTTTCTTCATCATCTCCGAAGGGCGTTCCTCCGCCCCATCCCTGGGCACATTGATCATCGACATCAGCGATCGCAAGCGGGCCGAAGAGGCGGTACGCGAATCGGAAGAGCGCTTTCGCACGGCGTTCGAGAATTCGACCGTGGGCATCTATCGAACCACCCCCGACGGCCGCATCCTGCTGGCGAATCCAGCCCTGGTGAAAATGCTCGGATACTCCTCCTTCGAAGAACTGAGCGGACGCAATCTGGAAGACAATACCTACGAGCCGCAGTATTCGCGCGCCCAATTCAAGGAGCGCTTAGCCAAGACACGCCGTCTTTCCGGACTGGAGTCGGCCTGGCTGCGCCGCGATGGAACGATCCTGCATGTTCGCGAAAGCGCCCAGGCGGTTCGCGATTCGCAAGGGGAAGTGCTCTACTTCGAGGGCATCGCGGAGGACATCACCGATCGCAAGCTGGCCGAGGAGGCCTTACGAGCGAGCGAGGAGAATTTCCGAGCGATGGCCGAAAACGCCTCCGACGGAATCGTGATCGTCGTGGGGGACGGCAAGCAAGCCTTTGCGAACCGGCGCCTCTCGGAGATCATCGGCTATTCCGTGGAAGAGTTGCTGGAGATGGAATTCCGGCAAGTGTGCCTGCCGGAGGATGTGGACAGGATCGCGGAGAACTATCGCATGCGACTGGCCGGGAAGGCGGTTCCCTCCGCATACGAGGTGACCGTCGTTCGCAAAGACGGGGTGCGCGTGCCGGTTGAAGTGTCCGGCGCGCGTACGGCCTGGCACGGCCGCGTCGCGGACATCGTGCTCGTGCGCGACATCACCGAGCGCAAGCGCGCGGAGGCCGCGCTGCGCGAGTCGGAAGAACGCTATCGCAAGCTGATCGAGAATATTGCGGAAGTCTTCTACACCGTCGATTTGAAAGGGCGGATCACCTATGCCAGTCCGACTTCCACGCAGATGAGCGGCCACGAGATCGCGGAAGTGATCGGCCGCGACATGTTCGCGTATGTGCACCCGGACGATTGCGAGCGGGCGCGGGCCAATGTGCACGCGACGCTCGCCGGCGGCGATGTCGGCTCCCAGGATTACCGGCTGCGACAGAAGTCCGGCGAGTATCAGTGGGTCCGGGTCTCGACCCGCATGATTCGCGAAAACGGCGTTCCGGTGGGCATCAGCGGGGTGATCGTCAACATCCAGCCGGTCAAGACCGCGCAACACGACCTCGAAGAAGCGCGCGCGCAGCTGGCGTCGATGAGCGACGCGATGACCGACGGAGTCGTGATCGTGCGCCGGGACCGGATCCTCTTCGCCAACGAGGCCTTCGCTCGCATGATCGGCTGGCCGCCCGGCGATGTGATCGGGTTGAGTCCCCGGGACATGCTCTTCCCCGGGGAACGGGAGAGACTGAAGTCGATCGCGGATCGGCTTTCGCCGGGCGAGCTTCTTCGCTTCGCGGGCATCCGCATCCAGTGCAAGGATGGAACCGAGAAGCGCCTGACGATGGTCTTGCAGGGAATCCGCATGGACGGCCAGGACGGACTCCTCTGCATCGCCCGCGACGCTCGTTTCGCGCGACCGGAAGAGCAAGCGTGAGCCCGCTGCGCCGCGCGAAAGGCGGACGCCCCGCCCTCCTGCTCATCGACGGCGACGTCGAACGCGGCAAGCGCACCGTTCGAGACCTGAGCGAGCGGGTGGAAGTGCACGCGGTCAGCGATCCGGAGCAGGTGGCGCCGACGCTCGAAAACGGCTGGTACGATGTCGTGCTGCTCGACCTGGCCCAGGCGGGCGAGGGATTGGAGTTGTTGAAGCGGATCCGCCGCACCCATCCGCAGCTTCCGGTCGTGATGCTCGCTCCTCCCGGCAGCGTCGACGAAGCGCTGCAGGCCGGCCGCCTGGGAGCCAACGATTGCCTGACGCGCGATTGCTCTCCGGATGCGCTTCTGCAGCGGCTCACCGCGATTCTCGAGGAGCGTTTGAGCGAGCGCCGCGGAACGAGCGGACTGGGCGAGATTGCGCCGAGCTGGCGGTTCATCGGCGAGAGCGAGGGCGTGCGCAATCTGCTGAAGGATGCGCTCACCGTCGCGCAGGTCGACAGCCCGGTCCTGATTACTGGCGAGAACGGCACCGGCAAGGAAATCCTCGCCCGCTTCATCCATCACCACAGCCCGCGTTGCGAGCAGCCTTTCGTCGCGGTCAACTGCGCGGCGATTCCCGAAGGCCTCTTCGAGAGCGAGCTCTTCGGCCACGAGAAGGGCGCCTTCACCGGCGCGGTGGCCGTGCATCGGGGCAGCTTCGAGCAGGCGAGCGCGGGCACCCTGCTGCTCGATGAAATCACCGAGATCCCGCTCGCGTTGCAGGCGAAGCTCCTGCGGACCGTGCAATCAGGCGAGTATTCGCGGATCGGTTCGGAACGCATTCAATGGGCGACCGCCCGCGTGATCTGCTCGACCAATCGAGAGCCGCGCAAGGCGGTCGCGGAGGGACAGCTCCGCCAGGATCTCTTCTACCGCATCAATGTCGTGCACCTGCACATCCCCCCTCTGCGCGAACGGCGGGAAGACATCGCCGTTCAGGCGAATCATTTCCTGCGCGAGAAGGGTCGCGAACTGGGCAAACGCGTGAACCGGCTGTCGCGCCAGGCGGAGGCCTTGCTTCTCGCGCACGACTGGCCGGGCAACAGCCGGGAGCTCGAGAACCTGATCGAGAGGGCGGTCGTTTTTTGCGAAGGCGAGGAAATCGGGCCCGAGCTGATGGGCCCGATTTCGGAAGGGGCCGCCCTTCTCGCCCTGGCCTGGGAGGAAGCCAAGGACCTGGCGATGCGGCAGTTCGAACGCAGCTACCTCACCGCCCTCCTCCAGGTGTACGCGGGATCGGTGTCGCGGGCCGCCAAAGCCATGGGCGTGTCGAGACAGGCGTTCTACAAAGCGCTCGAGCGGGCAGGGGTGAATGCGGAGTCCTTCCGTAGGGGAGGCAAGAAGGAACTGCGAAAGGAATCGTGAAGCTTGATGCGGCCGGTTCCAAACACAGGGCGTGAGACCGGAGGAGGGCCAAGCAGAATTGATCGCGCCGGTTTGCGGCGCCGCTCTCCGAATGGATTTGACGCAGTCTGTCTGATATGGGGGAGTCTTTCTTTCTAGCTCCAGAGCTGACTCTGGGATTCACCAGGAAAAGCCCTTTGAAGCTTGATTCCGTGACAACTGCAGGCTGACGCAACGGAGCCTTGTTTCTGAGATTGTCATTTGTTGGTTGACAGTTGTCGTGTTTCTGGCTATCTTTCTTCGCTTTGAAGTCCCGTATCGAAGTCTGTTCCATGCTCTAAGACAATATTCGGCAATAAGATGGCTCGGCCAGCCCACCATTGGCACAAAAGTTGCGACAGCGTCCAGCGGTTCAAGCCTTGCTGCGTGGACCGGAGAGGTAAAGCCAAGGGGCACTCTGACCGTTGTGATCGCGAGTGTGGTTGTGAATCCGAGAGGCCGCCAGAAGCGTGCGCTGGCGGCCTCCTCTCCGGCTCTTCTACTTCCTTCGTTCGGCGAGCCCGTGTCCGGGACCCCCTTCCAGTCACACCTGGCCGCCTTGCGCGCTCGCCGAGCGTTCGCCCCGCTTGCCGCCTTGGCGCACGGCACAGCCTTGCGGTGCGCGAGTGCGGCGCTTCTCGACTCCTGTTCGCCGAATGACGGTGGCGGGCCCACGCACCGCTTCCGACCTGAGGGCCGGCGACGGCGTGCGCGGTGCGCCTGGCCGTCCTCCTCCTCGACCGATTCGTGGTAGTGTCGCCGCGTGGACGATGGAACGGGGCATGATCCTCGCTTCCGGCGCGGCATCCACCCGCATACGGCAACCGTCTGCAGGCGGACCGGCGATGCATCCCACGGTCACGGACCAACAGAAAGGGAGTCGTCATGACCCAGGCGAACACCGAACGATTGCTCGAACGCTTCATGCGCTACGCGCGCATCCACACGACCTCCGACGAGAACTCCGAGACTTTTCCGAGCACCAGCCGCCAACTCGATCTCGCGCGCGTGCTCGAATCGGAATTGAAGAGCCTGGGCCTTTCGCCGCATCTCGACGCCAATGGATATGTCTACGCCGAGATCCCTTCGAATCTTCCCCCGGAGCATCCGGCCCGCACGCGCGTGCCGGCGATCGGATTCATCGCCCACATGGACACGAGTCCGGATGCGCCCGGACGAGGCGTGAAGCCCATCGTCCATCGCAAGTATGCCGGGGGAGACATCGTTCTCCCGGGCGATCCCGAGCAAGTCATCCGCGTGGCCGACTCTCCCGAGCTGGCCGAGCACATCGGTCATGACATCGTCACCAGCGACGGCACGACCCTGCTCGGCGCCGACGACAAAGCGGGCATCGCCGAGATCATGGAAGCGGCTGAGCGGATCGTCGGCGATTCCTCCTTCCTCCACGGTCCCATCTGGATCGCATTCACTCCCGACGAGGAGGTCGGGCGCGGCGTGGACCGCTTCGATCTGAAGGCGTTTCCCGCCCGCATCGCCTACACGCTCGACGGCGAGACGCGCGGGTTGATCGAGAAGGAGACCTTCAACGCCCACGCGGCGACATTTCGTCTCGAGGGCTACAATGTTCATCCCGGCACCGCGAAGGATCTCATGGTGAACACCCTGTATGCGGCGTCCGAGATCATTCGCCGCATTCCCGAGCACATGCGCCCCGAGACGACGGCGGAGCGCCAGCCTTACCTGCATCCCCGCGCGATCGAAGGAGGAGTGGACGCTTGCACGATCCACCTGCTCGTCCGCGCCTTCGCGATGTCCGAGTCGCAGGAGTTGATCCGCCTCCTCGAACGCATTCGCGGAGAAGTGCAGGCGATCTTCCCGAAGACGAAGATTCGCCTGGAGGTGAAAGAGAGCTATCTGAACATGGGCCCCAAGATCGACGAGGACCCGCGGATCATGGAGATCGCGATGGAGGCCTCTCGCCGGATCGGCGTCGAGCCGAAGACGCACGCCATCCGCGGCGGCACCGACGGCGCGCGGCTCTCTTATATGGGCGTCCCGACTCCGAACCTCTTTACCGGCGGAGCGAACTACCACAGCGTTCGCGAATGGGCGTCGCTGAATGTGATGGAAGAGGCGGTCCGCTTGATTCGCGAAATTGCGGAGCTGTGGGTGGAGCGCAGCACTCCGTCAAAGGCTTGAGGGCAACGGGGAACGAGATCGAGGAGGCCCGAGCGATGCGCCTCCTGAATGCGCCTCGTCGCGCGTGTTCACCGTTCATGCGTCGAGGAGCTCTTCCTGCAGGCTCGCTTCGGCTACCAGGCGGTTGAAGATCGGAAAGACCCCCGGCTCGTCGATGTGAAAGAGGCCCCGCAGTTCCTCGAAGGCGGAGCGATTGCGCGCGATCGTGCGCACCAGCTCCTGCGCCGAATAGCCGAGCTCGGCCATCGCCGCGCGCACGAAAGGCTTCGCCCCGTGCGCGGGGCTTCGGCGCGCACTCGGCACCATGGCTGCTATAGCAACGATCGTTGCGAGATTGCCAGCGGGCGTGCCTGCCGAGGAGTCGCGCTCTTCTTCCTCCTGCGCATCCTCCAGCGGAGAGGCGTGCACCCCGATGGCGCAGACGAGGTCGCGAGGAAAACCCCAGGATTCGAGCAGGAAGGCGCCCGCGGCGGCATGGTCCCAGCCTTGAACGGCCCGTTCCAGATCGGCCAGCGACCGCTCGGAGCGCCGCCATTGCTCGAGAATGTCCGCGTACTCGGAATGTGCATCGGCAAGGAAGGGGACGGCCGCATCGGCGAGAAGCGCCGCCATGAACGCGCGCTCTCTTTCCCCCGCCAGGCGACGCTCCGCGAAGGAACGGGCAAACAGCGCGCGCATCAACGCATCGCTTCGAAAAGCGCCCCTATCGAAGGGAACCGGCATGGAAACGGGAATCGCCTCCATCATGGCGAAGGAGAGGGCGATCGAGCGCAACGCCCGCGGCCCGAGGAGGGCCGCGGCGTGCCGGACGGACAGGACCGGGTGGCGAAGGCCGAACATCGCGGAATTGATGGTCTGGAGCACATTCGAGGCGACGGCGGAATCCGCCGAGAGGATGTCGACCAGCGCTTCGATCCGGCCGTGAGGATGGCGTTCGTCGGCGAGGAGACGCGCGGCGCATACAGGCAAAGGGGGCAGGCGGCGGGCGAGTTGGACGACATCAGGATGCGCGCCGCTCCGGTACGGCAGGGTCGCAACATGCGCTTCGCCATGGGTTGCGGGCGGAAGCGATTCGGGCGCGCCGTCCATCGCGCCTGCATCTTTCTCGCGCCCTTCGCCTCTCATTGCGCCCTTGTTTCCTTCGATCGACGCTGGGTCATGCCGGCACAAACGCCGCGATCGCCGCGATGCCGGGGCGATCCGCAATCTGCGATCCGCGGCGCGGGGAACCGCTCCGCCTGGGATTCGTCTCGGGCCGCAGAGCCCGGTCGATCCCCGTTTCGCCTTACACCACTTCGACTATCGGCATCCCGGCGGCGCTTGTGTAGCGGGCGGTGGGCCGGGTTCGGAGCGGACCGGCCCGCGGCAGGCGGCGAGACGGGGGTGCGCAGGCGTCCTGGGCCTGGACCAGGAAGCCCGTCATGTGGGGGCGGCCGGCCGGCGGTTGGGTCAGAACGCGAGACTCACGAAGATGCCCGTCATGATGCCGACGACCACGGTCAGGAGCAGCGCGATGGCCATGTGCTTGCGCATGATCGCCGCTTCGAGATCCCTGCCCTCGCCGATCGTCGCGACCGCGTTCGTGATCTTGGCGGGCGTGATGGCCGAGGCGATTCCGCCCGTCGATGCGTGCGCGCCGTAGATCGTCATGAATTGCTTGTCGGAAAGGCCGAGATCGACGGCGGCCTTCTGCTGAATCTTCATGAAGAGCACATTCGAGCCCGTCTCCGATCCGCCGACGACGGCGCCGAAGAGCCCGAGCCCCGGCGAGATGAAACTGTACGCGCCGCCGAAAATGGAGGCCAGCGCCGCGCCCACCACGATGTTCATGTTCCACGCCTGATAGAAGCCGGAGCGAGTGAGGGCGTTGCCCGCCGGCCCGGCGACGAGGGTCATCGCGGACCAGGCCATCACATAGGCGATCGAAAAGTAAACCGCGTATGCGAGGAACGGCGACAGGAAGCGCTTCAACCAGATGTCGATGGAGCGCCGCCATTGCTCGCGCGTGGGCTTGAGGAAGATGCAGGACAACAGCACCGCGACGAGGATCCAGGTGTAGATTTGCCCGAGAATGTCGAGGTCGAGCTTCTGATCGAAGACCTTCATCACCTCGAGGTCGCCCGGCAGCCCATTCAGGAAACGCGTGACGCCGGGAAACGAGACGATCGTCGCGAGAATCGTGAGAATGATCCAGGGAGAGAGGGCGCGCCACAGCGCGGGCGCCGCGATCGGGTTCTCTCGCTTCACCCGCTCGAGCTCTTCGGCCATCGCGCGGCCCTGGAACAACCGCTGCCAGAAGATCAGCACGGCCATCGAGAAGAGCCCGGCGACGATCCCGATGATCCGGATCGGAATGATCTCGCGGCCGGTCGCGTAGTTGATCGTGGCCAGGCCGAGCGAGCTCAAGGCGACCGAGAGGCCCGCGACGATCGCGGGCACCGCGCCGCGGCGCAGGGAGGCGCGACCGCCGATCAGCCAGAGGATCCCGAAGCCGAGCCCGACGGAAATCACCGGAAGGAAGATGCAGATCTTGAAGGTGAAGTCGATCGCGCTGATCGAGAAGATCTGCGCGGGCAGGGTGATCGGAATGGAGAGCAGGGCGAAGGAGGTGGTCGCATTGTACCCGAGAACCGCGATCGCGACGGCGGCGGGCGCGCTGAAGCCCATCGCCATGAGCAGCGGCGGGAACATGGCCGGCGTGACGATGCCGAGCGATGTGAGGAAGGAGCCGAAGCCGATGCCGATGTTGAGCGCCTGCGTCTCGCGGCCGACGACCAGGCGCTTGACGGCCGAGGAGATCACGCCGAGCGCGCCCACTTCCTTCATCAAGAAGATCATGAACATCGTTAAGACGACGGCGATGGAAATGCCGAAGGACTTGACGAAGCCGTACCAGGATCCGCCCAGCGCGACGGCCCAGGGTGTCTTGAAGAAGATGACTGCAAGCAGCAGCGCGGCCACCCATCCGACGATCGCCATCGTCATGCCGCTCTGTCGAAGGACGATGATGCCCGCGAGCACGAGAAGAAGCGGCAGCAGGGCGAGCACGAACTTGCCGAGCATGCTCCCTGCGCCCGCGGCGCTCGAGGCAGCCGCCGTTCCCGGGCTGGAAGGCTGCGCGGCCTGAATCTGTTGGCCGGCCGTCTGCGCGCCGGTTGCGGTCGCCTGGGGGTGGGCGTCCCCGGCCTGCCCTTCCGCCGAGGGAACGAGCGCTGAGGAGGCCAGGCAGATCACGAGAACAGCGGCAAGCATTCCCAGGCTTCTTGGCCGCCGTGAGCGCCAACGGCCAAAGAAGCGCGGGGCCGGCCCGTCGCGGCCGGTCGCCTCGCGGGCGAGCGGACGATGGGGACGGGACGAAGGCGAAAGCGTCGCAGGTCGAAGGGCGGGAGCGAACTGCGATGGCTTTGTGCGTCGATCCATGCGGCCTCCCGGTTCTGCCGACGAGGAAGGTGCGGTTCCCGCGCTTCCGGGGCGCACTCTTCCGGCCTCACTCGCGCCGGACCAAGGGACTGTCGGTGAATTTCGCCGCCCGCGGAAGGGGTGTCAATCAGAAGGGCAGCCGCCCTGCCCGATTCGTCTTGAACCCAAGCGCCGGGACAACCTATAAGGACTTGATCTTTCCAGCAGACGGCCGGTTGCGTTCCCGCCTGGCCGAATCGGTCCTGTGCGATGAATCGAGATGGGCGCCGGCCCCGGGAAGCCGGAGCGACCGCGACGGGCCGGTTCCGCGAGAGCGGCAAACGAGGAGGAGCTGCCACAATGCATTTGCGGCCGGAATCGATCGGCTCGTTGGTTCGAAGGCGTCCGGGATCGCCCGGCCTGGCGCCCGCGCTCTTTCCACTGCTGCTCGGATGGTCTCTCGCGCTGTTCTTCCTCGCTCCGCCTCCGGTCGCCTTCGCGCAGAACGCCTCTTCTCAGACCGGCCGGCAACCCGACCTCGACCGTCCTTCCTCCAAGCGCGTCGTTCCTCCGCCTCCGGTCGACTTCGATGCCGGAATCGACCTGCGCGCGCGCCAGGAATCGCTTCACAATCTCCTCGATTTCCATTACGACCCCCAACAACCGGTCGGCGATCTCAATACCCGTTCGGACGCGCACTATTATCGGGTGCGCCATCGGATCTGGGCGCAATTGAAGCTGCGCTCGGGGCCGCGACTCTATTCCCGGTTCACGACCGAGTGGCGCAAGTACCTGGTTCCCTATCTGACCCCCAAGAAGACCGAGGTCATTCTCGACAACTTCTACATCGACATTCCGCACCTGCCCGGCGTACCGCTCTCGGCCCGCATCGGCCGGCAGGATCTTGTGCGTGGAGAAGGTTTCGTGCTTCTCGAAGGGGGCCCGCTCGACGGCTCGCGATCCCTCTACATGAATGCGGCCGTGATCGGATTCGATGGCGCGAACATCGGGCTGCCGAAGACGCGCTTCGAATTGCTGGGCATTCGCAATCCCGCCTGGGATGAATTCATTCTCGCCAACGGTTGGACCGAGGAGCAGCAGGCTCGCAACCAGGGCCGGATCGTCGAGAACGACGAGACGGCGGCGGGCCTCTACGTCACCCGGGAATCGCTCGGCAAGCAGCGCCTGGAAGGTTATTACATCTACAAGGAAGAGGAGGTGCCTTCCGAGGCCGATCCCTACCTGCGATTGCACACCGTCGGCGCGCGCGCCACCGGGGCTCTGCCGTATGAGATCGAATACGCCGCCGAGGGGGCGCTGCAATTCGGCCACGACGATTCGCTGTCGGCCGAAATGCGCGCTCGTAAGCATCGTTCCTATGGCGCGCATGCGTGGATCAAGCGCTCGGTCCGGTTTCTCATTCAGCCCACCGTCAAGCTGGGCGGGATCTATCTGTCCGGCGATGACCCCGACGACGACGCCTCCGATCCGGTGGACGAAAGTTGGAACCCGCTCTTCTCGCGCTGGCCGATGTGGAGCGAATTGGTTCTGTACTCGCTGTCGGCGGAAACGGGACGAGTCGGGTACTGGTCGAACCTGTCGGCGGTGACGGCGGGAGCCGACCTGCGAATCGGAACGAGAGTGCTGCTCTCCTACAACTACTATCATTTCATGGCCCCGCACGCGCGTCCCGCCGAAGGGCCCGAGTCCTTCTTTGGAACGGGAACCACCCGCGGGGACAATCATCAATGGAAGCTCGCGGTGACCATGAATCCCTGGATATCGTGGCACTTCCTGGCGGAGAGCTTCTCCCCGGGAGATTTCTACGGACCGCAGGAAAACGGCTATTTTCTGCGGTGGGAGTTGATGGTCACCAAATAGGAAGCGGTCGACCGCCATCCGGATTTCGGGCGGCACGGTCCAGGGGCGCGCAACGGACGAGAGGAGCGGACCCGTGAAGAAGTTCTGGAACGAAGAATTCGAGACGATGTCGCTGGGCGACATGGAACGCTTTCAGCTGGAGCGCTTGCAGCAGACGCTGGCGCGCGTCCAGGCGAAGATCGCGCATTATCGCTCGGCCTTCGCGGCGGCCGGCGTCACGCCCGCGGACTTGCGCGCCCTGCCCGATCTCGCCCGCTTTCCCTTCACCGTGAAGACCGCCTTGCGCGACAACTATCCGCTCGGCCTCTGCACCGTTCCCCCCGCGGAACTCGTGCGCATCCACGCCTCCTCGGGCACGACCGGCAAGCCGATCACCGGCCCGTACACCGCCGCAGACATGCAGCAATGGGGAGAGTGCATGGCGCGCGGGATGTGGGCGCAAAGCGTTCGCCCCGACGACATGGCCCAGAACGCGTACGGGCTCGGTCTCTTCACGGGCGGACTCGGCTTTCAGCTGGGATTCGAGCGCATCGGCTGCGCCGTCATCCCCTCCAGCTCCGGGCAGACGGAGCGGCAGCTCCTGCTCATGGAGGATTTGAAGACGACCGTGCTCGCGGCGACGCCCACCTATGCGCTCACGATCGCAGAGCGGGCGAGCGAACTGGGCAAGGACATGCGGAGATTCGCGCTGCGGGTCGGGCTCTTCGGCGCCGAGCCGTGGACGCCGAAGATGAAGGCGTTGCTCGAGGAGCGCATGGGCATCGTCGCGCACGAGCACTACGGCTTGACGGAATTGATGGGCCCGGGCGTGGGGTTTTCCTGCGAAGGAGGATCGCTGCACATCAACGAGGACCATGTGTATCCGGAGGTCATCGATCCCGAGACCGAACAGCCGCTTCCGTTGGGAGAAATGGGCGAGCTCGTGCTCACCTCGTTGCAGCGCGAGGCGATGCCGATGGTGCGCTATCGCACCCGCGACATCACCTGTTTGCGGCGGGATGCCTGCCCGTGCGGGCGGACGAGCGTCACGATGGAGAAGATCACCGGCCGCTCGGACGACATGATGATCGTGAGCGGCGTGAATGTCTTTCCCTCGCAGATCGAGAGCGTGCTCATGGAATTCGCGGAGATCGAGCCGCAGTATGTGATCCATCTCTTCAAGAAGGGCTACATCGACGCGATCCGGGTGGACACCGAAGTGAAGCCTGCGATCTACGCGCAAGGAGACATCTTCCTCGCGCAGCTCGCGGCGCGCGTATCCGACCGCGTCCAGCAAGTGGTAGGCATCAAGGTTCCGGTCGCGATCCTGCCTTCCGGCTCGATTCCCAGAAGCGTGGGCAAAGCGAAGCGCATCATGGACGAGCGCAAGGAGATTCATTAGCCGCGCGACGTCGAACGCCCGCGCCGACGGGGAAGAGGCCGGAGGAAGAGGCGGATCGACGCGGATCCGGTGGCGGAGGGCCGGCCCGGGGATGCCTGTCGGGCTCGGACGACAGGCGCGCTCAACGCGCGAGGACTTCGACCAGCACGACGGTGATGTTGTCCGGCCCGCCGAGTTCGTTCGCTTCATCCACGAGCGAGCGGACCGTCTCTTCGACCGTTCTCTCTCCGAGCGCCGCCTGGATGCGTTTCTCCGGAACGACGCCGCTCAAGCCGTCCGAGCAGAGCAGCAGGCGGTCGCCCGCGCGCAGCTCCAGCGGCGCGGGAGAGACATCGGCGCTCTCGTGCAGCGCGATTCCGAGCGCGCGCGTGAGCATATGCCGCATGTTGTGCGTCTCCGCCTCCTCGGGCGTCACCCGGCCTTCCCTCAACAATTGCGCGACGACATTGTGATCCACGGTGATCTGGCTGAGGCGGCCTGCGCGAAACAGATAGCCGCGGCTGTCTCCCACGTGGGCGACCCACAGCCCGTCTTCGCGGACGAGGGCCGCCGTGCAAGTGGTTCCCATGCCCCGGAACTCGGGATGCGCCCGGGCTTCCCGCAAGATCGCCGCATTCGCCGTCTCGAATGCGAGCGCGAGCAGCGGGGCCGGATCCTCCTTCGCGGGCAGCGGGTTGGAGTAGTACGCCTCGAGGATGGATTCGACCGCAAGCCGGCTGGCCACCTCGCCGGCGGCGTGTCCGCCGATGCCGTCGGCGACGAGGAAGAGACGGCCGTGCGGGTGGCGCGCGCGTTCGGAAGCGGCTTCGGCGTGCGCCCAGTCCTGGTTTTGCGCGCGCACCCGGCCGCGCTCGGAACGAACGGCGAAGCGCAGCGTGTCGCCTGGTCGAGAAGATTGCGGTTCGTTCATGGTATTGGTTGTTTCCGCCGTACGGTTGATCGCGATTCGTGATTCGCGAGGGTATCCGATCGCGCGTCGTTCGGCAAGCGGGCGCTCGCCGATGCTGGCGAGCGCCGGCGACGCGCGCAGCAGGCCCGGGTGCGCGGCAGCGGCGCAGCGAACGCGATGGGAATCAGGATGCGCGCGGCTGGCGAGCGGAAAATGGAAGACCAGTGGTTGGTTTCGCCCAGCGCCGCCGGCCGCGATCGCTTGCGAATGGCCGCGGAAAGCGCTAGGTTCCTTGCGTCATCACGCTCCGGCGCGCGCGGCCGAAAGCGCTCAAGCGGTGCCGCCGGGCGTCGATGAAGGAAACGGAACCGATCAACGACGCGCTCGGCAGGATGGACGGAGAGAGACGGGATTCGGATGAAGCCGACGATGAGCATCAGCTTGAGGATGGGCCAGGAGCTGATCATCACTCCGCAGATGTTGATGACCATGCGCTTGCTGGCTCTCCCCATTCTCGATTTCAATCAGGAGCTCGAGGCCATCGCCGAAGAGAATCCGGTTCTCGAAATCAACAATCCCTCCGAGACCTCCGCCACCGACGCGGCCGCCGAACGCGACAGCAAGGACACGTCCGAGGAGTGGGACGAGCGCCTGCTTCAGGACATCGCCGAGCTGGGAGAAGACCCCAATCAGGGGGGAGGCTCGTGGGCGGGATCCGACCGGGCGCGCGAAGAAGAGTGGACCGACCCCATCCTGCGGCTCGTCCCGGCCAAGACCTTGCACGACGACCTGCTCGAGCAGGTGCATTTGAATTTCTCGGGCAAGGAAGAGAAGATCGGCGAATTCCTCGTCCAGGACGTGGATTCGCGCGGCTTCATGACGCGTGGCGTCGCGGAGCTCGCTCCCGACATCAGCGCCTATGTGGACGAGCCCGTCAGCGAGCAGGAGGTCGCCCGGACGCTGCAGAAGCTGAAGGACACCCTCGAGCCGCCCGGCATCTGCGCCTTCAACCTGGAGGAATCGATCACGATCCAGTTGAAGCGCATGGGCAAGGAGCAGTGGATCGAGCTTCTCGTGGAAGGCTACAAGCTCTTGCGCGAGGGCAAGGAACGCGAGCTGGCGCGTCTGTCCGCGCGGTTCAAGGTCGACACTTCCTTCGTCTTCGAGCAGCTCGCCAAGCTGCACTTCGTGCCCACGGTCGGCGTCGCCGAAGAGAGCTTCGACACGAACAGCATGCGGCCCGAGGTGCTCATTCTCCCCGAGCATCCGGAGATCCACGGCCCGGGCCGCTATGAAGTGCGATACAACGGCAGCGCCATCGTGCGTTTGAGCCTCAGCCAGAAGTTCATTGCGATGGCCCGCCAGCGGGAGACGCTCCCGGCGGGAACGCGCCAGTTCCTGACCCAGAAAGTGAAACAGGCGCGCTTTCTTCACGGAATCGTCGAGCAACGGCGGAATCTGCTCCTCGACACCGTGCGCGCGATCGTCGAACGCCAGTGGGACTTTCTGGACCGCGGCATTCGCTATCTCCGGCCGCTCACCCAACGCGAGATCGCCGAAGTGGTCGGCCGAGACGAGAGCGTGATCTCGCGCTTGATCAACGGCCGTTTCGCCGACACTCCCCGGGGCTGCATTCCGCTTTCGGCCTTCTTTTCGCAGGCGGTCGGCAAGGCGTCGGGCGCGGCGGCCCGCGAAGTGCTGCGCGAGATCATGACGACCGAGCGCGACGGCAACGCCTTCACCGATGACGAGCTCGCCGAGCGCATGCGCCTGCGCGGCTACGCGGTGCAACGCCGGACGATCAACAAGTACCGGCGCATGCTCGGCGGCTACTTCGCCCTCAAGCGCAGCGTGCGGCGGGCCATGAATCGGATCGAGAAGCCGGCCGAGTCGGAACGAGAGGCCGCGGAACCCGCCGGGTGACAAGCGCGGGGGATGAGCGGGCTTTGCGAACTTTCCTCGTCATCGCATACCTGGTCCTGACGATCGTCGGGCTCTTCGTCTTCCAAGGCATTCCCGTGTTCAATGTCGCCGCCGGGTTCCCTGTCGGCGCGGCCATCGCCTGGCGCGCTTTGAAGCGCGGACGAGCGGCAGAGCAGGACGGCGGCCCGTGGGCAGCGCTGCAGACGGCCTTCTGGTGGGCGCTCACTTCTTCCGCGGCTACGGTGCTGCTGTGCTGGATCCAGCTCGGGGCGATGATGCTCGTCGTCCGGTGGGCGGGGCCTTACAGTTCCGCCGCCGGATGGATCCCGCTGCTACCCATGCCGCAAAGCGGGCCGGTCGCCCGCATGGTCTTCTTCGCCGTCGTGACCGCGCCGGCGTTTCAAATGCTCAGCACCTCCTTCGGGGCAGTGATCGCCGTGCTGCTGTTCCATCGGGTGGAGGGCTCACCCGGGCGGTGATCAGGCACGGGCCAGCGCATGGACCCTGGCCAGACCTGCGTGGCGGGCGGATCGTCCTATCGAGGAATTCCACGAACCCGAGAGCGGATATCTCCTACTATTGGAATCTTCCTGCCCGATACTGGGTATATAAGTTGATTTCCTTTTCAGCTCGGGACAGAATCCGTCGATCCTCCGGGCGGGGAGAGGGTAACGCCGGGTCCCGCGCCGCCAGGTCGCCGATTGAGTGGGGCACCCCTAGGAGGTATGGGGATGGGGAATGAGGAAGCCCTCATTGCGCATCTTCACGATGTCACAGGGCTCGATTCCTCTGTGCTCGCCAAGATCCTGAGCGAGGTCAAGTCCTGGTACCCTCTGGATCTTCGCTCCTGGATCATGTTGAGGCACAAAGAGCTGCGCGCGCAGAAGATGCGCAATCGCGACATCTATGCGCAGATTCGCGAAGAGCTGGCGCGCATATTGGTGCATCCGAGTCCGTTATCGGAACGGCAGATTCGCAGGATGATCTACGGCTAGACGGAAGTCGACAGCGGGACTGAACCCCCCGAGCTCGCTGAAGGCCCACAGAGTCCTCGTGGCAGCCGGCCGCCCGCTTTCCCTTCCATCTCATTTCCGGTTTCCCTGCGGCGCTTGCGTGGAAAGGAAGAGAGCATGTGCGGAATCGTAGGCATTTCCGGCGTTCGCAAACTCCCGGGCGGCTTGCTGATGGAAGGCCTGAAGAGGCTTGAATACCGGGGATACGATTCCGCCGGACTCGCCTGGCAAGTGCACCGCCGGATCTGGATTCGCAAGAAGGCGGGCAAGGTCGACGACCTGTGGGGCGATCTCCCCGAGGATCTCGAACTGAGAACCGGCATCGCCCACACTCGCTGGGCCACGCACGGCGCGCCCACCGACGTCAACGCGCATCCGCACACCGATTCCGACGGCCGCGTCGCGCTGGTGCACAACGGGGTGATCGACAACTATCGCGCGCTGAAGAAGGCGCTCGAAGCCCGGGGCCATCGCTTCCTCTCCGAGACCGACACCGAAGTGCTCGCCCATCTCATCGCCGAGCATTTGAACGGCAATCTTGAAGAGGCGGTTGCGCTGGCCTTGCGCGAAGTGGAAGGCACCTACGGCATCGCCGTGATGCATGTCAACGAGCCGGGCAAGATCGTCGCCGCGAGGCGCGGCTCTCCCTTGATCGTGGGCATCGGCGAAGACGGCTCGCTGGTCGCTTCCGACGCGGTCGCCATCGTGGGGCGGGCCGACCGCGTCGTGCATCTCGAAGACGGCGACATCGCCGTCCTGAACGGCAAGGAGCACGAAGTCCGGCGCGGATCAGGGCAAGTGACCGCCGCCTT
The DNA here is from genome assembly GCA_964482205.1 of uncultured bacterium. Classification (GTDB taxonomy): domain Bacteria; phylum Eisenbacteria; class RBG-16-71-46; order CAIMUX01; family WJJG01; genus JAZDGX01. The sequence goes on along the minus strand of CAYZWI010000012.1, from coordinate 55,562 downwards.
CGACTGGAGCATGCTCGACATTCCACTGACCGTCGCCGACAAAGGCGCCTACCCGCACTTCATGCTGAAGGAAATCATGGAGCAGCCCGAAGCGCTGGAGGACTGCTTCCGCGGCCGGATCCAGCGCGAGTTCGGCACCGCCCGTCTGGGCGGGCTGAACATGCGTCCGCGCGATTTCCTCGACATCGACCGCGTCCGCCTGCTCGGATGCGGCACCTCGTATCTCGCCGGAGCGGTGGGGGCGCGCATGATCGGCGAGCTCGCGCGCATCGAGACCACCGCCGAGTACGCGCCCGAGTATCGCTACAGCAACCCGATCGTCGGGAAGAACACCCTCTTCTTCGCGATCTCGCAGTCGGGCGAGACCGCCGACACGATCATGGCGATGCGCGAGGTGATCCGCAAAGGCGGCAAGGTGCTCGGGATCGTGAACCGCGTGGCGAGCACGATCGCGCGCGAGACGGGCGCGGGCATCTACATCCACGCGGGCTTCGAGTACGCCGTCGCCTCGACCAAGACGATGCTGAACACGATGATGGCCCTCTTTCTCTTCGCCCTGCTCGTCGGCCGCATGCGCGATCTCTCGCTCGCCCGCGGCCGGCAGCTGATCGACGAGATCGCCTTGCTGCCCGACAAGATCCGCGAGATTTGCGCGCTCCGGCCGCAGATTCGCGAAGCGGCCATGCGCTTCGCCGAGGCCGAGAACTTCTATTACCTGGGGCGCGGCTATTCCTACCCCGTCTCGCTGGAAGGGGCGCTCAAGCTGAAGGAAATCGCCTATGTGCACGCGGAGGGCTACTCGGCGGCGGAGATGAAGCACGGACCGATCGCGCTGATCGACGACAAGTTCGCCTCGATCTTCGTCATGCCGCGCGACTCGGTCTTCAACCGCACCTTCACGAATCTGCAGGAAGTGCGGGCCCGCCAGGGGACCGTGCTCGCGATCACCACCCGCGAGGCGGGCGAGCTGGCCCAGTTCTCGGATGCGGTGCTCGTGCTGCCCGAAGTGGACGAGATCCTCTCGCCCTTCCTGACCACAGTCGCCGTGCAGCTCTTCGCCTACGAATTCGCCTCGTTGCGCAATTGCCCGATCGATCAGCCGAAGAACCTGGCGAAGAGCGTCACCGTGGAGTGATCGCGCGCGCGAGACGGCCGTTCCCAGGCAAGGGGGGCGGGCGCTCGATATCGTTCAGCCGATGGTGCGGTTGTCGGCGTCGTTCTTCTCGAGATACCCGCTCTTCTGGCGCTCGGCGTTGATCGCGTTCTTCTGGGTGTACATGCGCAGGACATCGTCGGGCGAAAGGCCCATCACCTGGCAGGCGCTCACCCAGAAGTGGAGAATGTCGATCAGCTCGACCTTCAGGTTCTGCTCGTCGAAGAGATCCACCTTCGTGCGCCACCATTTCCAGTTGGTCGAATCGACCAGCTCGGAGATCTCCTGCGTCATGGCGAGCGCGTACTTGCGAACCCACACATTCTGCAGGCCGCGATCGCGCGGGATCTGGTCGAAGTTCACGAGCCCGTTCTTCTCGAAAGTGAAGCGGTTGAGTTCCCCTTGGCGGCGAAAGATCTCCTCGAGCTTGTCCATGGTCGGGTTTCTCCTGTAGCCAGTTCAGGCCGGCGCGCACGCCGCCCCCGTGGCGGCATCAGTCCAGCCGGATCACGCGCCCCGACGAGGGGACGGCCTCGGCCGCCGCGCAGCCGGACAGGCGCACGCGATAGAAGTAGATTCCGGGCGCCGCGTTCTGGCCGGCGTCGTCGCGTCCATCCCACACGCACGAGAACGCGCCGGGCGCGTCGTGCCGGCGGGCGATCTCGCGCAGGAGACGCCCCTCCGGCGTGTAGATCGAGATGATCGCTTCTCCGCCGAGAGCCAGCCCGTAGGGAATCGAGACGCTCCGCGTGAAGGGATTCGGGCTTCCCTGTCCCACCCAAGCGGCCGAAGGCGCAGGCGCAAACGCATCCTCGCCGATCGCGCTCGCATGGCGGCGGAATTCCACCAGCTGCGCGTTGAAGCAGAAGTACGGTTCGCCGTGACCTTCGTAGTTGTAGTCGCAGTCGGCGCAGGTGACGTTGTCCACGCATTCGGGATTCGTGGGGCGGCAGAAGTTCACATACGGCTCGATATCATAGTCGACCGTCGCCGTCGTGCCGGGAGTGACATCGCCAGTGATATCGACGACCCACGGCCGCACTTCCTTGCCCGGGCACCAGCCCGCGCGCGGATATTGCCAGGTGCCTCCCTGCGGGCTGCACTCGTTGCCGCCGCAGTTCGGCCGCCAGAGGTAATGCCCGTAGCTGGTGTCTCCCACTGCGACCTCGTGCCACTTGCGCGCGAATTCCGCGGCGTTGTCGGTGTTGCCCTGCCCATGGCCGGTCACCGCGGCGACGACGCGGAACGCGACCGCCTCGGGGTCGAGCGCGACTTGCATGGGAGCCAAGGCCGTCTCGATGGGCCGGGCGGGATCGCCGAAGACGAGATAGTCGTAGGTCCACAAGTTCGTGATTCGAAACGGCTCGAGTTCCGTCTCGCCCTCGATGAAGGCGAAGCGCACCGTCACGATCCAGCCTCGATTGCCCCCGATCCACGACTCGATGTAGCTGCGCAGCGTCACCGAGTCGTGCAGCAGCGTCTCGTAGTGGCTCACATCCAGCGTCCAGGTGCACGAGCCGGGATAGCCGGGGCCCGTGATGTCGTAGGGAGTGACGATCCGGGCGATCTCGTAATGCACTTCGGTCATCGAAGAATCGTATGTGATCACGCGAATGTGTCCCAGCCGGTCCCAGGGATCGCAGTCGCCAGGCGCCGGGGGGCACTCAATCCTGTAATACAGCAGGATCTGCGCCCAATTGCCCGGAGGCGGGAACTGGAAGGTCTGCACATGCGGATCGGCCCAGTTGTAGAAGTCGTGATCGAAGGTCGTGACCCAGGTGGTGTCGCCAGCCTCCGCCAGGGCGCAAGGCGCGATGAGGACGAGGATGATGGCGAGCATCCCAAGACGCCTGCTCATGCGAGCGATGCCCGGACGAAGTTGCGCGAGAACCATGATGCCTCCTCCGGTTGAGCCGCTTCTCGATGCCGCGCACGATCCGTGAGCCCCGCGGAACTGCGGGAAATGGACATTGGAATGCGCTTGGACTCTCTTATGATACAAGACCGCGCGCGGGTGGCCAAGCGGGGAGCGGCTCCGATACGGGAAGATGGATCCGCGCACGGCGGGGGGCGCTTCCGGCGGCCGGACGCGGAGCACGGGCCGGCTGGAAACGGCAAGATGTTCGGGATCCGCCATCGCGGGGTGCGCACTCCGGGCCAAAATCCTTTTCGCGAGGCGGGCGGGGATCGGCCCCCGAGATTCCGGCCGAACATGGAAGGGGGATGGGCGGGAGGAAAGGAGGCGGCTTGGCGGCCAGCGCCGCCAGGCGGCCAAGCGGGCAGGGCATGCCGGGAGGCCCGGTAAGCCGCGCGGGCCCTTGGTGCCGCCAGGGCATGTTCCTCCGGCGGAACCTCCCCTCGTCCGCCGGTTTTCGAGGTGTTCGATGGAATGCAAGAAGACGAGCCGCATGCGAACCTGCGCCTGCACCTATGAACCGTGCGCGCGCAAGGGCGTTTGCTGCGAATGCATCGCAGCTCATGTGCGCGTGCGCGAGCTGCCCGGGTGCTGTTTTCCGAAGGAGGCCGAACGGAGCTACGACCGCTCGTTCGAACACTTCGCGAAGCTCGTCGCCGCGAGAAAAATCTAGGCGAACGCTTTCCCCCGGAAGAAGAGACGCATGACGGACAGGCGGGAAGCGCGCAGGTCGTCATCCGTCTCGTCGGTAGAAAGGATCGGACCATGTTCATCGATTCGCCCTCCGCTCGGAATGTCTGTTCACCCGCTCGCCATTCAGAGAGTCCGGCTCGCCCGGCGGGCCGTGCGGCGCGCCACCTTTCCTCCCACCCGCAGACGCCCATCCGCGTTCGTGGGCGGATCGGCTCGCTGTCCATCTTCTCGCTGCGCCTGGTGGTTCTGCTCGCGCTCGCGGTCGTGTGCGCGGCATCCGCCGTATGGGCCGGCGGGGCAAAGAACAAGGACATGAGGGAGAAGGAGGAGGCGGAGGCCAAGGTGGTGCTGCTCAACTCCGAACTCCCGCCCATCGACCGCAAGCTCCCGGACGGGTTCTACCTCGTCCTTCGCTCTGGAATCGATCGCAAGCAGTTGGGAGCGGTTGCGGATTCGGAACGCCTGGTCTTCCAGCGGCCGCATTTTCTTCCGAAGGACGCCGAGGCGGCCAACATCTTCTTCGTGATCTCCGCCCGGCCCGCCGCGCGCCTCGTGCTCGCCTCCCCGGCGAGCTGGGTGGCCGATGGGGAGAACCCGCACTTGCTGCTGCCTCTTTCGGCGTCGACGCTCGAAGGACTCGCCGCCCTTGCACAGCGAAACGCGGGCGAGTGGATGGCGCTCGTGGTTGGGGGGGAAGTCGTCCATGCCCGCCAAATCGCGTCGACCCCTCCCGCGGCCGAGTACGAGGCGGATTGCGCCAAGCGCAGAGCGTGCCAGCATGTGCTGCAGCTGTTGCGGCGCGATGTGAAGACTTCGGCGCGCTAGCGGGCGAGGCCGTCGGCGGACGGCCGGGCGCGGACATATCAGCGCAGGGCCTGGCCGTCCCGGAAGATGAGCGCTTCGGGAGTCCACTGCACATCAAAATCGCTGAGGTCCCGCGCGACCAGCATTTCCCATTCTTTCGTCGTGAACTGCTGAGGACAGCTCGCCCAGTACTTCACGCTCCAGGTGCCCGTCGCTCCCGGCTCGAGGGCGACGGGAATGCTTAGATGGTCCTCGATCATCTTCCCGAGTTCACCGTCCTCCACCTGAAACGAGGCGCTGAAGGTCTCGACCGCCCGCCGGCTCCGGTTTTGAAAACGGAAGTGGATGCGGACGATGTCTTCGAACATGCTCACCGCATCCACCTGCTTTTCCACCGAGATCAGCGCGATCGCGTCCCGCGCGCTCGCTTCCCGGAAGTCCTTCTCCTGCTTTCGCAGATACTGCCAGGCGGCGAGCCCGCCGATCACGACGACGATCACGCCCACGCGCGCCGCGCGCGTCCAACCCTCGCTCGAGCGGCGCAGGGTCACCAGCAGCATGGCGAGCGCGATCATGGCCAGAATCGTGCCCATGATGATCACATCCCGCCCGAGCGCGCCGGCGATCATCCCGCCTCCCCGCCTTTCGCGCCTTTGGAAGACTGCGCGGCGGCCTGCTCGCGCACGAGCTGCCAGACCGCGCGCACATCGCTCGCTTGCGTCTGCGTCTGTCCCACGCTCAAGCGCAGGCAATAGCGCCCGCTGAGGCGCGTGTGCGTCAGGTAGGCGCGCCCGGTGCGATTGAGCGCCCTCAAGAGCCGCTCGTTCAACGAATCGAGCTCGGGCTCGGAAAGGGGCGCTCCATCGGGCCGGGGACGATAACGGAAGCAGATCGTGTTCAACGGCACGGGGGCGAGAAGCTCGAAGGAGGGATCGTCCTCCACCCAATGCTGGAATTGCTCCGCGAGACGAAGATGCTCGCGCAGCCGCTCGCGCAACCCCTGCACGCCGAAGTTGCGCAGGACGAACCAGAGCTTGAGGGCGCGGAACCGGCGGCCCAGCGGAATGCCCCAATCGCGGTAGTTCGTCACCCGCCGGTCCATCGGGGTGCGCAGGTATTCGGGATCGATGGCGAAAGTCGAAACGAGCACATCCGGCTTGCGGCAGAAGAAGGCCGAGCAATCGAAGTTGGTGAAGAGCCACTTGTGAGGATTGAAGACGAAGGAATCGGCGCCTTCGATGCCGTTCAGAATCCAGCGCTTCTCGGGAAGAATCGCCGCGCTCCCCGCGAGGGCCGCGTCGACATGCATCCAGACGCCATGGCGCGCCGCGATCTCAGCAATCGCGGGCAGGGGATCGATCGCCGTCGAGGAAGTGGTCCCTACCGTCGCGACGATGCAGCAAGGCACCGCCCCGGCTTGCTCGTCCGCGCGGATCCTGCGTTCCAGATCGGCCGGATCGAGCGCGTACGCGTGATCGACCGCGATGCGCACGAGATTCTCCGCGCCGAAGCCGGCGATCTTCACGCCCTTCTCCACCGAGGAATGCGCTTCGCCGGAGGCGTAGATGCGCAAGCGCGTCTCCTTCTCCGCCGCGAAACCGCCGGCGTTCACGCGAAAGCGGGTCTTCTCTTCGCGCGCGCAGAGAAGCGCGGCCAAGGTGGCGGTGGAAGCGCTGTCCTGGATAGCGCCGCGAAAATTGTCCGGCAGGCGAACCATTTTGCGCAGCCATTCGAGCACGACTTCTTCGAGCTCGGTCGCCGCCGGACTGCTCTGCCACACCATCGCATTCACGCCGAGCGCGGCCGAGAGCAGCTCTCCCAGGATCGAGGGCCCGCTGTGATTGGCGGGGAAGTAGGCGAAGAAGGCGGGATGGTTCCAATGGGTGACGCCGGGAAGAATGATGCGGCGGAAGTCGTCGAGGATCGCGTCCATCGACTCGCCCTGCTCGGGCGCCGCTTCCGGCAGCTGCGTGCGAATGTCCCCCGGCGCGACCCTGGGCATCACGGGAAAGGAGCGGATGTCGCGCAGATAATCGGCGACCCAATCGACCGTCTCGTGTCCATATCGGCGAAAGGTTTCGGAATCCATGGCGGCCTCCGCTGAACGCCCCCGCGCAGCAGGTTCACGGCATCCTTTGGCTTGCCCCATCCTAGCTCCCCTCGGCGGCGATCGCCATCCAGGCTTGCGCGCAGGAAGCGCATCGTTCACGGTTGTCGCGCCTTGGGAGGGGCCGGCCGGGGAGGTCAAGCGGCCTCGCAGGCGAAAGGGGTAGCATGCGCCTTCTCATCACCGGAGCGACGGGATTTCTCGGCCGCCCCCTGTGCCGGCGGCTGCTTGAAGGCGGCCACGCGGTTCGCGTTCTCGGCCGCGATCCCGAGCGGGCGCGATCGTTCCTGCCCGGCATCGAACGGGCGTATCCCTGGGATGCGCGCGGCGCGATTCCGATCGAAGCCTTCGAGCGCGTGGATGCGGTCGTGCATCTCGCCGGGGCTTCGATCGGCGGGCGGATGAGCGCGGAGCGCAAGCGCATGGCGCGCGAGAGCCGGATCGTGGGCACCCGCCGCCTCGTCGACGCGATGGAAGCGCTTGCCGCGCGGCCCGCGCACTTCCTGTGCGCGAGCGCCACCGGCTACTACGGCGACCGCGGCGACGAAAAGCTGGACGAGGCCTCCACGCCCGGCAGCGACTTTCTCGCCAACCTGTGCGTAGAATGGGAAGCGGAAGCGACACGCGCCGAGGCGCTCGGCATCCGCGTGGCGCGCTGCCGCTTCGGCCTCGTGCTCGATCCGGGAGGCGGTGCGCTCGGCGCCATGCTGCCCCTCTATCGATTCGGGTTGGGCGGCTCGCTGGGTTCCGGAAGTCAGTGGTGGCCGTGGATCGATCGGGAAGATCTCATCGCGCTGCTCGTCTTCCTCGTCGAAAGCGGGCAGGCGGGAATCGTGAACGGCACCGCGCCCGAACCGGTTCGCCAACGAGATTTCGCGCGCGCATTGGGGAAAGCGCTCGGCCGCCCCGCGCGGCTGCCCGCTCCCGCGTTCGCGCTGCGGCTGGCCTTGGGGGATTCCGCGTCCATGCTGCTCGCGAGCGCGCGCGTCTTCGCTCGCGCGGCTTGCGGGCTGGGCTTCCCGTATCGCTATCCGGACATCGGCAGCGCTCTCGAGGCCGGGCTGCGCCGAGCGCGCACGCCTTGATCTGCCCGCGCGCCGAGACGGCCGCGCAGGGCAAAGCGATGCGGGCCAGGCGTGAGGCGATCCCGCGGGAAGAGAATTTGCAGGGAGGCGAGTCAGCAAGGAGGCGATCATGCCATTCCTGATCGGGACGATTGGCGATCGCAGTCTGCAGGCGGCGATCGAGAAGCCCAAGCTGCTCATCGGCCGTGGGGCCGGCAACGATCTCGACCTGATGGACAAATCCGTCTCGCGCCATCATGCGGAGCTGATCAACGACGCGGGCCGCCTTTCGATTCGCGATCTCGGCAGCACGAACGGAACCTGGGTGAATGAGCGCCGCATCACGGAGGCGGCCACGATTCAGGCGGGCGATCGCGTGCGCTTCGGCCAGGTGACCTTGCGGGTGGCGTCCACGCTCATTCCCGATACCGAGATCGACGCGGCGAGCGACGAGATCCCTCACGACATCAGCAAGCAGGACAGCCTCAGCTGGAACCAGGCGCGCGAGGACTGCACCGGTTCGCACTTGAACCTGATGCTGTGGAAGGTCGTCACCGAAGCAGGCCAGCTGCTCGTGCTGCCGCGTCCCCTCCAGGAAACCTTCGATCTCGTCCTCGAGATGGTGGAGCGCGTGGTCCCGGTCAGGCGCGCGCTCTTGCTGCTCACCGACACGCCCGACGGTTCCCCCGCGATTCGCGCCGCGCATCCGCGCGACGCCGTCCAGCAAGAACGCTGCGTCCTCAGCCAGACGATCGTGCGCACGGTGCTCGAGGATTGCGAGGCGATGATCCTGAACGATGTCCTCGGCGATCCGCGCTTCGCGTGGCACGAGAGCATCATCGCCCAGAACCTGCGCTCGGCGATGGTCGCGCCGCTGTTCGACAATCAGCAGGTGATCGGCCTGCTCTACGCCGACACCGACGATCCGCGCACGCGCTTCGATCGCGATCAGCTGCGCGCCTTCACCCTGCTCGCCAATCTCGTCGCGGTGAAGATCACGAACGCGCGCCTGCTCGAAGCGCAGCGTGCAAAGGAGCGCATGGAGCGCGAAGTGGCGGCCGCCGCCGGCGTACAGCGCGCGCTCCTGCGCGCCGATCTGCCCCGCCTCGAGGGCTACGATCTGGCCGTGCGCCAGGTGCCCTGCTTCGAAGTGGGGGGCGACCTCTACGATATCACGCCGCTCGAAGACGGACGCGTGGCGTTCGTGGTCGGCGATGTGATGGGGAAGGGGATGAGCGCGGCGTTGTTGATGTCGAATGTGCTCGCCGGATTGCGCGTCCTGTATCAGGAGAATCTCTCTCCGGTGGAGCTCGCCGAACGCATCGATCGCGAACTGCTGCACTCCTCCGATGAATACCACTACGCGACGCTCTTCCTCGGGCTTCTCGACCCGCGAGCGCACACCGTCGATTATGTGAATGCGGGCCACAACCCGCCGATGCTCTTCTCGGGGGCCGACTGTCTGAACACGCTTTCCTCCACGGGAGTGCCTCTCGGCCTGCTCGCCGGTTCGCGATTCGCCGCGGGCCGGGTAGTCATTCCTCCGCATGGATTGCTGTGCGTGTTCTCGGACGGCGTGACCGAAGCGATGGCCGGGGAAGAGCTCTTCGGCGAGGAGCGCCTGCAATCGGTTCTGTGCGCTCGCCGGAACGATTCGCTCGAGCAGATGGCCGATGGGATCCTCGACGAGCTCGCCCGCTTCGCGGGCGGAGAACCTCAGGGCGACGATGTCACGCTGCTTCTCCTCCGGCGACAAGCGCAAGCGGCATCCTAGCGCGGCGTGGGCGTGGCCTCGATTTCCCCGGAAGGCGAGGTTCGGCTTCGGGACGGTGAGGAAAAGGGCATTCGATGAGCGCCAGTCCGCATCGTACGCGCGCGCACTCCGCGCCGCCGCCCGTCGAAGCGGTGATCTTCGATTTGTTTCACACCTTGATCGACATGCGCCACGCGCCGGAGGGGACTTCGACGCCTGAACTCCTTGGAATCGATCCGGCCGTGTGGTCGCACACCGTGACCGAAGCATCTCCCAGGCATGCGCTGGGGGAGGACCCAGATCCGATCGAGTCCGTGCGCAGGATTGCGCACGCGATCGATCCCACGATTTCCGTGGAGCGAGTGCGCGCGGCGGTGGCGGCGCGTCCCGAACGCTTTCGCGCCGCGTTCACGGCCGTGTCTCCCGATGTTCTGTCGATGTTGGAGAGGCTTCGGGGGCTGGGGCTCCCGCTCGGCTTGATCAGCAACGCGGGTCTCGATGAGATCGAAGGCTGGGCCGCCTCGCCGCTCGCGCCTTTCTTCGGCGTCGCGCTCTTTTCCTGTCGTGAGAAGGTGATGAAACCCGATCCCCGGATCTATCGCCTGGCGGCCGAACGGCTGGGGGTCGCGCCCGAACGCTGTCTCTACGCCGGCGACGGAGCCAGCCGCGAGCACGAAGGCGCCCGCGAGGCGGGAATGCGCACCGTCCTCATGCTCGCGATCCTGAACGAGATCGATCCGCCCTCGGCGGCCGCGCGCAAGCGGGACACGGATTGGGTGGTGGATTCTTTCTCCGGCTTCACCCGCCTGGTCGAGCGATTGCGCCGGTAAGGACCGGCGGCGGCGACGGAGCGGGCGCCCGCCTCTCGCGATCGTACAGACGGCGGGCCAGGATCCCGAAGGCGAACAGGATCCACATCAAATAGATGTACACATCGCCGCGCTGATGGTCGGAACGCATTTGACCGATGATGAACTGAACGGTGGCGATGTGCATGACGGCCATCATTCCCCGCGCCAGGGAGATCTCGCGCACCCGCAAGCCGTGACCCGCCCAGGTGCGCCGCAGCACTTGCCCGAGCAGGAAGAGGAAGGTCGGCAGCCCTATGAATCCGATGGTGAAGAGATAGAAGAGAAATCCGTTGTGCGGCCAGACGGGCTTGAGCCCCGGATAGATCTCCTGATGGCTGAAGTAGGGCCCGTGGCCGAGCAGCGGATTCTCCTTGATCATGTTCCAGGCGTACATCCAGGTGACCCGGCGGGTGTCGGGCAGACCGCGCTCGAAATAGGTGTCTGAAAAACGATTGAAGAGCGTGATGTTGCCTTCGATGCGACCCAGGCTCTGCTCGGCGATCAACGCCACTCCCACGAACATGGCGGCCGCCGCCAGCATTCTCTTCACGGTGACTTCACGCCGGAAGATCCAGAGAAAATAGAGGCCGCCTACCAGCAGCGCGATCGGACCGCCGCGATTGCCGGTGATCGAGAGCACGTAGATCGATACGACCGCCAGGCCCCCGTGCACCCAGCGCCAGCCGGACCGCGAGCGAAACATGAGAAACAGCTGGAGAATGACGAAGATCGCCGCCATGTCGCTCATCATCACATTGGAGATCATTCCGCCCACGCGCTGGACGCTGTCGGGGTCGGGATCCCAGGCGCCCAGAACGCTGACATACCAGCGCGGAAGGAGTTGGACGTGCGGAGCGAAGCGCTCGAGAAAGGCCATCAGGTACAGCACGGTGACCGAGATGGTGAACATGCGGATGAGGAAGAAGAACTTGCGTTCGTCGTCGGTGACATGGACCACGATGTAATAGAAGAGAATCGGCACGGCGAGCGCGAGCAAGCTGTTCAGCGAGTTGACGAGGAGCGGCATCGACTCCACATTGATCAACGAAAGGATGTGCACCGCCAGATACGCGAAGATCGGCCAATCGAGATCGGTGCGCTGGATCCGCGGCTCCTTGTTCAATCCCATGCGGATCATCCAGGCGACCGCCAGGAGGACGATGAAGATCATGTTCGTGCTGCCGATCTGGATCCTCGCGGGGAAGGGGTAGAGCAGCAGAAAGATCCCCACGCCCACGAAACTCGGGAAGCGGAAGATGGCGAAGACGAAGACGAGCGCGACGAGCAGCTTGGTGTACCGCTGCGCGGTCCCCACCGCTTGCGTGCCCAGGAAGGCGCCGATCGCAACGGCGATCAGGATCCAGACGATGGGGTGGAACATCGCGTCTTGAACGCGAAAGAGCCGCCGGGCGCGCGACGGCGAGGCCGGAGCCCACGGATAGACCGGCGGTGCCGGCCGGTTCGTGTCGTCTTCCATCATGCGGCGGGACGAGGCTCCCTTTGCTTTTGAAGTGCCGATGCGCCGGCCTGGCAGGCCGGAAGCCGTCAATTCAGGTTTCGACTGCCTCCCGGCCCGTCTATAGGCGAAGCGAGCATGCGAGGCAGCCTCGAGAGCCTGGCTTCCTCGCCCTAAGGATCACGAAAGAAGCAAGTTCCCGCTTCGTATCGGCGGAGGCCGCGCTTTCCTCGCGAGCCGGTAGGCGCACAGCTTCTCGCGGTGCCGCAGGCCGTGCATCACCCCGCATTCGACCCAGCGCTTTCCTCCACCTTAGCCGGGCCGGGCCGCCGCGTCCATGCCGGGCGGCGGCAAAATCGGGCGGACTCGGTGCAACCCCTGCAACTTCATGCCACGGGCGGGTTTCTTGACTTTCCGTCGACCGGTTTCTATTCTGCGGCCGATCGTTTTCTGCCATGCCATGGGGGAATGCATGAAGTCGAGCGGCGTCCGTGTGCACCTGCTGGCCATCCTCTTTTCGGGATTGACCTTGGGCGCCCTCGGCCTTCTGGAACCGCTGATTCGCTTCCGAAAGGGGTTCCATCTCCTGGGTGCCCCTTGGCCTTGGCTCCTCCTGGTCTATCTCGTCATGGGCGTTGCCGTTGCGGCTGTGGCCGGCGTTGCCGTCGGGGCCCTTCTCGCCCGGCGCCGACCCCCGGCAGGGAGCCTGGAGGCGGCCGCCTATCATGCCACCGCGGCGGCACTGTTGGCCGCGGTTCTCGTGTTCGCCCCGATCCTGCGGCACGCCGCGGGCCAGGTGGGGATGCGGATCCCCTTCGCGGCGCTCTTTCCAGTCCTGTTGATCGTCGGGGCCCTGCTCGCATGGAGGCTGACGCCCCGGATCGCTCCCCTTCTGGGCCGCCTGCTGGGACGGCCGGGCGGAGGCGTTTCGCCGCGCCGCGTTGCGATGCTGATGCTGGCTTGCGGGTTGGTGGTCCTTGCGACCGTCTACGCGGATGTCCGCAGCCGCTACCGCGCCGGCGAAATGGCGCCCGCCGGCCCGCGAGCGGACGGCGGGGCCGTGAAGACTCGGGACGGTGAGGCCCTGAACAATGTGCCCGACGGTGCCGTTCAGAATCTGCTGCTGATCACCATCGATGCCTTGCGGGCGGATCATCTCTCGCTCTACGGATACTCGCGGCCGACCTCGCCGCGCATCGACGCGTACGCGGCCGGCGCGGTGGTCTTCGATCGTTGCATCGCGCAAGGCAACTCGACCGAACTCAGCATGCCCGCGATTTTCACCTCGCTCTATCCTTCCATGCATTCGGTCACGCGCCGCGGCGGCGTCGCCCGCCCCTTGCCGGAGGAAGCGCAAACGCTCGCCGAGCATCTGCGCGCGGCCGGCTTGCGCACGAGCGGCATGATGACGAATCCCTTCATCAAGCGGGAATGGGGCCTGACCCAGGGGTTCGAGACCATCGACGAATTCCAGATCGGACGCGAGGAGCTCCTTCCGTGCCTCTACCTGATTCGCCTCGGTCTCGTCCGCCCCTTCGAGCGCACCCCGCAGACCCGCAGCAGCCCGCGCGCGGCGGTGGTCGCGGATCGCGCCATCGCCCAGCTTCGACATCTGCGCGCCCGGCCCTTCTACCTGCATGTCCATTTCATGGATGTTCATCATCCTTACATTCCGCCCGAGGAATACGAGAAGATGTTCGCTTCGCCCGCGGCCGCCGGCGCGAGTTCGGCCGTGGATTTCTGGAAGCGAGGCTGGGAGCGGTTCACGCAGAACCCGAGCTCGCGCGCGAATATCGAAACCGGCGAAGTGCAGCGCTTGATCGACCTCTACGACGGCAGCATTCGCTATGTCGATGAAGAAGTCGCTCGGCTGCTGCGCGAACTGGATGCGCTCGGACTCAGCGCGCGGACGATGGTGATCATCACCGCGGATCACGGAGACGAATTCCTGGAACATGGCGATCTGTTTCACAAGAGCCCGTTTCTCTACGACGAGCTGACGCACATTCCTCTGATCGTCAAGTGGCCCGGCGCAACGAGCGGGCAACGGCGCGAAGAGACGGTGCGCCAGATCGATCTTCTCCCCACGCTGCTGCAAGTGTTCGATCTGCCTCCCTCCGCGGCTGCCCAGGGGCGCAGCCTCGTTCCCTTGCTGACCGGAGACGAGGGTCCTGGCCCAGGCGCCCCTTGGGCGGATCTGCCTGCGTTCAGCGAATCCTACGAGTTCACGGCCGTGCGGACGCCGGGCAACAAGTGCATGGCCGAGCGGAAGGCGGACGGGCGAACGCTGTGCTTCGACTTGCTTTCGGATCCGGGAGAGCTGCGCGCGATCCAGGGAGAATGCCAGGCGTGCGATTCTCTGCGTCAGGCGTTGCTCGATTTCCAGCGTCGCAGGGATCTCGCGCCCCCCGCCGGCCCGGGCCGCGAGCTGGATGAGCGAACGCGGGAGCAATTGCGTTCGCTCGGCTACTTGTGATCGCGAGGCGCGGAGACCGAACGGCGCGGCCCGGCGGGGCCGGCCCCGCCGGAAGGCCGCTTCGCATCCGCCGTCATGTGGCTGGTGCGGTGACGATGGGCGTTTCGCGGAGACAAAGGACCTGCATGTCCCTTCGGCGTGATTGGCTGCCGCAATTCCGCGACCCGTTGGCGCTGATCGCGCTGCCGTTCGCGGCCGCGGGATTCCTCGTGCCCGTCTGCGTCGCTCTCTTCGCTTCCGACAATCTCCTCGTGACCGTGATGAAGGACGACGGATTCTACTTCCTCGTCTTGGCCCGCAATCTGGCGCACGGACTCGGGATCACCTTCGACGGCATCTCGCCCACCAACGGCTTCCATCCTCTGTGGGCCTTCCTGCTCGTCCCGCTCCATCTCGTGCGCTCTGCAAATGTCCTCGTCCCCGCGCGCCTGGCGCTGTTGCTCTCGGCGCTCTTGCACCTGGCGGGATCGGCGGCGGTATTCGCGGCCGCGCGCGCGCTGACCAACCGGCGCGGCGCGCTTCTCGCCGGGCTCTTCTTCCTCGCCAATCCCCTCGGCGTCTATCTCGCGACCTCGGGAATGGAATCGCCGCTCGTCTCGCTGCTGGTCGCGCTCGTGGCGCTCATCTACATCCGCATCCGCCAGGGCGATGCCGATCTCTCCCGCGCGTGGGTCTTCGTCCCCTTCGGAGGGCTCACGGGGCTCTGCCTGCTCGCGCGCACCGACCTCGTGCTCCTCGCCGCGCCGATGTTCGCCGGCGCGCTCTACGTCTCCTTCAAAGATGCGCGCGCTCGCCGGCGCGATCGGCCTCTCGTGGCGGGGCGCGGTCTGGCCGCCGCGGCGGGAATCGCCGCGCTCACCGTATCTCCCTGGATCGTCTGGAATCTCGTCCGCTTCGGCACGATCGTGCAGGTGAGCGCGCGCGCGCATCACCTGCATTCCTTGATGCGGCGGTCGTGGAGCGTGTCCGGCGGGCCGGCCGGGTCCCTCCGCCTGGGAACGAAAGTGCTCGCGCAGACGACGCGTCTCATCGCCGATCGCATGGGAGTTCCCGTTCCCGTCGTCGTCGCCCTCGCTCTCGCCGTCGTCGCCTGGCTCGTTTTCTGGTTGTGGTCGGCGCTTGGGCCGCGGGAGTCGCGCGCGCAAATCGCCCGGCGCCTCTCGTGGATGGACGCCCCGCTCGTCTATGCGATCGGATTTCTCGCCGGATGCTTCTTCGTCCTCGGCCACATGCGCTCGTGGTATGTCGCCGGCCCCCTGGCCGTCTGGGCGATCGCGATGGGAATCGTCGCCTGGGCCGGTTCGCACGAACGCGCGCTCTCGCGCCGCGCGCAATCGCTCTCCAAGAGCGTCTACCTGGCCGCTTTGATCGGGCTCTTGCCGCTCTGGGTCCTCTTCGGCCGGGAAGCGCAGGTCAGCAACACGCAGATGCACGCGTGGAGGGAAGCAGCCGCGTGGGTGAGCGCGAACACCGAGCCCGGCGACCGGGTCGCTTCCTTCAACACCGGCGCTTTCGCGTATCTCACTCCGCGAACGGTGATCAACCTCGATTGCGTGATCAACAACCGGGGAATTTCCTGGCTCGAACGCAGGGACTTGATCGGGTACATCCGCTCGGAACAGATCCGGTATGTGATCGACCATCCCAATTGGGCGGGCATGTACATTCGCGGGCTTGCCTCCCGCGACGCGGATGCGCTCGTTCCCGTCGATACCCTTCGCTCCGACCTCGTCGTCTACGCCGTACGCTAGCCCGGACCCCGGCCAACGACGGGATCCTCCCCGCGCGAGCCGCCCAACCGGCCTCATCCGCAAGCCCGCTTCTCGGAACTTTTGCATCTCTCGCTGGTGAGAAGCGCGTTCCGCGCCGGCGGATCGGACTGGCCGCTCCGTCGCGCCCGGCTGCCCGGCCGCACCGTGCGATTCCTGTGTTGCACCTACGGATAGGAGGTGCCCGATGACCAAGCACATTCTCGAACCTTTGCCATATGCCTACGACGCACTCGAGCCCTACATCGACGCGCGCACGATGGAGCTTCATCACGACAAGCATCATCAGACCTATGTCGACAAGCTGAATGCCGCCCTCGAAAGCCATCCCCATCTGGGCGAAAAGAGCCTGGAAGATCTTCTTCGCTCGGTGCAGGGCCTCCCCGCCGGCATCCGCGACGCGGTGCGCGATCACGGAGGCGGGCACTTCAACCATCGCTTCTTCTGGGCGACCCTCGCCAAGGATGTTCCCTTGCGCGGGGAAATCGTGGGCGCGCTCGAGAAGTCCTTCGGCGGCGCGGACGCCTTCCTGGCCGCATTCAAGCAGGCGGCCGTGAGCGTGTTCGGCAGCGGATGGGCCTGGCTGGTGATGAATGGCGGCGACGAATTGGAGATCCTTTCCACCCGCAATCAGGAGTCGCCCATCAGCTAGCGGTTGACGCCGCTCCTGGGCGTCGATGTGTGGGAGCACGCGTACTACCTGAAGTATCAGAACCGCCGCGCCGCGTACCTCGACGCGTTCTTTCATGTGATCGACTGGGAGAAGGTGAACAACCTGTATGTGTCGGCGCGCAGGCAGGCGCTGGCAACGAAGTGAGCGCGGGCGTCGTCGCGGAAGGATGCGTTCGAGGCGCGGCCTCAACGAATGTAGCCGAGACCCCGGAGCCGTTCGCGAGTCGCCTCATCCATGGTCACGGTGACCTCTTCGCGCGCGGCGCTGAGCACATTCGCGCGAAAGGCTTTCAGCGCTGCGCGCGCATGCGCCGCCTGGTCGGGGCGCTCGGCGGAGAGGTCCTGCTGCTCGAGCGGATCGTGCGCGAGATCGAAGAGCAGGAAGCGCTCTTCCGATCCCCAGCGCGCGAGAATCGCCTTCTCCGTTCCCGATCGCAGCGCATGGGCGCCGTGGCCGCCGTGATCGACTTCGCTGAAGAGCGCCGCGGGTGCGCTGCTCACCGTGCTCGCATTGTTCCCCACGCTTGCATCGTCCGCCGTGCTCGCGCCGTCCGCCACGCTTGCATCGTCCGCCACGCCCGCCTCCGCGCCGTCGAGCGACGAGCGCAGCAGCGGCGCCAGACTGATGCCGCTGTATTCCTGACCGGAAGGAATGCGGCATAGGTCGAGAATCGTGGGCGCGATGTCCACATGCCGGACGAAGGAGGCCACCCACCGTTCGCCCGGCTCGCGTTCGTGCGCAAACAGCGCAGGGCAGCTCACCACGAGGGGCACACGCAAGAGCTCTTCGTACAGCGAATGGCCGTGGCCCCATCCTCCGTGTTCCTCGAAAAACTCTTCCCCGTGGTCCGCCGTCAGGATGATCAGCGTGCGCTCGTAGAGCCCGCGGCGCTTCAGTTCTTCGATCAGCGTTCCCAGCAGCCGATCGAAATGCAGGATCGCCCCGTCGTAGAGCGCGACCATGCAGGCGAGACTGTCGGCCGACATCGCGCGGCCCTTTTGGAAGGGCAGGAATCCCTCATATCGAGGGAAATCCTTGACCTTGGGCATGCCCTGCAACCGTTGGGGCAGGAAGCGGGCGTCATCGGGCGGCGGCGGGTCGTAAGGCGCGTGCGTCTCCATGTAATGGACGTAGGCGAAGAAGGGCCGTGCCCGGCCCGCATCGATCCAGTCGAAGAAGGCGCGCTGGAGTTTCTCGCCCGTCAGTTCCGCGTTGGAGAGCCCTCCCCCGCGCGCCGCGCGCTCGAGCGCGATCAGCCGGCTTGCGGCCGCCCGCGCGATCGCGCTCCACTCCATCGCCCGCTCCATCAGGTGGCCGAGCATGAACTGCGTCAAGTGCGGAGGGCTGGGAGCGTAGACGCGCTCGACGCCCCGTCCGAATCCGAAGAGCGGAGTGACGAAGCTGTTCGCGGCGAAGAGGCCGGTCGCGTACCCCGCCCGGGAAAGCGTCTCGAAGAGCGATTCGGCGGAAGGAGGCAGACCGCTGGCGGGCAGATTGACGCGATGAACCGAAGGGTACAGGCCCGTGAGGATGGTCGCGGTCGAAGGCTTCGTCCACGAGCTTTGCGCGAAGGCGTGGTCGAAGACGATCGCCTCGCGCGCCCAGGCATCCAGGTTCGGACTCGTCTCGCGGGAATATCCATAGAGCGAGAGATGATCAGAACGGAGAGCGTCCGCGGTGAGCAGCAGCACATTCGGGCCTTGGCCGTCCGCCGATGCAGCGGCCTTCGGTGACCGTCTTGCGGGAAGCAGCGAGATGGCCGCGGTCACGAGAAACAGAATGCCGAGCGCGATCCATCCCGCTTTCTGAAGACCCGCGCCGTGGCGCGCGCGGCGGGTCGCGGCCCGCAGACCGAGCCACACGAGGGCGGATGCGACCACGGCCGCCCCGAACATGAGCAGGGTGGGAATGATGGTCGTGCGCGAAGTCGCTGCGGGCAGGCGATACAGATTCACATAGCCGCCGATCAGCAGGAAGGCGAAGAGGCCCCCGATGATGGCGACCGCAAGCGCGATCGAAGGCGGCCGTCGTCTCACGAGCCGCATGAGCGTGGAGAGCAGCAGGCCGAGCGCCGCGCCGGCAAGCGCGTAGAGGAGGGCGCATTCGAGCCAGTCCGCGCGCGTGATGACCGAGGCCGGTTTGTTCGCGAGGTAGATGATCTCGCATCCCGCCGCCGTCCATCCGATCAGCGCCCCAACGAGCGGGGCGTTGCCATACGAACCGTTACGCGATTCGCTTTCCCGAGAAGCGGTGTTCTTGAAAAGGAATGGCCGGCGCGAGTCGTCAGTCGGCATCGTCCCGTAGCTTTCTGCGGGCGACCCGGGCGCGGCTGATCGAACCGGCGGCGCGCTCGAACGAGAGGCGCGGAGCGGGCGCGAGCACCACCGATTCGGCGGCGGACTGCGCGAGCCCGGGGATGCGGCGAATCCAGGCGTGCAGCTTCGGACCGAGCAGCCCGAAGAAGACGCCGACCGCGACGCCGCTCAAGGCATCGAGCGCGTAGTGGAAGCCGCCGTACACCGTGCCGAAGAAGATGCCTGCGGCGATCACGAGCAAGCCATGCGAGAGACGGCGCAGGTAGCGGCGCGCGACGATCCAGATCGCGACCGATCCGGCCACATGCGACGAAGGAAAGGCGGTCCCCACCGAAGCGGCGCGAATCAGCATGCCGTGCACGAGGCGGGGAAACAGCACCCCTTTCGCCTGCGGATCGATCGGGCCGAAGTAATAGAAGGGGCCGCGCACGGGAAAGACCGTGAAGACCGCGTAGCAGAAGAGGAAGGTGGCCATCACGGTGGTCGTGAATTCCTTCAACGGCTCGTAGCGCTTCGTGAAATACAGCGTGAGCGCCACGAGCGGAGCGAGCAGGACATAGGCGAGATACGCCAGGTGCAGGAATTCCGAGAGTACGATCGATGGAACCGCGCTGTACAGGATCTGGCTGGGCTGGCACCCGAAGAGCACGAATTCCTTGCCCACGATCCAATCGTCGAAATACTTCTCGGTGGTCAGCCGGCTGAGGTATTGCACCGTGTTGTACAGGAAGGGCAGGCTCATGAGGGCGTAGGCGTGCCGGAAGAAGTGGAAGGGCCAGGGAGAGTTGCGCCGCGCGTAGTGCAGCAGGAGCACGGTCCCGAGCAGGAAAAAATGGAAGACGAAGTTCTTCAGCCCCGCGTCTTTGCCGAGCGGGGAGAAGATCATGAGCAGGCTCGTGCCGACGAGATAGGCGAAGAGCAGCAGGTCCGCGGGATACCATCCCCGATCGATCACGCGGGCGAGCGGCTTTCTCGCCTTGCTGACGATGCCGGCCGCGCCGCCGGGGGCCGGGGAACCTTCGGCGCGCGCCTCACCCGGCCGCGGCGCCACCGCGTGCGGCTTCGCCGGACGCAGCCGGCCGCGCCGCGCCTCTTCCGGGCGCGGTCGTTCGGCTCTGTCACGACGAGCCTTCGGAACGCTCACAACCAACCCTCCGCACGGTACCAATCGACGGTCTCGCGCAAGCCTCCGGCCAGATCGACCCGGGGAGCATACCCGGTCGCCAGAAGCCGGTCGATACTCACGATCCAGTAAGGCTGCAGGAGATCCCGGACCTTGTCCAGGTTGATCACCGGCGCTCGCCCCGTGCATACCGTGACGAGCTCTCCCCAGATCCCGGGCAATCGCACCAGCGGGGACGGGATCCGCAGCGGGTGTGCCGGCTTCCCCAGGATGCCGCCGGCCACGCTTCCTACTTCCTCCCAGGAATGGGGCTTGCCGTCGCCGACATAGAACAGCCCTTTGGCGCGCGTTTCCGCAAGATGCAGGGACGCCTGCGCGAGATCCCGCGCATGGATCAAGCTTGCCAGGCTTCCTTTCGGCGCCGGCATGGGAAGAATCCCGTGGGCCAGCCACCGGAATAGCACGAGAAGGGCCGTGTCGCGCGGTCCGTAGACCGTGGGAGGGCGGATCATGACCAGGCGAGTTCGCGAGGGGCATCGCTGGGAGAGGCAGCGTTCGGCCTCGAGCTTGCTCCGGCCGTAGGCGCTGATCGGCGCGGCCGGGTCTTCTTCGCGCCTCGGCCGCTCGGGAGAGGGCGCCGGACCGCCCGCCGCGAGGCTGCTGCAGAAGAGGAAGAGCTCGAGATCGTCCCCGGCGGCGCAGGCGGCGTCAAAGAGGTCGCAGGTGCCTTGGGTGTTGATGCGCTCGAAGTCTCCCCGCCGGCCCGCGCGAGTGATGCCGCCGAAGTGGAAGATCCAGGAAGCGCCCGAAACGAGCGAGGCGAGACAATCAGGATCTCGCAGATCCCCGGGAACGCGCTCGACGCCTTCGCTCGGAATCCACGCGAGCCGGCTCTGCGGGCGGACGGGAATGCGAACGCGATGTCCCGCCGCGAGGAGCGCTTCCAGGACATGCGAGCCGGCGAACCCGGTCGCCCCGGTGAGGAGAACCAGGCGGCTCATGCGTCTCCTGCAGCGAGCCGCTTTTCGGCAAGCGGCTTTTCATAGAGGCGATAGGTCTTGTATACCCGAGCCCCCATCTTGTCCAACGCCTGACGCATGCGCAGGTTGTCTTCGAGAATCCAGGAGAATTCTCCGGCCGTGAAGCCGTGCTTGTGACCGCCCTGGAACAGGCGCAAATAAAGCAATTGATCGATTCCGCTGCCCTGGTATTCCGGCACCAGCCCGAGCACCGGGACGCGCACGACATGGATCTTGCGCGCATGCCAGAGCAGTTTGAGGATCCCGAAAGGAAACAGCCGTCCGTTGGCGTGCTTCAAGGCGACGTTCGCATCGGGAATCGCCATCGTGAATCCCACCGGCTCTCCCTCTTTCTCTGCGAAGAGCACCAGCTCCGGTTTGACGACCGGCTTCATCTCCTTGGCCATGTGCGCGAATTCCGCCTCGGTCATCGGAACGAAGCCCCAGTTGCGTTCCCAGGCGCGGTTGTACACCTGGCGGGCCTTCTGCACCTCCTCCTGAAAGCGGCGCATGTCGATCGCCCGGACGACCACGCCCTTGCGCGCGGCGATCCTCTCGGCCGCCTGGACCATGCGCTCGGGCGGATCGGGATTGTCGAGATAGTAGGCGACGATATCCTTCGCTTTCCGAAACCCGCATTCTTCGAGCAGGCCGGCGTAATGGGGAGGATTGTAGGTCATCATGATCCGCGGCGACGAGTCGAAGCCGTCCACCAGCAATCCCCATTCCTCATTGCTCGAAAAACTCGCCGGCCCGCGCAGATGGGTGAGCTTGCGCTCGGACGCCCAGCGCTCCACTTCCGCAAAGAGCGCGCGCATGACGGCGTGGTCTCGTTCGGTGAGCGCGACCGGGGTCCCCTTTCCCCCGCCGGGCGAAGCGTTCCTCCGCTCTTGCGAGGCCCGCCCATCGGCGCGCTCGGCGAGGAAGTCGAAGAATCCGAAAAACCCGACGCGCTCCTCGTGAATCTCATTGTGCAAGCGGTTCTCGATCGCGGCGACGCGCGCCACGAGCTTGCCCGAGGAGGTCTGCCGCGCGCCGAAGTAGGCCGCTTCCCCATGTTCGAGAAACGGATGTTCCCTGAGCATCTTCTCGGCGTCGCGAATGAGGGGCGGCACCCAATGGGGGTCGCCGGTGTAGACCTTCCATGGAAAGCGCACGAACTCGCGCAGGTCGCGCGCGCTGGACATGCGCTCGATGGTCACCGGCTGCGCTTCCGACCCGTTCGCACGCGTGCGATTCCTCATCGCCGCCCTCCTCGATGTCGCGGGCAATCCGGGGAAGAACGAAAGAGACTGCTTCCAAATTCGCGCCCGGGGCCGCCGGCCGCCCGGACTCGCTCACCTTTCACGGTTCTCGGAATTCCAGCAAGTTGTTCCATGGAGGCGAAACGGTATTCCCGGTTTCGGAGGCCGGCCGTCGGGCAAGGCGCCGGTCAGATGACCCCGACCTTCTTCCCCACCTGCCCGAAAATCTCGAGCGCTTCCGCGAGCAGCTCTTCCGTGTGGGTCGCCATCACGCTCGTTCGCAACCGGGCGGTGTTCTCCGGGACGGCGGGAGGGATGACCGGGTTGGTAAAGACGCCCGCCTTGAGCAGCTCCTTCCAGAAATAGAAGGTGTCGAGCATGCGGCCGATGATGACGGGAATCACCGGGCTGTCGCACGGCCCGGTGTCGAATCCGAGCCGCTGAATGCCGTGCTTCAAGTAGTCCGCATTGCGCCAGAGCTGCTCGCGCCGTTCGGGCTCCGCTTTCAGAATGTCGAGGCAGGCCTGCACGGTCGCCACGGCGTACGGAGGAAGAGCGGCCGAAAAGATCATCGGGCGCCCGTTGTGCTTGATGAAGTCGACCACCCTGCGATCGCCGGCCACGAAACCGCCGATCGAGGCGAACGACTTGCTGAAGGTTCCCATCACCAGATCGACATCCGCCTGGAGGCCGAAGTGCTCGGCGACGCCCGCCCCGGTCTTGCCCATGACGCCGATCGAGTGCGCCTCGTCCACCATGACCTTGGCGCCGAATTGCTTCGCCAGGCGGACCACATTGGGCAGGTCGCAGACATCGCCTTCCATGCTGAAGATGCCGTCAACCACGACCATCTTTCCGCCGGGACGCTCGCTCGCCTTCTTGAGCACGCGCTCGAGGTCGGCCATGTCGTTGTGGCGGAAGCGCAGCGTCTCGCCGGCCGCCAGACGGCATCCATCGACGATGCTCGCATGATCGAGCTTGTCGATGATCACCGTGTCGTTGCGGCCGATGAGCGTGGAAAGGACGGAAAGGTTCACTTGAAAGCCGGTCGAGAAAACGAGCGCCGTTTCCTTGCGGACCAGCGCGGCCAGATCGGTCTCGAGCCGTTCGTGCAGGTCGAGGGTGCCGTTCAGGAAGCGGCTCCCGGTGCACCCGGTGCCGTACCGCCGCGCCACTTCCTCGGCGCGGGCGAGCACGCGGGGATCGTGCGTCAGGCCCAGGTAATTGTTGGACCCGAGCATGATCTTCTTCTCGCCCTCGATGCGGACGACGGTGCCTTCCGAGCCTTCGATGGGAATGAAGAAGGGGTAGAGCCCGCGGGCCGCCAGCTCGTCGGCCCGGGTATCCAGATCGCACTTGTCGAAGAGATCCGCCCGCGGTCCATTCGACGAAACGGGGGAGAAGGACTGGTTGTCGGAATCATCGGAGAAGGAATTCTCGCTCAAGCCGTTTTCTTCAGCCGCACCAGGATTCGTCTTCCCGGTCGTATCCGCTCCACGGGCCGAACCTGCCCGGGGGCTTTTCCCTCGCGAGTCAAACGCCATGGTTCTCCCCAGTCCGTATGACGAATTGCACTCCCATTGGGTCATGGTTTTCGAACATGTGGGAATCCGGATGGTAGAATCCGGAAAAGGCTCTGTCAATGGCGCATCCGGGACCTCGGGGGCTCTCGGAAGGCTTGGCCGGCGTCATGGAAGACTACCGCAGCACCCGCTTGGCGTGGTCGATCAATTCCCTGTCTTCCCCGCCCCGGGAGCCCAAGCGGGATCGACCGTCGAAAGGAAGGCACCGATGAGCTGTCTCATTCGACCTCCTCGAACCGAAGATGCGCCTGCGATCTCCCTCCTCGCCCATCAGCTCGGCTACCCTCAGCCAGCCGGCGCGATCGCGGCCCGCCTCGCCGGCATCGACCGGCTTCCCGGTCAGGCGGTCTTCGTCGCCGAGGATGCTGCCGGCCGCGTGATCGGCTGGACGCAGGTGTGCGCCATGCGCCACTTGCTCACCGATCCGTACGCGGAGATCGTCGCTCTCGTGGTCGAGGAAACCGCGCGCGGCCGGGGCACGGGCCGGCGCCTGCTGGCTCACGCGATCGCCTGGGCCGCGGACGAAGGCTTCGACATCCTTCGCCTGCACACCAACATCGTGCGGGAAAGGGCCCATCACCTCTACGAGAGGCTGGGCTTCGCGCGCGAGAAGACGCAGTATGTGTATCGCTTCGGTGTGACCGCCCGTCCGGCATGGGAACCGATGGACGGCTCTGACGATTCCCTCGCCTGAGCGGCGGGATCGAGTTTCGGGAATGCGAAAGCCGGCGGTTCGCGCCTCTGGCAATGAGACCTACCGGCGAGGAAAAGGGCTACGGTTCGGTGGGAGGATCGAAATGAAGACGCATGTGAATCTGGTCGCCATCCTGCATCTCGGCTTTGGCATTCTTGGCGCTTCGCTGGCCGTCTTTATCTATCTCATCTTCGTGGTGCTCGGCGTGGCTTCGGGCGAGGGCGAGGCCTTCGCGATCCTCTCCTTGATCGGCGCTCCCATCGCGGGGCTCGCGCTGCTCTTCTCGGTGCCGAAAATCGTGGGCGGAATCTGGCTCCTGCGCTTTCGTCCCTGGGCGCGGATCCTCGTCATGATTCTCTCGGCGATCGATCTGGTCAACTTTCCCTTCGGCACCGCCCTGGGGGTGTACAGCCTGTGGGTCCTGGTGCATCCGGAAACGAAAGCGCTCTTCGCCCCGCCGGCGCCGAACGCTGCGCCAAGCGCGCCGCCCGCCTGACGCGCGCGGGGGATGTCACTGGCCGGCGCTTCTGATCCGCGGCGGCGTGTAGCGGGCGGAGGGATCGACCGGCTTCGCGTAGGCGCTCTCCCAGAGATCGTGGAAGAAGCTCTCGAGCCGCAGGCCCAGCGAGGCCGATCGAATGCACAAGCCCGCATTGCGGCTCGCGAGGAAGTAGTCTCCTTCCCAATTGCCCGTCCCGATCCACGCCTGATGTCCGTCGACGATCATGTACTTCGCATGAATGACGCGCGCGTAGGGAATGAATCCCGTGGAAGCCGGGGGAATCTCGACCATCCTCACTTGGATGCCCACCCCTCTTGCGAGAGCCTGCAGCCCTTCGATGATCCCCTCTCGCTTGCACCAATCGGAAAGCAGGATCTCGACTCGCGCTCCTCGCGCCGCGGCTCGCAGGAGCGCATCTTCCAATTCAGAGAAAGGCTCGCCCGGGCCGTCCGCCCGGGTCGAATAGGTCAGCAGCTGGACCCGGACGCTCGCCCGCGCCGAATCGATCATCCGCACGATTTCGGGAAGGTCCCAGAGAGCGCCTTCGGGCAATTCATCGCGCGGGCTGAAGACCGGCGTCACCCAGGCCGTATCGCTTCCGCCCGCAAGAGGAATGGCAACCGGGAAGCGTCCCGCGGGACAGAGGCGCGTGGACTGCTCGTCCGCCGTCGAAGGCGTCGAGTCCTCGACGAAAGTCTCTCCGCGAGGATCGGAAACGACAGGGAGCGCGTTTTCTCGCGAGCGATTCCAATCGCGCTCGAAGAGACTCGTGAATGCTTGCGCGACCGCGGGTTCCGCCACCCGGGCGCCCAGCTCCACGATGTGTTCCAAGGCGCGCCAGTCGAAATTCTGGCTGCCCACATAGATTTCTTCGCCGTCGACGATGAAGTATTTCGCGTGGTGGACGCCGCGAACCGGAGCGAAGGCATCGCACAGCCGGACTTCAATTCCCGCTTGCCGGCTCAGCCGCAGGAGGGTTCCCGGATAGGTGCGGAAGAACTTCTCTTCGGCCAGAAAGCGCACGCGCACGCCGCGGCGCGCGGCCGCTTCCACTTCCGCCACGATCGGTCCGAGCGCGCTCTCGGTCGTGTCGCTGGCGTAGAATTCGGCGAAGTCGAGGCTCGTTCGCGCCCGCGCAATCATCTCGCGCCAGACGATGGACGCATCCCGAAGGCCGGCATGATCCAGCGAAGTCTCCACGGGAAAGGATTCGGCGAGCTCGATCGCGGGGTGGGCAGGAAGAGTTCCCTCGAAATCGCGCGGCTCGCCTGCGCTCGCGAAGGCAGAACAACTCGAGAGCAGCAGAACGAGGATCGCGATTCCTTCGACGCAATACGCATGGCGGCCGGCCTTCTTCCGCGCGGAAGCAACGCCACGAAATCGACGGCGCGTTCCGCCGGACGATGATCGGCGAAGCCGGGGCGCACGACGGATTCGCGCGGCTTGATTCACGGCGATGAAGCGCGCCATTCGCGTATCCTCCCCGCGGTCCCCGCGCTTCTTGCGGGCAGGTCCGGGCGACTGGCGGGATTGCGCCCTGCCTGATTGCAGCGCCCGGCCGCTACCCTTCTCGAATAGTGAAGTCGGGCGTGATATTGCCCGGCAGGATTTCCCGCGTGCGCGCCACTGTCTCCACGATCGCGATTTCCTTCCTCAGCCTCTCTTCCCAGCTTCCGCACAGCTTCTGCACGAGGACGCGGGCCTCGCGCCCGAGCATCGCCCGCCGGCCGGGATCGCGCGCGAGTTCGGCGAGCAGAGCGGGCAGTTCGTTCAAACGCGAAGGCGGAAGGAGCATCCCCGTCACACCGCCGCGCACGACTTCCGCCGTCGTTCCCACATCGAGCGCCACCACGCAGCGCTCGCACGCCATCGCCTCGAACACGGGATTGCTCGCGTTCGTGCGATCGAGAAGCGAGAGGACCACATCGGCGAGCCGGTACCAGCGCGGCAATTCGGCATTCAGCACCGGTCCCGGGAAGCGGACCGCTTCCGCCACTCCCAGCTCTCGCGCGAGGCGCTCGATGGCCGGCTTCTCGGGCCCGTCTCCGATCAGGATCGCGTAGGCGGAAGGCAGCTCGCTTCGCAACTCGGCCAGCGCGCGAATCGCGCGATCCAGCCGCTTCTCCGAATGAAAGCGCGTGGCGGTCACGAGCACGAAGGCGTCGTCCGGCAATCCGAGGTCGTGAAGCAAATCCGTCGGCCTCGGCCCCGGTTGAAAGCGAACGAAATCGAGCCCGTTTCTCAGGAAATGCACGGGGCGCGGATCGACTTTCAAGCGGCGCAGCACGGCGAGCGCGGGAGAGCCGTCATTGGTGAGGATCATCGCCTGCACGGGCACGCGGAATCCGATGCGCTCCATGAAGTTTCCATGCCAACGCGTCTTCTTCTCGAGCCCCAGGCTGAGCGTGTTTCCGAAATAGCGCCCCACCAGAGGCACGCCGAGACGGGTCGCGACGCGACGCGCCACCGGCGCGGTCATCGTGTCGTAGGCGACGATGAGATCGGGCCGGATGTCGCGCGCCGCATCGATTGCCGCCCGCGCTGCCAGCCGCTGAAAGGCCGCGTAGCGCCACGCGCGCGACCAAAGGCGCGCGGGCAGTCGAAGCTCGGGGGAGGAGAAGACTTCCGGCGAGACGAAGCGATGGTAGGCGATGCCAGGAATATCGCCTTCGGAGAAGTCGTTTCTCGCGCGGGGCTGGACGAGATGCATCGCGTGTCCGGCGACGGCCGGCGCCACCAGGCATCGCGTGAAGGCGGTCGCGCCGGCTCCCCGTCCCATCGACCAGAGATGCCGCCAGGGAATGAGGCCGAGGATCGTGAGCGGCCGCTCGGTCCGGAAACGCATCTCGAATCCGAGAATCTGCGTCTGCCCGGCCGCGATCGCGGCCTCGTCCTCGGTGGCGCGCATCATCGCGCGCCCGCTCCGTTGGGGGCCCTTCCAGGCGGCGCGACGATCGCGCACGGGCAACCCCCGACCAGGCGGTCTCCGCTCACCCCCACTGCGCAGCCGTTTCGACGCGCATCGGAAGCTCCGAGCAATACGAACCGGCTTTCCCTTCCCGGCGCGCCGGACGGTCGCGCAGCCTCGCTTTCGACGGCCTGCACCGATCCGATCGCTCTCACTCCGCTCAACTCGTGTCCCATGAGGAGCAGGCGGGAGCGCACATCCTCGACCAGCGCGTACGGCTCGGCGTAGAGCGTGTCGGGCCACCATTGATGATGCACCCGCGGAGCATCGACCGCTTCCTGCAGCGGCATGCGGAAGTCGACGCGGTTCAGGATGGTCTGCACGACCGCGTTGATGATCCGCGGCCCTCCCGGCGAGCCGAGCACGAGCGCGAGGCTGTCTCCTTGAAACACGATCGCGGGCGTCATGGAGGAGAGCGGCCGAGCGAAGGGGCGCACCGCGTTCGCTTCTCCTTGAATGAGGCCGAAGTAATTGGGCGTTCCGGGAGCGGCGGCGAAATCGTCCATCTCGTTGTTGAGCAGGAATCCCGCTCCCCGGACCATGATGCCGGTGCCGAAGCTCGTGTTCAGCGTCGTCGTCGTCGCGACCGCGTTGCCTTCCTTGTCCACGATGCTGAAATGGGTCGTCTCGCTTCCCCCGGCCGGCGCTTGCAGGCTCGCGCCCGGCGTATCGCCGGTCGCCTCGTAGTACTCCGTCGCCCCGGACGGCATGCCGGGCCCTGTCTCGAGGCTCGCGCCGGCGCGTTCGAGCGAGATCCTGGCGGCGAGACTGTCGATATAGGAAGGCGCGAGCAATCCCGCGATCGGCAGGGGATGGAAGTCGGGGTCGCCGAGGAATTCCGCGCGGTCGGCGAAAGCGCGGCGCATCGCTTCGACGATCGTGTGTACCGATTTCGACGACAGCGGCCCCCATTCGGAAAGAGGGAAATGCTCGAGCATGCCGAGCATTTGCAGCAGCGCCACCCCTCCCGAGCTGGGCGGCGGCATGGTGAGCACGCCGTATCCTCGATAGCTGCCCTGCAGCGGGGCGCGCACGAGCGCGCGATAGCGGCGCAAGTCTTCCGCAGAGACGATCCCGCCGCTGCGGTCCATTTCCGCCGCCAGCGAATCGGCCGTCGCCCCTTCGTAGAATTCGCGCGGCCCGAAACGCGCGATCCTCGTCAAGGTCGCGGCCAGGCTCGCTTGACGCAGGGTGTCGCCTTCCTGGAAGAACATCCCATCGCGCAAGAGCACACGACGCGATTCGGCGCCGGCCGAAAGGCGCTCGGCCGACGCTTGCAGGGTCGAGGCGAGATAGCGATCGACGGCGAATCCTTCCCGCGCGAGCCGGATCGCGGGCGCGAGAAGGTCTTTCCAGGGCAGCGTGCCGAACCGTTCGTGCGCGAGCCCCATTCCCGCCACCGATCCCGGCACGCCGGTTCCGAGCAGCGTGTTCGTCGAGAGTCCCGGCACCGGACGGCGGTCGGGGCCGACGAAGAGATCGCGCGTGGCCGCTTCGGGCGCGGTCTCCCGAAAGTCGATGCACTCGGCCGATCCATCCGCGAGGCGAATCAGCATGAATCCGCCGCCGCCGAGGTTGCCGGCCTCCGGATGGGTGACGGCCAGCGCGAAATGCGTCGCGATGGCCGCATCGATGGCGTTCCCGCCCTGGCGCAGGATCTCCGCGCCGGCCCAGGATGCGGCCGGGCTTTCGGTCACCACCATGCCGTCGACGGCGACGACGGGTTGGCGCGCCGCGGCCCGGCACACCGAAGGCCGGAGGCCCTGCAACGCGAGCGGGCAGACGAGAGCGAGCGCGCCGACTGCGAGCCATCGGGCGCGGAAGGCTTTCCTGAGCGACTCGCTTCCCGGAGAGCGGCCCCGCGCGCAGGCCTTCTTCCGGGTCATCTTCGACACCAACTTCTGCATAGTATCGACACCATCTCGTGCATCGTCCCAAGCGGCCTTTTGCATCGTCTCGAGCCCCGGGTTCCGCGTCGTCTCGTTCACCGTTCCCGGCCGAAGCATCGCTCGGCGCGTCCTCATCCCCGTGCGTTCAGCGCTCACGCTATTCGATCGCCGCCCACACCGGAGCTCCCGGGAATCGATAGAGCATGGGAATGCCGGCGGCCAGATAGACGTGAATGATCTCAGGCAAATCCGGTTCCATCGCGCGATAGTGCCCAAATTCGGGATCGCATACCATCCAGATGTCTCCACGATCGTCGACCGTGATGCCTTCGAGATTCGGAATGCCGTACCGGAATCCGCCCGGTCCGTAGAGGTCGAGCGGGAAACGATGCGCCTGCGTGATGTCCGATCGCGCCGGATCCCATTTCACCACGGTGATGCACATCCGGCTTCGATCGAGCACGATCAGCACGCTGTCCGAGACCGCCGCGATCCCCCCTACGCTGTAGATTCCGTACGATGCCGAGTTCACCTGAGCGACGCGGCCGGCAAGCCGGTCGTAGAAAAACAGCAGACTGCCTCTGGCGGGCAGGTCTCCGCGACGGCCGAGATTGTCGAGGCCCAGGAATAGGAAGCCGTTGCTCGCGGCTGCTCCCTTCAGGCCGCGCCCCGGTTGCGCGTATTCCGACCAGAATTCCCGGCCGGCCAGGGGCTCTCCCCGGCTGACGATTCTCCACGACCCGGCCTGATCGCCTGGCACCGGCGGCGTTTGCGCTGCGGGATCGCCGCCTGCTTGTGTCGCCGGCGCTTGCGTTTCGTCGTGCACGAATCGCACGGCGGCCAGCGTGCCCGCTTCGTGGCCCGCTTGGCCCTCGACGCTGACAAATCCATCGACGCTGTCCGGGATGCCTTTCGCAGAGTCGAATCGCGCCCGCTCGCCGGCGCGCGCGCCTGCCGCAAGGCCGGCATCGACTCGCCCGGCTTCTATCGCAAGCTCTTCAAAATCCCATTTCCTGTAGGCGCGCAGTTCTTCCAGCAGACTGGGCTCGAGGCGCACGGGTTCCAGCCGGACTTCGGCCGAACCGGAGGCACTCGTCGCGATTCGACAGAAGTGAAAGAACCCTGTTTCGTCGACCAGAAAGAAGCACTCCCGGGCATTCGCGTCCCGCCCCACGAATGCGATTCCCGAAGTCTTCTCCGTCCGGATTCCGGAAACGGGATCTTTGAGCCAGATGGGCCAGCCAGGCTCAGGACGCAGCGGCGGTTCTTCCACCACCGGAAATGTCTGTTCTCCGACAGAGATATGCGGAGCGGCGGACGAGATCTTTCCCTCGTCCTCGGCGCGCGCGACAAAACCGGAGACACCGGCGCCGAGAAGGAGAGAGATCGCCGCACAGGCGCACGCGAGGATGAAGATCGCCGGCGCGGTCATTGCCGCGCGCCTTCGCCGAGAAGGAATGTCTGGGCGGGCGGGCATCTTGCGTGCCTCACTCCATTCCCGGCCCGTAGGCCGAGTCCTGCTCCGCCTCCTCGCCTTCGTACGGAAGGTCTCCCGATTCGAACGCTACGATGTTCTCCAGGGCCTTCTCGCGCGTAGCGATGACCTGATCGAGCACCCGCGGGCCCAGCGTGTTCCTGCCCGCGTCGAGTTCGATGGCCCGTTCCATCTTGCGCAGGCCCTCCCGGGCCGTCTCGTACTTCATGACTTCCAGAATGCCCGCGCGCGCCAACGCGTGCACATTCGTGGAATCGACATCGAGCGCCTTGTGCAGCTCTGCGAGCGCCTCGTCGTCGCGTTCCTGCAGTCCGAGCAGCGTCGCGCTGCCGAGATACGCATTGGCGAGCACGCGGCTCTTGGGATACGAGTATCGCGCGACGACGGCGGCGTCGTGGAGAATCCGCCCGGCCAGGCTGTGTTGCGTCTGCTGCGCGCGGATCATTCCCAAATTGAGAAGGGCCCCGGGATTCCGCGGAAAGAGGCCGATCGACTCCTCGTAGTACCCGGCGGCCCGTTCAAAATCGCCCCCCGCCATGGACGCCCCCGCAAGCATGAAAGCGGGAAGCGGGGAATCCGGTTCCGCCTCGCTCAAGCGGGCAAAGAAGAGACTGCCGTCAGCCCATCGCGCCGTGTACGAGCGGGCGCTCCAACCGAGCAGCACGAGGAGGGCGAGCGGTACGACGACGAGGCCGGCGCCCGCCATTCTCTTGACCGCCTCGCTGCGCTTTCCCCTTCTCACTCGTTCGTGCGCCGAGACCAGCAGGTCAGCCAGGAAGAGGCTCAATCCTGCAAGAGGAAAGAACAGACGCCGCGAGATGGCCACCGCCCCGTTGGGTTGCAGGAGCGGCAGAACAGATACAAGAGCGACTCCGAAAACCCAGAGGCCCCACGCGGCGCGCGGCCGCCTCCGGCGAAGCAGGAAGAAGAGTGCGAGCGTGCCTGCCAGCACGAGCAGGCCCAGAAGCGCCTGCATGAGAGAAGGCGAGGCGACGCCGAACGTGGAGGGATCGCCGAGCACGACCGGCGGGGCAGCGACTCCTCGCGAGATGAGGTGCGTGTAATCGGGAAGCAATCGCCATGGCGTGAACAGCATCCCGGCGTACAGCCAGGGCAGGTAGAAGGCCAGGCGGATACGCTCTCCGGTCTCCAGAGCGCGCGTGAAGTCGAAGGCGGGATTCAGGTGAAAGTCGTGCGGCCAGCCGCGGATGATGCCTTGCCGGGCCCCCGCCCACAGAAGCGCGATCGCGGCGAGGAGCGCGATCCAAATCCATCCGCCGCCAAGCCTGTCGCCGCCTGCGCGCCATTCGTCGCCCGGCCTGCCGGTGCCATCGCGCGGACCCGGCTCACGCTCGCTCTCTCTGCCCACCGTCCATCGGTATCCGGCGATCAAGAAAGGAAGGACGATCGCGATCTCGTGAGAAAGCAGTCCGGCCAGGAACAGCAGCGCAACTCCAACTCCCGCCGCATGCGGCGTACGGCCCGAGGCCCGGGCAGCGACCGATCGGTGTTGCGAGCGTCCCTGCCCGCCCTCCGATCCCGCTGCGCTGGAGCTCGCGCGCGCGGGCGGGCGTTTGGTCACGGGCGCAGGACCGGAGAGCGCCAGGATGTACAAGAGCAACGCGCCGAGGACGAAGACGCCGGCGAGCAATTCCGACCTGCCCGCCACCCGCCAGATCGTCTCGCTCTGCGCGGGATGCAGGAGCAGCGCACCTCCCGCCAGCGATGCGCTCACCCATCCCAAACCTGCGGAGCGGAAGACGAAGACCGCGAGGAGTCCGGCCACGAGGAAGAGCGCGAGGTTCGTCGCAACCATCGCATCATGCGCGCGATCATGCACGAGCGGGTCGGAAGGTGAGCCTCCCCTGGAAGCGGCAATCCCATTCCAGCGCAGGGTCAGCGTGGCGAGCGGGCGCCACAGCGGGCGATAGAGGTCGCCGTAATAGGGAGCGACCGTCCAGTTCGGCTCCCCGCGCATGACCGCCCCATTGTTGGCGAGAGCGACGGCGTCGTCATCGAGCAACGCCTCGCGCGGGAGGACGGGCAGGTACACGAGCAGGACGGCCGCGCACAGCAGAGCGAGCAGCAGGGCGAACGAAATCCAGACGCGGCCCGCCGCTCGGCTCGTCCCGGCGATTCGCGATCGGCCGCGCGTGATCGGGATCTGAACCACGACCCGCTAGAAGTTGATGTACGCCGTGCGGAATCCGATCCAGGGAGCCTTCCGGTACGGCTCTGCCGCCATGCGGTTGGTGACCCTGAGATCCCCCGGCCAGTTGGTGTAGCTTGCTCCCCGCAACACCCGGGCGTACCCGAATGCAGGCGGCCGCTCGGCCTGCGGAATGCTGTCGGCCACATACGCCTGGTACAGATCGCGCAGGGTCGCTTCCGCGTACCAGTCCTTGATCCACTCGGCGACATTGCCCGCCTGGTCGTAGGTGCCCGCGAGACTGCGCGCGTCGATGGTCGCGAAGCTTCCGTAGGTGGAGCCATCGTAGTACCCGACCGGCGTGGTCGAGATCGCGCCGGGTTCTTCGAACGGATCGCCCGATTCGCGGAAGTTCGCGTAGTAGCCGTCAATCACCCGACTCAACGGCGACCAGGGATACATGTACCCTTCGTGAACCGTTTGCGAGCGCGCCGCCACCTCCCACTCCACTTCCGTGGGAAGGCGCAGGCCGAAGAAATTCGCATAGGCGGTGGCGCCGTACCATGTCACTCCGGTCACCGGATGATTCGCGTAGCTCTGATCCACATAGAAGTCCTCATCCGCCACCGAGTACTTGATGCGCGTGAGGCTCGAATTGAGGACCATGTAGACCCTTCCATCCGCCGACCGCACTTCGAGAGAATTCAGGTCGAACGACACCTGGCCCAGCGCCTTCGCCTGGTTGAGGAACTCGACATACCAGGAACAGCGCACTTCGTACTTGTCGATGAAATAGGGGCTGGAGATATTCACGATCGCGACGCTGGGCAGCTCTTCGTCCGCGTTCAGAGGACCGCAATCGTCGCACGCCAGGGCTCCGATGGGATAGTGCCCGCTCGGAACCTGGACGAATTCGTGATACGCGGGCGGCCGGGGCGCGCCTTCCGCAGGCTTGACCACCACGGTGCGCGTCGTTCGGCAGGGCCGGTTGTACGGGATGCTGTAGTAGGAGTTGAACGCCTCCATCACGACCGTGTAGGTGTCGGGCGAAGTGTAGGTCCACTCGACAATGTGCGCCGCTGTCGATGTGACCCGGCTCGTGTCGATGTCCCAGCGTCCATCATTCTGAAAGTCCCAGCGCACGACGATGTCGATGTCCTCTTCCAGGTCCCTCGTCAATGTCGGATCGAAGGTGTAGGTATCCGTCACGAGGCCTTCGCTCGGCGTGATCTGGAAGGCGCATCGAGGCGGGCCGGCCTGGCTCTGATTGACGATGAGAACACGCACCTTGGGGGTGCTTCCGCTGTTGCCGGCGCGATCGGTCGCGATCGCGTAGAGCACCCCGGTCGTCCCGTTGTCGATGCCTGCGATGTCCCAGTGGAAGGTGTAGAACCCGTCCTGATTCGGCTGCGTCAACGCGGGGCCGACCTTCAGGGCCGTGCTCGTGGTGTCGTTGAAGAGCGCCCAGATCTGCACCTGCTCGATGGCGGTGTTGTCCGTCACTCGCAGGGACACCTCCACGCTGTCTATGATGCGGGCTCCGTAGATGTCCTCTTCCAATGGATGGACGAAGGAGACGACGGGAGGGACCTTGTCCCCTTCCGCCGTCGGACTCTCTTCCGAACAGCCTCCGGCAAGAAGAAGGTAGCCGAACCCGAACACCAGAAGCGCAAACCCCATGGACTGGATCCGCATAGCTGGACCTCGCTATGGTAGGAAAATGGCGACCGGACCGGAAAAGGCCGAGCCATGATCGCCTTCTTGACATCAGCCCGGAGAGTCTATGTTGCCTTGGTTCCGAGTGTCAACTGCTATGCCGGAAAGAACCTAGGCACCGGTGTTTGGGACGGGAAACAGCGCAATCGGCTCCCTCCCCGAGTCCGGAGCGCCATTCTGAAATCGAGCCGGAAACGGGAGTTGAAGCTTCCATGCTCCAATGCGGGGCCGACAGGCGGCGCCCCCCGCCTCGCCCCCGCTGGCCCAGGCCTGTTACATGAGGCTGAACCTGCGTGCTCATTCCTGTCCATGGGGGAACAGGAATCAAGGCAATGGCCGGAAAAGGACCGCCCGATCGAACGGCCATGTCACCCGATGTCCACGGCTCTTCTTGTCGTCACCAGCCGAGCGGGATCCACAGCTCTCAAGGGATCGGGGATTAAATAATGTAAATCATTGTCACAAAACATAATACAGTACAGAAGCCAGTAAGGCTTTGGAGCCGAAGGTTGGGAGGCGCCCCCCGGTCGGGCGCGCGTGTCAGGATGTGGAGAAGACCAGCAAAACCCCTGGGGATGTCTATCAACTGATTGCAAAGCAATGACTTTCGTTCTCCACTCGCTTTTCCACACGAGCCCGGAGAGTGAACCACATGCACCTTGGTTGCATCATCAAGGGGTGGGCACGACCGCGCAACGTTTATGACGCCTGGCGCTTGAGAAGGAGGAAGGCGAGCGCAAGGAAGGCAGGTATGCGATGGCCGCAGACTAGGGCGAGAGATCACGCGCCAAGGCGAGCGACCTGTCCATGCACGCGATGAGCTTGCCGCCCGCGAAGCTTGCGACCAGGGTGAGCCCGCCGGAAAGAGCCTGCCGACCGGGATGGCCTGTCGTGCGAAACAAGCCTGCCGACCGGGACGGCCTACGTGCGAAACAAGCCTGCAGACCGGGATGGCCTACCTGCCGGACGAGTCAGTCACCGAGACGAGCTTGCTGGACTGGCATTCAGACTGCCAGCCGGCCCGGTTTACGCGCCAGGACGGCGATCAAGCATGGATGCGGCCAACCAGCAAGCGTCCGACCGGCTCTATGGTCATGAGATCCGGCTCGAGCCTGAATCGACCCTGTCCGGGCCAGCCCCGGACCTCGGCCCGCTCGTCTGCGGCATCGAAGGAATGCCCGATTGGGCAGCAACCTTTGGCGCGTGCCCCACCGAAGTCGGGCTGGACCCGCCTGCCGTCTGGGGCTCTCCCGCACGCGAACTGGAGGCCGCGGGTGTCGACGACGCTGTGCCCAGCGTCGCTGAGCCGAAGGACGACACGGCGCCCAGTCTCTCCTCTTTTCTTACCGCCTTCTCGCCCATGTTCGAGCTGCCCTGGAAATGCACGCCATCTTCGATGACCAGCGCGCTGCAATACAGATCCCCGGTCACATTCGCTTCACGAGCGAGGTGGATCCGGTGGTCAGCTTGGACAGTCCCACGCAGTTTCCCGTGGACGACCACTTCACCGCCAGTGACGACGCCTTCGACTTCTGCCTTCGGGCCAATTGTGAGGAGCCCCTTGACGCGGACGGTTCCGGTCACTCGCCCTTCGATTCTCAAGTCTCCTTCGGCAGTCAGATCTCCATCCAGCTTCACGCCGCTCTGGAGGAAGGATTGCTCCTTGCGCTCCGTCCTATCCCCGCGAGGGATGGCAGGCATCACGGGTTCCGGCGAAGATTTTCTGTTGAACATCGTTCCCTCCTTCAGACCATGGCACTCAGTCGCAGAACGCCTGGACGACAACCCATCTCAACCTCTTGTGTTCGTTTTCTCGCGCACGACCTTCTTCATCTCTTCCCGTTCATCTACTCGCAATGCTTGTGTCCGTGCTCCTGCTCATTCCATTCCTGGCTGGCTCACTCTTGTCGTCCACCGTGCTGGCCGCCTCCATGGGCCGTCAACTCCCTCTTGGCTGCCCTTCTCGGCGGCTGTTTCCCTTGCCGCTTTTCTTGCCGTGTTCGTTAGCCCTCTTCGTTGGCCGTTTTTGTTGCCTTACGTTTTCTTTGGCCTTCTCAGGGCCAAGCCCCAATCATCCGCGTCAATTCCTGATGTTCCGTTTGACCGAAATTGTTTCGTCCTTCCACGTCCTTTCTCGCCGCTGAAGCGCTCGAATCTTCTTCTGTTGTCGGTCTCGAAAGCGCTGCTCAAGAAACGATGACGCCAAATTGTTCAAGCAATCGACTCAACTCTTCGTCGTCATGGAAGCGCAATTCGATTCTTCCGCCTTGCCGCCCCTGGCGGATTCTTGCCTGTGTTCCGAAATGGCGGCAAAGATCCTCTTCGATTCTTCGTATGTGATCCGGCTTCTGTATGCGCCTTGCAGATCTCCCTCTTGTCGTCTTGCCTGTCGCCGTCAGGCTCGCAATCCAGATTTCTGCTTCACGCACGGACCAACCCTCAACTGCAATCTTTTCCGCTGCAGCGTCCCTTTGGTCCTCGGCTAACGAGAGAAGCGCTCTGGCGTGCCCTACAGTCAATGTGCCACGTGAAACATGTTCGAGAACAGGATTGGAAAGCCTGAGCAGCCGAAGGAGGTTGGTTACGGTCGATCGGTTTTTCGCGACCCGCTGAGCAATCTCTTCATGGGTCAACCCGTACTCGGTCGTCAGCATTTGATAGGCGCGCGCTTCCTCGACAGGATTCAGATCCTCTCTTTGAATATTCTCGATAAGCGCAGCCTCGAGGCTCTCGGCATCGCCCATGGGTCGCAGAATGGCAGGGATTTCTGAGAGTCCTGCGGCTTTGCAGGCACGCCAGCGTCGCTCGCCCGCAATGATCTCGAATTGCTCTCCTCTCGGCCTGACGAGAATGGGTTCGAGAAGTCCCTTCTGAGAAATGCTCTTGGCCAGTTCATCAAGCGATTCGTCGTCCCAGGTATTCCTCGGTTGCCTAGCGTTCGGAACAATGCGATCGATCGGAATGGAAAGCACCGACTTCAAACCGTCCGAAGGATCGATTCCCGGGATACCCTCCGGACCATCTGTCCCGATGACCGCGTCCACGGCAAGGTGGGGAGACGATGCGAAGGTCGAGCCGTCAGGCTCCGGAATAAGCGCCCGCAGTCCTCTTCCAAGTACTTTCCGTGTCATGACTTAGCACTTCCTTTGCTAGATTCATGTAGCTGATCGAGCCAGTGCAGTTCGGGTCGTACAGCACGGCAGGTTTTCCGAAGCTCGGCGCCTCGCCCAGGCGAACATTGCGAGGGATTACCGTTTGAAACACCTTGTCCCCAAAGTACTTCCTCGCTTCCTCCGCGACTTGCTGGGAAAGCATGAGGCGTCCGTCGTACATCGTCAGCAGAATTCCTTCCACCTGGAGAGCCGGATTCAAGCTCTCCTGGACCATCCGAACGGTCTGCAGCAGCTGGCTAAGTCCCTCTAGCGCATAGTATTCGCACTGCATCGGTATCAGAATTGACTTTGCAGCAGTCAGACCGTTCACAGTCAGGAGCCCGAGCGACGGCGGGCTGTCGATGATAATGAACTGGTAGTGCCCCAGTATGGGGACCAGCCTATTGCCAAGGAGCGTTTCCCTGCCTGGTACAGGCACCAGTTCCACTTCCGCTCCAAAGAGCCTGGGGGCCGAAGGCAGGACATCGAGACCTTCGAGGAGAGACTGCCGAATCGAGGTGACGAGATCCGCGGTTCCCAGCATCACTTCATAGAGCGTCGGAGACGCGTCATCTACCGCAATGCCGACACCGGACGTCGAATTCGCTTGAGGATCGAGGTCCACAAGGAGAGTGCGCTGCCCGAGCTTGGCCAACGAGGCAGCGAGATTGATTGCGGTCGTCGTCTTTCCGACACCGCCTTTTTGATTGGAGATCGCGATGATTCTGCTCAACGCGCACCCGCATTTCTGGCGTTCAACCGCTTCGCCAGTGTCGTTCCTAGAGCTGCATCGTGAGAGAAGGCAGGCAGACTCCCTCCCTGGACTCCCTCCGAGCGCAAATGAGCTTCAAATCAAAAGCTTGTGTGGCACCTGGGAGCTTCCTGCGCGAAAAACTAGCATTGGAGAGCGCCCGATGTCAATTTCGTGCGTGCTTCTTTTGAGCGATCCTCGCTCTTCGGCAGAGCATAGATCCGGTCGGGAAGGAAGTCCCGTGTCGCCCGCCCCCCCGGCTCATGTTTCACGTGAAACATCCTGGGCGGCCGGCAGGCCGGCAGGCCGGCCTGCCCGAGCCGGGTCTGATGGAGGTGTTTCACGTGAAACATCAAGCCCGGCTGGCCGCGGGCTGAGCCCCACGCGGGACGCAGAGCTCAGGTGTGTAGGAGACGAAGGATTCTCGCTTGCGCCCAGGGCACGCTGAACACTCCTTCAAATTCCCAACCGTAGGTTCGCATGTTCTTCTCGGCCGCCCGGATTTCGTCCTCCCATCCAGGGCCTTTGAATGTCAGCAATAGCGTGCCCGAACAAGAGATCGGCTCGATCAGTTCCAGCGACTTTTCCAGGGAGGCGACTGCCCGCATCAGAATGACATCAAATACTGGTCTCCCTGCCAAGATCAGCGGCTTCGGTTCTAAACCAGCCCTTGTGCCTCCCGCCTGTTCGTGACCTGGCTGTTCGCCATCCTCCCGTTCGCCATCCGTGGCCCGCACCATGCTCGCCGGTATGAAGGGTACCTCGCCAAGAGACTCCACCCGGGCGCGCACGATCTCCAGGTCTGGAAAGCCAAGAACCTGCGCGACCCCCTTCAGAAAAGCGACCTTCTTCTCAGATGAGTCGAGAAGGGTCATTCGGACATCAGGCCTTGAAAGCTTGACTGCCATGCCCGGAAAACCGCCGCCGGTTCCGACATCGATCCACTTCTCGCCGGGTAACGGATTCTTGACCCGAAGGACCACCAGGCTTGGGGCGATGTGTTTGGCCGGCAGTTGCGGAAGATCGGCTTTCGAAACGAGGTTGACGAGACTGGCCGCCCTTTGGACTTCCTGACAAAATCGTAGCAACCGCTGGGCCGCGCCTTCTTCGATGTGCACGCCGCTGGCCGATACTTGCTTCAATAGCTCGTCAATCTGGGCAGGCCAGTCGGAGGCGGCGGTGCGCCCGTCCTCGTCCATTGAGATTCTTCGAAGGTCGGAGGAAAACCTCGGCATTCGTTTCTTGCGCGAGTGCCTCTGCTTCATTCTGGAAGAATCGCCAGGCCCTCTGTCGTGCTTTTTTCTTGGATCCGTCTTCTTGCTCATCGATCTCTCATTGGTCGCTCATCGCTGATCGGGGTCATCGCCCAGCAGAGTAGGCGCACCGGATCCCCCTCGGCCTGGACCTGCAGGGTCTTTGCCTGCATGGATCAGGATCATCATGAGCGAGACATCGCACGGAGTGATTCCCGGTATTCTGGATGCCTGCCCAAGTGTTTGCGGCCTATGCAGTTGCAACTTTTCTCTTGCTTCGCGCGATAAGGATTGAGGCGGGTTGTCGAGCATTCTGCCCGGGATCAATCCCTCTTCCATGAATAGGCGCTGCTGGATGTCCTTCAACAATCTTGGAATGTATCCTTCATATTTGATATCGGCCTCGAGGCTTGCATAGTCGGCCCACGGAATGCCGGGTTGGAATCCCAGCTTTTCGAGATCCGTGAGGGCCACTTCCGGCCTTCGCAGAACTTCCTCCATGGACTTCCCGACATCGCCTTGATCCATGGGAAAAGCGGCGCGCCTCACCCGTCCGGCGCGCAACCGTTCCCGTTCGCGATCCATCGCCTCCCACCGCACGGTCACTCGTCTTCGTTCCTCGCTCGTGAGCAATCCGCGCTCATACCCGAGCTCGCTCAAACGGAAATCGGCGTTGTCCTGTCGCAGAAGCAACCGGTATTCGGACTGCGAAGTGAACATGCGATAGGGCTCGGCCGGCACTTTCGTGATCAGGTCGTCAATCAACACCCCGATGTAAGCCTGGTCGCGCCTCAGCACGAACGGAGGGCGTCGCTCCAATTGCGCGCAGGCGTTCAATCCCGCGACGATTCCCTGGGCGGCCGCCTCCTCGTAGCCCGATGTCCCGTTGATCTGCCCCGCCGAATACAGGCCATCGAACCCTCGAACTCCCAAACGCGAATCGATCTGCGAGGTCAGCAGGAAATCGTATTCGACCGCATATCCCGGATGCGCAATGCGGGCATCTTCCATTCCGTCGATGGTGCGGACGAAGGCCTCCTGGACGTCGAGGGGAAGCGAGGTGGAGATGCCGTTCGGGTAAACGAGCGGAGAATCGAGGCCCTCAGGCTCGAGAAATAGGTGATGGCTCGCCCGGTCGGGAAAGCGAACAACCTTGTCTTCGATCGATGGGCAGTAGCGCGGCCCCACTCCTCGAATGAGCCCGCCATACAACGGCGAACGATCCAGCGACCGGCGAATGACATCGTGCGTGCGCTCATTCGTGCGCGTGAGATGACAGACCGCCAGGTTCCGCACCTCGCCGTCTTCGAAGAAGGAAAACCGCGGCGGAGGTTCGTCCCCGCGCTGCTCTTCCATCTTGGAGACATCGATCGAATCGCGAAACATCCTGGGAGGCGTTCCGGTCTTCAACCGTCCGAGCTCGAGTCCCATTGTGAGAAGCGCCGCGGAAAGCTCATCCGCCGGCGGCTCCGCCCGCCTCCCTCCCGAGGTGCGGTTCAATCCGCAATAAAGAGACCCCCTCAGGAAAGTGCCGGGCGCGAGGATCACGACATCCGATTGGAGATCGGTCGCCTTGGAAATCCGAAGGATCCGCGCCCGCTCGCAATCGTGCTCGAGTTCGCGCTTGTGATCGAACTCACGATCGCGCGCGTCCAGCAACACTCCGGTTACGCGCTTCTCGTTTTCCGAGGAGCGCTCGAAAGCCAGTCCCGTGACTTGCCCTTCGACGATCAGCAACGAAGGCAGACCAAGCAGCATGAGGGTCGCCTCTTTCGTGTACCGCTGCTTGTCCGCCTGTCCGCGAGGCGACCGCACGGCTGGGCCCTTGCGGCGATTCAGCATGCGAAAATGGATTCCCGCCCGGTCGATCAAGCGGCCCATCATTCCGCCGAGCGCGTCGATTTCGCGCGCCAGTTGCCCCTTGGCAATTCCTCCGATCGCGGGGTTGCACGACATGCGCCCGAGTCCGGCTGCATCCATGGTGATGAGCGCCACGCTGTGACCGCGCCGCGCGAGAACCCAGGCCGCCTCCATCCCCGCGTGCCCACCCCCAACGACGACGGCGTCCACCCGGGCCGGCAGACGCATTCGTCCTTGGGTTTCCGATGGATCGCTTCGTTCCCGCGTGTCCATGTGATCCTCAGGCGGTGTGCTGGCGGGCCGGGAAGATCCGGAAGACGCCGGTTCGGTCGTTCCCGCTTGCCTCATTTGCCGACGCAGAATCGGGAGAAGATCTCTTCGAGAACCCTGGGCCCGGCCGAACGGCCCAGGATCTCTCCCAGACGATCGAGCGCGCCACGCAATTCGCACGCGGCCAGCTCGTATTCGCCCCTCTCTTGGAGAATTCGTCGCGCCGCACGCAAGGAAATCAGCGCCTGTTCGATTTTGCCTGCCTGCCGGTCGCTGACGAGAAGCGCTTCCGCCGCCTGCTCGGAATCGGGAGCAAGGGCGGCGAGAATCGCAAGCCGCAATGGCTCGGTTCCCGGAGGCGACTGCGCCGACGAGGCGACGACCCAGCGGGAGGCCCTCCCGCCAGCCTCGCCTTCCCCGTCTCTTCGTGCCGGCACCCGCCGATCGTCCAACCGGGAATCGCGCTGAGCGGCCGCTCCCGAATTCTGCGGGTGGGCTGGAAGATCCAGTCGCTCTCTCGTCTCGATTCCAGGAAGGGCGGAGATTCCGCGGCGCGACAACCATTCCTTCCATTCGCTTCGCGCTTCGAGATCCCACTTGTGCAAGGCGATCACGATGGGCGATCCAGGCGCCAAGGAAGCGAGATCGCGTTCCAGCTCTTCCGGCGTCTGTGCTTGCACATCGGTCACTTCCACGACAAGAGCAGCGGAATCGATGGCGCGGCGGGTATGATCCGAGGCTGCCTGCGTGATCCCATCCGCGGTTGCAGGCCTGTGACCGCGTTCGACATGTTGGGCAAGAGCTGCCTCACCATTGGTCGCATCGCTTTCGACCGCCCTACGCTCGGTCGCATCGTCCTCGACCGCCCCTCGCTCGGTCGCATCGCCTCCGGCCGGCCCGGACGCAATGGCGTCGGGTTGAGGCTCTTCCGGCTCAATCCCGGCAGTGTCCACGAGAACCAGCGTGTGGCCGTCCCATTCCACACACGCTTCCACCGTGTCGCGCGTCGTCCCCGGATGGGGGGAGACGATCGCGCGCTCGCGAGCCAGAAGCGCATTCAAAATCGACGACTTCCCCGCGTTCGGACGACCGTGCAGCACGACCCGCCATCCGTTCTCGGCTCGCCTTTCCGCCCGCCCGTTGTCGGCGAGGCGTTCGAGAAAGAGGATCTCGGAGCGGAGAATCTGATCCGGCGTTTCCCGCTCCGACGGCTCTTCCAAACCGGGAGCCAGGGTGTCCGCCGCACCGTCCTCTTCCATGTCGAGGCCCGCTTCGATCAGGGCCAGGGCGAGGG
The DNA here is from genome assembly GCA_964482205.1 of uncultured bacterium. Lineage (GTDB taxonomy): Bacteria > Eisenbacteria > RBG-16-71-46 > CAIMUX01 > WJJG01 > JAZDGX01. Next base: position 11,571 of record CAYZWI010000012.1, on the reverse strand, counting down.
TGAGCTGGTTCATTCGCTCGTGGAGCGCATCGCGCAGCCCGCCGCGGAGCACGCGCAGGGCCGCCTGAGCCGCATCCGCCGATCGCGCGCGAACGAGCGCTTCGACGGCCTCGGCCTGCGCAAGGTCGAGCTTTCCGTTCAGGAAGGCCCGCTGGGTGAATTCTCCTGGCATCGCGGGGCGGGCGCCCAAGGCGAGCAAACGATCGAGGATGCGGCCGGGCGTCCACGAGCCGCCGTGGGAAGTAATCTCGACGACATCCTCTCCCGTGTAGGAACGGGGCGCGCGAAAGAGCGTGACGACGACCTGATCGACCGGTCCACGGTCGTCGAGAAACACTCCGACCATGCATCGATGGGACGGAAACGAGTCCGCCTGCAGCCGCGTGCGCGCACTCGCATGCGCGCCCGAGGGTTGGGACGAGAACGAATCGTCGTGTGCGGGATCCGTCCGCCGCGGCAGGCGAGGGTTGATCCGCTCTCCGGCATGGCGGCGGAAGCTCTGCGAGAGAATCGCAATCGCATCTGCTCCCGACATGCGGACGACGGCCAAGGCGGCGGAGCCCCGGCCCGTCGCGAGAGCGGCAATCGTGTCGGCTTTCATGACCAGGTTCTCATCCGCGGCGTGGAATGCGCGGAAATCTTCGACGATTCCGCGGGCATGCTGCGAAATCGGGCTCGGTGATCGGCGCCGGGACGCCCAGCGCCGTTTTCCGCGCAGTCCCCTTCGCCCCGAGGAGGCCCTATCTCCGCCGGCCGCGGCCCGCCCGTGGGCGCCGCCCGAATGTCAGGGGACGGGATTCCTCGGTTTCGCTCGGGCTTCCCGGCTCTCCCCCTTCCTCGCGCGATGGAGAGGCAACGATCCCGATGCTCTCGGGGATCCGGAAGTAAGAATCCTCTTCGGTCGAAGGCGTTTCCTTGGGTGGTTCGGAAGGCTGGTTGCGCTCTTCCTCTCCAGCCGCGACCGGTTCGGGCCGATCCTCACGAGTGCGGCGCGGTCCACGCGCGCGGATGTTTCTGCGACCGTGGCTGCGGGCTTCTTCGCCCGGCTCCGCGTGCTCGTCCGCGTCGCCGGACAACGGACGGCGAACCGGGCGCTCGGACGCACGGCGCCCTCCGCGATGCTCGCTCAATTCCCCGCGGCCCTCTTCTCTGCGCTCGCCGCGCTCCAGGCGTTCTCCTGGTTCGCGCCGCTCGCCGTGCTCTCTGCGCTCGCCGTGCTCGCGTCGATCGCCGCCTTCCCTGCGGCCCGCCCGCCCCTGCACGGGCACGATCATCACCCGCTTGGTCAAGCCTTCACCGATCGCGCGCGTCTCCACCCGCGAGTCCTCGCTCAGCGCAAGATGCACGACGCGGCGTTCGTCCGCCGGAAGCGGTTCGGTCGGCACCTCGCGGCCCGTCGACACCGAACGGTCGGCCAGTTCGCGCGCCTTGCGACGCAACTGATCCTGGCGGCGCTTGCGATATCCGGCCACGTCCACGCGCACGCGCAACGTCTCATCCATGTGCGAGGCCATGCGCGAGACCAGGTGCTGCAGGGCGGCCAGCGTCTCGCCGCCCCGGCCGATCAACAGACCGTCCGACCCCTCGGTGCTCAATTCGACTTCGAATGCGTCGTCCACGCGTTCCATCTGGAAATTGAGATCCATGTCGAGCGCCTGGATGAATCCCTTGAGCAGCTCGTGCAGCTTGCGTTCCGTTTCCGACTTCTTCCAAACCCGGATCTTGGTCACGCGCCCTTTGAGGAATCCCAGCACGCCGCCGCTCGCACCTTCCTCGATGACTTCGTATTCAACCTGATTTGGGGTCGTGTTCAACTTGTCGCAGGCCGCCTGCAGGGCCTCTTCCACATTTCGTCCTTCGGAGAAGACTTCGGTTCTCTGGTTGCTTCGTTCCATTCCGCTGCTTCCTTTCTTCGGGCCGGCGGGTGGCGCCGGCATCGTCCGGGCATGAGCGACCCGTGCGGATCGAGCTCAGGCCCTCGCTCGCTTCGTCGTGCGCGCCTTTTCCGGGGGAACCGCGGCGATCGCGGGAGCGAGTTGGGGAGGTTTCATGGCCAACTGCTGAGCGATTGCCAGAAGATTGGTGACGGTCCAGTAGAACACCAGTCCGGACGGCAGTCCGTAGAAGAAGAAGACCATCATCACCGGCATCAGCACCAGCATCGGGGCTTGCCGGGGATCGGTGGGCGTCAGCTTCTGCTGCCAGAACATGGTCGCCGCCATGAGGAGGGGGAGGACATTGATGGGAATGCCCATCATGCGGCCGACCGTGTCCGGAGAGGACAGGTCACGGACCCAGAGGGCGAACGGCGCCTTCCGAAGCTCCATCGCGTTCATCAACACATTGTAGAGCGCGTAGATCACGGGCATCTGCACGAGCAGCGGCAGGCATCCTCCCAGCGGATTGATGCCGTACCGCTTGTACAACTCCATCGTCTTCTTGCTGCGCTGCTCGGGATTGTCCTTGTACTTGGCGTTGATCTCATCGACCTCGGGCTTGATCGCCTGCATCTTGCGCTGCGACTGAAGCGACTTGACCGTGAGCGGATGGAAGAGAATGCGCACTGCAATCGCGAGCAGCAGGATGACGATGCCGTAGTTCGGGACCACGCGATGGACCGTCAACAGGAACCAGTGCGTCGCGCGGCTGATCGGGGCGATGAGCTTGCCGCCGTAGTCGACGAGGCGGGTGAGATGCCTCCCGACCTGTTTGTCCAGATCGGCAAGCACGCGATAGTCGATCGGGCCGAGGTAGAGGCGGTAGTCATGAACGGTCGGACCATCGAAGGCCATCGCCCGGACGAGCATCATGCCGACTTGATCGAGATCCGGCTCGGAAGCGGCCAGGAAGGTGGCCGCCTCAAGCTCGTCGGGAATCAGGATTCCGGAGAAGTACTTCCCTCGCACGCCCGCCCATTGGAGTTGTCCCTCGTAAGAACGCACTCCGGCATGAGAGGCTTTTCCCCCGCCGCATCCGCACCCGAAGCCGGAGCCTCCGAATCCGTCCTTCACCAGCTCCGTGCCCAAGAGGGCTATTGCCGCCTTGCCCTGCTTGTCGAGCGAAGCATGCGTCTCCAGGTTCGGGATGCCGGACGGCCAGCCGAGAATGACTCGATGGTTCTGGCGCTCATTGGAGACTCCATCGACGAGCAATTCCATGCGGATGTCGTAGCCGTCGGCGCCGAGGATGTAGGTGCGCTCCACGCGGACCGCAGGCTCCGGCTGCGCAACACTCGTCGCGTCTCCCAGGCCGGACGCGGGATCGGCCGCAAGGCCGGTTTGCGCCGGCGAGGCGGCGCCTTGCGCCACGAGGGGCCCTTCCGCGATGAAGCGGACGACGCGATTGCCCGACGCGTCGGTCTCCGTCTGCTCCACTTGAAAAACCGTCCCGCCGAGGTCGACTTCGCCTTCGGGACCCTCCCACCGCAACGAGAGCGCTCCTTCGCCGTCCTTGGGAACGAGATCCACCGGAGCGCCGGCGGCGTCGGTGAAATTCTTCAAGACCCACGACCGGATGTTTGCGCCCCGGGAGGAAAAGACCGCGCGGTAGAGCTTCGATTCGATGACGACATCGCTTTCCGCCGCGGGGAGGCGGTTTTGGAGAACGCGAGCCGGGCCGGAAGCCTCGAAGGTTCCGCCTGCATTTGCGTTTTCGCCGTTCGCGGAAGACGGCGGGAGCCGGCGAGGTTGGTCTGCGTCCGGGGACGTACCGGTTTCGGCGCCCGACGGCGTCGTCGCGGTCGTCTCGATCCCGTCCCGAGGCTGCTGCGGTTTCTTGGGAATCAGGAATTGGGTGAAGGCCACCCAGACGAGGATCATCAACGCGAACGCGAGCAGCGTGCGAGCGTCAAATCCTCCGGATCTTCTTTGCTCCATTCATGTACTCCACGGCTCGCCGGACGGGCGGCCGGAGTGCGCTCGCGGGGGAGGCCCCGCGATGAGGAAGTTGTCGATGGAGAAACAAAACAGGCCGTGCGTTCGCGAGATCCGGATCACGGGACGGGATCCCATCCGCCCGGATGAAACGGATGGCATCGCAGGAGCCGAACCGCCGCCATGCGCAACCCCCGCAAGGCCCCATAACGCTTCACCGCTTCACGGGCGTATTGCGAGCAGCTGGGCTCATAGCGACAGCTTGGAGGCAAGAAGGGCGACACGAGCCGGCGGTAGGCATCGATCGAGAACAGGACGCCTGCGACTCCCGCCTTGCCAATCCATTCCGAAATCTGCCGTGACTCTCGAACGCGATGCGCTTGCGCGGTCGTGCGATTCGCCGAATCTCGGCAACCGGGGCTGGAACCAGGGGAACCATCGCCCGCTCGACTCATGTCCGGTCATCCTGCGATTGCGGGCCTCTTCCCGGCGCACCTGCCGAGCTCGCGATCAAGCGAGCCCGCCGCAGAAGTTCCCGCATGTCCGTTTCGATCACTTGCATGCTCTGCTCGGCGGAAGAAGCGCGGGCGATCCATCCGAGATGACTCTCTTGCGTCGCAAGACCGGGAACGATGTTCTGGTAGGCGGCCCTCATCACGCGTTTCGCGCGATTCCTTCGAACGGCATTGCCCACCCGCTTGCTCGCAACGAAGAGCACTCTCCGGGGCCCCTCCGGTACGCGCCGAGCCATCAACAGCACGTGCCTTCCGTGATAGACAACACCCTCCTGGAATAATCGGTTGATCGCTTCTTTCGTTCTCAGCGGCTCGTCTCCCCAGGGCATGCGGGTGCGACGCTCTACCCGGAGACAGTCAAACGCGCTCGAGCTTTGGCCCGCCGGCGAGAAAGCACTCTGCGCCCGGAACTGGTGCGCATGCGCTGCCGAAATCCATGCACGCGCCGCCGACGCCGATTGTGAGGTTGGAATGTACGCTTCACTTCGTCTTTCCTCCTGCTGAGCCCGACAATACCAGATGCCCGTGCACGGGCTCCACGATTCTCCTGCAAGTCCCTCGGACGGCCTTCGCAGCGCTCTGAGCCGGGCCGGAAAAGCAGGAATGAGATCGGAAAACCGGGCCTGGGATATTCCCGCTCAAGTCCACCGCGGGCGGGTCTCGTTCCCGAAAACAGTAACCCTGGAGGCTACCAATGATTCTTCCGGTGCGTCAACCAGGAAATCCCCCAAATTCGCGATGATTATAGCGAACACCTCCGCCCGCTGATTTCATTCTCCGGCAAACTCTTAGCAAAACGATTCCGCCGCAGGAAAAAGGCGTCTTGTCGGCATTCTCCACGCGGTGATAGCATGCCGCCATTCGCTGGTCGCATCTTTGTTAGTAACCATAGTGTTTTGTTTGAGTTGCAGTTTCGCCCGGGCGGCCGGGACAAAAGAATTTCCATGGAACGAACAGGGTCACGCTGAAGGTACAAGGAAATGCTGGGGTCTTCTTCGCGTAACCGAATGCAGTACAAGCTTCTAGCCACATTCCACCCGAACAGGGTGCGGCTAGAAGCCTGACCTGCCGCCGAAACCCTCTCAGCAGATCCTCGAGCGACCTTCCGGGACGCAGCCGGGCGGGTGTGGACAGAATTGTGGATAACCTCGCCCCGGGGGCACGTGTGGATTCGACGCAATCGGTCACCGGTTGGAACCTGATCCTCGACCAGATCCGCAAGCAGGTAAATCCCTTCAAGTTCAAGACCTGGTTCGAGCCGGTCCAGATGCTGAACTTCTGCTCGGAGAAGGTCGTCCTCGAGGTCCCGAATCCGTTCTTCGCCGACTGGTTCAAGGAGCACGACATCCCGATCATCAGGGATGCCTGCCGGTCGATCGGGTGCGCGATGCCCGAGATCCACGTCGTCATCAACAACACCTACTACGAGAACGCTCAGGACCTGCTGCCCGCGCCGCGTCCAGCTCCAGCCGTCGCCCCGATGCTGGGCAACGGCGAACGCTGGAGCCACAACCTCTATGCCCGGTATGTCTTCGAGTCTTTCGTCGTCGGCAAGGGGAACGAATTCGCTCACGCGGCGGCGCAGGCGGTCTCGAAGGGGCCCGGCGGAGTCTACAACCCGCTCTTCATTTACGGGGGAACCGGCCTCGGGAAGACGCATCTCATGCAAGCGATCGGTCACAGCGTGATGGCCCAGAACCCGAACGCACGGGTCTTCTACGCCTCTTCCGAGAAGTTCATGAACAACATGATCCAGGCGATCACCGCCGGCCGCACCCAGGACTTCCGAAAGAAATACCGTCAGCTGGACCTGCTGCTGCTCGACGACATCCACTTCCTCTCCGGCCGTGACGCGACGCAGGAGGAGTTCTTCCACACCTTCAATGCGCTCCACGATGAGCACAAGCAGATCGTAGTCACCAGCGACCGGCCCCCGAAGGACATCGCGCGCATCGAGGAGCGTCTGGTTTCCCGCTTCAATTCCGGCCTGGTGACCGACATCCAGCCGCCCGATCTCGAGACTCGCGTCGCGATCTTGCGGGCCAATGCCGAGCGGGAAGCGATGCCGGTTCCCGAGGATGTCCTCTTTCTCATCGCCGAAAGGATCCAACGCAACATCCGGGAGCTCGAGGGCTGCTTCGTCCGCCTCTCGGCGCTGAGCCGCCTAGCCCACGCGCCCATCACCGCTGACCTGGCTCTCGAGGTGCTGCGCGTGTATGTGAAGCCGGACGAAACCGTCATCGGGATCGACCAGATCCAACGGCGCGTGGCCCGGGCCTTCGATGTCACCGTGGAGTCGATGCGCGGCCGGCGCAGGACGAGCGCGATCGCCTTCGCCCGCCAGGTGGCCATGTACCTGGCCAAGCAGATGACATCGCTCACACTCGTGGAAATCGGAAAGAACTTCGGCAATCGGGACCACAGCACGGTTCTGTATGCGATCGACAAGATTGCCGGCGCCCGCAAGGACGAACCCGGTCTGGACCGCCGCATCGAGGAGATCGAAAGCGATTTGAACGGACGAAGATCTTCCGAAAATTGATCGCCCGGCGGATCTTGCATGCGTGCGCGCGGCGATGGCGCCTGCCACTCGCTCGCCGTGGTCATGCAGGCGTTCGTCCACCTCGTCTCTCATGGGTTTCCCGTCGCATCCGGCCGCCCGCCAAAACCTGAAAAGGACACGCATGTTTTGCAGCATTGGGGACAATTCGCGGGTAAGAATCAGTGGATATCCTGCCGGCCGGAAAACCGGGAAGATTCGCCTCCCGTTCTGCACGCGGATTGAACACTCGCTCATTCCACCATCGGTCGGCTTACGGTCGAAGATGCTCAGAGATGGGGCCGGCGTCCCTGTCTTGCCCACATTTCCACGCCACCTACTTCTACTGCTGAGGGGTTAAGAAAAAATAGAAGAAGAAGAAAGGAGACTCCCAAAACATCCGCGGCCCCGTGACCACTCATCCATTCGGATGGAAATCAGCGCCGGGGGGCCGGCCGACAGTCGCTGGAGCGGCCCTTCGAAGGCCGCGATTCCTAGTCGCGGTCGATCGACGACGGAGCCCCCGGTCAGGGCATTTTCCGGAGTATTTCGTCTCGCTCCACACGAGTTTTTTGAAACGCTCGACGGCGGGGGTTTTTCGGCCCCAGGTGATCTGCTAAGTCATTGTAGAATAATCACATATTGGCTGCGTCTTGAGTCGTGGGGAGGGAAAATCGGGCTTTACATGGGCACCCTCGTTTCCTAGACTGACCGGCAAGGATTTTAAGGCGCCTCGAGTCGGCTAACCGCCCATGGATCGTTCGCTTGCGCCGGAGGGACCCTTCCGCGGGCCACCGGGATGGCATCTCGGGCAATCGAACTTTTCATAGAGACAGAAAACGGGAGAAAGGACCGCGTCCGGACGGCTGATTTCACCTCTCGATGGATTGCGAACCGCGTGGCGCGATGAGAAGGGACGGGAACAGAACATGAAGTTCACGCTGATGCAGAGCGATCTCCAAAAGGCGCTTCATCTCGTGGCGAGCGTCGTGCCGAGCAAGAGCACGCTGCCCATTCTGGAAACGGTGCTGATCGAAGCGGGAGCCGGCGGCGATCTGACACTGACGACGACCGATCTCGATATCTCCGTACGCGCCAGGCGCAGCGCTGCGGTGGAAGAGGGAGGCCGCGTCGCGGTTTCGGCGCGGCGGTTGTACGATGTCGTGCGCGAGCTCGGCGACCAGGAACTCTCGCTTTCCGGAGATGAATCGGGCCTCACGCTGAAGTGTCCGAGCGGGCGTTACCGTTTCGTCGGCGCTCCGGTGGACGATTTCCCCGGATTGCCGGAGATTGCCGAGGAGAAACAGATCGCTCTGGAGCCGGCCCGTCTCGAGAACATGATTCGTCAGACCCTCTACGCCGTCTCGACCGACGAGACGCGGCCCGAATTGACCGGGGTCTTCTTTTCGATCGAAGAATCCGAGATCAGCCTCGTCGCGACCAATGGGCATCGCCTGTCACGGGCGGCGCTGCAGGGCGCATTCAAGCAGAAGCGCGAAATGCTCTTTCCTCCGAAGGCGTTGAACCAGGTGCTGCGCTTGATCCCGGAAGCCAAGGGAGAAGTCGAGATCAACGGGGCGAAGAACTACGGCCGCTTCCGGATCGGCGCGACGGAATTGTACAGCCGGCTGCTGGAAGGCCCGTTCCCGGATTACCAGCGGGTCATTCCCAAGACGAACACCTTGCGCGCGGAGATCCAGCGCAGCGATCTGCTGGCGTCGTTGCGGCGCATCCTCGTGCTTTCCGATTCTCAAACCCGTCAGATTCGCATGGTCATCGAGCCCTCGCGCCTCCAGGTCTTGTCCGAGTACCAGGGAGCCGGGGAAGCGATGGAGGAGTTGTCGCTCGAGTACTCCGGAGAGCCGCTCACCATCGGATACAACGGCGGATATCTGCTCGAGATGCTGAAGACCTTCAACAGCGAGCGGGTCGAGATGAACTTCCAGTCGGCGGTCTCCGCCGGCCTGTTCCGGCCGCTGGACAAGGATCCGGCCGAGAGCGTGCTCTGTCTGGTGATGCCGTTGCGTTTGCCAGAGACCCGATGAGCCATGAGGCGCATGGAACATATCGGGGATGCGCTGCGTGAATTCTTGAAAGCCGCCCACCTCGACCAACGAATCGCCGATTGCCAGCCCGTGATCGCCTGGGAACGGATCGTCGGTCCCGAAGTCGCGGCGCACGCGCGGGCGATCCGCCTCCAGCGCGGGATTCTGTGGGTGGAAGTCTCGGGCAGTTCCTGGATGCAGCACATCGGCTTCCTGAAGCCCCGGATCCTCGAAGCGCTCAAGCGCGAATTCCCGGATGCGCGGATCAAGGATCTCCGTTGCGTTCCCGGCGCGCCCCGATCCTCTTGAGGAACGATATGAAGGACAGCAATCCCTCCAGCGACCGCCCCGGTGACACGCTCGTTTCCGCCTCGGAAGCGAATTCCGCCGGCCTTCGCGATCAAGATTCCGCGCCGGCGGCGCCTCCCGCGGACGAGCAGAGCTACACCGCGGGAGACATCCAGGTATTGAAGGGTCTCGAGGCGGTGCGCCGGCGCCCGAGCATGTACATCGGAAGCACTTCGAGCCGCGGCCTGCATCATCTGGTCTTCGAGGTGGTCGACAATTCGATCGACGAAGCGCTCGCCGGGGTGTGCGACCGCATCGTGGTCGTGATCCACACCGACGGGAGCGTCTCGGTCGAGGACAACGGGCGCGGCATTCCCACCGACATCCATCCGGAACAGAAGCGTCCGGCGCTGGAAGTCGTGATGACGATCCTGCACGCCGGCGGGAAATTCGACCGCAAGTCGTACAAGGTCTCCGGCGGGCTGCACGGCGTGGGCGTTTCGGTCGTGAATGCGCTCTCGGAATGGCTCGAAGTGCGCGTGTTCCAGAAGGGCGCGATCTTCTTCCAGCGCTACGAGCGCGGCGAGATCATGGGGGATGTCGACATCGTCGGCTCCACGAACCGCCGCGGCACGCTGGTGCGCTTCAAGCCCGATCCGCAGATCTTCGAGGAGACGGAGTTCAAGTACGACACGATCGCCTACCGTCTGCGCGAGCTGGCCTTCCTGAACGCCGGGCTCTCGATCGTGCTGCGCGCCGAGGCGGCCGACAGCAGCCCCGAGGCGCCGCGCTATTCGAAGGAAGAGGAGTTCCTCTTCCAGGGCGGCGTGGTCGCTTTCGTCGGCTACTTGAACGAAGGCAAGACCCCGCTGCATGCCGAAGCCGCCCACATCACCCGCGACCGCGAGGACTTCGCCCTCGACCTCGCGCTGCAGTACACCGATTCCTACGCGGAATCGATCTTCACCTATGTCAACAACATCAACACTGTGGAAGGCGGTACGCACCTGGTGGGGTTCAAATCGGCGCTCACCCGCTGCCTGAACGCCTTCGGGACCAAGAACGGGATCATCAAGGACGCGCGCATGACGCTTTCCGGCGAGGATGTGCGCGAAGGCCTCTCGGCCGTGCTGAGCATCAAGGTGCGCGACCCGCAATTCGAGGGCCAGACGAAGACCAAGCTCGGCAACAGCGAGGTCAAAGGGCTGGTCGAGTCGATCGTCGGCGAGGGGCTGACCGACTATCTCGAGAACCACGAGGCCGAGGCGCGCCTTATTCTGGACAAGTGCCTGAGCGCGGCACGCGCCCGCGAAGCCGCCCGCAACGCGCGCGAACTGGCCCGGCGCAAGAGCATCCTCGATTCGGGCTCGCTGCCCGGCAAGCTGGCCGATTGCTCCGAGCGCAACGCGAGCCTGGCCGAGCTCTTCATCGTCGAAGGCGATTCGGCGGGAGGCAGCGCGAAGCAGGGCCGCGACCGGCGCTTCCAGGCGATCCTGCCGCTGCGCGGAAAGATCCTGAATGTGGAGAAATCGCGCCTCGATCGCGCGCTCGCAAGCGAGGAGATCCGCACCCTGATCACCGCGATCGGCACCGGCTTCGGCGAGGAAGAGTTCGATTTGAGCGCGATCCGCTACGGCAAGATCATCATCATGACCGACGCCGATGTGGACGGCGCGCACATCCGCACGCTGCTGCTCACTTTCTTCTACCGGTTCATGCGGCCGCTCGTGGATCACGGGCACATCTTCATCGCCCAGCCGCCGCTCTACCGCGTCTCGAAGGGCAAGCAGGAGTGGTACGCCTACGGCGATGCCGAGCGCGACCGGATTCTCGAGGAGATCGGACGCAGCGGATTCCATCTGCAGCGCTACAAGGGCCTGGGGGAGATGAACCCCGACCAGCTCTGGCAGACGACCATGAATCCCGAGCGCCGCGTGCTGCTTTCGGTGTCCAGCGAGGATGCGGCTGAGGCCGACCGGATCTTCTCGATCCTGATGGGCGATCAGGTGGGCCCCCGGCGCTGGATCCTGGACCTGAACCCCGCCCTGCCCGACCCCGCCGCCTACGGCGCGTCCCTGATGGAGATCCACCGCGAGGCGGCGGCGGGCCTACCCGTGGCGGTGGAGTTCGGGAACGACCGCGCCCTGGACTTCGTGTCGGCGATGAACTACTGGTGCCTGCCACCGCTCAGCGGACACCCCCACTGGCCGGGCGTCGCCGCGCCGCCGTGGCCCGAGGGGCAAGCGCGGAGCTACCCCTACGCGCTGTTCCTGTCATCGGGCGACGCCCTCGTCGACGTGCCCGAATGCTTG
>CAYZWI010000011.1:0-139348 GCA_964482205.1 uncultured bacterium | reverse complement strand
TAACCGAGGACATCGGCTTCGAGCTCAATGTCGACTTCTGGACCAAGGGCTGGGATGTCGGCTTCTTCGACTGGTCCGCCACCAACTTCGGCTTCATGGCGAACGGGAACTACGCCTTCCCCATGGAGGGCAGTTTCCATCCCTTCGTGTTCGCGGGAGTGGGCCTGCTCTATCAGACGTACAGCGCGGATTGCGATGGTTGCATCTTCGATTTCGACGATGCCGACGAGTCCGAGATCGAGTTCGGCGTCGACCTCGGCGTGGGCGCGTACTTCGGGTCGGGCGAAGGCATGACGCCGACCGTCCGGGCGGGATACAACACGAACGGGGGATTCGACTACCTCTTCATCCAGGCGGGGCTGCGCTTCCCGATGGGACAATAGCGGAGCATTCGCGGTCGGAGGTTGGAGATCGTCCCCTCTTGCGTGCAGCACGAGGGGACGTTCCATCTCCTGGGCGGGCGTGGCCGCCCGGGCGCTATAGCAAAGCCCAAGCCCCATGTGGCAAGATCCAGCGGGGCGGCCAACCAGAAGGAGGTGCGCGATGATCGTCCGGCATTACACCGAGGTGGCGGCGCTTCCCGTCGCGATGGAAGGCGCGGAGAATGTCCTCATCCGCAATCTCATCACCGCCAAGGACGGCGCGCCGAATTTCGCCATGCGCATCTTCGATGTGCTGCCCGGCGGGCACACGCCGCTCCATCAGCATGATTACGAACACGAGATCCTGATCCTCGACGGTGAAGGGGAAGTGACCGAGGGTAAACGCATCTTCACCGTGAGCCCGGGCAGCGTGATCTTCATCCGGCCAGGAACGCCGCACCAATTTCGCAACCCCGGCGAGCAATCTTTCCGCTTTGTCTGCCTGATCCCCAATCAGCCGACGCCTGATGTGCGAGCCTTGCCCGGCAAGGACGCTTCGTCCGGCGGATGAACGCAGAGGGCCGGCCAGGATGCCGACCCTCTGCGAATCAGCGATCGCTCGAGTCTGGGACTACTCGGGGACCGAGATCTTGTGCGGGTTTCCGTGGCCGGGCCGCGAGTGATCCTCCACCCAATCCAGAATCGGCTTCCACACGAGCTCGGGCGCGTTCAAGGCCGTCCGCCTGCGGCCGGGGCTGCTTGTGCAAATGGGCGCGCATGAGACCGTCCTGCTGCTCTCCGAAAGCAGGCAGAAGAAGCGTAAAGAGAAGGGCCACACTCGGAGGTGGCGACTCCGAATGTGGCCCAGTCGAATCCCAACGCAGGGCTCAGGAGAGCGCGCTCAGCCGGTCCGCGAACTCCTTCGCATACTCGACGCGCGGGAAGATCGAATGCAGCACCCGCGCCGCCATCTCGGCCGCTTCCTTGGCCGGCAGGCAATAGCGCATGGTGGGGAACTTCTCGCGATACGCGCTCGCCGCGTCGGCGACCTTCGCATCCTTCATCACGCAATCGGCGAAGAGCTGCGCGAGTTGCTCGAAATCCGCCTCCTGCATCCCGAAGCGCGTCATTTCGGACACGCCCGTGCGCAGTCCGCTCGAATGCAGGAAGGTCTCGTCGTCGGGAAGCGCCTGGTAGTTGCAGACGAGGTTGTTCTCTTCCAGCCGGCGCGCGATTTCTTCGGCGGGGCCATGCTGCGAGACGCGCAGGATGACCTGATGCGTTTCGGTGTACCCGTCGGCCGGATCGCCCTGGACATCGAGCCCGGCCTTCTTGAGCGCCTTCGCCCAGGCCTTGGCGTTGCGGCGCACCTGATCCTGGTACTCCGCCTTGAAGGCGTTCATCTCGTAGGTTGCCATGAGCAGCGCGAGCAGCGTGCCCAGATGATGATTGCTCGTCGAGCCCGGGAAGGCGCGGCTCTTGATCTGCAGCCACAACTTGCCGAGCGGATGCTTCTCGTCCAGGGTGCCGACGATCACGCCGCGCTGCGGGCCGAAGAAGGTCTTGTGCGTGCTGCCGGTGACGAGGTCCGCGCCTTCGGCGAGCGGTTCCTGGAACGCGCCGTAGAGGCCGAGCACATGCGCCATGTCGTACATGATGACGGGGCGCGGGTCCCAGTCCTTCACGATGTTGTGGACGAACGCGACCGGCTCGCGGTGAATGAACATGCTCTTGCCGAAGACGATCAGCTCGGGACGCACTTCGGGCAGCAGATTGCCGAGCGCGTCGGTGTCGATCTTGTAGGGGTTGTCCTTGCGGATCGGGAAGTTGACCACCCGCTCCTTGCCGTCGGCGCCGAAGTCCACGTAGTTGAAGAGCGCGCCCATCGGTTGCGAGGAGAGGTGCCCGCCTTTCGTGAGATCGTTGTTCATGACCGCGCGAATGCGCCGCCAGGGGTCGTTCTCGCCGCGTCCGCGATTGGCGAAGGCGGTGACGGCCTTGAAGACGATCTCGTTCGCCATCTGGCCGCTCACCGGACGCAGCTCCGCGCGCGGGCAATGGAAGTACTCGCCCAGCGCTTTGCGGCATTCTTCCTCGACATCGCGGATGAAGTCGATTCCCTGATAGAAGTAGACCTCCTTGCCCTTCATCGTGCGATGCTCGGCGTAGCGGCCGGAGGGATCGGAGATCTCCATCATCTTCACGAGCAAGCTGGGCGTGTTCTCGGAGGGAATCAGATTGAAGCAGCGGCGCTGCCGCCACAGATTGTTCTCCACCACGCGGTCGACGAGTTGAGCGGCCTGAGCGCGCAGATCCATGGTCCTTTCCTCCCTGCAAACGGTCCTTCTAGTGAGACGATGTGCGAATCGAGAACCCGGGAGACTACCACAGCGGGAACGAGGGCGAAAGGTGGCGGCGGCCCGACGGCATGGGCGGGGACGCTGCCACGCAGGCCTTGCGACCACCCGCTCGGGCGTACACACTCCTCAGGCGCGAAGACGCCGAGCGGGCATTCCCGGAGGTGGAAACCTTCGGCGCGCTTTACCGGTTGAAGGTTCGTTCGCGAGACGGTGGGGATGAGAGGAGATCCGATGAGGAATCCGATCCGTTTGACCCTGTGGCCGCGGGCTGCGGTTTCCTGCGCGCTTCTGTTTGCGCTAGCGGCCCCGATACAGACGGAGGGCCAGAGTCCCGGCCGGGTTCCGAAGTGGACCAAAGAAGCGAAGCTCTCTCCCGGGGGGCTCTTTCAGACCCCGCAGATTCGCGAGCACTTTTTGCGCGCGTGGAAACCGCAGATCGAGGAGTTGCTCGCGGACGCGCAGGAGCTGCCGGTTTCCGATCATCCGATTCTTCCTGACGACATCAAAGACCCGGCCTTCGGCTATCTCATCGGAATGCTCGATCGAGACATGTCCGGCATGGTGACGGGGGATCACATCCAACGCGTGGTCGACGAGTCGGGGAGAAAGAGCCGCATTCCCAAGGGGACGGTCGCAAGCCTCACGAGCGTGCGAGGGGATGTGGGCGATGGCAGCGGGCGAGAGGCATCCTGGGCGCGGGTGAGTTTCCACGGCGATTTGCGGCTCCCGGTGCCCTACAGCATTCTGGGCTACCATCCGGGCAGCCTGGTCAGCACGTGCGATGTGATCGCGCGATACTGGCGCACGCGCAGCATGGCGGTGCCGAACTCCGTGAAGGGAGGCCCACCCAATCTCGAAATCAGCGATGTCACTATGCTCGCGTTCGTGGAAGGGAGCGTCGGCATCGAGGTGGACGGCTGGGTGGACAAGTTGCTGGGCGGCGCGCTGGACGACACCTACATGATCGGCCTCGCCGTCTTCCATTACGACGGCGGGCGCTACGCGATGGCGCTGGGATACAACGAACAGGGGGAAGCCCGTTCGGGCGCGCTCCACATGGGCGACGACGCGATGCGCTTCCCGACGTCGGAGGAGTTGAAGGCCATCGCGCGCTACTTGCGCAAGCAGATCGTGGCGATGCTGATGCGCATGGAGATGCCGGTGATGCTGCCGAGCGGCAAGTGAGCGTGCGGCCGCGCACGCTTCAGCGAGGGGCGGCGGCGTCCGCGAGGCGCAACGGCGTCCGCTGAGACCTGCTCGATCGCGACGCGCCGCGCTGTACGCGCCCGGTGCCAACCAGTCGGATCCTGGCGCGGCTTGCCTGCGCGGCTACACCAGGCGCCCGAGGTCAGGAGTCGATGTGGATCACGGAAGTGGGGCAACCTTCGGCCGCCTCGCGCGCGCATGCATCGTGCTGGCTTGGCGTCTGCCCTTCCTGATTGCGCCCGTCCACGCGAAAGGCGGGGACGATCTCGCTCAACGCATCGTCGGGGTTTTGCTGGAACACATCCGGGCAGGTGGTCCAGCAGAGCTCGCAACTGATGCAGCCCTCGCGTTCGATCGTGATCCGCATGTGCTCGTTCCCTTTCCTTCTTTTGCGCGCGATGCCCTCCGGCGGGCATCACGCCGCGGAACATGCCATCGCCGGACATCGTTTCCGCCGCCCGCGCATCATCTGTGACCGGCGTCCCGCTGTGCATCGGGGAAAAACCGGTATGCCTGATGGGGAATCGCCGTGGTGGCGCGGAGAGACCGCAGGCGTGCGCGAGAGCACACGCGTACGCTGCGTAATGTTGCCACGCGCGATCAAATCAGCGGCCCACCCAGAGAGGAAGATCCACCGGGCCCGCCCCGTATCCCTCGACTTCCCACGCAAGCGCGATCGCCTCGGCGAGCAGCGCGATGTTCACGACCTCCGGATGACGGCGCACCACCCACGCGAGCTGGCCGCGCAACTCCATCGGCGGCTCGCTGTCCCAAGTGCCGATCAGCAACTGAATGAGATCGAGTCGCGCGCGCACGCGTCCGCCCGGCCAGTCCTGCTGACTGACGAGCCCCAGGCTCTCGATGCGGTACTCGAACTCGATGAGGCCCGCATCCGCGTAAGGCCAGCGTTCGGGCGGCAGACTGCGAAAGAGCTGGGGCAAGTCGGTCAGCCGCGGGTTCTCCGTGCGAGGGAGGAGCTCGATGATCAGCTCGCGCAAGGCGGATTCGCTTTGACGCTCGAGGCGGAATTCGGCCTTTTCGGTTGCGGTCGTCTCGTCGAGCGTGGGGCCGGCCGATCCCTGCATCCAATGACTGGCCGTGACCCAACCGAATTCGTCCATGCGGATTTGCCAGATGTCGGCGACGGCCGGGCCGCCAAGGGTGATGCGCACCGTGACAATGGCGTGCAGGGAAGGCGCCTTCGCGAGCGGATCGCGCCGGAGGTTCTCGAATCTCAGGCCGTAGTCTTCGCCCACGATGTGATCGAGAAAACTGCGTCCGATCCAGTCTTCGGCGTACACCGGAGGATGGCCGGGTGGGAGCTGTCCTTCGAGATCCGATTCCCAGTTTTCGAGCCAGGCGGTGGAGTCGGCCGCATCGCGTTCGGAGTCGCTGCCCGGCTCGCGGGATTGCCCTGCCTTCGTGGAGGCGTTTGGCGCGTCATGGTCTTGGGTATCGCCGGTTTGCGGATGGTCGCCATCACGCTTGATGACGGTGTAACCGCAGCCTGCCAGGAAGAGAATCCACACGAACAGCAGAACGCAAGCCGCGCAGAGGCGACCAAGTTGCGCTCGCTCTCTGCTCATGATTGGAAGGTCATCCCTGAAGGGAAGGGCTTTCGCGTTCATGGTCCCTCCGCGATCCATCGGTCGCTCACTCATCGTCCGGGCTGCCATCCGCCGGACGTCCTATCATCCGGGTACTACCCGCCCAGGCGAATGGCGTCGCCATGATACTCGTGAATGCATCCACAGGCACTCCCTCGTTCGGAGGGATGCGAGCCCGCCGGCGGAGGGGCAGCTCTCGTATCGCGGGAGAACTTGAAATGAGGCCTCCGGATATCGAGAATCCTTTGCCAGGCGTTGCTCGATCGCGAGCGCGCTCTCGAGGTCCGTCTTGCGCGCACGGCATGCGCGTGATGGGAGGTCTTGGATGGTTTCCGCTTCGAAACCGCTCGCGCGCCCGGCGCTCTGCACGGCACGCTTGATCCTTCTGCCTCTGCGCGCGCGGCACGCCGCCGAGGTGCATGCCGCGATCGAGGAGAGCCGCCGCTCGATTGGCCGCTGGCTCACCTTCGCGACCATGCAAACCGCGGAGCAAACGCAGGCCTTCATTCGGCGCGGAATGCGCAGCGAGCACGACATCGTTTGGGGCATCTGGCTGCGCGAAGCGGCGGGGATTCGCGCAGGCCGCGAGCGGACCACGCCCAAGCGCGCCACCGAACCGCACGGAGCGTATTGCGGCAATGTCGGCCTTCATCGCATCGTGATCGAACAGGCGATCGGCACGATCGGATACTGGAACCGCCGCTCCCTGGAAGGCAAAGGGATCATCACGGAAGCGGTGGCCGCCGTGCTGCTCTGGGCGTCGGGACCGCTCGGACTCGAGCGCATTGCCGTGGAAGTGGCGACCGGCAACAAGGCGAGCCTGCGGGTGATCGAGAAGCTGGGATTCACTCGCGAAGGTGTCTTGCGAGAGGCGCAGCGGATTCCGGGGCGGCTCGGGCGTCTCGATTGGGTCATCTCGAGCATCGTGCGATCGGACTTGCCGCGGGTGCGTCCCGCGCTCGCGCGCATTTGCGGAACGGCGCGGCCGTGGGAGATCCAGCACCGCGGGTGAGCCGGGGCAGGCAATCTACGCGAGTCAAACGACGGCCGAGTGCCTCCGCTCTTCGCTCCCTACCCCCGCAGCACCGCCTCCACCTTCGGCAGCATCCAGTCGATCTCCGCGCGCTCGATGACGAGCGGGGGGGCGAAGCGGATCACCTGGTCGTGCGTCTCCTTGGCGAGAATGCCCTGGTTGCGAAGCGCCTCGCAGTAAGGCCGCGCGGGGCCCGCCTCGCGCTTGATCTCGACGCCGATCAAGAGCCCCTTGCCGCGCACTTCCTTCACGATCGGCGCGCCAATGGCGCGCAGCTTCGACATGAAGTATTCGCCCAGTTCGTTGGCGCGCTCGGCGAGGCGCTCCTCGCGAATGACGCGCAGAGCCGCGCGAGCCACGGCGGCGCCCAGGGGATTGCCGCCGAAGGTCGAGCCATGATCGCCGGGGCGGAAGACGCCCATGATGTCGCGCGACGCGCAAACCGCCGAGACGGGATAGACTCCGCCGCCCAGCGCTTTCCCGAGAATCACCATGTCGGGCTTCACGCTCTCGTGATCGCAGCAGAAGAGGCGGCCCGTGCGGCCGAAGCCCGTCTGGATCTCATCGGCGATGTAGAGCACGCGATGCTTGGCGCAGATCTGGCGCGTTTCGCGCAGGTAGCCCGCGGGCGGAACGATTACTCCGCCTTCACCCTGGATGGGCTCGAAGAGGAAGCCGACCGTGTTCGGAGTGATCGCCTTCTCGAGCGCGTCCGCGTCTCCGTAAGGGATCGAGCGGAATCCGGCCGGGAAGGGCCCGAAGCCGTCGCGATACTGGTCTTCCGATGAGAAGCCGACGATCGTGATCGTGCGGCCGTGGAAATTGCCGGCGCAGACGATGATCTCGGCCTTGTTCGCTTCGACGCCCTTCACCTTGTAGCCCCACTTGCGCGCCGTCTTGATCGCCGTTTCCACGGCCTCGGCGCCGGTGTTCATGGGCAGCGCCATCTCCTGGCCGGTGAATTCGCACAGCTCTTTCAGGAAGGGGCCCATCTCGGCGTTGTGGAAGGCGCGCGAAGTGAGGGTCACGCGCTCGGTCTGCTCGCGCAGCGCCTTCAGGATCACGGGATGGCGGTGGCCCTGGTTCAAGGCCGAGTAGGCCGAAAGGCAGTCGAGGTAGCGGTTGCCGTCGGCGTCCCAAACCCACACCCGGTCGGCCTTCTCGATGACCACATCGAGCGGGTGGTAGTTGTTCGCTCCGTAGGTTTCGGCGAGTTCGATGAACTCCCGGCCGCGTTGGATCATCTTCTTTTCCATGGCGTCCTCCATCCGAATCGGTTCCGTTTCGGAACCCCACCTTTGTTGTGCGACCGGGCAGTCTATCACAGCGAGTGGTGGGCCACAATGCGGCCGGCCGGAGCCCATTCGCGTTGAAGGGGCCGTGCGGCGAGGGGCTGATCAATCGTGGGAGAGGCCTTCGGGCCGGGTCCGCATCGCATTCAGCAGGGTTTCCACCTGATTGGCGCGCGGACGGTGGGCGAAGAGGCCGAGGGCGCTCATGCCGATGAGCGCGAAGAGCTGCCGGCTGCTTCCCGACACCATCCAGTCGACGATGCCGAGGATCGCGGGTACTTCCACGATGCTCCACAGCAGGACGTGATCCATCGTGATGCGCCCGATCAAGCGCTCGTAGGCCTGATTCGTCGCGGCGGGGTTCTGGGGTTGACCGGCCGCTCGAGCAAGAGCTTTTCTCGCCGCCTGCGCGAATCGCTTGGGCGCGAGGCGCACGCCTCGAATGCGAAGCGATACATACAGGGCCGTGAGTCCCCCGATTCCGAACAGCAGACGCCATTGCTCCCAGGACGCCAGCGATTCGGGGGTCATCATTCCGCCGCGTGATCCGGAGAAGAGGTAGAGCGCGAGATACCCGACGAGGGCGAGGCAAAAGGCGGCGAAGAGCGTCCACAGGGTACGCATCACCAGGTCACGCAATTCGCCGGCCGCATGCGGGGAAGAAATCATGTCCATCACGTCTCTCCGGATTCTCCCATGAGGCGTTCGACGAGCATACTCCCCGCGAAAATGAATCGAGGGCCGAATGCGGCCCTCGATACTCTACCATTGCTGCGTTGCCTGCACCCCGTTGAGAGAAGTCGTCTCAGTCCTAGCGGGCTTCCGTCTTGTCGCCCGGCTTCTTCTCGACTTCGCGCTTCGGCGTATCGGCCTTCGGGCCGCCGGTCGCGCCGGTCGCTTCCTTCACCTTCAAGTCGGGAGGACGCTGATTGGGAGCGGGCCGGCCGCTCGAAACCGGCGGCTTCGGCCTGGCCGCCTCCATCACTGCCTGCACCGCGGCGAGCACGGTGGGGTCTTCCTTGTAGCCCGGATCGAGGGTCACATTCCTGCCCCCGAAGTCGACGATCTGGCCGGTGGGAGAGACGATCAGCCGAGTGGTGGAGAGCGTCTGCCCGCGCGTGCCCGAACGATTCACGATGGCATTCGCCACCTGAATGGGCATTTCGTCGTTCTGGGTCATGTGGCCGCCCAGGACGACATCGATCCTCGGCTGCAGAGAGGCGTACTGCTCGAGCATCTTGGCTTCCGTGTGCGCGAGCAGCACGATCATGTCGACCTGGGGGTCGAGCAGGTCGACCGTGCGCTCGATCTCCGCCATGGGCGGAAGGACGCGCAGCTCGTTCTCGACTTCCGGCTTCTTGAGCGTGTTGAAGAGCTCTTCGGAAACGACGCTCACAATCCCAATCTTCACTCCATCCATGGTGACGATGCGGTACTTCTCTCCGACCGGCTTCCAGGCCCCGTCGGCGAGGCATTCGACATTCGTCGAGACGATGGGCAGAGGATGCTCCTGCATCAACTGCTTCGTGAGCTGCCAATGTCCGAATTCGACTTCGCCCAGTCCGACCGCGTCATACTGGGCCCGCTGCATTTCCTTCCAGGTGAGAACGGACTTCGGCTCTTCGCGATCGAGCGTGCGGGTCATGAAGTCGCCGCCGTCCATGAGGACCAGAGTCTGATGCATGGCGCGCAAGGAATCGACGAAGGCGGCCCGACGGGCCAGCCCACCCTTGGCGCCGTGTCACCCACAGGGCTCGATCTCTCCCTGGAAGCAACTCTGGGAGATGAGACGGACTTCGATGTTGGTCGGCCGGAGGGTCTCCTCGAAATGACCCTTAGCCGAAACGGAGGAACCGCACGCACCTCCGATGGCGAGGAGCAAAGCGGTCAAGAGCAAAGCTGGAGCCGCAAGGAGCCGCGTGTGACGCATACGATGAAGCCTCCTCTATCCCTACCGATCCTATAAAGCTATCGGCAAGGCGAGTTCCAGAGCAACGCCTTTTGCGCTCCCCAGGGCTCAGAACTCGACCACTTCATAGGCCCGATTGCCCAGGCCAATCGCCTCGGCGTGGCGCAGTTGCGCCTCGCAATCGGCCTTCGGCCAAGCCTGGCCAAAGGCGTCGCCGCCCGAAGCCGCCCTGACGAGATCGATGGAGGCCTGGTCGAGAGCCACCGGATCGAGGGAAGCGGCGATGCCGATGTCGGGCGAAATCAAGCGCGGAGTAGCGCCCAGGCAGTCGCAATGGTCCGAGATGTGATTCAGTAAGTTGATGTATGCCAAACGGTTAGCCATCATCTTCGATACGGCCAAGGCGTACTCGGCGATCCGCTCCTGGACCTGCTGGGAATCGTCCGACCAGTTGATGCTGATCGCTCCGCTCGGGCAGACAGCCAGGCAATCGGCGCACCCGGTGCAGAGGGAGGCGTCGATGGTGACCGCCCGCGACCGGGTGGCTCGAAGATTCGGGCCGGCGGCGCCCCCCGCCTTGGCTCTCGCTTTGGTTCGCGGCGGGGCGATGGCATTGGCCGCGCACGCCGCGACGCATCGCAGGCATGCGGTGCATTTGCTCGGCTCGACGACGGGCCTCACGATGCGATGCATGTCGAGCTTGCCCGCCCGGCCCGCGAGCCCCATGCCGATGTTCTTCATCGCCCCGCCGAATCCAACCAGCAGATGTCCGGTCACATGCGCGAGGCTGACGAGGAACTCGCAATCGCGGAGCACGGGCGCGAGGTGCGCGGTTTTCACATGCGGCGCACCGAGCGGGAACTCGTGCACATCGCGCCCGAGCACTCCGTCGCCTAGGATGATCGGCGCGCCCACGGATTCGTGCGTGAACCCGTGTTGGCGCGCGAGCTCGAGGTGATCGAGCGCGTTTTTCCGCTGGCCCTGGTAGAGCGTGTTGGTCTCGGTCAGGAACGGGCGCGCCCCGCGCTTGCCCAGAGCGGAGACGACTTCGCGCACGAGCCTCACGGGCGGATGGGCGGAGTTGCCCTTTTCGCCGAAGGTGAGCTTGACCGCGGCCGGGTGTCCCGAGCGGGCGCCGTCGAGCAGGGGAGCGCGAGCCAGAAGATCGCGCAATCGTTCGGCCACGAGGTCAAGGTTCTTCCAATCCGCGATCCGCAGCAGGTAGACTGGAGATGCCATCGATCCTCCGTATCAGCGGTCGCTCCGGGGTTTGTTGCAGGCCCGGGAGCTTTTTGGATGACCCATGGGCCCGGCCCAGGATGCGGGGAATCTAGGGCATCGAGTCATCCGGCCGCAACGGCGCGCTCGATGGATACCCGGCGGACCGCAGACGGCGCGTCCGGCGGTCGGAGCCAAGAGGAGCGGCATGGATAGCCCCGCCGGCATTAGAGCGGAAGCCATGGGATTGCCGAGGACGCATCGATCGGCGCAGCGGCGCGGGAAGAGAGCCGTTCGCCCGGGCGCGTGGATGCCTCGGCGGCACCCCCGCCTGGGCGCTTCCCTCGCGCTTGGCGCAATCGCGGCAATCTGCGCGCTTCTTGGCGCTGGGCAGACCAGAGCGCTGCCCAGCGCCCAGCGTTCGGTGCTCGCATCCTCGATGGCCGCATCCTCGGTGCCTGCATCCTCGATGGCTCAGGCGAGCGATACCCTGCAGCCGCACAATTGCCGCCTGTGGGCGATCGTCGGCCACGATTACCCGGATGCGCTGATCTCCAATCAACTCCGCGACGGCCTGCCTACGAATTTGAAGGAACTGGGCACCTACAATCGGGACGGATGGGGGCTCGCGTACTTTCCAAACCTGCCCGAGCCGAGCGCCTTGCGCGGGCCGGTCATTCGCCGCGGCGGGCCTTACTCGTCGGATCCCTTCGAGACCGAATACGACATCGCCGTCGACGAGATGGATCGCATGCGCCCGAAAGCCGCGATCGGTCATGTGCGGGCGGGCACTTCCGGACATTGGGGCATCCCGGATCCTCATCCGTTCCTCCAGCGCGGAATGGTCTTTGCCCACAACGGCGGAGCGAATGTGCCTGCTATGGAGCAGTACCTCGAAGGAGGGAAGTACCTCGATTCGCATCCGCCCGATTATGTGCAGGGCATCGGTGAAAGCGGGCACGTCGATTCCGAGCTCTTCTTCCTGTGTCTCCTCAAGCACATCGACGACCATCCCGGCCATCCATTCGCAGAGGGGCTGCTGGAATCGGTGCGCCACTTCGTGAGCCGTTTCGGCGGAAGCCTGAACTTCGTGTTGACCGACGGCGATACGCTGTATGCGCTCAATCGCTACGGAACCACGAATTCCCTCCGCTACTTCTCGGCCGGGTCGAAAGCGGCCGGCGAAGGCTCCCCGCCAGGCAACGGCGGCGGACCGGCGGGCGGAGATGCGTCGCCCTACTGGGTGGTCGCCTCGGAGCCGATGGGGTCGGATGATGCCGTCTGGGGCACGATGGCTCTGAACACCTTCGGCATCTTCGTCCCCGATCGCGATCCCGTTTTTCATCCACTGGCGGGCGTGCAAGCGATGGACAACGCCGCGCCAGACGCGCCCTCGCCTGAGACATGGCGTTTCGACGATTCGCTTTCCTTTCTGGATGCCGTCACCGCGCGGGTGCCCGATTCCGCTCCCACCGGCCGCTTCTGGGCGCTCGTGGGCAGCGGCTATTCCCCGGGAATGATCGCGCGCCATCTGGAGAATGGAGTCGAACAGAATCTGCAGGCGCTCGCGTCCACCTATGACCAGGGATGGAGCATCGGCTATACCTTCGCCGATCCGCCTCTCGTTCCTTTGGAATTGCCGCTCATCCGGCGCGGCGGTCCGGCTGCGAACGACGAGCACGAGCCGGAGTACGCCTTCACGGTCGAAGAGATGGAGGCGCTTGCGCCCCGCGCGGCGATGGCGCATGTGCGCGCCGATCGCAGCGAACACGCGGGCATTCCGAATCCCGATCCCTTCCTTCACGAAGGCATGCTCTTCGCGCACGACGGCCGGCTACGCGTTCAGACCTTGGAAGCGAGAATCGGGCGGCTCGACTACCTACGCCGGCATCCCACCGACTATATGCAGGGTGTGTCGGGAACGAGCCGCGTCGATGGCGAGCTGTATTTCCTCTATCTGCTGAAGCTCATCGAAGAGCGGCCGGAGCTTGCATTCGTCGGCGCGCTGCTCGAAGCGGTGCGCACGGTCTCGCAGCAAGTCGATCTGTTCGTCGAGGAACCCGAGCTGAACTTCGTGCTGCAGCGCGGCGACACGCTGTACGCGCTGCAATACTGCGAGCCGCACGAGAATCGTGTGCACTATCATCCGGCGGTTTCGGAGATGGAGCCGTCTTCTTTCTGGGTAGTCGCGTCGGAATCACTCGGCTCGGGAGGAGAGGGCTGGGCGCCGATTCCCGAAGAGACGCTCGCGGTCTTCATTCCCGGACAGGCTCCGCGATTCCTGCTGCTTCAAGAACCCGGGCCTCTCTTCACGCTCTCGGATGTGCGCGTCACATACGAGGCTGCACAGGACCTGGATGAGGACGGCCGCTTGACCGGATTCACCGCCTGCGCCGATCCGAATGTCGATCAGGGGACCGCGCAGGTGTGGATTGCGCTCTTCGCCCGAACGGAGACGGGAGAGCGCATTCCGTTCGGATCGACGCGCATCAAGGAGATTACCAAGTCGTTGCCGGACACGCTGTGCCTGGAGGCGTCCGCGCAGTCGCAATTTGCCGCATGGCCCGACACGCTGGCGGGTGCGCGATGGGACTTGGAGGTCGAGCTATGGCAGGCGGGAGTTGACGAACCGGTCACGATCGCGACCGGACAGTCGCATCCGGGAAGCGGTCTCGCGCATCTCCCGGTCGAAGGGCTCGACGAAGATGCGGTGAAGACCTTCGCCTTGTCGCACCTTCAAGTTGAGACGAGCGCCGATCGAGACGAGGACGGCTACGCGACCGCTCTGTCGGTGTGCGCGGATCCCGATGTGATGCCTGGCGGCGCGAGGATCGAATTGCGTCTCGTGGCCATCGATGAAGAGGAAGGCGTATTCGAGATCGGACGCACGGCGTCCGTGCGAATCGCGGGCGAGGAATCGGATTCGTTGTGCGTGCAGGCGCAGTCGGGAGATCCGCAGTGGCCCGCGTCGCTGGGGCCGCATGCCTGGGACCTGCGCGTCGAAGTGTGGCGAGCGGGCGAGGAAGCGCCGGCCTTCGTCACGAGCGGCGCCGAGCATCCCGAGCTCAGAGATCTGCTCGTCGAAGGAATGGAGGAGGATCTCCCGGACACGCTAGTACTCTCGATTGGATATCCTCGTCCGAATCCGATCACCGGCGAGTTCTTTGTGCCGATCGAGACACCGCCGGACATCACCCAGGTGAGCGCGGAGATTCTCGACGGCAGCGGGCGGCTCGTGTGGAGCGGCGCGCTGCCGGTGGCGGATGGGGGCGTGCGCTGGTCCGCGTTCGAGGAAGGAGCCCAGCTCGCTTCGGGCGTCTATCTGCTGCGCATTTCCGTGGACGGAAAGAGCGAGACGCGCCGTTTCGCGCTCATCCGGCAGAGCGAGTAGCGCCAGGGCTGCGATCGGCGAAGGAACAGCACAAAGCGTCCACGAGCACCTTGCTAGGCGGGCGGCTTCCAGCGGTTCAGCCGCAAGCTGTTCGACACCACCGTGACGCTCGAGAGGGCCATGGCCGCGGCGGCGAGCGCCGGATGCAGATCGCGAATGATCGAAGGCAACCAGCTCGCGCGATGCAGCACGCCGGCCGCAACGGGAATCAGGGCGACATTGTAGAAGAACGCCCAGAAGAGATTTTGGCGCACGGTGCGCATGGTTGCGCGGGAGAGCGAGATCGCG
Organism: uncultured bacterium; assembly: GCA_964482205.1. Taxonomy (GTDB): domain Bacteria; phylum Eisenbacteria; class RBG-16-71-46; order CAIMUX01; family WJJG01; genus JAZDGX01. The sequence continues at coordinate 124,682 of CAYZWI010000011.1, read as the reverse complement.
CGCGCAACGCCGGCGAGATCGCCGCGCACGAGCGTGATCCCGGCCGCGCCGATCGCGACATCCGTGCCGCCGCCGATCGCGATCCCCACATCCGCGCGCGCCAGCGCGGGCGCATCGTTGATCCCGTCTCCGACCATCGCCACGCGCTCGCCCGCCGCTTGCGCCTCGTGCACCGCCTCCTCTTTCTTCTCGGGCGGAACGCCTGCGATCACGCGCTCGATGCCCACGCGCCCGGCGATCGTGCGCGCGGAGGGCTCGCTGTCGCCGGTGAGCATGATCACGGCGAGATGTTGCGAGCGAAGGGCCGCGACCGCATCGGCCGCATTCTCCTTTTCGCGATCGGCGATGCCCAGCACGCCCGCGATGGCGCCATCCACCTCGACGATCGCGGCGCTCTTGCCTTGCGCGGCGAGCGCGTGAGCGGCATCCGGCGCATGCTCGAACCACGCGGGCTTTCCCACGCGCACGCGATGCCCGCGCACCAGCGCAGTGATGCCGAAGCCGGCGGCATCGGCGACTTCCTCGGGCTCGAATAGCGTCAGGCCCCGCTCGCGCGCGCCCGCCACGATCGCGCGGGCGATGGGATGCGTGGAGGCGGACTCGGCCGAGGCGGCGAGGGCGAGGGCGTCCAGGCCCGCAGACGATGGCTCATTCTCCCCGGGCGAATCCGAAGCCGAGGCTGAAGCCGAAGCCGATGCTGGCGATGCGAGCGGGATCCAGTCGGTCAGCACGGGCTTGCCTGTCGTGAGCGTGCCCGTTTTGTCGAGCATGACGGCGGTGAGACGCTCCGCTTTCTCGAGCGCCTCGCTGTTGCGAAAGAGGATCCCCGCCTTCGCGCCGCGCCCCATGCCCACCATGATCGCCGTCGGAGTCGCAAGCCCGAGCGCGCAGGGGCAGGCGATCACGAGGACGGCCACGAGACGAATGAGCGCGACGACGGGATCGTGCGCGAGCAGCCACCAGAGCGCGAAGGTGACGAGCGCGATCGCGAGCACGCCGGGCACGAAGAAGGCCGAGACGCGATCGGCGAGGCGTTGAATGGGCGCGCGGCTTCCCTGGGCCGAGCGCACGAGACGAATGATGCGCGCGATGACGGAATCCGCGCCCACGCGCGTCGCCTGCATCTTGATCCGGCCGGTGAGATTCACCGTTCCGCCGAATACCGGATCGCCGGGCGTCTTGTCGATGGGCAGCGATTCGCCGCTCAGCATGCTCTCATCGACGGAAGAGTTGCCGCCGGTCACGACGCCGTCGACGGGAATGCTCTCGCCCGGTTTGACGGCGAGGAGATCGCCCGCGTCGATCTCCGCCACCGCGACCTCGCGCTCGGTGCCGTCGGGCTCGATGCGGTGCGCGCGCGGCGGGGTGAGATCCATGAGGGCGCGAATGGCGCTCGAGGTGCGTCCGCGCGCCCGCGCCTCCAGCACCTTGCCCAGCTTGATGAGCGTGATGATGAGCGCGGAGGTCTCAAAGTAGACATGCCCGCCGAGCGAGGGGAAGAGCAGCACGGCCAACGAATAGCCGTAGGCGGTCGAGGAGCCGAGCGAGACGAGCACATCCATGTTCGCGGAGCCGTTCTTCAGGCTCTTCCACGCGCCGCGATAGAAGCCCCAGCCGGTGTAGAACTGCACCGGAGTCGCGAGCAGCGCGAGGAGCAGATCGAAGACGCGCGTATGCGCCCAGGATCCAGGCACGGTGGAATCGCCGAGCAGAGAAAAGTCGCGCCCCATGCTGAGAAGAAAGAGCGGGATGGTGAAGAAGAGCCCGACGAGAAAGGCGCGCCGTTCGCTCGCATGCTCTTCCCGGCGGGCGCGAACTTCGTCGTCCTCGTCCGTGGGAAGGATCAAGCGATATCCCGCGCGGTCGACGGCCGCGGCGAGACCCTGCAGGTCTACGATGTCCGCGTCGTATTCGATGGTCGCGGTTTCGGTGGCGAGATTGACTTCGGCGTCCAGCGTGCCGGGTGTCTTCTTGCGAAGGGTGCGCTCGACGGTCGCGACGCAGGCCGCGCAGGTCATGCCGATCACCGGAAGCTCGACCTTGCGCTTGTCCATGCGCTTCCCTCGCGATGCCGCTGCCACACGCCTACTCGAGGACGGACCATCCGGAAGCGGCGCTCACCCGAGGCCGCACCATCCGGAAGGCGCGCTCACCCGAGAACAGGGTATCCAATCTCGGCGAGCAGATCCTTGATCTTCTCCCAGGTCGCTGGAGGCTCCCATTCCACCGTCACGCGTTTCCCGGCGAGATCGGCGGCGACCGCGCGCACGCCGGGCAGCTCCTTCAATTCGCGCTCGATGGTCGAGACGCAATGCGCGCAGCTCATCCCAGGGGTATGAAAGGACCGCCTCTCCATACGCGCACCTCCATGCAAGGAATTCTCCGCGGTCATGTCCACGGTCGTGGCAGCGAACGGTCCGCGCTTCACTCTGCTCCGCTCGCGCCCCATCGCCTCGCGACCGGGATGACAAATCTACCGAGGGGAAGAATCAAGGTTCCGAAAGCGGAATGCGACGGCCGGATGTGCTGATTCGGGGATTGGGGGAAAGCCGGATTGGCGCTGGTGGCGCCGTCGCATGGCGGGCTGGCAAGCGGAGAGCAGCGCGGCTAGAATGCAGGCCGTCCGAGGCGCCAGGCGCGCATGAGAATGCCGGGGAGCGCCGGCGCGCGACTGCCGAGAAAGACCAGAATCCCAGCCGTGGGAGAGCGCATGCTCGACGTCAAGTTCTACGAGGCCTTCGAAGAAGAGGCGGCGCGACTGCGCGCTCTCCTGCCCACGCGAGTTCGTTCGGCCTTCACCGGAAAGACGATTCAGGAAGAAGGCGATCGCGAGCCCCCCGCGAGATTGATCAGCCTGCGGACGCAATCGCTGATTCCCGCGGAATGGGTGGCGAGCGTGGCAGGCATTCTCAGCCGAACCACGGGATACGATCATGTGTTGCGGCAACGCGGTGCGCTCGGGTTCGATCTTCCCTGCGGGTATCTGCCCATCTATTGCAGCCGCGCGGTCGCGGAGCAGGCGCTCACCTTGTGGATGGCGCTCTTGCGGCGGCTTCCCCGCCAGATCGAGAATTTCCCGCGCTTCGATCGCAACGGCTTGACCGGCGCCGAATGCGCGGGCAAGACGCTGGTCGTCGTGGGAGTGGGAAACATCGGCTCCGAGATCGCGCGCATCGGACAAGGGCTCGGGATGCGCGTGATCGGCGTCGATCTCGTCCGCAAGCATGCCTTCGTGGACTATGCGCCCATCGAGGAGGCCTTGCCGCAGGCGGACATCGTCGTCTCGGCGATGAATCTCACGAAGAGCAATCGCGGGTACTTCAGCGAGGAATGCCTCCTGCGCGCTCCGCGCGGGGCAATCTTCGTGAATGTGGCGCGCGGCGAGCTTTCTCCGCCGGGCGGTTTGCTCGCGCTTCTCGAGCGCGGACATCTGGCGGCGGCCGGGCTCGATGTCTTCGATCACGAAAGCGAAGTCGCCGTCGCGATGCGCACCGGCCGCGCGAGCGACGATCCCGAGACGGCGGCGGTGCTTGCCTTGGCTAGCCGCCCCGATACGATCCTCACGCCGCACAATGCCTTCAACACGGCGGAAGCGGTCGAGCGCAAAGCGAGCCAGAGCGTGGAGCAGGTGGAGAGCTTCCTGAGGACGCAGAGGTTCGTTTGGCCGGTGCCCGACGAGTAGCATGCGGGGCAGCCAATTTGCCGGTCAGTGCGTCGCGCGCCTGGTGAATGCCCCGGCCACAGGCGGAGCGGTCGTGAGATGCGCTATCCCGCCTTCACCGGCTCGGCCCCTTGGCGCCGCAGGCGCGAGAAGGCTCCCGCGCGCGCGAGCACCCGTGCCGCTTCGATCACCAGCCAGACGCTCAGCACGAGCAGGATGATCCCGCAAATGCCGGAGACGACGACGTCGGGCTTGACGGCATTTCCCGCCAGCCAATCGGGAAGGAGCTTCAAGAAGGGGAAGATCTGCAGCACGAGCGCCATCAAGGTGACGATCAGCATGAAGGCCATCGGAATCAGCGCATACATCGCGCGACGCCCCGTCTTCAGCAGCCACACGGAAATGGCGAGCAGGGTCAGGCTGGCGAGAAGCTGATTGCTGGTCCCGAAGATCGGCCAGGCGACGAGGTAGCCCTTCTCTTTCGTGGCCATCAGAAACGCGAGGGGAGCGAGGAGGGTGACGAAGGTCGCGACCGCTCCGCCGAGCAGCGATTTCCAGTTGAGCAGTTCCTGCACGATGTAGCGCGCGAGACGCGTGCAGACATCGAGCGTGTCGTAGACGAAGGTGGAGAAGGCGAGCAGCGCGAAGGAGAGGGCGAGGTGATAGCCGATGCCCATGCGCGCGAGATAGCCGGCGATGCCTTGCGCGAAGATGAAGTTCGGCTCGCCCTTCAAGGCGGGATCGCCCTTCGGCAGCGCCATCACGGTGGCGAGGGCGAGCACGGCGACCAGGCCTTCGAGCAGCATCGCGCCGTAGCCGATCACGCGCGTGTCGGATTCGCGCGAGATCTGCTTCGAGGTCGTGCCCGAGCTCACGATGCCGTGGAATCCCGAGCAGGCCCCGCACGCGATCGTGATGAAGACGATCGGGAAGAGCAGGCGTCCGTTCTCCAGGCTCTTCAGCCCATCCATGTTGAACGCGGGATAGCGGATGTCGAAGCCGCCGAAGATCGCGCCGACCAAGGCGACGGCCATGGTGAGATAGAGGAACCATCCACCGAGGTATCCGCGCGGCTGGAGCAGCATCCACATCGGAAGCAGCGAAGCGATGAAGCAGTAAGCCAGCAGCAGCGCCTCCCACGACTTGACCGGCATGCGCAAGAAGCTCTCGACCAGCGAGGCGGGCAATTGCGTCCCGGCCCAGATGGAGAAGAGCACCAGCGGCAGGAAGATGGCGGTCACGAGCCCGAGATTCAAACGCGTGAAGCGCAACAACAGGCCCATGAAGATGCCCAGGGCGAGATAGAGGATCGAACCCGCGGCCACGCCCGGCCCCGGAGCGCTGTCGGCCGCGACGGTCTTGAAGGTCTGCGCGGTGATGTCGGTGAAGGCGATGATCACATAGACGAGCGCGAACCAGACGAAGATGAGGAAGAGCGCGTGCGAGGTGGGCGACATGTGCGCGCGAACGACCTCGCCGATCGAAGAGGCGCGATGGCGCACCGACGCAACGAGGCTCGCGAAGTCGTGCACGCCGCCGACGAAGATAGACCCGAGCAGGATCCACAAAATGGCAGGCACCCAGCCGAACCAGACGCCGGCCAGGATCGGCCCCACGATCGGACCCGCCGCGGCGATGGCGGAGAAGTGCTGGCCCAGCAGGAGCTGCGCCTTGGCGGGGACATAGTCGACGCCGTCGTTCACTTCGACCGCCGGGGTCACACGCGCGTCGTCGAGCTCGAGCCGTCGCGAGAGGAAACGGCCGTAGGTGAAATAGCCCACGCCGAGAATGGCCATGGAGGCGAGGACGATGGGAGCGATCATACCGAAGGCCTCGCAGCAGGTTCAGGGTCGAGCAGGAACGCCTGCCGGTTCATGAAAAGCTGTGCGCTGGTGATACGCCGCCGCGCCTTGGGCGTCAAGGGGGTGGGCGCCAACCGGCATTACCCGATTGCGGCACCTCCCCCCATGCCCTAGGCTCCCACGCCGACATGCGGCGCACGGCCCCGGATTCCGGAGGAGCCCTTTGCATCCCGACCAGGTCCCGTTGTCATTCTGGATCGGCTTCAATGTCTTCATCGCCTTGATGCTGGTGCTGGACCTCAAGGTCTTCCACCGCAAGGCGCACGTCATCGAAGTCCGCGAAGCGCTCAAGTGGACCGCCTTCTGGGTCGGACTGGCGATGACCTTCGCCGTGGCCCTCTGGCTCCTCAATCCCCGCTTGGCCGCCCGCGGCATCGATCTCGGCACGCGACCGGCGCTCGAGTTCCTCACCGCCTACCTGATTGAAGAATCGCTGAGCGTCGACAACCTGTTCGTCTTTCTCGTGATCTTCGGCTACTTCCGCATCCCGCCCAAATACCAGCACAAGGTGCTCTTCTGGGGCATCCTCGGGGCGATCATCATGCGCGCCGCGTTCATCCTGGTGGGCACCGCGGTGATCGCGCGCTTCCATTGGGCGATCTACATCTTCGGCGCGTTTCTCGTGTACACCGGCGTCAAATTGGCGTTCGAAAAGGAAAAGGAGATTCATCCCGAGAAGAATCTCTTCTTGCGACTGGCCCGGCGCGTCATGCCCGTCACCTCCGAATTGCACGGCGGGAATTTCAGCGTCCGCATCGATGGCAAGCGCGTGATGACGCCGCTCTTCCTCGTGCTGCTCGTGCTGGAGACGACCGACATCGTCTTCGCCGTCGACTCGATTCCCGCGGTGCTCGCGGTGACGCGCCATCCCTTTCTCGCCTACACCTCGAATCTCTTCGCGGTGCTCGGGCTGCGCTCGATCTTCTTCGCGCTCGCGGGGGTGATGCGGATGTTCCACTACCTCGGTCGCGGGCTGGCCTTCATCCTGGTCTTCATCGGCGTGAAGATGCTCATCTCGCACTACTATCACGTTCCGATCGGGATCGCCCTCGGGGTGGTGATCGGCACGCTCACGCTCTCGGTGCTCGCCTCGATCGTCTTTCCCAAGCGGCCGCGGCTCAGTCCTTCGGACGCCGCCGGGCACGATCCCGAACGCCCGCCATCTTGAGCAGGCGGCGCGAACGGCGCTTGCGTTCCGCGGCCTCCCTGCGCGTTTCTTTGCGTTCTCCTCTGCCGCGCCAGCGATCCGCGCGATCCGAGTCCGAAACAGGCGCCGGGCACGGTGAAGGATCGGAAGCCTCGTTCGTGGACATGCGCGCAGGCAAGTCCGTCGCTGTTGAATTCCGGCGCGCGAGAAACGGCAGCAGGCTCGCGCCCAGCGCGATCACCATCCCGATCACCGTCCCCGGCCCGCCGATTGCGATTTCCGCTCCCAGATCGCTGGGGCGAATGCGGCCCAGGATCGTGCCATAGCCGGCGGCCAGGCGGATCAGGGTCGCGATCAGTCCGGCGATGCCGACGAGCGCTGCGACGAGCATGATGCCCTGCTTCATCGCCACGCAACGCACGCGGCCGATGCGCGGGCCGAGCAACGGCAGGCACGGGAAGATCGCCGCTGCGGCGAGAATCGCGATCGCCGCGCCGAAGACGAGCCAGAGCGGCCCGCCGATTTGCGCTCCGGTGCGGGTGATGTGCACGGGGAAGCAGGACACCTCGCCCCACGGAAGAAAGAAGCAGACCAACGCCAGCGCGGCGCCGAAGGGACTGAGGAAGGGACCGAGAAAACGAATCCTAGTGCGCATGGCCCCATGCCTGACCTTCGCCGGCGGCCGCCCACTCGCGGACCTCCGCCCGCTCGCCGGTCTCCGCCCACTCACCCGCCTCTGCGGGAAGGACGACCAGCGCGGGCGTCTCGCCCGCTTCGCGTTCATCCAAAGGCGTCCGTTCCTCGATGAGCGGCATCAAGGCCGGCGCGAGCGAAGCGAGCAGATGCACGGGGAGCGAACTCGTGAAATTGTAGCGCGCCGCCTCGCCTCCCGGGACGAGCGCCGTGAGGATGCCGAAGTGGCGCGGCCCGACGAAGAAGACGAACACCGCCGCGCGCGAGACGACCCGCGAATCGATGAGCGCGCCGCCGCGTCCGTAGGTCTCGTAGCGGTTGTCTCCCGTGCCCGTCTTTCCGCCCACCGTCAGCGTCGTGCCGTTGCGACGCTTGAAGGCATTCTTGCAGCGCGACGCCGTGCCGCGCTCCACGACATCTTCGAGCGCCCCCCGCAGCGCGCGCGCCACTTCGACGGGCATCACCCGCTCGGGTTCAACGGGCCCATAGATGTAATTGGTTTCGAAGGGCGTGTTCTCGGCGAAGCGGAGGTACTCCAGTCGTCGCATCGGATAGCGCAAGCCGTCGTTCACGATGATGCCCATCAATTCCGCCAGCGCGGCCGGGCGGTCGGCGGACGAGCCGATCGCGCTCGCGTAGGAGGGCACGAACGAATCGAAGGGATAGCCCAACCGTTGCCAGGCCTGGTGCACGAGATCGAACGCGTCCTCTTCGATCATCATGCGAATGCGCCTGTTCTGTTTCGACTTGCTGCTGGAAGTGAACAGCCAGCGATAGGCTTCCTGCCGGGCGGTCGCGCTCGCTTCGAGCGTCTCCTTCCAGGAAGGTTGGGGGTGGTCCTGCAGATAGGCCACCAGCCAGAGCTCCATCGGATCGATGCGCAGGATGTAGGCGCGATCCTGCAAATCGTATGCGTCGGGCCCGTACGCCTCGTAGAGCTCTTCCACGGCGACATCTTCCATCGCCTCCGGCGAGGCGTGCGCAGTGAGGAAGCGACCGAGCTCTTCGGCGCTCGCCTGAGGGTGGACCGAGCGGAAGAGCGTCGACAGGCGCTTCACGCTGGGGCTGCGCTTCGCGAGCATTTCCACCGCTTCGGCGGGCGTCTTCTTCGAATACTTGCTGTAGAACTTCGAGAGGTACTGGCTCGCCTCCTTGTCGGCGAAGCGGGCGAGATACTCCTTCCGGTGCGGGTCGTCCTGCTCGTCGAAGAGCTGCGGACTGTTGCCGGGCAATTCCTGCTGATAGTAACGAACGATGTCGCGCATCAACCGGATGAAGACGAGATTGACCGAGTGGCGAAGCCCTTCCTGCACCGTCAGGATCTTGCCGGTATCGTCGGGCTCGAAATTCTGGAAATAGTGCAGGCCGCCGCCGGTGAAGAAAGGCTCGGGAGTGGAGGAGTAGCGCCGGTTGAGCGCTCCCTTGAGCATCGCCGCCAAGGTCGTATCGGAAGCGGTCGCCATGTATCCCAGCGCCCAGCGGCGGATGGGATCTTCCGCCTGTCCCTCGGCGTGCTTCAATTCCGCCCGCGTGCGACCGGCGTGATCGCGATGCAGATCGGCGACGATCTCGAGGTAATTGGCGAGCGTGCGCAGCTTGGCCGACGAGCCGAGATCGAGCTTGGCCCCCAGGCTGATGTCGAGGGGCTGGTCGTAGTTCTCGACCTGCAGGCGCAGGAGATTGCCGCGCGGGGTCGCCTCGTACAGGGTGAGCGAGTAGATCACCTTGCTGATGTCGCCCGCCCCGAGCAGATGCTTGCCCCACAAGTGCAGGGAATCGATCACGGCGCGCTCGTCCATGCGGCCGATGACATCGGTCAAACGCCGTTGGGTGGCCGCATCGAGAGTCGTTCCCGCGGTCAGATCGATGCGATCGAGGTCGTACAGCTGATCGAGCTGCAGCAGCGAGAGCAGCTGCGTGCGCACCGCGTTGGTCGCCTTCTGCGCGATGTACGACGGCCGGGGCAGCGTCGCGGGAGCGCGCCGGAAGACGAGCGGGATGCGCACCGCGCGCGCGCTGAGCCCCTCGGGGATCATGCCTTCGCGCGCCATGATGCGCAGGTAGCTGTTCGTTTCCCCTTCGAGCAGATCGGGATTGGTCGAGAGATAGGTGTACGGCCGGCGGTGCGCGACCAGCAGCCCGACCACTTTCTTGTAGGCCTCAGCGCGTTCCGGATCGCCGGCATTGCGCTCGTCGATGCCGCCCACCAACTGATTCACACGATCGAAGTCTTCGTTGAACCAGGCCCACAATCCGTCCCCAAGCCCGATCACTTCCCCGTAGCGGGGAATCGCGGAGAGCGGGACGGCGTTGATGTAATCGAGCACGATTTGCCGGCGCGCATCCATCGTCTCCCGGCCCTGCGAGTACGCGCGCAAGCTGGCCGAGAGAATCTGCTTCGCCTTTTCGCGCGGCGAGGCGGTGAAGCCTCCGGGCGAGTGCAGGAACTTCTCGAGCTGGGTGGCGAGCGTGCTCCCGCCGCTTTGATCGTCGCTCACATGCAAGGTGGTCAAGGCCAGCTCGCCCATCGCCTTGGCCAGGCGGTCCCATTCGAGGGCGGGATTGCGATAGCGATGTTCGCTCTCGAGCAATTCGCGGTTCTCGATGAAGAGCAGCGTCTGGACGATCAGCGGGGGGATGGATTCGAAATCGGGATAGACGCGCTGCGGGTACGCGGCCGCGTAGAGCGGCTGGTTCTGCCGGTCGAGCAGGGTGAGGCCCGAGCGCGCCTTCTTCGGATACACCGGATAGCAGCCGAAGTCGACCGTGCGCAGCAGCCAGGGCGACCAGCGCGCCTGCGAGGAGATGACGAAGCCTCGCTCTTCCAGCGAGGGCCCGACTTTGGGAAGCATGGTGAAGCCGTGGCGCAAGTCGAACGGCCCCGCTTCCGGAAAGCGAATGCTGTCGCTCGCTCCGGGCGCGGGGCGGAAGTCGAGCCGGGAAGCGACCCATGTGAAGAGCAGGGATTGCAGCGCTGAGGAGCGCGCTTCCCACCAGATCCCTGCGCCGATGAGAACGAGGAGAACCAGTCCGATCACCCTGCGCCTCAGCCAACCCGCAGGATGCGGACCCTTGAGACTCATCGCTATTCCGTCGCACCTCCCGAGTGGGACTCGACCCCTTCGGCTGCAAGTATCGGACGGGCGGACTGCCGTTTGAGACATCCCCGACCGGCCGCGCGCCAGCCAAGCCGTGGCCTTAATCGGAAGAGAGTGATCCATTTCCGCGTGTCTGCGCAAGAGGAATAGCGCCGGGGAGAAGGACCTGTCCGGCTCGGCCATGCCCTTTCCCGGTCCTGCGCCGCCAAGTGTCTGCCTGCCCGGAAATTGTCGTGTCGGTTTTGCGTGGGGTAGGATGCGCTCGCGTGCCCGGCGCCGGTATCATTGCAGGGCATGGATTCGCTTGCACACCGGGCGCCGGTACCATTCGCCGGGCATCGGTATTATTAATGGTCGCCGGCTCGTGGATCTTCCCCGGATCCGGATCGTTCTCGGAAGGGCAGAACAGCTTCGGGCGCACGGCAGTTCCGGCGCTGAATCATGGAGGGCCTGGGCAACCGATGGATCCGTCGCACGATCGCTTGACCGCTTTGCTGGGCGAGATGAAGAGCGTGTTGGTCGCCTTCTCAGGCGGCGTGGACAGCACGCTCTTGCTGGCGGCGGCGCGCGATGCGTTGGGAGAGAATGTTCTCGCGGTGACCGCTTCGTCTCCGACCTATTCTGAGGACGAGCGGGCGCGGGCGGTCGATCTTGCGGCTCGCCTGGGCGCGCGGCATCGAATCATCGAGACCGCCGAATTCGACGACCCCGCGTTTCGCGCGAATCCGCCCGAGCGTTGCTATCACTGCAAGCGCGCGCTGTTCGCCGAGTTTTGCGCGCTCGCCGAGCGCGAAGGATTGGCCTTCGTGATCGACGGCGAGAACGCGGACGATCGCCAGGACTATCGTCCGGGATCGCGAGCCGCGCGCGAACTGGGGGTGCGCTCGCCGCTCGCCGAGCTGCATCTCTCCAAGGATGCGATCCGCCGCCTGGCCCGCGAGCGCGGGCTGCCGAACTGGAACGATCCCGCGTGCGCCTGCCTGGCTTCGCGCATTCCGTATGGCGAGGAGATCGATCCGCAGCGTCTCGCCCGCATCGCGGCCGCCGAGACGGCCATTCGTGCGCTCGGCTTTCGCGTTGTGCGCGTGCGCGACCACGGCCCGCTCGCGCGGGTGGAGATCGGGGCTGAGGAAATGGCGGCGGCGCTCGACACAGGCGTGTGCGATGCGATCGCGGCCGCGTGCCGTGAGCAAGGTTTCTTGTATGCGACGCTCGACCTCGAAGGCTATCGCACGGGATCGATGAACGCGTCCTTGTCGGCGGAAGAGCGGGAGAACGGCGCGGGGCACGAACCGGATGGGCTCGGAAGCTGACATGTCAAGCAAGAGTGACACGCGCGGACCAGTGGTCGTGGCGATGAGCGGCGGCGTTGACAGCAGTGTGGCCGCCGCGCTGCTCCTCGAAGCGGGCCACGAGGTCATCGGAGTCACGCTGCAGCTTCAGTCGTGCGAGACGATGCCCGGCCGCGCGCGCTCCTGTTGCGGATGGGATGCGCAGACGCGCGCGCGCGCGGTGGCGGGTCACTTCGGCATCCCTCACTACGTGCTTCCGTGCGCAAGCGAGTTCGAGGAACGCGTGCTGCGTCCGGCCTGGGAGGAATACGCGCGCGGGCGCACGCCGAGCCCCTGCTTTCTCTGCAACGAGCGCGTGAAGTTCGGGATGCTCCTCGCCTTCGCGCGCACGCTCGGTTGCGCGAAGATCGCGACGGGCCATTACGCGCGCGTGGAGCTCGACGGCCACGCGCTGCCCGCGCTGATTCGCGGCCGCGATCGCGCCAAGGACCAAAGCTACTTCCTGGCGGGATTGAGCGCCGAGCAACTTCGCGCCGTGATCTTCCCCCTCGGCTCCTGGACCAAGCCCGAAGTGCGCGTGAAGGCCTCGGCCATGGGCCTTCCGGGAGCGGATGCGCCCGAGAGCCAGGATGCCTGCCTCGTGCCGGAAGGCCAGTCGTTCGCGGAAGCGCTGCGCATTCGCTTTCATGGCGAAGCGAGACGCGGAGAAATGATCGCGGACGAAGGCCAATCGTTGGGAATGCACGAAGGGATTCATCACTTCACGATCGGCCAGCGGCGCGGGCTGGCCGTCGAGACTTCAGGGCGCGTGTGGGTGGAGCGCATCGATGAAGCCACGGGAGAAGTGCGCGTGACTTCCGATGAAGCGCGTCTCTACTCGACCATCTTCACCGTTGCCGATGTGGCGTGGATCGATGATCCGCCTCGCGCATCGATCGATTGCCTGGTGCAGGCGCGCTACCGCGCCGCAACGGTTCCCTGCCGGGTGGAGATGGACGAGCGGCATGGCACGAATGCGTGCGCAGAAAGGCGCGCAGGCGGTCACGATTGCGTGCGCGTGCTTTTGCGCGAACCGATGCGCGCGATCGCGCCGGGGCAGGCGGCGGTCTTCTACGACGGGGAGCGCGCGCTCGGCCGCGGTTGGATCGAGAACGTGGAAGAACCGGGCGGGAAGTAGGCATTCGCCGCCAGAATCTGCTCCATCGCCATCTCGCGGCCTGCACGGACTTGCTGTGCGTCATCATCGCGGCGCCTGCACGAATTCGCCGCCGTCGTCATCTCTTCGCCCGCGTCATTTGCCCTTTCGTCCCCACGACGAGAAGCACGCTCGACAATGCCGCGAAACCCGCTCCCATCGTGAATGCCGCAGTCGATCCGTACGATTTCCAGATCCACCCGAAGAGCAAACTCGCCGGCAATGCGCCCAGCCCGACAGCGAGGTTGTAGAAGCCGAATAGCCGCCCGCGATGCGTGGAAGGAGACAGATCCGCGATCCACGCCTTCTCCGCCGGCTCGCTCAAACCAAAGAAGATGCCGTAGGCAAGAAACACGGGGATAAGGGCGGTCGGCGAGTGAATCCAGCCGAACGCAAGATAGACGAGCGCGTAGAAGGCCCATCCGGAGAGAACGAGCGTGCGGCGGCCGGCGCGATCCGACAACGCGCCTCCGAAGTAGGCCGAGACCATGCGCACGAGATTGTGAAAGGCCCAGAGGAGCGCGATGGAAGAAGAGGAGTGGCCCGCCTCGCCCAGACGAAGAAGGAGGAAGGCGTCGGTCGAATTGCCGAGCGTGAAGAGAAGCACCGCGAAGAGCAGCGCGCCGATCTCGCGCCGGGAGTCTTTCTCAACCGGCGAATGGGGCAATGGCATCTCGGGTGGAATGCCGCGACCCGGAGGCGTGCCCGAGGACGAAGGCGCGGTGGGCGCGGGCTTCGCCGTGCGCGCTCGGGGCTCATGCACGAAGGCAAGGATCACGATGATGACGAGCGCGGCGGGAATGGCGGCCAGGAAGAAGATGTGGGGGAGAGTCATACCGGGAATGAGGAGCAGTCCGGCCGCGGCGAGCGGGCCCGCGACGGCTCCCGCATGATCCATGGCGCGATGAAGCCCGTAGGCCGCGCCCCGTTGACGCGGGTCGGTCACATCGGCGATGAGCGCGTCGCGCGGCGAAGTGCGCAGTCCTTTGCCCACGCGGTCGAGAAAACGGAGCGCGAGCACGAACGGCCAGGAGAGGGCGAGACCGATGAGCGGACGCGCGAGCCCGGAGAGGCCGTAACCGGCCAGCAGAAAGGGCTTCCTCCTGCGAACGCGATCGGTCCAGTACCCGGAAACGAGTTTCAACAAAGAGGCGGTCGATTCGGCGACGCCTTCGATCAAGCCGATGGCGACCACGCCCGCTCCGAGCACCGCCGTCAAGAAGGCGGGAAGCAGCGGATAGATCATCTCGCTCGAGAAATCGGTGAGAAAGCTGACGAGGCCCACGGCGATGACGGCGCGCGGGAGATTTGCGCTGGGCCAAAGAAAACGCCTAAGAGAACCGGCGCCGTTGGGCGGGCGTGCCGATGCCGAAGGCTGGAAAGAGCCGAAGGCGTTCATGGAAGGGAAAGCCAGCGCTCCAGGTCCGTGCACATGCGGGCGAGGCCGTGGAGCGATGCGGCGGGCCCGTCGAGCGAATCCATGCCATGTGTGGTGCGTTCGAGCGAAACTTCCGTGACCCCGCGAAACGCGGGCACAACGGTTTTCCACGCGGCCTCGTCACGCGCCTCGTCGGGAGCGCAGCGGACGGCGAAGAGCCGCCAAGGACGCGTGCGCGCATCGGCAGGCGACGAAAACCGCGCGAACAGTGCTGCGATGCGCGCCTCGACCGGCGTAAGCAGCACCAGATCGGTCTCCTTGGACGCGCGGTGTTCGAGGGCGAGCCGGATCGCGAGAATGCTGCCCAGGGATTTTCCCGCGATCAGGAACCGCTCGCTGCGCGGGCTGCGATCGCGAGAGGAATCCGCGCGACCGACGAGATGAAGATACGCCGCCTCGGCCTCGGCCAGCGCTTGCGTCCGGCTCGCCTCCGAATAGGGCTCGCCCGCGAGGAAGTAGTGGTAATCGATCGCGAGCGTGTCGAAGCCGGCGCGCAGCAGCGTCTCTCGCAGAAAGTGCATGCCCGGCGCTTGCGAAGAGTAGTAGGCGCCGGGAAGGAGGAGCGCGGTGCCGCGCGTCTGCGCCGGATTCGCGGCGGGCCCGGCGTTCGCTTCCTGGAAGAGATTGCGAATAGGGCGCCCCTGGCATTGGATCTTGAGTGGGATCATGGTTCCCTCGAGGCTCCTTTGAAAGGGAGCGATACTCCGCGTTCGCGTGCCGCACGCGATTGTTCACAAGAACGATGCGACTTCGGGCGAATCCCGTGACGACCGCGGCTGCAATTCTAGCGCAGCAATCTGGTCGCCACATCTCTCTGTTTGGGAATTGGCCGGTTTGCGGTACTTCCAGCAAGTTCCGGACAGTGGGCTACGGAATACCTGGACGCTGCAGTAGGAGGATCACACTGCTTTGATGGCCATTCGCCTCCTCCACTCGAGTGAACGGTGTTGTTGGACGAGGCAGGGTTGAGGCTTGCGGGAAGTAGCACGAAAATGCTACGTTGGTCGGGTCGCGTTGGGGCAGAAGGGGAGGAACCATGACTCGAAAAGTCCTTCTGAGGCGGGTTGGCGGATCGATAGGTGCAACGCTGCCGAAGGACATGGCGGAGCGCCTGCACTTGACGGTTGGAGATCAGGTTCTCGCGGTCGAGACGGATCGCGGGATCTTGTTGACACCGTACGATCCGACGACCGAGCGAGCTCTGGCGATTGCCGCCAAGGCGGCTCGCAAGTATCGCAACGCGTTGCGCGAATTGGCGAAGTAGTGCATGAAACGCCGAGAGCCGATTTGGGTGGATCGGGTCGTGGTGGATGCGGTGCACGCGGACACGCTGCGGGCGCATGGAGGCTTGCCCGGCGTTCGCGATGAAAACGCGTTGGAATCGGCGCTCGCACGCCCCAAGCAACGTTTGGCGTATGGCCGCCGGGTGGATGTAGCCAGACTGGCGGCATGCTATGGATTCGGATTGGCGCGCAATCATCCCTTTCGAGATGGAAACAAGCGAGTCGCATTTCTAGTGATGGTCGTGTTCCTGGAACTCAACGGCTACGAGCTCGAGGTGACGGAAGCGGAAGTTGTAACCCTAATGGTCCGGCTGTCGGCCGGCTTGGTGGCGGAAGCCTCTCTGGCCGGCTGGTTGCGGCGTCATAGTAGACGACTCACATAGGTCCCGTCCGTCCGGCGTATCGATATCCCTCAGCCCTCCACCTTCCGCATCGGCTTGACCAGCAGGATCACTCCCGCCGCCAGGAGGCAGAGCACGCCGGAGATCACGAAGGCGCGTAGATAGCTGCCCGCGTCGCAGTATTGCTGGACGAGCTGGCCCGCCTTGTCGACGCCCTCGTAGCACACCTTCTGCGCGACGGTCATCAACTTGGGCGCGAGCCACGGGCCGAAGAGCCCGCCCGCGCCGTAGGCCGAGAACATCCAGCCGTAGTTGGCGCCGACATTGCGCGTGCCGAAGTAATCGGCCGTGACCGCGGGAAAGAGCGCGAGGAAGCCGCCGAAGGTGAAGCCGACCGCGCCGACGCCCATCAGGTAGAGCGGATACTTCGAGAGCCAGTTCAACGCGAACATCGCCACCGCGGCCGCGCAGAACATGATGAGCAGCGTCTTCTTGCGGCCGATCGAGTCGGAGATGCGTCCCCAAATGATGCGCCCCGCCGCGTTCAGGATCGCGACCACGATGACCGCGGTCGCACCCGCGGAAACGATGCCGTCGTAGGTCGACTTGGGAACCACCGCGGTCGTACGGGCCACTTCAAGCAGCGGGAAGGACTGCCACACATTGGTCGTGTTCATGATGACCATCAGGCCGGCCGTGCAGCCCGCAAAATAGGTGAGCCACAGGAGCCAGAACTGCGGGGTCGCGAGCATCTGTTGCCAGGTGAAGTCGGTGCGCACCGCGCTCGCTCCGGCAGCGGGCGCCGGCGGATTCCAGTGGGCCGGCTTCCATCCGGCGGGAGGATTGCGCATGAGTTGCGCGCCGATCACGACGGCGATGAAGAAGATGATGCCCAGATACATGAAGGTACTCATCACCCCTTGAGAGGCGATGAGCGATTTCGCCACGGGGGTGAAGACGAGGCCGCCCGCGCCGAAGCCCGCGACCGCGAGGCCGGTGATGAGGCCGCGCTTGTCGGGGAACCATTTCACGCAGGTGGCGATGGGGCACACATAGGCGGCGCCGATGCCGATGCCGCCGAGAATGCTGAAGCCGAGGACGAAGGTGAAGAGACTCGAGGCGAAGCGCGCGAAGATGAGCCCCGCGCCGAGGATGATTCCGCCCAGCGTGGCGACCGTGCGCGGGCCGATCTTGTCCTGCACGCGGCCGAAGAAGATCATCGAGAGCGCGAAGAAGGCGAGAACCAACTGGGAAGGCAAGGCGAGATCGGTTGCGCTCCACTGCGGAAAGACGCCCTTCAATCCCGGCTTGAACACGCTGTAGATGTAGATCGCACCGAGACTGACCTGGATCAGCAGGGCGCCGACGACCACCAGCCAGCGATTCATGACCTTGGCGTTTCCCGAAGCCGATACCTCGCGCTCCATCACCGTTCCTCCTCGCGTGCGTATCACCGCGCTCGCGCCGCCGCTGAGCCGTGCGCCCCGTGGCCCGCCAAGCCGTGGAGCATGCGCATTCCAAAAAAAGAGAAGGAGAGGGCCGTAGGGGCCGCCCTCTCCTTCTCGGTCATCTCATCCGCGCCTCGATCGGCCTGACGCGGCCGATTACTTGTCCTTCAGATCGACCAGCTTGTCGACCACGGAAGGATCGGCGAGCGTGGTCGTGTCGCCGATCTCCTTGAACTCGCCCGAAGCGATCTTGCGCAGGATGCGGCGCATGATCTTGCCCGAGCGGGTCTTCGGCAGGCCGGGCGCCCAGTGGATCACATCGGGAGCGGCGATGGGGCCGATCTCCTTGCGCACGTGCGCCTGGAGTTCCTTCTTGAGTTCGTCGGTGTACGCCTCGCCGACATTCAGGGTCACATACGCGTAGATCCCCTCGCCCTTGATCGGGTGGGGGAAGCCGACCACGGCTGCCTCGGCCACCTTGGGATGCGAGACGAGCGCGCTCTCGACTTCGGCGGTGCCCATGCGATGTCCGGAGACATTGATGACGTCGTCCACGCGTCCGGTGATCCAGTAGTAGCCGTCCTCGTCGCGCTTGCAGCCGTCGCCGGTGAAGTACAGGCCGGGGAAGGCGCTGAAGTAGGTCTCCTTGAAGCGTCGATGCTGTCCGTAGACCGTGCGCATCATGCCGGGCCAGGGAGACTTGATCGTGAGAATGCCTGCGCACGGCCCTTCGAGCACCTTGCCCTGGTCGTTCACGACGACCGGCTCGCAACCAAAGTAAGGCAGCGTGGCCGAGCCGGGCTTCAGCGGGTGCGATCCCGGAAGCGGCGTGATCAGGATGCCGCCCGTCTCCGTCTGCCACCAGGTGTCGACGATCGGGCAACGCTTGTCGCCGACGATCTCATAGTACCAGCGCCAGGCCTCGGGGTTGATCGGCTCGCCGACGCTGCCGAGCAGGCGCAGCGACTTGCGGCTGCGCTTCTGCACGTGCTCGTTGCCCTGCGCGGCGATCGCGCGGATGGCGGTGGGAGCGGTGTAGAAGATCGTGACCTTGTACTTGTCGACCACATCCCAGAAGCGCCCGGCATCGGGATAGGTGGGGATGCCTTCGAACATGACCGAGGTCGCGCCGGCGCACAGCGGGCCGTAGACGATGTAGGAGTGCCCGGTGACCCAGCCGATGTCGGCCGTGCACCAGAAGATGTCGTCGTCGTGATAATCGAAGATGTACTTGAAGCTGTGCGTGACATAGATCATGTAGCCGGCGGTCGTGTGCAACACGCCCTTCGGCTTGCCGGTGGATCCCGAAGTGTAGAGGACGAAGAGCGGATCCTCGGCGTCCACCCACTCGACCGGGCAGTCGGCCGACGCCTTGGCCATCTCCTCGTGCCACCAACTGTCGCGGCCGGCCTGCATGGGGACCTTCACGCTGTCGACGCGATTGGTCACGATGCAGTTCTCCACCGTGACGCCCTTGCTCGCCGCGATCTGCATCGCCCGGTCGGCATTGTCCTTCAAGGGCACGGCCTTCGCGCCGCGATACACCGCGTTGGTCGTGATCAGGAAGCGGCACTGCGAATCGAGAATGCGGTCAGCGAGCGAGTCGGCGCTGAAGCCGCCGAAGACGATCGAATGCACCGCGCCGATGCGCGCGCAGGCGAGCATCGCGATGGGCAGCTCGAGCACCATCGGCATGTAGATGGAAACGCGGTCGCCCTTCTTGACGCCCTTGGCCTTGAGGACATTCGCGAACTTGCAGACTTCCGCGTGCAATTCCTTGTAGGTGATCGTGCGATCGTCGCCCGGGTTGTTGCCTTCCCAGAAGTAGGCGACCCGGCCGCCGCGCGTGGCGAGGTGACGGTCGAGGGCGTTGTAGCACAGGTTCGTCTTACCGCCCTTGAACCATTCGATGCGAATGTCCTTGTCGAAGTCCCAGCGAAGAACCCGGTCCCACTTCTTCTCCCAATGGTACTCCTGGGCGACCTCGCCCCAGAATCCCTCCGGGTCCTTGATGGAGCGCTCGTACATCGTGCGGTACTGATCCAGGCTCTTGACCCAGGCCTTCGCGCTGAATTCCGGCTTGGGCGGGTAGACATCTCCGGTTTTGACTTCGCTCATGTGACAAGCCTCCTCAAAGGTTCCTGGTCCCTGGCGGTCCGCGCGCCGGGCGGTATTCGACGCATGGGCCGGGCGCAACCGGTTGCGAGAATTCGCGCCCGGCCTTTGCCGCCCGGCCGTGTCGAAATCGGAAGCGTGCGCGGGGACGCGCGAACCGATCGCACGATGGCGCCAGTCGCTGCCTGCACTTGGCCGACGGTTCGGCACGCAGAAAACAAGACGGAAAGAGTAGCCGACCGCAGGGGAACGGGTCAACCGGGAAGCAGGCCGCCGCAAGGGCCCCTGGAGGCCCGCGAAACCCGCATTCCAAGCGGCTCCGCTTGTGGGGCGGGCGGGAATGGCCTAATACCGGAAGGCGCGATTGCGAAGGCCGGCTTGCGAAGCTGATCGGCCCGTACCGGCATGAGCCAGAATCATGGAATGGTCGGCCGTACCTGAAGGAGAAGCCATGAGCGCGAGACCGCGATGGAGCGGGATCCTGAAACTGGGCGAGCGCGAGGTGAAGGTCGAGATCGGAATGCTCGGCGCGCAGGCGGACGGCTCCGCGCTCGTGAGATCAGGGAGGGAAGTCCTGCTCGTGACGGCCGTGGGGGCGGGCGATGGTTCGGCGGGCCGCGACTTCTTCCCTCTCACCGTCGAGTATCGCGAACGGCTTGCGGGCTCGGGCCGTATTCCGGGAAGCTTCTTTCGCCGCGAGACGCGTTCGGGCACCGGCGAGATCCTGACCTCGCGGCTCATCGATCGCAGCTTGCGCCCGCTCTTTCCGCACGAGTTTCGCGGCGAGACGCAAGTGATGGCGACGCTGCACAGCTATGACGAGGAAGGCGATCCCCAGGCCCTTGCGATCACCGCGGCATCGATGGCGGTGCACATCTCCGATCTTCCGTGGAATGGTCCCGTGGCCGGCATGCGAGTGGCGATCGTGGACGGAGCGATCCGGCTCTTTCCCAGCGTTTCGGAGCGAAAGGCGGCCACGCTCGATCTGCTCGTGTCCGTCGGGCGCGCGGGATTGATCATGGTGGAAGGGCGCGCCTGCGAGACGCCTGAAGCGGATGTGCTGCGCGCATTGGAGGCGGCGCAGACGGGCGCGGAGGGGATTCTCGCGCTTCAGGAGCGCATGCGCAGCGAGGCGGGCGCTCACAAGCGCACGTTGCGCGAGCCGGTCGCGATCCCCGGCATGATGGAGATCCTGGAAGCGTCCCTCGGTTCGCGATTCGATCACTTGTACACGGCAGAGGACAAGATCACGCGGCACTTGAGTATGAATGAGATGATCGAGGAGGCGGTGCGCGCGTGGCAAGTGGAGCGCGACGCCGAAGACAACGAGAACGAGGGCATCGCGTCCGAAGCAGGGGAGAAGATCGCCCGGGAAGCCGCGGAGAAAATCCTGCAGCGCGAGATCCGTACGCGCGCGTTGCAGGGTCGAAGGCTGGATGGACGCGGGCCGGCGGACATCCGTCCCATTTCCGGAGAGGTCGATTTTCTGCCCGCCGCGCATGGCTCGAGCCTGTTCACGCGCGGCGAGACGCAGGCGCTCGTCACCTGCACGCTCGGACGCCGGCAGGACGAGCAGCTCGTTGAGGACGCCGCGGGCGTGCATCACGAGCGCTTCCTTCTGCATTACAACTTCCCGCCCTACTCGGTGGGCGAAGTTCGGCCGCTGCGTGGGCCCGGCCGCCGGGAAGTGGGGCACGGGAATCTCGCGCGAATGGCGCTCGAGCCCATTCTGCCGGCGGGGGAGGACTTCCCGTATACGATTCGGATCGAATCGGAAATCACTTCGTCGAACGGCTCGTCTTCCATGGCGACCGTGTGCGGCGGCACGCTGGCCTTGATGGACGCGGGCGTCGCCTTGCGCAGTCCGGTCGCGGGAATCGCGATGGGGCTCATCGCCGAGGGAGAGCGCCGCGTGATCCTCTCCGACATCCTGGGCGATGAAGATCATCTGGGCGACATGGACTTCAAGGTGGCGGGGACTCGCGAAGGCGTGACCGCGCTGCAACTCGACAACAAGATCGGCAGCCTTCCGCGCGAGATCCTCGCCGAAGCGCTCGAGCAGGCGTGCGCCGGGCGCATGCACATTCTCGAGCGCATGGCGGCCATTTGCCCGCGCACGCGCGAGACGATTTCGCCGCGCGCTCCGCAGGTGCTGCTGCGCCGCATCCGCCCCGCTCGCGTGCGCGATCTGATCGGCCCGGGCGGGCGGCACATTCAAGGGATCCAGCAGGGCACGGGCGTGCAGATCGACGTCGACGATGCGGGCCGCGTGCTGATCTGCGGCAAGACGCGGGCGGCGATCCAGGAAGCGGCGCGACAGGTGCGTCACTTCACCGGCGAGCCGCACGCGGGACGCTTCTATCTCGGCCGGGTCTCCGGAGTGATGGACTTCGGCGTCTTCGTGGAGCTCTTTCACGGCATCGAAGGGCTCGTGCCCCGGGCGGAATTCGACAACGACGACGCGCGGCCGGCGATGGGCGATGAGATGGCCGTGAAAGTGCTCGGGGTCAATCGCGACGGGAAGCTTCAACTGTCGCGCAAGGCGGCGCTGTCGGTGCCGGAGACCGAGATCGAGGAGTAGCGGGCGGGCTCAGCAAGGATCACGGTGGCCTTCGTGCCCGCCGGCGAACCGGTGCGCACGAGAGGCGAATGGCGGTCCGGGATTCCCCCTCACATGCGGGCTTTTGCTTCTTCCTTTCCCAAGATCACGAGCCGTCCCGTCTCCTGCGCGTAGGCGCGCATCAGTTGCCGAAGCGCGGGATACGCGGGCGGATCGAAGCGCTCGCCCGCGAGAGTCAGCTCACGCAGGATGGTCACGCATCGC
Source organism: uncultured bacterium (assembly GCA_964482205.1). Classification (GTDB taxonomy): domain Bacteria; phylum Eisenbacteria; class RBG-16-71-46; order CAIMUX01; family WJJG01; genus JAZDGX01. The sequence goes on along the minus strand of CAYZWI010000011.1, from coordinate 102,285 downwards.
TGTGCGCCTGAAGCGCCGGAGGAGTTCGGCTCACGGGGGACAAGCGGAGCATCGGCCGTCATCGTGAACGAGCCCGCTGCGTTGGCGACATTCATGGAGGCGGGGCAGTACTCGAGGGAACATCCGTCGGGCAGAACGACGCGATAGGAAATCGTTTCGTGAATGCGGCCCGGGAGGCACAACGCGGTCGTGCGCTCAGACCGTTGGAGCCGGAATGGGGCGAGCATGTTCGTCACGCTCTCGGGGCCGTCGGGCAACAGGAGACGCGTGCGGCCGTCGGTGTCGCGCGGCAGCTTGTCCACCCGAAATGCGAAGCGGATGCTTGCGGCACTCGGTCCGATCTCTTGCGTTTCACAGGAAGTCACGGTCGCTCCCGGAAGAATCCGGTTCGCATAGCTCGAGGCGAGCTCGCTCACATCTCCCGGCCGCCCGGAAGGGCAGAGGATCCCGCTGATCGAGAGATCGACAACTCCGGTCAGCGCGTCCTTGTCCTCTGGATGCAGCGACACCATGACCGTCGCGTCGCCATGCACGCCCTCCGCGGAAGAAGGCGTGCTCCATTCGCCGGCCCGCACGCGATGGTAGGGCATCGAGGTCAACCCATCGGAGAAGGAAGCCGCCGCCTCCGCATCGCTCTTGCCCGCATCGCGCGCATCGCTGACGAAGAGCAGGGGGCGGTCGTGCCAGTCTAGCGGGCATTCCAGAGGATCGGGCGACAACGGATCGAGAAGCGGCGGCCGTTCGCTCGAGCCGAAATCAGGCTCGAGATAGACGCGCGCGAATTGCGCGAACATCGGGATCTCCCGCGCGGGTTCCGGAGCGGCGGGGCACAACGCGAGGCGCGCGGGAATGCCCGCCTGCTCGAGCAATGCGAGCGCGAGCGCGGCGCGGTCGAACACGGTGCCGCAGGAAGTGGCGAAGGTCCGCTCGGCGGGACGCGGTGCGCGATAGCGTTCGAACGCGGCCCCCGATGTCCCGCGAACGAAGTGCGAAGTGAGATCGACGACGGCGCGGGCACGGTCGCGCATCGTGAGCACATCCGGCTTGCGGAGCATCTTCTCCACCCACGCGGTCAGCGAGGAATCCGAGCTTGCGGCCGCGGCACGGAAATCGTTCTCCGCGCGCTCGGCGAGCGCGTCCCAACTTGCGCAGGTGCTGAAGAGCAGACGCGGACGCGTGAGGCAGCCGTTGCAGCCGTCGTCGCTTTCGCGCATGGCTGGGATATCGCGCGCCTGCCACACATGGATGCGGGCCGGCCCCTCGGCGCCATCGCCCGCGCCCTCGACCGCGGTCGCTTGCGCCTCGCCGTTTTCGACAGCCGCGCGCAAGCGAACGCCCGCCGGGCATTTGACGCTGATCGTGCGTTGCAGGACGGGATAGTCCATCGCAAGCGGAACGATCCCCTCCAGCCAGGACGCGTACGGGTACCGGTCGCGGATCTCGACATCCAGCTCGACGGTGCATCCGCGCTCGAGGCCCAGATGCGTGATCACCGCTTCCTGCCAGTCGAGATCGTCGGCGCAGAAGGAGACGCCGTCGGCGGTGACGGGATTGACGGCATGCGGGCGGAGATCGACCGTGCGCCCGTCGGGCGTGATCGTGCGGCAGGTGTGCACGATCAATTCCTGGCGCAGGGAGTCGTACAGAACGCGCGGATCGCCGAAGCGCCCGATGGCGTGATCGCTCGCGAGGCGGATGACGCGATGCTCGCCCCGGTCGATGCGCCCGTCATCGTGGAGGATGAAATAATCGCCCGCAAAGAGGACGACCGCGTCCTCGTTCTGGAGCGCGGCAGGAATCGCCGTGGAGAAGCCGAGGCTGTCGGCATGCCATGCAGGGGCGGCGAGCGCGGGTGTCGCCAGGCCGGCCGACAGAAACGGGCAAAGGGACGCGGCGATCAACATGCAAGTGAAGGCGGGCATCGATTTCATTCCTGTGCGGCTCCTCCCTTTGTGGCGATCGCTTCTCGCTTCCTGGCAGTCGCTCCTCGCTGGTTGGCCGGTCGCTTCACTTGATGGCAGTCGCTCATCGCTCGCCGTGCAGTCGCGCACCCGCGAAGCTGTGCAGCGAGTCGGCGACTTCGGCCAACGCCGCCCATTCTTCCGCGGGCAGCGTGCGCTTCTTGAGGATGAGGCTTTGCGACGCGCGCAGCTGCGATGCGCTCGCGCTCACACTCGCCTCATAGGACGCGGGCAAGCGGTCGATTTCCTGCGCGGGCGGAAGGTTCGCGAAGCGGTAACCGCCCGGCAGCTCGAGCGTCTCCTCGATGTCCGTCTGCACGGCCGACCAGAAGAGCGCGGGGTGTTTGCGTTCCTTCACCTCGGGCACATCCACGATCCGCGCGAAGCGCTGCCCGCCCTTCAGGAAGCGCGCGGAGGGCAGTGCCAGATCGACGGAGGAATCGGTGACCGCCGCGTAGCCGGGCGCGACGAAGTCGAATTGATAGCGCATCGGCCGGCCGTAATCGAGGATCTCGCCGATGCGCGCCGCGGTGATTTGAACGCCGGGCGAAATGGAGGCGAGCAACTCCCCGGCGAAGGTATTCCAGTCCGCGCGATCGATTCCATTCACCACGCGGCGCAGGCGCGAATCGGCGCTGCCGTTGCCCTCCATCGTGATTGCGCCGGTCAGATTGCCCGCGGCATCCAGGCGTGTCGCGAGCTTAACGGAGAGGCGGCTCTCCTCGGGCGCGAAGGTGCGAATGGCCGTCAGGTCCTCGCCTTCGGGCGAACCGATGACATAGTTCTGCTCGCCCTCGGCGCGCGACCAGATGTCGAGCGATTGCGGCGCCCAGGTGGGATCGAGCATCACATACGAGCCGTCCTCTTTTCGCACCGCGACCACGCAATGGTTGAACTGATCGGCCGGAACGCGTTCCACCCGCGCGCCCGCCATCGTCATCACCGGATAGGTCGTGTAGCCCGCCGCGCGCAGCATCGTGACCAGCATGCCGGCGATGTCCTTGCAGACGCCGCAGCGCTCTTCCCAGGTCATGATGCCGGGATGAAGCGTGTAGCCTTCGCCTTCGCCCATGCTGAGCCCCGAGTAGCGGATGTTGTCGGCCACCCAATGAAGCAGCGCGGCCATGCGGTCTTCGTCGGTGCGGCAGCCCGCGGTCAACTCCTCGACTTTCTCGGCGATCTCGTCGTTCCAGGCGAAGACCGGATCGTTCACTTCGAAGAACCAGCGCGATTTCTCGGGCCAGTCGGGAACGGTGGCGAGCACGACCTTGGGGATGAAGTCGCTCGCGTCGGGCTCGTTCGGCTCGCTCACGGACGCCGGACGATCGGTCACCCACCAGGAATAGGTGAGCGTGCTATCGGTCATCGAGAGCGAAGAGGAGAGGTCGCCGTTGTAGGTGCTGTACTGCACGACCTTCTCGCGCGGCACGGTGAGACGGTAGTGCATGCAGGCGATCGGATCGGAACCGCCGAAGAGGACCACATCGTAGAAATGCCCGCGCATCGGGGGAATGTAGCGCTCGAGATCTTCATCGACTTCGGTGAGGTAGGCGATCTGGAAGCCCATCTTGGTCGAAGACATCTCGATCGCGTCGCCGGGCTCGAGCCGCGGAATGGCGAGCAATTTCATGCGCGCGCCCCAGTAGATCATGTGCGCGGGGGCGGGCACATCGCGCGCGGCCGAGGGATCGATCGCCACATAGCGCCCGTCCGCGCGATGGATGCGCACGCAGTCGATGTCGACCCGGTTCGAGGCCGGATCGAAGTCGAAGCGCAGCGACGAGAAATCGCGCGCCGCATCGGCGGTCAGGATCTTGCACAGCACGTGGCTGCGACGATGGGAGAGGCCCGAGTCCTCGACGATCACATCGGTGCTGTCGAAGACGACGATCGATTGCGCGTCCGGCTGCGTTCGCTCGTTGCCCGCCGCGTCGATGAGCGCGCGGACGGCATCCGGAGTCGTGCTCGTTTCCAGGATCGTGAAGGGAGCGGAGGAGAGGCCGGGGGCGCGGTCCTGCGCGGCGCTGGTGCCGGTGAGAGCGAAGCTGCTTCCCGCGGGCTGGGCAAGCATTCCCAACGCGACGAGCGCGACGAGCGAGACGACCAGCCGGAGCGCGAACGGCGGGAGGACGAAAGCAGGGCCATCACCCGAGCCGGAGACGAATGCGTTCTTGATCAACATCGCTCGAAGACTCCTCTATCGACGCGCATTCCAGAAGAGCACGCGGGCGCGGTCGAGTTGTTCGATTTCCTTCGCCGCCTTTCCGGAGACGACGCTGAATTCCTTGGGCAGCACGCCGGCCGCGTGAATGATGGCCGCATCGCCTTGAATCAGCCTGCGGGCCAGCGATTCCGAGACATCGACGAAGACGATCGCGCCGTCGGGAAGCTCGATGAAGAAGCGGCGCGGACCTCCTTCGCGGCCGAGAACATCGGCCTCCTGGAGAAGACCGGCGAGCTTACCCAGCCGCGTTTCTTCTTCCCGCCTGGTTTGCATCGCCCGCTCGCGGTCGCGGTCGGCCTGTCGCTTGCGCGCTTCCTCGGCCAGACGCTCCTGCTCCCGGCGTTGCTGCTCTTCGGCCAGGCCTTCTGCGCCCATCTCTGTCCGCCGGACGCGCTCTTCGTGGCGCGCGCGGCGCAGGTCCTTCTCCGAGGCGAGGCCCGCCTTCTTCAAGGCCTTGCGGATGTCGTCACCCATCTCGATGACTCCTCCTGGGTCCGGAGCAGGATCCCCTTTTCGCACGCCTTCCTCTATAGAAAAATGCGGCGGGCAGATCGGCGAAGATCAAGTTCCTGCCCCCACTGCGGCAAGGCGATCCGAATGGCGGGGATTGACTCAAGGCCCGCGACAGGCTACAGGATAGGGACGGCTCTTCCGTCGCCTGCGCCGCGCACAACCAGCCGAGAGGGGCTCATGCAAAAGCGTCCGGTCCGCTGGAGAATCCGTTCTCCGCGCAAGCCCGCCTCTCCGCGCGAAGTCATCGAGATCCTGCTCGCCGAGCGAGGCTTCACCGCCGAAGGGCTGGAAGCCGGCCTCGAAGTCCTCGAAAGCGATGCGCTCGCGATCCGCAATCTGGACGAAGCGGCCCGTCTCGTCGCCGATCACATCCTCAAGGGCAGCAAGATCGTGCTCACCGGAGACTACGATTGCGACGGGCTGACCTCGCTCGCGCAGGTGGCGCTGTTCCTGAAGCAGGTGGGGATCCGCGACTTCGTGGCCGCGACGCCCGCGAATCGGGCCGAAGGCTACGGGATGCCGGTGGAGGCGGTGCGCGGAAACCCCGATGCCCGCCTCTTCGTGGTGCTCGACTGCGGCTCTTTCGACGTCGAGCCCGTCACGATGGCGCGCCGCCAGGGCGCCGATGTCGTCGTCATCGATCATCATGCGATCGACGATCTCGCGCGGCTCGCTCCCGCCACCGTGCTCGTCAATCCCAAGCACCCCGCGTGCCCCTCGCCCTTCAAGGATTTTGCGACCGCCGGCCTCGTGCTGCTCTTTCTCTCGCGCTTGCGCCGCGCGCTCGAGCCTTCGCTGAAGCGATCCTTGCCCATCGATGGCGAATTCCTGGCGCTCGCGGCGGTGGGGACCGTGGCCGACATGATGCCTCTCGTGGGCGGCAACCGCCCGCTCGTGCGCCAAGGTCTGGCGACGCTTTCTCGCGGGCGATGCCTTCCGCTGCAAAGTCTGCGCGCGATCGCGGGCCTGGGCGGCCGCCCGCTCAAAGCCGCCCACATCGGCTTTCAAATCGCTCCGCGCTTGAACGCGGCGGGGCGCGTCGGCGATGCCCAAACGGCGCTGTCGCTGCTGTTGGCGGAGAAACCGGAGGAGATCGACGCGCTCGCGCGGGAGCTCGATCTTCTCAATCGCCAGCGGCAGCAACAGGTCGAGGAAATCTCCGCGGCGATGCTGGAGCGCGTGGCGGCCATGCCTGAGCGCGCAACCATCGTGCTCGCGGACGAAGTGTACCCGCTCGGGATCAACGGCATTCTCGCGCAGCATGTGGTTCGCGAAGTGGGGCGCCCCGCCGCGGTGCTGCAGATTTTTCCGAACGAAGGAGTGGCGACGGGATCGGCGCGGTCGATTCCCGGATTCGATTTGCACGCCGCCTTGAGCCAATGCTCGGGGCTTCTCGATCGCTGGGGCGGGCATGCGATGGCCGCGGGACTCACGGTCCCGCTTGCGAAGTTGGACCGGTTCCGCGAGCGGCTGGAAGCTTCCGCGGTCGATGTGCGCGCGCAGGATGCGGCCTTCATCGAGCGCGCGGACATGGAGATCGAACCCGCCCTGATCAGCCCGGAATTGCTCGATGCGCTCGAACGCTGGGAACCGCATGGCATGGGAAACCCGATGCCCCGGTTCGCGCTGCGCGATCAGACGATCACCGGTGTGCGCGTGTTCGGGAAAGCGCCGCGCGGACCGCATCTCGAGATCGCCCTCGCGAGCGGGCTCTCGGCGGTTCGCTGGCAAGGCGGAAGCGCGTGCGAATGGAAAGCGGGCGATCGAGTGGACCTCGTCTGCACGCTGGGCTGGAGCGATTACCAGGCGTGTCCGCAGGCGGTGGTGGTGGATGCGGGGCAAGCGCTTTTTGAGCACGCAGACGATCAGCAGCCGGCTCAAGAGGTGCGAACCAAGTAGGCGTCGAGAAGAGGGCGCTTGGCGGCGCAGGGACTCGAACCCCGGACACGCGGATTATGATTCCGCTGCTCTACCAACTGAGCTACGCCGCCCTCGGTCGAGAGGAGACTAGCGATCCGATCGGCGTCGCGGCAACCTCTTTTTGCGCGCGCCGCGTTGCCGATGTGAGATGCGGCTGGGAAGCGCTGAGCGAGAGATCCTTCCATCGAGCGCGTGTCTTCGTTCCCGCGTGCCGCTGATTCGCAAGCCAAGACGCGTTGAACATCGGCCTCGCATCCTCCGATGGAGGCATGCAGCGCGGCGTGCCGAACCCCCGAATCCAGCTAGACTTGGGCAGGCGAGCCCGCCTTGACACCATGCGGGCCGGTCGATATAGTCTCGCGATCCAATGCCTGCGGTCCGCCGTTTCGGGTCACCGGCGCAACGCCGGTCTGCGGCCGGCGCATCGATTGCATGAAGCGGCGCGAAGCAGGCCGACGTCCGGAGAGGAACCACGATGAAAGGCATTTGTCTGCTGGGCCTCGCGCTCCTGCTGATTCCCGCCGTTTGCCACGCCGGAATCGGCACCGAGTTGAATGGTCTGGCGAGCTTCGGAGCCGGCGGCGGCCTGATGCGCTGGGTCGCCGATTCCGATGCGGCCAAGTACAACGGCAACGCCGCCCAGATTCGCCCGATCGGAAAGGCCGTCTTCCGCTATCGCTTCAACACGGACTGGCTGGGAACCGTGGAAGCGGGCTATGGATGGAACGGCTATGCCAATACCGGCGACGCCACCCTGGTTGTCATCCCATTGACGCTCGGGGTCGAGCGGCGCCTGGGCAACCTCTCCTCGATCACGACCTCTCTCGCCGCCGGAGCGGGCATGTACATCTGGGGCTTTCGCCAGGGCGGGCACTTCCTGCGCGATCCGCAGACGAGCGAGCGCCTGCAGGCGACTTCGCCGGGCGTCTATCTGGGAGGAACCGGCGAATTCCATGTGAGTACCCATGTGACATCGACCATTCATGTCAATGCGCATTACATCCTCTCGACGGGGCCGATCGAAGACCGCTATCCGACCGCGTTCGGCGGAGACGATGTCTTCGTCGAGCTGCGCATGGGTCTGAACTATTACTTCTCGCCGTATCAGGGACTCATCTGGGAGCCGAGCGGAGAATAGGCTTCGCAGGCCGCGCTTTTCAGGGGTCGACGCGGCCATCTCGTCGGCCCCTTGTCGTACGAGGCCGATTTCGCAGCCGGCGGATGCAGGGAGCGCGATGCTCATCGGCCCGCGCGGCGCATGCGACCGCACCGGCCATGCGACGGCGGGCGCGCGTGCGCCGAGGCGTCCGTGCATGCGGCCGGTGAGGGAATCGCAGGGAGGATCCGATGGACCCGATCTTCGCCAGGGAAGGCCTCACCTTCGACGACGTCCTGCTCGTGCCGCGCCGCTCGGAAGTGCTTCCCGACCAGGTGGACACCGCGATCGATCTCTGCCCAGGCTTGAAGCTCAACATCCCGCTGCTCTCGGCCGCCATGGACACCGTCACCGAATCGCGTCTCGCGATCGCGCTCGCTCGACAGGGCGGGATCGGCGTCATTCATCGCAACCTGAATCCCGAAGAGCAGGCGGCCGAGGTCGACAAGGTGAAGCGCTCCGAAAGCGGGATGATCACCGATCCGATCACTCTGCCTCCCGATTTGCCGGTAGGTCGCGCCCTCGAGGTGATGGAGAAGTACCGCATATCGGGAGTGCCGATCACGGAAGAGGGCAAGCTGGTCGGCATCCTCACCAATCGCGATCTGCGCTTCATCGAGGATCGCACGGTGCTCATTCGCGATGTGATGACGCGTGAAGGGCTGGTCACCGCCCCGGTGGGGACGAGCCTGGAGGAGGCCAAGCGCCTGCTGCACGAGCATCGCATCGAGAAGCTGCCCGTGGTCGACGCCCACTTCCGGCTGCACGGATTGATCACCGTGAAGGACATCATGAAGCGGATCGCTTTCCCGCAGTCGGCGAAGGATCCGCTGGGGCGGCTGCTCGTGGGAGCCGCGGTCGGCGTAGGCGAGGCGGGCATGCGGCGCGCGGAATTGCTGGTCGAGCGCGGGGTCGACCTCCTCGTGATCGACAGCGCGCACGGTCACACGCGCGGAATCATCGAGACCTTGAAGGCGCTGCGCGCGCGCTTTCCCAAGATGCCGGTGATGGCGGGCAATGTCGCCACCGCCGAGGGGACGAAGGATCTCATCGAAGCGGGCGCGAACGTGGTGAAAGTGGGCATGGGCCCGGGCGCAATCTGCACCACGCGCGTAGTCGCGGGCGTCGGCGTGCCGCAGGTGACCGCGATCCTCGATTGCGCGCGGGAAGCGGAGAAGCATGGCCTGCGGATCGTGGCCGACGGCGGGATCAAGTATTCAGGCGACATCGTGAAGGCGCTCGGCGCGGGCGCGAGCGCGGTCATGGTCGGCAACCTGCTCGCGGGCACGGAAGAGAGCCCGGGGGAGACGATCATCTATCAAGGCCGGAGCTACAAATCGTATCGGGGGATGGGCTCGATCGGCGCGATGCGCGGCGAAGGCGCCCGCGAGCGCTATTTCCAGCGCGATGTGACCGAGAGCCACAAGCTCGTGGCCGAAGGCATCGAGGGCCGGGTGCCGTATCGCGGCCGCGTCAACGATGTGGTCTATCAGTTGGTGGGAGGCGTGCGCGCGGGAATGGGCTATTGCGGCGTCGGCACCATCGACGAGCTGCGCCGCGAGGCGCGCTTCATCCGGATCACGGCGGCGGGATTGCAGGAGAGCCACCCGCACGATGTCACGATCACCAAGGAAGCGCCCAACTACAACTTGAGCTGATCGCCGCGGGATCGCGCGCGGTGCGAGCAGGGTGCGCGCGGTGCGGGCAAGGCGGGTGCGGGCGAGCGACGGCGGCGCGGGCGGGAAGCGCCGGGCGGGAGCAGGCCCGGGAGGGAAGGGGACGATGGAGATGGAGGCGCACGGAACCTTCGAGAAGAGACGGCGCGGAGTCGGCGGCCGCCCGTTTGCTATAGCATCGCGCAGAGCCTGGGCCGGCTTCATGGCAGGGGCCCTGGCCTTGATGGCGCTGAGCGCGCTCCTGCTCCTCGTGGTCTTGCCCGGATGCGCCCAGAAGGAGCCGCCTCGGCCGAATGTCGTTCTCATCGTGATCGACACCTTGCGACCCGATCATCTGCCCTTCTACGGCTACAGGAACGACACCGCTCCCTTTCTCACGCGCCTCGCCGGCGAAGGGGTCGTCTTCGAACGCGTGCATTCCACTTCGTCCTGGACCGCGCCCGCGACCACTTCCATTCTCACTTCGCTCTATCCGCTTCAGCACGGCGTGCACAACGGGACGGCTGCCACGCGGGAACGGAGCCTCACCGACCCGACCATCACGGTCGATCGCATCCCCGACGCTGCGCGCACCGCGGCCGAGGCGTTTCGCGATGCGGGATACGCCACCTATGGCGTCTCGGACAATTTCAACGTCAGCCGGGTGATGGGATTCGACCAGGGCTTCGATCACTTCGAGGAGATGACCGATCAGGGAGGCGACGCGGTGAACGCGGTGGTGCGCGAGTGGGCGAGCGGGCTGCGCGCGAAACCGTACTTCCTGTACATCCACTACATGGATCCGCATCGGCCCTATCAGCCACGCATGCCCTATTTCCGCCCGGGCCGCGGCGAGCGCGAGAATTCGATCTCGGCGTACGACAGCGAGATCCATTTCGTCGACGATCGCATCCGCGAACTCTACGACCTTCTGGAGTGGGGCAAGGGCGCCTGGGTGGTCGTCTGCTCCGATCACGGTGAGGAGTTCTTGGACCACGGGGGCTGGGACCACGGGCGCACCTTGTATGCGGAGGTGTTGCATGTCCCTCTGATCATCCATCCCCCCACGCCGCTGCCCGCCCGTTCATCCGCGAAGGGCGCGCCCGCGCCCGGGCCGATCAAGCGCATCACGCAACAGGCCTCGCTTCTCGATGTGCTGCCGACCTTGCGCGAGATGGGCGGTGTCCCTGGTGGCGACATGGAACAGGGCATCAGCCTGCTCTGCGCGGTGTACGGTGAGCAGCCCAGGTCCGGTGGGCGGACCTTCTTTGCCGAGCTGCACAGCGCGCCCTGGTACGGCTCGCAGACGATCAAGTGCGTGATTCAGGCGAACCACAAATACATCTTCACGCTTCCCTCCACGGAAGAGCTCTACGACATCATGACGGATCCGAGCGAGCGCCGTTCCGTGGCCGCGCAACGGCCGAGAGTCGTGGAACAGATGCGCAAGGAACTTGGTCTGTTCGAGGCCGGTTGTCCCCGCCTCGTCCCCGACACGTCCTCCACCACGCTCGACCCGCAGACGATCGAGAAGCTGAAGTCGCTCGGCTACATCAAGTAAGCGCGCGGAAAAGGCGCCGCCCCCGACCGATCGCTCTCAGCGAGCGAAGCCGGGGGCGGGGGCTCCAGGGAGGATGGCGGAGCACACTCATCACCTGCGCCTGCGGCGCGCTCACGCCGCGTGGCGCAGGACATCACTCGGGAAATCGAAACGAGAAGTCGGGATCGAGCGCCCGGATCTCCTTCACGACCGCCTGCATCTGCGCGCGCACTTCGGCGCTTCCGGTCTGCCTCCATTCCGAGAACAGATCGAGAAAGCGGTCTTGCAGCTCACGAATGTCCACCTCGCGCCGCACTTCGTCGACGCTGCGTTCCAGATGATAGACCTCGCCGCGCGAGAGCCGGTCCATCAGGTTCAGGTACTCGCCGCGCATGTGGGCGAGAATCCGCAGGTACTTCTCGAATCCCGCCCCCAGCTTCTCGAGCACTTCGGTGATGGCCGCGTGCGGGCTGTGAATCTGCTGGCTGTAGCTGTACGCGAAGCGGTAGTAGGTCTTGCCTCGCCCGATGTAGGCCTCTTCGGCCGGTTCGAAGGGCTTGCGCCCCGCGGCTTCGGGCGTGCGCCCGGGAGCCGCGGCGGCGGCCGCGTTGCCGAAAATGCCCAGGGAGACGAGCAGGAAATCGGCGTTCGTCTTGTAGAGGGTGTACTTCAAGCGCGCGTCGTGCGAATCGGCCAGGCGGCTGAAGACTTCCGTGTCGTACTTCGAAAGATAACGCCCCGCGCGCTGGATGTAGCTGGGATCGATGAACGAATTCAGCAAGTGGGCGATGTAGACATTGACATCCTCGTCATAGAAATCCTTGTTCGAGACGAGTCCTGTTTCCATGCGTGAGAAGAGCAGGCAGCGCATCATGAAGTGGTAGGTCGGCCGCAGGCCGCGGTCGGTGCCGGTGAAGTCCACATACTGCTCGATCGATCGCATGCTGCACCTTCCCCGTTGTTCGACCGAGATGCGCATCGCGGACGAAGCGTCGGCCCCAACCGGGCCTCCCGAGAGGCGAACCCGCGGAACGCTTGAACTCGTCCGCAGACCCCGCTATCCTCTTCTCGTCCTCGTTCCGAGCAGGGAGTTCAGCAACGGTCGTGCCATCCGGTCGCGCGTTCCCGATGCGGCCGGACCAAGCTCGTCCGGGTTTCGCCCGGCGGGTTTCCTTTGCGGCAGGCGGCAGTCGGTGGGGCGTTGCGCCGATCGGCTAACGAGAATCAGCGCATGCCGATGGCGACTCGCTTCACCAGCGCATGGATTCCGCCTTCTCGAAAGCGGCGCGCGGCGGCGCGACCTGGGCGTTGCAGAAAGGGTCGTCGGACCGCGCGCTTGCGTGATGTGCGCCATTCTCGCGCACGGCTCGCTTGCCGGTGGCGCTGCGGAATGCAGCCGGAAGAGGATGCAGGTTGCATTCTGCGCGGGGAAAGGGGATCGGCATGGAGATGCTCCGTCGCGACCAGCGCGATCCAGGCCGCTCCAGCGGACTGCGCACGCGTCTCCTGATCCTCTTCCTGATTCCCGTCATGCTGCTCGGACTGGTCGGCCTTCTCACGCAAGCGGCCTGGAGATCGGACGGCGATCACGGATCTTCGGGCGTGAGCGTGATCTTTCCGCTCTGCTTTCTCGCCGCCATCCTGCTTGCCACCGGCCTCGCGCTGCACGCGGGCGACCGCCTGGCGCGGCCGATCGCGTGGCTGCTGCGCGCCATGGATTCGGGCGAGCTTTCGCCCCCCGGCTCGAGCGAGCGGCCGGCGGCCGACTGGGAGCTCGATCTCCTCAGCCGCAAGGTGCAAGTGCTATTGAAGCAGAATCTCTCGGGCGCGCGCGCCGTGGAAGAGCTCGAGAACCTGCGCAGCGAGATGGCGGCGATTCTCGAGGAGGCCGCCGCCGAGGGCCTCGAGGGGCGCGGCTGGACGGCGAAAGGCGCGACCCATCCGTTGACGCGGCGTCTGCTGGAATATTTTCGCAGCCGCGCGGAACGGATCCGCGACGAAAGCGATGGGCTCGCCCGCCTGCAGGGGCTTCTCGAGCAGGATTGGCGCGAAGAGACCGATGTGATTCGCGAGATGGCCGCGCGATCGGAACGATGTTTTCTCGAACAGACCGAAATCGCCATGGAACTGCAGCGGCTCGCGCGCACCGGCATGCATCCCGATGGTCTTGCGGGCAAGTCCGAGCGCGAAGGCGAGCCCGCGTGCGAGGACCCGCTCACGCTGCTCGCGGACTTGCGCCTGGGCATCGCGCGCTGGCGCATCGAAGCTCAAGAGGTTCTCGAACGCGCATTGCGCGCGACGGAGAAGCGTGAGGAAGCCGCGCCGGCGAGCCTGCCTACCACGGCGCCCATCGCTTCGAGCGCGCCGATGCCTCCCACGGCGGCATCGTCCGCGCCCATGGTTGCCCCGGCCTCCGGCGCAGGCACGAATGACGGGGCGGTCGACACCGTGCGTGATCGATTCTCCGAATGGGCCCAATGGGTGGACGAGAGCATCGCGTTGCTCGAGAATTCGATGGCCGGAGATCGTGACGGAGATTCGCAAACCGCGCGCTGCCTTGTGCCTCGCTTGAAGCGCGTGTCGGAATCCGCTTCCCGCGCGGGGCAGGAACTGGGCAAGCTCTCCCGCGAGGCGACGCAATTGGAGCGCACCTGGGAGCGCTTGGGAGAGCGGCTGCGTTCGTTGATGGTCAGGATCGGCGAGACTCAGACCGGAGGGGAAGTGCCGGTCGGAACGACACGAGAAGGGAGTGCCGGGCGTGACGCACTTCAATGAACGAGAAGACGGACAACGGGTCGGACGCGTTCTCGCCTTGGTGGGCGCGCTGCTGCAGGAAATGGCCGCGCTCGTGAATGAAAAGGATGCGCCCCACGACGCGGATGCGAAGCGCATCGTCGACGCCGTGCAGGCGATGGGTGCGATGCGGGTCGCCGAGGATACGCGCGGGGAACAGACGCGCGCCGCGCAGGCGAGCGAAGAGCCGGCGGTGCAGGTGGCCGCCGCGCCGCGTTCCAAGGCAGGGCCGGCCGAACGCGTGCGCGATCGCGAAGCCGTCGGCGAGGCGCTATCCCACGAAGAGGCGCAAGAGCGAGTCCTCGTTTGCCGGGGAACGGATCGCAGGCTGGCCTTCCCGTGGCGCTGGGTCTCGAGAGCGAATGTGTCTGAGGGCGCCGATGCGCGCGCGGGCTCGCAGGCAGGCGCGCAGGCGGGCACGCTCACGATTTCCGACGGCACGACCCAGTGCGAGCTTGCGATCGAGCGCGTGCTCGGAATGTGGACGCGCGCGGAGATCGGGGAGTGGAAGGAAGGCCCGGTGTGGCTGAAATCGGCCAGTGACCTGCAGAGATCGATGCCCGCGAGCGAGAGCCACACCCAGGAAGCGAAGGCAAGCCACGCTGAGGAAGCGAGAGCAAGCCACGCACGGGAAGCGAGGGCAAGCCGCGAGGCCGCGCCCGCGCCGGACGAGAACATCGGCGCCAGGGTCCCTTCGCTGGAAGCGGAGAGCCCGGCCGTACGCCGCCCTTCGCCCCGGCCCGCATTCGATCGCCCCACGCCTTTTTCTCTCGAACCTTCGCGTTCGCAACCGACGGCCGTGCGCAACGAGCCTTCTTCTCCCGATCTTCATCAACCGCCTTCCGGCTTCGTGGCCGGTCGCGACCAAAAGCGCCGCGAGATCGCGGAGCCCGAGCGGGTGTGGGTGGCATCGCCCTCGGCCTTGGCGCGCCGGTTTCTTCAGCGTCATCTCACCGATCTCGGGTTCGAAGTTCTCGAAGCGCGAGACCTCGATGATCCCCTTCTTCCGGCCGATCTAGGAGGTGTGCGGGCTCTCTTTCTGGATGAGAGCCTCCTGGAAGACTGGAAGGCGCGCGCGATGTCGTCGGGGCGCCTGCCGCCGCTCGTCTCGTTGCCTCTGGACGGCGAGCTCGCGGTTCCGCCCGACGGTTGCTACCCGCCCGGCGGCGCGGTCCTGCCGCGGCCGTTCGAGCGCACGCAGGTCGAGCGCGTCGTCCATTGGCTGCGCACCCTTCCCGGAGGATGCGCGCCGGAGGACGAGGGAGACCATGGAGAAGAAGACGATACGTGGTTGTTCGCCGACCCTTTCGGCGCAACGCGAGCAGGAGAACATTCTCGTCGTTGACGAAGACGCGCGCGTCATCGAGCTCCTGCAAATCACGCTGACCGGACGCGGCTACGCCGTCTGCTCCGCCCACGACGGCGAAGCGGCTCTCGACGAAGTGGCCCGCCGCTCGCCCGATCTCGCGGTCATCGGGGTGCGCCTGCCGAAGAAGAGCGGCTTTCAGGTGCTGGAGGCGATTCGCGGGAATCGCGAATTCGCCAACCTGCCCGTCATTCTCATCTCCGGCACGCCGTCGAACGAAGCGCGCATCCAGGGTTTGCGCTTGGGCGCCGACGACTATCTCGTCAAACCCTTCTCGCCGCGCGAGCTGTTGATCAAGATCCGCACGATTCTCGATCGCGCTTCCGATCTGCGCCTGCTGCGCGCGAAGACGGAGGGCCTCGAAGAGGAAACCCGCCGCTATCGCGAGGACCTGCGCCGCTCGCACGGGGAGATGCAGCATTGTATGGAGCGCATCGGTTCGCTGCTGCGCCATGTGGAAGAGACCAGCCGTCTGGAATCGCTGCCGGAGATCCTCGCCGCGCTGATGCGCGCGACCGTGCGCGATCTCGGCCTCTCGCGCGCCTGCCTGCTCGCGCGCAACGAGGAAGGCATCTTCACGGCCCGCGCGTCGCAAGGCTTGGAGGAACATGCCCTCGGGCACCTGCATCTGGATGGGCAGGAATTCTTCTGCCGGACGCTGGAGCTCGAAGGGCGGACGATGACGGCCGATGAATTCGCGCGCTTTCCTTCCGCCTCGCGCGATGTGCTCGCGCTCTCGGCGCTCGGCCTCACCCATGTGACCCCCGTGCGCGGCGAAGAGGGCGCCCTCGCCGGCCTGCTCGCCGGTGGCGACAAGGCCGATGGCGAGCCGCTCGACCGCTTCGATCTTCACCTGCTCGAAATCCTCGCGCGCTCCGCCGGCATGGCGATTGCCCATGCCGAGCGTTTCGCGGGGGCGAGCGATTGCTTCCTGCAGGTGGCCGGCCGCCTCGTGAAGACGGTCGAGGCGCAGTATCCCGAAATTGCGGGCCATTCCGAGCGCGTCGCCGATTTGGCCGTGCGCTTGGCCGAACGCGTCGGCCTCGCCGCGCATGAGCGCGAGGCGATCGCGCACGTGGCCCGGCTGCACGATCTGGGATGCCTCGAGCAGTACGAGCATCTCTTCGGCGAACGGCGTCCCTTCAGCGAAGAAGAGCGCCATCAATTCCGCAAGCTCGCCGCCGAAGGCGTGCGCCGCCATCTCGAGCGCTCGCACACGCCGCACGTGGCCGACGGCATCTGCGGGCTGCAGGAACGCTGGGATGGGACGGGGATGCCCGAGGGCATCGCGCGCGAGGCGATCCCGCTGTTCTCGCGCATAGTGGCGATCGCCAATGCCTTCGATGCTCTCTTGCATCCCCGGCCCCATCGTCCCGCCTACCAAAGCGACGAAGCGATCGCGATCCTGCGCGATCGCGCGGGCACGCAATTCGACCCGCGCCTGGTCGAGGCTTTCATCGAGATGGTTTCGTCGGGAGAGGAAGTCGCGCTGGAGCAGTCGGGGCAATCGAGCGCGGGCGACCGGTAGCGCATGGTCGCGCTCGAGCGCGGGCGGTCGGTGGAGAATCCGCGCCGGCAAGGCGGGCGATCCACAGCGAATCGGCGAAACCGAGATCGGGTCAGTCGCGGATGATGCCCACGACGCGCGGTCCGGAGGCCCGGTCGAAGTAGATGTGCACGAGCGCGCGGCCCGCGAGATTGCGTCCCGTGTGGTCCCAGCTCGTGATCTCCGCGACCGCGTAGCGGCTCGCATCCTGACGATGCATCCACGCGCCCGGCGCAAAGGGCGTCAGATCGAAGGTCGGCTGCGCGCCCCCGCGCGACTGATATCCCAGAGCCGTTTTGGAATCGAGCGCGCGCATCGTCATCAGATAGAAGACGTCTTCGGAGGAACGCAGCCCGCCGCTCATGCCGAGATCCGTGCACTCGAGCGACCAGCGATTCTCAGCCGGCTGGCGAATCGTGAAGCGATCGGCTCCGTTCACTGCCTCGATCCACGCGCGGCCCACGCGATTGCGCCGCTCCAGAAGCGCGCCGGTCACATACTCGATCACCTGCGGATCGCTGTAACGGCCGGCCGCAACGGCGGCCGCGATCTCGGCGTCCGTGAAGGACAGCAGCAACCGCGCGCCCCAGAATCCATCGCCCCAGTTCATTTCGGTAAACGGCGTGTAGTGCAGGTCAGGCTGCCAGGCGAGCGCATCGAGCAGGCGGGGATGAAACGCGTGCAGCGGAAAGAACCGCCCCCAGGCATCGCCTTCGGGACGACGATTGTTGCCGAAGGCGAGCGCCAGGCCGGAGAGGTAATGGCGCACGTAATGTTCGGGTTCGAGATAGATGTCGAGCGTGCGGTCCTCGCGAATGCCCGTCAAATCGAGCCAGGCCGCGAGAGGCTGAAGTCCGCGCAGACTGCGGCGCGCCTCGTGAGGAATGAGGTCGTTGGGATCGTCCTTGCGCACGCCGCGCGGCGCGAAGCCGCCGAGGATGCGCCCTTCGGGAAGGCGGCCGGCAGCCACGCGCACGCGCGCGCGGGAAGCGCTCGCGGCTTGGGCGGCCGCGCCCGTCTGCAAGTTGCTGGGGGCCGCATAGCGAGCGAGGAACTGCGCGAGCTTCTCGGGCTGGAGCTTCCCACTCGCGCCGTGCTCGCCGTACTCGAGCGCGCCATCGCCGATGCGCAGATCTTCGGGCGCGATCATCTCGATTCCGGAGGCGAGCACGGGATAGCCCGCGGCGCCGAGCAAGCGCGCGGCGATGACCGACGCCGCGGTGCGCAATTCGGGCGAGCGGGGATCGTCGAATTCGAGCAGGAAGCGGGCGCCTTGGGTGTCGCGCACCACCAGAATCGGCCAATCGCCTTCGAAGCGCGCCGTCTCGATCTCGAGCGGGCCGGCAGGAAGTTGCGCCGCGGCGGACGCGGACGCTTCGACGCGCGGCTGCGCGGCGGACTCCGCCGGTTGGCCGGTTTTCCCCGGCGTGAACCAGCTGGAGGCGGGGACATCGTCGGCGGAATTGACATCGAGCGCGAGCGGCTTCACGCGCACGGCGAAGAGATCGTCGAGCGGATTCAACCAGTAGATGTCGACGAAGGAGGCGACCTCATTCCATTTCGAAGGAGACGGAGGGGCGATCGGCAAATCGTCGGCGACCTTCCAGATGGGTTGCGCATTCTCGTCGAAGCGCGCCTCCGCCGCGCGCGCCTGCGCGCCCGCGAGAGCAAAGAGCAGCGCCATCCCAAGCGTTCCGAGGCCGCGTCCGATGGCGATCAAGCCGGCGCGCGCATTCCTGCGCCCGCGATCGGATGAACAGCCCCGAGCGCTCAACGGAGGCCGTCTCGTCATCGCCGCTCCCTCCGATCGGGCCGGTCGAAGGCGGAGTCGAGGCTCGCATACACGATCGTGTCCTCGTCGCTCGCCGCGGCTTGCAGGCGAACGAGCATCCATTCGTTGGTCGCGATCCGCAATCCCGCTCCCCAGGAGCGATGAATGGCTTGGAAATCGAAATCGAGCAGGCGCGGCAGGACTTTTCCGAAGTCGGCGAACACGGTCGCTTCCACCAGCGGGCTCACCTGATAGCGATACTCGATCGTCGCCAGGGTCGCGCCGTTGTCCATGAAGCGATCGCGTTCGTATCCGCGCAAGGTGGTCGGACCGCCGAGGCTCGGCAGCTCCGTGAATTTGACGGGCAAGTAGGTGCCGGTGGCCGTCTGCGTGCCGGTGCGCGCCTCTTCGGCCGAGATGCGCGTGGCCAGCACATGCCGCGGGGCGATGGTGTGGTAGTACTGCAACTCTCCGCCGTACCAGACGAAATCGACGATGTCGGGACCGGTGCCGTGCGCGTAGGCGAAGAAGAGCTCCGACTTCGCGCCGCGCGTGGGGCGCGCGCGCTCGTCGCGTCCATCGAGCGTGAGGGCGATCTCGCCTTGGATGTTCTGGGGATCGAGGATCAATCCGGGCGCGAGATGCTCGTTCGGGAAGAGCTGCTCGATGCTTCGCTCTCCGTCATCGAGATCGCGCGCGGGGCGGATCTGGCGGCGGTGCGCGGACAACGAGAAGTCCCAGCGCATCCAGTCGGAGGGCGCGTAGCGCAGCGACGCGAGCGCGAGATAACGCTCCTGGGTGTAGAGCGTGCGATCCTTGTGACGGCTCACATTCCCGCGCCCGAAATAATGACGGTCCGACATGACTTCA
Source organism: uncultured bacterium (assembly GCA_964482205.1). Taxonomy (GTDB): domain Bacteria; phylum Eisenbacteria; class RBG-16-71-46; order CAIMUX01; family WJJG01; genus JAZDGX01. The sequence goes on along the minus strand of CAYZWI010000011.1, from coordinate 82,970 downwards.
TAGCGCGCGAGCAGCCGGTAGCTCCAGCCGTCTTCGTACGGAAGGAGGTAGGGATCGCGCGAGCGCAAGGTGAGCGAATAGATCTGTTCGCCGATCCCCCCGTACGAGAGCCGGTAGGTCACGCAACCATTCGGGTCGTAGGGATTCTCGTGTCCCAGGCGGACCGCTGCGGTGGCTCCGATGGTCGGATCGACTCCGAGGAGCGGCACGAAGTAGGGCCGCTCGCAATCGACGGCTCTCGCCCAATCCTGCGGGAATCCGGTGGGGGAGAGAAGCGAGCCGGCGAAGCGCACCGGCAAGGTCGCCGCCTGCAACGCCACGCGCGCGGGAAAGAGCAACACTCGCGGGACGAGCAGGCCCGCCTGCGAACCTTCGCCGGGCTCTTGCAGGAATCCGCGCGCTCCATTGGGAGCGGGACTCGCCGGGCGGATCTCGGGAATGGCGCCCGAGGGGGGCTGATCGGAGCCCGGGCCGCTTTGCGGAGCGGAAACGGGAGCCAGCACGGGCGTCTCTTCGAACGAAGGGACGCGAGTCTCGTCATGCGACTGTTGTGCGGAAAGGATGGCCGGACTCGTGGCGAGGCTGTCCGGTGAAGCGAGAGCAGAATCCTGCGCCCAGGCGTGCAGAGGCGAGATGGCCGCGATGGCCGCGAAGCCCGCGCAAATCAGCCACTGTCTCCATCGAGGGATACAGCCCGATCCGATGCGAACGGCTCGCATTTGCCTCCCTGCCCTGAGGTGTGGCCCTTCCATGACGATGGACGCCAGTGTAGAGGCTGGCCGCCCATTCGCAAGTAGAGATCGGCCTTGAGCAGGCGGAAGATTCGCCCGAATCGAGCACCCAATGGGCCCAAACGGATTTTCCGGGCGGCCGTCGAACCAGTTTCCCGGAAACGGTTTGCCGGTCCCGCCGCGATCCCCAGGATGGCCCGGCTTCCAAGGCGACGCGTGCAGGGGCATGGGGGGGTCAAGTCCTTGGCGCTGGGGCCAGGTCCCGGGCACCGGCTCCATCTCCTGGGCGCCGCCCCGCCCTGGCCCTTTCCCGCCAGAGAGATGCGGGGTTCAGCAAAATTGCGGGCGGCCGATGAGTCGATGGGGTCGGCTGTTTGACCCACGGACAGGCGGTGGCGCACGACACCTGCACCTGGACCCGTGGTCAACGCCAGACCCTTTGGGCCCGGCCTCTTCTCGTGAGAGGACCGGGCCCTGAGCTTTTTCCCTCCCCGGTTGTACTTCTCTTGGCAGGCCGATCCCTTGGCGGGAAGTTGGGGCCGGCGGGCCGCGTGCTATAGCACCAGGCGGACCGCGTCATACGGCACTGGGTGGGCCTCGTCAGATGGCATTGGGCAGGCCTCGTGCCATGGCAACCTGATGGCCACCAGCGCTTTCGCAGGAAGATTGCGACGCACGGTCCCTCCCAGGTACACTGGCCCGGCGAGCGGACCGCCGCCAAGCGCGCCGGAAAGGCCATGCCCGGCCCTTGGAAGGAGCGGGCGATCATGAGCGCACCAGGATGGGAGGAACGATGGGAAAGCAGGAGATCCGGCCTTCGCCAGCTCTTCTGCCGCGCCATGTGGTGCTGATTCCGGACGGCAACGGCCGTTGGGCCGGCCGGAAGGGGCGACCCATCGCTGAAGGGCATCTGCAAGGCGCTCGCGCGGTGGAAGCGTTTCTGCGCGTGTGTCGCGACTGGAATGTGCCCTACGCCACCGTCTGGGCCTTCTCGACTGAGAACTGGGGACGGAATCCGCGTGAGGTCTCGGCCATCATGAAGCTGGTCGACCTGTATCTGCGGAAGAACCGTTCCAAGTTTCGGGAAGAGAACATCCGCTTCCGCCACATCGGGCGGCGCGACCGGATCGCCGCTCGTTTCCCGCGTCTCGCGCGCCTGCTCGCGGAGATGGAGGAAGAGACCCGGGCGTACGAGCGCCACACGCTGAACCTCGCCCTCGACTACGGTGGCCGGGACGAGGTCCTGCGAGCGCTCGAGCGGTTGGGGCGCGAAGGGAAGGATCTGGGATCGCTGACCTGGGAACGGTTGAGCGAGGCACTGGACACGGCCGGCCAGCCCGATCCGGATCTGGTCATTCGCACCTCGGGGGAGCATCGGCTGTCGGGCATCCTGCCACTGCAGACGGTGTACGCCGAGCTTCTCTTTCTTCCGCGCCTGCTTCCGGAGCTGGACGAGGAGGATTTCCGGGAAGCGTTTCGCGAATTCGCCTCGCGCGACCGGCGCTTCGGTCTCCGCAACGACGCGCACACGCCGTCGGAGGAGCCTGAGTCGCCCGGGCCATCCGCGATCGCGCCTTCCGGCAAGACCGCGAGTCCGCCCGCGTCGACCCCACGGGCCCGAGAGGGGGATCGACAGGTGGGACCCGCATCGTCCCGCAAGGGAGCCTGAGGACATGGACGGTTCCAAGGTCTGGAGGAGCGAAGAGACGGGCATGCCGGAACCGACGATTTCGCCGGAATCGCTCGCGCTGGCCGCGGGCATCGATCGTGCGCGCGCGTACCTGAAGGACAGCGCCCGGCGCGTCAACGACGTGCTCGGGGCCTTCTGGGAACGCAAGCGCGGCGACTGGCGAGGATTCCCCGAGATCATTCGCGGCGCATTCGATGCGTACGATCAGCTCACCTGCTCGGGCAAGAAGATCCGCGCCGGGCTCGTTGTGCTGGGTCACGACGTCTGCTTGCGCGGAAGCGCGCCCGCTTCATCTCTCGAGGACGGTATCCATCGGGCGGCGGGATGCGTGGAGATCCTCCACAACGCATTCCTGATCCACGACGACATCGTCGACCACAGCGATGTGCGGCGCAGCATGGCCACCGTGCATCGCAAGTACGCCGACGATCATCGCGCGGAGTTTTCCCGGGCGGAGGATGCGCTCGCCTATGGGCGCGCGGTCGCCTTGAATTTCGGCGACAAGGGCCAGGCGCTCGCGCAAGAGCTGCTCCTCTCGTCGGGGTTCCGCGGCGATGCGCTGCTGCGGGCGATCGGCTTGTTGAGCCGCGTGACGGCCGAGACGGTGGCTGGGCAACTTCTCGATGTGTGCGAAGTGCCTCTCGCGCGGCTCGAAGAAGAGCGCGTCCTGCAGATCCACGAGTACAAGACCGCCCACTACACCGTCATGCTGCCGCTGCAGATGGGAGCGATTTTGGCCGGCGGCGATGCGCCCGTGTTGGACGCGCTCGCCGACTATGCGATTCCGGTCGGGATCGCGTTCCAGATTCAAGACGACATTCTCGGGCTGTACGGCAATGAGCAGATTCTGGGAAAGCCCGTCGATTCGGACATTCGTGAAGGGAAGAAGACACTCCTCATGGTGCACGCCTATCGGGAATCCGATCGCGCGACGCGCGCCTTCTTGGAGAAGGTGCACGGAAACCCGGAAATCACGCGGGCCGATCTCGAAAGAGTGCGCGAGATCGTGAAGCACAGCGGAGCGCTTTCCCGGTCCGAGGCGATGGCCCGGCAACTCGTCGAGCGAGGCAAGGCCTCGATTCCCAGGATCACGACCGACGACCATTGGAGCGGCATTCTCGCGGGACTGGCGGACTATCTCATCGTGCGTCGCTATTGACCTTCCGCGGAATGCGGCCTGATTGATGGATCCCGAATGCGCAGCCACGGATGCCTAGCTCGTGAACGAGCCGGTGCGGAACGGCGCCCCGTCGGTGCCTTCGACTTCGATTTCGTCGATGGCTTGGGCGCGCGTTTTCGTCGAAGGCTGCCTGAATTCACCCGGCTCGATCGAGAGCGGACGCCGGCTTTGCGGATTCCGCCATCCGGTCGCAGGCCGATCCTGATGCAAGGAGATCACGATTCCCATGTCGATTCTACGCACGCTCGTTTTTCTTTCCGGCCTGATCGAGTTGCTGGCCGGGATATCGTTGTTCGGGTTGCGTGAAACGCATCCGTTTCTCCGTCCTTTCCTGCAGGGACAAAGCGCCTCATCCGGGACGTTCATCGCGCTCTTCCTCGGGCTCGCGGCCCTGCTCGCGGCGGCGCTGCACTGGCTGATGTTTCAATGGTTGAAGCAGGAACGAGAGGAAGGCTACCTGCTCGTCAACTTGTATGGAGGATTCGCGACCCTCGCCGGGCTCGCGCTCTTTCTCGGGTACTCCGGATTGGGGCGAGGGCAAGATGCGGCGGCGTCGTCGTTTCCCGCCTGGCTCTTTCTGGTCCTCGATTCGCTGCGCGGCGCATTGATGCTGGTGACTGCGAACATCGTGCGATACACGCCGAGCACGTTGAGCGAGCTGCGCCTGCCGGCCGGACGCGCGGGGCAAGCGGCCGAAATCGGAAGGCGCACAGGTTCGCTCGAGAGGCGCGGGCGGCCCGAAGAGCTGCGGCGCATGCGTCGAGGGAGCCGCGAGCGCTCAACGCGCGAGGGGTCGGGCAGGAAGGCCGCTTCCACGCGCGATCGCGCGGGCAGCGAAGGCCCGCGACCGGAGCGCGAGGGCGGGCAAGCGGAGAGCCGCCGCGAGCGCGGGATGCGGCGCGGCCGCCGGGGCGGACGAGGAGCGGGGCGGGGACAAGCTCCGGAGGCGCCGGGGGTGGAGGCCGCCCGATCGGAAAGACGGCGTGACGCGAGCGGGCGCCCGGACATCGGGCCGGGGACGGTGCGGCCTTTGCCGGGGGGACGTTCGGATACGCGTCCGGAAACGCCTTCCGACACGCGTCCGGATGCGCGCGCCGACGAGCGCTTTGGCGAGCATTCCGAGGAAGCGTTGCGTGAGCCGCTCTTCTCGGAAGAGAGCCTGGAAACGGGAGAGCAAGCAAGTTCTGAGGCGAGAAGCGAACAAGGCCGCGAGCGCAGGACGCGCGGCCGGCGCGGAGGACGCGGGCGCGGAGGCCGGAGGGAACGGGAGAGGCGCCAGCCGGAGGAAAGCGCAGAGGCCGGCGAGCGCGGGGAATCAAGCGGCGGCGAGGAGAGATCATACGAGCCTGGGCCTTCACAAGAGCCTCCGAGAGAACGAACGCCGCAGCGCGACCGCGCCGAAGCGTCGCCGGGCGATGAAGGAAGGATCGGGCTCGTGGAGGGCTCTCCGCTGCGCGAAAGCAGCGTGCAGATCGTGAGGCCTTCGGAATTCGAGGCGGGAAGACGTCCCAAGCGCGGACGCCATTCCATTCAGGGCGCGCTCTTCCGGCCGCGCGAGAAGCGCCGGGTCTATCGTCATCTGGGAACGACGGAAGAGGAGAGGGGTGGTTCGCCGGCCTCGCGCGAGTCCCGCGATTCACAGACGCGCGAAGATCGCGCATCGAGTCGGCATGCGGAGCGCGATGGCAATCGAGGCGCGAATGGCTCGCGCTCTTCGCATGACGAGACGAGCGAATAGGCGCCGATCTCCGACATCATCGCTGCGTTGCAGACAAGCAAACGGCTGGATGACATCGAGTGCGCGCCGGGTGCAATAAGCGGAACGGCTGGATGACATCGAGTGCGCGCCGGGTGCAATAGGCGGAACGGCTACATGGCATCGGGCGCTTGGATGCCGAGCAGCGACAAGCCGCGGCGCAAGGTGGCCGCGACGGCCAGGCTCAAGTGCAGGCGCGCGCGCATGATGTCCTCGGTATCCGCTTGCAGCACCGGGTTGTTGTGATAGAAGCGCGCGTAGCTCTTCGTGAGATCCAATAAATAGTTCGCCACCGGCGCGGCGCTCAGCTGCTCGGCGGCCAACGCGAGCGCATTCGGAAAGCGCGCCAGCTCGAGGCATAGCGCTTTCTCGAAAGCGCTCGTGAGCAGTTCGGGCTGCCGGCATTCGGGACGCAGGCCGCCCGCACGGCGCACCGCTTCGGCCGCGTCCGACGCATGCGATGCTTCGGCCTTCGGCGCTTCCGCGATACCCGCAGCTGGCGCCGTCTTGCGCGCGTGCACCGGCGATCCCGTCCCGAGCTCGGCAAAGGGATCGGGCAGGCTCACCGCGAGCAGGTCCTCGATCGCGATCTTCCCCGCGGCAATCGCCTTGCGCGCAATGCTGCAAATGCGCGCGTGGCTGTATTGCACGGCCGGGCCCGTGTCCCCTTCGAAATCGAGCGTGCTGTCGGGATCGAATTGGATGTTCTTCTCCGCGCTCACCTGCAGCAAATAGAGCTTCAACGCTCCCTGGCCGATCGCGTCTCCCAGCCTCGCGACTTCGCGCTCGTCTCCAGAGGCAAATCCGCCTGCACGCGCTTTGTTCGACGCGAGCGCGGCGAGCTCGTCGAGCAGATCGTCCGCATCCACCGCTCGCCCTTCACGCGACTTGAGCTTCCCCATTCCATGCGGCAGGGTGACGAGCCCATAGCTCAAGTGACGGCACGCATCCGCCCAGGGCAGTCCGAGCTTGCGCAGCAGGGCGAAGAGCAGGCGGAAGTGATGATTCTGCTCGCTGCCGACGACATAGATCGAGCGATCCATGTGGAAGTCGTCGTACTTGATGAGTGCGGTGCCCAGGTCTTGCGTGATGTAGACGGATGTGCCGTCGGAGCGAAGCAGCAGCTTCTCGCCCAGGCCTTCTTCGGACAAGTCGGCCCACACGGAGCCGTCCTCTTTGCGAGCGAAGAGGCCGCGCGCCACTCCCTGCTCGACCAGCTCCTTGCCCTTTTGATAGGTGCCGCTCTCGAAATACCATTTGCGGAAGGCGCATCCCAGGCGGGCGTAGGTTACGTCGAATCCCGCGTACACCCACCCGTTCATCGTCCGCCACAGACGGCGCGTCTCGGGGTCGTCCTCTTCCCATCGGCGCAGGCTCTCCCGCGCCGCGCGCATCAAGTCGGTCTCGTCCTCGATCGCGCGGGCGGCCTCTTCGTCGAGCGTCGCCGGATCGATCCCGCGCGCGCGCGCGATCGCGGCCGCCTGCTCCTTCACTTCCTGACTGAAGCGCACATAGAAATGCCCGACGAAATGATCCCCTTTCACATTCGCCTGCTCGGGAGTCGCGCCCTCGCCCCAGCGTTCGTAGGCGACCATCGACTTCGCGATGTGAATGCCCCGGTCGTTCACGAGATTGACGGGGATGACCTCTTCGCCGACCGCGGCGAGAATGTTGCAGAGACTCAGACCGAGAAGATTGTTGCGCACATGTCCGAGGTGAAGCGGCTTGTTCGTGTTGGGAGCTGAGTACTCGACCATTGTGCGCCGTCCGGCGGAAGGCAGTGACCTACCATAAGGCGCCGCTCCGGCCGCCACTCGTTCGAGCACCCAACCGGCAAGCGAGCCGGATTCGAAGGTCACATTCACATAGGGCCCGGCGGTGTCGAGCGACGCAATCGCCGGGAGCGCCCCATCCGCTGCCGCCCGAGAAAACTCCGCCGCCAGAGGCTCGAGCAACTGGGCGGCGATTTGCGCGGGCGGCTTGCCGAGCGGCTTGGCGAGAGGGAAGCAGGGGATGGCGAGGTCGCCCAGTTCGGGACGAGGGGGGCGCGTGGGCGCGAGCGCGGCGGGAGAGGCCTCCAAGCTCGGGCGGGCCGCTGCTGCCGCTTCCCATGCCAGCGCCGCCGCGCGCGTGCGCGAGCGCAAGATCGATGCCAGATCGGCCACGCTTTCGGAGAGCCTGCCACGCGTTTCGTGCATGCACCCATCCTCCCTGTTCTTGCGTCGAGGGCGCCCGCAATTTCCAGGGCACTATAGGGGATAGGACCAAGGCGAAGAAGAGGCCAGACGGGGAGCGTGTCTGTCGCGCCGACAAGGAACCCGCGCTTTTTACGGAATGCCGCTATCGGCCTGCTCGAACGCTCATCCTCCCTGCCCCTTGCGCACGTGCTCGCCCCCAATTGCTTTACCTGTTTCCAATTGAATCCATCCCCTGTTCGTGGTACAATGTCATCGGTTGAAAGCGACCACCGCTAACGCGAAGCGGACTGCGATCCGCCCGGCTGCCACAGTTCTATGCCGAGGATACGGTGCGGCCGGGAGGTTCGGGGGTTTCCCGGATTCCCCATCCGGGCGCTTTCGGCCGGCGGGTTCACGCGTCGGACTGGGCACCATGTGAAGAAAGGACATTGAGATGCGCACACTCTTTCCGTTCCTGGTCGTTCTTGCGTTGTGCGGCGGAATGGCCAACGCACAAGTCCTGATCAACGAACTGGATGCGGACACTCCCGGCACGGACGCCTTGGAGTTCATCGAACTCTACGGGGCGCCGAACACGGCTCTCGACGGCCTCGTGGTCGTCTTCTACAACGGCAGCAGCGATGTTTCGTATGCGGCCTATGACCTGGACGGCTACACGACGGATGCCAACGGCTACTTTCTCATGGGCAACTCCGCCGTCGTTCCGGCTCCGGCGCTCGTCTTTGCCGGCAACTTCCTGCAGAACGGGCAAGACGCGGTCGCCCTGTACACGGCCAATGGTGCGGATTTTCCGAACAACACGCCGGTCACGCTGACGAATCTGGTCGACGCGCTCGTCTACGACACGGCCGACGCCGACGACCCCGGCCTGCTGCCCCTGCTGTTGGCCGGACCGCAAATTGATGAGGCGGGCAACGGGGCGAGTGACGGCAACTCCTGCCAGCGCTGCCAGGACGGCGCGGGCGGCGCGCGGATCACGACCCACTACGTCGTCATTCCTCCGACTCCGGGCGCGCCGAACAACGGCACCTGCCCCTCCGCGGAGCAGGCCTGCTGCTTCGGCGACGGGTCCTGCCAGGACCTGCAGCCGGCCGACTGCGAGGCTGCTGGCGGCGTGGTATACACGGGAACCTGCGCCACGGTCACCTGCCCGGCGCCTCCGGCCGAGATGTCGCTGTGCGAAGCGATCGTGGACGACGAAAACGGCGATCCGGTGCACTACCTCACCGTCGTGCACATCACTTCGCCGCTGCTCGTCCTGAACGACGCGGATGAATACACGCTCGGCAGCGTGGACTGCGGCGCGACCGACGGCTCCTGCTGCGTGAACCTCTTCGACTTCAACAACACCACGGTTCTGATGGCGGGCGATCTCGTCGATGTCGTCGGCACGGTCAATCGCTACGGTGGCAAGGCCGAGCTGACGAACTTGACGGTGACCGTCCTCAGCTCTGGCAACCCGCTTCCGCCCCCGGAGGAGATCACGGCCGAGGAGCTCTTCGTGAACGGCGAGCTCTACGAGAGCTGCCTGATCTCGGTCTGCGGCCTCGAGATCACCGATCCCGCGACCTGGCCCGCGTTGGGTGCCAACGCGAATGTGGATGTCTTCGACGACACGGGCTTCCACATCACGCTGCGGGTCGACAAGGAAACCGACATCGACGGCACGGCCATTCCCACGCAGCCCTTCACCTGCATCGGCCTCGGCGGCCAGTTCGACAATGCGACGCCCTACTTCGATGGCTATCAGATTCTTCCGCGCATGCGCGCGGACATCCTTGACGGCGTCGATTGCCCGGCCGCGGTTCAAGCGTGCTGCTTCGCCAGCGGCGCCTGCCAGTTGATTACTCCGGACGAGTGCACGGCGGCCGGCGGCCAGGTGTATCCGGATCTCTCCTGCGATCCGAACCCCTGCCCGCAGCCGCAGGCGTGCTGCTTCGGGTACGATTGCGTGATCCTGCAGCCCGATGACTGCTTGGGCCAGGGCGGCACCGTGTACCCCGAGTTCGTCTGCGATCCGAATCCCTGCCCGCTTCCCGAGTTCGCTTGCTGCTTCGAGAGCGGAGCCTGCGAGGTCATGAACGAGGTCGAGTGCAGCCAGGCGGGCGGCACGCTGTACATGGAAGAGGGTTGCGATCCGAATCCCTGCCCGCTTCCCGAATTCGCTTGCTGCTTCGCGCTCGACGAGGCCTGCTACATGATGACCGAAGCGGCCTGCCTCGAGGGCGGCGGTGTCTGGTATACCCAGCAGACCTGCGTCGACGCGGGCGGCGCCTTCACCTGCCCGCTGTGGCGCGTCTGCTGCATCAACGAGGTGTGCGAGATCGCGACCGAAGCGGGCTGCGCCGAGCTGAGCGGCGTCTGGCATCCCGAATGGACCGCGTGCGCTCCCACGAATCCGTGCGAGACGCCGGTGCCCGTCGTGCCGGATAGCTGGGGCGCGATCAAGTCCGTCTATCGGTAGTCGATCAACCCGCCACGCGTAGGAGGACTCGCTTCCTCCTTCGCGATTAGAAGAACAAGGAGCGGCCTGCGCATGGAGTGCAGGCCGCTCTTGTTTTGCCTGCCGGTCGGCTTGACCCTCATGCCCGCGGCTCCTATGCTCGCGGCATCGCTCGAACCCGAGGATGCCCGTGGAGGAGCTGATGACCTTCGGCGAATCGGTGCGCAAGGGAGTGGACATTCTCAAGCTCGACCGCGCGACGATTCGCGAAGTGGCGAACCGGCCGGAAGCCTTCACCCCCGCGCTGCTCATCAATGTGATCGCGGGCCTCGCCATGTGGCTTTATCCCTTCCACCTCGCTCTTCACGGAATCGTGACCGGTCCGTTGTTCGCCCTGGGACTGCTCTTCGTGAGCGGCATCGTGCTGCATTTTGCGGCCACCCTGCTGGACGGCCGGGGCGAGTATCTGACCCTGCTTCGCACCTGGGGGCTCTCGCGCGTGCTCGGATGGGCTTGGGCGATTCCCATCGCCGGCATGATCGTCGATCTGTGGAGCTTCGTCGTCGCGGTGGTCGTGCTCGAAGAAGTCTACGGGCTGCATCGACCGCAGGCGGTGCTGGCCGTCGTCGTTCCCGCCCTGGCGGTGCTCGCCTTGAGCGCGATCGCGTTCTTGAATCTGATGGTCCTCGGGGGGCTCCTCAGCCTCGGCCGGTTCTTGTGAGGAGGCTGCCATGTCACTGGCTCTCGGCATCATCGGCATGCCCAATGTGGGGAAGTCGACCCTCCTGAACGCGCTCGCCCATGCGCACGCGGAAGCCACCAACTATCCCTTCTGCACGATCGAGAAGAATGTCGGCGTGGTCGCGGTGGAGGATGCGCGCTTGCACGCCCTCGCCGCCGCGCTCGAGCCGAAGGAAGTGACTCCGGCCACCATCGAGTTCGTCGACATCGCCGGTCTCGTGAAGGGCGCGAGCAAAGGCGAAGGGCTGGGCAACAAGTTCCTCGGGCACATCCGCGATGTCGATGCGCTGATCCATGTGGTGCGCTGTTTTCGCGACGAGAATGTCGCGCATGTGTCGGGGCGGGTGGATCCGGTCGCCGATCTCGAGATCGTGGAAACGGAGCTGCTGCTCGCCGATCTCGAGAGCTTGAACCGCATCACCGAGCGCCTGCACACCGAGAGCAAGGCGAATCCGAAGGGCGTGCAGGCGGATCTCGAGCGCGTCGGGCGGCTGATCGCCTCGGTGGAGCGCGGCGTTCCGCTGCGCCGCCTGGGCGATCTCGACCCCGCTCAGCGCGCCTGGGCGCGCGAGTACCGCCTGCTCTCCATCAAGCCGGTGGTGATCGTCGCGAATGTGGACGAGGACGACCCGCAAGGAGCCGGCTGGGTCGAGCGCCTGCGGGCGAGCGCGGGAAACGACGCCGAGGTGCTCGCGACCCCGATTCGCATCGAGGAGGAACTGTCCACGCTATCGCCCGAGGAGCGCGCGGCCTTCGTCGCCGAGATGCACCTCGAAGGCGCGGGCCTCGAGCGCGTGGTGGAAGCGGGCCGGCGGCTGCTGGGGCTCATCACCTTCTACACGATCGCCCACGAAAAACTGCGCGCGTGGCTGATTCCCGCGGGCACGCCCGCTCCCCGGGCGGCCGGGCGCATTCACACCGACATGGAGCGCGGCTTCATTCGCATGGAAGTGATGAGCGTGAACGATGTGCTCGTGCATCGCACGCGAGGAGCATTGCACAAGCTGGGCCTCATCCGCACGGAAGGCCACGAGTACATCGTGCAGGATGGGGATGTCTGCCAGATCCTGTTTGGGGCATGAGAACGCTTCTGCGAGGCGCGTTGCAGGAACGCCCGAGCCTGCGGCAATGATCTGTTGATTCCCTCGAACGAACCTTCGTACAATCGCTTCGATCCGGCTTCCAAATGCAAAGCGTGATGCGCCGATATTCCAGGGGGCCTCGTGTACGGTAGTGCTGTGATCGCGCGCGCCCAGGTGGCCGATCTGGTTCGCCTCTATCTCCAGGATTTCACGGCTCCCCGGTTGCGCGAAGCGACGGCGTCCTATTGCGCTAACTACTTGCACGCCCACCTGCTCACCCGCTACCGGAGATGGCGTTACGGGTTCCCGGGCTCTCATCTGGATGCCGCCAAGGAAATGGTCGATTGGGAGGTCGGGCATCTGATCGCTCTGATGCCGGATGGCGTGAACACCCCGAGCGTCGCTCCTCTCGCGCTGGCGCTGGAGCCGATTCTGCGGCGCGTAAACCCTTCGGGCTCTGCGGGAACAGGCGGCCGGGACGCGCTGGCCGTCGTTCTCTCGCACAGCAATGACGACCTCGACTACGCGCTTCACAAGCTGCTTCGTCTGCGGGCCGAACAGGGTTGCCAGCTCTTCTGGAAGAAAGAGCACTTCGCCGAAGCGCGCATCCTGCGGGGGATCAAGCGCGCCTGCAAGAGCCGCAGCGATCTGCGCATCGTGCACGATCCGCGCGGGCAGCTCCTGATCGGCGCGAGAACGGACATGAGCAAACCCTTCTTCCATGCCGAGACCCTGACGCACGGAGCGTTGAGCAGCCGCGAGATCTTCGGCATTCGCGCGCTCCTCGACCGGATGGCCGCAATGCTGGTGCGCTGCGAAGATCACGGCGGATACTGCTATCTGGTCGATCTCGCCCGCACGGTCGCGGCGCTGCGCAGGCAATGGCTGGCTCGCGAGTGGGGCGGAAGAGGCTCACGCCTTGCGGACGACGATTGGCTCTCCGTGGGCGGGCTTCCGGGCAAGGTGTGGGAAGAGAAGGTTCACGCCGGCCTGGTCGCGCTGGCCGAGGAGATTCTGCGCAATCAACGCGACGATCCTCCGGCGGAGTACGAACGAGCCTGGATTGCCGCCGCCGTGGAAATGATCGAGCGCGACTGGCGAAGAGTGCAGACCGAGTGGTCGGAGCTTTCGCTGCGAGCCTTGCTGCCCGAGATTCTCGGAGCTGCATGGAAAGCGGAAACGGCTGCGTTCCACACCCAGAAGGTGAACTATCTCATTCGAAGGGTTCGAAACGCGTGGGGCTTGCAGGTTGAGAGAAGCGGTGAAGGGCAAGCCGGTGGAGGCCGGGCATGACGACTCCGCGCTCGCTGCACGACTTGTACGCCGAGATGGAGAGATTGCTCGCCATCGGGCAGGCCCCCTGGCTGGCCGCGCTGCTTCGCGAACGCTTCCTTCGCATCGCGATCGCGCAAGGGGAGCGGGCTTGGGCCGCGTACGGGTTCCCCGTAGCCTTGTCCCTGGCGGAGAAGATCGCCCGGTTGCCCTTCACGGGAGTCTCGCTGGATGTGGTCGGACGCATCGAGGAGACGCTGACCGAGGCGACGAAGCGCGATGCGCCTCCCTGGCCGGGCGCGTCACGCTGGCGAGAGACCGCGCAGGCGGCGATCGCGAGACTGCGGCAGGAACGAACGCGCGCGCTCGCCGGGCTGAGCGCGGCCACGAGCGAGGCGATTCACGCGGCCGCGGATTCCGGGACCGATGCGGTGACAGTGCGCGTTCCGGTAGTCGTCGAATTGTCGAAGGGAGCGGAGACGCATCCGCTCTTCACCGACCTGCGCCTGGGTTTGCTGCTTGAATTGAAAGTCGAGGCGCACGCGGAGGCGCGATCGGGCAAGTGCGTTCGTCTCGTCATCGACGGGAATGCGCCGTCTGATGTGCGTTCCGCGCTCGAGGCAAGCCTGAAATGCCTGGATGCGCTTTCTTCGCCCGGCGTGCCTCGCCTGGGACAATGCTGGTTTCGAGCGAGTTGGCGCCCGTCCGAAGCGCGGCTGACCGGCAAGTCGGCGATGCTGCCTCTCGTGCTTGCCGCCGCCGCCGCGCGCGCGCGGTTGTCGGCCGGGCTGGCGGACCGCGGCCTCGCTCCCGACACCGCCTTCACCGGAGAACTGGGCGTCGCCGGCAGCGGCGCGTCGTCTTCGGGCGCGCGCAGTGCGCAATCGAGAAGCGCGAGCCGGACCGGCACGGTCGTGCTTCCGGTGGAAGCTTCGAGTCTTCCGCACAAAGTGGAAGCGTGCTTCTTCTCCTCGGTGCGAACGCTCGTCGTGCCGCAGGAACAACAGGCGGAAGCGGTCGCGGCCGTGCGCGCGCTCGAATCCCGGTATCCGGGGCGACAGCTTCTGATTCGCGGCGCGCATCTGGCCGAGGATCTGTGGCGCGATTCCACGATCGTGCTCGCGCGCCCGCGCAATGCGCGGCAAGTGGCCGGGGCCGCCTTTTCACGATTCATGGTCAGCCGCGGTTTCGTAGGCGCGATGTGCCTGCTGGTGGCGGTGGCCGTGACCTTGGGCGCGCGCGAGATGTGGCTCTCACGCGATGACCCGGCCGTCGCGGGTTGGCAAGGAGAGGATCTCGTCGTCACGAACGCATCCGGCCGGGAATGCTGGAGGAAGCATCTTCCCCCCGGCCCGCGGGATCGGTTTCCCACGTATAGCCTCGGTACCGGAGCCCAAAATGTCGCCGTCTGGAATCTTGATGGGAAGGGTCCGCAGGAAGTGATCGCAGTCGTCTTCAGCCAGCAAATTCTCGGAGACCGCCTGGTGGCCTGGAATCGTCATGGGCAGATCTTGTGGACCCGCCCATCGAACGAATGGCCCTTGGTGCATGCATCCGGACTGCCGAATGTGTATTGGAGATGTTTCGCCGGCGCGGGCCGTCTCCCTTCGGGCGAGATGCGTCTCATCGCCATGCGGCGGTCGGTCCAGGAACCGCTTTCGCTGGTTGATGTGCTCGACGGAGCGAGCGGCCGGCGCGTGTTCACCTTGCGCGGCGAAGGCCATGTGGAGGTCATCGACGAGGCCGATCTGGACGGTGACGGCCTCCTGGAGTTGTGCCTGTGCGGGCAGGATAACGGAACGAATCACGGAGTCTTTGCGGTGCTGAATACGGAAGCGTTGCTGCAATGCAGCCCTTCGGCAAGTGCGGCCCGCATGGAAGGCGATGAGCCGCTCTGGGACAACCTCGCACAGATCCCTTCTCTCACGGACCCTCGGGCGTTGCAGGCGGGAGAGACGACGGCGATTCGTTTTCCATGCGACCGGTTTCTCTGCAAGACGCGCCCCACCTGCAGCGAGATTCGGATGGAAGGGCGGGGAACGACGCGGGCGGCCGTGTATGTGAGCAGCTTCCGGGCGGTCAACTACTTGATGAGATTCTCGCGCCTGGATGATGTTCGCATGTTGAGCGTGCGAATCGGAGATCGCTATAGGGAAGAATTGATCGGGCTGGGACGAACCATGGAGGAGATCCTGGCCGAAGAGGCGCGGTTGACGAACTCGGTGGAGATGTTGACGCCCGACGGGTGGAAGGCGGTCGAAGTGGAAGCGTCGGCTTCATTGCCGCATTGAGGGCCCGAACGAGTGCGCGAGCCAAGGCCTGGTCATCTGAACGGCGGCGGAGATTCTCATTGGGCAGAGATTGGCAACTAGAGAGTCAGTGATGAAAAGAAAGTGCCTGAACGAGAGGCGGCTCGAGGCGGCGGCCGCGCGACTGACCGATCTGGGCATCCGGGCGGAAGAAGCCTTGGGCGCAAGTCAGGAGAATCGGTCGCTGCCGGCCATTCCGCAGCCGCTGTTGATGCTGCTCGCCCATGCTCGCGAATGCCTTCGCTGCCGGGAAATCATGGTCCTGTTTCAAGAGACGGCGATGGCCATGCGCGGCGAAAGCGGGCGAGGCGAGGGCAATCGCGGCGAAGGTGGGCGCGGTGAGTCGGTTGAGATCCTGCGTCTCGTGTCCCCTTTGTCGAATGGAAGGCACCGAGGGGAAGACGAGCCCAATCGGGAATTCGACGCGGCTGCCCAATCGCCGGGCGGTCCCAACGGTGTGCACCTGCCCGCGGCTGCTCGCGTGCTGACGCTAACGACGGACGACGAGCGCTTCGTCGTGCGCATCTTCGCAAATGAGGGAGGAGAAGGAGCGACCGCGATCCTGTTGGGGATCGACGCGCCCGCCGGGCTCGCGCTCCGGATTGCAGGCAAGGACTACTCGTTTGACGCGAATGGGCAAGCGCAGCTGCCGGCGTTTCCGGGAGAGGCGGTGGGGTTGGTGAGGCGGGGAGGCGAGTGAGTAAAGGACCGCTGATGTCTACACTGGTCTTTTCCACTGAGTCTTGATTTCCATCGTGAGCTGATCAGGTCCCGCTCGCCTCCCTCTTCCACCACTCCCTTACATCCCGCAGCGTTTCCTCCAGCGGCCGCGATGCGTAGCCGAGTTCCGTCCGCGCGCGGGTGCTGTCGTAGTACCAGTAGTAGCCGAGCAGGCGCGCGAACGAGGGGGTGAAGCGCGAACGGCCGCCGCCAAGGGCTTCCCAAACGCGCGTGCCTCGCGCCGCGGCTTTGAGCAGCGGAATCGGCATGCGGATCGACGGGCGTCCCGTGCCGAAAATGTCGTGTGCGCGTTCCATCAGCTCGCGCACGCTCACATCGTCGCCGCCCAGGATGTAGCGGCGGCCCGCCGCTCCGCGAGTGGCCGCGAGCAGGATCCCTTCGGACACATCGCGCACATCGACGATGTTCAGACCTCCCGGCCACCAGAAACGCAAGCATCGCAGCCAAAAGCTGCCCGGTCGCGGAAGCGGCCGCCGGCGCGGGCGCGATGTGCGGCGAAACGAGCCTTGGGGGCCGATCACGATGGGAGGATTGACGACGACGAGATCGGTTGCGCGGTCGCTCTTGCGCCAATGGGCGAGGATCGTCTCTTCGGCCAGGCGCTTGGTAATGAAGTAGGGATTGCGAAACTTCTCGAGATTGTAGTGCGCCTCTTCGTTCAACGCTTCGGGCGTCGAAGCGCAGCCGACCGCTCCGGTCGTGCTCACATGCAGGAAGCGCTTCACCTTGGCCTGGCACGCGAGATCGAAGAGCGCGATCGTGCCACGCAGATTCAGCTGCTCCATGTGCTCGCGTCCACGGCCGGCGAGATTCACGCGCGCGGCGAGATGAAAGACGGTGTCAGTGCGGGCGAGGGCGGACGACAGCGCCTCTCGCTGCGTGCGCGCGCGCTGATCGCTATCGGCAGCGGATGGCGTGAGCTCGGCCGACGTAGGGCACTCGAGCAAGCCGCGCGGCGAAGCTGCGATCATGGCGAGATCGGCCTCGACGATATCGACTTGCGCACCCTGCCAGGCCTCTTTTGCGAGCGGGCGGCGGAGGACGACTGTCGGCCGAATGCCCATGCGGTTCAGCTTGCGGACGCAATAGCTGCCGATTTCGCCCGTGGCTCCGGTGAGAAGACAGCGGCCGAGGGAGTGCCCGCTGGCCGCGCGTCTTTCGTCCGTACTATGCGCATCGTTTTCCGACATGGCTTCCTTTGCCGGCCGCATGGGTCATGCAGGCCGCGGTCATTCCATCACCAAAGGGTTCCGGCGAGCCCTGTCCTCCATCAGAGTCTCGTAATCGGAGGACCGCATCGGCGGGCACGCAAGTTTTTACAGCCTTACCCGGCCATGGCAACGATGGAAACGGTTGTCCGAGGAAGGCCGCGATCAGGCGGAGAAACCGAAAGCATGTCGTCAACTTTTCGACATACCATGAATCCCGGCTGATACGGCAGGCGAGTCGGGCATGAATCGGCGGCGACCCATCGCAGATGCGAGGGTTTCATCGCTCCGTTCTCGCTCGAGCGAGTGGATCGCCCGTAGATCGATCCCGCGCCACCCCCTCGAGCCCGCGTCGCCCGCCTCGTGCACGCATGCCCCACCACGCGCTCGCATCAAAACGCTCTCCGAACGCAGCATCGACTGGAGGAGAGCAGCGGCCATGCCGATGAGATGCATGAGAAGGATGAGCGGCGGAGTTGGGTTGAGGCGGCAAGCGAGCCGCGACAAGGTGAGGAGGTCTCGTGTTTCACCGCACACGCGCGAACCATGCGGATTCCGGCGTACTCGTCATGGCCGTCATGCAGACGCCGATCGAGGAAGAGATCTGGGTGTGGGACCTGCTTTCGCGCGTGCGCCCGCAGCTTTGCGAATTGATCGCGATGACCGACACTTCGCTTGCGTGCCCTGAATTCGGAAAAACGCTCGCCCACCATTTGCAGCTCGATGAGCTCTGCGAGAATCGCGAACGGCTCGTGCTCGTGGCGAGGGCTCCGGCTGAGGAGCCCCATCGAGAACTCGTTCGCTGGCACGCCGAGCAGCTCGCGCGGACTGCGAAGCGCGCGCCCGCGCCTCATCCTTGGAAGGCCGCGCCCGTTCCCGAGGGCCTCACCGCAGTCCGCAGGCGCATTCCCGCATCGGCCGTAGGCAAGGCGCCGCTGTTGCCGTTCTGGCTCGAGAGCACCCTTCCTCAAACGGGCCTCGACTACATTCAGCTCCCCTGGCCGCGCGTCGCCCCGGGTCATCCCGTTCAGGAATCGGTCAGCGCGACGCCGCTCGTTCCATGGGAGTCGCCGGGAGAATCGCTGCAGTTCGTCGGCCCGTACGCTCCGTCGCTGCGGGTCATGGCCTCGGCGCTCCTCGGGACTCTGTGGGAAATCGTGCGCGAGGTCTCCGCGCTGGCGGCGATCCGGCCGGTTCGCGCCGCATAGAGAACGAGAATTCGGACTGAATCCGCGAAGGCCCTGCGCCTCGCCCGTCTTCCTCGCCCAGCCACGCGGCTGGACGATCCTGCCTTCTTGGCCGGGCGGAACTGCTTACCGCCGCCTTCTCATCGGCTTGACCGCCTGCCCCCGCCTTCCCGTGGCCGTCCCGGGCACGGCTTGACCATCGGGCTGGAACAACTTAGAGTCCTCGGGTCCGATCGATCGGGCGAGGCGAGGCTGAGCGCGCCAGGGGTGGCTTTTCCGCCTTGAGCGGGAAGAGCCGGCCGGGCCGGGGATGGATGTGTCCGAGGAGCCCAAGTATCGAGGGATGAGGGTCGTCGCCCTTCTGGGAATGATCCCGGTCATCCTGGCGGTGGCTCCTCTGGTCGGATATGGGCTCGGCTATCTGCTCGACCGCTGGCTGCACACGGGCCAGGTCCTTCGCCTCGTGTTCCTCGCCCTGGGTTTCGTGGCCGGCGTCCGGGAGATGCTTCGCCTCCTGAAACGCGCCAGGCGGGATTTCGATGAGCTCTGACGCGCCCGTTTCCATGGAACGCGGGAGAAGCGATGATCTCTCGTTCGTGCGCCGCGTGCTCGTCACGACGGCGTGGCTGGGCGTGTTGATCGCGCTCGCGGCCGCGGTGTACCGTGGCTGGTACTGGACGCTTTCCTTTTCCGGCGGCGCGGTGATCGGCGCGTTGAATCTCGTCTTCCTCACCGTTCTCATTCGTGAAGTCGTGCGGCTCGGCCAGAGGCGGTGGGGCACGATTCTCTCCGTGCTCGCGCTCAAGATGCCCCTCGTGTACGGCGGTCTCGCGCTGCTTCTGATCTGGCGCAAGACGAACGCCGCCGCCGTCATGATCGGCTTTTCGCTGCCGCTGGTCGTGATCGTGCTCAAAGCCGCGGGGCGCGCGTTGGTGCAAAGCGGACTCTTCGGCGGACGCACCGCGGGCAAAGCAGCGCCACGCGAGGACGATGAAGGCTCGCCTCGCTCGAACACGCGCGCGTGCGATGCGGTTCTTCTCTCTTCCAAGGAAGCGGAGAGCCGATGATGCGCCGGCGTGCGACACGAAGCTTCCCGAGGCGTGAGCGTCGTGCGCCGCTCGCGCTGTTCATGGTGTTTGCGAGCGCGTTGATCATCTTTGGCGCGCCTGCGGAGTGGATGTTCACCGCATGCGCGCATCTCAGTGATGCCGCGTGGGCCGAAGAGGCGCACGCAAGCGCCGGCGCCTCGCACGAAGGTTCCGTGCCGGCTGGCGGCGAAACCGCGCAAGCGACGGTGGACCCTGCGCGCGAGAGCGCCCAGGCCCAGGTTCAACCGCAGGCTCATTCCAAGGCCCACTCCGAAGAGCCGCCCGAGTTGCCATCGCTCATTCATCTCATCTACAAGGCCGCCACGCGGGAAGGGCCGGGAGGAGTAGCGGCCGAGCCGCCCGAATGGCTGCGCACGCTGAACCGCTTCCAGGATGTCGTCTATGCGCTGCTCGTCGGTCTCATCCTGATTGTCGTGGCCCGTCTGGGCGCGCGGCGCATGAAGCTCGTGCCCGGCCGCGTGCAGAATGTCGTCGAAGCGTTCATCGACGGTTTTCGCGGTTTCATCGTCGGCATTCTCGGTCCGCAGGGCGAACGCTATGTGCCCTTCCTCGGCACGCTCTTCGTCTACATCTGGTTCATGAATCTCTTCGGCCTCGTGCCGCTGATGAAGTCGCCTACCTCGCGCCTCAACACGACCGCGGCGCTCGCGGTGTGCGTGTTTCTGTATGTGCAGTGGATCGGGATTCGCGGGCTGGGGCTGCTCGGATACTTGCGCCACCTGGCCGGCGATCCGCAAGACATCGTCGGCTGGCTGCTCGTCCCCTTGATGCTGCCGCTGCACATCATCAGCGAGCTCGCCCGGCCGGTGAGTCTTTCGTTGCGACTGTTCGGCAATATCCTGGGCGAGGATGTGCTGATCGGCGTGTTCGCCGGGCTGGGGATCGCGGTGCTCGCGTTCACGCATCTGCCGGTCGGACTTCCGCTGCACCTGCCCTTCATTCTGCTCTCGCTGCTGATGAGCACCGTGCAGGCGCTGGTCTTCACGCTGCTCAGCACCGTCTACATCCTGCAGGTGCTGCCGCACGAGGAAGGCGAGGGGCATGAGGGCGAGAAGTCGAAGAGCGAGCGCGAGCCTGCCCACAGGGGATCCACGGTTTCCGCCGAGTTGTCGGCGGCGGAACCGCGTCGATAGGGATCGGGAACGAAGAGGAGGATTGGAATGAACGCTGCGACCGCCTTGGGATTGGCGCTGCCGCTCGGCTTGGGGTTGGCGGCTTTGGGATCGGGACTGGGCCTGGGGCGCGCCATCTCCGCCGCCATGGAGGCGATGGGCCGCCAGCCCGAGGCTGCCGGAAAGATCCAGGTGGCCATGATCATCGGCGCCGCCTTCATCGAAGCGCTCACGATCTATGCCTTCGTGAGCATCTTCATCCTTTCGGGCAAGATCGGTTGATGGCGAAAGGGGACGAGGGATTGGAACGCGCGCGCTCACGCCGGCGTCCGCGCCGGTGCGCGAGACGCGCGGCCGAGCGACGCGCCGCATGAGGTTCGAGGGCGGGCCCGTGCGAGCGCGCTCCCGCCGTCGAGATTCGTTCGGATCCGGCCGTCCCCTTCGAGGAGCGATGCGGTGGAACTGATCGACATCAAACTCCTGATCACGCATGTGGTCGCATTTCTGCTGGTGCTCTGGCTGCTGAGGCGCTTCGCCTGGGGGCCGGTGCTCGGATTTCTCGAGGCGCGCCGCACGCGCATTGCGGGCGAGTTCGCGAAGATCGACGAAGAGCGCGGCCAGGTGGCGGGCTTGAAGCGGGAGTACGAGGGCAAGCTGCGCGACATCGAAGAGGAGGCGCGCGCGCGCATCCAGGCCGCGGTCGTGGAAGGCAACGCCGCCGCGAGCCGCATCAAGGAAGAAGCGCAGCAACAACGCCTGCAGCGCCTCTCGCTCGCCGAAGAAGAAGTGCACCGGCTCGAAGACTCGGCGCGCGAGACGCTGCGCCGGCAAATGGTGGACCTCGCCATCCAGGCGGCCGAGAAGGCGATCGAGGAGCGTCTCGACGACGCGGGGCACCGCCGCCTGGTCGAGCGCTACATCGCGGAGCTCGAGGCGGCCCCGCAGCAGAGGGGCGCCTAGATGCTGATCCACCCGGTGGCCCGCCGTTACGGCCGTGCGCTCTTCACCGCCGCGCACGATCGCGGGCTGCTCGACAGCGTGGCCGCCGATCTGCAGGCGGTCACCGGCTTCATGCGCTCGACCGCGGGCGCCGCGCTTCTGTTGCGCAGCTCTCCTCTCGGCACGGAGGAGCGGCAGCGCATCGCCCATGCGCTGTTCGACGGGCGCGTGCAACCGATCGTGGTGGAATTGCTCGACCTTCTGCTGGAGAAGAAGCGCTTCGGCTTGCTCGACGATGTGGCGGAAGACTTCGACGAACGCGTGAGGAGCGAGCAAGGCATCGTGCGCGTGGAAGTGCGCAGCGCGAGAGCGCTCGACGAGGAAATCGTTCGCCGGCTGGCGGGCGCCCTCGAGCGCACGACCGGCAAGCAGGTGCGCCTCGAACGGCGCGTGGATCCGCGCTTGATCGGCGGATTGCGCGTGCGGATTGGGGACCGGGTGATCGAGCACAGCGTGAGGCGCACGCTGGAGAGCATGCGCCAGACGATGCACGAGGCGGCCGTGCTGGACGAAACACTGGATGGCGAACGGCCGCAATAGGGAAGACGGGAGAGCGCGATGGCATTCAAGCCCGAGGAAGTGAGCGCGGTCCTGCGCAAGGAGCTCGAGAAGTACGAACAGAAGCTGGAGATGGCCTCGGTGGGCCAGGTGCTCCAGGTGGGCGACGGAATCGCGCGCGTCTGGGGCTTGCAGGACGCGATGGCGAGCGAGCTCCTGCAGTTCCCGAACGACGTGATGGGGCAGGTCCTCAATCTCGAAGAGGACAATGTCGGCGTCGTGCTCTTCGGCGACGACGAGCTCGTCAAGGAAGGCGACACCGTGCGCCGCACGGGACGGCTCGTGAGCGTGCCGGTGGGACCGGGCGTCATCGGCCGGGTGATCAGTCCGCTCGGCGAGCCGCGCGACGGGCGCGGAGAGATCGGATTCACCGAGTACCGCCCGCTCGAAGGGCGCGCGCCGAGCGTGGTCGAGCGCCAGCCGGTGAATCAGCCGCTGCACACGGGGCTCAAGGCGATCGATTCGATGATCCCGATCGGTCGCGGGCAGCGCGAGCTCATCATCGGCGACCGCCAGACGGGCAAGACCGCGCTGGCGATCGACACGATCCTCAATCAAAAGGAGACGGGCGTCATCTGCATCTATGTCGCGATCGGGCAGAAGGAATCGACCGTCGCGCAGGTCGTGAAGACCTTTCGCGAGCGAGGCGCGCTGGAGTACACGACCGTGATCGAGGCCTCGGCCTCCGAGCCCGCGCCGCTGCAGTTCATCGCGCCCTACGCGGGCTGCTCGATGGGCGAGTACTTCCGCGACAAGGGCCAGCACGTGCTGTGCGTGTACGACGATCTCTCCAAGCACGCGGTCGCGTACCGGCAGCTCTCGCTGCTGCTGCGCCGCCCGCCGGGACGCGAAGCGTATCCGGGCGACATCTTCTATTTGCACAGCCGCCTGCTCGAGCGCGCGGCGAAGTTGAGCGACGAGCTCGGCGGAGGTTCGCTCACCGCCCTGCCGATCATCGAGATCCAGGCGGGCGATGTGACCGCCTACATTCCGACGAATGTGATCTCGATCACCGACGGGCAGATCTTCCTCGAGACCGACTACTTCTACGCCGGCATCCGCCCGGCGATCAATGTGGGCATCTCGGTTTCGCGCGTGGGAGGCAAGGCGCAGACCAAGGCGATGCGGCGCGTGGCCGGGCGCTTGCGCCTCGATCTCGCGCAGTATCGCGAGCTGCAGGCTTTTGCGCAGTTCGGCTCGGATCTCGATGAAGCGACCCGCCGCCAGCTCGTGCGCGGCGAGCGTATGACCGAGATCCTGAAGCAGGGGCAATATGTGCCGATGGCGCTCGAGGACCAGGTGATGGTGATCTTCGCCGGCGTGAACGGCTATCTCGACGGATTGCCGGTCGATTCGCTGGCACGCTTCGAACGCGAATTCCTCGCTTGGATGCACGCGCAGAAGCCCGACATCCCGCGCACGATCGGCGAGACGCGTGAGTTGAAGGACGACACCGAGCGCCGGCTGCGCGCGGATGTCGAGCAGTTCACGGAAGTCTTCCTGCATTCGCTGGCCGAGAATGCCTCGCCGAATGCGGGGCCGGCGGGCGGGAATACGGGCACCGATGCGAGTGCGGGGACGGGCGCCGGGGCCCCGACACCGGCGGCGAGGTAGCGGCTTTCGATGGCAACGCTCAAGCAGATACGACGCAGGATCCGCTCGGTGCAGAGCACCATGCAGATCACCAAGGCGATGGAGATGGTCGCCGCCGCCAAGCTGCGCCGGGCGCAGGCGCGCGCCCTCGCCACGCGCCCCTATGTGAACGCGATGCGGGAAGCGCTCGCGCGCGTGGCCGCCGCCGCGCCCGAGGCGGCCCACGAGCTTCTCGAGCGACGCGAAGAAAAGCGCGTCCTCTTCGCCGTGATCGCATCCGACAAGGGCCTATGCGGGAGCTTCAATTCGCACATTCTCACGCTCGCGGAACGCCGGCTCGCGGCCATGGAGCGCGAGCGCGTGGCCTTCTTTCCGATCGGGCGGCGCGCTTGCCGCTACTTCGAGTACCGCGAGCAACCCATGTGGGGATCGATCGAACGGCTCGGCGATCAGATCGACTTCGAGATCGTGCGCGAGATCGCCCGGCGCGCGAGTGCGGCGTTCGAAAGCGGCGAAGTGGATCGGGTGGAGTTCCTCCACTATCGCTTCATCAGCACGGGCAAGCGCGAGATCGTGAGCGATACGCTGATTCCGGTCGCGCCCGCGAAAGAGGAGGCGTCCGGCGCGGAGTACATCTACGAGCCCGACGCGCCGGCGGTGCTCGACAACCTGCTCCCGCGCTATGTGACGACGCGCGTGCTCGCGATGGTCGCCGATTCGCTCGCCTCCGAGCATTCGGCGCGCATGCTCGCAATGGGCAACGCGACCCGCAACGCGCAGGAGATGATCGCGGAGCTGACCCTCACGGCGAACAAGCTTCGCCAGGCGATGATCACGAAGGAACTGATCGACATCGTCGGCGGATCCGCGGGCGTATAGTCGCGGGGCGGAAGGCAGGAGGACGGCATGGAGCAGCAGGCTCGAGGCACGGGACGGGTGTTGCGCGTGATCGGCCCGACCGTGGATGTGGAATTTGCCGAGGGATCGCTTCCCCAAATCAACAGCGCGCTCACCATCGCCGATCCCGAGCGGGACATCCGCGTCGTGCTGGAAGTCGCGCTCAATCTCGGCGACGGCGTGTGCCGCTGCGTGTCGATGTCCTCGACCGACGGGCTCGTGCGCGGCATGCCGGTCAGCGACACGGGCGCGCCGATTCGCGTGCCGGTGGGCGAGCAATGCCTGGGACGCGTGCTGAACCTGCTCGGCGAGACGATCGATCCAGGACCCCCGCTGCCGCATCCCGATCAGCGCATGCCCATTCATCGCGAGCCGCCCAGACTCGTCGACCAGAACACCGAGACGTCGATTCTCGAAACCGGCATCAAGGTGGTCGACCTGCTCGCGCCGTATCCGAAGGGCGGGAAGATCGGGCTCTTCGGGGGCGCGGGCGTCGGCAAGACGGTCATCATCCAGGAGCTGATTCGCAACATCGCCACCGAACATGGCGGCTATTCGGTGTTCGCGGGGGTCGGTGAGCGCACCCGCGAAGGCAACGATCTCTGGCTGGAAATGAAGGCCTCGGGCGTGATCGAGAAGACCGCGCTGGTCTACGGGCAGATGAACGAGCCGCCCGGCGCGCGCCTGCGCGTGGGCCTGACGGGCGTCACCGTGGCCGAGTATTTTCGCGACGAGCTCGGCCAGGATGTGCTGCTCTTCATCGACAACATCTTCCGCTTCACGCAAGCGGGCTCGGAAGTGTCCGCGCTGCTCGGGCGTATGCCTTCGGCGGTGGGATACCAGCCGACGCTTTCCACCGAGATGGCCGAACTGCAGGAGCGCATCACTTCGACCCTCAAGGGATCGATCACTTCGGTGCAGGCGATCTTCGTCCCCGCGGACGATCTCACCGATCCCGCGCCCGCGACCGCCTTCTCGCATCTCGACGCGACCACCGTGCTGTCGCGCTCGATCATGGAGCTCGGGATCTATCCGGCCGTCGATCCGCTCGACTCGACTTCGCGCATTCTCGATCCGCTGGTGGTGGGGGAGGACCATTACCAGACCGCGCGGCGCGTGCAGGCGGTCCTGCAGCGCTACAAGGACCTGCAGGACATCATCGCGATCCTCGGCATGGACGAGCTTTCGGAGGAAGACAAGGTGACCGTGCGTCGCGCGCGGCGCATCCAGCGCTTCCTCTCGCAGCCCTTCTTCGTGGCGGAAGCGTTCACCGGACGCGAAGGGCGCTATGTGCGGCTGGCCGACACGATCCGCAGCTTCCGCGAGCTGTGCGACGGCAATTTCGATCATCTGCCGGAGCAGGCGTTCTACATGGTGGGCGGCATCGAGGAAGCGGTGCAGCAGGCGGAGGCGATGCGGGCCGAGTAGCGGCGCCGCGGCGGGTGCGGGCGATGCGGAGGGGCCGGCGCTTCGCGCCCGGAGGCGCGGTTTGCAGGAGAGACGATGGCGGCCACATTTCGGATCCGGCTTCTCACTCCCGAGCGATCGGTGTTGGAGAAGGACATCGTCCACTTGCAGGCGCGGGGAAGCGAGGGCTTCCTGGGCATTCTCGCGCATCACGCGCCGCTTCTCACCGCGCTCGCCCCGGGGCCGCTCACGATCCGCAAAGTGGATGGGAGCACGGAAGTCTTCGCGGTGAGCGGCGGAATGCTGGAAGTCTCGAACAACCAGGCGACCGTGCTGGCGGACGCGGTCGAGCGGGCTGGCGAGATCGATGTGGAACGAGCGCTGGCGGCGATGGAGCGCGCGCGTCGCAGGCTCGCCGAGCGCGCTCCCGGGCTGGACGCGGCGCGAGCGGAATCCGCGCTTGGGCGGGCGCTCAACCGGGTCCGGATCGCGCGCACGTGGGGCGCACCGAGCGCCTCGGGATTGCCGGGGAGAACGCCGTGAGCTCGTTCCGCACACTCGATTTTCTCGTACGTCTCCTGAAATGGCGGAAGTGGATCCTCCTCAATACGGCGATCGTCGCCGTCCTCGCGATCGTGATCAGCCTGCTCCTGCCCAACGAGTACGAGGCGCACGTCAGCATCCTGCCTCCGCAGGACGATGCCCTCGATCTCACCTCTCTCTCGGGCGGAATCTCGCGCGCGCTCAGTTCGTTCGCGGGAGGGGGGCTTTCCTTCTCGGGCAGGATGAGCCTGCCCATGTGGGCGACTCCCTCGGATCTGCTCGCGGGCATTCTGCGCAGCCGGCGCGTCGCGGAGCAGGTCATCGCCGAGCACGATCTTGCGGCCGTGTACAAGGGCCGCAACTTCGATCAGACCCTCGAGGCGTATTGGGAGCATGTGCGCGTGCGCGTGTCGCCCGACGGCATCGTGCGCATGCGCGTGCGCGACCGCGATCCGGCGCGCGCCGCGGCGATGGCTTCCACGGCGGTCGCGGCGCTCGATGAGATCCAGCGCGAGACCCGTCACGCGGGCGCGGGACAGGTGCGCGCCTTCGTGGCCGAGCGCCTCGAGGCGACCCGCAAGGATCTGGTCGCGGCCGAAGATTCTCTGCGCGGGTTCGAGGAACGCTACGGGCTGCTCGTCCCCGAAGAGCAGGCGCGCGCGCTCGTCGAGGCGATCTCGAGTGTCGAAGCCGAGCGGTTGGCGGCGGAAGTGGAGCGCAACGCGCTGGCCGCGCAGATGGGGCCGACGCATCCCGAAGTGCAGCGCATCGAAGCGCGCCTGCGTTCCTTGAGCGAGGCGCGCGCCGCGCTGGAAGGGCGCACGCCGGAGGCGCGCGGCGCTGCCCGGCCCACCAGAAGAGCGGCGACGACCGGGGCTGCGCCCGCGGTCGAACCATGGGCCGCGGAGGAGGCGGGCTCGAGAACGGCCAGCGCTCCCGATCGCGCGGGGATCATCGATCTCGGGCGCCTTCCCGATCTGAGCCTTCAGTTTCTGCGCCGCTATCGCAGCGTCGAAGTGCTCGAGGGCTTGTACGCGATCCTGATGCAGATGCACGAGCAGTATCGCATCCTCGAAGTGCGCGACACGCCGACGATCCGCGTCCTCGATGCGCCGGCCGTGCCGCTCGAGAAGGCCCGCCCGCATCGCGCGGTGATCTGCGCCATCGCGACCCTGCTCGCCCTCGCCGTCGGGATCGCAGTGGCGGCCCTGCTCGAACGCATCGCCATGATGGCGGAGACGGATCCGGAGGGCCATGCCCGCCTGCGCCGCCTGCTTTCAGGCGTGGGGCTGGGATTCCTGGTCCGGTGAAGTTGCTATAGCAGCCGGCGGGCCGATGACGCCTGCGTGCATTTGGAGAGGCTGCATTGCTATAGCAATCGGCGGGCCGGCGAAGCGACAACCTGAACAAGCAGAGAGGATGCGGCGATTCCATGCGTGCGGAAGCGATCGGCGCGCCGTCCCTGCCCCGGCGCGAATCGCCGCGAGGATTCTGGATTGCCGCGCTTCTCTGCGATGCGGTTCTGCTCGCGTTCACCGGACATCTCTTCTCCCTGGTGGGCGCGTTGTTGCTTCTCGCCGTGATCGTTCTCTTTCTCGGGCGCGCGGAATGGTTGCTCGCGTTCTTTCTCCTCGGCATGCCGCTTCTCTATCCCTTCCAGTTGGGTGTTGAACCATCGAACGCGATTCTCGTCGCGACCCGTGCGCTCTTCGTGCCCGCCTGGTGGATCTCCCTTCAACGCGCGCGGCGATCGGCAGGCGAACCGCCGGCTGCCCATGCAACCGGCGAACGGTCCCCGGCTCATGCGATGGGCGAGCCGCCGGCGGCGAATGCGCTCGCGCTCTTCCCCGGACTCTTCGAAACGATCGGCCGCGTCTGCGCGGCCCCCGCGACATGGTTCACGCTCGTTCTCGCCCTTCTGCTCTTCCTCCGGCTTCCCGAGAGCCCGGCACCCTTGTACGGCGCGGGCAAGGCCCACTCGTTCCTGATCGCGAATGTCGCGCTCTTTCTCGCCCCCTTGCTGCTCTGGCCGTTGTGGATGCGCGCGGGCCTCGACCGCCTGGTGCGCGCATTGCTCATCATCGGCGGCCTCTTCGTCGTCGCGGGCCTGGCGCACGCCTTCGGCTGGCAAGTGTTCGGATGGGAACGCGGAGCCATCGATTCGGCGGGTTTCGATCCCGCGACGGGCGTCGCGAGCCGGCTCGGCTGGCTGGGCGTCGATCCCATCTGGACGGCGAGAGCGCTCGCGGCGTGGCTCGTGCTTCTCGCCTGGGCGGCCTCGCGCCGCTTGTTGAAACGGCCGCTCGCGGTGGTCGTCGCGATTCCCTCCCTGTGGCTGCTCCTCGGCACCGGTTCGCGAGGACCATTGGCCGCGCTTCTGCTCAGTCCGCTCGCGCTACTCCTGCTGCCCGTGGACGGCGCGCGGCGAAGCGCGGTGAAGCGCGCCATCGTCTACGGTCTCACGGCCGCGTTCCTCCTCGCGCTTCTGATCGCGATCATGCCCGCGGGAGAGCGAGAGCGGCTGGCCGGCCTTCTCTCGCGCACACCGCAGGGCACGGAGCTTTCGAGCTCGTCGGCAGACGGCGATTCGGGCGGCCTGCTTCGCGATCCTGCCTCGCTCTATCGCCGGCTCGTTCTCGCCCGTGGCTTCACGCTTCTCGAGGATGCGCTTCCCTGGGGAGCCGGCACCGGCGCCTTTCCCGCGCTGCTCTTCCTGCGCGACACGCGCCTCTATCCGCACAACATTGAGGCGGAGTTGCTGCTGGAACAAGGCTGGGTGGGATTGGCCCTCTTCCTTCTTTTCCTCTTCGCGATTTGGAGAGAGGCCCGCCGTCTGGCCCGCCGTGCGTCATTGTACCGCTGGCCCGCCCTGCTCTTCTTCATGGCCTTCGTGAATGCGCAAGTGAGCGGCGATCTGAGCGTGAATGCGGAGATCTGGTTCTGGGGAGGAGTGATTTGCGCGGCGGCGATCGCCACGCGCGCCGCCGCAAGA
Organism: uncultured bacterium; assembly: GCA_964482205.1. Taxonomy (GTDB): domain Bacteria; phylum Eisenbacteria; class RBG-16-71-46; order CAIMUX01; family WJJG01; genus JAZDGX01. The sequence continues at coordinate 53,222 of CAYZWI010000011.1, read as the reverse complement.
CCGTGCACCGCGCGAGGGGAATGACGCCGATCGCCGGGGAATCGTGCACCGCGTGAAGGACGGACCCGCGCGCCGCCGGGCTTACTTCGTGCTGATCGCGATCAGCGAGACGATGACCGCGACGGCCGTCCCGAGCGGCGCGAGCAGCGCGGAGAACTTGTTCGAGCGGCGCTCGGGCACCCAGATGCGCGTTCCCGCTTGCACCGTGTCGGCCAGCGCGAGCGCGCGCTCGCGACCCTGTTCGTCGATGCGCTTCCACCCGTTGCCTCGCCCGACGGTGGAAGGCCCGCCCGCCATGCCGACATAGTCGGCGGCCGTCTGTCCGGGAAGGAAGGGGTAGAAACCCGGGCGTTGAACCGCTCCGCTCACGCCGATCCAATCGCGGCAGAACGGGATCTCGACTTGCGTCCCCGGAAGAACTTCCACCTCCGCCGCTCGATCAATGGGAATCCAGCGGCGCCCCGCATCGGGCGCGTCCATCCACACGCCCCCGGCGCAAAAGCGCGCGCCCGGCCAACCGGCGGCGCGCAGCACGAAGTCGAGCCGGTCGCCGTCTCGGTAGGGGACGCCGGCGGTCTTGCTCGCGAAGGGACGGTCGAGAAGCAGCCCCGCTTGCGGCGCGCGATCCTCTTCGCTCGAGACTCCGCGCACGAGAATCGTGTGGCGCGCGGCGGGCGCGTGCACCCGGTCGCCTTCGCGCAGGCGCGGATTCTCGCGGTCGTCTCCATCCGTGAGCCACGCGAGCAGATCGAACGCGCGCGCTTCGCCGGCATCGTTGGCGATCACGATCGCGCGCGAGTCGGCCCCTTCGCGCAGTCCGCCCGCGAGCGCGATCGCATCTGCGAGACGCAGGGTGGCGAGAATCTCGAAGCTGCCCGGCTCCGTCACCTGCCCGGTGATCGGAATGCGCAGCAGCGCGGGTTGCACGAGCGAGAGGGCGATCTCCGTCCTTTGATACGCGCGGGCGGCCGCTTTGCGCGCCAGTTCGGTCGCTTCGGCGAGCGTCTTGCCCGCGACCTCCAAACGCCCGACCGATGGAATGAGGAGCGCGCCGTCGGCGGTCACCGTGACCTCGACGATCTCATCGATCGCGCCCCAGATCGAGAAGGCGAGCCGGTCTCCCGGGGCGAGCCGGTAGTCGTTCGGATCCACGGGGCCCTCGAGGCCCGGCAGCGAGGAGGAGACCGCATTGCGAACGGGGCGCTTCTCCTCGTCCTGCGACGAGGAGAAGGAGGGCAGTCGCGACGGTTGGGCCGCCGCGGCGGGGAGCGATGTCGCAAGGGGGAGGACAAGGGCGAACACGAGAGCGAGAAAGAAGGCCGGGAAGAAGGCTACGAACAAGGCCGCGAACAAGGCCGGGAAGGAGGCGAGGGAAAACGAGGCGCCCGCCGGACGCACATGCCATCCGGCCGCAAGCCGCGGGGCGGCCGCATTCCGCGCGCTCCTCGCCGAAGCGTGCGGCCCAAGGGCATGAACATCGAAGGAAGTCATCCGGGCGAGTCTGAGAGACGCCGGGCGGGGCGGTCAAGGTGCATTCGCGCGTCAAACAGGCAAAAACCTGTGGACAAGGCGGGGCGGCCCTGCGGTATCCTTGATGTCGTTCGAGGCTTGGAAAGGGCCTCGGAAATTGGGTCCATGCCTGAGTCGAGGGTCTGGAAGGAGAAGTCTCACCGGCCTCCTATTCCGCACATCCGGATTGTGGTTTTGAAGACGGGTCTGCTCTCATTCTGCGCTCTCCGAACCCTGACCGGAGTTCCGAGACCGTCCTGCGAGCGGGAAGACTGTCGCTGAAAACCGGCATGAAGGCATCAGGGTCTCGGGCGCGTGTCTTGGTGGCGGATCGCTTCGCGTGCGGCGGGGCGTTTTCCTGAGCGAGGTGTTTGGATGGCTGCGAATCTCTATGTCGGCAATCTTCCCTATCGGATGACCAACGAGGAGCTGGCGGAAATGTTCGCCGGGTACGGCGAAGTCGTCTCGGCGAAGGTGGTCATGGATCGCGAGACCGGCCGCTCGCGCGGCTTCGGTTTCGTCGAGATGGGAGCCGAGGATCAGGCCCAGAAGGCGATCGACAATCTGAATCAGCAGGATTACCAAGGCCGCATGCTGAAGGTGAATCTCGCCCGCCCGCGAGAAGAGCGGCCCAGGAGCGAAGCTCCCTGGCAGCGCAGCCCCGAGCGTTAGCGCAGGCTGCATTCGAGATCCGTCCGCGTTCCACGCTCGCGCGCCCGCATCGTGAGGATGTGCGCGAAGCACGGCGATCGCGTGCGCGCGCCCGCGGAACCGCCCGCGCGGGACTCGCGTCCTCACGACTGCCGTCGGGCCTGAGTCGTGGAGCTTGGGCAGCGCCAGGGTTGCCGTGGCGCCCTCGCCGCCGGCGGCGCGGCGAGCCCCGTGGATTTCGCGCTGGCCCGCGCGCGGGTCTCGCATTACCGTATGCCTCTCTGGGGACAGACGAGCGCCCGGCGGAGTGCTGCCGGGTGCCGCTTTTTGGGCGGCAAATGGCAGCCGGATCCGCCCGGCAATCGGAATGAACGATGAGCGAGAACGAACGGCTTCGAAACATCGGTATCAGCGCGCACATCGACTCGGGCAAGACCACCTTGACCGAGCGGATGCTGTATTACGCCAAGCGCATTCACCGCATGCACGAAGTGCGCGGACGCGACGGCGTCGGCGCGACGATGGACACCCTCGAGCTGGAGCGCGAACGCGGCATCACGATCACTTCGGCCGCGACGCAGATCGAATGGGGCGACGCGCGCATCAACATCATCGACACCCCCGGCCATGTCGACTTCACCATCGAGGTCGAGCGCGCCTTGCGGGTGCTGGACGGCGCCGTGCTCGTGCTCTGCGCAGTCGCGGGCGTGCAGTCGCAATCGATCACGGTTGACCGCCAGATGCGGCGCTATCGCGTCCCGCGCCTCGCCTTCGTCAACAAGTGCGACCGCACCGGCGCGAATCCCATGCGCGTGGCCGGGCAGCTGCGCGAGAAGCTCGGACACAACGCGGTCATGATGCAATTGCCGCTCGGCTTGGAAGGCGAGCACGAAGGCGTGATCGACCTCGTCCGCATGCAAGCCTGCCGCTTCGCCGGCGACAATGGCGAGACCCTCGTGTGGGAACCCATTCCGCGCCGCTTGCAGGACGAGTCCGAGGCGCGCCGGGAGGTGCTTCTGGACGCGCTTTCGCTGGTCGACGACGCCCTCGCGGAAGCGTTGCTCGCCGGGCCGGCGACCGAGGAGCAGATTCACGCTGCGGTGCGCCGCGCCGTTCTCGCGAGCGCCTTCACGCCCGTGCTCCTCGGCAGCGCCTACAAGAACAAGGGCGTCCAGCTGCTCATGGACGCGGTCGCGCGGTACCTGCCGGGCCCGCGCGAAGTGGGCCACGAAGCGCGCGTGCTCGAGAATGACGAGGAACGCGTCCTCCCGCTCAGCAGCGATCCGCAGGACGAGCTCGTCGCCCTGGCCTTCAAGCTCGAGGAACGGCCCTATGGGCTGCTGACCTATGTGCGGCTCTACCAGGGCACGCTCTCACGCGCGATGACGATCCACAATTCCCGTACGGGAAGGACGAGCCGGGTGGGCCGTCTCGTGCGCATGCACGCCGATCAAATGCTGGACATCGAGGAAGCGACCGCGGGGGACATCGTCGCGCTCCTGGGAGTGGAATGCGCCTCGGGCGACACGCTCACCGGCGGCTCGCGCATCTCGCTGGCCGCGATGCACGTTCCCGATCCGGTCGTCTCGCTCGCCGTGCAGACCGTCGAGCGCCAGGGCGAGGAACGGCTGGCCAAGGCGCTGCAACGCTTTTCGCGCGAGGACCCCACCTTCCGCGTCGAGACCGATGAGGGAACGGGCGAGACGCTGATCAAGGGCATGGGCGAACTGCATCTCGAAGTCTACCTCGAGCGCATTCGACGCGAATTCGGGACCGAAGTGCGGACCGGCCAGCCCAAGGTGGCCTATCGCGAGACGATCTCGACCCGCGCGCCGTTTCAGTACACCCACAAGAAACAGACGGGGGGCGCCGGCCAGTTCGCCCGCGTGGAGGGGCGCCTCGAGCCGCTCGTCGGCGGGACCTTCGAATTCGAGAACGCGATCACCGGGGGCGACATTCCCACCCAGTTCATTCCTTCGTGCGAGAAGGGCTTTCGCGCTGCGATGAACGAGGGCCCGTACGCCGGGTTCCCGGTCGAAGGCGTGCGCGCGGTGTTGCAGGACGGCGCCTTTCATCCGGTCGACTCTTCCGACCTCGCCTTCCAGACCGCCTCGCGCACGGCGTTTCAGCAAGCCTATCTGCGCGCCGACCCGGTGGTGCTCGAACCGATGATGCTGATTTCCGTCGAAGGGCCGCGCGAATTCCAGGGCGACATCATCGGCTCGCTGATGCGCCGGCGCGGGATCATCGTGGGCACGACGGAGGAAGAGGGCTTTCTGCGCATCGACGCGCATGTCCCCTTGGCGGAGATGTTCGGCTACGCTACGCATCTGCGATCGATCACGCAGGGGAAGGCGGAGTTCACGATGGAATTCGCGCGCTATGCGCCGGCGCCGCTGGAAGTGGCCGAGGCGCTGGTCGCCGATTACGCGGCGCGCAAGGCCGCCGGCCGTCGGGAGCGAGGGCACTCGAGATGATGACATCGTCCGAACAGCTCAAGCGCAGTCCGGTGCGGGTCTTCGAGCGCGCCACCCAGGGAGGGCTCGGCGCGGGCAACATCGGAGTCGTCTTCTCGCGGCCGGGGGGCGGAAAGACGGCGTTCTTGATTGGGCTCGCGCTCGACGCGCTCCTGAGCGGACGCAAGGTGCTGCACATCTCCACCCAGGAGCCGGTCGAGCGGGTGGCCGCCTTCTACGATCACATCTTCCACATGATGGCGGATAGCGTGGGTCTCGAGCATCGCCTGCACGCGCTCCTGGAAACCGAGCGCAACCGTCATGTGCTCGTCTACGATCGCAAGATCTTCTCGCTCGAGAAGCTCGAGCAATCGGTCGCGTTTCTGCGCGAGGCGGCGGGGTTCACGCCGTCGTTCGTGATCATGGACGGCACGCCGCGGTTCGCGAAGACCGAGGCTTGGGAGCTCGAAGGTGTGCAGCGCCTGGCTCGCGAATGGGGCGCCGAGATCTGGACTTCCTCGCACAGCCATCGCGAGGGCCAGTCTCTGGATGCGCGCGGAGTACCGAGCGAGATCGCCCGCTTCGACGCCTACCTCTCGCTCATCATTCGTCTGGAAGCGCACCCCGACTGCATTCGGGTGCGCATCGTGAAGGATCATCTGCGCGATGAGCCCGCCGATGTGCACCTCGAATTCGATCCGAAGACCCTGCTCCTGCGCTGGCCGTGAGCGAGGCGTGCTCGACTCACCAACGCTCGTGGCGCACGAGCTCCTCGACGGCCTTGCGTCTCTTCTGGGCGGGCATGTCGGCGGCGTAGCCCAAGGGAGTGAACGCGATCGGCTCGGCCTCGGCGGGCAACCCGAAGATCTCGCGCACCGCCTGAGGATCGAAGGCCCCGATCCAGCAAGTCCCCAGCCCTCGGTCGGCCGCCGCGAGAATCATGTGATCCATCGCGATGGCGGCATCCACATCGACATAATTGCGTCCGTCGCGACGCACCCAGCTTTCGCCGGGCAATCCGCACACGCCGATCAGAAGCGGCGCCTGCAGAAACCAATCGCGCGGGTACATGCGCTTCAACTCGCTCTCCCGCCCCCGCGTGTGGACGACGAGAATGCGGAAGGGCTGGCGATTCGCCGCGGTGGGGGCGAGGCGCCCCGCTTCGAGCACGGCGGCGAGCGCCTCTTCGGGGACCGGGTCCGGTTTGTAGGCTCGCACGCTGTAGCGTTTTTCGATCAACTCGCGAAACTCCATCGTTCCTCCATGGCCTGATTCGTTTTCCCCTGGATTTGAGATGTCGTCCGGCGAGGCAACCGGGCGTCTTCCTTCGTTCTCTCGCGCCTTTGCGCCGGGAGGGCAGCGCCTCTGCGCGCGGGCGCATCCGGCCTCAGTGTGCGCGCCGCTTCGCATTCATGCAAGCCGCGCACCCGCCGCGGCCGCGCCTGGAATGCCGGCTGCTATGCGAAAGAACGCCGACGCGGATCCGCCGGCAGTTGGCAAGAAAGGATGCATTCCCACCAAGAACGAAGGAGGAACTCATGCAGAAGCCGTTCGTCTCCAGGGACCACGAAGACATCTACACCTGTCCGCGCCTCGAGCCCGCCGCCTCCGTGCGCGGCCCTCAGCGCAACGGCACGATCGCCAGCTCCAACATCCTCTGCTGCGATTGCTCGAGCCTGAACTAGCGGGCGCCGCGCCGCCCGGCTCCGCGGACGCCAAGAAGCGGGAGCGTGCGCGCTCCCGCTTCCCCGCGGAGCGTCTGCGCGAGCGGCGCGCATGCCGCGGGGCGGATGCGCATCTTCGTTTCGTCCGTCATGGCCCGCCGGGCCGTACCGCGATCGCAGTCTGCATTCCATCGCGCGAGGAGAGATCATGGCGACGGTGTATTGGGACTTGACGTCGAGATGCGACGGCGTTTGCGCCTATTGCTCGGCCGGCGCGCGAGGAGCAAGGCGCGCGCCGACGCGCGGCGGGGAGCGTGCGGACGGAACCCTGGCTTCCGCGGCGAGCGCGGAGATCGGCGCATCCGCGAACAGGCCGCCCGGCGAAATTCCGCCGCGCCTCGTTCCCGAAGTGTTCCGCCGGCTGCGGGCGGGCGGAGCGACGGGCGTCGTGCTCCTCGGCGGCGAGCCGACCCTCGCGCCCGCTCTCCAAACCGCATTGGATGCGGCCCGGCGTGAAGGGTTGACCGTCGGGATTGCCACGAACGGCCTCGCGCACAGCGAGCGCCTGCGCGAGTCCTGGCTCGGCCGGGCAGGTCTCTCGGTCAATTTCAGCATCGACAGCTTCTTCCCGCGCGAGAACGACGCGGTTCGAGGAAGCGGGGCGCACGCGAAGGCGTGGCGCAACCTGGGCGCGCTCCTCGCCGCGCGCAAATCCGCGAACGGCCTGCCCCGCGTCACCGTGCAGATGACCCTCACGCGCGTCAATCTCGCGCGGCTGGGGGATTCCGTCAGGCGCATCGCCGAATCGGGCGTGGATGCGATTCTGCTCGAACGCATGCGCGTCTTTCCCTGGCACGGCGACGATGTGCGCGCGCTCGCGCCGGGGCCGCGCGAATGGATCGATGGAGCGGCGCGGCTGGCGCGCGCTGCGACGCGCGTGTGGCGCGGGCCGGGCAAAGAGGCCTCGCATGCGTCCGAAGGCTCGTCCGGACATCCGGCGATCGTCCTCAACTATGGCAACGCGCTTCTCAAGGCCGCGCTCGCGAAGGAGCTCGGATTTCCGGGAAGCGTCGGGCGTTCGTGTCCGGGAGGGTTTCATTCGGCCGTGATGAATGAAGCGGGCGGGCTGCATCCGTGCCGTCTGGCCGCCGCGCGCCTGCCGCCGAAGAAAGACGATGGCTCCTCGTGGTACGAGAAGCAGTGCCTCTCCATTCTCGAACCGGGAGGAGAAGGCTTCCTCGATTCTCCCTACTTCACGCGCTTCTTCCGCTTCGCCCATTCGGCGCGCGTGTACGAACGGCTGGCCCTCTGCCGCGAGTGTCCCCACTACGCGACCTGCGAGCCTTGCCCCATGGATGTGATGGCGGGGGGAGATCGCGTGCTGTCGGAATGCAGGGAGATGCTTGCGGGCGGCATTCGCTGGGACGCCGGCCCGGGGAATGCTCTGTCACTTCCATGAAGAGGAGAACTCCATGCATCGGGATCGAATTCATGACGCCGGATCGCGCCCCGGCCCTCCGGATGAGACCGCCTTGCCCCCGTCCGCTTCACGCCGGGAGGCAGAGCCCTTCCTGGTCCGCGCGCCCGCCATACGGGCCTTCGAGAACAAGCGGGGCGGGTGGACGGTCCTCTCCCGCACCGGAGATGCGCTCGAATTCCAGGGCGCGGCCGCGCTCCACCTTTGGGAGGCCCTCGACGCAGGCGCGCGGCGCGAGGCCGTGATTGCCGGGCTCGCCGCCCGGTTTCCCGCGGTGGACCCTGTCATGCTGCGCCGGGACGCCCTGGGCTTCCTGGCCGCCTTGGAGGAGGCGGGCCTGGTCCTGAAAACGGCCGGAAACGGGGCCGGTTAGCCCTTCCGGGCCGCGAGAGCGAGGAGACACAGGGGTGGATTCCCTTTTCGCCGAGTGGTATCCTCTTCGGCTCGGTTTTCAGGCGTCCCATCACCGATTCGAGAGGTATTGCCATGGCTGTCAGGGAAAAAGCGAGTCTCGATTTCGCCAGTCTTCCGTTCGCCTATCAAAAGACCGACTTCAACCTGCGCTACACCTGGAAGGACGGGCAATGGGACGATGGCGAAGCGAGCGACAGCGAGACTTTTCAGATCCACATCGCGGCCACCTGCCTGCACTACGGGCAGGAAGCGTTCGAGGGGCTGAAGATCTACGAGGCCAAGGACGGCCGCGTGCTCGCTTTCCGCATGGCCGAGAACGCCAAGCGCATGATCCACTCGGCGAACATCCTGCTCATGGAGCCGCCCCCGGTCGAGCTCTTCTGCCGCGCGGTGCGCCGCCTCGTGAAATTGAATCACCGCTTCATTCCGCCCTACGGCAGCGGCGCCGCGCTCTACATCCGTCCGCTCTTGATCGGCACCGGCGCGCGCATCGGCGTGCACCCCGCGGACGAGTACACCTTCCTGCTGCTCGCCACTCCCGTCGGGCCGTACTTCAAGAAGGGCTTCTCGCCGACGAAGCTGATCATCGAAAGCAAGCTCGATCGCGCGGCGCCATACGGCGTGGGCACCGCCAAGGCGGGCGGCAACTACGCGGCCGGCATGCGCGCGACGGTGCAAGCGAAGCGTGCGGGCTACGGCGAGGCGCTCTACCTGGATGCGCGCGAGCACAAGTACATCGATGAGCTGGGAGCGGCGAACTTCTTCGGGATCACGAAGGACCAGGTCTATGTGACCCCCAAGTCGCCTTCGATCCTGCGTTCGATCACGAACCTCTCGCTGCGCGAGCTGGCCCCCGATCTCGGTTTCCGGGTGGAAGAGCGGCCGGTGCTGCTCGAAGAGCTGCGCACCTTCGTGGAAGCGGGGGCGTGCGGGACCGCGGCGGTCATCACGCCGGTCGAGAGCATCACAATCGGCAAGGAAGAGGTCGTCTACCTGCCCGACGGCAAGCCCGGCCCGATGTGCACGAAGCTGTACAAGGGCCTGACCGCCATCCAGTTCGGCGACGCGCCGGACAAGTACGGTTGGACGGAGGTCATCGATCTCTAACGGAAACGGATTGCGACGGAGCGCGAGCGAGCGCGCGCGACCAGGTCCGGAATCTTCCCGCAGCCGGCGCCATCAGGGACGCCGGCTGCTGTCGTTTGCGGCCGGGCCCCTGCTTGCGGCGTTGCTCATCCTCGCGCCGTCATGGGGATGCGGAACGAAGAAGCCGGCGGGCCCGCCGAACATCCTCCTCATTTCCATCGACACGCTGCGCCAGGACCATCTGGGCTGCTACGGATACCCGCGCCCGACGAGCCCGAACATCGACCGGCTCGCCCGTGAAGGAATCGTCTTCGATCGCGCGCTCGCGCCCAGCTCCTGGACGCTTCCGTCGCATGTCTCGCTGCTCACCGGGACCTATCCCGCCTTCCACCGCGTGCAGGACGACGGGGTCACGCTCTCGCCTTCGATTCCCACGCTCGCCGAGCACTTGCGCGCGAAGGGCTATCGCACCTTCGCCTCGGTGAGTCATGTGTATGTTTCCCGGCTCTTCGGGCTGGACCGGGGATTTGCCGTCTTCGACGATTCGCTCATCGTGGGCGGGGCGCGAAATCCCGTGGCAGGACTGGTCCTCGATCGCGCGCTCCGGCTGTTTCCCGAAACCGGCGGCGCGCAACCCTGGTTCGCTTTCCTTCATTTCTTCGATCCGCATTGGGACTACGAGCCGCCGGCTCCGTTCGACGCGATGTTCACCGATCCGGCCTACGATGGCCCGATCGACGGCACCCAGAATTCGATGGCTCCCTATCGCGCGCCCAGCCAGCCCATGCCCGCGCCCGACCTGCGGCAATTGATCGCGCTCTACGACGGCGAGATTGCGTATGTCGACGCGCAGATCGGCCGCCTGCTCACGGAACTCGGGCGCCGCGGCCTGCTCGAGAACACCATCATCGTGGTGACCGCGGATCATGGCGAGGAATTCAAGGAGCATGGCCTCCTTGGACACGGTCATAGCCTGCACGGCGAACAGATGCGCATTCCGCTCGTGATGTGGGGGCCGCTCGGGTCGCGCGCGGGCAGGCGCAGCGATGAGTTGTGCTCGCTGGTCGATGTGGCGCCCACGCTGTTGGCCCTGGCGGGCGCCGATCGGCTTCCTGAGACGGCGGGAACGGATCTCCTCGACGGGAATGTGCCGGAAGATCGCGTGGTCTATGGCGAGACGATTCGTTTCGGCAATGAGATGCGCGCCGCCAATCTCGGTCACGCGAAGGCGATTTCGTATCTCCAGGGAGACCGCAGGGTATTCTACGATCTCGCCGCCGATCCCGGAGAGCGCACGGCCCTGCCGGAAGATCCGAGCGGCGGCGCGCTTTCGACCGCGCTCGATGACTACACGCTCGCTTCGGACGCTGGATGGCATCTGAAATTGATCGCGCGCTCGGAGGGCCCCCTTGTTTGCCGCGGCGCGCTGCGGACGACGGGGCGCTTCGTGGACGCGCGGCGCTATTTCTCCGGCTTCTTGCGTCCTCCCCGAAAAGCGACCGTCACCGCCTTCGGCATCGCGCCGGACGGCCACGAGCTTTCTTTCGATGTGGCCGTCGTGCAGCTCATCGGCGAGATCGCTTTTCGAACCGATCCGCCCGACGCTCCGGTAGTCTTCGACCTCAATGTGAAGCACGAAAAAGGCGCGGCGGGACTGTACCTCGGCAAGGGCATTCCGGTGAGTGCGGGAACGCCTTTCACGCTCGTTCCCGGCGATCCGCGCGTCCGAGGCGTGCCCGACAGCTATGCCCGCGCGCCCGACGGCTGCTATGTGCGCGCGGTCTCGCGCGTGACCGAAGGGGCCGCGCCGCAGCTCTCGCCCGAAGCGATCGAACGCCTTCGTTCGCTCGGGTACGTCGAGTGACGAACGCGGGACCGCCGTCTCAGCGCGGACGCGCGCCTTGCTGCGAGCGGATCATCGCCTCCGCCGCCTGCATGTTCCTGCGGATGACTTGCGCTTCCTGCTCGCTCGGATGGCGCTCGAGCGCTTGACGCCACAAGTCCACCGCCTCGGAAAGGCGCCCCGCTTGCCCGGCCATCACGCCGAGATTGGCGTACGCGCCGGCGGACGCGCGCCCGGTATCGATGGCGGACCGATACGCGTTCTCGGCCTCCTTCGCGCGCCCGAGCTCCGCGTACAAGCTTCCCAGCTCATAGAACACCGTCGCGTCCGTCGGCAGCCCTTGAATCGCCGCCTGATAATGATTGAGCGCTTCTTCTTTGCGTCCCGCCTGCCTGAGCGCCCACGCGCGCCGGTAGTTGGCCCCCGCGTGACGCGGATTGACCGCGAGCGCTCGATCGATCAAGGGGCCGGTTTCCGCCGCGCGACCCGAGGCCGCGAGCACCTCGCTCAAGAGCACGAGCGCGTCCGCATGCGCAGGGCTCACCCGCAGCGCTTCGCGATAGGCCGCCTCGGCCTCGCCCGCGCGACCCAGGGAAGCTTCGAGCTTGCCCAGCCGCACGAACGGCTCGGCATCATGCGGCGCGATGCGCGCCTCTTCGCGAAAGGCCGCGCGCGCCCCGGCCGCGTCATTCTGGTGTTGCAGGATGTCGCCAAGCAGGAGATGCGCTCCCGGAGCGGCAGGACGCGCCTCCATCAGCACGCGCACCTGGCGCAGCGCTTCGTCCGCCGAGCCGGCCAGCAGATGCGCATTCGCCTGCTCGAGCAGAAGCGCCAATTCGTCCGGGCATCCCTGGCAATCGGCGAGCGCCGCCTGATAGGCCTGCACCGCTTCGGGCCCGCGCTCCAGCGCGCTCAAGTATTGCCCGCGCAGGCGCAAGGCCATGCGCGTCTCGGGATGCTCAGCGAGCAACGAGTCGATGACGGCGAGCGCTTGCGGCAGGCGCCCCAGCTCGGCGAGCGTTTGCGCCCAGGCGGTCGCGCGGGCGACACCCGATTGCTGCTTGGGATCGGCGCGGCGCTTGGCGACCGGGGGCGCGGTCGAGCCGAGATATCCCAAACTGCGCAGCTTTTCGCGCGTGGTCTCGTCCATCACATCGGCGGTTGCGCTTTCGCCTTCATTCCGTAGCAGAGCGGCGAGCTCGTTTTCCATTTCGGAGACGCGCGCCTTCTCGCTCGTGGCGAGATTGCGCAGCTCATCCGGATCCTTCTTCAGATCGAAGAGCTCCGGCTCGGGAGCGCGGATGTACTTCCACTCCGCCGTCTCCAGCGCGCGCAAATCGCTCATTCCATAATCGACATCGGGGACCAGCGTCTCGTGATAGACCCAGGGACGCCCGGCGGCCGTGCCTTCGATCAAGGGCAGCAGGCTCATGCCCGAGCAGCGCGGCAGGTCCGTGGGGGAGAGGCCGAGCGCGTTCCAGGCGGTAGGCAGAAGATCGATCAGGCTCACCAGTCCCGTCACGCGGCGGTCGCGCCAGCGTCCTTCTTTCCACGGATCGCTCTTGGGGAAACGCACGATCCATGGAATGCGTTGGGTCGTGCCGTAGACGAAGAGACAGTGGGTCAGCTCGTTGTGCTCGCCCAGCCCCTCGCCATGATCCGCCGCGATGAAGAGGATCGAGCGATCGAGGAGCTCCTCCGTCTCCAAGCCCGCGAGGAAATCTCCGATGGCCGCATCCATGGAGGCCACTTCCCCGTCGTACGGATTTCCCGCGAAGCGGCTGCGGAAGGGTTCGGGCGGATGGTAGGGCGCGTGCGGATCGTAGTAATGCACCCAGAGAAAGAAGGGCTTCTCCTCGCGCGCGCGAATCCACTCGAGGGCAAGCCGCGTGACCTCGGGGGCGGTGCGTTGCGCTTCGCCTACCTCGGGCGCGGATGCCTGGGCGAAATCGTCATCGTAGGTCCCAAAACCCTGCGCGAGCCCGAAGCGCCTCTCCACCGTGACCCCGGCGACGATCGCCCCCGTCCGATACCCGCGTTCCGCCAGCATCTCCGCGAGCGTGCGCGCGCTGTCGGCCAAGGCGTAGGAACCGTTGTTGCGCACTTCGTGCTCGAAGGGATAGCGCCCGGTCATCATGGTCGCATGGGCGGGCAAGGTGACGGGAACGGGAGTGCGCGCCTGTTCGAAGAGGATCCCTTCCTTCGCGATGCGATCGAGATGCGGAGTGGTCTGTTTGTCATAGCCATAGCACGAGAGCCGGTCGCGACGGGTGGTGTCGAGGGTGATGAGAATCAGATTCGAGGGAGGGTTCGCGGATGCAATCTCGGTCCATCCGGAAGGCGTGAAGGAGCCGGTCGCGCTCGAGTGGGAGGCGTCTCCCGTCTGCGTTTGTGTGGAGGGAGGCGCGCTCTTGTTCGACGATGAGTCCTTCTGGCAACCGCCCAGGGCGGTGACCGCGAGGAACACGGCCAGCCATCGCGCCGCCCCTCGCGCCGCCCCTCGCGCGGCCGTTCGCCGCGCCGCCGAAATGCTCATCCAACGATGCCAAGAGCCGTTCAAGTTCTTGAGGGGCCGATTCATGGCTTCCTTTCCTGGATTGTGATGGCGGAGCCGCGACGCGTCTCTGCATGCCGCGCTGGCCGGCTGCACGATGGGGGCCACATCATGCCCAATCGTTCCGCCGGAATGGACCTGCGCGTCTCGGCTTCGTGTGATGGATCGGCCGGCGTTCCGCCGCGCACCTTGAGGATTCGTCTTCGCATGCGCTGAGGATACCATTCCGATCTCAGGAGGGAAGTGTACAAGCGAAGGTGATCCTCCCGTCATTCCTGCATTTCCGAGCAGAGGCGGAAAATTCCGTGAATCGCCCGCATGTCCATGGTACAATTGCAGCAAAGTGAGACGTTTTCGCCGCGAATGCGCTGCCCGTTCCCGTCCTTCCGCGAATCGTCCCCAAGGATGAGATGGCTGCGTGTTGGAGGACACGGGCCGGCATGGGCTTGCCCGCGTTCCCGGGAAGCTGGGAAGGAGGTCAAGCCGCAATGAAGTCGACCGCTCATTCGCCCATTCGCCGTTCGGGATCCGTTCTCGTCGCCTTCCTCTCCCTGTGGCTCTTGCTTGGGGCGATGCAAGCGCACGCGAGCGTGGTCGTCCAGCGCTACGATTATCCCGCTCCGACGGTGGAACGCTCTGGCGATTACGATCGGGTGACCATGGCCGGCGCATGGAGCTTCGGCGATCCGGGGGAGCCGGTCCTGCCGAAAGCGGGCGCGCAGCTTCTTCTTCCGCCGGGCGAGGAGGTCGTCTCCGTTCGCATCCTTTCCGGAGAGCGCGTGACGCTCCCAGGCACCTATCGCATCGAGCCCGGGCAGCGCCAGTACCCGCTCAGCTCGACCGCTCCCGTTCAGCCGGATCTTCCGCGCAGCGAGATCTATTCCTCGGCCGCGCCGTTCCCCGGCCGGCTGCACGATGAAGCGCGGAGCGGCTTCCTGCGCGGCTATCAGATCGCGACGATCACTCTTCATCCGGTCGAGTACCAGCCCGCCTCGGGCGAGCTCGCGTACTACCGAAGCCTCGAAGTCGAGATCGAGACGCGGCCGAGCGCGCAAGTGATCGCGAAGACCGAAGAGATGATCCGCAGCGACGAGACGACCGCCCTGCGCGTGGAAGGCCTGGTCGACAACGCGCCCTCGATCGTCGATTACGCGGCGGTCGTGAAGGCGCCCGCGCACTCGCGCACGCTCGATCCGGCGCTCGGCTACACCTATCTCATCGTGACCGGAGACGCGTGGGCGAACTACCTTCAGCCCCTCGCCGATTTCGAGACCGCGCGCGGGCACAAGGCGGGCGTCTTCCTGCGCTCCTGGATCGTCGCCAACTACGCGGGCTCCGACGACCAGACGCGCATCCGCGCCTTCATCAAGGACGCCTACCTCACCTGGGGCGTCGACCATGTACTGCTCGTGGGCGACGCGCGCGACGCCAACGGCATTCCCCATCGCGGCTTCTATGCCTCCGCCTACGGCACTACCGACAGCGACATCCCCGCCGACATGTACTACGGCTGCCTCGACGGCACCTGGAATAACGACGGCGACGGCTACTGGGGAGAGTCGGGCGAAGACGATCTCTACTTCGAAGTGGGCGTCGGACGCGCCTGCTGCGATTCGCAGCTCGAGATCCAGAACTTCATCACCAAGACGATCCGCTATCAGGACGACCCGATCGTGGGCGAGTGCGACGAGGCCCTGATGGCGGGCGAGCTCCTCTGGAGCGATCCGACCTACGGCGACGATTACAAAGAGGAGATCCGTCTTGGAGCGAGCACCTACGGCTACACGACCGTCGGCTTCCCGGCGGGCATCCAGGTCGGGCTGCTCTACGACCGCCAGGCGACCTGGACGGCAGCGCAACTGATCGCCCGTCTGGAAGGCGGGATCAATCTCGTCAACCATCTCGGCCACGCCAATGTCGATTACGCCATGCGCCTGTACAACACCGACATTCCCTCCTTCGACAATGACGGCACCGTGCACACCTACAATTTCGTCTACAGCCAGGGCTGCTATTGCGGTTCGTTCGACGATCGCGACGACTACAACTCGTATGTCGGCGACTGCTTCGCCGAACAGTTCACCTGCGACGACGACGGCGCGGCTGCGGTGGTGATGAACTCGCGCTACGGCTGGGGCGAGCACATGAGCACCAACGGCTCGTCGCAGTACTACGACCGCCAGTTCTTCGACGCGATCTTCGGCGAGCACATCTATGCGCTGGCCGACATCAACGACGATTCCAAGATGGACAACATCTGGGCGCTCTCCTACGGCGCCAACCGCTGGTGCTACTACGAGCTGAATGCCTTCGGCGATCCGGCCATGCATCTGTGGACCGAGGATCCTGTCGCGATGACCTGCGACTACCAGCCGGTCGTCTACATCGGCGCGACCGAGATGGCCGTCCACGTCGACAAACCCACGGGACCGCTGCAGAACGCGCGGGTCACGATCTACACCGACGATCTGGCCGTCTACGACACCGGCCTGACCGACGCCTTCGGCGATGTGATCCTCAATCCGAGCGCCATCGCTCCGGGAACCCTGCATGTGAAGGTGACCGCGCACGATTTTCTGCCCAGCGAAGGCACGGCAACGATCACGCCGCCCGAAGGGCCCTATGTGCTCTTCAACGAGCGCGTGATTCACGACGAGGGCGGAGACCAGGACGGCGCAGCGGACGCCGGCGAGACGATCGGGCTCGATGTCGAGTTGGAGAATGTGGGCGTGGAAGGGGCGACGGCGGTCACGGGCACGCTGGTGAGCAGCGATCCGTACATCACGATCGTGCATGCGACCCGCGCCTTCCCGAACATTCCGGCGGGCGGCACGGGGACTTCCCTGCAGCCGTTCGGCATCGTGATTGCGGGCGACGCGCCCGATCAGCACGTCGCGGCCTTCACCGTGCAGGTGAATGCGGCCGAAGGGCAGTGGAGCTCGAACTTCCAGGTGGGAATCGCCGCGCCGGTGCTGGCCTGCGGGCGATTGCTGCTCAGCGATTCGGGCGACGGCGACGCGGGCGCCGACCCGGGCGAGACCTTCCGGCTGCAGCTCTTCCTCGGCAATACGGGTCACGCTGCCGCCCCGCCGTTGCAGGGGACCTTGGAGACGGCGAACGCGTCGGTCGTGATTCACGACGCGCAGGCGACTTCTCCGGCGTTCCCGCTGGGGCAAGAAGGACTGCTCGGCTCGTTTGGAGTCGAAGTGCTCCCCAGTTGTCCCACGCCAAGCACTCTGCCATTCAGCTTGTCGCTCACCGGCCCCAACGGATTCGCGGCCGAGCTCGCTTTCACCATCGATGTGGGCGGCTGGTACGACCCGGCCGAAACGGATCGCGGCTGGTCCCTCGGGATTCCGGGCGACAACGCGACGAGCGGCTACTGGGCGCGCCTCGAGCCGCTCGGAACGCTCGAGAACGGCAACCAGGTGCAGCCCGAGTACGATCACACCGCCGATCCGGGGCAGCTCTGCTTCGTGACCGGCAATGGCACGGGGGGAACATCGGGCGAGAACGATGTCGACAACGGCAGGACCACGCTGCAATCGCCCGTCTTCGATTTGAGCGCGGCGCTCTCGGCGACCGTGCAGTATTGGCGCTGGTACACCAACGATCTCGGCAACAACCCCGGCGGCGACTGGTGGTATGTGGACGTCACCGCGGACGGGAGCGCGTGGGTCGCGCTCGAGCACACCCAGGCGAGCGCGAACGCCTGGACGCAGTTCAGCTTCGATATCGCCGACTTCGTGCCGCTCACCGACCAGGTCCAGTTCCGCTTCATCGCCGAGGATGTCTCGCCCGGCTCGCTGGTGGAAGCGGCGGTCGATGACTTCTTCCTCGACGCCGTCTTCTCGCTGCCGTCGGGCTTGACCGCGGACGATGTGCGCCGCGAGTACGGGATCGTCTCGTACGGTCCCAACCCGTCGGGGCGGGAGAACACGCTCGTCTACCATCTGCCCGCGAAGTCGGATGTGCGCATCGAGATCTTCGATGTGACCGGGCGCTCGGTGCGCACGCTGGTCGATGGTCCGGTGGAGGCGGGCACGCACTCGCTCGCCTTCGACGGCCGCGACGGCGGAGGCCACGCGCTCGCCTCGGGCATCTACTTCCTGCGCGTGCAGACGCCCGAGAAGCTGGAGGTGCGGCAGATCACGATGCTGAAGTAGAAGACACGATGGGGGTCCTCAGAGTTCTATGACGCCCCCGGCCACGTCGCGCGGCTCGGAGAGCACGGGGGCAGAGAAACAGAGTCTCCCGTCGCTGTCTGCAAAGGAGGGAAGAGATGCGCCCTGCGACGATCGGATCCGCGATCGCCTGCGTTGCGGCCGCGGTGGCGGCGCTGCTGGTCTGCGGAGCGCCGGCGCTCGCGCAGCCTCCCGACACGCTCTGGGCCAGGACGTTCGGTGGGAGCAACATCGATGTGGGTTACGATGTGCGACAGACCGTCGACGGTGGCTTCATCGTGACGGGGTACACGCGTTCCTACGGCCTCTCCGGCCGCAACCTTTGGCTCCTTAAGACTGATCCTTACGGAAACGAGGAATGGAATCTGCCCTTCGGGGGCAGTAGCGACGACGAAGGGGAGTCGGTCTGGCAGACGGCCGACGGCGGCTACGTCGCCGCAGGCTACACCTTGTCGTCCGGAGCGGGAGGCAAGGATGTGTGGCTGGTCAAGGCGGACGCAGAGGGAAACGAGGATTGGACGCGGACATTCGGTGGCACAAGCGACGATGAGGCCTACGCGATCCAGGAGACGGCCGACGGCGGACTGATCATCGCCGGCGCCACCTCCTCCTTCGGCGCGGGAAGCCGGGATGTGTGGTTGATCCGAACGGACCACGCGGGTGTGCCCATCTGGACCCGGACCCATGGCGGATACGGCTCGGACGGCGCTTGGTCGGTGTCGCAGACATCGGACGGAGGGTTCATCCTCAGCGGCTGGACCTTCTCCTATGGCCCCGGCTATGTCGGAAACGCCTGGCTGGTGAAAACCGACTCGCTCGGCTATCTCGACTGGCAAGTGCCGATCGGCGGCTCCGAGGCGGACAGGGGCTACTGCGTGCAGCAAACCACCGACGGCGGGTACATCATGACCGGCTACACGGATTCCTTTGGGGCAGGCCTCTACGATCTCTTGCTGCACAAGACCGACAGCGAAGGGACCGTGGAGTGGAGCTACGCCTTTGGGGGGACCGGCAGGGACTACGGGCATTCCGTGGTGCAGACCGCCGATGGCGGGTTCCTGGCGACGGGGTACACGCTCTCCTACGGCGCCGGAGGAGACGACGTGTTTCTCGTGAAGACGGATTCGGAGGGCCACCTGGAGTGGCAGACCACCTACGGAGGATCGGCCTCGGATGTGGGCTATGCCGTGGCGAAGACGAGTGAAGGCGGCTACGCGGTCGCCGGGCACACACTCTCCTATGGCGCGGGCATGCACGACGTGTGGCTGATTCGCCTCGCGCCGGAAGGGCCCTCAGCCGCACCCGTGCTCCCTGCCACGAAGATCGACGTAGCGCTTGAAGTCTGGCCCAACCCCTTCTCTCAGTCCGTGGCCATGCGCTTCGCCGTCCCCAGGGCAACGACAGTAAGGCTGTATATCCACGACGTGAGCGGAAGGCTGGTGAGGATCGTCCGGGAGGAACACTTCCTGATTGGCAGTCACATCGTCAATTGGGATGGCCTCTGCCAGGCCGGGTCTCCAGTTCCGCCGGGGATCTATTTCTGCCGCCTTGATGCAGGCGGCCCGCAGACCGTCACCAAAATGGTGCGGCTGGAATAAAGCGTCCCGGTCCAGGCCGGACAAATCGGTGCGGATGGCCTGTCCGTGCCGAGGACCTGTGCGGCCTTCAAACCTTCGAGTTCCCGAACCTATCTCGTGCCTAGCCCTCCCTCGTTCTTCCGCGCCAGTTCGAGCAGGCACCAGCCGCCTTCTCCCTTGGCGACTCTGCGCGCGGCGAGCACGCGGACATCGAGAGAGTCTCGCATCTCCCAAATCCTGCGCACGCCGAGGCGCGTCCAATTCATGATCAGCGGGCTTTCGGAGGCGAGCAGCGAATCCGGGTACATCGGCAGATGGGTGGCAAGATAGCGATGCCCGCGCTCGAGCAAGTAGTCGAGTTCGCGGCCCTGCTTGATGTATTCGTCGAGGTAGCGGCGCGATCCCGCGACGCCGTCCAGCGGAATGACGGGCCTTCCGGAAAACTGAGCGAAGGTCCCCGGCCAGAAGGCGCCGAGCGATTCTCCTTGCGGAACCAGCCGGCGCGCGTCTTCTGCGAGCCGCACGCGTTGCAGCCAGTAGCGCTGCTCCTGAATGGGAACGCTCTGCCACGCGAAGACGAGCAGGACGAGCGAGGCTGAGGCCGCGATCGGAAGCGCCCAACGCTTCCATCGCAGCGCTCGGGCGTTCGCTCCTTCGTCGCCTCGAGCCCCGGGCAGAGCCTCGGCGAACATCCACACCGCCCAGAGGAGCGTGGGCGCGAAGTAGTACGCATTCCGGGTCATGAGCTCGCGATAGAAGAGGTATAGCGTGAGCGCGTGCGCGATCGCCGCGATGGAAAAGACGCGCGCGGCGACCCGCGGCCGCCCGAGACCATCGCGCCGCCACGCGAGCCGGACGGCGAAGGCGAGCGCGATCGCCGTGATGATCACGGGAACCGGAAGCGCGAAGGGAAAGGGATCCGAGAAGGCCTGGACCAGCGCCCACCATTCGTCCGACGCCAAATAGGCGCTGAGCGAGGGATAGAAGCTGCGGACATAGTAGGCTTTGACCGCGCCGCTCACCGGCATCAAGCCGCCGTGAACGAACAGATTGTGAGCCAGATAGGGAAGGACGAGCAGAGCGAGCGGCACGAAGTAGAAAAGCAGGTCGCGAAGGTTGGGCGCAAGGTCCCGCTCGTATCCGGGCGCGCGCCGGCGTGAGAGGAGCAGCCACCCGCCGATCACGATCGCGAGCCAGAACTGATCCGTTCTGGCGAGGAAGCAAAGACCCGCGAGGATTCCGAGCGCGAGAAGATCCCGGCGAACGAGGAACCGCGGTTCCCTTTCCGATGCCCGCCGCAAGGTCTCGAAGAGCAGCGCGTACAAGAGGAGCGTGAGAGGCGTCTCGAGCCCTTGCACCGTCCAGGCGAGCACGCGCGGATTGGCGAGCACGAGACCGCCTGCGAACAGCGCCCGCAACGCTCCCGACGGACTTCCGCTTCCCGCGAGAAAGCGAGCCGCGAGCAAGCAGAAGAGGACATAGACCGCCCATGAAGAAGCCGCGTTCAGCGCCGTTTCATGAATGCTTGGGAAGATCTTCACGAGCGCGATCTGCAGCAGCATCCAGAGCGGCTGGACACCGTTGGTCGGCATCTCTCCATCGAGTGTGAGAAAGCCGAAGCGGTCGAAATTGCGCGCGAGCACGCTGTAGAAGAAGGCGTCGTCCGCGAGAAGGCCGTGGGTCGCGAGTTGCGTGGGGTCCCAGAGGAGGAAGGCGCGCAAACGCCAGGCGGCAATCAGCGCGATGAGGACGGCCGGCCCCCAGGTGAAAAGCCGGCGATGCCGGACTCCCGCCCGGTTGCGCGTGGCTTCACCCGGATGGGGAGCGGAGTCCGTCACCGGTAGGCCTTCAAGTAGTACGCCAGAATTCTCAGGAATTGCGCGGGCGACTGGCGATAGGGAAGGCACTTCTGTAGGTAATGGCCGTCGAGGAGATCGCCCGCCATGCGCATCAGCACATTCGGCTTCATTCCGATCAGCGGCTTCACCCATGGCCAGAAGCGTGGATGGCGCGAGAGCAGGCTGAAGAAGGAACGCAGGTTCATGATCCGGTCACGTTCGCGGTCCGACGAGAAGGTCAGCACGGACCGGTGGTAATAGTTCGAACCGAGGGTGCTGAAGTCGCCGTCGAAGTAGCCGTGCTGGATCGCGTAGCGCGTCAGAGGCAGGCCCGGGTAGGGGGTGAAGATCGAGCAATTCCCCAGCGTCGGACGGACCTCCATGTTGAGCGCGAGCGTGCGGAAGGCCTGTTCGAAGCTCTCGCCCGGCGCGCCGATCATGTTCTCGGTGATCGTGCGAATGCCCCGCTCGTTGAGCAAACGCATCGCCGTGCGGATCGTCTCATCGGACATGCGCCGGCCGAAGAGCCGCCGAATCGCTTCGTCTCCGGATTCGATGCCCACATACGCCAACCGGCACCCGGAAGCGGCGAGAAGATCCGCGACCTCCGGGCTGCAATTGTCGAGCCGGAAGTTGCAGCTGTACGGAAGACCCACCCGGCGGGGATAGACGTCCGCGAAGCGCGACAGCCAGCCGGTGTCGAGGGTGAAGACATCGTCGACGAAGGCGACCATCTGCAAGCGGGTCGAGGCGCGCACCTGGGCGACTTCTTCGCACACGAGCTCCGGATCCCGCGAACGATAGGAGGGATGGCGTTCTTGATAGATGCGGTGATAGTACTGGTTGAAGCAGTAGGTGCACTTGTGCGGACAACCCCGATGGGCGATGAAATGCTTGATGCCGTGGTGCCGCAGAATGGGATGGGCCTCGAGAAAAATCTCACGATCGGGAAAAGGCAACCGGTCGAGTTCCAGATTGAGGGGCCGCACGGGGTTCTTCACGATCGTCCCGCTCTCGTCGCGCACCCAGAAGTTCCGCACATCGGAGGGCATCCGGCCGCTTTCCACGAACCGGGCGGCGAATTCGACGATCGCTTCCTCGGCTTCTCCGATGCAGATCGCGTCGAGCCCTTCCTCGGCGATCATCTCGGGAAAGAAGGTGGGGTGCGGGCCTCCCCACACCGCGGGGATGCGGACGCGCTCGCTCAAGCGGCGGTGGAAATCGAGATACTCGTGCTGTTCGCCGGAGAGCATTCCGTACGCGATCCAATCGGGCGGGTCGGAGGCCAGCTTCTCGATGGCGCGCTCGGGATGGCGGCCGAAGACAATCAGCGAGACGTCGTGGCCCGCCTGCTTCAAGGCGGCAGACACATAGGCGAGGCCCAGGGGGATCGAAAACCTGAGCCGTGAAATGCCAAGCGCGATCCGCACGCTACCTCGCTTCTTTCCTGAATCCCGGCCCGGAATCTCCCAGGCCTGGAATCCGCAACTTTGAGCCGGTCGCGTCTCCAGTCCGCGAACTCTTTTCCGGCAGGCGCTTTACGCCTGTCGCCCGTGCGTTTGGGAGATCGAGGTTCAAATCATAGCACAGCGAATGGACCTTTCGCTCTCCAGCCTTTGTCTGGAAAAATGAGGCGAATGCGTCCGCGCGTGCTTTGGGTGCGGTCGCAGCGTGCAACAGATCCCCCGGACAAGAAAGGAATTCTCATGACGAATGACGATCGGATGAATGTCGATCGCGAATCCTTGCCCGAGGAAGGCAGGATGAAGGAGATCGAGCGCGGAGACACGAGCATCCTCCTTTCGCGCGTGCAGGGAAGGCTGCACGCCTGCGGAGGCAAGTGCAGCCACTACGGCGCGCCGCTCGCGAAAGGACGCCTCTTCGGGAATGAGGTCGTCTGTCCGTGGCATCATTCGCGTTTCGATGTCACGAACGGCCGGCTGATTGCGCCTCCCGCTCTCGACGATCTTCCCGCGCATTCGATTCAGGAGCAGCCGGACGGCGCCATGGTGCAGATGGGCCCCGGCCATGAAGTGCCGATTCCCTCGGGCCACGATGACCGCCGGGTGGTGATCGTCGGCGGAGGGGCCGCGGGAATCGCGGCCGCCGAGATGCTTCGCAGGGAAGGCTTCGCGGGGCCGATCGTGATGATCACTCCCGAGCAGGACCTGCCGTACGATCGCCCGACGCTGTCGAAGGGATTTCTCGGCGGGAAAGCGACGGCCGATCAGTTGCCGCTTCGCGACGCCGCCTTCTACGAAGCGCGCGGCATTCAGATCCTGCGAGGCCGCCGGGCCGTGCGGCTCGACCCGGGCGCAAGAAGCGTCACCACCGACGACGGCCGTGAGCATCGCTTCGATTTCTGCCTGCTCGCAACCGGCGGACGCCCGCGCGCCATGACGGTGAGCGGCAGCGAGCTGCCGGGCATCTTCCTTTTGCGCAGCTTCGCGGACGCGCGCGCCATCGCCGCCGCGGCGGAGAAGGCCTCGCACGCGCTGATCGTCGGGGGAGGTTTCATCGGGATCGAGTGCGCGGCTTCGCTGCGCCAGCGCGGCCTCGCCGTCGATGTGATCTTGCGCGAGGAAGCGCCGATGGAGCGCATCTTCGGAGCGCGGATCGGCCGCATGTTGCAGTCCCGGCACGAAGCGAATGGCATCCGGTTCCATCTTCGCGCGAGCGTGCGCGCCTTTCTCGGAAGCGGCGCCGTGAGCGGGATCGAGCTGGCGGACGGCGCGCGCATCGACGGCGACCTCGTGCTCGTTGGGATCGGCGTGGATCCAGCGGTCGAGTACTTGCGCGACTCGGGATTGTTGGACAACGGCGCCGTCCCGGTGGATGGGCGCCTGCAGACACCGGCTCCCGGCATCTTCGCGGCCGGCGACATCACCCGCGTGCCGCACGCGTACGGTCGCGTTGCGCGACAGGCGGAAGGCCAGGCCCAAGGGAACGCGAAGGGCCAGGGCCAAGGAAACGCAAAGAGCCAGGCTCAAGAAAGCAACGAGTGGCGCATCGAGCATTGGACCGTCGCGCTTCGCCAAGGCCGCCATGCGGCCGCGTCGATGTTGGGCTCCACGCGACCGTATGACGAGGTGCCCTTCTTCTGGACGCGGCAGGGGGAGATGAGCCTGAAGCAGGCCGGCCACGCTTCGCATCTCGAACGCATCGCCTACCGCGGGGATGTGGAAGGGGGGAAGTTTCTTGCGGGAATCTACGAGCAGGAACGCCTGCGCGCCGTCATCGGCATGGGCGTGGTCTCAGACTTTCAGGTGCTCGAGCTCTTGCTGCGCGAGGGCTTCGATGTGCCGTTCGAGAAATTCGAAGATCCTCAATTCTCGTTCGCATCCCTGATGGCCTAGCAGCGCTCTGAGCCGCTCGTCAATGCACGATCCCGGCGATGTAATAGAGCAGACACAGCGCTCCGAGAACGAGCATGCCCGCATTCAGTTCCTTGTGGCGGCCCGAGAATACTTTGATCAACGGATACGCGGCCAGTCCGGCGGTCAGGCCATTGGCCGGGTTGAAGGTGAGCGCCATGAGCACGATCGTGAGAAACGCGGGCAGGAACTCGGTCAAGTCCTCGATCTTCATCAATCGAAACGAAGGCATCATCAACATGCCGACGACGACGAGCGCGGGCCCATAGGCGAAGCGCAATTCGGTCAGCGCGACGACGAGCGGGACGAAGAAGAGACACAGCAGAAAGAGCACGCCGGTGGTGACGGCCGCCAGGCCCGTGCGCGCGCCGTCCTTGATCCCCGCGGCCGATTCGATGTAGGCGCCCGAGGTCGAGGTCCCGACGAGCGCGGAGAAGATGCAGGCGGTCGCGTCGACGAGCATCGGGCGTTGGATGTTCGGGAAGTTGCCCTTCTCGTCCAGCATGTTTCCCGCGGCTCCCACGCCCATCAGCGTTCCGAGCGTGTCGAGGAAGTCCATCAGAAACAGCGTGAGCAGCACCGGGAGAAGGGTCATGGAGAAGAGGCTGACAGTTCTCCCGTCGGAAAGCGTTTCGGAGAAGCGCAGCTTGCCGGCGATCGCGCTCAATCCGTCGGGACCGCTCCACTTCGGCAGCGCGAGGATGCCCTCGGGCGCTTTCCCGAATCCCAAAATGATGCCCGCCAAGGCGGTGATCACGATCCCGACCAGCAGGGCCCCCGGCACGCGCCGCACCATCAAGACGGCCATGAACACGATGCCGGCGATCGCGAGCAATACGGGCCCCTGCGTCAGCGAGCCGATCTCGATCGGAACAGGAATGCCGGAGGAAGGAATCGGCGTCGTGCAATCGCACGGGATCATGGGCGGAAAGAGCGCGAAGGGAGGCTTGCCGATCGCGTACGAGCGAATGATCCCGGCGTCGTTCAAGCCCACCAATGCGAGCAGGAATCCGACCCCGATCGCGAAGGAGTACTTCATCGTCGGGCTGATCGAATTCGCCAGCCAGCCGCGGACTTTGAGCACCGTGACGATCAGGAAGATCACGCCGCTCACGAACACTGCGCCGATGCGCAACTGCCAACCGATCCCGAGAGTCGCGAGTCCGAAGGCGATGAAGGCGTTCTCTCCCATGTAGGGAGCCACTCCGATCGGCCGGTTGGCCCACAATCCCATCAGGATCGTCCCGAAGGCCGCGGTGAGAATGGTTGCGATCGTGGACGGTCCGGCCGGGATGCCGGCGGCGGTGAGGATGGCGGGATTGACGACGATGATGTAGGCCATCGTGAGAAAGGTCGTGATCCCGCCGAGAATCTCGGTCCTGACGCGGGCATTGGCCGCCCGAAGATGGAAGAGGCGTTCCATGCGAACCTCCTCTCACCACGATTAAGGAAGCATCGGAAGCGGGATGAGGATATCCCGAGGTCGAACCCGTGGCAATGCCGGTCCAGGTGACGACGCTTCCCCCTGGTCTGCGAGGTTCGCTTCTTCCAAGGTCGCGCGCCGATTGTGCCGCGAGCAGGCGATGAGTCGTGCGATGGCGTTTGCTCAGCGCGACAGGGAGAGGGCCGGTGGAGACTGCCAAGGGGTGTTAGCGACGCGCGTGTGCTGGGCCTCGAGGGGGCGTAAGAGTTTCAGGCGCGGAGCGCACAAGGCGAGCGCGACACCAGGAACGGTTTCCGTGCGCGCGCCGTCCCCGGGCAGTCTCCACCGGCCCTCGACGGAAAAGATGCGGCACAGGCCCTCACCGCCGATGGCCGCCGTGGGGGCGGTCGAGATCGATGCGCCCCGTTGCGCGGTCCACGAAGACCCCGCGATTGCGCGCGCGCGCATTGTCCCCGGCCGGGTCGTCGGTGATCTCGCTGTCATTCGTGAGGCCGGCGGGGTACTGATCGGATCCGCCGGCATCGAGGAAGAGACCGACTGACGAGGATTCGGTCCAATAGACAGAAGGGCCCGTGCGATCGAGAAAGCGCGCGTCGAAAGTCGCGAGCCCCGGACGCCGCTCGGGATTCGTGAATTCGTAGCGGTCGTCGCCGGCAGCTTCGAGACAGAGGGCCACGCCGCGATTGATCGAGTGCCCGACGCCTTCGCCGCCGCACTCGTACTGATCATCGCCCGCGGCATCGCACAGGATCGCGACGGTGAAATCGTGGCCGAAGGCCGGGCCCCAGTTTTGCGCGACTGCGTGAACATCGTTGCCGGCTTCGTCGATCACCGCTCCGATGCAGAAGTGCGCTCCCGAGCCCGAGGCCCAACCGTTCGCCCGATACTCGTCATCGCCCGCGCCGTCCCACATGAGGCCCGTCCCGAACCAATAGCCGCAACCTTGGGCCCAGTTGCCGGCCGTGTAGGTGTCGTCGCCTTCGGCATCGAGAATCGCCCCCAGTCCGCCGGCCCACGAATGGCCGTCGGATCCATCGCCGCGCCTGCCCATGGCGCAGCCTTGGGCGTTGCTGACGGCGACTTTGAGCTCGGTATGATAGGACGCTCGTCCGGTGATGGCGGGATCCGGGATGGCGAGATAGGTGTCGTCGCCCGCGCGGTCCGCAAGCACGCCGACGCCGGCGACACCGCCAAAGCCCTGCCCGTCGCTCCAAAGCACATAGGCGTCATCGCCCGACAAGTCGGCCAGCAGGCCGATTCCGAAGAATCCGGCCCCTTGCCCGCTATAGCGCGTCTCGTAGCTGTCGTTGCCCTCGAGATCGAACAACGCACCCAGGCCGAAGTGCCCCGCCCCCTGAGCGAGCGTCGCAGCCGCGTAATGATCATCGCCGGATGCGTCCAGCAGGATCCCGATCCCCGTCAATCCCGCGCCTTGCGCGCCGTCGCGCGCGTCGTAGTCATCGTCTCCGCTCAGGTCGAGGGCGGCTCCGATTTCCTGCCCGGGCCGCGAGCCTCCCACGGGGCCTGCGTAGCGATCGTCTCCGCCCAAATCGATCACGAGAAGAGTGCCGGTTTCGGGGACCGCGATGCGTGAGCCCGCCATTCCGTCCACGATCACGAGGCCGGCCGGCGTGGCGATCTCGATGTGAAGATCGGGACGCAGCGCGTTCCATACCGCGGGACGTTCGCGTTGGATTTCCTGCAGGGACAATCGCGCGAGGTCTAGCGCCTCGACCGTCTTCAGCCCGGCATACCACAGGCTCGCTTCGTCCCATTGCCGGGCCGCGTCATCCATGGCCGGTTCGTACTCGAGCGCGTCGGTCTCCTCCGCTCCGAGGTCCAATCGCGAAGCGATGCGCACGCGCGCATCCAGATCCACGCGACGAAAGGCGAGCTTCGCCCAGTGCCTCGCGTCGAGAAGATCCAGGACGAGCCTGCCCAGGATTCCGCTCACTTCGCGGGGAAGATCCGCGCAGGCTTCGCGAAGATCGCCCGTGACGTTGGGGTAAGGAGCATCGTTTCCGAACGAATGAAAGCGAATGGCGCGATCCTCGGCGATCCATGCTGCGGTGAGCGCGCTGTCGAGCGCGACCGGCACGGCCGTCAAATTGGCCGAGAACGCGCGCGTCGCGCCATAACGCTTGTTGACTCCCAAATCGTGCAGCGATCGGTACAGGGCACCCGCGCCGCGCTCTCCCCTTGCGCCTGCTACATTTTCGGGAGCCAGGGTCTTCATCAAGGAAGCGCCCATCACGCGGGCGAAGGAAACGACGGCGAGCGGTTCGGCGCACAGATCATCGAAATGCCTGAGCTTGTAGGGAATGTCCTCCGGGTACCGTTCCCACCAGCCGCGCGCCTGCCAACCGAGATCCGAGCGATCCATCGATGCAAGCGCGAGCGCCTCATCCAATGCATCAAGGGCGTGGCCGGCCGGTCCTTGTTGGGGTGCGGGAGGTGACCCGTGAGGACCCTGGGCCAGCGCCATCTCGCCCAACCCGCCGGTCGCGCACCAGGCGATCGTCACCGCGACGAATGTGATCCGCAGGAACGAGGGCATGCCCGTTCGCGTGGATGCGGGATGGCAATGGCTCGCGCTCAGACCATGGGCCGTTCTCGCGGATGCGGTCGAGCGAAGCGCTTCTTTTCCAGGCGTCGGGGAAGAATTCGTCATCGTCATCTCCTCTTGCACGGAGGCTGGGGGCGATGGTACGCGCCGCTGGGCACGAGAACGGGGACAATGGTGAATGCCTTTCGTGAGCCAGGCAACCCTTGTGGGTCGAAGACTCGACGGGAGTGGTCTGGGGAAACGATGCGCGAAACGGGGTCGGGGAGTCGGTGAAGCGAGGATGATCGATAGCGAAGCGGCTGAACGGAACACCTTCCTGGAAGAAGAGCCGGCCGTGTTCTCCCTGAAAAGGCGAGGAGCAAGACCGAAGCAGATCAGAACGCGAGGCAGGTAGAGGCAGCCATCCCGAATCTTCAACCCACAACCAAAAGGACGAGGGACCGGGCAGTGCCCGGTCCCTCATCTCACCCTAACTCCGCAGCGCCGAAAGTCGGCTACTAGCGGAACAGGTTCTTGATCTCGCCCCAGTTCTCAGACTCGGTCGGAACGCCTTGGCACCAGGTGTTCGTGACCTCGAAGTAGTAGTCCGAGCCGCACGGGACGCCATTGAACACGCTAGCGCCCACCCAGATCCAGAACGGAGTCTGAGGCGCATAGGAGTACGAAAGCGTTGCCCAGACGCAGCGAGAGGCGGTCGTATAGTTGTAGCCGTAGTTGTAGCAGTTCGGGTCGATTTGGTAGAAGAGGATCAGCTGCAGAGGGAACTCTGCCTGGCACTGAACCACCGACGTGCCGCCGAGGCCGTACGCCAAGAACCAGTCGGTGTCACGATAGCTGGAGCCGAGGCTGGAGAGGTAGGTGCCGCTCTTGCCGCACTGAACCAGCGTTTCGCCCGGACGAGGGCAGATCGTCTGGAAGATGTACGGATAGGTGTTGCAGCCGCCATTGTAGTTGTCGATGTAGCCGGTGTAGCAATCCGGCTCGCCCTCGGCGAATCCGCCCTGGGGGCACTCCAGAACGCACTCAACGGCAGCCGACATGTTGAAGGTGTAGTCACCGCAAGCGGTGCTGTAGCCGTCGACGATGATGTAGTAGGTGTGGCCGGCCACGAGCGACAGGCTCTCGAAACCAGACTGCCAGTTGCAGAAGTCATCGTTGCAGGCATACACGACGCCCATGCCGTCATGGATCTCCATGACGGTGTCGAACAGCGTGCCGCAGAGGTCGACGTTGACGGCGCCATCGGCCGCCGGGGTGTAGGCGTACACAACATCAGGTGCGCCAGCCGCGTAACCGCAGCTGGGAACGAAGTCGTCCACGTTGTCGCAAGTAGCGCCAGTGTCCGAGAAGGGAAGCGCGGAGATGACGATGGCATCCGCGTAGCTCTCGCCACCTTCACGGGTGTCCATGCCGCCGTTACCAACCGAATCCTTCACAGGCATGACATACTTGCTGCCAGTGTCGACTGCCCATGCCGACGAGGCAATGCAGAGGGCCAAGGTGCACAATACCAACCAACGCATGGCAGTTCCTCCAGAGGTTGTGGGGACCTAGCTGCAAGACAACCACCACCCAGGGCCGACACACCCAACGCCCCACCCCGCGGAGATGCGCCCCTAGGAGGTCTTGTTCGGGGACGTTCATAATAAT
The DNA here is from genome assembly GCA_964482205.1 of uncultured bacterium. Classification (GTDB taxonomy): domain Bacteria; phylum Eisenbacteria; class RBG-16-71-46; order CAIMUX01; family WJJG01; genus JAZDGX01. Next base: position 22,935 of record CAYZWI010000011.1, on the reverse strand, counting down.
GCCACAGAATGGGGTCCGAGGTCAAATTAACTATGCCTGATTTTTCTTCCTATCAGGACCCCATGGGCACCGATAGCCTCAAACCAACCATCCCAAGCGCCCGGCTTCCATTGGCCGCTTTTCCGGGGAGCCCGGGCAAGGAGACAGCTGTCAACCACGGATTGTCACTCGTGTTCGCCAGGGGAGAAACACGTCCCCATGAATCTCTCTCCGGCGAATCGAGCACTGTCCCGCATCGACGGCTGAGGACTCGGGCTCCCACCGGCCCATCGGCCATGGACCCACCTTTCTCGATCCATCGTCTGAGGACCAGGGCGCGGGTGGCTGATTTCCTGCTTTCTTGGCTCGACGATCGGTTGTGGGTCGAAGATTCGGGAAGACTTCTGGCTGGCGCAGCCGGGGCGGAGCGCAAACCTGCGGAGGGCGAGGGACTCGAACCCCCAAGCCCTTTCGGGCGGCGGATTTCAAATCCGCTGACTTACCATTAGCCTAGCCCTCCGGCTCTTCGGGCACGCCCCCGCTTCCCATTCGTGGCTTCTCGAGCCTGAAGCGAGAAGGCGGCGTCCCATCCGTGCGATTATCGGGGCCGCCAATCGAGGGAGTCAATACCGACGCAATCCCTCGTCTTGGCAAGCCCTGGACTTCGCAACGCCGGTCTTCTCATGACCGCCTCCTCGCTCAGGGGAACGCTCGAGGGCATGCGCCGCCTGGATGGGAACGCTGCTTGATCGGAATTCGCCGCCTGATGAACGCTCGTTGGCTTTCGCGGCCCGGCAGGACGAGTTGGCCAGCACCGGTTTCGGCAAGGTTGTGCGTTCGAGGTCCGGGGGCTAGACTCCGGCCCTTGGCGACGCCGGGCATGCGTCCGGCAGCGGATCGATGAGGGCCCCGGCGCGGGAAATGGTGTCCGGCCTTCTCTTCGAGAACATGGAGCGCGCAAGATGCATCGCATGGCCCGCCTTTCTCTTCCGGTCCTCCTATCGATCGCGAGCCTCCTCGGATGCGGCGAGAGTCACGAAGCGCTCGATTGGAATGAGTCCGTTCGCGCCGGGCTCGCCGACCCCGACACGCTCATCTCCGACAGCTTGGTCGTTCAAAGCGCGGATGGGCCGGTGGAAGTGAGCACCGGCTTGTCTCCCTATCTGCTCGCCGGCACGACGACCCGCGGCGGCCAGGAGTTGCGCGCCGAGACCTTTCTCCGCTGGGATGTGAGCAGTGTGTCGCAAGGTACGGTCACGGAGGCGAGCCTCACGCTCTATCTCCAGCAGGTGGATCTTCCCGGCTCGGGCGGCGGCGAGTTCTCGCTTGCCATGCACGAAGTCACAGGTGCGTGGGGCGAGGACAGCTTGACCGCTGCCAACAGGCCGCCCGCGAATGCGGCGACGATCGCCTCCGCCATCGTCGACACGCTGGGCATCCAGGGCGGCGACAGCGTGACCGTGCTCACGGATGTTTTCGATGCGCCGGGCAACGAGGACTTTCGCAGGCTGATCGAGAGCTGGGTCACCGATAGCGGAACGAATCGGGGAGTCGTGATCGACGCCGCTGCGGGAAGCGCGGAGGGCCTGCTGCGATTCTTCGGCGCCGAAGGGCTCCCCGCCGGCTTTGGGACTCCGTTCTTCACTCCTCTGCTGGTCGTCGAAACGGCGGACACATTGCTCTCTATCGAAGCGATCCAGGAGGCATTTCTGGTCACCCCCATGGGGGGGCCGCCCGCGATTCCCGATTCGCTGCTGCTCGTGAGCGCCGGATACGCGCATCGCGCGGCCTTTCGCCTGGATCTCGAACCGCTCCTCGGGCCTTCGTTGACGGCGGATCCCAATCTGGCCGTCATTCGCGCGGTGCTGCGCTTGCGGCTCGAGCCCGGCCAGGCGTGGAGCCTGCCCGCCGGTCAATCTCTCTTGCTGCACGCGTACGAAGCGCGCATCGACTGGAACGCGGCCGATCCCGTCGCGAGCGCCGAAGTGATCGAGCGGCTCTCGACCGTCACGGCTCACGGCGGCGATCCCGAAATCGCGATTCCGATCGGCACGCTGATGCAGGATCTGGTGGAAGGCCTCGACCGGGATCTCCTCCTGCTCGCCAATACGGAAGTCCAGGAGGCCAAATCGGTGCTCTTGCGCGGCGCGCTGGCGCGAGAAGGGCGCCCGCGAGTGGAAGTGGAATTCGTGCGACTGGGCGGGCGGTTGCCATGATCGCCGGCATCGCGCGCGGTCCCCAGCCGGGGATCGTCGCAATCGTGAAGAAAGGAGCAGGCCTTTGATCGGGCTTCGGCGTTCTTTGCGCGGGCCTCGAGCGCGATTGTGCGCAGGCGCTGGGGCTCGTGCCCGCGCCATGTGGACACGCGCGAGCATCGCCGCCGCGGTCGTGCTGCTTGCGAATTGGGGCGCGTGCGAGGCAACATGGGCCGACAGCATCTTCGCGCGCGAAGGGCTGGGCGAATGGACGGAGGGGTATGACGCGCGCGGAATGGCGCGCGGGTCGACCGGAATCGGCGTCGCCGATCCCAACAATTTCACGAGCATGAATCCCGCCTCGACCGCCTTCGCGATCGGCACCCTCGGGCACGCGGGCTTGATGTCCTCGATCCGCTGGAGCTCGGACGGCGTGAACGGCGCGCGGCGAGCGACGACCTCGTTGAATGAGCTCGGCCTGCACCTCGATCTTCCCGCCGGACTCGGCGTGCGCTTGATCGTGCAGCCCGCGACCAATGCCGAGTACTCGCTCGAGCAGACGATCCCGACCGGCGCAGGCGGCGAGGGCGAGGACATCCTGCGCGAGGAGGGCTCGCGGGGCCTCACCATGTTCCAGGGAGCGGCCTCCTGGCGAGGAGGAAGAAACTGGGCGGTGGGCGCGAGCGTCGGGCTGATCAGCGGCACGATCGTCGATGAAACGAGCTTCCGATTTTCCGGCGCGGCTTCCGACAGCGGCTATGTGTCGGGCGCGAACCGGCGGGAGCTTCGCTTTCACGCGCGACCCTCCCTGGGGATCGGATTCCTCGGCCGTCCGTCGCGGCGTCTCTCCGTGGGCGGATTCTTTTCGGGAGCGAGCTCGCCCCGGGTCACCGAAACCTATCGCGGTCTCGGCGAGCAGGCGTTCGTGCTGCGCAGAACGCGCGTGGAATTGCCCATGGGCGTGGGCGCCGGCGCAGCCTACTTCGTCACCTCACGCTGGCGCGTGAGCGCGGATGCCGTCTGGCGCAAGTGGGAAGACTTCACGGACGAACGGCAACGCGATGAAGGCGCGCTTCCCGTTTCGGCGAACGCTTCCTTTCGCAACACGCTTCGCTGGGGCGTCGGGGTCGAACGGATCGCGGACTTGCGCCGCGACGTGGGTGGCATGTGGGATGCGATCGCCTGGCGCGCCGGATTCACCTGGATTCCCTGGTATATCGTGGACGCAGGGGGCGATTCCGACAAAGACGGCATCGACGAATGGCGGGTGAGCGCAGGCGCCGCCTTGCCGATTCAACGCGACCGGGGGGCGATCGATCTCGGGATAGCCTATGGTCGCAGGGGATCGTTGGACGGGAACGGATTGAAGGAAGATTATTTGAACGCGACGCTCACCTTCACCTTCGCGCGAGTGTTGCGGGAATACTAGCCGGCCGTCGCACGCGGCTTGCCAGTGCGCGGATGCGGGCCGGCCGGCCCTGTTCCTCCGACCGGGCCACGGCGCGCGCCGCGCCCCCCCACGCAGGCGCTTTTCAGCGCCCGCACATCCGTTTGTACAAGCCGGGGCGGCGGTCGGTGAAGAGATCGCGCCCTCCATGGCCGTGATCTCTTGCATTCGTGCGCCCGGCATCTCGATGGGCTGGGCCGCTTCCCTCGGTGCGCTTGCTTTCCGCCCGGGAGACATCGATTTCGGCCACGATCACTTCCGCCTGCGTGGAGGAGGCGGTCGCGAGCCGGCGGCCGTCGGGCCCCACGATCTGGCTCTCTCCGGTAAATGCGACGGCCCTTCCGTCGCGCGCATCCTGTCCGACACGATTGGCCGTCACGGCGAACAGGCGATTCTCCAAGCATCGAGTGATCATCGCATCCTGACAAAAAGGCAGGACGAGATTCGCCATGTGCGCGAGAATGGTCGCGCCGTCCAACGCCAGGCAGCGCGCCGTTTCGGGGAAGATCCAATCGAAGCAGATTAGCGGGCCGATCATGCCCGCGCCGCTCGGATAGACCCGCGGGGCCGCATCGCCGGGATCGAACCAGTCCCACTCGCGATCGAAGAGATGGATCTTGCGATAGCATCCTAGCGGGCGTCCGCCCTCGAAGAGGGCGCCGGCGTTGTACAGCCGGCCGTCGCGCGTGCGCTCGACAAATCCTGCGGCCACGACCGCGGCCCGCTCGCGCGACAGATTTGCCAGGAAGCGGCAGACCGGCCCGGCGGGGTATTCCTCTCCATAGCGAGCCGCTTCCGCCCGGTCGCGAAAGAGATAGCCGCTCGCAAAGAGCTCGGGCAGGACATAGAGAGCGGCGGGTTGCGATCGGACGAGGGCCGCGGCTTGCGCGAGATTGCCTTCCACTTCGCCGAAGCGCGGATTCGTCTGCACCGCCGCGATGCGGATCATGGCCCACCTCTTTGTTTCCCCGCGCGCGGCGCCAGCTTCAACAGCGCGTCAGCCTGTCTGATCGACATAGCGCATCAGCCTGCGCTTGATTCCCACCGCGGGTCTGCCTGGAGAGACATTCCTTGCTCATTTCAACAGCAAGAGCTGGCGGGTCGCGGAGCGATCGCCGAGAACGAGTTGATAGAAATAGATCCCGCTCGCTTGCGGTCTTCCATTCTCATCGCGCCCATCCCAGAAGATTTCATAGCGCCCGGCGGGTAGGCGATGATCCAACAACTTGCGCACCGATGCGCCCTGGATGTTGAACACGATCAAGCGCACGGGCGTGTCGCGCTCGAGCGTGAACGGAATGGTCGGGAAGATGCCCGCTTCCCCCTCGCGCGGGCGGGCGGCGGGAGCCTGCACCTCGTCGGCGCGAGCAGAACCGGGATCGAGCGAGGTGCCTTCTCCCGCGATTTCGGGAGGAAGCGAACTGGTGTCGAAGGAGGGTGCGGATGGGCCTTCGGTGCGCGCCTCCTTGACGAACGGCGTCTCGAGGGCGGCATCCGCAAGCGCGCCCTGCCGTGCGGGTCCCGCGCCTTGCGCCGGCCAGGGCAATGAGCCCGGCTCGCAGATCGCCTCCAGTTCCCAGGCGTGGAGATTGTCCGACACCTCCGTCGCGCAAACGAGCTCCAGATTGCCGTCGCCGTCCACGTCCGATGCGGCGGGAGTCGCGCGCACGATTTCCTCGTAGGGCAGGAAGATCGGAAAGGCGCGCAATTCACGCCCTTCGGCGTCCGCGGCCCATAGCCAGGCATGGGTCTCGCGTCCGGTCGAGATGGTTGCGACACAGATGTCGAGGTCCGCGTCGCCGTCGAGGTCCGCGATCAAAGGAACGGCATTGATCGTCTGGTCGCTGAAATGCTTGGGCCAACCCGGAAGCGGCCGCGCGGTGCGTCCGTCGAGGAGCAGAAGGGACGCGTTGCCGCCGATGGTGGCGACGGCGACTTCGGCGGCGACATCGCCCGCGACATTGGCGAGCGCCACGCCGCCGTTGCACTCCTCGGGCAAGTCACAAGGCCAGCCTCGCAACGGCCGCCCGCCCGCATCGAAGGCCGCGACACGCGCGGGCACTCCGTTCGTCGGCGCGCACGCGACGACGATGTCGGGATGCCGGTCCCCGTCGATGTCTCCGATCGCGGGGTCGGCGGTTCCGGCGGGAGCGAGATTCGACGTGACCGCCGGCCAGCCGGGAAGCGTTTCGCCGTTGAAACGCCAAGCGTAGATGCGGCCGGCTTGCCCGGCGATGACGACTTCGAACCCCGGCCGGCCGTCGAGATCCGCGAGCGCCGGCGAGGCAAGTTGCAGCGCGCCGTGTTCGGGCGAGGGGAGGACCTGCGGCCAGCCGGGCAAGGATGCGCCGTCCGCATCGAAGACCCACACGACGCCCTTGGCGTTGACGACGCAGACTTCGGGAGCGCCATCGCCGTTCAGATCGCCCGCCGCGGGCGCGGCGAAGACCGGTGCGGCGAGCCCGGCGTCCGATCCCGGATGCGCCGGCCACCCGGATATCTGCACGCCGCCTCGCTCGAACGCATACACTTTTCCCGACATGCCGGCAGTGACGATTTCGAGACGCCGATCTCCGTTCAAGTCGATCGCGCATGGCGGAGCGTAGAACTCGTCTTCGATCTTCACCGGCCAGCCCTTGACCGGCTCGCCGATCGCCGTCACGAGATCGATCCACCCATCGGTGCACGCGACCACGGCCTCCATGCGTCCGTCGTCTTCCAGATCCGCAATGCATGGGCTGACCGCCACGGGCCCGGAACAGGCGACGGGAAATCCGAGGCGTTCGCGAAAGGAAGTGAGCGCGACGGCGGGCAAGTCCGGCCCGAGGCCGCGGGGATTCTCCAGTGAAATGCCCCCTTCCTCGGGCGATTCCGCTCCCGTCATGTACGCGGGAGCGCGAAAACGCCCGACCAGGAAGCCGCGGACATGATCGAACACGAGCAGGCGCCCACGATCATCGATCTCAAAGCTCGGTCCCGCGATCGGCTGCGCGAGAGAGGCGACGGCCGACGAGAGCAGCGCGATGCCAAGCCCTGCGGGAACCAAGATGCGCAGCAAGGCCAGCCGCAACCGCGACGAGCGGTCATGGGGACGAGCGGCGAGCGCGGGGCGTGGGCTTTCAAACCCGGCCGCCGCATGGGCAGGATGCGGAGCGTGCGCGGATGGCGCTGAATCAGGCTCCACTGCGATCCGCCTCATTCCATGGGTTCATCAAGCGTCGTCCGGCCCGCGTCGAATGCGCGGATCTCGGCGACCGCATCCTGCCGGGCCACGCGCTTCTGGTTTCCCGGGCCCGCCCGCAGGGTCACGGTTCCCGAGGCGATCTCGTCGGGACCGAGAATGGCGAGCAGCGGGATACCCTTTCCGCTGGCATACGCGATCTGCGGCTTCAGTCCCTTGGCGGGCTTCAACGGCACTTCGGTGGCGATTCCCGCCCGGCGCAATTCGGAAGCGAGCTGCAGGGCGGCCTCCATCGTGCTCGGATCGAAGATCGTGACCAGGACCAGCGTGGCGCTTCCCGACTCGGGAAGCATGTGGAACTCCTTCATCACATCGATGATTCGCTCGAGCCCCAGCGACGTGCCGGTCGCGGGCACTTCATTGCCCGTGAATCGGCCGATCAACCCGTCGTATCGGCCGCCGCCGGTCAGGCTCCCGATGGCGGGGCGGGTGACGATCGATTCGTGCACGGGCCCGGTGTAGTAATCGAGTCCCCGCGCCAGGGAGAGATCGAGGCGATAGCGTCCGGCGGGCGCGCCGAGCGCGCGCAGGAATGTGAAGAGCTCGCGGGTCTCGGATACTCCCGCGGGCCCCAGGCGAGTACCGGCCAGCATGCGCTCGAGAACCGCGAGCAGGTCGTCCTCGCCGCCCTCCAGACCGATCGTCTGCAGGATCTTGCCGGCGACTTCGCCGGGCACGCCGCTCTTTTCCATTTCCTCGCACACGCCTTGGAGGCCGATCTTGTCGAGCTTGTCGATGGCGACCGAGATCGCACGAAAATGTCCGCCGCCTCCCGCCGCTTCCACGAGTCCGTCGAGAATCTTCCGGTGCCCAATGCGGGTCTGGAATTCCGAGAAGCCGAGATCGAGCAGGACCTCCATCACCACCGCGATCACTTCGGCATCGGCGAGCATGCTCGGCGTTCCCGCGGTATCGATGTCGCATTGATAGAACTCGCGATACCGCCCCCGTTGGGGACGGTCCGCGCGCCAGACGGGTTGAATCTGGTAGCGCTTGAAGGGCAATGGCAGTTCGGGATGCATGGCGAGGAAGCGCGAGAAGGGCACCGTGAGATCGTAGAGCAGCGCGCAATCGACGACTTCGTCGTAGTCCGTGACGGTCACCGCGGGCACGCGCCCGAGACGCAATTGCTCGAGCGCGGTTCCGCGGCGAAGCACCTTGAAGAGCAATTGCTCGCCCTCTTCCCCGAGCTTGCCTTTCAAGGTCTCGAGGAGTTCCAGGGAAGGCGTTTCGATGGGTTCGAAACCGAAGCGCTCGAAGACCGAGCGAATCCGGCCGATCACCCATTCGCGCTGCCGCACTTCACGCGCGGTGAAGTCGCGCATGCCGGAGGGAACTCTTGGTTTGACTGCCATTCCCTTTGCCTCCCTGGGTCGAGCGCTTCCGGGCGGCATCCTAGCGAGGCGGAACATCGGCCGCAAGGTTTGCGCCCCGGCGTTCCGCTCCCTCGCCGCCGTCGCGCTTGACGAGGCAGCGCGCGGTCGCACGAGACGGCCGATGCATCCCTGCGCAAGCTTCGCGCGACGCCATGCGCGGGGCAGAAGTCCGGCGGCTGGAGGAAGGCGGATGCTCGCATCGTCAGATGGGCTTCCAGCCCCGGAGGGGCTTCCAGACCCAAAGGAGGGCGGAGGAGGGGATTCGAAGGCGCGCTTTCCGGCGGGCTCAGGCCAGGCCTCAGGCCTCTTCGAGGTCGAGCCGTTCGCGGTCCTTGCCGGTCAGCCCGTGCCAGGTGCAGCCCACCCGGCTGCAGACGAGCAGATCGACGGCGACATCGTAGGCGATGATCCGCAGCCCGGCCGCGGGCGCGCCGCATGCTACGCACGATTCCTGCTTGGACATGAGGGAACGCTCGCAATGCGGGCAGCGCAGGTCCTCGACCAGCGTTCCCGTCTGCAGACGCAGCGCGGTCCGCTTGTCGAACACATTGAAGCGGGGAGAGAGCTGCAGGACCGCAAGCGATCCGTCGGCCGCCACCGCCGTCAAGTGCACCCAGTCGCCGTGGGTGAGCTCGGCATCGCAGGCCGGACAATAGGTGCGCAGATAGGTGCCGGTGCGCAGGAAGGGAGTGGAACGATCGCTCATGGGTAACCTCTTGCGAGGGATGAAAACGCCGGATTGGACCCGAAAAGCCTTCTGGGTGGACAGCGGGATTTGAACCCGCGACCTCTTGATCCACAGTCAAGCGCTCTGACCAACTGAGCTATGCCCACCGTGTGCCGCACGCCCGCTCGGGCGCGCAGGCGGTGCCGGATCCGAATCCTACGGTGCGGGTACTCGAGGGCGCAAGGAGATTCCCCGAGGACCGGCTGTGAAGGATTCGGTGAACGGCTTGCCGAAGTTGCTGTTGCGCCCCGAGGGGCGGGGCGCCTATGATTTTTCGTTTTCTCCTCGAACCGAAGATCTCTGGGGTGGACCGCCGCTTCGCCGTGCCGGGCAAGGGGGATCGAACCGTGAAGGGTCGCGTGCTGGTGATCGACGACGAACCCGAGGTCCGCCGCTCGTTGACGGCGGGCCTCGTTCCAGAAGGCTATTGCGTGGCGGCATGCGCCGACGGCCTGGCGGCCATTCAGGAATGGGATCGCGCCCGCGCGAAGGGCGAGGGTTTTGATTTCCTGATCACGGCCATCTTCCTTCCCGACATCGATGGGCTGAAGCTGATGAAGGTCATGCGCCGGCAGGCTCCCGATCTGTGCGCGCTCGTGACGACGGCCTTCGGGGACGAAGCGTTGCGGCGCGCCGCGCTGTCGCAATCGAATACGGCCTACCTCGAGAAGCCCTTCGCGATCACGGATGCCCTCGCCGCTCTCGAGCGCCTGGCAGCCGCACGCGCGCAGCAGGGCGCCGGCGCCACTGCGACGAGCGGCAACCACGCGGACGCAACCTTTAGCGGCAACAACGCGGCCAGAGCCTATCTCGCCTTGCGGGTCACCGATTGGGCGCGCAGCCTCGAGATCTACGAGGAGCTCGCGCGGCTCGAGGGCGTGAAGGCGTGCGACCCGGTTCGCGGCGACGCGGACATCATTCTGCAAGTGAACGCGCCGACGCCGGAACGGATCGCTGTTTTCCCCGAACAAGCGAAGGGCGTTCCGGGCGTGCAGGTGATCTTCTTCGATGTGGTCGAGACGCCGCCCATCGATCCGGGGGTATTGCGGTTCATCGAGACCTACCGCGAGGTCATCCAGGGCGAAGAGCCTCCGACCGCCCACCCGCCCGTCGCGAGCTATGTGATCGTGGACATCGATCGGCAAGCTCTGCAGCCCGTCTTTGTAACCATGTGCTTTCTCGACGAGATTGCTTCCTGCGACGCCATCGAGGGAGGCGCGCGACTGGTGGGGACGATCCGCGCCAGCGAAGCCGTCGGACGCACTCCGCACCTGGTGGAGAAGATGAACCAGGTGGAGGGCGTCTTGCGGGTGCGGGAAGCGAAGGTGTTCGCGATCGGCGAAGGCCAGTGAACGGGCCTCCGGCCCGCATGCAGGAGTGAGGGATGGAAAGAGAGGATTTCGGCCATCGCCTCTGGCACTACCACGGCGTCGCGGGCGAACTAATTCCGCTGCTGCAGTCGGCGCAAGAGCATTTCGGATACATCCCCCGCCGGGCGATTCGGCACATTTCCGAAGCGACCGGCATTCCGGAATCGACCGTCTACGGCGTGATCACCTTCTACAGCCAATTCCGCCTGCAACCGATCGGCCGTCACATCGTGCGCGTGTGTGCGGGCACGGCCTGTCATGTGTCGGGTTCGAAGATGCTGATCGACAGCGTGCAGGACGAGCTCGGCATCGAAGTCGGGGAGACGACGGCGGACGGGATCTTCACGTTGTTCACGGTGGCCTGTCTCGGCTGCTGCTCGCTCGCGCCGGTGATGATGGTCGACGAAGAGACCCACGGCCGCCTGACGGCCTCGAGCGTGCGCAAGATCCTGCGCGGGTACCGGCGGCGCGCCCAGGCGGATGCTCCGCCGGTTGCGCAGACGAAGGCGGACAGCGCGGCCGGCCCGCGCTGCGGGTAGTGGAGCGCGCGCGGATGACGGCTCGAGCGGGAGTCTCCGCGCGCAGAGGAGCGTGCGCATGAAGCGGATTTTGGTCGGCATGGGGACCTGCGGCCTCTCGGCCGGCGCCCAGGCCGTCTACGAGCGCCTGCGCGAGCGCGTGGCCGACCATGCGGACGCCGCGCGCCTCTCGATCACCGGCTGCATCGGCATGTGCTATCGCGAGCCGTTGGTCGAGGTGCGCGAGAACGGCCGCCGCGTGATCTACGGGGAAGTGACCCCCGCGCGCGCCGACGAGATCCTCGAGCGGCATGTCCTCGCGGGAGAGCCGCTCGAGAAGGGCGTGGTCTACGAGATTGCGCCCGAGCGCGCGCCCGGCGGAGAAGAGGCCGACTTCCTCGCCGACCAGCAGCGCATCGTGCTGCGCAATTGCGGGCTCATCGATCCCGAATCGATCGACGAATACGAGGAGGCGGGCGGCTATCGGGCCTTGCGCAAGGCGCTCTTCGAGATGACGCCCGCGGCGATCGTCGAGGAAATCAAGGCCTCGGGTTTGCGCGGACGCGGAGGCGCCGGATTTCCGACCGGGATCAAGTGGTCGCTTGCGGCCGCGGCCGCCGGACCGGAGAAGTACCTGGTCTGCAACGCCGACGAAGGCGACCCGGGCGCCTTCATGGACCGCTCGGTGCTCGAAGGCGATCCGCACGCGGTGCTCGAAGGCATGATCGTGGGCGCGCGCGCGATCGGCGCGAACCACGGCTACATCTATTGCCGCGCGGAGTATCCGCTCGCGTTGAAGCGCCTCGCGATCGCGCTCGCGGCCGCGCGTCAACGAGGCTATCTCGGCGCGAACATCCTCGGCTCGAGCTTCGATTTCGATGTCATCGTCAAGCAGGGCGCAGGCGCCTTTGTGTGCGGAGAAGAGACCGCGCTGTTCGCTTCCATCGAAGGGCGGCGCGGGATGCCGCGCATCCGCCCCCCCTTTCCCTCCGAGCAGGGGCTGTGGAAGAAGCCGACCAACAACAACAATGTCGAAACCTATGCGAATGTGCCCTGGATTCTCGTCCACGGCGCGCAGGCCTTCCGGCGCTTCGGCACCGAGAAGAGCCCGGGCACGAAGGTCTTCGCCCTGGCAGGCAAGGTGCGTCGCGGCGGCCTAGCCGAAGTGCCCATGGGAATGACGATCAACGATCTGGTCTTCAAGATCGGTGGGGGAATCAAGGAAGGCCGCGCCTTCAAGGCGGTCCAGATGGGCGGGCCCTCGGGCGGCTGCATTCCGAGCGAGATGGGCGACACGCGCGTGGACTTCGAGTCGATTCCCGCGACCGGCGCGATCATGGGGTCGGGCGGGATGATCGTGCTCGACGATTCGAGCTGCATGGTGGAGATCGCGCGCTTCTTCCTGCAATTCACGCAGAACGAATCGTGCGGCAAGTGCACCTTCTGCCGGATCGGGACGCTGCGGATGCTGGAGGCCCTGCAACGCATCACTCGCGGCGAAGGCACGCCGGCGGATGTCGAGCAGCTCGAGCGCCTGGCGGCGCAGATCAAGGAAGCGAGCTTGTGCGGCCTGGGTCAGACGGCCCCCAATCCCGTCCTGACGACTCTGCGTTACTACCGGCGCGAATACGAAGCGCACATCGCGAACCACGAGTGCCCGGCGCGATATTGCGAGGCGCTGGTCGAATTCCACATCGATCCCCGGAAGTGCATCGGCTGCACGCTGTGCGCGAAGAACTGCCCGGTGCAAGCGATTTCCGGCGCCCCGAAAACGGCGCATGCGATCGATGTCGCGAAGTGCGTGCATTGCAGCCGCTGCATCACGAGTTGCGCCTACGGCGCGATCTTCAAGCAGTGAGGCGCGCGGGAGAGTCGCACGAGCGGCGCTCATGAAATGCGCCGGACAGGATTGCATCGCGAATGCCGGCGAGATTCGGCGGGCGGAACGATCCGCCGGACCGGAAACGGCGGAGAGAGGCGGGAGAAGATGGCCACGATCACGCTCAAGGTGAACGGCCGGGAAGTGCAGGCGCGGCCGGGGCAGACGATTCTCGAGCTCGTCGAAGAGCAGCAGCTCGACTCGATTCCCACCCTCTGCCATTCGCCCGAGCTCGAACCGTACGCTTCCTGCTTCTTGTGCGTGGTCGAAATGAAAGGCCGCCCGAATCTCGTGCCCGCCTGCGCCACGCGCGTCGCGAACGGGATGGAGATCGAAACCCGCAGCGAGCGCGTGATCGCCTCGCGTAAGACCGCCCTCGAGCTGTTGCTCTCGAACCATTACGCCGATTGCCTCTCGCCTTGCATGCTCGGCTGTCCGGCCGGGGTGGATGCGCAGGGCTACCTCGCCTTGGCCGCCATGGGCGCGCATGCGCAGGCGGTCGATCTCATTCGCGAAGCGAATCCCTTGCCCGCGGTGTGCGGCCGCGTGTGCGTGCGCAAGTGCGAGCTCGTCTGCCGGCGCGCCCAGATCGATGCGCCGGTCGGCATCAACGCGGTCAAGCGCTTCCTGACCGACCTTCCTGAGACGTACGAGGGGACGCCCGCGCGCGAGCCCGATCGCGGCAAGAGCGTGGGGATCGTGGGCGCGGGCCCGGCGGGTCTCACCGCCGCCTGGTTCCTGGGCCGCCGGGGATACCGGCCCGTCGTGTACGAAGCGATGCCGCGCCCGGGAGGCATGCTGCGCTACGGCATCCCCGCCTATCGACTGCCCGATGAAGTCCTCGATCGCGAAGTGGAATACATCGCGCGGGCGGGGGCGGAGATCCGTTGCCGGGTGGAGATCGGCCGCGATCTTTCGCTCGACGATTTGCGCGCGCGCCACGACGCGATCTTTCTCGCGATCGGCGCGTGGGTGGGCAAAGGGATGCGCGTGCCGGGCGAGCGCGAAACGGCGGGCGTCGTGCAGGGCATCGAGTTCCTGCGCGAGAAGGCCGAGCGGCCCGATCCGGTCGCGGGAACGGTGGTGGTCGTGGGGGGCGGCAACACCGCGATGGACTGTGCGCGCACCGCGTGGCGCTGCGGTGCGGAGAAAGTGATCCTGCTCTATCGGCGCACGAAGGCCGAGATGCCCGCCGACGAGATGGAAATCCGCGACTGCCTGGAAGAAGGCGTCGAAATCATCGAGCTCGCTGCCCCGATCGGCATCGTCGCGGAGAACGGCCGGTTGAAGGCCCTGCGATGCATCCGCATGAAGCTGGGGGAGGCGGACGATTCGGGACGGCGGCGCCCGGTGCCGATGGAAGGATCGGAATTCGATTTCCCTTGCGATCTGGCGATCGCGGCGATCGGCCAGGAACCGCGCGTGAAGGGCTTGACCGCCCTCGGCGGAAGCGACATCGCCATGCATCCGTGGCGCACTTTCGAGGTCGACACCGAGACGATGGCCACGAATCTTCCCGGCGTCTTCGCAGGGGGCGACGCGGCTGACGACGGCCCCACGGTGGTGATCGACGCGATTCGCGACGGACAGCGGGCCGCGCGCGCGATCGATGCGTTCTTGAGCGGCGAAGCGTTGGCCAAGGGGCCGTTCATCGTGACCAAGGATTTCTGGGGCAAGCCCGGCAAGGCCGAACTGGCCGACATCGCCGAGAGCCCGCGTCACGAAGTGCACGTACGGGAGGTGGAGGAGCGCGCGGGAAGCTTCCGCGAAGTGGCGACCGGATTCGAGCCGGAGGACACTCTGCACGAAGCGGCGCGCTGTCTCTCGTGCGGCTGCCTGCGCTTCGGCGATTGCAGACTGCGCCTGTACGCGCAGGAATACGGCGTGGATCTCGCGCATTTCGCGGGTTACGCGCGCCGGCACAAGCCCGACGACCGGCATCCGCACATCGTCTACGATCCGAACAAGTGCATCCTGTGCGGACGCTGCATTCGCACGTGCGAGCGGGTGCTGCCGATCTCGGCGCTCGGGCTCGTGCATCGGGGATTCAAGACCGAGATGCGCCCGGCGATGAACGATCCGCTGGCCGAGACGAGCTGTGTCGCGTGCGGCAATTGCATCGATGCCTGCCCGACCGGGGCGCTCACGCCGAAGTATCCGTTCGCGGGACGGGCGCACCTCGCCTGCGAAGAAACGAAGTCGCGCTGCGCCGTCTGCTCGCTGGCCTGCCCGATCACCGTGCGCCGATTCGCGGACGGCCGGTATTCCATCACTGCCTCCGGGGTGCCGGGCGAATATTTGTGCCGGTTCGGCCGCTTCGGACACGAGCGCTTCGTGATTCCCAAGCGGCTGACGCGCGCTGCGCTGCGCAGCGGCGGAGCGACGGCGGAGATCGGGTTCGAAGCGGCCTGCGCGCGCGCGGTCGAAGGCTTGCGCGCCGTGGCCGCGAAGCATGGGCCCGAAAGCGTGGCGGTCTTCGCCTCGCCGGAGTTGAGCAACGAAGAGCTGTATCTCGCCGCGCGCATCGCGCGCGAAGGGCTGGGCACGAACCAGGTCGGCTCGCTGGTGATCCTCGAGCGCGGCGGAGAGTCGGGGGCGCTCGATCGGCAACTGGGCGTCACCGCGTCGACGAGCGGACGCGAAGCGCTGCGCGATGCGGACTTGATCGTCTGCAACAACACCGCGGTCGAGACCGATCACCTGATTCTCGCGATCGAGATTCTGCGCGCCGTTCGCCGCGGAGCGAAGCTCGTCGTGGCGAATTCGATTCTCGACAAAGCGGACCGGCTGCTGGCTGCGGTGACGATGGATCCGATGCGCGGCCGCGCGACGCATCTCTGGCAAGCGGTCCTGGGGCAAGGGCTCGCGCGAAATCCCGAGTGGGCGCGGGTCGCGGAGAGTCTTCCGGGGGGGAAGGAATTGCGCGCGGGATTGCCTCTGGATCTCGCGACGGTCTCCGCGGAAACGGGCGTCGATGCCGCATGCATTGCGCGCGTGGCCGAGCTGATCGCAGGCGCGCGCAAGGCGGTCTTCGTGCACGGCGCCGATCGTCATGAGGATCATGCGGCGGGCGACATCCAGACGCTCGCGAACTTCGTGGTGCTCTTGCGCGCGGCCGGACGCGAGGCGGAGCTTCTGCTTCCGCGCTTGAGCGGCAATGTGGCCGGACTCGAAGTGACGGGAGTCGATCCCGCATTCCTGCCCGGGCGGCTGCCGGTTGCCCAAGCGGATCGCGCAACGGCCGCAGCGCAGAATCGCGCCGCCGGAGCGCGCAGCCAGACGGACATGCGCGCGCTTCTCGAGCAGAGCCGCCTGCGCGCCGCGCTCATGATCGGGGAGGACCCGCTCGAACATCCGCGCACCGCGGCGTATTTCAAGAATCTCGAATTCCTCGTCGCCGTCGAGTGGAGGCCGACCGAGACGACCCGCTCGGCCGACATCGCGATCCCGGGATCGACCTACCTCGAGAGCGAAGGCACGCGCTGCAATTTCGAGGGACGCAAGCTCGAGTATGCCCGCGCGGTCGCCCCGCCCTCGGGAAAGACCGGCTGGCAGGTGCTCGCCGAGATGGCGGCCTGCCTCGGCATTCTCGCGCGGCCCGCGTCCGCGTCCGAGCTCACCGCCGAGATCGAGCGCGCGGTGCGCGCGGCGCAGGGGCCGCTCGCGTCCTACTACTGGAACTGCGGAGAAGCGCGCTCCCCGCTGCCCGCCGGCGCGCTCGTCCTCACCCCGCTCGAGACGCGCCCCCCGCACTTCCCGCCCGCGGTCACGCAGACCGGGCGCTACAAGCGCAAGCTGCGCTCCGTCGGCGCCGAGCACTTCCGCGTGCGCTAGCGCGGCTGCCTCTCAAGAGCAGCGCGGCTGCATGACCGCAAGGCGTGTGGAACCTCGCGCCGCGTGGCCCGCGCGTTTCGAGAGCAGCGCCGCGTGCATGCCCGCAAGACGTGTGGAACCTCACGCCGCGTGGCCCGCATGGTGTCTCGGGACCGGCGCGCGCTTTGAGAGAGTTCACGCAGGGGGCGCGCGCCTTGTACGCTCAGCGCTGTCAAGGCCAGGAGAGGCCTGAAGTCTTCTACGGCCGCGTTTCGCTCACATCCCTATGACACCATGCGGGCCATCGCGGCGCTGACTGCAAGGCCGTGGGACATGCAGCGAGCTCTGCCACGAGGCAGCGGGGCGATGCGAGGCGCGCCGGAGTGCGGCCGGCCGCACGAGTCCGCTCAGCGGAAGCTCGTCTTCGTGCGACCCCAGGTCGTGCTCTCCGTTTCGGTCTGGCTGTCTTGTACTGTGAGATGGATCGTTGCGCATTTGACGCATTGGTCGTAGGCGCAGGTGATGAAGCCTTCGTATTCGCCGGGACCCATCCCCATCGTGTTCACTGACACCCAAATCACCCAGTGGTCCTCGACGTACTCGATGTCCTGCAGAATCCATGGCTCGGTGCACTCGAACGCCGGAGGGTACCAAGGCGAGTCGTCCGGGACATTGATCGGCTGCGGCGCGGAAATCCCGCCGGGGGGCACCTCGAAGTACAAATCCCACGGCGACATGTAGCACCACTCATCGATTCCACGGCATTCATGAACGCAGTGCGCGCAACTCACGCCGGCGCTCCCGCCGTAAGAACCACCGATCACGACCGGATCGCCGGCATCGGGACAACCGTAGCTGATCGTGCCGTGCGGAATACCCAGAGTGCCAAACTGATCGACATTGAGCACGAATCGCGCGAGTAGGGTGACATCGCCCTGGGTGACGGGGCACGTCTCGCAGCCATCCCACCCTGAACACGGCCACTGGATTTGAAACCTGCCCCCTCCCTGCGAGACCTCAGCCTGGCCTGAGCCTCCGCGACACGGCTCCCATCCCAGGTACTGCCACGACGGCGGCCATGAGACACTCAGCTCGCAGGCATTGAGGTACTCCTCGGCAGGTTCCCAGGGGACCAGGTAGACGTCGAACTCAAGCTCGCCTCTTTCATAGGTGAACTGCTCAATGTCGGGACAATTGCTGACCGGGTCCTCACTGCAGAAGTCCGGGGCCACGGGATGCACATGAATGTAGAAGGCATCACTGGGGACGGGGTTCGCTCGTCCGGTGGCCGATACTAGAACGAGCAGAATGCCCAATAGCGGGCCGCAGAGGTGGAGAACCATGCGACTCACCATCATGGAAGACCATCCTCCTCTGGCCGCAGCCAGCGGCGCACTCTCGATCGGCATGCCACCCTCGTGCTCCGCGGGCGGAAGACGCAGCTTGCGCTGTCACCTCGTTTGCTGCTCCCGCTCACTTCGTGAGCAGGATCCTGCCCGCCGCTTCGGCCCTGCCCGCCGTCAGGCGGTAGTAGTAGGTGCCGGATGGAAGAGAGCGGCCGGCGTCGTCGCGACCGTCCCACACGATCTCTCCGCTGCCTGCCGACGGACTCGCGTCCAAGAAGACGCGCACGCAGCGTCCGGTTGCGTCGAACAGACGGACCACGAGCTCGGTGGGCGCGAGTTCGGTGGACGCGAGCGGGGCGGATGCGAGCGAAGTGAGCGCGGGAAGGCGGTAGCCGATGCGCGCGACGCCCCGGCTGGGCGTCGGCTGGACCCAGGCGAGCGGGCGCGAGGTCTCGAGCGCGCTCGCGATCGTGCTGGCGGCGGGCTGCGAGAACTCCGAGGTGTTGTCGTTCGCGTCCGTAGCAGTGGCCGTCACATGGGGGCCGGTCGCGGTGCCGTTCCACACAAAATGCCCGGTCGCGTCCGCCATCGTGGAGCCGTGATAGACCGCGCCTTCATCCTCGTCGTCGGAGAAGATCTCGATCAGGCTGTTCGGCAGCGCCCGGCCGCGCACGGATGCGGGATCGAAGATATCGACGATCGGCGGGGAATACTCCAAATTGCCGCCCGATTCCGTCTCGATGCCCGCGAGACCGTTTCCGGTGATGAAATTGCAGGTGATCTTGTTCCGGATGGCCGAGGCGCCTTGCACGCGCACGCCGTTTTCACCATTCCACGCGATCCGGTTTCCTGGGCCGATAAAACTGTCCTGCGCCTCGTTCATGATCAGGATGCCGTCGTTTCCGTTGGGAAGCGGTCCGTAAGAGGCGGAGGAATTCGTTCCGATCCGGTTCCAGGCAATGATGTTATCGCTGCCCCAACTGATGAGAATTCCCATCTGGGTATTTCCCGAGATCAAATTCGCGCTGCCGGTCAGGCCGATGATGTTCTCGCCTCCTCCGCCGAGCTCGATTCCTGCTGCATTGGGCACGGCTTGCATCCCGGTCAGGTCGGTCCCAATGAAATTTCCGGTGACGCGGCAATGACCCGGTTGGGTTCCGCCGATGGAGATTCCCAAGTAGTTGCCGGAGATCAGATTGTTCTCGATGTGAACGGATTGGGCACCCGCCCAGATGTATACGCCATACTGATTCTCGAGGCTGGCCGTGCCGGTGGCATTGGTGCCGATGAAGTTCGCGCGAATCGTGTTTTCGTTCGCGCCGGCGCCTTGGACTTCCACCCCGGCGAGCCTGTTTCCCGAAAGCAGGTTGTGCTCGCCGTCTTCCCATCCGCCGATCACATTCTGCTGTGGGCCGGTGTAGATCAACACGCCCCGCCCATTGGCCCGCGCGTAGCGTCCGGTGGGATCGGTGCCGAGGTAGCAGCCGATCACTGTGTTTTCATCGGCTCCATAACCGTTGATTTCGATTCCGGCCGATCCGAAACAGTTGACGATCAGCGTGCGGACGATCGATCCGTCCGAGCGCAGACGCAGTCCGCTCGCAACCCCGAGCAGGGAGCCGTCGATCTGAATTTCCGGACCGAGCGGATTCGTGTCGCTGCCGATGAAGGCCGATTGCGAGAGACCGTCGATCGCGGCCGCCTCGGTGATGTCGGGCAATTCTGCGACCGGCTTGATGGTCCAGACCCCCTCGCTCGCGTCGTATCCCGCGTCGGTGATGGGAATCGCGAAATTGATGCGATCGCCTCCCGCGTGGGCGTTGGCGTCCGTGATGGCGCGGCGCAGCGAGCCGGCACCGGCGTCGGCGGTGTTGGTGACGACATAGGTGGTGGCGAAGCAGGGGACCTGGAGAGCTGCGAGAAGCAACAGCGACGACAGGAAGGAGACGAGCACGGTTCGCATGAAGCACCTCCTGATGCGTACGGGAAGAACCGGGCATCCGCCTGGCTCGTCGAAGACAGGAGATATCGACGACCGAGGATCGACGGCAGGGGAATGATATCACGCGGAGGCGCGGACTGGAAGAGGCGTGCGCAATCGATGTGTTCGCCTGTGCAACATGGAAAGAAGCGGGAGGCGCGTTGCTCACGCCTCCCGCTTCGCTTGGTCAACCGTGCATCGGTCCCGAGCTCCTGCGCCGTTCGACCTGTTGCGCCGTCAGGAGCTCGCCCTCAATGCCTAGTAGTAGTAGTACTCACCGTCGTAGTCGAAGTAGTCCTCACCGAACTCGATCGCTTCCACTTCGTAGAGCGGGATCTCGTAGATCTCGCCGTCCATCAGGAAGTCCACGGTGTCGCCGTCATTCTTCAGCAAGTGCCCTTCCATGATCTCGCCGTCGCGCAGGTAGAGGATGTCCATGTAGTACGCGTCCGCCGGCGGCTCGACCACCACATAGGTGTGCACCATCGGGTCGAAGCGGAAGAAGGTGCCCAGGTGGATGTAGAAGGTCACTCCTCCGTGCACGAAGGTGCGGTGGCCGTACGGGAGCACCGAGATGTGCGCACCGATCGGCGCCCGCACCAGCCGGTAGCCGTTCCCGAAGTACCCGTAGAACAGACCGTCGCAGAAGTAGTAGTCGTGTCCATACACCTTCACGACCTCGTGCCGGTGAGGAAGCGAACGCAGCGTGCGCGAGAGATGGAACCGGTCGCGGAAATCGGGACCGTGTCCGCGCCCGCCGTCGATCGAGTGGTTGCGACGCAACTCCTCGCGCCGCGAGTCCCGGTTCTGGCGATCGATGAAGACCTGGCGGTCATCGCGGCCTTCGCGGCGCAGCGCCTCCCGGAGACGTTCGCGAAGCCCTTCGGGACGGGCCGAGGGCGTGCGTTCCTGCGATCGAACTTGCGGGCGGGCCCGCGAGCTCGAGGATTCCCGCGAGGATTGCCCGGCTTCACGACCGGGATTGCGGATGACCGTGCTCGGGCTCTCACGGCTTTCCGTCGAGCCCTGGCTGCGCCCGCGTTCGACGCGCGCCTCTCGGGTTTGCTTGGCGCTCTGCTCTCGATTCGTTTGCGGCTGGCGCACGGTGCGCGCTTCCCGCGTCGCTTCCCGCGCTTTCTCCGCGCGCTTCTCGCTGCTCGCCTGCGGAGTGGGGGCGGTGCGCTCGGTGCGGGCGACATCCCGGCCCCGCTCGCTGCGGCTCCGCGACACCTGCTTGCGATCCGCCGACGGCTTGGCCGCTTGCTCGCGCTTCGCGGTCTTCTCCTGCTTCACCGTGGCGTCGCTCTTGGCGCGTTCTCCGCCGCTGCGCTCCCGGACGGCCTTGCGCGAATTGCTTTGGCTCTGCGTGCGGTCCGCTTCGGCCCGGCTCTTGGGCTCGCTGCGCTGCACTTGGGTTTGCTTGGTTTGCTTGCTGCCCCGGTCGCTTCGGGTGGCTGCATCTACCGCCGGCATCGCCAGAGGCGCAGCCAGCAGAGCGAACAGGACCAGCGTCCATCGTATGCGTTTCATGTCTGCCTCCTTCTCCTCGGAACTCCCCGGTTCCTTTCCCAAGTCTCCACCCGCCGGGATACTCACAAACGGTGCCAATACGCGCGCCCGGTGTTCGTGGCCAAAAGACATGGAAATTACTCGGGTTGCGAATGCTCTATTCCGCTGTCGATGCGGGAAGGGGCGTGATCAGGGCTGCGGGATCCGCACCCTCGTGCCGGATTCGCAGTGCAGGCGGCGGGCCTGCTCGTCTCTTGGGCCGGTCGCAAGAACCGAGGAAGACCCCGCAAGAAAAGCCGCCGATTCGCCCTGCTACGGCCAGGCATCACCGGCGGGCGGTTCCATCTCCTGAGCCGTGGCGGGCTTCCGCTCGCCTCCGTGTCCGCCCCGCGCGCAGGAATGCCGCCGCCAACAGCGCGCAGGCGAGGAACCCCGCATCGAGTCCTTGCGCATCCGTGAATCCTGACTGCCGGATGAGGACGAATTCCCGGTCGTTCGTCGCCTGTTCGAGCAGGAGGTCGTCGGTCATCTCCTCCGGCGTGAAGACGCGGTGCAGCCGCGTCACGAACACGCCGGCGCGCAAGCGGGGCGCGAGGTGCGGGTAGGTTTCGCGCGCTTCCTCGAATTCCGTCTCGCTGAAACGGTTCGCATACTCGACGGTCGCTTGCGGGAAAGTCATGCGGTGGTCCGCGCACACGAACAGGGTGAGGGGAGTCTCCTGCGTGGCGCTCACGGCGGAGATGCGCATCGGGTAGACGATCTGCTCGCTCGGGAAGGTGAGCCGGATGGGCTGCAGGCTGCCGTACCAGCCCAGGTCGTCAAGCTCGTCGAGCGCTCCGGCCGAGTCGATCTTCATGGCAACGAAGCACCAGGACTTGTCGATGTAGAATTGCAGGGCGGACAGCGTTTCCTGGCGATTCGCATCGTGCAGGAATCCCCAGGCTTCGAGCGAGTCGGCCAGAGGGCCGGCCTCGTCGGCTCCGAGCGTGAGCGTATGGTAGATCCCAACCACCTGATCGTCGAAGATGACCGGCGCATCCGCGTCATCTCCTGACTGCACGGTCTCCGATCCGCACCCCAGCCATTCGTCGTCGCCACGCCAGACCGGGCGGGTGAGGGCCCAGCAGTCGCGAAAGAGCGCCATGGCCGCGGGCTCGAGCTGCGGCCGCGCGGGGACGGGCACGATCCAGGCGAAATCCTCCGCGTTTCCGTGAAAGCCGACCAGCAGCGTCATCTCCTCGATGTGCATCTCGGCGTCGTAGACGATGAGCGCCTGCTGTTCGCGCTCGAACAGGAAGTCCTCGTAGGGAGGAAAGAGCCCTCCGTCGGCCAAGCATGGCGCGACCGCGGTGGATGCGAGCGGAATCAGGAAGAGGAGCAGCCGAATCGAAGAGACGCGAGAAATCTTCACGGAGCGATCCCTCCTCGGCGCATGCCGGCCTCACGATCCTGTGCGAAGCGCGCGAGATCGCGCGAAGTGCGATCTTGGGATGCGACGCTAGCCCGGATTATTCATAAAGCTCGTCGCGAGACAGCGGAGATGCCCGCAGATAC
>CAYZWI010000010.1:0-147721 GCA_964482205.1 uncultured bacterium | reverse complement strand
TAGTTGGCCCATGTCCGCTGCTGCGCTCAGGATGAACGTGCTCCCCGCCTCCTCCTCCAGATCGGCAAACCCCACGCGCGCTTCGATCGCTTCAAGGCCGATCGCAGCTCGAGCAGGCAGGGCGAACAACCCGAAACCGAACAGCAAAACCGCAAGAATCATCCCTGTTCTTTTCACGCGCGCGCCTCCTTCTCCGATCGGACAATCCCACGAGGAAGAGCCGCGGCCCCTCCCTCCTTCGCGTGCCCCGCCTTGGCGGGGCGGACAGTGACCTCGCCTGACCCTAAACGATTCCCGCGATCCTGTCATCCACTGCATCGGCGGGGAACGGCGTCGAAGCACGGTCCTGCTTGGGCGTCTCGGGCATCGGCTGGGAAGCCGGACGCCTAAGCGCTTGCCTCATCTACAGATCAACACTTCGCCCCCCCGTGTGGGCCTTCACGGATATCCGCGCGATCGCATCTTCACGCAACTTGAAGACCGCGAGGAATTGCGATAGAATCGCAAAGCTTTTCGTCCAAACCAGAGCGAACGGACAAAAGAGAATCGGATTCACCCCGGGGGTGGGCATGGCGACGAACTGGAAGCAATCGTTGGAGGAGGTTCTGGGACCCTCGGACGCCTCGGCGTCCAGGCTGGATGCCGAGGCGCGCCACGCGGCCGAACGCGTCCTTCTCGAGGCCTCCGCTTCCAACGAAACGGAGGCCTTGCTGCGCGAACTCGAGAGCCGCTTCCCCGTCCGCGTGAACACCTCGCTCATTCCCGCTCGCGCGTACCTGCGCGGCCGTGCGCTGCTGCTCCTCGATCGCACCACGGAAGCGATGGCGACGCTCCTGCCCTTGTGCGAGAAGCTCGAACAGCAAGGCCATTGGGCGGATGTCGCCGAACTGGCCGACGAGATCCTCCAGCAGGTGGCGAACGCGGACCTGGCCCGCAGTCTCGCGAAGGCGGTCGAGCAGGGCGGGAAGGATGTCGCGCCCGAAGGAAGCCTGCAACGCGCGGTGGATCTCTTCCCCGAGGAGCCGCGTCTGTGCTGGCTGGTCGCCGAAGAGCACGAGCGCGCGGGCAACACCGAACGCGCGCTGGGCCAGTACATCGGCTGCCTGCCCGCGCTCATCGAAGGCAAGAATCTCGCGAAGGTCGAGGAAGTTTTCGTCCGGCTCGAGGATCTCGATGATCCCGAGACAGTGGGTACGATGCTCGATGCCTGCGCGAAGCTGGCCGCGGTGAAGGAATGGGCCGTTGCGGAGAAGTATCTCGAGCCCTTGATGCCGAAGATCCGCAAGGCGGGGCTCGCGCAGGAAGCCTGGGATCTGTTCCTGAAACTCTTGCCCAAGGCGCCCGCCGACACGAAGCTGCGCCGCTTCCTCATGGAGCTCGCTCCGCTGGCGATGCCCGATGTGAACGGCGCGCTCGACATTCTCTCGCGCAGCGGAATCCTCGATCCCAAGGTCAAGGTCGAGACGGCCGAGAAACGCTTGAACGAGCTTTTGGAGTTCGCCCCCGGATTCCGCGTGCTGCATCAAAGCTGGGGCGCGGGCAAGATCCGCGCGAACGAAGGCGACGCGCTGATCATCGACTTCGCCAACCGCCCGGGACATCGCATGTCGATGTCGCTCGCACGCAGCGCGCTGAAAGTCATTCCGGCGGACGATCTGCGCGTGCTGGCGGTGGAGCAGCCCACTGTGCTGCAGGAGATGATCCGCCAGAAGCCGGTGGATATCGCCTACCTCGCGATCCGCGAGCTCGGCGGGCGCGCAACGACGCAGGATCTTCGCCGCCGTCTGACCAGCGGCCTGCTCTCGACTTCCCAGTGGAATCCCTGGTGGAAGGAAGCGCGCAAAGCGATGGAGCAGGACGAGCGCTTCGACATGGGCGAGAGCTTCCGCCAGACCTATGCCGTGCGCACCCGCGTGCGCGGCGACGAGAGCCTTCTTCTTCCGCGCCTCGATCGCCGGAGAGGGATTCGCGCGAATTTGAATCTGCTGCGCCGTTTCCTCGAGCAGCACCCGACCTACCAGGAACAGGCGCGCCACATGTACACGCCGGTGCTCATTCGCTGGCTGCGCGACGAGCACACGAATCCCGAAGCGGCCATGGCGATCTGCCTGCTGCTGCATCGCTGGCGCAAGCTCGAGCGCGAAGATTTGCGCCGCAGCCTGCAGGCGATCCTGGATGCGGGCATCGAGGCGGCCGTCTTCGCCGACGAGGCCGATCAACGCTTCATGGCGGAACAGGCGTTCGCCCTGCCCGGCCTCGAGCAGCCGGCGATCATCTTCGCGCTCGGCTCTCGCTATGAAGCCATTCGCGATCTCGCGATGAAGCGCCTCGAGCAGGATCCGGCCAACACCGAAGCGATGCTCGCCGAGCTGCTTCAAAAGCCCGAGGTGCGCCCGCATGCCGCCTTCACCGTGATCTGGATGGTGATCAGCGAAGAGCGCGAGAAGCCGCCCTTCCTGCCCTCGCCTTGGACGGCCGCGATCGCGCTCTGCCGCCTGGTTGAGCGCGCCGGGCGCGACATTCTGCGCACCCAGGCGATGCGGCTCTTCCATGGCAGCAGCGCGCTCTTCCGCGCGCTGCAAGAACAACCGGCGCCAGACGAAGTGCGCGCCGCGTTGCAGGACACCCTGCTGCGCTGGCGCGAATCCGAGCGCTATCTCTTCCCGATCCTCGCCTTCTTCCAGCAACTCGGGCTGGAGGACTTGACCGGCGTCATCCGCGGCGAGCGTTCCGCCGCAACCAATCGCTTCCTGCGCACGACCGAAAGCCACGGCAGCGAATATGTGGGCCCTTACATCACGCGCCACACCCGCGCTTCCCTGGAAGAGGAACGCGACCGTTTGAACTGGGAGCTCAAGAACACGATTCCCGAAGCCATTCGCCGCGCGCGTGAGATGGGCGATCTGTCGGAGAATGCCGAGTACGACGCGGCCAAGGACAAGCAGGCCAAGTTCGCCCAGCGCGTGAACACGATCAACGACACGCTCAGCAAGTCGACGCTCATCGAGCATGTGCGCGTGCCCGAAGGCGAGGTCGGCCCCGGCTGCTGGGTGGAAATCCGTTGGAGCAGCGAAGAGGCGAGCCAGACGCAGGAATACTGGCTGCTCGGCGATCGCGACAGCGATCTCGCGCCGGAAGCGATCTCGTGCTCTTCGCCCATCGCCCACGCGCTCCTGGGGCACAACGTCGGCGACGAAGTGGAGCTCGAGACGCCGGGCGGCAAGCGCAAGGGCGTGATCCTGGCGGCTCGCCAGCGCCTGCCGGGCTCTTCGCCCGTCCAGGCGTGATGCGGATTCGCTCGAAACCGTTCGCGCTGTCGGAGTGCGCATCATGACCGGCGGCGTTCTCTTCGATTTCGACGGCACGCTCGTCGACACCTTCGACGACATCGTCCTCTCGGTGCAAGAGATGCGCGCCCGCCTGGGGGCCGCATTCTTGCCGGATGCGCAGGTGCGCGGCCACATCGGTTGGGGCATCCGCAATCTGATCGGGCAGACGCTGCCCTCGAGCGACTCGCTTCGCCCCGATCGCCTTCCGCCCGATTCGAACGATCCGCCCTTCGATCGTGAAGAAGTCGAACGCGGTCTGGCCATCTTTCGAGAGATCTATGCGCGGGAGATGTTCGTCCACTCGAAGCCGTATCCGGGGATTCGGGAACTCTGCTTCGATCTCGCGCGCTCCGGTTTTCGCCTTGCCATTGTGAGCAACAAGCACGAGCGTTTCGTGCGCCGAATGGCCGCCGGGCTGGGGCTCGTCGATCCCCTCCGGGTGGTCGTCTCCGCGGGCGCGGTGCCCAGAAACAAGCCCGATCCCCTGATGCTGCGGGTTGCGGCGGAGCGCATGGACATCCCCATCGCGCGCTGCATGGTGGTGGGTGATGGGGTGCTCGATGTCCAGGCGGCCGCCGCCGCGGGCATTCCCTGCTGCGCGGTCGCGTGGGGATTGACGCCCGTCGAAACCCTTCTGCGCCTCTCGCCCGCGCATCTCGCGCGCACGACCGCCGACCTGGGCGCATGGATTCGAGCGACGGCGCGCGCGCTCACCGGGCCCGCGGCCCGAAGGTGAGAGGCAGGAGCAAATCATGGAAGAGATCCGTTTTCAGCGCGCGCTCATCATCGGCGCCACGGGGATGATCGGCGCACACGCGACGCGCGCCTGTCTGGCGCACGGAATCGCAGTGCGCGCACTGGTTCGCCACGGCAGCGATCGCTCGCTGCTGGAGAAGATCGCCGGCGCCACGCCTCCCCTCGGCTTGCGAGGCTTGAGCTTCGCTACCGGCGACCTGGGCGATCCTTCCTCGCTCGCGAGCGCGCGGGAGGAGTGCGACCTCGTCATTCATGCCGCCGCGCCCTATCCGCGAAAGCACTTCGGGAAAGGCGCATTTCTGCAGGCTGCCCAAACGGGCATGCGCAATTTCTTGAATGCCATGCGCGATGGCATTTCGAGTTCCTCGTCAAGCGGCCCGCCCGCTTCGCGCGTCGTCTATGTGAGCAGCTCGACCACGATCGGGCTCCGCGCGGATGCGTCGCGACTCGCAAATGAAGAGGACCAGCGGCGCGCCCCCGATCGGTCTCCCTATTTCTCGGTCAAGTTCCTGCTCGAGGACCTCGCCATGCAAGCGGCGGCCGAAGGGTTGCCGATCGTCGTGGTCAATCCCACCCTGTGCGTCGATGAGTACGACGATCACCGGACGACGGCGATGCTGCTCATCCCTCTTGCGCAGGGCAAGGTGCCCGCGTACTTGAAGGGATCGCTGAATGCGGTCGCCACGCGGGATGTGGGAGAAGGCATCGTGCTCGCCGCCGGCCAAGGCAGGCCGGGACGCCGGTACATTCTGGGCGGGGAGAACCTGGAGACGCGCGACCTTCTCGCGCGCTGTGCGCGCGCCGCCGGAGCGAAGGCCCCCCGAATCGCAATCCCCATGCCTCTCGCAGAAACGCTCAGCATGGCGACCGAGACGATCGCGCATGTCACGCGCACCGCTCCCCTCTTCCCGATGAGCGGCGTTCGGATGAGCAAGTGGAGCCAGCCCTTCTCGATCGCGCGGGCGCAAACAGAACTAGGGTATCAGCCCACTTCCCTGGACGACGCGATCGACCGCGCGTACGCGTGGTATCGGATGCGCGGGTGGATGTGAGCAAGGTCCATCGAGCCATCGCGTTCACCCGTTGAGCAGAAGATCCGTGCGCAGGCAGGCGGCGAGCTCGAAGCGGCTCGTGAGCCGTCGCCTTCACGACTTCCTCTCCCAGATCTCCGCCTCGCCGACTTTCGCTCGCAACACGCTGGTCGCTCGCAGGGTGTCCTCCGCTCCCAACTTCAGGCGGTCGGAGATGGCCCGCCATTCCGGGTCGTACAAGATGAAGCGAGCATCGTGCACCGTCAGCACGGAGTCGGAGAGCGCAAGGGCGCGAACGCCGGTCACTTCCAGAAAAGGCTGCGGGATGTCGACGCCAAGATGAGGCGCTCCCAAGACTCTTGCATCGAGCGCGGCGTGCGCCTTCATCCAGGCGGCCACATCGCGTCCGGTTGAATCGCGATGACCGCCGATCAGGCAGTAGCCAACAAACGCAAGCACACCGTACGCGACGGCAATGGCGGGAAGCGCGGAGCCTCTCACCGTGCAAGCGACTTCATGGCCACTGCGAAT
Source organism: uncultured bacterium (assembly GCA_964482205.1). Lineage (GTDB taxonomy): Bacteria > Eisenbacteria > RBG-16-71-46 > CAIMUX01 > WJJG01 > JAZDGX01. The sequence goes on along the minus strand of CAYZWI010000010.1, from coordinate 142,074 downwards.
CGGGCGAAGCCTGCAAGCGGCCTCGTGCAGCAACCATGCCGCGGCGAGAATGGTCGCGGGCCACAGCGCCGCGAAGTAGCGGACGGGATGAAGCGGCTGGGCGAGGAGAAACAGGAAGCCGCCCAGGATCCAGGCGGCCAGGAATCCGGATTGCAGGTCCTGCCCGCGCGCCATGCGACCGAGCGGAGAATCATCCGCCGCGGGAAAGTCATTCCCGCCCGGAAACTCATTCGCGGCTCGCAGGTCATTCATGCCCGGCAGATCATTCGCAGCCGGCGAGTCATTCCCGGGTGGCCGCCTCCTCTTGGCCCACGCCCACATCGGGAACAGCGCCAACGAAACGAACGCGAAGGGCGATCCAAGAGCGAGAAGGCCGAGAGTTCGCGGCAGATCGGTCAGCGAGAATGACGGTCTCGCATACAGCCTCCATGCATTCAGGAACAAGTCCCCGAAGGCGATCCACAACGCGGCATAGGCCGCGGCGCAGATCGAGGCTGCGACGACATAGGGCAGCCACGCGGAGCGCCCCAATCTCGCCTTTCCTCCTGTCGTTGGCACGGCTGCTGAGCTCTCTGCATTCTTTGCCGTGCCGGCAGTCCGGTGGAGGATGCCCCCAGAGCCGCGGTGAATGTCCAGCCAAATGAGCGCCGGGAGAAGATGAAGGGAAGTAGGTTTCTGAAGAACAGCCAGCGCGAGGAGCGAACCCTTCCACAGAGCATGCTTCCACGAGGCCTGCTTCCTCGCTTTGTCCGTCCAAACGAGAACCACGCCGAGCAGGAGGAAGATCTGCAGCGATTCGGCGAGCCCGTATCGCTGATAGCGCACGAGCACAAAGTCGGCCGCATACAAGAGCAGCGCCCAAGGGACGGCCGCGCTCGGAAGCAATCGCCTTGCGATGCGCGCGAGGACCCAGAGGGATGCGAGACCCGCCGCGATGGAAAGCGCGCGCGACACCATGATGGAACAACCGCACAGCGCATACAGCCCGGCGAGAAGCGAGGTGAAGAGCGGAAAGCGAAGGAGATCGAGATTGCCGCCGAAGAAGGGATCCCCAAGGGTCACCCAATTCTTCGCGACCAGCCCGAGGAGCCCTTCGTCGAAGGTGTAGCCGGGAATGGAGCCCAGCCACGGCAGCCGCAAAGCCAGATAGAGGAACGCGGCGCCGGCGAGGATGCGCGCATGGGGCATGCGCGCATCGAGAACGCCGTCACCGCGAACCCGATCATCGAGCTTGGCGGCACTGCCGGAGCGAACGGCACGCAAGGAAGCGCTGCCCCCGGCCGCGATCATTCCCCGCCGCTCGTTCCCGGATATCCGATCGTCTGCGCGAGCACGATGGTTTTCGTTTCAGGCAGCTTGAGCGCCTGCGACATTGCGGTGCGATCCACGCTTCCGCGCACCACGGTGGCGAGCCCTTGCGACGCGCAGAACAAGTACACATTCTCGGCGATGAAGGCGGCGTCCGCTCCCATGTACAATGCGCGGTCCTCGGCGGCGGCGCCTTCCATCTTCGTCGCGTCGGCCACATAGACGAGATTGAGCGGAGCGATGCTCACGAACGGCTGCATCCCAGACGCTTTGCGCAGATCCCCGGAAGCCACCGCGCGGAGAACATTGGCCTTGGCGTCGTAGAGATAGGCGCCGTTCGCGGTGACCGCATAGACCTCGATCTCCTGCCAGTTGCGCGCCGAGGGAGCCGTGCGCTTGCCCTCGTCGGGCCGGTTGATGCCCGCGGCCGCCCACAGCAGATCGGACATCACCTGAGGCTCGAGCGCGCGATCGCTGAAATCACGCGAGGAGCGGCGCTCCATCAACGCCTGCATGAGCGGCTTGCCGCCGTCGGTGCGCGGCGCGGGCAGCGCAATGTCCTGCATCTCCTGCGCAAATGCGCACACCGCCGTCACCATCATCAGGATTCCCGTCAACAAGAGGACCGTTCGCATGAAGACCTCCCTTGCATGCCCTGCTAGGGCGCGGTTCCCGGCTCGAGCGCCGTTCCCGGCTCGGGCGCCGTTTCGACGCAGCGCACCCGTCAGTCGCGAGGATACCCATTCGCCGCGCGCCCGGCATCAGGAAAGACGCCGGGATACTGAACGCGCCCGCCCTTCACCTTCGCCATCGGCGACAGCTGATGAACGGATGATTTGCCCGCGCCGATGATGTGCCGCACCTCGATGCCTCGAACGACCAGCGCATCCGCGATGAGCGAGCGATGGCATCGCCAGGGAACGGCTTCCGCGCACAGAATCACGCTCGGCCGCTCGCGCGCGATTTCGATCAGACGGTCCAGCGCAGCCGCGAAGGCGTCAGTCTGCATGTAGTCGGCGAAACCGCGGAAGGAGGCGTTCCTCCAGCCGGCGTTGGTGGAATCGGGCCGGGCGTGGCGCAGGCCACCGAGAGCCTTCATGTGGCGGTAGCCGATCCTCCGGTTCCTGAGAGCGCGCGCGAACGCCTCGCGCTCGAATTGGGGATTGTGTCGCGAGCGGGGAATCGTGCGCACATCGATGACCCGCCGCACTCCATGGGTCCGCAGAATCCGGACGAGCTCGTCGATCGAGTGCGTCGAATGACCGATCGTGTGGATGACGAGCCGCGCCATGAGGCCTCGGTTGTGGGGTCGAAGGTTGTGGGTTGAAGATTCGGGCTTCTGCCCAAGCTTGCCTTTACCCCACAATCACTTAGCAGGTTTTTTCACGTTTTTGCATACGGGAAAGCAAAAGCACGGCAATCCCTTGCCTCTCAATCGATTATGGCTCCCTCTCCCCAATCTTCGATCCACAAGCAAAAATCAAGACGGGGTCGTCGGCGGTCGAAAAATAAGCAGGGCCAGCGCTTGCGCTTGCCGCGCTCGTGGCACCCGTTGCGCCCGTCGCGTCTCTTGAGTGCCCGTGAGCCCGAGTCCGGAAGGAAGTCGTGATGGAGACATCCGGTCCATGAGCCGCGCATCGGAAAGCGTCGCGGGCTCGAAGTACGACCAGGCCATTCGCGCCCGCCTCGATGGCGAGTTGCGCAAGCGCGCGCGCGTGGGCGCTTACTTCTATTTCGCCTTCCTTCCGCTGATCGCCTTCGTCTCGCCCTATCCCCACGAGCACCCGCGCATCTTCTGGGCGCTCGCGGTCGGAACCGGCGTATGCGCGATGTACCGCGTCGCGGTGGGACTCTGGTTCGCGCGTCTGCACGAGCGCCATCCGCTTCTTTGGAGACGGCTATTCGTCTCCAGTCTCATGCTCGCCGCCATGCTTTGGGGAAGCTTCAGCGCGCTCACCCTCACGCTCTACCGAGATTCGTGGACCTCGCTGCTCGCGATCCTGATCGTCGCGGCGACGAGCGTGGCCGCGGTCGTCTCCCTCTATCCGCATCCCTGGCTGCTCACATCGTATCTCCTGCTCTTGCTCGGGCCCGTGATCAGCACCACCTATGGGGCCGGAACCACGGTCGGCATCGCATCGGGCAGCATGCTGCTCTTCTTTCTGGCCTTCATGACGATGCAGACGCGCCACCTCGCGGGCGAATACTGGGCCGGCGTGCGGCAAACCATGCTGCTCAGGGATCAAGCCGCCGAACTCGAGGAGGCGCGGCTCGCCGCGGAGAAGGCCAATCACGCGAAGAGCGAGTTTCTCGCGAACATGAGCCACGAGATCCGCACGCCGATGAACGGGATCCTCGGCATGACCGACCTGCTGCTGCAGACCCGTCTCACCGCGCAGCAGCGTGACTACCTGCATGTCGTGCAGCGATCCACGGACAAACTCCTGCGGATGATCGACGACATCTTCGATTTCTCGGAGATCGAGGCGGGCAAGCTCACGCTGGAACAAAAGCCCTTCTCGTTGCGCGACTCGCTCGACGACACGCTGCGCGATCTCGAGCGGCTGGCCGAGCGCAAAGGCATTGCGCTCACGACCGATCTCGATCCGGGGTTGCCCGATCGGCTCGTGGGCGACGACGGACGCATGCGGCAAGTAGTCGTGAATCTCGTCGAAAACGCGATCAAATTCACCGATCAGGGCGGCGTCACGATGCGCATCCGCCTGGAGACCGACGCCGATGCGGGCGAATGGCTGGACATCTCCGTCACCGACACGGGCATCGGCATTCCTCCCGACAAGCTCTCGATGATCTTCCAAGCGTTCACGCAGGCGGACGGCTCGACGACTCGCCGCCATGGGGGTGCGGGTCTCGGCCTCGCGATCGCGGGCCAGCTCATCGGGCTGATGGGGGGACGCATTTGGGCGGAGAGCGTGCTCGGCAGGGGAAGCACCTTCCATGTCACGCTGCCGCTCGTTCGCGCGAGCGAAGGGAAGCGCTCGATCTCGGCCCGCAGTCGGACGCTTGCGCGCGGCGACGGCCGTCAGAACACCCGATCGCGGGAAGAGCCTGCCGCGTAAAGAAGCCGGCACGCAGCCTGCGCATAGACTGCCACCCGCCTGCCCTCTCGTGAGCCCCTAATCGACGCCCAGCTCGCGCAAATCGTCCTCGTCCAGACCGAGGTAATGCCCGAGCTCGTGGTACAAGGTCGTCGCGATCTCGCTCACCAGTTCCTCGCGCGTGCGGCAGGCGCGCTCGAGATTCCTTTGATAGATGTAGATCGCCGCGGGGATGCCCGGAATCTCGAAGACGGATTCATCGCGCAAGTTGCGGCCGACGAACAGGCCCAGCAGATCGGGCGTGAGCCCTTCGCCCTCGGGATGCGTCAGGATCTCGCGCGGCGGCAGGTCGTCCACCACCACGGGCACTTGATCGAGCTTTTCCTGCAGGTTCTCGGGCAATTGCCCGCGCGCGTCGTGGATCGCTTCCTCGAAGGCGGGGCGCGACATGCGCATCGGCAACGGGAAATCCTCGGGAGCGGCCGCGTGCGCGGCGGCGTAGGCGCGATCGGCCTCTTCCCGCCGTCCGAGGTTTTCGCGCACTTGCGCGAGCAGGTACTGCACGCTGCCCGTGTCGAGATCCGTTGACGCCAGGATCTGCAATTCGCCCTCGGCCTCTTCGAACCGCGCGAGATCGTAGAGCGCGAGGCTGCGATAGTAGGCGTGCAGCGCCTGGTCCTCGACATCCGAGACGCACTCGTTCAATTCCGCCAGAGCTTCCTTCGGCTCGTCGCTCTCGAGCAGCAGCACGCCGCGCAGGAAGCGCACCTCCGGATGGCCATCCGTCCGGCGAAACAGGCGCCCCACCGCTTCCGCCGCGCGCTCGATCTCTCCCGCTTCGTAGTCCTCCCAGGCGCGGTCGAGCGCCTCGAAGTCGCGTTCGGACATTCCGCCCGGCGTTATGGGCGCATCGTCGCGATCGGAGTGATGGCGCTTGGCGGAGGAATCGCCCGCGCGCTTCCCGTTCTTGCGGTCCTTGCCGGAATCATCGTTTCGATTCAAGGCGACTCCTGTCATCCGTATTCGTTCAAGCGTCTGCCCATCGGCGATTCTTTCGGACCAACTTTGCCTGTCCGTGCGGATTGTAGCCTTCGAGCGGGCGTATGCAAGCACACGGTCCATCCTATCCGCTCGTCCGCTCGACCGCGTAGCTTGAAGCGCGGTTGACATGCGCCCCCAATTGACTTCTGCTCAAGGGTGCTGAGCGGCGCATGCGCGCGCCGTGGCATGCGATTCTTGACGATGACGAAGCGAGGAAACGATGGCGGAGCGCTTCTATGCGACGCTCGGCGTGGGAGTCGAGCAGGTCGTGAGCGCCGAATTGAAGGCGCTCGGCATCGAAGTCACCCGCATCGAGCCCGGGCGCGCGCGCTTCGAGGGCGCCCTCGAGGACCTCTATCGCGCCCTCATTCATTTGCGCTGCGCTTCGCGGGTCGTGCGCGAGATCGCCCACTACGAGATCGAGCGCGAAGAGGACATCTACGAAGTCGTCCGCTCGATCGACTGGCCGCATTGGCTCACGCCGGACACCACCTTTCGCGTGACCTTCAATGTGCACTCCTCGCTGCTGCGCAGCGTGCGCTTCGGCCTCTACCGCATCAAGGACGCCATCGCCGACGAGATGCTCGAGCGCCTTGGGCGAAGGCCGTCGGTGGACACCGCCGCCGCGGAATTTCATGTCGTCTGCTATCTCGAGAATCGCCGCTTCTCGGTGGGCCTCGATGGAGCGGGCGCGCCGCTGCACATGCGCGGCTATCGGGTGGCGCAGCACGAGAGCAGCCTGCGCGAGCACCTGGCGGCCGCCATGGTGCTGCAGTCGCGCTGGGAACCGGACGCGCCGCTGCACGATCCCTTCTGCGGCTCGGGCACGATTCTGACCGAAGCCGCGCTCATCGCCACGCGCACGCCTCCGACGAATTGGCGCAAGCGTTTCGGCTGCATGTCGTGGCCGGATTTCGACGCGCGCCGGTTCGCCGCGTTGCGCGAGGAAGCGGAAGCGGCCATCCGGCCCGTGCACGATCTGCGCTTGAGCGGAGGCGACCGCTCCGCGCAATGGATCGAGTCGGCCCGCGCGAACGTGACCTCCGCCGGTTTCGATGAAGTCATCCGTTTGTCGGTTCGCGATGTGTCGCAGATGCGACTCGAGCCCGGATCGTGGGTGGTCACGAATCCGCCCTACGGCATCCGCGTGGGCGACGAGGAATCGTACGCGCCCGTCTGGGAAGCGTTCCGCGAGCGGTTGCGGGCGTTTCCCGGAACGCGCGTCGCGGTCCTTGCGGCGGAGGAAGGCTTCGAGAAGGTCTTCCGCCTGCGGCCCTTCAAGCGCAATCGGATGAACAACGGGTCGATTCCCTGCGTGTTCGCGCAGTACGAGATCCGCTAAAGGGCCGATCGCCGTCCCGCTCCAAAGCGCTTGATTCCCAGGCGCCGGAAGCAGACAGTCGTGAAGTTCTCGACGCTTGCAGACAGGGGTCCCTGACGCTTGCGGACGACAGCCGGACGTCTGCGAGGGACTTGATGCTTGCAGAAGGATTCGGGCCGCCTGGCGGTGCCCGATCCGCCAACCATGGAGACTCGCATGTCCACATCCGCCCAAACGGCGACGAAGCCCAAGAAGGCTGGGCCCTTCGCGCAGCTCGCGCGCATGCCGCGCGCCTTCTGGATGGTGAATGTCATGGAGACGATCGAGCGTCTCGCCTACTACGGCGTGCGCGTGGTCGTGCCGATCTACATCGCCCAGGCGGACGAGCCGGGCGGGCTGCACTTCACCCAGCCCCAAAAGGCGGTGATTTACGCCTGGTGGGCCGCGGTGCAGGCGGGCGTGCCGATCTTCTCCGGCGGCTTCGCCGATCGTCTGGGCTACAAGAAGACGATCGCGTTCGCGACCGCGATCACGATCGTCGGCTACATCCTGATGGCGACCCAGCGAATGTACCTGCCCTTCCTGCTCGGCGCCTGCACGGTTGGACTCGGCACGGCCTTTTTCAAGCCGGGGCTTCAAGGCACGCTCGTTCGCACGCTCGATGAGAAGACCTCCTCGGTCGGCTGGGGCACCTTCTACATGGTGGTCAACATCGGCGGCTTCCTGGGGCCCCCGCTCGCCCACTACCTGGTCGGCATGTCGTGGAGCCATGTCTTTTTCGGCTCTGCGATCATCCTCTCGCTGAACTTCCTCATGCTGCTCACCTACCCGGCCGTCTCGGCAGGCGGTGTGCAGCGCGGCGGTCCGCTGGAAATCCTGAAGCGCACGGTTCGCAACCTCGCCCAGCCGAAGCTCATCAGCTTCATTCTCATCATGTCGGGCTTCTGGCTCATGTTCATGCAGCTCTTCGATCTCCTCCCCAATTTCATCGTCGATTGGGTCGACTCGCGGGCGATGGTGCAGGCGTTGAACCTGCCGAGCCTGTTCACCACCGAGACGGCCCGCGGCACGATGCTCGCTCAGGAATGGCTGATCAATGTGGACGCGGGCCTCATCGTGCTCTGCGTGCTGTGGATCTCGTGGCTCGCCTCGCGCATGAAGCGCGTGCAGTCGATCTTCATCGGAATCGTGATCGCGTCGATCGGCCTCCTGATGGCGGGCTTCAGCATGTCGGGCTGGATGTGCTTCCTGGGAATCGCCGTTTTCGCGGTCGGGGAGATGCTCTCCTCGCCGAAGATGAACGAATACCTCGGCGTGATCGCGCCCGAAGGGCAGAAGGCGCTCTACATGGGTTACGCCAACATGCCCTTCGCGATCGGGTGGGTGATCGGCTCGCTGGCGGGAGGAGGCCTGTACGAACGCTTAGGCGAAAAGGCGACCCTGGCGTTGCGCTATCTCGAGCAACATGGCGGGGTGCCCCAGGGCGTCGAGCGCACCAATGCCATGGAAGCGCTCCAGGCGTCCACAGGCCTCGACCCGAATGCAGCCACGCGCATGCTGTGGGAGACCTACCACCCGTATCGCGTCTGGCTGCCCTTCGTGGGTCTCGGCATCTTGGCCGCGCTCGGGATCTGGCTCTACTCGAGATGGATCGCGAAGGACGAGAAGGCGAATGTGTAAGGGGCGAAGGGATCGAGGAAAAACCCGGCAGGAAGGCGCCGGCAGCTAGGCGAGGAACACTCGCGCGTTTTCCTTGCGCGCCTGCCCTTGCCCTCTCGATTTTGTCTGCGATCCCCGTGACCTTTTTCTGAGAGCAGGATCACAATTGCAGAATATTTGGAGACTCCACGGCCTGGTCAGGATTTGTCGCCTCCTGCCTGATCAGCGTCTTCCGCCAGGATCCTCCGTTGTATAGCGATTGGATCCACAGCGATCACACCGTTCAGGGGCACTTCCTAGATACTGCCCGCATGCTGCACAATAGTAATCCTGTTGATAGAATGTCTGTTTGGGGAGAAAGAGGTGGGCAACGGCGGCGCACACGAACCCGACACCGATGGCCCAGGCGAGGACGAGAACGTCCGCCTTGAACACCTTCTTGATGACACGTTGAAGGGTCATTCCTTCAAAGACCAACGGCAACAGGAACAAGGAGACGAGTGCGAACAGAACGCCCAGTCCTAGCGCGAGGAACTTCCCTTTCGTCGTTAGCCCTGACCAGCCGTGATGAGTGAAGTAGTGCTTTGACATTCTGGCCCCCCTTTCGCGAGCCTGCATTGCCTCCACGAATGTCGCCGTTGCTCGATAGAGCCCACCATGACGATCGCTCTTCGTTAAGAGAGTCGACAAGACGCTGCACTTGCCCCGGCCGCCTGCGTCTCGTCCGAATACTTGCCTATCTTCGTGTTTCGATCACTGCCACCCACTTCAAGGAATCCGTCGCCCAGGTGTAGCGCGTCACTCGGGTGGCACCGGTCGTTTCCATCTCTTGCACTTGCAGCTTCAGCGGGTCGACGATCAAGATCTCATGGCTAGCCGCCTGCTCATCGTTATCACTGTACTGGCTCGTCACCGACAAAGCTGGGCACATCTTCTTTTCGCAGAGCGTATAAAGCTGCGTTGTGTCGCTATAGAAGCCTTGGCCTGCCCATCCGCTCTTGACCATGATGGTCACTCGCTCCGGACCTACGGGGAGCAAGGAGCAATCCGGAGGACTACCGAATCCCCCGCCTTCCGTGATTTCTCGATCCAGGCATAGGATCTCGTGTCCGCGAGGTGTTTCGGCTCCAAGGACTAGGATGCTGACAGTGGTTGAATTCGCGTGGAAGCTCTCCGGCTCCAAGGTAGACCCGTCGACGGAACAGACCCCGATGACCGCGACCGTTCGGCCGTTATCCGATGAGAAGCGATCGAGCACTGTGGCACGGTAGGTAGAGCCTTCCTCTCTTCGCACGATCCCGGTGCGCAGTTCGGCACTAGGATATACTGCGCGCACCAGGTCATGGTCCGTCGCCGAAACCAGGAACCGGGGCACGACCTGCTCTTCAGCTTTAGACGCCGAGCCGGGCTGCTGTTCCGCGGCCCATAATGGCCGCTCGCTGAAAGCGAGCAGAATGCTGTTACCTCCGTACAGTCGCTGGGTACCCGCTTCCTGAGCTCGAACCCACACCGGCATCGCCGCCAGTAGTATCGCAAGTGTAACGATTGCGATCCCCACCTGCCTCATACCCCCCCCCTCTCCTGCGCTCGTGGTCTCTGCCCCTGGCCTTCGTAGGATTTCCCTCCTTGCAGGACCACTGACCGGTCCGAGCGGGCAGTCATTTGGATAGTGACCGCCGGCGGAAAGTGATGTCCCGCCGTCGTCAACCTGAACCTAGTCACTCGGGGAGGAAGTCTCAGAAAACTCAACAGCGAATCTGCGGTGCAGTCCTGGGCCGATCGAAACGGGAAAGATTGCCTACGGTGCGGCTTAACGGAGGGGAATGGAACCCGACCGGGGCCCTTCCGAACGGGTGCTTTAGGATCCGCGCCCAAAGATACCCCCTTCCGTTGCATGATCTATGTCGTATAGAGGCTTGGCATGCGCGATTGGCATCACCCCTGCTCTTGCCCTTAGCTCGATGTATCCCGACCGATCCTTCAGTCTGCCAAGACGACACAGGCTTCGCCGCCGGACCCCCTCCCCGGCGCGATTACTGCACGGCGTTTCCTCCAACCCCAATCATGGCTCGCAAGCGATCAAGAATGCTCCGATGCACGGCACTGGCAGCGGCCGCCGCATCGCGCTCGCTGGATGCGCGCTCCAACGCCTCGCGATTCAGCACCTCTCGGTGCGCCGCTAGGGTCGCCAGAGCCTCAGGGATATCGGGCCGCAGCGCGAGCATGGCCCGAAAGGCCTGGATATCGAACTCGAGCAATTCCGCCGACTCACTGACGGTAACCGTCGCGGAGCGCGGAGCCCCCGTCATGAGACTCATTTCACCAACCACGGCGCCTCGTCCAAGCGCAAAGGATGCGGTGCAATCTTTGTCGCCGGCTACCGAGACAGCGAGTTTGCCCCGCGCAACCACATGGAATGCCGCACCTTCCTCCCCTTGGGTGAAAATCGTCTCTCCCTGGGTATAAAGCGACCGCTTTAGCAGCGGAGCGATTTCCAGGAGCGCCTCACGTGAGAGCAATGACCGCCCTTCGCTGTCGACGACCAGTTTCGTGCACAGGTCGCTGTCGAGAAGATCTTCCGCTCGGGCGACTAGCTCGCGGTCGTCCGGCACAAGCCGGCGCTGTCCTTGAACGGCTGTCATGAAGTCATTCAGGAGCTTGTCGCTCATCGGAAACGGAATCTCGATCCCACGGCGTTTGAATTGATACCAGATCATGCGCTTGGCTTTCGCATCGATGATTCTGCGCAGGTGGAACTGCGTCGTCCAGAAATCGACTTCGTAGTTGATTCCGAAATCTTGGAAAGCAGTCACCAAAGCAGCTGGTTTTGGCTCCATCAGAGCTTCGGGAAGACTGTGTACGGCCGCCAAGAGAGCGGCAATCACTTCATCGGGCTCGTCGTGATAGGAGGCGCCAACGCACACTGTATGGCGCCGCAAAGCTGTGGGTCGTTCCATATTGTGTACGATTGCTCCGGCCACTTTGCCGTTCGGTATTGTGAGATGGTGGCCTGCAATCGTTCGTAGCTGCGTCTCGCGCCAGTTGGTTCGGACGACACGACCTTCAAGTTCGTCGACGCTAATCCACTCGCCCGCTCGAAAGGAACAGACGAGGTTCATTGACATCCCCGCCAGCAGGTCTCCCAAGACTCCCTGGAGGGCAAACCCAACTACCGCGGTCACCAGAGCAGTGGAGGCCAGAAGCGGCGCTATGTTGACGCCCATGACCAATTTCAGCACGGCGAACGCAACCAGCAGTACCAGAAGGCTGCGGATGATTCCCAGCAATAGATCAGGGACTGGAAAAGCGCGGCGGCGCAGGGCGTACGTCTGCATGATCAGAGCTTCGATAAAGCCGATTGCGGCGACCCCGATCCAAAAGATCCGCCAGGCCTCCAAATGTCCCGCATGAGACCGAATCCAATCGGATGAACCGAACATTCGCCCGAGCGCGCTCGAGAGCAGCCAGGTAATTAGCAGAATGGCCAAGGGGCGGGAAACGCCATACACGAGGTTGGCCAAGACATGCAGCAGGATTGGGACCTTGCCGCGCTCTTCATGCATTCTACTTCTTAGACGCACTGTCACCATCGTGGCGCAGCCGAAGATCGCCAAGAACGCCAGGATTTCCACCACGAACCAAGTGGGTTCGTTCACGCTGGATTCCTTTCTGCGGGGTTGAAGTGTTCCCCAATCATCAAATCTCGAATTCCTGCCCCTGGCGTGCTGCGGCGGCCTCCGGAAACAGGTGGCCGAGCTCGATTTGAAGAGCGTCCATGGCCGGATCATCGTGCGAGGGCGCGTGATGGGTGATGAGCAGACGGCCGACCCCACCCGCTTTGGCCGCCACAGCGCATTCGCCGATGCTACTGTGGCCCCATCCTCGCTTGCCGACGATCTCCGCCTCAGAGAATTGACCGTCCATCACCAGGAGATTCGCAGGGTTCGGCGTTTCGCACAGGCGGGCAAACCCGGCCCGTCCACCTTCGTCCCAAGCGCCCCATTCAAGGTCCGGGGCAAAAACAAAGGATCCCCCGCCGCATTCGTCCAATCGATAAGCGACGCAGCTTCCGGGATGGGGAACCGCAAGGAAACGGATGACCAGACTTCCCCAAGTGAATGGGTCATCCCCCCTCGTAGTGGACAGGGTTCGGAAGTCGACCGCCCTGTCAAGAGCGGAGGCTTCCAAAGGCCACAGCGGATCTGTAAGCAATCTCCGCACAGCCTTGCAGGCGGGCACGCATTCGGGGCCGGCAATCGTAAGACGGCAGTCCGCAGACGAAGGCCACCCGATATTGAGCGACGGGAGCCCCTGCAAATGGTCCAAGTGTGCGTGGGTGAGCAAGAGCAGTGCCTGACCGCGCGGAATCCGTTCAGCTGCCTCCGTAATTCCCGTGCCCGCGTCCAGAAAGACAGGGGATCCGGTTCGGGGCCGGACCAGCAAGCAGGTAGTGTCGCCTCCATATCGGGCAAACGCTGGACTGTTTCTTGGCCAGCAACCGCGTACGCCAGCGAAGAAGAGTTTCATAGCCCACCTACTTGCTAGTCAAGTTCCACACTCCGCGAAACTCGTCGTTTCCGGCCACTGCTGCGGCGCACCGCTTGGCGTAGCACTGCGCGACGGGATCCTCCGCCAACGCAGCAAACGCTGCAGCCGCACTGGCCATGTCGCCGGCTCGGCACAATCTCAAAGCCGCGTGAAACCGTTCGTATGCCTGATCATTCGATCCGTCGTTCCCCCAGCCGAGAAGCTCGAAGACATTGACGGGCGCTTGACGGCCGACGACTTGGATAGAACCAAGCTCACGTACACGCATCGAGGACCCCGCTGCCAACCGGGTCGCGTCAGAAATCATAATGGCCGTCTGAAATGCCTTGTTCGCGCCCTCCAGTCGGGAAGCGAGATTCGCAGCATCACCAAGCACGGTATAGTTGAACCGTTGTCTCGAACCCATATTTCCAACCACGACTGGACCCGTGTGCAGACCGATTCTCATGTTCAGCTCATGACCGGTACGCAGGCGGAACTCGTGGCGCCTGGCTGCAAGCTGGTGTTGGCAGCGCAGGGCGGCCCGGCAGGCGCGCGCCGCATGATCCGACACTTCCAACGGAGCGTTCCAGAAGGCAATGATAGCATCTCCTTCGTACTTGTCCAGGGTTCCATCTTCATCAAGGATGATTTCAGTCAAGTCAGACAAAATGTCGTTGAGCAGGCCCGTCAGAAGTTCCGGTGCGAGCGATTCGCTGATGGAAGTAAAGCCAGCAAAGTCCGAGAAAAAAATTGTCAGCACGCGGCGCTCGCCTCCGAGGCGAAGCTTGCGCGGATCCGCCACGAGCTCTTCCACTACATGGGGACTGAGATATTGACGAAACGCGTTCTTGAGAAAACGACGCTGTCGCCCCTCGGTTGCGAAGTTCCAGATCAAGCTTCCGGTCAATGCTCCCGCCGTTGCCGCACCGGCCGGAACCAGGGGAAACCACCAGCCGAATGCATAGCCTGCCGCGCTCAGCAAGGGCGGCGAGGAAAGCGAGATGGCGATGGACGCCAAACTCTGCCATGCGGTGCGGCAACTCAATACTAGACCTGCCACGCAGACTGCACAGATCGCAATCGCAACCCAGGTCACTGCCATGGGCGAATCCCGTAGGAAGCCGTCAGCGCGTAAGTCGTCGAGCACGGTGGCATGCACCGCTACTCCAGGCGCACTCGGGCTCGCTGGGGTGGAGCGCAGATCGAGTAGACCGGGAGCGCTCAGACCGAAAAGGACATCGCATCCACGCAGAGAGCTCGGATCAATCACTGGTTCGCGACCTTCGCGCATCTGAAGCTCGGACTGGATCACTGCGGCAGCGCTGAAGCTCTCGTAAGTGAGCCAAGGACCGGAGAAGCGCAAAATGGCTCTTCCCTTGTCGTCGAGAGGAATGACCCGTTTGCCGATCTTCAGTCGATGCCGCTCCAACTTTACAGGAATGCCTTTTCCTTCTCCTTGCAGGTAGGCTGCGAGGCCGAGAGACGGGACGGCGAATCCATCGACGAAGCGCAAGAGAGAGACCCGGCGATAAACCCCATCAGGATCCGGCAGCTCGGCCACATTCCCGAGTGCAACACCAATGGGCAGTGCTTCCTCGACGGGGAGAGAAAGAACTCTTGCCGCAAGCACCGCCTGAAGACATCTCGTGGCTGGGTCATTCACACCATCGCAGGTCCATTCCGCTGCCCGTCCGCGCAAACCACCTGAAACCTCATCGAGATGAGGGTCGCACACGCGAGTGCCGGCGTTCGCGAGCGAAGAAAGGGCGAGCGCTCCGACAAACCCGGGCGTGCGCTTTGCGGCGGCACCAAGACGCACGTCATCATCGACTCCATAGAGTGAGGGTTCCGTCAGGAGAAGGTCGAACGCCACGCTCCGCGCTTCGCTACGCGAACAGAAGTCGAGAATCGCCGCGTACACCTCGCGCGGCCAAGGCCACGCCCAGCCGTTTTCCCGGCTTCCCCAATCCAAACTTGCTTGGTCGAGCAATATCAGCTTGATGGAGCCAGTCGCAGCGGATCGAGATGCGACCGAACGAACACGAACCGACCAGGTCGCCTTCTCCCAGGCGTCCATGGTTCCCGAGAACCACAAGACCGCAGCCACCGCGACCGCGCCGAGGCCAATTCCCAAAGCCGGCCTCAGGCGCCGAGCCATCGTCAGATCGTCCCTACCGCGCTGGCAAATCGCGTGCGGCGGGAAGCAGGGCCGCCCTGGGATTCAGGCATCGGTGGAAATCCGATCTCCTGAATGCGGTCCGTAGGCGACGGGTGCGTTCGCGCGAATCCATAACCGCCCGGGCGTAGCCGCGAGTTCATCTCCTCGAGCATGGACACGAGAGCCCGGGGATCATAGCCGATGCCCTCGAGAATGGCCGACGCCGCCCGGTCTGCCTCGTGTTCCTTGTCCCGGGCATATCCCGTTGTCACGAGCTGCTGGGTGATATCATCAATGGTGCCATCAAGATCTTCCGCGAGCTTCTTTACCTTATCGCTTCCAAAATTGCGGCCCGCTTCCACCGCCAGGCTCGTCAACGCGGACGTCAGTCGACTGTTCTTGATGGCCCCCAGCCCGTGGCCATTCTGCACGTGCCCGATCTCGTGAGCGAGGACTGCAGCCAAGGCGTCTTCGCTCCTGCAGCAGCGCACTAATCCTCGCGTGACCATGATGAAGCCGCCCGGAGCCGCAAAGGCATTGATTTCGTCGCTGTCCAACAGCAGAAAGTGATAGCCGCCGAAGGTGCATGGCTTGCTCGACGCCGTCGCCAGGGCCTGTCCCAACTCGTTTAAATATGCATTCATGGCCGGTGCATCGGCTGCCGGATAGGTTTCAAGAATCGTCGCCGCTACCGCCCGGCCGATGTAGTACTCCTGTTCAGGGGTGATGTCTGCCATCGTCTTCTCGAGTGAGGTGTTCACTCGATGAACGGATGTCGCCTGTTCATGGGTAATCTTCCCTTCCTGCTCGGCGATCTGGGTACCAAGGTCGATTCCTTTGTTGATCAACTGCGTTACACTTGCACACCCGGGTCCGAGGACGGCGACCAGCAGCATGGCAATCCAAAGGAGGGGACTTCTCGACTTCATCTGGCACCTCCCCGCGGAACAACTGCACCTTCCTTCAGAAATGCGACGATTCGTTCGGGGCTGACATTCACCTTCTCCATCCGATCAATCCAGGTGTAGTCGAGCTCTGTGTGTTGGGTCTTGAATTCCCGCTCAACGGCTTGGCTGAACCCCTTCCCGGCGAGGGCGACTTCATCTTCGCCGGCCGTGGCCTCCACATTCGCGGCTCCAGATTGCAGGACGACCTGCTTCTTGGTCAGAGCCGATTCGTGAATCCAGCCGCCGTGTCCACGAGCGTCCTCCACATGGGCCCACGCCCCCTGCATCTCCACCACCGTAAGGCGATCTCCATACGCAACCGAAGATTCCACGCTCGCAAGATAGGAAGGGCTCGTGCGGATTTGTCCGCTTCGCACTTGAACGCTCATCTTCTGAACGGCAGCCGCGAGAGTAACTGTCGCCGAGACGACCAACAATGAGATGAGAATCCGACGAGTGCATTGCATGGGGCCTCCTTGTCCTCCGAGCCTGGCTTCCGCCTCCGCGTTGCAGGCGCCGTCCTCAAGCCGTTGAAGAGACTGGCCAGGGCGGCCGCAAGTCCTTGCATGACTACCTAGCGTTACTCTGGCTCGGACTACCTATCTCTAGAGAGCAACCCCTAGTGTCTCAAAAGGCAGGCCTCAGAAAACTGGCTACCGTACCAGGAGGGCGAGCTCATTAGCAGGAAAGCGCGGAAGCACCGCAACTCCGTTATCCGCAAAGGGATATTCCTGACTTCCAACGCGAAGGAAAATCCTCGGATTCTGGTCGGCTCGGGCCTTCGAGTCCGAATCCGCCTGCCCTTGTACCAGAACCGCAACCGCCCCCGGCCCCGGCTCCTGGGCGAAGATGCGGACGACATAGCGCCCGTCGACTGACTCGAGAGACAGGACCGGAGGTTCAGAGGCAATCTCGCTCTTTTCGCCGTCCGGTCCGGTATCTGCTGCCACGCGGTATTCGGAGGCATCTCCCTCCGTGACCGCCGCGGATCGTCGCAGAGGCTCAATCGCTCTCAATTCCATGACGCGTCCCGTGCGTTCGCCTCTCGAGATGTGCTCGCCTTCCCGGATGCGCTCCTCTCGCTTCGCATCATCCGCCGGCCGCTCTCGCACCGCCGCCTCTCCCCTCGTTAGCTCTGCCTCCAGCTCGATCCTTGCCGCCTGAAAGAGCGCCAGTAGTTCACGGCAGCGCGCGCAATCGATCGAGTGCTCGAGCAGGTCGCGCAAAGTGGGCGAATCGCCGCCGCTCCGCCGGGGCTCGGGCAGCCTCTGATGAAGGCGCGGGTCCTGCAGTCTCTCATCCTCGATCCGCAGGTCTTGAGACCGGGCGTCTCGCACATCGATGTCGAGAGCCAGCAAGCGTAGAGCCGCTCTTTCCAGGATCTTTTCCGAGCGACACTTCATTGCCGCGATTCTCGCTCCTCTCCGAAAGGCACGCGCGGGGACCGCCGTGCATGAATGACTCCCAAGAAAGACTCTATCATCATCGTTCCCACTGCTCAGAATTGTTCTCGTCCTCTGCCCTGCCCGCTTGCGGATGGGTCGCTTTCCGCCAGGTCGACCATCCCTATCGCCGCCAACGGCACCCACCCCTCCGAACGGAGAACCCGCACCTCCCCCGCCAGCCGGCTTTTCTCCGCGGCCAGCGCCTCTTCGCTCGGCGAAATCCCAGGATTGCTCCGCATGCTCGTGCGGAACCAATCGGTGAACACGATGTCGAGCAGCCGCCAGTCGCTCGTCTTCTCGACCGCGAAACGGTACTGCGCGCATTCGTGACTGACTCCACAGATGTCCAGATAGATTCGCCCTTCCGTTTCCCGATGAATCGAACTGCAATGGACATCTTCCACGCTCGTGAATCGATCTCTGTCGAAGTCCATTGCGAAACGCACCCCGGCTTGGAGGCTACGGGGATCATCGATGTCGATGACGGCAAGATCCGCATCCGCTTGCTCATCCTTGGGGTTTGCCGTCCACGCCGCCGTCTCCAGGACGGCCAGAATGCCACGCGGCGTGTGCGTGCCGTACACGACGCAGTCCTCAGCGCCGTCGCCGTCCATATCCATCAGCCGGAGATAATCCAGGTGTCCGTTATTTCGCAGGCGCATCAGAGGCGACCCGCTCGCTCCATCGATCCTCTCCACATAGGTAAGCCCCGATTGCGCCGACCTCCGAATGGCCACCAGGTCGTCGCCTGCATCACGGGACGAGGCCACCGGCCGAAAGGCGTACCACTGCAAATCGTCATGCGGCAGGCTGTCGGCGATGGGAAACGTGCGGGAATTCAGGCTCCACATTTCCCTGCCATTTCGGTCGTAGGCGGAAAGGAAATCGATGCGTTCCGCCTCCGAGCAGTGCGCGACCAGAATTTCCTGGTGGCTGTCGCCATTCAGCTCCACCACAGCGGCCGAAGGCACGTCCAACGTCCGGGCCATGAACCGCTCGAGCTCCACCGCATAGCGGAGCGGCAATCTCTTCGTCACCCAGCCGTGGCTGTTGCGGACGACAACCTGGCCCCCCTCCCAATTCACTGTGGCAGGCTCGTTCGAGGTCAACAAAAGGCCTGCGGTGGAAATCAAGATCAGGAGAAGCAACCCGGTAAGTCCGAGCGCCATCCGAATGCGACTGCGCGAGAGCCAGTCGTGCGAGCGGGCGAAGACATCGCGCAGTGGCCGCCGCTCGCGCTTGAACGCGCGCTGAGACGCCATCTTCCCCCGGGCGTAAACCGCTTCGTCAATCTCGCCCAACCCTTCGACGCTCAGTTTCCGCGCGGGGAATTGCGCGCTCCACTGGTCGATCTCCGCGCGGGCTTTGCCGACCTGATCGCGGGGCACGAAGAGACAGGAGGCGGGCGAGAAGAAGCACGCCTTCGCCTTCAACGCCAGGGTCTCCGGATCCACCGGAAAAACCGCGCTTCCCTTCAACGACCCCGTCGCCGCAAGCCCGCGCCGGACCCTTCGCACCCGCAGCCCAGGCGCGGTCGCGTTCCATGCTGCCAGCGCGGCCAATGCGAAGCCGAGCCCCGCGGAGCGCCCGACCAATCGCGCGCCCGACTCGTTCCACCTGGCGACGATGAGCAGGTCGCGCCAGTGCGCGCTACCGGCTGCCGAATGCCTGCGAATCGCTTCGAGCGCGGTGTGAAACGCTTCGCGGGCTTCCGGCTGCATTTCTCCCTCCACGATGATCCGGGGGCTTTCCCGGTCGGCGGGCGCATGCGCGGCGCTGACGGACAGCTTCAAGAGCTGGGCGGCGGGCCCACAGGAAAGAGAACGGACATCGGGCTCTTGACCCGCCAGGCGGCCGATGACGGGCACATACACACTCGCCGACTCCGCTTCCTCGACATCCTCAACGAACGCTCCCTGCTCTCGTGCCTCTCGACCGGCGCTGCCGCCACCGGACGGGCCTGATGCGATCGCCTGCTCGCAGTCTTCATCGGTTGCGAGCGAATTTCCTGACAGCCATTCGTCGAGGTGCCGGCGATGTCTCGCCAGCGCGGCGACGGCTTGTGAAGCGAGCAGTCTCCAATCCCGGCCGGCGGGAACGGGGGGATCATCCAACTCCAGGCAACGCCGCAGCAGGGTTTGCAGCGAGTCCAGTTCGTGTGGGGACCAGCCGAGAAACGAATACCGCGCGCTTGCGAGAGCCAATCTGCGAGCGACCCCGATTCCGTACGCCGCCCAGCCGGACTGCCCATGCGAAAGGCAAGCCTCGACGAACGAAGCCTGCAGGCGGATCGCCACCGCGGGGGGTTGGGACTGCGCCAGCAGGCGGCACACTTCCTCGTGCGCGTGATGCAGCGCTCGCGGGTGCGATCTCTCGGAAAGCTCATGGAGCAAACGGCTGCTCATGCGTGGGACCTTTTCCCATTCCGGCGTGGAGATCCGCTTCGAGAACCATCATCAGACATCGCACCAGGTAATCGGTCCTTCTGCGCAGCGTTTCAAGATTCGCGGCGTCCGGTGGCGCGGGCAGGAGCTGAAGAAGCAGCTGCCTTTGCGAGAACTCCGTGTATTCAGGCTTGCCTGCCTCTATTTTCCTGGCGACCATCTCCGCCGCCACACCTGCCGAGATGCGCACGGAACTTTCATCGATGGACGCCTTCGAACGGCGGCTTCGTCTCTTCTCCTGATCCATACCGGTTTCGAACGCGCGCTCAAACAGCCAGCGCCGCCATTCCTCCGCGGATCGGTGGGAAAGATGGCCTTGCGCATGTGGAAAGCCTGCGGACAACCTCTCGATCCAGTCGCGCTCATACAACTGACGCCGCAGTTCGTGGATCACATGAACGAGATCCATCAGATAGCAGTACCGGCTGTGGCCTTCGGAAATCAGAAGCTCCGTCAAGACCTGCTCGCAATTCTTCAACAGCAAGAGAAAGTCGCAAGGATAGACATGCCGCTGGAGCGTTTCGCGGGGAATCCTGCTTTGGCGGAGATCCGCTCGCGGCGCGCATACGAACTGCCCTCGAGCATCGTGAACGAGGTGCAGCCCGCCCGAGCGCTTGATGTGAGACTTGAGCTGGCGGAGCAGCCGGGCATGCTCCGGGTGACGCTCTTTCCACATTCGCATATGCGCTTGACGGCCTCGGGTCCTGAGGACGATGTCGAGTGCCCGAAGCATCTCGCTGGATGCTCCCTCCTGGCGTGGTTCCGTCTCGATGGAAGCCGGAATGCGCGGCTGCAGCGCGAGAACGGCCTGCAGGCATTTGTGAAGCAGCGGCATGGAAGGCCGGACGGCACCCTTGTGCGGCTCCTCCTTCAGCAAGTCCGAGATGGCCAGGTGGGCGGCGTCGGCGGCAACTTCTTCGGGGCTCTCGGCAAAGCCGTGCCTCCAGTTCCAGCTGCCGGCCTTGAGGAAGGATTTGATCTGGGCCACGCCGTAGAGGGCCAGGAGGCTTCGATCGGGCGCATTCCCCCCTGCCATCCACACGAGCAGTTCCTGGGCCATGCGCGCGCGCACGGATTCCAAGCGAATGTCCGCGTACATTCGGCTGTCCCAATGAGTCCGAACGGTGCCGGAACCACGATCGATCGCCGGAACAGGAAGATTGTATGTTTTGCGGCCTCCAGCGTCAAGCGGCCTGAGGCTTTCCTCGTCCGCCCAACGGGAAGGGCGGTCTGAAACATGAGCGCGCTCTGCTAGAATCATCGGCGAGGCGACCATTGTTTCTATGAGGAGAGCCCGTGAGGAGCGGAGCGAGAAAACAACGCTGCAAGAAAGTGTGGGGCCAGGCGACGCACAGCCGAGCGAAAGCGCGCGGCCAGGCGGAGGCGTGGGCAGGGGCGCACAACCGGCCTCTCCTTCCAATCGCGCATCCCCTCGGCTTCATTCTCGTCTTCATTCCAGTCTCCGTCCTGCTCTTCGTCGCCATTCAAGCCCATGCGACCGTGCGCCATGTTCCCGGCTCCTATCCCACTCCGCAGCTCGCCCTCAACGCAGCCTTGCCCGGCGACACGGTTGTCGTGGCGGCGGGCACCTATGTCGGCAACATCATCTGGCCCAATCGGCGCGGCATTTCCATGATCGGCGAAGCAGGCGCAACGGACTGCATTCTGGACGGCGACGATCGCGAGACGGTGATCGGCCTCTATCATGCAAGCATCGATACGACGACCTTGATCCGCGGCTTCACGCTCACGCGCGGGTTCGTGGAAGGCATGTGACCCTGGTGCTCGGGCGGAGGTCTCCGCCTGCTGGAAGGCGCCTCACCGCGCATCGAAGATTGCATCGTCGCGGGAAACGAAGCCAACAACATGGGCGGCGGTATGCTGGCGGAGTCGGGCAGCAGGCCCGTGCTGCGCAGGGTCGTCTTTCGAGAGAATCGAGCCGCAGCCGGCGGTGCGATCGCGATCGGATTCGCAGCCATCGCGCGAGTCGAGGATTGCCTGGCCGAGGCCAATGTCTCGCACGGAACGGCGGGCGCGTTCGAAGTGCACGACGGTGGCGAGCTCTTCCTTCGCGATTGCCTGATGCGCGAGAACGTGGGCGGAAGCGGAGGGGCGCTCGGCATCGCCGCCGGACGCATCGAGGCCGAAGCGTGCACGCTCATCGCCAATCAAGCGGATTTCGGCGGAGCGGCTTGCGCGATGTCAGGCACTCTCATCTTGCGCGACTGCTGGGCGGGTGGGAACTCGGCGACCGTGAGCGGCGGCGCGGTGATGCTGACGTCCTCCGCGGCGCAGCTTTCCTCTTGTGCCATCGATTCGAATCTGGCCGCTGCAGGCGGTGGCGCGGTATACGCGTACGATTCGACTGTCGAGATCACCGCTTGCTTGCTCACCCGAAACGACGCCGGTTCTTCACCCGACAGCCGGGGAGGCGGCGTTTCCTGCTCCTCCTCCGGACTCGCGCTGGAACGATGCACGCTCGCCGCCAACCACGGGCTTCCTGGAGCAGGCGTGTGGACCGACGGCCAAGCGCCCGCGACCTTGAATCAGAGCATTCTCGCTCTCGGCCTGGGAGGCGCGGCCGTGCAGGGACCGCCGGGTGCGCAGGCCTCGGCATCGTGCTGCGATGTCTGGGGAAATCACGACGGCGATTGGGTCGGCTTGCTCCTCGGCCAGGAAGGGCTGAACGGCAACATCTGCCTGGATCCGCAATTCTGCGGGGAGGAAAACGCCGGGTTGCCCTGGTCGATTGCAGATAGCTCGCCTTGCGCGCCTGCGGCGAGCGGAGAATGCCAAGGAATCGGCTCCGGCCCCATCGGATGCGGAGCCTCTTCGATTGAAGGCAACGGACCGTTCGCCTGGGTCTCGGGCGACAGGCCGGCCGGGGATTCTTCTCCCCCCCTGTCCCGCCGGGTGCGAAATGTCTCCGTGTTTCCGAATCCCTGCCTGGATGTCACTACTATCCAGGTGCGGGTCGGATTTGCGCCGGACTCGCAGCGTGCCGATTGGCAGACGATCACGATTCACGACCTGGCCGGACGCACGATCCGGACGCTCTCTTGCCGGTTGCGGCCCCGTGATGAGGAGTGGGAGGCCGAAGTTCACTGGAATGGCTGCGATGAGCATGGCAGGCCCGCGCCCGCGGGAATCTATTGGATCGAAGCCGTCGGTGAGTCGGACGAAGCGGCGAGGTGCGCCCGCAAGATCTTTCTTGTTAGACCGTGATCACCCCCCGGCCTTCTCGGAATGTCGGGAAGGAGAGGGGAACGCATGAACGTCAGCATTGTCATCGGCTCGATCACGGAGCAGGAAGTCGACGTGGTCGTGAATTCCGCCAACACGGAGCTCGTCATGGGAGGGGGTGTGGCGGCTGCGATCCTGGCCGAGGCAGGTCCGGATGTGGAGGAAGAGGCGATCGCCCAGGCCCCGATCGCGGTCGGGGAAGCGATCGTGACCCATGCCGGGGAGTTGCCTGCAAAATGGATCGTCCATGTCGCCGTCGTGGGACTGCCCCCCCCCGACATCTATGAGTGCACTGCGAATGCGCTGCACGCTGCCGCGGATCTCGAAGCCGGAAGCATCGCCTTCCCCGCTCTCGGAACAGGAAGCGCCGGCGTCTCCACGCGTGAATCGGCGCAGGGCATGTGTGAAGCGATCATGGCATTCGCGAGCGAGCCTTCTTGTCTTTCCGAAGTCCGCATCGTCCTGTGGGACGATCGCCAGTTCAATGTCTTCTCCAAGGCCTTGCGGCTCGCCAGGCGCAAGCTGGTCAATCAAGACAATTGATGGGTTGAAGATGAAGTCCGGAGCATTGCGTGCCGTTCTCGGGGTGTCTCTTGCGCTCGCTGGATGCGCCATCCCGTATCAAGCGCAGATGCGACCGTACGCGTTGCGAGGAGAAATGCCCGAAGTCCAAAAGACGATCGATGATCGCATCGCGGAATATGGAACGGCCGTTCGCGAGAGACTTGCGCCCGATTTGGCCCGCGCGGGAGTGAGCTATCCGCCTCGTCGCGTGACGCTCGTCGGCCTCAAGGCGGAGCCGGCGCTTCAACGACGGGCGTTTTGCGGGGTGTCCGGTCGGTCTTCGTCAGCGACGCGAGCTATTCGAACAGCCTCTTGATCCCGCCCCAGGTCGATTCAGCAGAGTCCGGATCCGGCTCGGGCACATCCTGGGTCTCCAGGCAGGGCGAGGCATATGTCTCGACGATGTCGATGCGCGCCGGCGGTGTACCTTCGGGAACATGGATCGGCAGCGTAACCACAGGCCAGCTGTAGGTTTCGTAATCGCTCCAGGAGAATTCAATCGTGTAGTCTCCGGGAGCCGGCGCGCCGAGCGAGACGGAGAGGTTGTAGCAGCACAGACACAGACAGGCCTCGGTCAGGTTTTCGTGCTCCCAAACCCGAATGACGGCGCCTTCCTGCTCCACTTGGAATGTGAAGCTGTCGGGGCAGCAGTTGTAGACCGTGGCATTGTGAATGACCGTGATGAGACCGTCTTGATAGTACGCGCGGATGTCGTCCTGGTCCCAACACCAATCCGCCGGCTGGGCCATCACGACGCTCGGGGCGATGAGGGCAAGAGCGAGCAAGCAGAAAACCGGTTTCATGGCATGCCTCCCTCCCGGTTTGAAGAAGGGCCGCGCCGCCGCGGGCTTGGAGTTCGCTCACCATTGGACGCGGCTCGATGAGCCCCTGGGAGGGGCCTCTCAAGGATCATTCTACCGTTGCTCCGCCCGAACCGGCAAGCGCTATTCCCGCACCTCTCGGGCGCGAGAATGCCGGCACCTCGGGGCGGCAATCGACTCTCTGCGCGAGTTGGACGCGAGCGCGAGGATCATTCCTCTTGGCCCGCCCGCGCTCGATGAATGAAGATCCGCCTGCCCCGACAGACCGGCACAAGAGAGACGGAGAAGAGGATGAAGCGGAAAAACCCGGCCGTTCGAAAAGCCGGCCCCGGCCTGCATGCTGCATCGACGAGGATATTACTGCTCGTTCTCTCCCTGTCGGCGGCCTCGTTTCTCGCAGGGCCTCACATTTGTTCCCATGCGTCTGCCCCGGTGCCTGATCCTGCTTCCAGCGCATCGCCTCCCCCGGTGCCGGTTCTCGCTTCCTCTTCCTCAACGGCTGTCCCTGCGGACTCGGTCGCCACGCTTCGCGTCATGACTTTCAATGTTCGCTATGGCACGGCGGATGATGGTCCGGACAGCTGGGCGACTCGCCGCGCGCGTCTCATCGAGAGCATTCGCGCCTTCTCGCCCGATCTGCTCGGGACGCAGGAGTGCCTGGCCGCGCAGGCGGACGATTTGCGCGCCGCTTTCCCGGAGTACGCTTTCGTGGGCGCGGGGCGGGACGACGGCGCCCTCACTGGTGAGATGTGCGCCATCTTCTATCGCCGTGACCGCTTCACGAAGCTGGCCGAAGGGCATTTCTGGCTGAGCGACACGCCGCGTGTGCCGGGGAGCGTCGGATGGGACGCGGCGCTGACGCGCATGGCAACCTGGGTCGAGCTGCGGGACAATCTCCATCCACAGGTCATTCTTCACGCCTTCGACACGCACTTCGATCACCTGGGAGAGGAAGCGCGGCGGCATTCGGCCATGCTGCTGCGCGATTCCGTGGCCGCGAAGACCGGCTATCGGCACGCGATCGTGATGGGTGATTTCAATGCGCCGGCAACGCTCGGAGGCATGTTCGTCATGGCCGCCGGTGAGACTACACGCGCTGCGGAGGCGACTCCAGACGCTCCGCCTCCGACTCCCTACGCGGTGCTTACGGGAACCAGTCCCAGCGAACTTGCCGCGCGCCCGGCTGGGCGCGAGCCACGCGGCGCGCTGACCGACGCATACCGTGCCTTGCATGCGGAGCACGACGAAACTCGCGACGAGGAAGCGACCTATCACGGCTTCACGGGCGAGACGCGCGGGGATCGCGTCGATTGGATCCTGACGACCGCCGATGTAATCCCGCTGGAATGCCGTATCGTGAGGGACACAGTGGACGGCCGGTATCCTTCGGATCACTTTCCAGTGACGGCCATCCTCCGAATACAAACAGCGCCCCAGTGAGCGCGTCAGCGACCCGCTAGAAGACCACCTTCACGCGCACACCACGCTTGCGCAGGCCTTTGGCCAGCGCGCTCGCCTGCTTTTCGAAGAAGGAGTCGTCGAGCGCGTCCGTCAGGCCGTGGCGCTCATAGAACTTCTTCACTGCCGGCACATAATTCATGCGATCGATGAAGGCGTACTCGATCACATCGCCGAGTTGCGCGGCGAGGCGATCGGGATCGCCCGGCAAGAGCGGGCCGCAAAAGGCATAGGTCGCAATTCCGGCGCGCCGGAAATGGCGCAACGCATCGATCCGCTCGGAAATCGGAGAGGCGTGCGGCTCGAAGAGCTTCGCGATCCGCTCGTCTTCCGTCGCGATTGTGAATCCCACTTCGGCATCGGATAATTGTCGTATGAGATCGAGGTCGCGAAGAACCCGCGCGCTCTTCGTCTGGATGGTCACTGGGAAATCGCGCCCGATCAGCACCTCGAGCAATCGGCGCGTCAAGCGGTAGCGCGCTTCCATGGGCTGATAGGGATCGCACACGGAAGAGATCCAGATCGATCCTCTCTTCGCGCGCACGATTTGCTTCGCCAGGATCTCTGGCGCATTCACTTTGACATCGACGAACTGTCCCCACGGCTCGCTGTGGCCGCTGTACCGGCGCATGAACTGCGCGGCATAGCAGTAGACGCAGCCCACCCCGCATCCCGTGTAGGGATTCAGGCAGTAGTCGTAGATCTTCGAGGCGTTCAGAATCGACTTGGCCTCGATTTCGCCGACGATGCGCTTCGACACGACTTCGTTCCCATGGCAAAGATGGAATGACGATTCCGACAGGCCCGCCGGAGCGTGCGTCAGCGGCTCCGACAATGGAAATACCCTGCGGTCCTCTGCCGCGTTCCTGGCCGGATCGGTCTGCGGCGCCGGTTTCGCCCCGCCCGGAGACGGGATCTCGCGGCCGATCCCGTTCCCGTCGGGATGAGGTTCCGGGGCGCAGTCAAGGCCGCGTTCCAGGAACAAGACCGCTGATCCGTCCGCCGCGGCCCATCGATTCGTCGCCACAATCGTTGACCGGGCCCTCGACGCGGGGTGAAGCAGACGAATCGAACGCACGGGAAAGCACGGAATCCGTGTCTTGATGACACAGCGCGATCAGAGTCTCGCCCGACTCGGCGGAAGCGTATTCGTACAAGCCGCCGAGACAAGGGTCTTGGGCCTCCAGACCCGCCGACACCCATTCCCGGATTCGCGGCGCGAGCGCATTTGTCTCGCCCGTGCGGCCGCCCTCGTCCGGCTCCTTGCGATCGCCCAGCATCCGCTTGATTGTCGAGCGCACACCGCCGGGAAGGATTCGCCGCGGATCGAATCCAAACGCTCGCTCGACGGACACGGCCACCCGCTTGCCTCTGCGACCGTGCGTTCGTTTGCGCAGCAAGCGCTCTCCCGGCCGTTGTCCGGCCATCTCCACTTCCGGAAATTCGGATGCCAAGAGGGCGCGCAACTCATCCGGTGAATACTCGCGCACATGGAAGCGATTGGGCGGGATCTCCCACCCCGGCGAGATGAGCTCGCGATTCGGCGTCGAGATCAGCAGCAGTCCCGATTCGGTCAGCACGCGCCGGGCCTCGGAGAGAAACCGCCTCGGCTCGGCCAGATGCTCGATCACCTCGAAGGCCAGCAGGAGGTCCATCGATCGGTCCGGCAGCGGCGCGCGCTCCAAATCACCGGCCACGAGAAGAGGCCCTTCGTCCGGCGGGCACTCCCCACGAATCGCGAACCGATCTTTCCCCATGGAACGGAGCGCCGTCGCGCCGGCCCGCAGCGCATCCTCATCGCGCTCGAGACCCACGACTTGCGAAGCGCCCAGACAGCGAATCAGAAGAGAGCCGTACGCGAATCCGCATCCGCCATCCAGAACGCGCCGGCCCGCGATCCATGGGCGCGCGAGGAGATAGCGGGAAAGGTGCTCCCGCGGGCCTTCCGCGGATGGATCTAGAGGGGTGCGCTCAGGATTGCGATCCTGGCTTTCGCGATAGCGCCGCTGCGCGTCGATGCCGCGCGGAGCGCGGGGAACGGGGCGCGCATAGCGGTTCCAGCTCCAGGAAATCTCGCTCACGGCATCGGCTCGCCGGTTTCCATGCGTCGCAACTCGCGCACGCGCTTTGCTCGCCGCACTGCTTCGCTGCAATTTCGCCGGTTGCGACTGGGCGCTGCGCGACCGTGGCTGCTCAGCTCGCCGTCTCCGCTTCGCGCTGCACGACCGCGACTGCTCAGCTCGTCGTCTCCGCCTCGCGCTGCGCTTGCAGTTCCTTCTGCGCCTGAATCTCCCGGTCGGCTTCCTCGCGATTCCAGCTCGCGCCTTTCGTGAACCACTTCTTCATCGCCATCGCGATTATCGGTCCCGCGAGGGCGACGATTCCCAGAATGATGAAGAGCGCGCTCGGCGAATCCCAGAAGGAGATCTGACCGGCAGCCAAACGATCGCGCAGAATCGGCTCGCCTTCGGGAAACTCGGGAATCCAGCGCGCGAGCATGTGGCCCGAGAGAGCGCTCACCGCGCCCTTCGCGAAAAACCAGGGGAAGAGCGACAAACCAAGATAGGTGCCCTCCTGCCCCTTGGGCGCAATAGCGGCGGTGTATTCCTGCAGTCGCGGCGACCAGACGATCTCCCCGATCGTGAGCACGATCAGCGACAGCATGGTGATCGTGTAGGTCGCCTGGCCATATGAGGGAATCGCCATCACGAACATCGACAGCGCCGAGACGATCGCTCCATAGGTCAGCATCGAATAGACCTTGAAGCGGTGCAAAACCGGCACGAGCAGGATCAGCCCGATGATGACGAGAATGGGATTGATCGCCTGAAGAGTGCCGATGGACGCCTCGGGGCCGATCACGCGCAGCCAGAATTTCGGATAGAGGAGGTGGAGATACAGGAAGACCGCCCGCACGCCCAGGAGACAGATCACGAGCACCATGAACCGCCAGAAGACTGGGTGGCTCACCACGGACCAGGCGATCTGCCAGGGCTTCTTCTTTTCCACGGCCGGCTTCATGTCCGGGACTTCGTCGGGCCCGTAGAGCTGGTCTTCCCGGCGAATGACGAGGAAGGCGATCACCATGCAAGCGATGCCGGAGAAGATCGAGAAGAAGAGAATGTAGGTGTTGGGCAGGTGCAGGTTCTTGCGCACGAGATCGATCAGGAATCCCCCGCACGCGGCGCCCACATTCATGAAGAGATACCAGAGATTGAATCCGGGGCCGCGTGAGCGGGCGGTGGTGAAGCGCCGGTTGGCCGCCTGCAGCATCGTCTGCACCATCGCCATGCCGGGGGCCATCAGTATGATCGCGCCGGCGGCGATGTAGGAACGGTAGGGCAAGTTCGGGTCGAGTCCGGCCCAGATCACTCCTACCCGCGTGACGAGCAGCGCAGCCATCGAGAGGTAGATGGTGCGCCGGATGCCGAGCCAATCGGTGAACAGGCCTGAGAACCAGAGGCAGATCGTCGTGCCCAGGGTGAAGGCCGTGAAGATGTAGCCGGCATTGATGTCGCTGAATCCGAAGTCCTCGGAAAGCAGGACGACGACGATGCCGTAGAGGGAGAAGTAGGCCGTCATGTCGAGGAAGTTGATCGCCTGGAGGCCCCAGTACTCCTTGCGGGTCTCCTTCAAGACGGCGAACCCCTTGAAGTAGTCGACGACTTTCTGGCCGAGCGATGTGTGCTCCTTCGGCGTGCTCATGCGGCGGCGATTCCTTTCGTCCATCGGGCCCACGACGGGCGAGCAGCGATGCGGCGATGCTCGCGCTATCAGGAAAATGCGATGCGGGGATGATACCCGGAATGGCCGACGACGCTGAAGGGGAATCCCTTGTGGGTCGAAGACTCGTGATGGAGCGATTCAAATGCGCGCGGGGGTTTCCGTTAGGCGATTCTTGCCTGCGTCCGATTCCCGGCAAGAGTCTCACAGGAAGAATGACGGGGAGGCCGGCTCGGACCGGTCTCCCCGAATCTTCGCTCCACAAGCGTCAACGGCTGACGAGGTGCGCGCGGCGGTTTTGGGCCCAGGCGCTTTCGTTGCTTCCCATGACGAAGGGCCGCTCCTTGCCGTAGCTGATGATCTCGATCCTCGTCGGAGAGATGCCGTAGTCCACCAGAAAGTCCATCACTGCCCGCGCGCGCCGGTCGCCGAGCGCGAGGTTGTACTCGCGCGTCCCCCGCTCATCGCAGTGCCCTTCGATCAACACGCGGGTGCTCGCGTTGTTCATCAAGTACTGCGCATTCCCGGCCAGCGTCTCGCGAGCCTCGGCGGTGAGGGTAGCCTTGTCGTAGTCGAAGAACGCATCCTTCAACTGAAGTTCGAAGGCCGGGCTCTTGGTCGACGAATTGGTTTCCGAAGCAGGCGCGACGGACTGCTTCGTTTCCGAAATCGGAGAGCCGGCCAGCGTTTCGGGAGAAGCGGCCTTCTTGGAGCAGCCGCCCAGGCAAATCAAAACGACAATCCCGAGAACGATCCACCATCCCTTGCGAACTTGCATCCCGAAGACCCTCCCAGTGAGAAGTTCATTCGCTCTGCGGCCACCGTTCCGGATGCGCACCGGATAGCGGCCGCGTTTTCTCGACTCAAGTTGCCGCGCGGCCAAGGCCGCGGTCAGAGCCGCGGTCATGGCCGCGGTCAAGACCCGGATCAGCGCCGCTGCCAGTGCCGGGGCCGCTCGTTCCCGTCGCGCTCTTGGCCGCGAATTCCGTGATGACGGGCGGAGCGAGGATCTCCACCTTGATGGGATAGTCCCGCCCCGGCAGAAGATCGGCCACGCAGCGCGCCTCGCCCGGCGTGAGAGCTTGCGTGTTCCCATTGATGGTCAGGCGCACGCTGTCGCCCGACTTGAAGGTGAATTCCACCGTGAGAGGGCGGACAGGTCCTGGCCCTGCGCCTTTCGTTTCGAAGGAAAACTGGGGCGGCGAACCCGGCGTCAATTGATAGATGAAGTTCCGCCGGCGTGAAATGTAATCGGCCACTTCGCCCTGGGTGGCGACCCAGAGGTCGGCGCTTCTGCTCATCGCATAATCGAGATGAGCGCGGAAGATGTGCAGCGGGCAATCCAAACGCGAGACGCCGCTCCTCACGACATTGTGGAAGTACCCGATGTACCAGCCTCCGGCCGCAATCGCATCGTCGAGATTCCGGTTCATGGCCCACGTCGAAAACGGATCGTAATAACCGAACCCGGACACTTGGGCCATGTTCGCCGGATCCGCAGAAGCCAAGCCCTGCCCCACTCTTCCGCTGGTGTGGTATCGAGCGATGATCTCTTCCACGCCGGGCGGACACACGCCTCCCGGGTAGGTAAAGGACGGCACATCGTGGAGGCCGCGCAGATTCGCGAGAAGATCGAGCTTTCCAAGGCGCACTTCATGCGCAATCTCGTCGAGAGAGAGATGATCGAAATAGGTGTGATTGCGGGTGTGGTTGGCGATTTCGTGACCGCGATCGAGCAGCATCTGCCACGGCTCCCAACCGCCCACTTGCGATGTGACCAGGTTGAAGGTCCCGCGAAAGCCGTGCGCCTCGAGTTCCGGAGCAGCGACGGCGTAGTGCGAGGCGCGCGTATCGTCGAAGGCGAAGGTGCAGGCGGCCGCCCGACCCTCGAACCAAGGGGTCGGCGCGATGGCGATGATTTCTTCGGCGGGGTCGACTTCCACCCAGGTAGGTTGCGGCGGCTGATCGGAAGTCGAATCGGGCGGAGCGCCCGGATCGGGAGGCTTGCCGGTGCCGTCCTGAGGATTGCTTCCGTCATCATTGGAACCGGGATCCATCGGCGTGAGCAAGCCGTGCTCGGACTCGCCGCATCCCGTCGAACTCAACCCGACAAACGCGCAGCAGAGAACCAGGAGCACCCACCAAACGGTGAATGGGACCGCCGGCTTCGCGCGCGCGCGCGGAACAGATGCGTGGCCGCGCCAAACGGAATCGAGAAGCGAGCTTCTATGCATATGTCGGCTCTGTCATGACACGTGCCTTTGCTGCGCCCCCGTTTCCCACAAACTCGCACTCCACGATGCGCACCAGCCGTTCGCGGTGGACGAGACTACGGATGCTCGCGGATGACCGCGCGCAGCACTTCGATTCGTTCCGTCGGATCGTCGGAAATGCGCACCGCGCGCACGGGCTTCTCGGAAACCAGGGTTACGAGAGGAAGCGTTCCGGGACCGAGAGCGGAACGCGGCAAGCGCGCGATGAGACCCGCGTCGGGCAGCAGGTAACAACCGGGGCGATCGATCTCCTCCCAAAGCATCTCGGGCAGCCGGTTGGTCCGGGGCCTCGAGATGCCTTCGGGCTTTCCATCGTCCTTCGGCCGTCCGATGTCCTCGGCCTCCCCCGACTCGTCGACTCCTTGTGCCTCTTCGCGCATGCCGCTTCTCCCTGGTTTCCCAAGCCAATCCCAGGCGGGGCAAGTAGCATGCCAGGTCCTATGAATAAGCGGAGCGATGGATTAGACGAGCTGAGGCCCGGCGGTGGAGGCGAATGGGGCGGGGAAAAACGCTACGGCTGGGGCATTTTGGGACCAGCGGAATCGTCCGCCTCGCTGCCCAGTCCGTACGACTGCAGCTTGCGGTAAAGGGTCTTGCGGTCGAGTCCGAGGAGCCGGGCCGCTGCCGTCTTGTTGCCGGCCACCGAGCGGAGCACGCGAAGAATGTGGTCTCGCTCGATGTCGGCGACCGATCGCGGCATTTCTTCGATGATCGCCGAAGTGCGCGCGCATCCAAGCCCGTCAGGCAGATCCGCCGGGCCGATGGTCGCCTGCCTGCTCAACACGAGCGCGCGTTCGATCGCGTTCTCCAGTTCGCGCACATTGCCGGGCCAGGCGTGGCGCTGAAGCAACTGCAACGCTTCGGTGGAGAGCTTGCATCCTTCGCGCCCCAATCTGCGCCCATGCTTTTCGAGAAAGTGCGCGATCAGGGGAAGAAGATCATCGGGCCGCTCCCGCAGCGGCGGCACGCGCACGCTGATGACATTCAAACGATAGTAGAGGTCTTCGCGGAACTTCCCCTCGCGCATGAGCGCGGCCAGATCGCGATTGGTCGACGCGACGATGCGCACATTCACGGCAACCGGGGCCGGAGCGCCGAGGGGATGCACTTCCTTTTCCTGGAGCACCCGCAGGATTTTTGCCTGCAATCCCAACGGCATGTCGCCGATCTCGTCCAGAAACACGGTGCCGCCCTCGGCCTCCTGGAAGTGACCCATGCGATCCTGGCGCGCATCCGTGAACGCGCCCCGCCGGTGGCCGAAGAGCTGGCTTTCGAGAAGCGTTTCGGGAATGGCCGCGCAATTGATCGCGAGAAAAGGATGGCCGAGCCGCGGGCTGCGGGCGTGAAGCACTCGCGCGAGCACTTCCTTTCCGGTTCCGCTTTCCCCGGTAAGCAAGACGGCCGTGTCGGCAGCGGCCGCGCGCGTGATCACATCCAGCA
The DNA here is from genome assembly GCA_964482205.1 of uncultured bacterium. GTDB lineage: Bacteria > Eisenbacteria > RBG-16-71-46 > CAIMUX01 > WJJG01 > JAZDGX01. Next base: position 108,640 of record CAYZWI010000010.1, on the reverse strand, counting down.
CGCGCCGCATGGCCGGGCTCTCGGCGATGATGTCGAGCGGCCCTTGCGAAAACTGGGCGCGCAACGAGGCCAGCTCTTGCAGCAGATGACGCTCGCGCAGCGCCGCGCTCACCGCGATCAGCAGCTCCTGGGTGCGAAAGGGCTTGGGCAGATAGTGGTAGGCCCCGCCTTTCATCGCATCCACGGCGGATTCGATGTTGCCGAACGCGGTGATGATGATGACGGGCACATCCGGACGGCGCGCCTGCACTTCGTTCAACAGCTCGGTGCCCTTCATGCCGGGCATCATCACATCGGTGATGATCAAGTCGACTTCGTGGCGCAGGAAGAGCTTGAAGCCTTCCGACCCATCCGCGGCCGAGCGCACTTGGTAGCTTTCGGCAACGAGAATGTCCTCGAGAAGCGCTCGCATTTCGCGATCGTCCTCGACGACCAGGATGGTGGCGGTGGTCATCTCATTGTTCTCCCGGGGAAGCGCTCGCCTCCGCTACCGGCAGGAACACCCTGACGCAGGTCCCTTCTCCCGTCGCGCTCTGCATTTCGATCCAACCGCCATGCTCCTGCACGATGCCGTACGAAACCGAGAGCCCGAGCCCTGTGCCGGCGCCGACTTCCTTGGTCGTGAAGAAGGGGTCGAACACGCGGCCGAGATGTTCGGGCGCGATTCCGACTCCCGTGTCCTGAATCGTCAAGGCGACAAACGATCCTTGCCGCCCGGTCTGGTCTGGATAGGGACGGGTGAGGAATTCCCCATCGATCGTCAACTTTCCCCCCTCCGGCATCGCCTCGATGGCGTTCACCGTGAGGTTCAACAGCACCTGGCTGATCTGATCGGGATCGATCATCAGCCAGGGCAGGTCGGAAGGCACGCGGCAATCCACCCGAATCTTGCGCCGTTCGAAACGATTGTCCATGAATTCGAGCACATTCTTCACCACCGTGACGAGATTCGTGCGCTGCAATTGCGGCGGACGGCCGCGCGCGAAGTCGAGCATGCCTTGAAGGATTCTCGAGATGCGGTCGATCTGGTCCATGATGATCTGCAGCACGCGCTGTTCCTGGGCATCCTGCGCGCCCCGCCGCAGCAAGGCTTCCGTGCGGCCGCTGATCACATTGAGCGGCGTCCCGATTTCGTGGGCCAGGCCGGCGGCTAGGCGCCCCACGCTCGCCAGCCGTTCGGCGCGGCGCAGCGCCTGCTCCGCCCGCTCGCGGCGTTCCTGCTCCGCGAGAAGCGTCTGCTGGGCCGTCTCCAACCGCTCGCACATGGCATTGAATTCCTGCGCCAGGCGGCCGAATTCGTCGCGCCCGCGCACGGGCACCTTCGCCCCCAGTTCGCCCGCGCCAATCCTGCGGAAATGGCGCACGAGATCCTCCGTCGGGCGGCTCACATTGAAGAGCGTGACGAGATAGACCACCGAAGTCACTGCGAGAATCATGATCAGCGTGAGCGTGGCGATCGACTTGCGAGAGGCGCGCGCATCCTCCTTGATGAACGAGCCCAGTTGCAGAAGCTGCAACGCGCCCAAACGCACGGCGTTCGTCCCGGTGAGCGGCAACAGGAAGTAGATCCCCGGTTCCCCTTCCAGATTGCGCTGCCCCTCGTACGAGCGGCCCTCTCTCAGCACATGCTCCAGCTCGGTCGCGAAGGCGAAGGGATACGCGTTCAGGCTCGGCGATTGATAGATGACGTCGCCGTTGGCGTTGAAGACCCGCAGCCCGAGAATGCGCTCGTAACGCGTCACCTGATCGCCCAGCTCGCGCACTTCGTCCAACTGCCGGTCGCGGAAGTAGTCCTCGATCGCGAGCTGCATGGTGTGCGCAACCGACCGCCCTTCGCGCCGGAGCTCCTTCAAGTGCCGCGCCTTGCTCTGCATGTCGTCCAGCACACCGAAGAAGACCATGAGGACGACCAGCGGAGTGGCGAGCAACAGGGTGAGCTTCTTCCCGATGCTCATGTCGAACTCCTTGGACCCGTCGTGTTCGCGAGCGCGAGCCGGGCGCAACAGGCGAGTGCGAACTTGCGCCGGATGCTCGCTGGAATCCACAGAGACGATAGCAGCAAGCCACGCGTGCGAGAAGCCCTTGCGAGGCGAGGCTCATCGGCGAGAAGCAGGATGGTGAGCGGGCATGAGGACGGCGCGCGAGCATGAGGACGGTGCGAGGAAGAGGAAGAGGCATGGGAACGAGAGCTTCTTGGAATCCGGCTGGACAGCAATGGGCAAACGCTCTATTCGTTTCTCATGCCCGCACGCCAATCTCGAGTCTTGGTCGCGCTGATGCTGCTCGGATGCGTCTGCGCCCAGCCGGCCGTCGCCGAAGGGCGCGCGGGGAATCTCGCCGAACTGCCCGCGGGGAATCTCGCCGCCGTCGAATGCGCCCTCTCGCCTCGAACGGTCCTGTGCGGCCGGGCATTCGTTTTGCGCGTGGATGCGAACGGTCACGCCGCGCTGCACTCGCCCGACGGCCGCGTGGCGCTCGATCTCCCCGGATGGCTGCTGGAAACGAGCTCCGGCGCGACTCGCCTGCGCGACTGCGCCGCGCGCGTGGATGAGCAAGCGAACGCCGACAGCACGATCATCGCGATCACGACGAACGGCCCTTCTTGGTCGACGGAGCTTCGCTATGTCTACGATCGCCGCCAATCCCTCCTGCAAATCGATTTGCGCGTGACCTATGCCGTCGATCTGTGGCTGGCGTCCGGAGGATTGGAAGTTGAGCCCCATCCCCTGCTGCACATCCTCTCCGGACCGCGGGCGATCATGGCGGACGATGAGAACCGCAATCAGCAGCAGACCCGCTTCACGGAGCGCGTGCTCCAGGCGCGCTACCCAACGGGCACGGAGTTTTGCGTGCACGGCCGCCATTACGGCGCGCGCGGAGTGGAGCTTCTGTCGCGGCGAGCCTGGCTCTTCTACGACGGCGAGGCGCATTGCACGGTGCTCGCCCGTCCGTCGCTCGAGGAGCGGCACGAGTTCTCGCAGGCCAGGCGCCTCGCCGGGCAATGGGACCGAATGACGGTGGTCTTGGATTTCGGTTCAGGAGGATACGGGGTCAGCGTGAACACTTTCCCCGGCGTGCGGCGCGCAGCCCTGACGATCGTCGACGACGCGGACGGCGAATGCCGCGAGCTTCTGCTCGCAGCCTACTTCGGGACTTCGGATACGACCGATGCGGCTTTCGGACGCGGCGGACTCCTCGGCCACGGCCTGCGCACCACTCGCACCGTCTTCGCCAGCTCCCGCCTTTACAATGTCTGGGATCGCCTGCACCGCGCGGGCGTCGAACTCGCCTTGCACACGCCCTCGGGATTCGCCGACAGCGCGTTTGCGACGCGCGAGGCGTTGGCGGATCTCGTGCCTCGCTATGGCCTGCGCCATTGGGTGGATCACGCCGCAGCGGGCAACCCCGAGGACCTGGTGTCACGCGGCAGCCACGCCAGTGGCGCAGATCCCTTCTACATCCTGGATCAGCTGGAGGCCGCCGGCTGCGAATACGGATGGGTCGAGCACAACATGTTCCGCGGCTTCGATGCCTTTGCCGATCGCCGCGAATTGCCGCACCTGTTGGACGCGCTCGACGACCCGAATGTGCCCGGTCAACTGTGGGTCTATGGACGCACGGGCGGCGTCTTCTTCGAAAACCATCACCAATGCATGCGGGAAGTCGTCACCCCGGCCGCCTTGGATGAGCTTGCACGCCGGGCCGGTCTCGCGATCCTCTACACGCACACCTGCGTGCTTGGTTACGAAGGAAACGATGTCGGCTATCTCGCGCAAAAGGACGGAGCCTGGGTGGTCAAGCCCGAGGCGCAGAAGCTGTTCGCGCTTCTGGCCGAACGGGTGGCGGCAGACGAGCTCTGGGTGGCCCCGGCCGCCGAAGTGTTCGATCGCCTGCGCGCGATGGAAGGCTTGCTTCTGACTCCGCCCGAAGTGGTGAGCGCGAACAAGCGCTGCTGGCGATTGCGGAATACAAGTGAGCTCACGGTTGACCAGGTCGGTCTTCAGTTCCAAAACAGCGAAGCGGTGACGATCAATGGGCACACGGCCGAACTCTCGGCAGACGGTTGGGTTGTCGTGCCGAGCATCGCCGCGCACGAGGAACTGCTGCTCGAAGTGTCGAGCGCGGAACGTCCCGTTCGCTATTCGCCGAGTGTTCTCGTGAGCCCCAATCCCTGCCACGGATCCACCCGGCTCATGTGCGTTCCGTCATCCGGCGGGATTCCCGAATTGGAGATCCACGACAGTGCGGGGCGCCTCATCTGGCAGGGACGCGTGGCCCGGATTTCCTCGGGCTTGTCGTCCGTCTTTTGGGATGGCAGGGATGCGGAAGGGCGGCCGGTTCCCTCCGGATGCTATTGGGCGACGCACCGCGGATGCGCGCACTGTCGCTCGGAAGCGATTGTGGTGCTGCGATAGGTGGGTGTTCAGGCGAGACCCTCAAGACTCAGCCGATCAAGGCTGGCGGTCATCCGGCCTTGCGATTGCCCTCCTCGCGAATCTCTTCGCGTACTTGCATCAACAGCTTCCCCAAACGGTTCTTGCCTGAGCCGTCACGGCCTGCGCCCCAGTACCGGTCGGAGTGAGAATGTTCAATCAGCTCTCGCTTTCCCGTGCTGAGAAGCAGACTCCTGAGTTCCGGATTGGCGAACTTGAGCCGCAGACCTTGCAGCATGACCTTGTCTCGAATCGAGCCCCAATCGGCTCGAATCGGTTGCGCGCGGCTGCGCCCAAGATTGCGGGCGTCTCTCGGTGAATGCGCCCGCCGGATGCGCTCACGGTAGGCCGCATCCGGGAACTTCTGCGCCTGGAAGTAATGCTCCATGGTCGGCCAGAAGACGCCGTCGGCCTCGAACCCAAATGGGGCAAAGTTGGAGAATTCGGAGTAGGCACCGGATCGTGAATAGAAGCAAATCGGGTCACGCATCTGCGGTTCCTTGAAACTGATCCTGGGCAGCCACACAGCCTGTACGCTTCCACAGCCCGCCTTGCTCATGCGCTTCGCGTGAGCACTCGCTCTACGCGGGCTTGCTCACGCCGCGCGACATGAGCCAGGACAGCAGGAATAGAAAGCCCGGTGCTGCGAAGGCAAGAAACGCCCACCCGCCCGGGAAACGACCCGTGGTCGCGAAGTGGATCCCATAGAACGCTGCCAGACTGCCCACGGTGATGGCGCCTCCCAGACCCTCGCTCCACCATGCGACCACCATGCCAGCGCATACGCCGAGCGGGAAGAGAAGCAGACCCAGCCACTCGGCTCCCCTCGGGTTGGATGGTTCGCCAACGAGGAAGAGGAGCACGAGCACGATGGTCGCAATGCTCCAGATCCTCGCGACCCAGCGAAGGGCCTGACCAGCCCATCCGCCACGCGCATTCACCACGCCCCGCCTCCCTTCTGTGACTCCGCCCCTAGCATTGGGTCGGCCGAACAACCGCGTTCCCCGACATCCGGATATTCCGTCTGGTGCTGCGGAGCCCTGCCACCGGCAGCCCAGATGCCGCCAGAACAACTCCCCCGCCAGGAAGTCGGGACGCCGGACATCATGCCAGACGAGCGCAGCGGCCGTGCCGACCTGCCCGCAAAATCGTTGATGATTCCTCCCGGCCTCGTGCGACCAAGAGAATAGGAGTCCGCCGAGCGATTCCCGGGCCCAAGCATTGTGGGCCCGTCAAGCGGATTGCTGCCATCTCGAGGAAACGATGCTTCATCCTGGGCAACCCACGGATTGGCTCCGCCCTGCTCGGATCCGCGAGGTGCAAGCCCGCTCTCCTGTCGGTTTTCTCACAAGGAGGTTGTCATGTCACGCCGAACCAGCCAGCATAAGCCCGTCGCGTCACGCAAGCCGCTGTGGGGGCCGATCCTGCTGATCACGATGTTCAGCGTCCTCGCCTCATCCGTGGCCCGGCCCGAAACCGCCATGACTCCCACGGGCTTCATCGAGAACCGCGGCCAGTTTGATGCGGACGTGCTCTTCTACCTCCCCGGATCAGGAGCCGGTGTGTTCTTCACATCCACCGGGCTCGTCTTCGACCTCGCGGCGACTCCCACCGGAGCCGAGAGTGCTCCCAAGGGACGCTGCGCTGTCACAGCCGCCTTCCGCGCCGCCGGTTCCTTCCCCAAAGTCGTCGGGAGGTCCCCTCTCACCACTCGGTACAACTATTTCCTCGGCAACCGAGAGGAGGACTGGCGGACAGATGTTCCCTCCTTCGAGGAGATCGTCTACGTGGGTGTCTGGCCCGGCGTCGATCTCTCCTTCCGGTGCGAGGGAGGCGAACTCGCGTATGAGCTCGAGAGCACGGGGGAAGGAGAGCCTGCCCGGGCGGCATTTGACTATTCGGGCGCCGACGAAGTCATCCCCCTCACGGAAGGAATGACCAGGATCGAGACGCCGCTTGCGTCGATCACGGAGCGTCGGGCGGAGGGCGGCGCACAGGGGACGTTCTCCGTCGGCGGATCGGGTGACGGAACCGACGGGTTCGCGGCTCTGAAGGAAGGACGGCTCGGACTAGTCTGGAGCACTTTCCTCGGCGGCAGCGATGTCGACAATGGCCGGGCCGTCGCGGTGGATCCCTGGGATGTACCCCTGATCGCCGGACACACCTACTCCCCCGATTTTCCCGCCACGATGGGATATGACCAGTCGCACAACGGAAACGAGGATTGTTTCGTGGCGAGGTTTCTGCCCGACGGGTCCGCGCTCGAGTGGGCGACATACATCGGCGGGAGCGGCGACGAGGCCACGGAAGACCTCACCATGGTCACCAATTGGTTTCCGGTCATCACCGGCTGGACCTTGTCGACCGACTTTCCCGTGACACCGGGGGCGTTCGACATGACCCCCAACGGCGGGACAGACGCCTTCGTCGTCCAACTCGCTCACGAGGGTAACTCCTTACGCTGCAGCACCTACTTGGGTGGATCCCTCGATGATGAAGCGAGCGCGCTTGCCAGCATGGGCGGTCTCGTCGTCGTCGCGGGGAAGACCCTGTCGATGGATTTCCCCACGACGGCAGGCGCATATGACATCTCCTACAATTTCTACTCGGACGCATTCGTCACGGAGCTCGACCCGGTCCGCTCAGAGCTCACCTGGAGCACGTTCCTAGGCGGCGGAGATGACGACCGCGCCACCGGTCTCGCCATGGACGCGACGCGAGATGTCGTCGTCACCGGTCTCACGGAATCATTCGAGTTCCCCACGACCCCCGGGGCGTTTGACCAGACCCACAACGGGAGCGCCGATGCCTTCGTCCTCAAGCTCCGTGACGACGGGACCTCGTTGCTCTGGGGCACGTTCTACGGTGGCACGGCCAGCGACGAACCGGTCGCGGTGGCGCTCGACGCGGAGAATGACGTGGTCTTCGCCGGATACACGACCTCCTTTGACTACCCCGTGACGCCGGGCGCCTATCAGACAACCTATGGCCAGGGCTGCGACGCATTCGTCACGAAGCTGTTGGAGGACGGGAGTTCCCCGGCTTTCAGCACCTTCCTCGGCGGTGAGTACAACGACCAGACTTCGGGCCTATGCCTCGATTCGTACGGCTGCCCCATCGTCGCGGGGTTCACCTATGGGCACTTCCCGACGACGCCCGATGCCTATGACCAGACATGCATCTCGGTCGACGGATTCGTGAGCAGGTTGGACAATCAAGGACAGACTCTTCTCTACAGCTCCTACCTGGGGGGCAGCAGCTCAGACTACATCCATGATGTCGCACTGGAACCCATGGGGCGGGATGTCTTCGTGGCCGGGATGACGTCTTCGTCCGACTTCCCCGTGACGCCGGGCGCGTTCGACGAGACCCGGGGTGGCGTGGCGGACGCTTTCCTGACGCAGATGGACCTGCCAGGTCCGAGACTGTGGCTCATCCATCCGGACGGCAGCGGAGATGCGCCAACCGTCCAGGCAGGGATTGACTCGGCCCAGACCGGAGACTTCGTTCTGCTCGCGCCCGGGACCTTTCACGAACACGACATCCAGCTTCGGGACTACGTCCGCGTGCTTGGCCAGTACCACGACCCTCTGCTGTCGATCATCGACGCCCAAGGGCTCGGACGCGTCATCTCCGCCACGGACGTGGATCACGCGCAGCTCGGGCACATCACCCTGACCGGAGGCCGCGCCACGACGGGCGGCGGCCTCCATCTGCTGCGCTCCGATCTCGACGTGTTCAACTGCATCATCCGTGACAATCAGGCGACCGGCGGGCTTGGCGCCGGAATCGCCTTGTCCGCTTCTTCCGGGACGATCATCGATTGTGTCATCATGGACAATCATGCGCTGGGCAACGGATACGGAGGCGGGGTCTCATGCGCCGTCGGGAGCGCGCCAGGTATCTCCCGGTGCGTCATCGCCAGGAACACCTCTTTCTACGGCGGCGGTCTCTACTCCACGTCCGCCTCCGCGCCCGCACTCTACTCGTGCACATTCCACGGCAACTCGGATTCAGGCTATGGCGGGGGCGTCGCTTCCACCAACGCCAGCGCATCTCTCGAAAACACGATCGTTGCTGAGAGCGCGGGCGGCTCCGCCGTCTACTGCGGCGGCGGCGGGAGCGCGACGCTCTCCTGCTGCGATCTCCACGGAAACGCCGGGGGCGACTGGGTCGGCTGTGTCGCGTCGCAGTACGGGACGAATGGCAACATCTCCGCTGATCCCCTCTTCTGGGACGCGACGGACGGGGATTACCATCTCCGTGTCTGCTCGCCCTGCGCGCGGGAAAACGCCCCCGGAGATTGCGGATTGATCGGCGCGTGGGAGGTCGACGATACCCGGGCGAAGATCTGGCGGCTCACCACGGATGGAAGTGGCGACGCCCCGACGATCCAGGCCGCCTTGGATCAATCCTGCGAGGGCGACAGTGTCCTCCTCGCCTGCGGCACCTACATGCAGGGCGGCATCGACATGCGCTCAGGCGTCGTGGTGCGTAGCGAAACAGGCGATCCAAACTGCGCGATCGTTCAGGCTCCTTTCGGAGGATCGGTCATCGTCTGCAACCATGTCGATGCGACCGCGAGACTCGAGGCGCTGACCGTCACCGGGGGCACGGAGGGCGGCGTGCACTGCAGCGGCGGATCCCCCACGATCGTCGACTGCATCATCACCGGAAACGAAGGCGACCACGGCGCGGGGGTGGTCTGTCTCAACCGATCGGATCCCAGCCTCCAACGGTGCGAGATCACCTACAACACCGCGACGGGCTCAAATTCCGGCGCCGGGGTCTATTGCGCGGACGACAGCGAGCCTACCCTCACCGAATGCATCATCGCCCACAACACGGCGGCCTCCGGCGCGACCATCTACAGTGCGGCGGCGCAGTTTCTCACGACGATCACGATCGACCATTGCACGATCACCGACAACACGACCTCCACACGTTCCTCCGCCGTGTACACCGAGGCGGATGTCTCCATGGGCAATTCGATCATCACGTTCACCAGCGGCGGAGCGGCCGTTCGGTGCGGGGCGGAGGGAGAGGCGACGCTGACCTGTTGCGACCTCTTCGGGAACGCGGGAGGCGACTGGGCCTATTGCGTCGAAGATCAGGAGGGGCATGGCAACATCAGCCTCGATCCGCTCTTCTGCCTCGAGGCGCATCCGGAAGATCCCTACGCGCTCGACTCCGATTCTCCCTGCGCGGCCGGGTACAACCCGAGCTGCGGGCAAATCGGCGCGCGCGGCATCGGCTGTGGCAGCGGCGATGCCGGAGAGCCGAACCCCTGCCCGTTGTTTTTGGTCTGCACCCAGGCGAGCCCATGCCATTCCGCGCCGCGACCACTCTGCGCTGTGACCTGCCGCAGAGGGGCCCCCTGCAAATCCGGGTCTACGATGCGGCCGGACGTCTCGTGCGCGATCTGCTCTCCAGCGGGGCGACCGGCCCGGGCAGTCTGAGGCTCGTGTGGGACGGGAGGGACAACCGCGGCCAGGCGGTCGCATCGGGAGTCTATTACTGCCGCATGGTGGCCGGGCAGCACGACCTCCGGCGAGTGCTCGTCCGGATCCGTTGACCGTGACCGACGGCGTCGGCGTGCGCGAAGTGACGCTGGAGCCGGCTGTCCGATGAATGCAGCCGCCCGAATGACCGGACTTCCGGATTCGATCCAAGCTGTGAATCGTATTCGCGGCGCTTGGAGCGCTCGAGTTCTCGGCGGGGACGGATCGTCCGCTGACTGGCGTCATCGGACGATCGTGATCTTGCGCGCGGCGGGGCAGTGAGGAATCGCGCCCGCCGGCGTGCGGATGCCCTACCTCCCTCTCGACGCACTTGCTCTCGTTCGGCAGGCCGAATTCCAGCGACGAGCGACTCCCTCGCCCCAAAGCCTACGAACAGAACTCGTACGTGGACCCTAAGTCCGCTGCAAAGATGCAGTTGAATCTCGCGTCGACGATTCCCGGATCGCCGGTTGCGATGGAGGATCCCTTTTGATACGGATAAGAATTGATTGGCAATCCGCACAGCCGGACGGGAGTCGACGATGGCCAGACCTTCCTCAAACGCACGGCCCGAAGGTCGGAGACCTTCATCCCGCCGCCGCGCGGGGCCTTTCCTGCTGAAGGACTGCGCCCTCCTGTCGATCGCCACGGGGCTGCGCGCCCAGAACCTGCGCGAGTTGCGCGACCTGATCCGCCAAGTTCCCGCCGCGAGCATCTACTACCATTTCTGGGGGCGGCAGTTGCGCCCCGACTTCGACGACCCGGAATTCAACAACGACTTCGCCTCCTGGGCCCGTCACGAGCTGCACGACCATCCGTTGGCCGAACGCCTCGCCGTCATCGACCCGACCGACTTTCCCGATCTCGAAGCGCTGCGCCAGGAAGTGCTCGACGTGGTCGAGCAACGTCTCGACGAAAGCGAATGGGTTCCCTGGACGCGCAGCGACGGCCAGTTCCAGTTCCTGCGCTCGCAGATCGTCGTCTTCGACACGCAACATCGCGTCGCGACGCCCCGTGAGCTGGCGGCGCTGTTCCCGTCGCTTCCGCTGACGAGCGTCTTCTACCACGTCATCGACGCGCGGAGGCGGACATCCTTGGGCACCGACGACGTCCGTGCCTGGCTTGAAGGCCTTGGCGAGCAGTACCGGGAGTTGATCGTGCAGTTGGGCTTCCTCGATCCGTTCTTCTCGACGCTGGCCCAGCTCCGCATTGCGATTGCCGCGTTGCTGGAGGAACACCTTGGAGGCGCAGAGGCCCCTCGTGCTTGAGCAGTACGCCGATGTCGCCGGCCCTGATGTGGTCGCGCAGATCCGCCAGTTGGCCGATCGCATTCGTGGCTGTCGCGTGGTTCATGTCAACTCCACGCGCGTGGGCGGAGGAGTCGCCGAGATCTTGCACCGCCTGGTGCCGATGATGCAGGACCTCGGCCTGGAAACGAGTTGGGAAGTCGTCTTCGGTGAGGAGAACTTCTACCGCACGACCAAGGCCTTTCACAACGCGCTGCAGGGAGTTCCCCTGCAAGTGCCCGCGACGGCCCTGCGCGCTTTCGAAGCCACCGTGGCGGAGAACGCCAAGCGGCTGCGCGGCACGCTCGAGTCTGCCGACATCGTCTTTGTGCACGATCCCCAGCCGTCGCCCCTGCTCGGGCTGTGCCCCGCGCGTCGCGGCCATTGGATGTGGCGCTGTCACATCGACGTCAGCCGCCCGTTCCGGCCCGTGTGGAAGTATCTGCGCGAATTCGTAGCCGGCTATGACGCGAGCATCTTCTCCCTGGCCGCATTCGCCCAGCCTCTCCCCCATACGCAGTACCTCGTGCCCCCAAGCATCGACCCGCTCAGCGAGAAGAACATGCCCCTCGACCAGCGCGAGATCGACGAGACCTGCGCGCGCTTCGGCATCGACCGGACACGTCCGTTGCTGATCCAGGTCTCGCGCTTCGACCGCTTCAAAGATCCGGTGGGCGTGATCGCCGCCTACCGGCTGGTGCGCCCTTTCTCGCCGGTGCAACTCGTATTGGCGGGCGGGACGGCGAGCGACGATCCCGAGAGCGAGGCGATTCTGGAGGAAGTCCGCACGGCCGCCGGTGACGATCCGGACATTCACGTGCTGTCGCTGGAGCCCGACGCCCACCGCACGATCAACGCGTTGCAGCGCGCGGCCGACATCGTGTTGCAGAAGAGCACCCGCGAAGGCTTCGGCCTCACCGTGACCGAGGCGCTCTGGAAGGGCAAGCCGGTGATCGGCGGGAACACGGGCGGCATCCGGCTGCAGGTGGTCGATCACCACACCGGATTCCTCGTTTCGAGCCCGGAGGGCGCCGCCCTTCGCATCCGTTACCTACTGCACAATCGTGACCGGCTGCGCGAGATGGGCCAGAAAGCCCGGCACTTCGTACGCGAGCACTTCCTGCTGACGCGCCAGCTGCGCGAGTACCTGACGATCATGGTGGCTCTGATCCATAATGCGGGAGAGCGCATTGAGCTGTAGCGGGCCGGATCGTGGTGGCGCCTGGACGGCCCCGGTTGGGGGGGACCTCGAGAACGATCTCTGGCCGCGCCTGGCGCTCGCCATTCGGCCGCTTCTGGCGCTCGACTACGACGGCACCCTCGTACCGTTTCAATCCGAGAGGATGGCCGCACGCCTGACGGATCCGTTCGTCAAGCACATCGAGAGGATTCGCGACGAGACCGACACCTTCCTCGCCATCGTTTCGGGACGCCCCATGAAGGAACTCATCGACTTGGCCGGCCTGCCCGGTCTCGCCTTGATCGGCGCGCACGGACGCGAGAGGCGTTGGCCGGATGGGCGCGAGGAGCGCGTCCCGCCCGGGATCGAGCAGGTGGCCTGCCTGGACCGCGCGGCGGCGACGGCAGCGGAGTGGCTTCCCGCCGAACGCATCGAGCGCAAGATCGGCAGCGTGGCGGTGCACGTCCGCGGGCTGGCCGAGGCCGAGGGCAAGAGACGGATCGACGCAATCTCCGAGCGCTGGCGGGCTGGAATCTGCCAGGGCATGGAGTGCCGGCCATTCGACGGCGGCATCGAACTCCGCGTCCGAGGACAGGACAAGGGCACCGCCCTGCGGCGAGTCGTTGAGCACGCCCGTCCCGGCCTGATCGTCTACCTCGGAGACGACGAAACCGATGAGGACGCGTTCCGCTTCCTGCGCGGCTGCGCGTCCAGCTATGGCATCCGCATCGGCGACGACCCGCGGCCCACCCTGGCGCACGCCCGGCTGCGCGACGTCGACGCGGTGGCCGAATTTCTACGAAGGTGGCTCGATGTACGGCGATCCAGCCTCTGAGACAAATCCCGGCTACGAGCGGCTGGTGGTCGTCTCCAACCGCCTGCCGGTGGTGTTGTCCCGCGACGCAGCGGGCGAGGTCTCGCTTTCGCCCGGTCAAGGCGGGCTGGTGACCGCGCTCGCCCCGGTGCTGCGAGACCGCGGCGGCGTCTGGATCGGCTGGACGGGAACGGATGCGCCCACTCCGGAAGAGCTTTTCTCATCCGTGCGGTGCCGCGCGGGGTACACGTTGGTGCCGGTCAGCTTGGACGAGCAGGACGTCCGCGGCTTCTATCATGGCTTCTCCAATGAAGTGCTCTGGCCGATCTTCCACGACCTGGTCGGCCGCGCGAACTTCCGCCCCGCCTACTGGCGGCAGTATCGGGAAGTCAACCGGCGGTTCGCCGAAGTCATCGCCGCGGCGACGACGGAGAGGGACTACATCTGGGTGCACGACTACCATCTGATGCTCGTCGCCAGCCAACTGCGCGAGCTCGGCGTCCGGCGGCGGGTGGGATTCTTCCTGCACATACCGTTTCCGCCGCTGGATGTGTTCCTGAAGATTCCGTGGCGCAGCGATCTGCTGCGTGCGCTGCTGGACTTCGAATTGATCGGCGTGCAGACCGTCCGGGACCGCGCCAATCTCGTGCAGTGCCTGCGACGGCTGGTACAGGCCGTTCGGGTCACTCGCGACGGCCCGCTGTCCCGCGTCGCGCTTCCCGACGGCCGCCAGGTCCGGGTGGGCAGCTTTCCAATCAGCATCGACTTCAAGGAGTTTTCCGAAGGGGCCCGCCGCCATGAGGTCGCCGAAGCAGCCTGGTACCTGCACGAGCAACACCCGGAACGCCAGATCATCCTCGGTGTCGACCGCCTCGACTACACTAAAGGCATTCCGAATCGGCTGAACGCCTTCGAGCTCGCCCTCGAGCGTCACCCGGACCTGCACGGCCAGGTCGTGCTGCTCCAGGTGGTAGTCCCCAGCCGCTTCGTGTTGCCGGAATACGGCTTGCTCAAGCGGGAGATCGAGCGGCGCGTGGGCGAGATCAACGGCCGTTTCACGCGTCACGGCTGGGTGCCGATCCACTACAACTACCGCAGCCTTCCCCGCACCGAATTGCTGGCACACTACCGCACGGCGGAGATCGCGCTCATCACGCCGCTCAAGGACGGCATGAACCTGGTGGCCAAGGAATTCTGCGCGGCGAGCCTCGAAGAGCAGTCCGTTCTCATCCTGAGCGAGTTCGCCGGCGCGGCAACGCAGCTCAGCCGAGGGGCGATTCTCGTCAATCCCTATCATGTCGAGGACGTGGCGGAGGCGATCCACCGAGCCGTGCTGATGCCGGCAGAAGAGCGTCGTGAACGCATGCGCCGCATGCGGCGCGAAGTGAGACGGGCGGACATTTACGCGTGGGTCGACGCCTTCCTGGATGCCGCCTTCGGCCGCCAGCTGAGCAATTTCGTGCCCCGGCCTGAACCCTTCGAACAGATCCGGTTCGGGTGAGGGGACCACAGGTTCCCCTCCATCGGGAACTTGGAAGGCGTACAGCCAAGGCCTGTCGTTGTCCCCGGTCACTTTCGAGAGGTCCCTGGGCTCAGCACCATCCGCAAGAGGAGCGATCGCTCAATCTCCACTCTTGTGGAATCGAGTCGCAGAGCGTCTTCTATGCGGCGCATCAATCCTTAGCCCAAGGCCAACGCGAGCGATCGCTGGCGCGCCTGGGCCGAGACGAGTCCGCCTGATCTTGCCGATCGGAGTCGACCGATAGGATGACCTCGTGAACACCACCCCATTCTGGCGAGATTGGAATCGAGGGCGATTCCGCGGTCTTGTCCAGCACTTCGAATGGCGCATCACCGGCCGGTGGATGATCTACTCGGCCTTGATTGGAGTGGCCGGCGCCTTGGGTGCGCTGGTTTTTGCCTGGCTGCTCCACCATGTGACGTCGCTCGCGTTGGTCGTGGGCGCCGGCTACTCGAATCCGGTGGCCGGAGGAGAAGGCGGCGGCGGAGTCGCGCCTTTCGACTGGCAACAGAACATGCGTCTGGCGCGGCCCTGGCTGCTGCCGGTGATCGGGGCACTCGGAGGCCTGCTCGCCGGAATCCTGGTGCAGCGCTTTGCCCCGGAGGCGGAGGGCCATGGCACCGATGCCGTCATCCGGGCCTTCCATCGCCAGGGCGGCAGGATCCGCCCCCGGGTTCCCCTCGTCAAAACGTTGGCTTCCGCCCTCACCATCGGAACCGGAGGAAGCGCCGGCCGCGAAGGCCCCATCGCCCAGATCGGAGCGGGCTTCGGTTCCCTCCTGGCCACGCGCCTGCGGCTGAGCGATCGGGACCGGCGGACGTTCGTCGTGGCTGGGATGGCAGCGGGGGTCGCCAGCATCTTTCAGGCACCGCTCGGCGGAGCGTTCTTCGCCGTGGAGGTACTCTACCGCGAGGACATTGAGGCCGCCATGATCATGCCGGCCGTGATCTCGGCCATCGCGGGCTACTCGATCTACAGCAGCATTGTGGGAAGCAGCTCCATCTTCGTGACACCCATATACCGCTTCGTGAATCCGCTCGAGCTTCTCCCTCTGGTCTCCTTCGCGGTGGTCTGCGCGGTGGTGGGGATCGTGTACGTGCGCATCTTCTACGGGACGAAGCACCAAGTCTTCGACCGCCTCCCCCTTCCCGCGTTCATCAAACCTGCCCTGGGAGGACTCGGCCTCGGTCTCTTGGCCGTGGCTGTCCCGCCGGTGCTGGGCTCCAGCTACGGGTGGCTCCAACAGGCGATCAACGGCAATCTTCCGGTCGTTCTCATGCTCGTGTTAGTGGCAGCCAAGATACTCGCCACTTCGCTGACAATCAGCTCGGGCGGGTCTGGCGGCGTCTTCGCACCCTCACTGGTCATCGGCGGAATGCTCGGCGGGGCATACGGCTGGGGATTGCATGCCGTGTTTCCCCGGCTGGTCGAACAGCCCACGGCCTACGTCCTCATCGGAATGGCGACCTTCTTTGCCGGGGCAGCCAACGTGCCGATCTCCACTACGATCATGATCTGTGAACTCACTGGCAGCTATACGCTGCTGGTCCCGCTCATCTTCTCCGGAACCATCGCGCACCTGATCGGCCGGCGCTGGAGCCTCTACACGGAGCAGGTGCGTACGCACAATGAATCCCCCGCACACAGAAGCGAGATCGACCCCGCATTGCTCTCGGGACTGCACGTCTCCGATCTCATGAAGGGACCAACCACCTTTCCCGCGCTCGCCCCGGGCAGCACATTGGACCAGATCCTGGAAGCCTTCGGCCGCACCGACGCGAGAGTCTTGCCAGTCATGTCCGACGCGGGCGCCCATCCGGAAGGTCTGGTGTATCTCGATCACTTGCAGACGCTGCTGCGCTCACATGAGACGCTGCAGCGTCTCGTCGTGGCCCGCGACGTCGAGGTGCAGTTCGCGGCCCTGCGGCCCGCAGATTCTCTCGATCGGGTGCTCTCCACGTTCGAGTCCACCGGCTACCCCGAACTCCTGGTGGTGGATGAGCACCGGCGGATCCTCGGCCTGGTGCGGGAAAAGGACGTAGCTTCCGAGTATCACCGAGCCCTCCTGCGTCTGAGGAAGCAACAGACAGTTCTGTAGGGCGAGGAGAATCTCCACGCGGCCGCGCTCTCGGTGGACTCTCTCTGCCAACATTCGTGAGACACTCGACACGCGCGGCGCAGGGTTCATCTTCCGCAAGCAGGCCGCCACTGACCGCACCCGGTCCCGAGAGTTCCGACCGCCTGCTCGCCGCGCAACGCCACAGGATCGTACCGCCGCCGTCGCGGCTGCCCGGAGCGACCGGCTACTCCGGGAGCGTATCCGGGGCCACTCCCTTGGTACGCCCCACCCACTCCAAGTTGTGGAGATCTCCGAACTGCTCCCGAAAGACACGGTAGTAGAGCAGCTCCTCCTTGCTGTTGAGCTGCCAGCCGTTGGCCAACCGGCGCTCACGGATGAAGTCCGCGTCGCTCACCTTTGCCTCCGCATGGGCGGCAAGCAACTCTCCCACCCCTGCACCTTCCCAGAACTTCACCTTGGGGCGCTGCAGAACGCTCTCGGGCAGTTTCCCGACCAACGCCTGGCGCAGGATCCATTTCTCGATGCCGCCGTGGATCTTCAGTTCCGGCGGAATCGTCAGCGCGTAGGACACGACGGCCGGATGCAGAAACGACGCATGGGCGACAATGCCGTGTGCCGCGGCGCTTCGGTCGATACGCTGCAACGCGGTGTTGTGCAATCGTCCGGTGAGGTCGACCAACTCCTCAGCCAACGCGTCTCCACGTAGCCTCTTGAGATACTCGTAACCGGCAAACAGCTCGTCTCCACCTTCTCCAGAAAAGACCTCCCCGACATACTGCGAAGCCAGTTCGGCGACTCGGTAGTTCATGACCGAGGATCGCACCAACAGCGCGTCGAAGGATTCCAGGTGACGGATCACGAGAGGCAGCAGATCGGGCAGCTCATCGGGCGTAACGATCACTTCGTGGTGTTCCGATCCGATGAAGGATGCCGCCGCACGCGCGAAGGCGAGATCGGGAGCCTGAGGCAGCCCCGCAGCAAACGTGTGAAGGCGCGTGACCCAAGGGCGGGCCAGCGCCGCCAGCGCGCTCGAGTCAAGCCCTCCGGACAGCCAAGCCCCAATCTCGGGGCCGTGGGCCACGCTCCAAACCGCCAACTCCAATCGGCGTCTCAGTTCCGCGGCGATCCGCGACACCGATGCCCGGCTACAGCTCCGCGTCGCCACCAGTTCGTGGAATCTCTCCCAGCCCAGGATTCCATCCCAACGGTTCCCGGGCGGAAACTCTCTCACGACGTCCACCACGCCGAGCAACGCCTTGGCTTCCGAGGCGAAGGCCACGGCATCTCTCGTCATGCCGTAGTACAGAGGAGCCACGCCCAAGGCGTCCCGCGCCAACTGCACGCGACGAGAATCCGCTGCGGCCAGCGCCAGCGGGCTGTCGCGCATCAGGCAACGGATCCGCCCGTTGAAGCGCCCGTCCCAGAGGGCCACTCCGTTGCGCCCCCGACGCAGCGGGCGCGGCTGAACCTTCGGCCAGACCACACCCAGAGTCGCTGCGGGAGTCTCCACCACAGCCCTGCCCGCAAGTCCTCGATAGTGGATGCGGGCGAGCATCGTGTGCACCAGTTCCGATTGATGAGGGCGCGTAATGCCCGCAATCCCTGCCATGCCACGACTCCTGATCTTGGACGGGACTCGAGCCTGAGGGCCTCGCGCCGAGCATCTCTCTACTCAGGCACGCTGCCATCGTTCCCGATGTCACTGAAAGTACTTGCAATTAGTTTGAGTACAAACTATAAGGGAAGTGTAGACGCCTCGCAAGCGATCTTCAAGGAGTCCCTAGCCATGCTCCGATCCCAGATCGACAGACCCTTGGCCCCCGGCACCATCCTCGGTTTCATGCAGCGGCTATGGGCGCTCGACCATGCTCTTCAAGTGCGCTCGAAGCACATGCGGGCGCGCTTCGGCATCACGGGTCCGCAGCGCCTGGTCATTCGACTGATCGGCCGCTGTCCCGGTGTCTCCGCGGGCGAAATCGCCGCGACCTTGCAGGTGCACCCCAGCACGCTGACCGGTGTATTCCGCAGACTGGAACACCAGCGCATGATCCGGCGGACGGCGGACACCCAGGATCACCGGCGCGCTGCGTTCCACCTTACAGAGCGTGGACGTCGTATCAACTCACGCCATGCGGGAACGGTAGAGGGCGCCCTGCGTCCCGCGATCGCCCGCATCCCCCGAAGCAAGTTCAACGCTGCACAGGAAGTGCTGGCGGAGCTCGCCGCAGCGCTGAGCCAGCCCTCACCCGACTCACGCTGGCAGCACCGACGCACCGGTGCCCAAGGAGGCACGCCCCATGATTCCCGATGACCCGCGGTGGCTTTGGGCAGGAACGATCCTCTTGGCATCCTTGCTCATCGGTTACCTCACCCGTGCTCTCGTCCTCCGACGCCTCGCCAAGCTCTTCGCCGTCACCAAGACGCAAGTGGACGATCTGGTGCTCGCCGCCGTCCGGCGGTATGTTCCGTTGTGGGTACTCCTGGTCGGCGTAGCCATCGCGGCCCGCGTCGCCCCGTTGTCGGACCGGGTCCTCAACCTGGCCGTGCGCGGGTGTTCGCTGGTCTTCATCCTGTCTCTCGCCGC
Source organism: uncultured bacterium (assembly GCA_964482205.1). Lineage (GTDB taxonomy): Bacteria > Eisenbacteria > RBG-16-71-46 > CAIMUX01 > WJJG01 > JAZDGX01. The sequence continues at coordinate 89,240 of CAYZWI010000010.1, read as the reverse complement.
CGCGGCAGCGGGCTTTGCGGCACGGCTGACCAGCCACCTGGGCCAAGAGACAAACGAATCGGTCGCTGCCACGACGCTGATCCAGAATCTCGTACGGACGACGATCTTCGGTCTCGCGGGGCTGCTCGTTCTAGGCAGCCTCGGCATATCCATCACCCCGCTGTTGACGGCCCTGGGCATCGGCTCCATCGCCGTCGCCCTCGCTCTGCAGCCCACACTCTCGAACCTCTTCGCCGGAATCCATATCGCCTTGGCCCGGCCGATCCGGGTGGGCGATTACGTGGAACTGGAATCCGGTCCCAAAGGCTTCGTCGCCGACATCACTTGGAGAACGACGCGCATCCGCGAGTTCCCGAACAACATCGTCATTGTCCCCAACGCGCGGATCGCCGAGATGATCGTCACCAACTACGACCTTCCCGAGCCGGAGCAGTCCACGCTGGTCCAAGTCGGGGTGTCCTACAGTTCCGACCTGGAGCACGTCGAGCGAGTCGTGCGCGAGGTGGGCCGGGAGGTATTAAAGGACACCAAGGGAGGCGTGGCGGAATTCGAACCCGTAGTCCGCTACCACACCTTCGGCGACTCATCGATCAACTTTTCCGCCGTCCTTCGGGTGAAGGAGTTCGCGGATCGTTTCCCCGTCACGCACGAGTTCATCAAACGCCTGAAGTCGCGCTTCGATAGAGAAGGCATTGAGATCCCGTTTCCACAGCGCGTGCTTCATGGCCATGGCACACCGCCGTCCGTGCAGACAGGCGCTGGGAAGGACATCACGCGCGCGGACCCGGCTCCGCCGCACAGTTCTGGAGAAACAACGGAGGTACGATGAGCGAGGAACGGCCAGTCTTTTGCGTCATGGGAGCCGGACACGGCGGGATGGCGATGGCCGGACACCTCGGCCTCATGGGCTTCGAGACGCGTCTCTTCAATCGGAGTGCATCCCGGCTCGAACCGGTTCAGGCCCGCGGCGGAATCGACCTAGCCGGCGAGCACATCAACGGCTTCGGTCCGATCGTCTTGGCCACCAGTGACGCCGGCGAGGCGTTGGACGGCGCGGATGTGATCATGGTCGTGGTTCCGGCCACGGCCCACGAGTACATCGCGGAGGCTTGCGCTCCACACTTGAAGGCAAACCAAATCGTGGTGCTCAACCCGGGGCGCACGTTCGGCGCCATCGCCTTCCATCAGACTCTTCGCCGCACGGGGTGCACGCTGGACATCCGAGTCGCGGAGACCCAGACATTCCTCTACGCAAGTCGCGTCACTGGCCCGGCGCAGGCTCGGATCTTCGCCACCAAGAACTCGATTCCCCTTGCCACTCTCCGCGCTCACTGCATCCCGGATTGCCTCAAGATCGTCCATCAAGCCTATCCCCAATTCGTCCCAGGCGATAACGTGTTCAAGACGAGCTTCAACAACGTCGGAGCTGTCTTCCACCCGGCGATCATGATGTTGAATGCGGGGTGGGTGGAAGATCCACAGGATTTCGAATTCTATTATCAGGGGGCCACGCCGTCCGTCGGCCGGGTATTGGAAGCGCTCGACACGGAGCGAGTCGCGGTCGCCGGCGCTCTGGGCTTCCACGCCACGACCGCACGCGAGTGGTTGTACTACGCCTACGACGCGGTCGGACGGGACCTGCGGGAGGCAATGCGAGCGAACCCGGGTTATCGCGGGATCATCGCTCCACACCGGACAGAGATGCGCTACATCACGGAAGACATCCCCTGCAGCCTCGTTCCGATGAGCTCGATCGGACGGATGTTCGGAGTCAGCGTGCCCTTGATGGAGTCCCTCATCACCCTCGCCTCAACCATGCACGAAACAGACTACCGAGGCCACGGGCGCACCGTCGAGCGGTTGGGCATCGCCGACTACGACCTGAAGCAGCTCCGCCTGCTGGCAATCGGGGAGCACGAGTCGTGAGAGGCAAGGTCCTGGGCGCCGCGCTCAGCCCCTGCGTCCACGTCGCCGGGGTCGACCACTTTCTGCGGCTCTGCGAGCGGCACGGCTGGCAGACGGTCATGCTCGGACCGGCGGTCTCCGTGGCCGCACTGCTCGCCGAAGTGTCGCGCGAAAAACCCGATCTGGTGGCCGTCTCCTACCGCCTCACTCCGGAGGACGCACCGCCTCTCTTCGCGACCCTGCAAGAGGGCTCCGCGCATCTGGCCGAGCCACGACCCCGCTGGGTCTTCGGAGGAACGGCGCCCGTGGCGGCACGGGCACGTGAATGTGGGCTCTTCGAGCGGGTGTTCGACGGTTCCGAAAGCGCCGACGAGGTCGAGGCGTACATCCGCGGCCGTGGCTCGCCAACGCCCAGGGCAGATCACCCGGGGAATCTGGTCGACCGCATTGCGGCTTCCTTTCCGATGCCCTTGCTGCGGCACCATTACGGGGAACCGGACCTGGCACGCACGATCGCTGGGGCACGGCACATCGCTCAATCGGGTGTTCTCGACGTCCTGTCGATCGGCCCGGACCAAAACGCCCAGGAGCACTTCTTTCGCCCCACCGAAATGGATCCGCAGCAGCATGGTGCCGGCGGCGTGCCGCTTCGCCGCCCCGAGGATCTATCCGCAATCTATGCCGCGACCCGCTGCGGAAACTTCCCCTTGGTGCGCTGCTACAGCGGCACTCGCGACCTGCTGCGCTGGGCCGAGATGAGTCTCGAGACGATCCACATCGCGTGGGGGGCGATCCCGCTCTGCTGGTACAGTGAGATGGACGGGCGCAGCACGGTTCCACTACCCGCAGCAATCCAAGAGAAGCAGGCGACGATGCGTTTTTACGCCGAGCGTCAAGTCCCGGTCGAGGTGAACGAATCCCACCAGTGGAGTCTGCGTGATGCCCACGACGCTCTCGCCGTGGCCACAGCGTTCCTCGCCGCCTACAACGCGAAGACCCAAGGCGTGCGTCACTATGTGATCCAGATGATGCACAACACGCCTCCATCGACCGCGCCCGCCATGGACCTGGCCAAAATGCTCGCCAAGCTCGAGCTGATCCGCGAGTTGGAGGATGAGCGTTTCATGACGTTCAGAGAAGTCCGGGCCGGCATCACCAGCATGCCGTCTGTCCCGGCCGAGGCGAAGGGCCACATGGCCGCTTCGACGGCCTTTTCGATGGCGCTCCAACCGCACATCCTGCACGTCGTCGGATTCAGTGAAGCGACCCGCGTCGTGGATCCCGACGTGTTGATCGAAAGCTGCCGGATCGCCCGCGGCGCTCTGCAACTCTGTCTTCAAGGCGCCCCCGATGCGAGCTGCGATCCCTCCGTCCGCGCGCGCAAGGCGCACCTCGTGTCGGAAGCTCGAGTACTGCTGGGAGGGATTCGCCGACTGGCCCCGAGCCACCCGGATCCCTTGGCGGATGCCGCCATCCTAACGGCGGCGATCCGGCAGGGATTGCTGGACACGCCGCACTTTCGCGGGCACCCTGGATTGCGCGGCGGCGTCGTCACCGCGTGTGTGTGCGGTGGGTGGGAGGCGATCGATATTGCGAGCCGCAAGCCGATCTCCGAGCGCGATCGGCTGCGCCTCCTGGGTGTCGATGTTACTGGCATCTGACGCCCGCGCCCCGGGTAGAGGCGCCGACCTGGACGTTTCCTACGCACACCATGGAGACAGAGCATGCTCGCGATCGCGTTGCTCCTCACGACGCTGGCGGCTGCTTCGCCGGATACGCCGGATACGGCCCTCCTGGAATTGCAGAACAGGAAGATCGCCGTCTTCAGGACCCCCGTCGGGGCCGCGGGGCCCCAAGAGCGGCTCAACGCGGCTCTCCGCCGGATCCGCGAAGCCGCCAAGTCAGAGTCCCCTGAGGTAACGACCCGGCCCGCTCAGGAAGGGGTCTTGGTGCTGGTCGGGAAGCGAGCCGTCTTCGTCGTGGCCCCGGGCGATGTGGATACGACGGGCGGTGGTTCGGTGGCCGATGAGGCGACCGCGACTGCGCAGCGGCTTCGCACTGCCATCGCCGAGATCGAAGAATCTCGAAACCTGCGGAGTCTCCTGCGGGGCTTGGTTCTCTCTCTTCTCGCCACCGCCGGAATAGCCCTCTTCTGGAAGGGCCTGGCAAGCGGGAAGCGGTGGCTGATTCGAAAAGTGGAGCGATGGGCGAAATGGGCCGCTCCTCGCCTTGGCATCCGCGGATTGACCCTACTACATCCAGAGCACTTGGCGCGCGCAGGGCGCTTCCTTGCGACGGCGACGGCTTGGCTTGCCGGACTCGGTGCCGGCTATGGGTATCTGACCTTCGTCTTGACCCGTTTCCCTTGGACGAGGCCGTGGGGAGAGGCGCTCGGATTCTACTTGGTCCACACGGTGGGGCGGCTCGGCAAGTCCGCGCTGGATTACATCCCGGACCTGATCACGGCCGCTGTGATCTTCATCGCCACACGCTTTGTCGCGCGGCTCGTGCAGTCCATCTTCCTGGCCGCCGAGCAGGGGCGAGTCGTGCTCCCTTGGGTTCACGCCGACACCGCGTCCCCGACCCGACGCATCGTCACCGCCCTCATCTGGCTTTTCGCACTCGTCCTTGCCTACCCGTATCTGCCCGGCAGCCACTCTGCCGCCTTCAAAGGCATCAGCGTGTTCGCGGGCCTGCTGATTACCCTCGGCTCCACCGGCCTCGTGGGCCAGGCCATGAGCGGCCTGGTCCTGATGTATGCGCGATCCTTCAAAGCCGGTGACTTCGTCCGCCTCAACCAGACCCTCGGAACGGTCGTGAACCTCGGCATGCTTTCCACCCGCATCCGCACGATCAAGAACGAATACGTTACGCTGGCGAATTCGGTCGTGGTCAATGGGAACATCACCAACTATTCGCTCGGAAGCCGCGAGGGACATGCTCTCACGCTCTATTCCTCCGTCACCATCGGCTATGACGTGCCTTGGAGACAGGTTCACGACTTGCTGCTCGCCGCCGCGGCGCGGACGGACGGTGTGCTTACGAGCCCCGCACCGTGGGTCCTGCAGCAGGCCCTGAACGATTGGACCGTCGAATACCAGATCAATGTCTCCATCGATCCCGCAACGGCGGCGACAATTCCAAAGATCTACAGCACGTTGCACGCCAGCATCCAGGACACCTTCAACGAGGCCGGCATCGAGATCATGTCGCCGAGCTACTTCGCTCTTCGGGACGGCAACACCAGTTCCATCCCGGAAGAGCGGCGTCCGAAGCGGCGCCCACCGGCATTTCGCGTGGACGTCCATCCTGAATAGAGAGACGCGTGTTCCCGCTGAGAGAATGCGGCGGCATCTTCATCCCTGAGATAGGCGCAGTCGCATCGCGCTTGCTCGAGCGTGCGCAGGCTACTGAAACTTGCCCTTCACCCATCCCCAGCATGTCGGTTGCGCTGCGGTCGGCGGCGACGCGAAGGTGGCCACGTACTGCGGCGGATCGCTCAACGCCCAGATCTCGCCGTTACAGCTCAGGGCCCAGCACGGCTCGAAACCGGCCTCCCGGTTGAGCTCGATCGCGCACCACTCGCGGTCGCTCGGAAGCGTGCGCCAGCGGGTGGCCGGCCCGAAGATGCCGAGCGTCCAGATCGCGAGCCACTCCTGCGCGACGGCGGGGCCTGCGAGCATGTCGACGAGAACGACGATGGCAACGAGTCTGTTCATTGCACGTCTCCTCGTCAGATCGCAAGCCGATACACGGCTGTTGTAGCACGAATCCGTCATCAGCGCCGTGTCGCTCACGACCCATCAAAGAATCGGTTGCGTGAAGCAGTCAACGAAGTCTTGGGGATGGGCCGTCAAGGCCCTAGAGTCCTGTAGGCTGCGAATCCAGTCACGGGAAGCGGAATTCGCATGAGCCGCACCAAGCTTCGCTGCCCGAGGTTGCCTGATTCTGGGCCGTTGGCATCCGAAACCCTGCGACCGCCGCAAGGGAGGTGAACGAATGGATGCACTGCGCTCGCCTCGCCCGCCACTTCTCAAGACCGCCGCTTGGTTGTTGCGCGCGTATCTTGCCATCACGCTCAGCGGCTGCGCGACCACCCGCCAGCTTTCGGTCGAGGAGATTCATCAACTCGAGACGCGGAGCTACGCCTGTTCCTACGAGACAGCCTTCGAGGCCGCCAAGATGTGCCTGCAGGATCTCGGCTACACAATTCAGCAGGCCGACTACACGGGCGGCACGATCTCTGGGCACCAGCAGACGAACGACGAACTCGGTCGCATCACGTCCGTGGAGGAGGATGAGGGGTTGCCCACCTGGGCCATCGTTCTCATCGTTGTTACCGGCATCGTTGTCATCGCCGGCCTGATCGCCTTGCTCAGCAGCAACGATGACGACGCGAACGAAGAGGCAAACGTGCACGACGAGGATGATGATTCGGATGGTGGCTGGTGGCTTGGTCTCTTCGACTCCCCGGATGTCGTGGAACCGGACGAGGGCCCCACCTATCACTACGAGATCACTCTAAACCTGACCACTCTGGAAGAGCAGGTCACCCAGCTGCGGATCAGTGCCAGAGGCTTGAAACTCGACGAAGGAGAGCTCAAAGAAGTGGGCCAGGTCTACGACAAGGACTTCCACGCGCACTTCTTTGCCGCAATGGAGGAAGCCCTTCGACTGGAGGAGGCGCGGTAGGCCCACCCGAGCGCTCCGGGCTCGCCATGCAGATGGAGATCCTGGCGCTGCACCACCAGCTCGCCGTCTACCAGCGGACATGCGCCCGACCTTAACCGGTGACGCGTCTGCCGTAGCGCGCGGCGCACGATCTTGCGATCGAGGTCGGGATGCTGCCCAATCTCCGAAATGCTCAAGTGAAGGTAGGGAGTTCTGCATGACCGGTGACAGGTCGCCACACCTTGACTACAGCAATCGCATCATCCTGGTCTCGAACCAGTTCGCCACGCTCTGCCACATGGGTCCATGCATCCGCAGGATCGATATCAGCGGGAGGATGTCCGACTTGATCTTCTCCCGCCAGTACTCGTCGAACATGATCCGTATCCTGCCCGACCCACCACACGCCCGGCAGCTTTCCCCTCCGCCGCCCGTGCGCGGTCGACCCTGGCACTCAGGACACACATGCTCTTCCCGGATGAGTCCGGCTGGCAGATCCGAAAGGTTGTGGAGCGCGTCCGCCAGCTTGCCGGCGATCACACTCGGAGAGACGCGCCGGAGGGAGACAGTGTAGATCTGACGCCTGAAGGCCTCGCCTTCGGGCTTCGTGAGCAGCCACACGATGCTCGTCGTCTCGGGCCCGAAGATATCGAGGAGCGCTTTGAACTGGGCGGTCCGGACGGATATCTGGACATCGACGAGCCGGGGATACGGCCACTGGGTGTCCTCGACGACGTCGTGGAGGACCACGGCGGCGAGCTCCTCGTCCGTGAAGTGCCACTCGCAGTCGATGCAAATCTTCAGGACGCACCAGGGGTGGACAATGTAGGGCGTGACCTGATCCTTGCGGTAGCTGCCGCGGTGCGCTTCGGTCGCAACGTCGACCGCCTTGCGCACGATGGCCGGCAGTTCCTGGTACAGCGTGGGACCGTACTTCGTCGTCACGCCTAGAATGTTGAACTTGTCCTTGGGATCCCAGTGGATCTCGAACTCCATGAGGTCGCTCCCATGCCTTCCGGATCACCGCGTTCAGCGGCGACCGGCTCGTCCTCGGACGCGCGCCGTCTCTCGGACCTTGCCCGCACCGGCCCGCGATGTAGTCCCGTAGCGCCAGAATGCTCGCGGATTTCCGCTCTGCGCCATGTCGCTTCGAGGCTAGGGGTGCCGATAGAGCGCCTTCATGTCTCCCCAGCTCACTTCCTTGGCCGGGGTGGGCGTCTCGGCGATGACCGTGATGTCCACACGCACGGTGTCGTAGATGTAGCTGATCGCGCCCACCGCGCAGTCGATCACGTCGCCCGCCGCGACGGGCAGATCCCGCTCGAACTCGACGCGGTCGTCGTATCCCGCGATGTCCGCGTGGAAGAGCTCGGCCCCGTTGTAATAGACGTGAACGTTCGACGAGCCTCCATCGATCGCCGTGAAGACGGCGAAGAGAGAGACCTCCAGATCCGCGGGCGCCGTCCAGCGGATGACGCTCTGCTCGGATGTCCCCGGATGGAAATGCACGGAGTTCGGGGGGTTCTCGGTGCTGTGCGTCGGACCGCACCAGAGCGTGTAGTCGTGCGGATTGTGCCAGACTTCCGGCGACCAGGATCCTGGGGGCGTGTACCAGACGTCGAGCGCGCAGTCCCCCCACTCATCGACGTCGGAGTGCACGACGTAGAGCACAAACGGACTTGCCGGGGTGTTGCGCCAACCGTACGACCACGCACCAGTTGGATTCACGGTGGGCGAGAAATCGTCCCCGACGTTCCAGGTCTTGGCCATTCCGGGAGTCGGTAGGAGACTCGGCAGAGCGAAGCCGAGCAGGACCAGCGACACCATTAGGCACTTCATGGCAGCCTCCTTGGTTGCCGCGGGCGCCATTCACAGGTGACGGCGCGCAGGTCACTGCCGCGGCACCTTGTTGATGGTCGGACTGTCGCGCCGGCGGGTTTCGCCGAGGCACAAATCGCGTCGGGCTCGACCGGTTTGCCGCTTCTCGTCATGCGTCGTGATCGACTTCTCGCGGACTACGGGATCGAACAGGCCGCTACTTGAAGAGGCTCTTGATCTCACCCCACGAGGAGGATCCGGCGGACGTGATCCCCGGATCCCAGTATCCGTCGATCGTCAGAACGTACAACCAGCCAAAACCGTCCTCACAGGCGTACCAAGTTGAGTCGTAGTAGTTCTTCGACTGGAAAATGGCCCAGCGGCTGCCGTCGCTCGGGTCGCAGAGCCAGCTCAGCTCGCCCAACTCACGGGGATCGAGGTGGATGGCGGCGGGGATGTCGGCTACGCACGGGTCCACGATGTGGATGAAGTACAGCGAGCCGGAAGACGCTTCATACCACGAGGTGGCCGTGATCTCCTTCGCGCCCATCAGGGGCAGGTCGGCCAGCAGCCACCAGTCGGTATCCCGGCGTTCCGACGTGCCGCTGTGGTAGTTGAAGATCGAGCCGCAGAAGACGAGCGTGACTGGATCGCAGGTAGCTTCGACGACACTGAAGACGGGCGGCGTCGAGTTGCAGCCACCGTTGAAGTCGTCGGTGTACTGCTCGGCGCAGGGCTCCCCCTCCAGCTGGGCGTGCAGACAGGGCACCGGGCCATAGCAGCATTCGCTCCAATGGACCTGAATGTCGTAGGGACCGGCCGACCCGCCGTAGCCGTCGATGACATAGTAGTAGCGGACACCGGAGTAAGCCATGAAGCAGAGCGCCGACTGGTATGCGTCGCAATCGGCGCTGTCGTCGTTCCAGGCAACGATGTTCAGGGCCTCGTCGACGACCCAGAGCATCTGGTCGTACTGCGAAGCGCAGCAGTCGACATAGATGCAACCTTCGGAGTCGGGCGTGAAGCTGTAGACTACATCGGGCGAGCTGCCGTAGCCGAAATCGATGTCGTCCTCGTAGTTCCAGAGGTTGTCGGCATCCTGGAAGGGCAGGCTCACCATGTCGACGGCATCCGCGAACGTCTCGCCGCCGGAGTCGGGCGCGGGAGGGAACGGCCGCGGTTCGTGGTGGGCTGGCTTATGGTAGACGGTATCGGATGTCTCGGGGACGGACGCGTACGTCGTTCCGGGTCCGAGAAGGGCGATCGCAGCGAGGGTAAGGAGCGTCATGCATCTCATTCTGCACCTCCGTGATTCCACCAGAGGCGACTTCCCGAAGACGAGCGATGGCGGCGTTGCCATCCGAGCAAATGACAGCCATCCGTCGCTGCATGGCTGCGCGAACCCCTCACCCCTTCCGGAAACCTCATCCGCGACCGCGACATGGATGCCGTCTAGCGTCTCCCGGCCGCCTCTCCGCGCATTCGATGATACGCCGCCCGGAGCATGGGGGGCAACAGTTCCTGACTTGCTCTGTGGTAGCTAAGGGAAATTGTCCCCTCTAACTGCAACGCTAAAATGTCCCCATGAATGGCGAAGAGATTCTGATGAATGCGAAGGGAGCCCGGCGGTTGCAGTTGGTCGCGGTGAGCCGGGAGTCCGTGCGACCGTTGCCGCGAGAAGCGGGCCGCAAGCGCGTTCGCCGGCTTGGCCGACATCATCGACGCCGGCCAGCCGCGGCAGCATGGTCTCACCCACATTCCACTTGGCTGGCCAAGTCCTCGCAACTTACCTTTTCCCTTCCGACCTACCCTCCCTTCCCCCGATCCAGCACCCGGTAGGCGATCGCCTCGGCCACATGCTCCTCGCCCATCTCTTCCTGGCCCGCCAGATCCGCGATCGTGCGCGCCACCTTGAGCACACGATGGTAGCCGCGCGGGCTGAGCGCGAGCCGGCTCATCGCCATGCGCAACAGTCCCAAGGGCCCGTCGCTCAGCCGGCAATGCTCGCGGATTTCCGCGAGGCCCATTTGCGCATTGAAGCTCACGCGCTCGCTGTTCGCGAACCGGGTCTGTTGTCTCTCCCATGCAGCCGTCACGCGCACGCGCACCGTGCGGCTGTCCTCCGAAGACCGCAGCAGCGACATCTCTTGAAACGAGACATGCGCCATCTCCACATGGAGGTCGATGCGATCGAGCAGCGGCCCGCTGATGCGACCGACATACATCGCGATCTGCCGCGGCGTGCAACGGCAACCGCCGCGCGGATCAAAGCGCTGGCCGCAAGGGCAAGGATTCATCGCCGCAATCAACTGAAACCGGCACGGGAAGGTGACACGAGTTCCCGCGCGCACGATGGTGACCGTGCCGGACTCGAGCGGTTGTCTCAACCCTTCGAGCACATCGCGATAGAATTCGGGCAGCTCGTCGAGAAAGAGAACCCCGCGATGCGCGAGGCTGATCTCGCCCGGGCGCGGAGGACGCCCGCCGCCGATCAATCCCACCCGGCTCACCGTGTGATGCGGCGCGCGAAACGGGCGCTGCGCGATCAAGCCCGATCCCGCAGGCAAGAGCCCCGCCGCGCTGTGCACCATCGTCGCCTCGAGCTGCTCCATGCGTCGCATCGGCGGTTGGATGCCGGGCATGCGCTCGGCGAGCATCGACTTGCCCGTACCCGGAGAGCCAATCAAGAGAAGATTGTGTCCGCCCGCGGCCGCGACTTCGATGGCGCGACGCGCGGCCACCTGTCCGCGCACATCGCACAGGTCCTCGCTCAATATCGCCGGATCGCCTGCAGGCGGGGGAACTCGATCGTTTCCCGAGAAGAGAAATCGCGCAGCGCCGTTCAGCAAGAGGGCGACCACATCCCGCAGCGACGAGACTTCGCAGATGCGCGCGCCTTCCACCGCGGACGCTTCCACTCCGTTCCCCTTGGGAAGAACGAGCGCGCGCGACGGCTTCCGGCTTCGCTCGCGGATCGCCATTGAGAGACTTCCGCGCACGGGGCGAATGCGCCCGTCGAGCGATAACTCGCCCGCCCACGCCATCTCGCCCAAGCGTTCGGGAGATGCTTGCCCCGACGCCACGAGGATTCCGATCGCGATCGGCAGATCGAACGCCACGCCTTCCTTGCGCAGCCCGGCGGGAGCGAGGTTGACCGTGATCTTGCGATCGGGATAGGCGAGGCCTTGATTGCGAAGCGCCGCCACGATGCGTTCGCGGCTCTCACGCACGGCAGCGTCGGGCAAGCCCACCAGCGTGAGCGAAGGGAAGGCGCCGGTGGCGAGGTCCACTTCCACGCGGACGGGAACGGCGTCGATGCCGAGGAGGGCATACGAATGCACGACTGCGAGCATGGTTGGTTGCCCCAGTGGATGCCCCAGTGGATCCGTCACCAGACGCAACGCGTCCCGGATGCTTCATGCCGGGATGCCTGCGAGAGAGCGAGTAGCAATCGGCGGGCCAGGCGGATGATGCGTCTTCAATGGGCAGAAATCGGGCGGGCGCGCCCGAGGCGATGTGGGCGGCCGCGGGGGGAGTCATGACCGCGGTTCGTGTTCTTGCGCGCCTATCGCACCAGCAACCAGAGTCCGGCGATCATGAGGGCCGCGCCTGCGTAGCGGGGTGCGCTCAGGCGCTCTTGAAAGACGAGCCAGGAGACCACAAGGATGATGAGGTACCCCACCGAGACCATGATCGGATATGCGGAGGAGATGGGCAGCTTGCGAAGCGCCTGCGTGTAGGCGAGGAGGTTCAGGCCGAAGCAGATCGCTCCGAGCACGAAGGGCACCGAGAAGTACGCGTGAATGTCGGGAGCCATGGCGCCCGAGGCCGCGGCCTTGCCGGCTGCCTCGATCGCCCCCGCGCCGGCTGCTCCCGCAGCTCCTGCTCCCACCGCTCCAGCAGCCCCTGTGCCAGCCGCCTGGGCTCCGGCTGCGTGCGCACCGGCCGCGCGTTGCAGGGCCGCATATTTAATGAGGAGGTTCGCCGCCGCGTTCAGGACCAAGGCGACAACGAGATACAGATACGGGCTCATCCTCACCTCCCGGCAATCGGCTTCGCGCGTCGTGCCCAGGACTGGTTGGCTCGGGACCTTAGGGCGGGCGAAGTATTGCATCGACCAAGCAAGTGGCCAAGCTCGATCCCGAATCTTCGCGCCACGCTCCAGGCGGCGAAGGCAGCCTATCCCGAATCTTCGCGCCACCCCGCCGGCGGCGCAGGTGGCCTATCCCGAATCTTCCTGCCGGCAGCGCACGAATCCAGGTCCGCGGGCCGTTCCCCAAGCCCTCCGGCCCCCCTCCGCCTTCCCTTCCTCGGCCTTCCGGACAATGCTTGAAAGCGGCCGGAGCATCGGGGATACTTCCCGGGTTCCGTCTCGCCTATGGAGGTAAAAGGTAATGAAGGGCAATCGCGTGTCCGTCCGGAATCGTTGTTATCGCGGCGCGCTCGCTCTCGGCATCCTCGCGATCGCCGGGGCAGCGCTGGTGGGAGTGAACGGCTGCGGGTATGACCCGAGCAGGGGCAATCCCGTCGATCAGTTCCATTACGACCATGTCCTCTTCGTGCGCGACGACTACTCGCAGGTCTCCATCCAGACCTACATCAATCGCACCCAATGGCAGGTCGGTCTCGAGCGCAAGGATCTCTACGACGGCGACCGCGACGGCGCTCTCGCGACGGCCGGGCTGGACCGCGTGGCGATCACCACCTACCAGCGAGTCGAAGACCCGCCCGAGCAGGCGGACATCATGCAAGGCGACATCGCCAACTACGATTCCGTCTTCAAGGACATCCTCGCGGCCGCCAAGGCGGGCAAGAAGGAATACAAGATGGACGGCCGCACCTACGTGTTCCGCTTCATTTCGCAGGAGATTCCGAGCGGACTGCAGCAAACCCTGGGCTAGTCTCGCGCCCGGAAGAATGGACAGGCGATGGAGGTCATTCTCGCCGGGTACAATCTCGATCGCGAGCTGATCGCCGATCTCGCGCGCGCCACGAAGGAAGGCCCAAGCCGCGATCAGGCTTCATCGCCGCTCGATCCCGATTCCCTCACCCCCGAAACGCTCTCGGCCGCGTACGCGCGTATCAGCCGCGACCCGCGTCCGATTCCCGAGCTCCGCGCCGACGCCCGCCAGGATGTCGCCCGCGCGCGCAAATCGAACACGCAGATCGTCTTTGGCTTCGGCCACGCGAGCGTGGCCGAGCACGCCGTCTTCAATTTCGACATTCTCGGCATCTCGCGGCTGGCCATCGAGGCGCTCGAGGCATCCCGGCTCGGTTCCTACACCGAGAAGTCGCAGCGCTACATTCTGCTCGAGCGCGACGCGCTCGTTCCGCCCGAAATCGCGGGCACGCCGTGGGAGGCAGAGTTCCGCGCCCTGCTTTCGGATCAACACGAAGGTTATCGGCGCGCGTACGAACGGCTCGTCCAGGCCTACGAAAGCGCGCACCCCGAGCAATGGGCCGACGCGCGCACGCGGCGCGAGCTCCAGGGAGCGGCCAAGGAGGACGCGCGGTATTTCCTCGCGCTCGCGACCACGGGACAGCTCGGCGCGACGATGAATGCGCGCACGCTGGAGGGAACGGTTCGCCGCCTGGCTGCGGATCCGCTTTCGGAAGTGCGCGAGTTGGGCGAACGGTTGCACACGGCCGTCGCATCCATCGCTCCATCGCTCGTGCGCCACACCGAAGCGGATGCCTATCGGCGCGACACTCCTTCCGCGGTGCGGGCGCGACTTCAGGATTTGGGCATCGATGGGCGGGCGAAGGCGAATGCCGATCGAAATGCAGACCTCACGAGTGGGCCGGAATCTGCGCGCGGGGATTCTGCGTCCGCGGTTCGGCTCATCGGCTTCTCGCCGGATGGGGAAACGGACCTCATCGCCGCGCTGATTTCCGAAGCGCTCGATCTTTCGTGGGAGCAGGCGCGGGAACGCGCGACGGCGTGCCCGCGCGAGGAACGCGAGGCGATCGTGCGCGAGTGCCTGGCGCGCCTCACGCGCCACGACGCGCCCATGCGCGCCTTCGAGCTTCCCGACTTCACCTACGAGCTGATCGTCAGCGCCAGCTGCTTCGCACAACTGAAGCGTCACCGCCTGGCCACGCTCCTGCCGCAACCGTATCGGCCGCACTTGGGCATCACGATCCCACCCGCGTTCGCGGATGTCGGGCTCGAGCGCGACTTGACAGAAGCGTGCGCCCGGGCCGAAGCGCTGTATCGCCGAATCGCAAGCGCGCATCCGGAAGCGGCCGCCTATGCGCTGACCAATGCGCACCGCCGGCGCGTGATGGTGAAAGTGAATGCGCGCGAGCTCTACCATGTGGCTCGCCTGCGCATGGACCGCCACGCGCAGTGGGACATTCGCGTGGTTGCAACGGAGATGATCCGCCAGGCGCGCGAGCGCGCGCCGCTCGTCATGATGGCCGCCATGGGCAAGGACGAGTTCGGTCAGGCGTGAGGCGGGCCCTCACGAAATCACGTCGTGAACCACGCGGATCCATTCCTTGAATTCGGGCGTTCCCGCCACCCGCAACAGCTCGAAGATCGCCAGTTCGTGGCCGCTCAACTGGCAGCCCATCTGCCGCGCGCGCCGGCGGGCGAGCTTGGCGTCCTGCTTGACGCGCGAAGAGACGCAGTCGCTCATCCAATGCACTTCATAGCCCGCGGCGAGCAGATCGGATGCGGTCTGGTGCACGCAGACATGCGCCTCGATGCCGCTCAAGAGAACCTGCTTTCTCCCGCTCGCCTGCAGCGCGGTCACGAATTGCGGCTCTCCCATGCAGGACATGGCCATCTTCTGGATGGGGCGATAGTGGCTGCCGAGGGCGACCACGATTTCCGGATGGGTCGGACCCACGCCCTTCGGATACTGCTCGGTGACCAGAATGGGAAGGCCGAGCAGGCGCGCGCCCTGAATCAAGCGAATCGTGCGCGCGATTAACGCCTCGGACTTGTGGATGGAGGGCAAGAGCTTGCCCTGAAAATCGACGGCGACCAGAATGGCTTCGTCCCGGTTCAGCATGCGGCGCTCCTTGTGCTGATGATCTCCACTTCTGCGAGTCGCAGTGGCGCTGGATCGAACGGATGCCTGAAGCCTCAGCCGCTTTGCGAAGGGCGGCCGCGGTCTAGAACCGCCAAGGGCACAGCAACAGCTCGTCTTCTCCCCGCAGGATCGCCTCCCATGTCTCGAGCGAAGTCTGCACCGACGCGGCCAGCGGATGCCCGAGATGAAAGGCCTCGGCGATGCGCGCGCCGACGGCGGGCGCGTCGTACGAGCGCAACTCCTCCCAAATGCTGCGCGGCACCGGATAGTGCACCAGCGTGAGCGGCGCTTCTTCGGAGAGACCGAGATCCTCGCGCACGATCCCCAAGGCCACATCCATACCGCCGAGCGCATCGATCAAGCCCGCCTCCAACGCTTGCCTGCCGGTATAGACCTGCCCGCGCGCCAGGCTGTCGACTTGCGCGATGCGCATGCCACGGTGGCGCGCAATGCCGGCGATCCAGCGGTCGTAGGTGCTGCGCTGCACCATCGCGAAGCGGCCGAACTCCGCATCGCTCATCGGCAGCGTAGCCGAGGAAAGCGTGGCGTGCGGCCCCACCGTCACGCGGTCCCAATCGATCCCGAGCTTCTCCGACAAGCCGCCGAAGTCCGGCCGCACCGCGAAGATGCCGATGCTCCCGACGATCGCGTTGCCCGGCGCGACGATTGCGCTCGCGCGGTAGGAGACCATGTAGCCGCCCGAGGCATTGATGTCGGCGCTCGAGACGACGAGCGGCTTGCGCTTCGCCGCGCGCTCCACCGCCCGGCCGATCCGCTCGCTGGCGAGACCCAAGCCCCCCGGCGTATCGAGGCGCAGCACGATCGCCGCAATGCCGTCGTCGCCGCCCGCTTGATCGAGCGCCTCGACCATCGTCTCCTCGCCCATCGAGGTGCCGAAGGGCACGGTCCAGCCGCTGCGGCCGGTCGTGATCGTTCCCTGGCCGTGCACCACGGCAACTTTGGGATGGCGCCTGGCGTGCAGGTCGATCGTGCGCGCGTAATCGACCCCATCGACTTCCTCGAGCGACGGTCCGGAACCGCGGGAAATCCTCTCGACGAGTTCTTCCCACACGAGCGTATCGTCGATCAATCCCGCTTCCTTCGCGGAGGCGGGATCGAACTGGCCGGTCTCCATCCAGGCGGCGACTTCGGCAAGGTCGACATCGCGATCGACGGCGATCGCCGCGCAATAGTCCTGATAGATGTCGCCGAGCAGGCGGGTCGCGTTCTCGCGCGCCGCGGGCGACATGTCGGTGCGCTCGTACATCTCGGGGGCCGCCTTGTACTCGCGAATGCGCGCGACCTGCACCCCGACGCCGATCTTATCGAGCATGTCCTTGATGTACATGCGCTCGGCCATGAGCCCCGTGAACCAGATGATTCCTTCGGGCGGAACGATGATCGAATCGCAGGCGGAGGCGAGGTACAGGGTCTGATTGAGCGCGAAGGGCGAATAGGCGTACACGCGCTTGCCGGATGCGCGCACTTCGTGAATCCGCTGGCGCAGCTCCTCGATCTTGCCCCACCCCATGTCGGAGATGTCGAGCTTGAGCACGATCGCCTCGATGCGCGGATCGCGCGCCGCGCGCTCGAGATTCTCCATCAGCATGGTGTGCGTGACCGGAGGACGTCCGATCGGGAAGCGGCGCGGCGGATCGTATTCGAGAAGCTGCGTCGGAATCTCTTGCACGAGGTACGCATGCCGCGGAATGTCAGGCTGCCGCCCGCCCACGCCGGCGAGCAACATGACGAAGAAGAACATCCCCAGCAGGCCCGCGCAGATCAGGAAGACCTGCCCGGCGACGACGGCGGCGAAGGTGATGAAGAAGCGCTTCATGCCCCTCCTCCTTCACGCGCGCGGCGCGGCGCGCGGGAGTCTCTCGCGCCGCGTCGGCCGGCGCCGGTTTTGGCGTCACCGCGCGTCTTCGCGACATCACCGGGGGGCATCACGAAGCGCTCGGCCAGACGCACGAGGAGCTCCACGCCCAAAGGAAGGGCATCCTCGTCGATGTTGAAGTGCGGGCTGTGCTGCGGCCAGGCGGCGCCCTTGGCCGGATTGCCTGCGCCCAGGAAGAAGAAGCAGCCGGGCACCTGCGCGAGGAAGAACGACATGTCTTCGGCGCCCATCACCTGGTACTCGCGAATGCGATCGGCTCCCAACAACGCCGACAGCTCTTCGCACACGAGGCCGGTCATGCGAGCATCGTTGACGAGCGCGGGATAGCGGGGGACATACTCGACTCTTGTGCGCGTGCCCCAGGCCGCGTCGATTCCCGCGGCCGTCTCGTGCACGCGCCGCTGCAACAGCGCGCGCACTTCGGGGAGAAACGCCCGCTGGGTGCCTTCGAGCACGACCTCCTCCGCAATCGCATTCACCACGCTGCCGCCCTGGATTCTTCCGATCGTGAGCACCGCCGATTGCAGGGGATTCACGTTGCGGCTCACGATGCCCTGCAAGGCGACGACGAGCTGCGCCGCGGCGTGAATCGCGTCGATGCCTTCGTGGGGGCTCGCCCCGTGGCATCCTTTTCCGCGCACGCGCAAGAAGAGCTCGTCCGAAGAGGCCATCATCGGGCCCGGCCGCACGCCCGCGTACCCGATCGGCAACCTGCTCCAGAGATGCAGGCCGAAGGCCGCGTCGGGACGCGGATTCTCGAGCGCCCCGGCGGTGATCATCGGCTCCGCGCCGCCCGGACCTTCCTCAGCAGGCTGGAAGACGAGACGCACGCCTCCTCGCATCGCGCCGCGGTGACGCGCAAGCACGCGCGCGGCGCCGAGGAGAATCGCCATGTGCCCGTCGTGTCCGCACGCGTGCATCACCCCCGGATTCGTCGACGCGTACGCCAGCCC
This sequence comes from uncultured bacterium, assembly GCA_964482205.1. Classification (GTDB taxonomy): domain Bacteria; phylum Eisenbacteria; class RBG-16-71-46; order CAIMUX01; family WJJG01; genus JAZDGX01. Next base: position 70,956 of record CAYZWI010000010.1, on the reverse strand, counting down.
CTCGTTGTCTTCCTGCGTGCGAAGCGCATCCATGTCGGCGCGCAGGAGCACCGTCGGTCCGCGCGCATCTTTCGTCTCGAGATCGGCGATCACTCCCGTCTTCGCGACGCCGGCGCGGATCTTCCAGCCGCCTTGGCGGGCCAATTCCTCCGCGATTTTCGCGGAGGTGCGCACTTCCTCGAACCCCCGCTCGGGATGGCGATGGAAATCACGACGCAGCGCGACGAGGTCGGGAACGAGATCGCGCACTTCGGGGCGGATGCGCGCGAGCGCGCTCGCGTCGGGGTCGAGTGCGTCGGCCACGTTCTCGAACGCAAGGGGCACGCCCTCGAGCGCCCCAGTCACGGTCTTCAGCGCATCGGTCACCTTCAGCGCGTGCGCCCGTTTCGAGGCGATCGCCTTCTTCGTCGTCTTGCCGCCTCTCGATGCCATCTTCGCTCTCCGATCGACTCGCCTTGGAGATTTCTTCTCACGCATGGATGCATTCCTCGGTCGCCATGAAACTGCTCATTCTCCTTCGTCCTTCTCGAGCCACGCGCCGGCGCGCAAGTGGTCCCATCCTCCGGCGAGCTCGCTGAACGATCCGTCGGAATGGCGCAGACGAACCCCTCCTGGCTCAGCCACGACGGACCCGAGGGGACTCACCGGAACGCCGAAGAGACCTGCAAGAGCAAACACGGCATCCGCCTTCCCGGGCGAAGCGGTGAAGAGGAGCTCGTAATCGTCGCTCGGGCCGAGCACCCAGACGAGCGGATCGGTTTCGCGCAATTCGCCGATGTGACGAAGGTCTTCGTGGATCGGAAGAAAGAGCTCTTCGAGCACGATGCCCACACCGCTCTCTTCGCAGAGGTGCGCGGCATCGCCGGCGAGCCCGTCGCTCAAATCGATCGCGCACTCGGAAATGCCATTGCGAAGAAGATAGCGCGCGATTTCGATGCGTGCACGCGGAACCGCGTAAGGGCGGCGAATGCGCTCCCGCGCGGCTTCCGCCATCGAGCGTTCGAGCGGCGATGCCCCCGGGGTGGCGTGCGTCGATGCGCCCGGCGTTGCGAGCGGCGAGGCATCCCCGAGCGCTTGCGCGGACGCCTTTGCCGCCGCATCCGCTTCCGCCCGGAGATTCTCCGCGAACGCTTCGCGTTCCGCCAACCGCTGCCAGATCGAAGCCTCGGCCGCCTCGCCAGCCGGGCCTTCCTCGGCGGAGAGCGCGGCGAGCGCGGCGCCCGCGCGTCCCGGGTGGCCCGTCACGAAGAGAATGTCGCCCGCTTTTGCATTCCTGCGAAAGAGCCCGGTGCCCTTTTCCACGCGGCCCATCAAGGTGACATCCAGATGCAGCCGTTCGGTGCGCGCGATGTTGCCGCCGATAATGCGCGCTCCGTGCACGCTGAGCGCGTCGAGCAGCCCGGTGTAGATCTCATCGATCATTTCCACCGACAGCTCGGGGGGCAATCCCAGCGAGATGAGCGCCGCCTCCGGCAGTCCGCCCATCGCGGCGATGTCGCTCAAGTTCACTTCGGCCGCGCGCGCGCCCAGTTCTCGTGCGCTCAACCATTGCGGACGGAAGTGCCGCCCTTCGACGAGCGTGTCGCAGGTGAGGAGCAAGTCCCATGCGGCCGGCGGGCGCAGCACCGCCGCGTCGTCCCCGATGCCCACCACCGCCGGCCGGTCGGGCAAGGCATCGGTGACGGGAGCGCCGGCGCGTGGGGCGAGACCGATCGCGGCGCGGCCCACCTGTTCGCGCAAACGCGCGATCAGTCCGAACTCGCCGAGCTCTCCCACCGGCTTGCCCGGAGGCCAGCCCGGCGCGTGAAATCGCTGCGAGCAGCTCACCACGGGTATCGTCGCTCCTCGAGCACGCGCTCCATGATCGCCCGCAACCCGGCCGTCGCCGCCGTCGGATCGGGCGCATCGTTGACCGCGTGAATGACCGCGAGACCCCGCACTCCCGTGCCCATGATCTCCGCCGCAGACTCAGGCCCGATGCCGCCGATCGCGATGATCGGAATTTCCAATTTGGCGACGAGGGCGCGAAGATCGTCGAGCGGCACGAGATCGCCCGCGTCTTCTTTGCTCGATGTCGGCCGGACGGGGCCGATGCCCACATAGTCGGCGCCCGCGCGCTCGGCCGCGATCGCTTCCTCGATCGAATTCGCGGAGCCTCCGATCACGCGATCGGGCCCGAGCATCTCGCGCGCCAGGAGAATCGGAAGATCATTGCGGCCGAGGTGGACGCCGTGCGCGTCGCAGGCGATGGCGACATCCACCCGGTCGTTGACGATCAACGGGACATCGTGCTCGCGCGCCAGGGCGACGAGCGCGCGCCCCGTCTCGATCCATTCGCGCGTGGACGCTCCCTTTTCGCGCAGCTGAATGACATCGGCGCCGCCCTGGATCGCCAGTCGGGCGATCTCCAGGGTGGAGCGCGCGGGCGAAGCGGGCGCCTGCCCGGGAATCGGGCGCGCCGAGCCGACGAGCACATGAAGCCGGCCGATTTCTCTCACGAGTGATGCATCTCCATCGATGAGCGGTCCTGCTCCTTACGAGCGGAAGCCGAAAGGATCCAGGATCGGGCTTTGCTGGCCGAGGAGCAAGGGAGAGATGAGAGCCCGGGCGACATGGTCTTTCGCCCGGCGCGCAGCCTCTTCGATCCCGAAACCTTGCCCAAGCCCGACCGCGAGAGCGCTCGCGAATGCGCACCCGGTTCCGTGGGCGGTTCCTCGCACGCGCGGCAGCGAAATGAGCGTGGTCGCTTGGGCCGTCACGAGAACATCCACGCTCGCCTCTCCCGCTCCATGTCCTCCTGTGATGATCGCCGATTGCGCGCCGGCATCGAGCAGCGCCTTCCCGGCTCGCGCGGCGCTTTCGTCATCGACGACCTTGACGCCGGTCAGCACAGCGGCCTCCGGCCAATTGGGCGTGCAGGCAAACGCGAGCGGAAGAAGCTTCTCGCGAAGCGCCTCCAGACCCGCATGGTCGAGCAGCTCGCGCCCGCTCGTCGACTCGAGGACGGGATCGACGATCAGCGGCGCGCGACGGTGCCAGCCATTGTCTTTCAAGAAATCTGCGACCGTGGAAACCGTGGCCGCGTTGGCGAGCATGCCCGTCTTGATGGCGTCGGGAGAAAAGTCTTCAGCGAGTGCGCGCAGCTGAGCCCCCACGATTTCGGGACCAACCGCCTCCCACCCGGAAACACGATGTGAGCTCTGCGCCGTGATCGCAGTGATGACGGACAGCGCGTAGCCGCCCATTGCGTGCACGGTCTTCAGGTCCGCCTGAATGCCCGCACCTCCGCTGGGATCCGATCCGCCGATCGTGAGAACGATGGGAAGGCGTTCGCGGCGAGCGCGCTCGGGAGCGTGATCGCGGCTGGCGTTGCGAGCGCACTCAGGATCGCGCTCTCGGCCGGCGTTGCGAGCCTGCTCGGGATCCGGCCGGTTATGCGCGCTGTCGTGCATCGATGTCCTCCCCTTCATTCATCCCGCCTTCCTTCGTCTCATCGGATGGCGTTGCAGCGAGACGAGCGCGCGGCTGGATGCCTCGTTTCGTTCAAGAGGCAAACTGGAAGCAGGCTAGAAAGAGGTGCGCGACGGTGTCAAGGCGGCCGCCCGGCAGATTGATGCGATCGGAAATCATGGTTCACAAAGCAACACAGGATATGTTTCAATGCGAAACATAAAGTCTATCATCACGATGGACTTGATTCCAGTTTCGATTGGCTCTGTCCCCCAACGATTCCCAGCCGGTCGATTCCCATGGCCGCATGAACCATCGGTGCAGTCAGACAAATGATTCATTTGTAATGATTTGCCTGTGGAAAGGGGATCGCCCGGCGGCCTGCCCGCCAGCCGCTGCACGGGAGCAGCGCCTGCTTTTCGCCGCGCCCATGTCATTCCTCACGTCCTGGCATGAAGCCTGCAAGTAGTCATATCGCCAAGGGAGCAGGAATGCAGAAGGCGAGGCTCCCCCGGTCAGAACAAGAAAGGCATGAAGCTTCAAATGGCGGCCGCGAAGATGGGCCGCCGCAAGAAAAAGGAGGTCAGACCATGACACTCGTACGCTGGACGCCGAGAACCCCGACCCGTTGGGCCAACGACGACTCTTCGTTGACGAATCGCTGGAGCATGTTCGACGAGCTCTTCGGGCTCTCTCCCGCAACCTCATGTGATTGGATGCCGGCGCTCGATGTCCGGGAGAACGAAAGCGCTTACACGGTGAAGGTCGATTTGCCCGGAATGAACCGCGAACAGGTCGAGATCAGCTTCGAAGGCGATGTGCTGACGCTCTCGGGAGAGCGAAAGGAGGAATCGGAGAAGGCCGACGGGCAGGTCCATCGCACGGAACGGTTCGTGGGCAAGTTCACTCGCTCGCTCCGTTTCCCCGGTGATGTGCAGCCCGACAAGATCGAGGCGGCCTTCCAGGACGGAGTCCTCGAGGTCACGCTTCCCAAGGCGGAGGCCGCGCGCAAGCGGCGGATCGAAGTGAAGTAGCGACAGGCGACGATGCCTGGAGGGAAGAGGCCGGGGGGAGCCCCCGGCCTCTTGTTGTTCTACCCCTTGTGGGTCGAAGATTCGGACAAAGCGATATGTAACCAATTGTCTGAGAATAACTTGAAGCCGGTTTGGCCTGGTTTGCCTCTCAAGAACCCGATTTCGGCGTACTTCACTTCGCCCCAAATACTTGCACCCGATTCCACCCGAATCTTCGAACCACAAGCCCGAGCTTCCCCTGAAGCCCGTCCCGATGCTAGACTCCCCCCGGTCGCCCCCAACCTCACTCCTTTGCGTTGTCCACAGGCGGGCGGCGGTTCGCGGGCCTTTTCGCGCGGCGGTCGCAGCGGTTCGGGTTCCTGGGAGTGCTTTGCGGCTGACAGGCCGGTGCGAGCGATTGGGTAGGCCTCGCCAGGCATTCCGTCCGCATCCCGTTCTCGTCCCTTGCGATCCCGAGATGACCCACGGGGTTGAAGAGTTCGTGCTCAAGCGACCTGGAATCGAGAAGCCGCTCATCGGAGTGGTGCATCTTCCGCCCCTGCCTGGCGCGCCGGGGTACGGGCTGGGCATGCTTGGCGTCGTTCGGCGGGCCGTCACCGATGCGACCGCCTACCTCGAAGGCGGGATGCACGGGCTGCTGGTCGAGAACTTCGGCGACCGGCCCTTTTTCCCCGGCCGGGTGCCTGCCGAGACGGTCGCCGCCATGGCGGTCGTCACGGCGCGAATTCGCCGGCTGGGGGATTTTCCCCTCGGGGTCAACGTGCTGCGCTCGGATGGCGAGGCGGCGCTTGCCGTCGCGGTCGCCGCCCGGGCGAGATTCGTGCGCGTGAATGTCCTCTCGGGGTTGATGCTGACAGATCAGGGGCCCGTCGTCGGGAGAGCAGCCGAGCTTCTTCGTCGCCGGAGCGCCTTGCACGCGAAGGTGCAGATCTGGGCGGACGTGCTGGTCAAGCACGCGCACCCGCCCGTGCCCTGCGATGCGCTGGAAGTCGCGTGGGACCTGCAGCAGCGGGCAATGGCGGATGCCTTGATCGTGACCGGCCCGCGCACCGGCGAGGAAGCGGACCTCGCGCTTTTGGAGCGACTGCGCGCCCGCGTAAAGGGGATTCCCTGGATCGTGGGAAGCGGCGTGCGCGCTTCGCAACTCGGACGCTATTGGAAAGCGGCGGACGGATTCCTGGTGGGCAGTTCACTCAAAGAATCGGGGCTCGCGGGGAAGCCGGTGGATCGCGGCCGCGTGAGGGAGTTGACCGCCGAGCACAAGCGTCTGACGGACAACGATGCGGCGTCAGGGAAGCAGGACGCCGGCGAAAGATAGATCGGAGATCGCATGTCGAAAGACGATCCCAGGGAATGGGAAGTCGCGGAGCGAGGGGACAGCCCGGGCGCCGGGCGCCCGCATGCCCGGCGTGCTCGCACCAAGTTCGAGCCGCTGCCCAGGGATTGGGAGGAACGCTCGGCCGAATTGGCTGACACCTTTCTCTCGCTGGATGATTTGCAGGTCGCGCAACGGGATGTGATTCGTCACTTCGTTCATCTCTGCTTGCGATTCGCGCACATGGAACGGCGCATTCAAGGCGAAGTGATCTACGATCTGTCGACGCACGCCTCGGTGGTGCGCAGGGAACATGCGGGCGATCTCGTGCACGAAGCTGAAGCGCTGGCGAGCGTCGAGCGCGAGAACTTCGAGATGCTCGGGGGTCCGATCGAGGATCTGGCCGATCTCCTGGACGATCGCGGGATCAAGGCCATTCAGTGGCCCGTTCCGCAAGGACTCACCCGAGCGGGCGCGTTCCTCTTCGATGCCGCCACCGGCCCGGCGCTTCTCTCGCTCGCGCCTCCCGATTCTCCGGCGGGGCGCTTCATCCTCGCGCACGAATACGGCCACTTGCTCGCCGATGTGGATCCGTACGAAAACCGCTTCTGCCTCTCGTCCGATGACTCCGCATCCCAGGCGATGGGAGGCGGGCGTTTGTTCGAGCAAGGCGAGTTGCCGCCCGCGCGAGTCGGCGGCTTCGCCGTTTCCGAAATGCGGGCGGATCTCTTCGCGCGGGCCTTCCTCATGCCGGCCGAACACTTCCTGCACAGCGCGAAGCTCTTCGATGTGCATCCCAAAGCCTTGAAGCTCTCTCGACTGGCCGATCTTGCGTATTACTACGGCGTGGAATCGGCGGCCGCGTTGCACCGGCTGACCGATCTCGGAGTGCTTCCCGTCACGGAAGCGCGCGCGATCCGCGCAGAATCGGATGCCCTTGACGCCAAAGAGGCGTCGCAGCGCGGCGCGGAGGAAGTGTGTTTGGATTACGCGGTCCATCACCCGGTGCGCTTCGTGAATCTGGGGATGGCGATGTACCTGAAACGCCTGGTCTCCCTGGATCAGATGGCGACTCTGCTGGGTATCGACCGGACGGCAGCCAAACGGTTCCTGACCTTCGCCGAATCGCACGAGCCTGATGACGCGGGCGAGGACCTGCATGCCGACGACCTGGGCGATGAGGGGCAGCGCGATGATGACTCCGGCGATGATGCTTTGCGCGTCGATGACCGGGGCGATGAGAATGTGGGTGATGGCGACGAGATGGGCGACGGGATCGAAGACCGGGATGTGAGCGACGCGATGGAAAGGGACGACACGCATTGACCCGCGCGCCGGGAATGCTATCCCGGGCTCGCGGCGGCTTCTGAAAGGAGCCATGGCGCTCATCGATTGGACAGCCTGGAGGCAGAGATTCAAGCGCCTGGGAGAACTCCTCGGCGAACGCCTCTGGGAAGAGGATTTCCGCACCAGCAGGGGTCTGCGCGGTTTTGCCTACCGGCAACTGCGCGTGATCGTGGTCGTCGGCCGCAGCCTGCCGCGCGGCCAGATCCCGGTGCGCGCCGCCGCGATGACGCTCGCGACCCTCTTCGCGCTGGTTCCCGGCATCGTCCTCGCCTTCAGCCTGCTCGGCGTCTTCGGCGGCCTCGAGGAAGTCCGCCTCGCCCTTCAGCGCTTTGTGCTGCGCAATGTCGTCCCGAGCGTGCAGGATCAAGTGGCCGCCTTCCTCTCCAAGTATTTTCAAGGCGCGACCGCGTTCCAGGGAATCAACATCGCGTTCCTGCTCGGGGGCGTGTTCGGCCTTCTGGCCACCGTCGAAGATGCCTTCAACCACATCTGGGGCATCAAGCGCGGACGGAACCTGATCCAGCGTCTGACCACCTATACGACCATCGCCGTGCTCGGTCCGTTCCTCACCGCGCTTAGCGTCACGCTCACGGCCTCGATTCAACACGCCAGCATTTTCGATCGTTTGGAGAGCTTCGCGCCGGTGGGCAGCTTCGTCGTATTCGCCGTCTATGGAATCCTGCCGATCGGAATCACGATCCTCGGCCTCACCCTGCTCTATTGGATCATGCCGAACACGCGCGTAAATGTGCTCTCCGCGCTCGGCGGTGCGCTGGTGTCGGGGCTCTTGTGGGAAATCAGCAAGTGGGGCTACGGATTCTACCTGTCTTCGGCGAGCATGTATCAGACCCTCTACGGTCCGCTGGTCGCCATCCCGCTCTTGTTTCTATGGGTGCAGCTCAGCTGGGTGATCGTGCTCTTCGGCGCCTTGCTCACCTTCGCCCGCGAAGCGGCGGACGATTTCCAGCTCGAGGAAGGCGCGGTCACGGCCAGCTTCCGTGAGCGGATGAAAGCGGGCTTGATCTGCATGACCGAGATCTGCCGCTCGTATCACGACGGGGAGCCGGCGCCGACGGTCGCGGCGCTCTCGTCGCGCCTGCACATCGCCGTGCGTCTCGTCCGTTCCACCGTCAGCGATCTCGCGGCGGGCGAGCTGCTGCACGAAATCGTGCGCACTCGCGATCGCGGCGAAGGCGGCCTCGTTCCCGCCCGCGATCCGCAAAGCCTGACGGTGCACGATGTGATCGAGTGCCTGCGCATGACGGGAACATCCACGCCCAATGGCATGCACAAGCCGGGACTGCGAGAAGTGGAGCGCATCCTGCTTCAGATCGACGAGAGCCTCGCCCGCCTCGGAAAGAGCACGAGCTTCGCCGACATCGTCTCCTCGGCGGACAAGCGCGGCGGCCCTGCCCAGGCCGGCCCGGTGAAACTCTTCAAGCGCTGAGTGGACCCATCGTCTTCTGGCGCGCTTCATCTTCCCAGCCGCTGTCGGCCCCTCGTGCCATGCCGCCTCTCTTGGATGAAGACCTCGGAAGCGTCTTCCTGATCCCATTTTCCAATCGCGAGCACTTAGCAGAACAGGGAAGCGGGCGGGGAATCGGGGGAAAGAGGACAGGGGCTAGGAGAAACACTCAACCCGGGATCGGGGAAGTGTGGCCGGCGTCGGGGAAGTGGCCGGGTCGACAGCGGGATGCCAAGTGCCGGCGGCCCCCGGAAAGCGCCGGGGATCGGAAAAGCGCGTCGTTTCAGGCCGGCTGGGGGCCGGAAACAGGGCCCCGATGCTCGGGAATCGGCCCCAACGGGTCCCCACCACGGAGCTTGATCCCGCCCTCGAATCCGGTATACTTCTCTGCTTTTCGATCGAAGGGAGTTCGTTCTCGTCACAACGGCAATCGGCGATCCTCAGAGGACCCGAGAGCGCAGGCGAAGGATCAGTCCATGAAACGCGACGATTTCGTGATCGGCATCAGCGGCGACGCAGGCGAGGGCGTGGTGGTCACGGGGGAACTGCTCACCCAGGTGGGCGCCCGCGCGAATCTGCACATCAGCAGCACGATGACCTTTCCGGCGGAAGTGCGCGGCGGGCAATCGTACGTGCAGATCCGCCTGGGGGTCGACAGCGTCTTCAACCCGGGCGACCGGCTGGATGTACTCGTCGCCTTCAACGATCTCGCCTATCACCAGTACAAGGCCACCGTCTGCAGCGAAGCGATCCTGATCATCGACGGCGATCCCGAGAAGACCGATCGCGCGACGCGCTTCGCCGACTGGCCGGGCGGCCCGATCTATGTCGTGCCGATCAGCAAGATCGCGCAGGAGCAGATCGGCGAGAAGCGCTCGAAGAACATGGTCGCGCTCGGGGTCATCGGCGCGATCCTGGGGTTTCCTCCGCAACACGCCGAGGCGCTCGTCCGCAGGCAATTCCGGCAGAAGGGCGACAAAGTCATCGAGTCGAACGTCGCCGCCCTCGCCGCCGGCCGCGAATATGTTCAGCAGCATGTCTCCAAGCGCGATCCGCTCACCGTGCCCGAGATCTCCGGCGACGGCCACCTGGTGATGAGCGGCAACGACGCGATCGCGCTCGGCGCCTTGTACGCGGGCTGCCGTTTCTTCAGCGGATATCCGATCACGCCCGCATCCGAGATCATGCAATTGCTGGCCGATGAGCTTCCCCTGGTCGGCGGCACGATGTACCAGGCCGAAGACGAGATCGCCTCGCTGGCCGCGACGGTGGGCGCTTCCTTCAGCGGCGTGCGCGCGATGACGGCCACCTCGGGGCCGGGCCTGTCGCTGATGGCGGAAGTGCTCGGCTTGGCGGCCATGACCGAGCTTCCGGTCGTGATCGTCGATGTGCAACGTGGCGGGCCGAGCACGGGGCTGCCGACCAAGACCGAGCAATCGGACTTGCACATGGCGCTGTACGGCGGGCACGGCGAGTTCCCGCGCGTAGTGATGGCGCCGATTTCGATTCGCGATTGCTTCAATGTCATGCGCCGCGCCTTCGAGATCGCGGAGTCCTATCAGGTGCCGGTGATCGTGCTCTCGGAGCAGGCGCTCGGGCACCGGCGCGCGACCCTGCCGCGCAAGCTGCTCGAGGAAACCCCCATCGCCGCGGTCGCGCGTCCCAAGAAGGTCTGGCCCGGCGGCTACCGGCGATTCGAGCTCACCGACACGGGCATCTCGCCGCGGGCGCTGCCCGGCGATCCGGGCGGGGCCCACATGGTGACGGGACTCGAGCACTGGGACCATGGCGGTCCCGCGCACGAGCCGGGCAATCGCGTGGAGATGGTGCAGAAGCGTTTTCGCAAGCTGCGCAATCTCGATCGGAAGTACGGCGGGGTCTTCGCCTTCAAGGCGGACGGGCATACGCAGCGCTTCCACGCCACCACCGACGACGAAGCGGCCCGCATCGCCTCCGAGGAAGGCACCTTCCGCGGAGAAGTGGGCGTGATCGGCTGGGGAGCGACGGCGGGCGTCGTGCGCGAAGCGGTCGCGCGCGCCGAGCGGCGCGGGATCAACGCCTCGGCGATCTTTCCGCGCATGATTCTGCCTCACAACGATCTCACCATCCGGCCGTTCATCGAGGGACACAAACGCATCCTGGTGATCGAAGAGAACTTCAGCGGGCAATACGCGCGGTTCCTGACGCACCATTATCATTTCCAGCCGACCCTGTTGAACAAATACGACGGGCTGCCCTTCACGCCCGATCAGGTGTTGCGCAAGATCGAGGAGGTCGCGAACTATGTCTGATGCCCCGGCCAACCAGGTTCCCGGAACCGCCACCGTCGAGCCCAACGGCGCGCCGCTGTCCGCCAAGGATTACAAGGGCCGCATCAAGCCGATCTGGTGCCCGGGGTGCGGCAACTACGGCGTGCTGAACGCGCTCATGAACGCGCTCGCGGAATTGGCGATCGATCCCGACAATCTGGCGGTCGTTTCCGGCATCGGTTGCTCGAGCCGCCTGCCCGGTTTCGTGCGCTCCTACGGATTCCATGGCGTGCACGGCCGCGCGCTACCGGTCGCCTTGGGCGTGAAGATGGGCAACCCGCGCCTGACGGTGATCGTCGCCGGTGGCGACGGCGATGGGCTCTCGATCGGCGCGGGGCATTTTCCGCACGCGGTGCGGCGCAACATCGACGTCACCTACGTGCTGTTCGACAACCGCATCTACGGACTCACCAAGGGCCAGACCTCTCCCACTACTCCGCGCGGCATCTGGACGAAGACTTCTCCACACGGAGTGATCGAGTACCCGATGAATCCGGCCGGGCTGGCGATTTCCTACGGCGCAACCTATGTCGCCCGCGGATACAGCACGCGCATGAAGGAAATGCAGGCGCTCATCGTCGGCGCGGTGCGGCACAAGGGCTTCTCCCTCGTGCAGGCCCTCACTCCTTGCGTGACCTTCGGCAAGAACTGCGGCTTCGACGCGATCGCCGAGAGCATCAAGGAGCTGCCGCCGGATTACGATCACTCCGATCCGCGGCAGGCCTATCTCATGGCCACCGATCCCGAGCAAATGTACACGGGGCTCCTCTATCAGGAGGAGCGTCCCGAATTCGTCGAAATGTTGCAGAGGCAGGGCGGAACGCGCGGGCGCGAGCTGGACGATTCGGGTCCGAAAATCGATATCCCCCGCTTGCTCGGACGCTTCAGCTAACCCAGGGCGCCTTTCTCGAAAGGGCGCCGGGCTGACGCAAGGCGCGCGAACTCGTGTTCGCGACTCGTTCCGCAACGCAAGGGGCCGTCGTCGAAATCGGCGGCCGGCAGGCGCGCATGAATCTGGCCCGCTTGATACGACCGGAGTGCATTCGTCTGGAGCTCCGCACGACTCCTTTTCCCGAACCGGAAGAGGAGGCCGACCGGCCGCGCCTCGTCTGGCAGGTGAAGGAAGCGGTCATCGGGGAGCTTGCCGAACTGATGGCGATGTCTGGCCGCATCGGCAGCGAGAAGCGGCTGCGCGCCGATCTCATCAATCGCGAGAAGAAGGCGACCACCGGACTGGGCCAGGGAGTCGCGATCCCGCATGTGCGCACCCGCGAGGCGCGCGAGTTCATCATCGGCTTCGCGCGCTCGACCTCGGGCCTGCCTTTCGACGCGCTCGACGGCGAGCCGGCGCACATCTTCTTCGTGCTCGTCGCCCCGCCGTACGACGATGTGCAGTATCTGCGCATCTACAAGCAGATCGCCGAAGCCTTTTCCTTCCGCGATCCCAGTCGCGCCCTCATGGAAGCGACGACCGAAGGCGAAGTCATTCGCATCCTCAAGGAACTCTAGCAGGCGATTGGGCGCCCGGCAGGCCTGCGCGCGTCCCGGCGCGGACCGCGTTGCCGTTCGCGCTATTTCCAGTGTTTCGCCACGAACTCGTCGGTCTCGGCCAGGCCTCCCTGCATGATCAGGTAGCCGTTATGAGGTTCGCGCTCCGTGATCTCGTGCGAGTAGGGGTGACGCATGAGGCGCATGACCTCGTCGTGTTCGTGGGTATGGCCGAGCACCCAGGAGAGCTTCATGAGCGCCGTCTCCGGGAGCATGTTCTCGAGCGGAACGATGCCGATGTCCAGAAGGTCGCGCCCAGTGTCGTAGACGTACATCTGGACGAAGCCCCAGAGCGTCTGGACCGTCATTACCACGTGGACGCCCGATTCGATCGCGCGCTTCAGGGCGGGATAGAGCGGCTTGTTCACATGGCCGAGGCCGGTACCCGCGATGACGATCCCGCGATAGCCCTTCTCCACGAGCGCGTCGACGAGGTCGGCGTGCATGCCCGGGTAGTAGTAGAGAATCGTCGTCCGGTCGTCATAGACGGCGTCCACTTTCACCTTCCGGCTGGGGTCGCGGCGCCGGTAGTCGCTCGTGGCGTAGGTGAAGCTGTCGCGCGAGACGACCGCCAGCGGGATGTCGCCGACGGTTCTGAAGGTGCTTCGGTAGGAACTGTGCATCTTGCGGCAGCGCGTGCCCCGGTGCAGCAGGCCGTGGCGATCCGAGGTCGGGCCGAACATGCAGATTTGCACTTCGGCGATGTCGCCATAGGCGGCCGCGCGCACGGAGTGAATCAAGTTGAGGGCCGCGTCGCTCGACGGCCGGTCGCTCGACCTCTGGCTTCCGACGATCACGATCGGCACCGGCGAGTCCTGCACCATGAAGGAGAGGACCGCGGCCGTGTGTCCCATCGTGTCCGTGCCGTGGCCGATCACGATCCCCTCGGCGCCCTCTTCGATCTCCTTGCCGATCGCTTTGGCGAGCGCGATGTATTGTTCCTTCGCCATGTTCTCCGAGAACACGCCGAAGAGTTTTCGCGTGGTGAGGTTGCAGATATCGGCCAGCTCGGGCACCGCGCCGTAGAGCTCGCCGGGCGTAAAGGCCGGGATCACCGCGCCGGTCCGGTAGTCGAGGCGCGAGGCGATCGTGCCGCCGGTTCCGAGCAGGGTCACCTTGGGCAGGTTCGGCCGGACCGGGAATTCCTTCTCGGGGATCTTGTAGACGGCCTCCTTGTAGCCCACCTCCTTGATGCTCGTGATCCGGTTCACATGAAGCCCGACGTTGTATCCCGTCTTCTGCTTCAGCACGAGATGCTGATCGTCGAGCGTTTCGCTTCGCGGGAGGATGACGCCTTCGAAGAAGCTCCCCGCGTCGTTCGTCACCTGCACGTCGCTCCAGACGCGCACTCCCCACTCCGACAGGCGCTGCCGCGCGAGCCCCTTGTAGCCTTTGAGTTCGTCGCGTTCACTGCTCACGAGCCACCCCGCTTTGATGACCGGCGTGCCGGCCGATTTCCGCCGCCATTGCCGCACTTGCGATCCGAGCCGGCACCTTGCCCCGAAGCTGTTCCATCAACCTGCACATGAGGAGCCGCCCGGCGCGATCGCCGTCGCCGCAGGCATCGCGCAGCGCGCAGGCCGCGGCCGGTGCGACGGACGCCTTCCAGTCGGGCGGTTCCTCGCCCAGCCCGTCCTTTCGAACGATTTCCTCGACCGTCATCGTGGAGTCGGAGGCCATCGCGCGAACCAGGCGAATCCACGCTTCCCACAGGACCGGTCGCTCACAAGCGGCGGCAAACATCTCGCGCCATCGCTCCACGCCGATTCCGTCCACCGGAACGCCCCTGCGACGCAATCCCTTCAAGCGCTCCCCAAAGAAGAAACAGGCCGTGCGCAAGTCGGCGCCGGCCTTCGCGACGACATCGTCGACGAGACGCGCTCCTCCGCGGCGAATTAGATAGTGGATCGTGGTGGTCGGCACGCCGGCGGCCGAGTACCGCGCTTCACGGTCCCATGGGCGCGGGGGAAGCGGCGCGCGCAGCTTCTCGACCCGCTCGCGCGTGACCGGCGTCGGCGGGCTGTCCGTGTCGGGATACATCCGGTCAGGCCCGGGCAAAATCCGCTCGAAATCGGTGCTGCCGTCCACGAACGGTTGCCTGGTTTCGTTCGGCACGCCGAGGATCGCGTCCGCGTAACGCAGGCGCACCTCGTTGGCCGCCGTCACCGTGTCTTCTTCGGGGCCCCAGACCACGACGATGCCGTCATCGGGCCCGCACGAGAGACGCCCTCGCAGGCGTCGCACTTCCTGGAGCGAGCCCTGGTAATCCGGCCACTTCTCGCTGTGGTAGACGATCGGCAGCTGGTCGAGGCCGGCGATGACTCTCACGCGGCCGGCGAGCTCATGCGCGAAGGTGAGGTCGGGCTGCGTGGGCCATTGCAGCGTGCCCAGCAGGTTCTTCAGCAGCACGGCCCGCACGGTGAAGGGGCCTGCGCCGAGCTCGAACCCCGGCCGGCGAGCCTCCTCCGCCATCCAGCGTTCCCAGTTGTCGCGGCGGAGGGTGGCGAGCTGCGAGGCCGAGAACAAGTCGGTGACATCCTGATGATCGATGGCCAGGGCCTCCGGCGAGGTGAAGCCCCGGCGATGGAGCTCGTCACGGAGCTTCAGCAAGTTCACCTGGCGGACCGCCTCGCCGTGAACGAGGCGCGGCGCCCAGCCGGCTTGCGGCACGCCCTTGATCTCCACTCTGCGCCCGCCGCGGACGGACACATTGATGTCCTGGCGGCTCGCGCCCATTCCCACCCGCACATGACCGGTGCTGCGGCAAACCCGGCCCACGAGCAGGATCGCTGCCTCCACTTCCTCCGGTGTCTGCAGGTCGGGCCCCGTGACGGTCTCGATCAGCGGCATGCCGAGCCGGTCGGCGCGCCAGACGATCAAGTGGCCTTTGTCCGACACCTCGCGGCAGGAGTCCTCCTCGACGCTGACCTGGGTGATGCTGATCTGGCGTCCGCGAAACGGCAGCCGTCCATTGACGCCCACGATCGCAGTGCGCTGGAAGCCGGTGGGAATGGACCCGTCGAGGTATTGCTTCCTGGCGATGTGCACCTCGTCGACGATGTCGCAGCCGAGCATCAGGCACTGCTCGATCGCGATGTCGATGGCTTGCTGGTTCACGAGAAAGGGCGGCGTGTCGTCCATCTCGTAGGTGCAGACATTCTCTTTGTTCAGCAGGTAGATGATGTTCTTCCTGGTCTTGAACTCCATGAGCGCGGTGCCGTCGTATTCGCCGAGCTCGGAGAGCGTGGGCCGCATGTGACGCAAAACCGTGCCGTCATGCGTCTCGGTGTACCTGCCGGCCGGGCAGCGGCAGAACATCTTGCGCTCGGTGAGCAGTTGCTGGTGCACCTCGAGCCCGCACATGAAGCCGACCGCACGATAATCCATGGATAACGATTCCCTCTCCGGGAGGAGCCGGTGATCGGGCGGTGCCCGAAATTCCGTCTGCCTGAGGTCTCCGCTCATGGCCGCCCGGAAAGCCTGACGGCTTCCGGCAGCCAGCCCAATGCCTCATCGGAACGCAGCCAGGTCTCTTGCCTGGCTGCGATCGCCGCGCTCCGCACAGAAAGCGGGCCGAAGCCGGCACCGGTTCGTGATCCGTTCCGGGCCGAGCCGGGCCGAGCCCCGCCGAGGCCGTCCAACCCGCGCCCTGCTTTCGATTCACGGAGCAGAACAGGATAGCACTATCGAACCGTGCAAGGCAGAGGGGTTTGTATCTTCTTCCTTCCTGCGGTGCACAGCAGGGTCGTCGAGAAGAGCCGGCGGCCGCGCGCGGCCGTGCGACGATTCCGATTGCCTGCGCGCGATTCCGCGGGCAAGAATCGACCGTTTCATGAAGCGGCGAGAGGCTCGAAGCGGTCCGCGGCGCGTTCATGGCCGCGTATGGCAGAGGGGCGGCGGGTGCGAATGGAACCACCTCGCGAGCGGGCGGAAACCGAGGCGCCCCCCGCGATCCTGCATGTCGAAGCCGGACCGACATTCGGAGGTTCGACGCTCGCCTTGCAGAACTATCTCGTCCACGCGGACCCTTCCCGATTCGTCCACGACACGCTCTTCCTGTGCGATGTCCCCGGGCTCGACGCCGTGCGCGCGCACAGCCGCCGGTTCTTCTGCCTGGATTGCCCCGCACCCGCGCATTGGGATGCCGCCTCTTCCGATGCGCAGCACGCGCGCGCTTCCGCCTCCTGGCCGCGCCGCGCGGCGCGCCGCGTGCCCGGCGCCCGGCCCGCGGTCCGCGCGGCCCGTTGGGCTGCGGGCGAATGGCGGCGCGAACTCCCGCTGGCGGTCCGCATCGCGCGCATCATCGCCGCCGGACGCTATGCCCTCGTGCACTGCAACAACACGTTCGTGGTGCAAGCGGCCACCTTTCGGGCGGCGCGCTGGACGAAAACGCCCGTCATCGCGCACGCGCGCACGCGCGCCACGCTGGCCGCGCGCGATCTGCGCCTGGGCAATCGCGCGCTGCGGATCTTCGCCGTCAGCCGCTCGCTGGCGGAAGATCTGCATCGACAAGGAATCCGGCGGCCGGTCGACGTCTGCTATGAGGGCATCGACCTCCCCGCGGCGGCGAAACGGGAAGGCCATGTTCCGGCAGGGCGGAGCCCGGTGATCGCCTTCGCCGGCAGGCTGGTCGAGCGCAAAGGCGTCGCTCACCTACTGGAAGCGATGCCTGCCCTCGTCGCTCGCCATCCCGATGCGCTCCTCTGGATCGCGGGAGATGGCCCTTTGCGCGAGGATCTCGAACGGCAAGCGGCTGAGCGGAACTTGACCGGCACGGTCAGCTTTCTCGGCTTCCGCGGGGATGTGCCCGCGCTCTTGCGAGAGAGCGACCTCTTCGCGCTGCCTTCGCTCACCGAGGGGCTGCCCCTGGTGTTGTTGGAGGCCATGGCCGCTTCGCTTCCGATCGTGGCTTGCCATGTGGACGGAGTGCCCGAATTCGTGCGCGACGGCGAAACCGGCCTGCTCGTCCCGCCGCGTTCGGCGGAGGCGCTCGCGCACGCGATGCTGCGACTGTGCGACGATCGCGAAGAGGCGGACCGCTTGGGAAGGGCGGCGCGCGCCTTCGTGGAAGCGCATGGCGATGTCCGCCAGACCGCGGCGGATCTCGATGCGGCGTTTCAACGCGCCCTGCGGGAACGCGACCCGGGAGCGCGAGCGAAATGACGGCGCACCGCAGGGGCCGCCGTCGCGCGGCGCGGACCGGATGAGTGGCGGCCAGGAAGCGCAAGACGATGCGAGGACGGACGCGAACATGACCCGACGACGGAGCCGGAGATGAGCGCTTCTCCGAACCATGCCGCGGTCGACACGGCCCGCGAGGTGCCGGGCGCGATGCTGTGGAGCCTCGTCGCGCGCGTGCTCGTCACGATTCTCGCGATCGGCTCGAACATCATGATCGTGCGCGGCCTCGGCAAGGACCTCTACGGCGTCTACAGCATCTATCTGAACATCGCGCACTTCGTCTCCCTGGTGATCGGCCTCGGCACGGCCCAGGCGATCCTACGTTTTCTGCCCGAGCTGCGCGTGCAACAGGATTCGCCCGGCTCGCGCTCGCTGATCTGGCGAGCGGCAGGCTTTCACTTCGTCAGCTGGATCGTGCTCGTCGGCCTCGCCCTCTTGCTGCGCGGGCCGATCGGAGACCTGCAGCACGCCGATCTGCATACGATTCTTCCCCTCGGCGTCGGCCTCTTGATCGGCGAAACGGTTTGGGGCCTGGTGGTCAATGTCTACACCGCGCTGCGCCGCATGGTCTGGCTGGCCGTCGCCTCGGTGGCCCAAAAACTTACGCTCATCGGCCTGCTGCTTCTCTTGATGCGAAGCGAGACGCCCGCGGCGGGCGCAAGCCGCCTCGAAGTGACGGGCGTGCTGTGGGTCGTGGCGGCCAGCTTCGCGCTCGGGCTGCTGCTGCTGCTGCCCGGAATGGCGCGGATTCTTCCCGGCAGGAAGAACGCGCCTCAAATGGATCCCTTCGACGCGACCGCGCCTCCCGTCTCCCGGCAGGTGCCGACCCGGCGGTTGCTCGCGTACGCGATCCCCGTCGCCGCGACGGGGCTGATCAGCCAGATCGTGTGGCGCTCGTCGGAGACGCTGATCATCGGGCATTACCATCCGCCCGAAGTCGTCGGCTTCTACAACGCGGCCTACAATCTCGCGCAGATGGCGCTCGAGTTCGTCCCGCTGGCCATGTGGCCGGTGATTCTCGGCGGACTCACCGAAGTGCACGCCCGCAAGCAGGAGCATCTCGCGCGAGGCCTGCAGCTCTACTTCCGCCTGATCTTCATCCTCGTCCTACCGGTCGCGATCACGGGCGCGATCTTCGGCGGACAGTTGTATCGCGTGATGTACGGGACCCAGATGAATCCGGGCATCCCGGTCTGCCAGGCGCTGTTCCTCGTGCTGGTGCTGGGATTCTTCGGCGCGCCGCTGCGCATGGGGCTCTTCGTGCGCGAACGCAATCGGGCGAACTTGCTTCTGGCGGGAGCAGGCGCGCTCGTGAACGTCGCGCTCGATCTTCTCCTCATTCCGCGCTACGGCATGTGGGGAGGCGTGGCGGCATCCGGCACCGCGCTGCTCGTCAGCGCGATCCTGCAGTATGCGTACACCGTCCGGATCGTTCCGGGGCTTCGCGTGCCGTGGTTTCTGCTCGCGAAGGTTTTCGTGGGCTCCCTCGTGATTCTCCCCCTGTGGCTCTGGCGCGAACGGTTCGACCGGCCTCTGGAAGTGATCGCGGCCTTCGCGGGATCGACGCTCGTGCAGTTCTTGGTCCTGAGGCTGCTGCGAGTCTTCGGATCCGACGAGAGCGAGATCCTGCTCCGGTCGAATATACCCATGAAGCGCCAGTTGGTCCGCTTTTTGGGAGGAGACACGCGGCCGTGACCCTGGAGACGCCCGCTCTCACTCCCGCACGAGCCGGTGGTAGCGCCTCTTCCCCAGCCGGATGAGAACGCCTTCATTCGGAATGCTCGCGGGAGCATCTCCGTCCGCGACCGGCTCCTGCTCCACGTAGAAGCCGCCTTGCTGAATGAGACGGCGCGCTTCGCCTTTCGACTTGGTCAGCGAGAGGGCGGCGAGCAGATCGACCCAGGAAGCGCTCAGCAAGGCGGAAGGCACGCGCACTTCGGGCACTGCCTCGGGCGCCTCTTTCTCCTGGACGACCTGGCGGAACTTCTCGGCGGCCCCTTCGGCGGCCGCATGGCCGTGGTACTGCTCGACCAGATTGAAGGCGAGGCGCTTTTTCACGTCCATCGGATTGCCGCCCGCGCGCACTTGCGCCAGAAGCGCGTCGAGCTCCGCGGGCGCAAGCGAGCTCGTCAGCTCGAGGTACTCGGGCAAGTGCTCGTCGGCGATGCGCATCGTTTTCCCGTACATGTCGAAGGGCGCGTCGTTGATGTTGATCGTGTTGCCGTAGGACTTCGACATCTTCCGCCCGTCGGTGCCGATGATGATCGGGTTGGTGATCATCGCGTGGGGTTTGTCGCCGAAATGCTCCTGAATCGCGCGGCCGGCGAGCATGTTGAAGTGCTGGTCGTACGAGCCCACCTGCACGTCGCATTTCAGCGCGTAAGCGTCGTAGCCCTGCATGAGCGCGTAGAGCGCCTCATGGAAGCGCAACGACTCGCCCCGCTCCATGCGCTGCTGGAAATCGCGGCGCGCAATGATCTGCTTCATGGGGAAGATGCTCGCGAGCTCGATCAAATCGGCGAAGGTGAGCTTGGCGAGCCATTCGCCGTTGTAGCGGACTTCCGTCCGCTCGCGATCGAGAATGCGAAAGGCTTGATCGGCGTAGGTGCGCGCCAACGCGAGCACTTCCTCGTGCTGGAAGCGGCGGCGCTCCCCCGCCTGTCCGCTCGGGTCGCCGATCTGCGCGGTGTAGTCGCCGATCAGGAAGATCACCTGATGGCCGAGATCCTGGAACTTGCGCAGCTTCTGCAAGGGAACGAAGTGCCCGACGTGAAGTTCGGTGCCGGTGGGATCGACGCCCAGGTAGACGCGCAGCGGCCGGCCGAGCTTGAGCTTCTCGGTCAGTTCCGCCTGCATCTGCGCGCGCAACCCTCGCCCGTCGGTCTCGAGACGGCCCCATTCCTCCGTCTCGTCGGCGAAGCGCGTTCCGCGCATCAGGATCGCAACCTGTTCGTCCACGGGCTTCATCGGTCCGCTCACGCGACCCTCCTGTTATCGTGACTGCAACTCATCTGACCGCGACGCACGCACCGGCCGTTCGCACGACTTGCCCCATCAACCTTTGATGACCGCGAGAGGGCGCAGGCGGGCAACTTTGCAACTGAGTCCCGCTTCGTGCACGACCTCCACGACCTCCCCCACATCCTTGTAGGCCCCACTCATTTCTTCGGCCACGGTGCCCCGCTCTTTCGCAAGAACGAGAATCCCTTGCGCGCGCATCTCCCCGATCAGATCGCGGCCGCCGAAGCGGCGCGTCGCCTCTTTGCGCGAGAGGACCCGTCCCGCCCCGTGGCAGGTCGACCCGAAGGTCGCCTGCAAGGATGCCGGCTGCCCCACGCAGACGTACGATTCCGATCCCATATCTCCAGGCACCAGAACGGGTTGCCCGGTCCGCCAGGGGTTCGGGGCATTGCGGGGCGGATAGGCCCGGGTGGCGCCCTTTCGATGCACGCAGAGCCTGCGGGTCTTTCCCCCCACTTCGTGATCCTCGAGCTTGGCGATGTTGTGGCAGACATCGTACAGCAGGCGGAGTTTGAGATCGCGCGGCGAAATGCGCAAGGCCGCGAGCAACGCGCGCTCGGCCAGCGCCATGATGGTCTGCCGGTTCGCCCAGGCGTAATTGGCCGCGCAGGCCATCGCCGCCATGTAGCTGCGCCCCTCCTCCGATTCCACCGGCGCGCACGCGAGCTGGCGGTCGGGCAGCTCGATCGAGTAGCGGCGGACAGCGCGAGCCATCACCTTCAAGTAGTCGTCGCAGATCTGATGGCCGAATCCCCGCGAGCCGGTGTGGATCTGAAGCACCATCTGTCCCGCGCGCAAGTCGAACTCGCCGGCCGCTTCCTCGTCGAAGATCTCCTCGACGACGTCGATCTCGACGAAGTGATTCCCCGAACCCAGCGTGCCGAGCTGCTCGCGTCCCCGCTCGTGCGCCCGCTCGCTCACCATGGAAGGATCCGCGCCTGCGAGGCAGCCGCCCTCTTCGGTGCGCTCGAGATCGGTCTGCGACCCGTATCCCTGCTCGATCGCCCAGCGCGCACCCTTTTCCATCACATGATGGAGCGTCTTTCTCGGCACGTTCTCGATCGCACCCGAAGAGCCGACTCCCGTGGGAATGTGATGGAAGAGCGCATGGAGCATACGCTCGAGCTTATCGCGCACGTCGGCGATCTGGATGCCGGTCGTGACCGCGCGCACGCCGCAGTTGATGTCGTAGCCCACTCCCCCCGGCGAGATGACGCCGCCCGCCGCCGGATCGGTCGCCGCCACGCCTCCGATCGGGAACCCGTAGCCCCAGTGGATGTCGGGCATGGCAAGCGAGTAGCCGACGATGCCGGGAAGGTGGGCGACATTGCGGACCTGCGCGAGACCGCCTTCGTTGCGCACGTGATCGACCATCGCCTCGTTCATGTAGACGCGCCCCGGCACGCGCATGGCGCCCTCGCGGGGGACTTCCCAGAGGTGCTCGTCGATTCTGTTCAGCGAAATCGGATCGGGAGTCATGGTCTCCTCGCATTCTTCCCGGCGCACCTGGGGGCAGCGGCGGATGGCGCCGCCGGCGTCAACGGCACGCGCCACGGGCATCGCCGGCGCACAACAAGAAGGCCCTCAAGGAGCGCGCTCAAGCATCGAACACGATCGTGACCGCGTAGCGTCCGTCTTCGTCGGGAACCACACGCAATCCGTGATAGGTCGCCGCTTTCACGGATGTCCCGCCGGAATGCCGCGCGGGATCGCGCGCTTCCCCGAAGGCCACGGCGCGCAAGCGGCATTCCTCCTCCTCGCATTCGATGTGAACGGCATCGAAGTGCGCGAGGAGAAGATGCTCCGCATCGTGGCGGTAGAGAATCTCTCCCAACCACGCGACGAGCAGCTCTTCCCGGTCGATGCCCGCAAGCTCGATCGAGCGCCGCTCCCGGCGCTCAACGGTCGAGGGATCGGTCAACAGCGAGGCGAGCCCGCGCGCCGCTTGGAGGAAGAGCGATTCCAGATCCGGCGCCCATACGCGCAAGGCGCGATCGGCCGTGTGGTCGACCGGCTCGAAGCCCTGATCCGGGTCCGGCCGATTCATTCGTTTGCGCCCCCCGCCTGCCTCTCGGAATCCTGCGGGCGACATCCCGGTTCGCGCGCGCATCGCCAGCCTCGCCGCACGATACTACTGCCCCGCATCCGGGGTCGAAAGAAGCACGAAATCAGCAGGGTGCCGGAAAACCGGCCTGTCCGCGTGGATTCTCAGCCCCCTGCCGAAGCCAAGGCAGGGAACGATTTCCTCCCCGGGCCGGTTCTCGCTAGGGATCCCGCGCTTTCATGAGGGGCGCCTCGCCTGGCATCGGAGACCAGCCGCGCATCCTGGCTTGAGATGAGCCTCTCGCCCTGGCACGATGGTCGCTCTCGCAAGGTCGTCATCGACACAGAGGAATCGTATGGACGCTCGCTCTTCGCGCATTGTCCGCTTCGCGAAACCGTCGCCGCCCAAGGGCGCGATGGTCCTTGCGGCGTTTCTCAGCTTGGCGGTCGCGTTTCTGGCCGGCGGATGCGAGGAGGAGAAATCGTGTCCCGTCTGCCCGGCTTCGGGAATCCGCCTGGACGAGATCTATCGCACGGCCGACTCGCTCGCGCTGGGCGGTGAGGTCGGATTGTGGGCGCTTCCGGATGCGGCCGGGCAGAGCTATGCCTGGTCTGCGAGCGTGGGGACCTTCACGGTCACGGACGGCAGCTACGCCGCCTGGAAAGCGCCCGATGTGAGCGGGCTCGCGGAAATCCGCGTGGTCGCGAGCAACGCGCAGAATGAGAGCAAAGCGTTGAGCGTGACGCTCTCGGTGGCGACCTACCTGCCCCGCCACCTGCCCTCCTACACGGGAGCCTCCTATTGCGGGCTCGAGTGCCATGGCACGAAGAGCCACGGGGACGCGTACGACACCTGGATCGAGACGCGCCACGCGCGCGGTTTTGCTGCGGTCGAGCAGCACCCGGAATACACGCCCGACGGCTGCGCGCAATGCCACACGGTGGGATACGGAGACCAGGCCGCCAACGAATGGCCGCTCAACAACGGAGGCTACGACGAGGTCCCGGTCGCGCGGCTGGCCGGGGTGCAATGCGAAAACTGCCACGGCCCGATGGCCGACCGTTATGGTTCGATTCCGGACGATCACCTCGCGCTCTCGGTGAACGATTCCCTCTATGCGGCCGATCGGATGCACAACCCGCGCGGCTGCGCGCAATGCCACGAATCCTATGCGAGCGCCGCGCACCCGCAGGGGCCCGCCTACATGAGCGAATGGGCCTCCGGAGCGCACGCATCCATCCCCCTCGGCGTCGATACCGGCCAGCTCGTGTGCAGCGGTTGCCACACCGCGCAAGGGTTCATCGCGCGCATGGACGGCCATCTGGTTCCCATCTCCGCCGATCCCATGCCGGTCACCTGCGTGGCCTGTCACGATCCTCATGGGACGGAGCAGCGCGCCGATCTGCGCGCGCCCGAAGCCCGGGTGTGCGCGGCCTGCCACTCGGACGAACGCAACTCCTACCCGCGCGATCCCCACTCGCCGCAGACGCAGATGCTCGCGGGAACGGGAGGATTCGAGAACCTGGCGCCCGGCCCGCTGTCGTCGACGCCGCATCAGCAGGTCTTGCGTCTGGGCTGCGAGGATTGCCACTACCCGGCTGCGGACCCGCAACGCTCGCACGATTTTCTCGCGCGGCCGGCGGGCTGCATGGCGTGCCATCCCCAAGCGAACGACACGGACTTCGCGTGGGCGGAACCCAAGCGCACGGAAATTCGCGCGTTGTTGCAGACGCTTGAAAGCGAGCTTGCCTCGGCGACGCCCGCGGATTCGGCCACGGCCGTCTTCCAGCAAGCGCAGTTCAACTGGCGCTTCGTGAGTCGCGACCGCAGCGACGGCGTGCACAACTACGAATACGCGCGCGATCTCCTGCAACGCTCGATCGACGCCTTCACGCCGGGCATGCGCTAGCCCGCCGGGCGCAGGCGAACGAGCGTCGCTCCGTAGTGCCCGCGATCGGCGGGCGCCGGAGCGACGGCGGCGACGGCGGGGTGCCGCGCGAGCAGCGCCGCGACGATGCGCCGCTGCACTCCCAGCCCTTTCCCATGGATGATGCGCACTTCCTGCAGGCCCTTTCGCTGGGCCTCCCACAAGTACTCCTCGACCACCGTCGCAATGTCGCGCGGATGAAAGGCGTGGAGATCGAGGGTGTCTTCGACCGGCACCGGGTGCGCGGGCGCTGCGTCTTCTTCGGATGCGCGCGGATCGCCCTCTCGCGGATCGGATCCGCGCGCGGATGGGCGGGGGCGCGCCGGAGGATCTTCCGCATCACGAGGGCGTTTGCTCTCCCCCAACCGGAACCTCCCCTTCGAACTCTTCTCCGGCGCTCGACAGGCGGTAGCGCACGCGGCCCGCGGAAGCGAGCGTTGCCGAGACGGCGCAGTACTTCTGCATCGAGAGCTCGACCGCGCGCAGGGCTTTGGCGGCATCGGGAGGATCGGTCTCGATGCGATAGGAGATCACGATTTCTCGAAAGACGCGCGGGTGCTCCTCGCCGCGCTCGCCCTCGACTTCCATCGTGAGCGTGCGAATCTTCAAGCGCATCTTCTCGAAAATGCCGACCAGGTCCGCGCCGCTGCATCCGCACAAGGCGCCGAGCAGCATTTCCATGGGAGTGGGACCGCGAAGCGCCCGCGGTTTCTCGCCCGCGAGCAGAGCATCGGAGACGAAGGCCGCTCCGCTGGTAGGGACATGCTCGAAGGTGGCCTCGCCGCACCAGCGGCAATTCGAACGCACGATGACGCCCTTGCCCATGGCACCTCCCAATCAAACCGCCGTGTCCGTCTCCTGCCCGCAGCCGCGCCCTGCGTCTTCCGTTCGCGGAATGCTGCCGGCGAGGAAGGATGATTCAAGCAAGAGGATCATCGATGAGGCGCGGCGCTTCAAGAACGGAAAGCGCGCGGCAAGGACTCGTCGCCTCGTGGGAATGGATCACAACGCAAAGGGGAGGTCCGCATGTGGCGCGGGCCTCCCCATCCTGTTCGCCGGCTCACCGGGCTCGCTTTCGCGGCCGCGTTCCTGTTTGCGGCCGCCGCGACAACGCTATGCATCAGCGTCACGCTGCAGCAGCGACCTGGGTGTCAGGGTTCGCAAGCCCTCCGGCCGACGACCGCCTTGGAGAAGGTGCGGTCAGGCCGCATCCATGCTGCGATAGCTCGGCGGCCAGCACTCGCCGCACCAGCGGGGCGTCGTGCGATAGCTGTAGTGCGGGTAGCCATAGTGCCCCTGACGGTACGGCTGGTTGTAGTAGGGATACCGCTCGTAGCCATATTCCTGCGTGTACGGCATCTCGTTGCGATAGGCGTTCCAGGTCGGGTATCCGTAGCGCTGCATCCAGTTGTAGTACTGGGTGTACCAGGGATAACCGTCCGTCGTGTACGGATCGAAGTTCCACCGCGTCTGCTGCCAGTCATTGTACATCTGCGTGTAGGGCCGCCAGGCATTCCACGAGGGAGTCGTCTGGTAGTCCGTCATGCCCGGGTAGTACGCCTGGTAGTTGGTGTTGTAGGGCTGGTAGTTGTAGGGTTGATAGTTGTAGGGCTGATAGTTGTAGGGCTGGTAGTTCATGTAGTACGGCTGATAGTTCGTGTTGTACGGCTGGTTGTAGTTCCACCACGGTGTCGTCGGGTACATCTGCTGCATCGGATTGTACGAGTAGTTCCACCAGGGAGCCGTCTGGTAGTTCGTCATGCCCGGGTACCAGGTCTGATGGTTCATCCACCACGGGTACATCGGCTGGTAGTTGTAGTACGGATTGTAGTTGTACGGCCAGTACCCGAAGTCGGTGCGGGGAGTCTGCTCGTTCTTCTCGGTGGTCTCGGTGTGCTCCTCGTTCGTCTTCGAATCCATGGTCGCCTGCTGGTTCCACCATCCCCACGGCCCGTGGTATCCCCACGGCCCGTAGTACGGAGTCTGCGGCCCCTGAGGCGGCTGCTGCCACTGCCCCTGAGGTCCCTGCTGGAAGTTCGTCTTGTTCTCCAAGGCCCATCCCTCCTTGTTCGGTTCCTTTTCCCTGTCGCGCCGATCTTCGGCGTGGACATTCTCAAGGTCCGCGGTCGGATGCGGCCGCGCGCGCCTCGACATTGGAGTGATCGGATGCGATCGGCCGTTTCTTAGCCGAAAAGTGGCGCGAGGCGGATCTTGCAGACCGTCGCAGGGCCGGCCGGCCAGCCTGGGACGGCCGGCAGGCGGCGTTCTTACTATTGTTCCGGCAACGCATTAGCCTCACGATTCGCTCGGCGGCAGCCTCCCGCCCTCATGGCCCAGGGGCGAGGCGGCCGGCGGCGCCGAACTTCGCCGTTCGCCTTCTCGTATTGCCGGCGAACGAAGGAAGCGGCCGGGCCCTTTCTGAGCCAGCCGCCCAGCCACTCGATCGAGGAGCGCGTGGAGAGCGACATCGAACTGGTGCGGGAGTGCCTGCGCGGCAGTTCCCGCGCGTGGGAGAGCCTCGTGCAACGGCATCAAGACCGGATGCTGAATCTCGCCTATCAATTCACGGGCAATCGCGAAGAAGCGCGCGATCTCGCGCAGGACATCTTCGTTCATCTCTATCACAAGCTCGACCGCTTCGATTCGGCCCGTCCGTTCTCCATTTGGCTGAACAGCCTCGCCCGCAATCTCTGCATCGACGCTTATCGGCGCAGGAAGCAGAGGCCCTCTGCGCATGCCCGACCCGTCGAGGAATGGAGAGAGCTCGCGGCCGCCGTGCCTTCGCCCGCGCGCCGGGTCGAGCAACGGAGCGAGAGCGAGTTCCTCGCGCGCGCCATGGACGAACTGGGAGAGATCAGCCGCGAGGCGATCGTCTTGAAAGATCTTCAGGGACACTCGATCGAGGAGATCGCGACGATCTTGGGCATCGCGACAGGCACGGTGAAATCGCGCATCTTCCGCGCGCGGCTCGAACTTGCCGAAGCGGTGGTGCGGCTTCGCCAGGCGACGACCGGAGGCGGCCTTGAACTGTGATCGCTTCCACGCGCGTCTGAACGACTACCTGCGAGCGGATCTTGCGCCCGAGGATTTCGAAGCGCTGGCCGCCCACGAAAGCGTCTGCGCCCGCTGCCACGCGCTCGCCTGCGAGCGCATGTCCGCAGCGCCGCAGATGGACGCATCGTTCTTCGACGATGCCGCGGAAGCCGAGGCCTGGCTGGACGGCGTTCTGCGCCGCACCACGCGGGCGAATCCTCTGCTCCCGGAAATGCGCGCGAGCGATTGCTCGGCGGTCGAAGAGCTCCTGGCCGCGGAATGGGACGGCGAGGATGCGGCCCGCGCGCTTCGCATCGACGCTCATCTCGCCGAGTGTCCGCGCTGCCGGACGCTGGCCGCGGCCATGCGCAGCCTGCCTCGATGGTGCGCGGAATTCCCTCGTCTGGAGGCGGGCCGCGAATTCACCGCCGCGGTTCTCGAGCGGACGGTCCGCACGCGGGCGCCCGGCTTCTTTCAGACCCTGGCGGCCATGTGGCGCAGACCGGGTCTCGTGTGGGAAGGCGCGCTCGTCTGTGCCCTGTTGACCGGGCCCTCGCTCGGCCAGCCGGTGCGCAGCGCCGTCGCGGCGATCGAGTCCCTCGATCTCGACGGGAGCGACCATCGTAGCCAAGACGACCATTGGGAAAAACTGGGCGAGACGCTCTCGCATCCGCCCGCCGCGCGCATGGCGGGGCTCGTGAGCGACGCGCTCGTGGAAACGCCGATTCGCCGGATGCGCGAGTGGGCGGGCCAGGCATGCGATCGCGTTCTCGCTCCCGGCGCTCCTCCAGGAACCGGCGTCGACATCGTGCGCTTGTGGTTCGGGATGCTGTTCCATCGCGCGGAAGAGCCGCATCCCGCGCGAGAAGATGGCCCGCTTACAACCTCGCCGTCTGAAAACTCGTCGGGCCAGGATTCGACCGCGCCGATTCCCGGGCAACCGGCTTCTCTGCCGGCCGGAACGCGCGCGGGCGGCGGCGAAACGCCTTCGGGGGAAGCGCCCCCATCATGGCCTCATCGTTAGGAGGGAACATGGACTGCAAGCATCACAGCGGAGTGCCGGCCGGCACAACCTGCGCGGAGTGCGGAGCGCCGGTGTGCGATTCGTGCGCCATCCAGTGGAGCGACAAGCCGCGCTGCAAGGAATGCACTGAACGAAGACTGCAGAAAGATGGCGGCGCGGATGCGCCCGGCGCCAGGCGTGCGCGCCTGCGCAAATCGCCGACGGTGGCGGGCCTGCTTTCGCTCTTTCCGGGAGCGGGCCAGATCTATGTCGGCTACTACGCGGCGGGCTTTCTGCATGCTGCGGTCATCGCCGCCCTGATCACCCTGCTGGCCGGAAAACGACTCATGCAATGGGAGCCTTTTCTCGGCTTCTTCTTGAGTTTCTTCTGGATCTTCACGGTGATCGACGCGGTTCGCCGCGCGCGCTTGTACAACGAATCGATGACCGGAGAAGCGATCCCCAAGATGCCGACCGACAGCCCGCTGGTGGGAGGCATTCTGCTTCTGCTGCTGGGGTTGCTCTTGACGCTCGAAATCACCTTCGGGATCTCGCTCGCGTTTCTCGAACCCATCTGGCCGCTCGCGATTCTCGCCGGCGGCATCCACCTGCTCGTGAAATATCTGCGGACGAAACGAGAGCTGTCGCGGGAAGGCGCGAAGAAGGCCGCGACCACAACATAGCGCCCCCCGCGCAGGCGCGCTCCGGCAGGCCATCGAGAGGCGGGTGGAGCGGAGGATTCGTCCCACGAGGTCCAAGATCGAGGATTCGGGAGGCCGGCCGATGCGGCCTCCTGTTCTTGCTCAGGCCGCCTTGTCGAGATGCTGAGCCGCGTCGCGCAAGCGGCAGATCTCGTCTTCCAACGCTTTCGCCAACCGGCGCGCGCCTTCCATGTCGCCTTTGCGCGCGTGGCCTTCGAGAGCTTCCGCAGTGCGCCGGACATTCTCCGCTGAGAGGTTTCCGGCGGCCCCCTTCAGCAAGTGCACGGCCACCCCTAAGGCGATCGCGTTCTTGCCGAGCAGCGCCTGTCGCACACGGGCGAGCATGCGCGGCGATTCCTTGAAGAAGGCATCCAGGCGTTCGCGCGCCGCGCGACGGCCGCCCGCATCCCGGATCAATTCGTCGAGATCGATCGCCAGTGCATCCGGCCGTTCGAGCGAAGCATTGCGATCCGACAGCGCCTTCCCCGCATCCGCCGCGCAAGATCCGCGCCCGCTGAGCCGCATTCTCGCGGTGAAGTGGAAGGTCGAGCCGGATCCTTCGCGGCTCTCGGCCCACAGACGCCCGCCCATCATCTTCACGAGTTCGCCCGTGATGGCTAGCCCAAGCCCGGTACCCGGCTCTCCGGGAGAAGTCGTGACGGCGTGCGCCGGATCGAGGAGCACTTGCAGCCTCTGCTGCGGAATCCCGATGCCCGTGTCCTTCACCGTAAAGAGCAATCCCAGAGAGTCGTCGCTTTCCGGAACGGGAGCCACGCCCACTTCGATACGGCCCTTCTCGGTGAACTGGAACGCGTTCCCGACCACATTCATGAGCGCTTGGCGCAAGCGCGCCGGATCGCCGATCAGGACATCGGGAATCTCGGAGGAGAAACACCAGTTGAAGACGATCTCCTTCTCGGCCGCGCGGGCCACGAAGGGATCGAGCGCCGACATGACCACGCAACGCAAGTCGAATTCGACCGGCTCCAACTCGAGATGGCCCGTTTCCACGCGGGAGAGATCGAAGAGATCATCGAGCAACACGAGCAGCGCGCGCGCCGAAGATTGCGCCGCCTCGAGCTGCTTGCGCTGATCCGCCGAGAGCCGGCCGGACAAGGCGCGCTCGGTCATGCCGACGATCGCGTTCATGGGATGGCGAATGCCATGGGAGAGATTCGCGAGGAACCGGCCTTTGGCGGCCTGGGAAGCGCGCACCTCTTCGGCCAGTTCGCTCAATCGCCTGCGCGCCGCATCCAGTTCGGCCGCCAGCATCTGGGCCTGGCCCTTCCCCTGCGCCTGCGCTTGTCCGCGCGCTTGGGCTTGATCCTCCCGGCGGCCGGATTCCTCCATCACTTGCGCGATGCGCCGACCGGCTTCCTCTTCCGCTTGCTGGATGCGCCGGTCCGCTTGCCTCTTTGCTTCCGCGACGCGCAGATCCGCTTCCCGCTTCTCTTCCGCGATGCGACGCCCCGCCTCTTCCTGCTCATGCGCCGTGCGTTCGCGCATGCGGGCATTCATCTGCTCGATCCGTTCGCGCGCTTCCTGTTCCAGCCGGGCGATCGTCTCCGCGTCTGCTTTCGAACGCGCCGCCTCTGCCTCCATGCGCGCGTCCATTTCTCGCAGCTTATCGTTCAACGCAACGAATTGTTGCTCGACGCGCGTGCGCTTCTCCGCTTCTTCGCCCGCCTGGCGCTCGAAGTCCACGCAGCGGCGCTGCCACTCACGAACCGACCGGGACCGGCCTTCGGCCTGCTCTTCGAGCAGTCCGGTCACCTTGCGATCCGCCTCGCGGCGGATTCGTTCCACTCGCTCTTCGGCCTCGCGCTCCACCTGGGCGATCCGTTCGCTCGCTTCGCGTGCGAGCTCCGCCGCGCGCTCTTCGAGCTCGCGCTGCGCGCGAGCGGCCGCCTCCGTTTCGCTCTTGCGCGCTTGCGCAAGAGCTTCACGCGTTCGCTTGCGCAGCGCCACGATGCGCTGCGCCACCGCCCGGCGCCCATCGCCCAGGCTCGCGCGCGCTTGCTCCGCGACCGCCCGTTGCTGTTCCGCGCTTGCCCGCGCCTCTTCGTGAACGGCCCGCACCTGGGCCGCGCACTGTTCTTGAGACTCTCGCACCTGGGCCGCGCATTGGTCCTGGCACTCGCGCGCTTGCGCGGCGCATCGCTCCTCGACCGCACGCAATTGCGCCGCATGCTCCTCATTCGCGTTCCGCATCTGCGTCGCGAACTCCTCGCGCGCCTCTCCCATCTCGGCGGCGAAGGCTGCGCGCGCGGCTTCGAGCTCGCGCCGGCGCTCCTCCCAGGCCTGTTCCGTTTCGCCCTGGAACCGGGCGCGTTCTTCCTCGCGCTGCTGCTCCAATTCCCGGACGCGCGCGGCCGTCCGCTCGCTCTCGCTCTGCGCCCGCGCGGCGTCGTTGCGCGTGCGTTCGAGCTCGGTGACCAGCGAAGCGCTTCGCCGCTCGGCGCCTTCCACTTTGCGCCGCAGCTCGTCCGCCTGCGCGCGCGCTTCCTTCTCGACGCTCGCGAGCTTCGCCTGCAGCGCATCGCATTCCCGGGCGCGGGCCTCGAGCGCTCGCTTGCCCGCGTCGCCTTCTCGCGAGTGCGCGGCGCGCTCCTGCGCTTGCGCTTCCCGTTCGCGCTGCCTGCTCGCGGCCGCCTCGTCCGCCTCTTTCTCCAGTTGGGCCACGCGTTCGCGCGCGGCATCCAGGTCCCGCTCGAGTTGCTCGCGCCGCTCGCGGTGCACGCGTGCCATGTCGCGGGTCGCTTCGGTCTCGCGGAGCACGGTGTCGGTTTCGCGCCGCGCCGCCTGCGCCTCGGTCAAATCGACGAAGGAGAAGAGCCGTCCCTGCACCAGTCCGGCCGAATCCTCCACGGCCGAGATGTTGAGCAGGATCTCGAGCTGGCGGCCGTCCTTGGTGTCGATCCCGCACTTGTGGCGAGCCACCCGCCGCGCCAGGTTCGGATCGGCGAGCGGGCAATCGGCCCCGCAGCGTTCCTGAGCCAGGGCGGTGTGATGACGCCCGATGATTTCCTCGGGATAGAAGCCGGTTGCGGCGCAGAAGGCGTCGTTGACGGCGCGGATGCGGCCGTCGTCGTCGGTCATGAAGAAGGGCGTGACGGCGGTCTCGATCACTTGCTGATGGAAGCGTTGCGCGCGCTGCAATCCCTGCTCGACGCGCTTGCGCTCTTCGGATTCGAGGATATTGGCGACGCAATCGGCCATGCAGCCGGCGAAGATCTGTTCGTCGATCGTCCAGGCGCGCACCGGGCCGGTCTGCCCGAAGCTCATCAATCCGATGATCGCGCCCCGCACCCGAATGGGCGCGTGCAGGACAGCCACCGAACCCTGGGCGGTGTGATGATCGCCCCAGAAGCCGGGCGTGCGTGAATCGTGGCGCACGTCCCCGATCGCGAGCGTGCCTTCCGATCGCAAGGCGTCGAAGTGCGCCGGTTCCTCGTGCGCGCGCTCGTCGGGCGCTTCGGTGTGACGGCCGGCCGAGCGTTCGTAGCGCCAGACATTCGCGACCGCATCGCCTTCCTGGTCGTACAGCCACACCCCCACCTGCTCGACATGCAAGGTATGGGCGGCCACCTGCGTGATCCGGCGCAGACCCGAGGGCCGGTCGCGGTACAACTCGTCCTGGCTTTCGGCCAATTGGAGGAGCGCTTCGCTTTGGCGCTCCAAGCGCGCGTTGCGTTCGCGCTGCTCGCGCTCGCTTTCGGTTCGCGCGGTGACGTCGCTCCACACCCACACGCGCCCTTTGAGGATCCCGCCCTCGGGAAGCGGTCGCGCCGAGCATCGCAAGACGCGCCCGTCCTTCAAGCGCACGAAGTGCAGGCTTTCCTGGGACGATCCCGGAACCTCGCGCATCGAGGCGAACTCTTCGGGCGAGACGAGCTGGCGCCGGAAGGCGGTCAGCAAGGCGGGCTCGTCCATTTGCCGCAAGGTCTCGGGAGTGAGACCGGTCATGTCGAGGAAGGAAGCGTTGCTCGCGACGGGGCGGCCTTCTTCATCGACCACGAGCAGCGCATCGCCGGCCGTTTCGACGACCGCGCTCAGGAGGCATTCATTCTCGAAGCGATTTCGTCCCGCGCGGGCGAGCAATCCCTGCCAGGTGTTCATCAGCCCGCGCAGCATGAGGAATTGCAGCCCGAGGACGCCGGGAATCGCGCCGTGGAGCAGCAGGGCTCCCGCTCCGCTCGCGCGCAGGGAGAAGCCGGTGATCGCGAATCCGAGTCCGGCGGTGGAGACGGTCGCGAACACACATCCCGCCAGCATGCGCGCGCGAACGGCGCGCAGTCCGCTGCCCGGAACCAGTTCCTCGCGGCAGAAGGCATACATCCCGAGCGTCGTCGCGGCGACGAGACCCGCCATGGCGACGATCACGGGAATCGCGATCCCGAGAGCGCGCGCGGCCAGCGTCGCGGGCGCGAGCGAGAACGCCGCGCTCATTTGTCCGATCGCGTGATCGGTGGTGCCGAAGAAGGCGTGCGCGAAGATGCCGAGCGCGAAGTATCGCAAGAGCCGGCCGAAGGGATCGGGTCCGCCGAGTGCGATGGCGCGCAGCACGAGCCCGGCCGCGCCTACGCAAACCAGGGAGAGCAGCAGGGACGCGAGCGGCGGCGCGCCCGCGAAGCGCGCCCAGACCCAAATCGCGGAGACGGCGGCCAGCGCCCAGCGGCCCGGGACGCGCGGCCAGCGCGCCCCGCCGGCGACGCGCGTGAATTCGGCCAGGGCGAGCAGCGAGGCGAGCGCGGCAAAATCCGCCAGCACCGCGGCGGGCCGGCCGCCCACGCCGAGACTCGCGGTCGCGCACCAGAACATGGCCGCGTGCGCGAGACCGAACGCGCCGAGCATGCTCCACGGCAGGCTCGCATCGCTTCGTCGCCGGTCGAGCGCTAACGCGCCGATCGAGACCGAGCCGAGAGCGCACAAGAAAGGCAGAAAGCCGGCCGGAATGTGGAATGGCCCTGGCACCGGATCTCCCGTTTCGATGAAAGAAGCGGCCATCTTCCCGTCGGGAAGAGGCCGCGCATGCTTCGTTGCCGCAACGCGCCTCTATAAGGATCGGAGGCGGCGGAGAGGAGCTTTATCGCTCTTGGCGCGGGCGGGGATTCGGAGGAGAAGGAACCGGCGGGCGATCTCCGAATTGGCGGTTCTCGTGCAATCAGGATGGCCGCGCGAGGGAGGCGGTCGCGATTGGCGGCCCCCTCCTTCCCGGCCCGATCGCGCGAAACGGCTGCTCGAAGCGAATCATCACCCGCTTGGCGCGCAGCCGCTCAAGAGAACAGACTCATCATCGTCGCCATCCAACCCAGGGCGAGGCCGAGGATGATGGCGAGCGCCGTCAGGGCGAGCCCAATGGCGGTGACGATCCCGGCGATCATGAAGATCTTGCGCATATCCACCAGATAGCGCTCGAGCTCGGAAGGATCCCGGCGCAGCGCGGCCTGCTCCGCGCGATTGCCCGCCTGCCACAAGAGCACGCCGGCCCAGACGTACACCCATGCGAACAGGAGTCCGAAAATCGTCAGTGCCGTCAGAATGCCCGAAGCGATGAAGACCACGCCCAAGAATTTGAGCCACCCCCGCGACTCCTGGACGGGAATCAGGAATCGTGAAAGCCAATCCATGGGTGGAACCGGAATGTCCATCCGGTTCCCGGCCGGAGGAGAGGCCGGCATTCCCGCATGGTCGGGCGGTATGACCGGCGGGGATACCGGCGGTGATGCGGGCGGTGAAACCGGCGGTGTGACCGGCGGCGAGCCGGGCGTTTGTCCGGAAGAATCGAACGGTTGGTTCTCTTGCTCATTCATCGCTTCGCCCTCCAGCATG
The DNA here is from genome assembly GCA_964482205.1 of uncultured bacterium. Taxonomy (GTDB): domain Bacteria; phylum Eisenbacteria; class RBG-16-71-46; order CAIMUX01; family WJJG01; genus JAZDGX01. The sequence goes on along the minus strand of CAYZWI010000010.1, from coordinate 35,746 downwards.
CGCACCAGATCCTGAATCGCAGCTACGATTCCGGTTTCGCGGAACGATCACGAGATGCATCGGCTTGCGGCGGGGAGAGCTTACGATGGATGGCAACGGTGAGCAAGAATGGCGAATCGCGCAGCCGGGCGGCTGCGAGGAGTCCCGTCGCCCGGCCTCGTGACAAAAGCGGCGCGGCGAATGCTATAGCACCTTTGCCTGCCGGCTCATCTGGTGCTATAGCAGCCTGTCGGCCGGCGCTGGCATCGACAACGCCGCTTCTCTACCGCACGAGGATCAGCTTCTGGGTGGCGCTCTCCCCGTTCACCGTCAAGCGGGCGAAGTACACGCCGGTCGCTTGTCGCTCGGCCCTCCACGCGACCCGGTGCCAGCCCGGCTTCATGGCCTCCTCGCGCGCGAGCTGCTCGACGAGGCGTCCGCTCACATCGTAGATGTCGAGATCCACGCGCGCGTTTGCACTCAGCCGAAACTTGATCGCGGTTCCTCCGCGGAAAGGATTGGGAGAAGGCGCCTGCATGAGCACATCGACGCGCGGCGCGGGCTCGAACGGAAGATCGCTCGCGCCCCCGTCGGTGAGGGCCGTTTCTTCATACGAGACGGTCGTCGTGTAGACCGCATTTCCCGTGCGCACCTGCACGAAGCGATAGTTGTTGGGAAAGGGCACCTGCATCGGCAGCTGCGCGGGCTGCCAGGGCTCCCACGCGACCACCCGCAAGTCGTCGAACCAGGCCATCCCCGTGCCGCTCTGCGAGCCGTCCAGGTTGCAGCGCACATTGAAGAATGTCGCATTTTCGGGCGGAGTGATGTCGCAGCTGTACCAGGTCCAATCGGTCGTGCCGTCGACTTCCGTTCCCATGTCGGTCGAAGAGATCGGCGTCGTGCTGTAGCGGGAAGAGTAGAAGCGCTGGCTGAACTTCGCGCCTTCCGCCAAGGAGGTCTTCATCCAGCCGGTCAAGCTGTACTGCAGCGTGTCGGCCGCGGGAAGGTTTCGCGTAAGCTGCGTCGTTACATTGGTTCCGCTGCCCGCGCGGCGCAGCGCCAGCGAGTGGCTGCCTTCGTGGAAGACTTCATCGTCCAGCCATTCGTCGCTGCTGTTCAGATCCCACATGTGGTGGCCTTCGGCTTCCTCGAATCCGCCGAACCAGAGCACTTCCCTTCCCCAGCGGACTTCGCAGTCGTCGCCGAGACCCGCAATGCCGGTGATTTTCGAGAGGGAGCCTTCGCCCGCCAGCGCGATCGGGCGGGAGATGTAGTAGTCGCCGTTGCGAGCGAGCGATTGGGTGCCTTCCTGCGCGCTGACGAGCTGGTGCGCCTCGGCGGGATCGAGGAAGATCGTGCCCGTCATCACCTCGGGATCGACGCCCACCCAGGTGTTCATCACGCGCGAGTAATCCGCCATCCGGTCCAGGATCTCGCGCCCCAGGCGTCCGCTCGCGGGGCGCGGAATCCACTGATCGATGTAGGCCGGCTTGAAGGTCCAGCCGATGACGCCCTCCTTGTCGATGCGCGCGCGCAGCACCATCGTGGGCATCGTTTCCGGATAGTAGAGATCGAACATGAAGTTGCCGAGGCTGTGCGCGATCAGCACACCCTGATAGACCTCGAACCCCTGCAGCACATGCGGGTGCGCGTTCAGCACCGCGGCCGCGCCCAAATCGACCGCCCGATAGCGCAATTCGCGGTCGCTCAGCCCCGGCCAGATCCGGAACTGCACTTCCGGCGCATCCTCGGGATCCACGAAGGGAGGGCAGAGCTCCACTTCGATGGACTCCGTGGGCATCCCATCGCCGCGGCTTTCGGGCGCGCTGTCGTATTCGATGCCGCTGTGCGGAAAGGCGATCACCACATCGGCGAGGCTGTCGGCCTGCGCGATCGCGCGCTCGATGTTGGGCTCGATCCAGTAGCCCAGCCCGCACTTGTCGTAGCCCGCGTCGTAGAAGGGCTGCTCGTTGTCGGCCCGGCCGGTGCGATTGCAGAAATCGATGAATGCGAGGCGGATGCCGTCGTGCGTGTAGTAGCTCGGCTGCAAGGCGAAGTAGGCGTTCGCGCCGGAGCCTCCCGCCTCGATGCCGGCCTGCTCGAACACTTCGAGGGTCTGCTCCAGCCCCTCGCATCCGTAGTCGATGATGTGATTGTTGCCGGTGGAAGCGACATCCACGCCCGCGTACACGAGGCCGTCGATGTTGTCGGGGCTCGTGCGAAAGACGACGCTCTTGCTGGGGTGCGGCGTGCCGCGATTGGTGAACGCGCATTCGGCGTTCACCATGGTGACATCCGCGGCGTTGCCCAGAATGTCGAGGGTCGGCGTGAAGAGATACTCGACCCCGTAGGTGTCGATCAGTCCGCCCCACTGCTCGTAGCCCCGGCCGAGGAACACATCGCCGGTGAAGTTGATCGAGATCTCTCCGTTCTCCGGGGAAGGTTCCACCGCCACCTGGCAGGTGTCCCGCCCGAAGAGCCCGCTGTCGTCGGCCACATCGAGCGACACGGTGAAGGTGTAGTCGGCGGTGGCGGTGAAGCTGTGCGAGGGATTCGGAAGCGCGCTCGAGGCGCCGTCGCCGAAATCCCAGGCGTAGGTGTGCGTCTCGCTGTCGGGATCGAAGACGAGCGCCTGGAACTGCATGTCGAGGCGATAGAGATCGTTGCCCAGGGCAGCGACCTTGCAAGCGCCAGGGATCTTTTGAATTTGCACGCGAGGTGCGATGGAGATCTCGTCGGTCACATCGCAGATCTCGTCGTAGAAGGTCTCCCCGTTCTGCGTGTTGTCACGGTCGTTGACGAAGACGATCTGCGTGATCTGCGGCAGGTAGCCCCAGGTGTCGTTCCAGTCCTCGCCCAGCGGGAAGCGATAGGCGTGCCATTCCTCGATGGGATAGAAGCTCTGATAGACGACATTCCAGCGATCGGAGAGATTCAGTTGGGTGCCTGCGACGCAGTAGAAGAGGATGTTGCCGCTGCCGTCCCCGAAGCCGATCGCCTGCATCTCGCCCCGTTCCGCGATGTAGAGCGCCGCTTGCAGCACCGTCTCCTGCGTGACGGCCTGCGGGGCGATGGCCAGCTCCTTCCAGCTGTTTCCGTAGATGCGCAGAGCGTAATCGGACCCGCCGTAGGTGTTCCCGCTCTGGACGGACCACGAGCTGGGGCTCTGGTCCTCGCCGTCATAGCTCGTCAGCGAAGCGCTGCCGCTCTCGAAATCGCACAGGACCGCTTGACGCGTCTGCCCCGCGGCGGCCGCCGCGCCGAGCGCGAGGAACAGAAGGAGCAGGCCGAGAGCCCGCGCAGGAAGCGCAACGAGAGCTCGCGCGTGAGGCCGGGCGCGGCGCCATCCCGGAAATGCTTGCCGCCCGCCGCGCTCTTCTTCGTTCGCCATCCGCCCGACCGGCCTCCGACTGAAGTTCTTCATGCGTGCTCCTCGGCTGCGGACTTTCCTGCGGGCGCTCGTGCCCGGGCGAAATCGTCCCGATCGCCCGGCCGCCTCCCTCGCGGCGTCGACCGGCCGCCTTCGCCATGGCGCAAAGAGAAGGAGCTTCCCAACCGGCGTCGGAGAGGCGCCCCGCGGAGTGCGCTCCCCTGCGCGATCCTTCAATTCTAGCAGGAGGGCACGATCGCTCTCAAGTTCAACGCGGCGGCGGGTGGTAGCCACAGCCCGATTCGGCCGGCGGGCAACAGGTCGGAGCGGCGGTGGGCAACCATTGGACCCGGTCGTGTGCGGATGGTGCGCGAGCAGCGTGGGCCGAAGCGGCTCGCGGCGCGGAGGCACGTCGTCTTCCCTTGGGCCATCGATGGGGTGCTTGATCTCCGCCGCTTGTGCTATACTCCCCCGCTTCTTGACTCGCGCAAACATCGGCCGAATCGAGCGCGGCCCGGCGCGCTCGAGGCCACGGCAGGGAACCCCGAAAGAAAGGACCCGGAGAGCGATGATCATCGGCATCCGCAGAGAGGACAAGAACCGTTGGGAGCGCCGCACGCCGATCGTTCCCGACGATGTGCGCAAGCTCATTCGCGAGACGGGCCTGCGCTTCCATGTGCAGCCCTCGCCCATCCGCGTCTTTGCGGATGAGGAGTACGCCGCCGCGGGGGCCGAGATCCGGGAGGATCTCAGCGAATGCCGGCTCATCGTCGGGGTCAAGGAAGTGCCTGTCGAGCTCTTGATCCCGGGCAAGGCCTATCTCTTCTTCGCGCATGTCATCAAGTGCCAGCCCTACAACATGAAGATGCTCGCCCGCCTGCTCGAGCTCGGCTGCACCCTGATGGATTACGAGCTCATCACGGATGCGGCCGGCCGGCGGCTGGTCTTCTTCGGCCGCTATGCGGGGCTCGCGGGCATGATCGACACCCTGCACGCGCTCGGGCGGCGCCTCGCGGTCGAAGGCATTCCGAATCCGTTCGAGGAGATGCGTTCCGCGCACGAGTATCGCGATCTCGAGGAAGCGGAAGCGGCCGTCGATCGCATCGCCGCGCGCATTCGCACCGACGGACTCGACGCGCGCATCACTCCCCTCGTCTTCGGTTTCGCCGGGTATGGAAATGTCTCGCAAGGCGCGCAAGAGATCCTCGGCCGCCTGCCGGTGGAGGAAATCCCGCCCGCGGCGCTCGCCTCCCTGCGCGACGGCCGTTCGCCCGCCGGCCACGCGATCTACAAGACGGTCTTCAAGGAAGAGGATATGGTCGCGCCCAACGACGCGACGGCGCGCTTCGATCTTCAGGACTACTATCGTTCCCCCGAAAAGTACCGGTCGGTCTTCGAAGCATATCTTCCGCATTTGAGCGTGCTCGTGAACGGCGTCTTCTGGACGGAGCGCTATCCGCGCCTGGTCACGCGCGCCGCCGCGCGCGCGCTGTACCGCGAAGGCTCGCAGCCGCATTTGCGAGTCATCGGAGACATCTCCTGCGACATCGAAGGCAGCGTGGAAATCACCTTGAAGGCGACCGAGTCCGACCAGCCTTGTTTCGTCTATCGTCCGGCGACCGACGACATCGCCGAGGGCTATGCGGGGAACGGGCCGGTGGTGATGGCAGTCGACAATCTGCCCTGCGAGCTGCCCCGCGAGTCGAGCATCTTCTTCAGCCAGGTGCTGCGCGATTTCGTCGCGGCCTTCAAGACGACGGAGATCGAGGGGCCGTTCGAGAAGCTTCCCCTTCCCGATCCGCTCAAGCGGGCGACGATTGCCTACCAGGGAAGCCTTCGCCCGCCGTTCGCGTACATCGCCGAGCACCTGGGCGGCGGCAAACACTGAGAGCGTCGGCCCAGGAAATCGAACCCTAGACCAGGCGGTTCGCATTCGTTTTCAATAAGGAGGAATTCTCATGGCTCGCGTGCTTCTCCTCGGGGCGGGTCTCGTCACCCGGCCGCTGGTGCGCTACCTGCTCGATCAACCGGGTCTCGAACTCACGATCGCCTCCCGAACGGTGGCGAAAGCCGTGGCGCTGCTCGAGGGCCACCCGCGCGGCCACGCGCGCGAAGTGCTCGTCGACGACGAGCGCGCGCTGTCGCAGCTGGTCTCCGCGCACGATCTCTCGATCAGCCTCCTGCCGTATGTCTATCATGTGCGCGTCGCCAATCTCTGCCTGCAGCACGGCAAGCACATGGTCACCACTTCCTACATCAGCCCTGCGATGCGCGAGCTCGATGGAGACGCGCGCAAGGCGGGAATCACGATCCTGAACGAGATCGGCGTCGATCCCGGCATCGATCACTTGTCGGCGATGCGCGTAATCCACGATGTCCAGCGGCGCGGCGGCAAGGTGATCTCCTTCTCCTCCTATTGCGGCGGGCTTCCCGCTCCCGAGGCGAACACGAATCCCTGGGGCTACAAGTTCTCCTGGAGCCCCCGGGGAGTGTTGATGGCGGGCAGGAACAACGGCCGGTTCCTGAAGGAAGGCCGGATCGTGGACATTCCCGGTCCCGAGCTCTTCGCCCACTACGAGACGGTCGCCGTGCCGGGCGCGGGCGATTTCGAGGGCTATACGAACCGCGACTGCCTGGGCTACATCGATCTCTATGGACTGAAAGGCATTCCCAACATGTTCCGCGGGACGCTGCGCTATCCCGGCTGGTGCAAGGCGATGAAAGCGGTCGTCGATCTCGGCTACCTCGACGATACCCAGCGCGACGATCTCGCGGGAAAGACCTTCCGCGATCTGGCGGCGATGCTCGTTCCGGGCGCGAAGGGCGCGAGCGATACCGCCGCAGCGGTGGCCGGGCATCTGGGCATCCCGCGCGATTCCGATCCGATCCGTCGCATGGAATGGCTGGGCCTCTTCAGCGACGAGCCTCTCCCCGAGGCGCCGACGGTCCTGGATGTCCTCGTTGCCCGCATGCTGCAGAAGCTCCCCTACCAAACGGGCGAGCGCGACATGCTGGTCATGCATCATCAGTTCGGAGCCAGCTTCCCGGATCACCAGGAGCACATCACTTCGACGATGGTCGATTACGGCATCCCTAATGGCGACAGCTCGATGGCCCGCACGGTGAGCCTGCCGGCCGCGATCGGCACCCGCCTGATTCTCGAGGGCCGGATCTCGCTCACCGGAGTTCTGGCTCCGGTCGTCCCCGAGATCTACGAACCGGTGTTGTCGGAGCTGAAGACGATGAACATCGAGTGCAAGGAAGCGCTCAGGAGAGTTTGATGCCTTCCGATGTGACCGATCCGCAAATCCTGGAGGCGATCCAACCCTTGCTGAAGGAAGGGCGGCTGGCCTGCAAAGACGCGATCGAGTTGGCAGAGGCATTGAAGGTGCCTCCCATCCGGGTCGGGCGCGTCTGTAACGCCGCCGGCATTCGCATCACGAATTGCCGCCTCGGCTGTTTCGGGATCCGTCAAGGGAAGCCCAAGTAACACCGTTCCAATAGCTTGAAGCCCTGTCACCATCCGGGGCAGGGATCAAGAAACACCCGCTCCCGGCCGATCTTGGGACCCGGGAAGCGTCCTTTTCCGCACCCGCCGGGGAAAAGGAACCGGATAGCAAGAGAAGGTACCGATTGAGTTTCGGGCATCTATCCGGTATCATCGAGGTCGAAGGGCCAACCATGTAGCAGGCTGGAGCTGAAAGGCTCGTTGCCCTTTGAGTGCACCATGGTCTTGCTAAACAAGTGGAGGTGGAAAACATGCGTCTTCTTACCGTCTTCCTGGCGTTCGCGTTCTTGTGCGGGACGGCCTTCGCCCTCGACAAGGACGAAGCGCTCCACGGCCCGACCGTCGTAGTGCCGCTGGGCGATCAGGGCGGGCGCGCAGTCGGCGATGACTGCACCAACCCCATCGTCATCGACGCTGTGCCGTTTTACGGCACGGGCTTCACGACCTGCGGGGCCCTCAATGACTACACCGAGACCTGCCTCGGCTCTTACGATGGCGGCGAAGACACGATCTTCCAGCTCACCATCACCGAGCAGGTGTGGGTCAACATCATCATGGACCCCCTGGGCACCACCTGGACGGGGGTCGCCATCGATGACGAGTGCCCGCTGGCCTCGAGCTGCCTCGGCTTCAACACCGGCTCCAGCGGTGTGCGGACCATCAGCCAGGTGGGCCTCGCCCCTGGCACCTACTACATCATGGTCGACACCTGGCCGACGCCGGACTGCATTCCGTCGTTCAACCTGACGATCGAACCCACCGACCCGCCGCCGCCGCCGCCGGCGAACGACACCTGCGAAGGCGCCATCGCCATCGAGCGTTGCACCTCGGGCGTCATTGATGGCGACCTGACCTGGGCGTTGGGCAACTACACGCCGGGCGATTACCCTTCGAGCTGCACGGGATACGGCGCGCTTGGCAAGGATGTCGTCTATGTCGTGGATCTGCTGGCAGGCGATGTGATCAGCCTCGTCTATTCCTATGTGGGAACGAGCTTCGACGAGTCGCTGTACATCATCACCGACTGCGCGGACCCGGCGGGCACCTGCGTCGCGGGATCCGACGGTGGGCATCCGGAGGACATCACCTGGACCTGCACCGCGGACGGCACCTACTACATCATCTGCGACGCCTACAGCTCCACCGGCGGTGGGCCTTTTACGCTGACCTACGACGTCACCTGCCCGCTCCCGACGGCGGTCTGCTGCGTGGGTGAGAACTGCTTCCTCTACAGCGAGGCCGACTGCGGCCTGGTCGGCGGTACCTGGCATGTGGACTGGACCGCTTGCGATCCGAACCCCTGTGAGATTCCGGTTCCTCAGGATTCGGAAAGCTGGGGCACGATCAAGTCCGTGTATCGGTAGCGTTCGCAAGCCCGCTCCATCGGGAGCGGCGCGAAAGCCATCGATGAGCTGAGCAAAGGGGCCCTCTCGAAAGAGAGGGCCCCTTTTTGCGCCCGCGCACCCGGCGACGAGCTACCCCGGGCAGGTCTCCCCACGACCCGGCCCCCGCAAAGATCCAAGCCTTGAGCTCAGCGCGCTCGCATCGCCGCAACCTTGCCGGCCTCGCTAACTCCCGGAGCGACATACGGCTGCCCGGTGAAGAAGCCCCGCGTGAGCGCGGCCACCACTCCGCTGAGCGAGAAGAGGGCGATCAGGTTGGGGAAGGCCATCAGAGCATTCAGCGCATCCGCGATCCCCCAGACGACATCGAGCGCCCACACGGCACCGATCACGACCGCTGGCAGCCAGAGGATCTGATAGATCAGGCGCACCGTCTTGCCATGGCCGAACAAATACGCCGCGCAAGTCTCGCCGTAGAATCCCCAGGCGAGATTCGTGTCGTAAGCGGTCAGCACCATGTTGATGACGACGAGAGGAAAACCGATTCTCACGCCGAAGGTCTGGGCGAAAGACTGCATGGCCAGCGTCGCGCCCTTCTCTCCTCCCGCCCATTGCCCGGTGACGAGCACGACGAAGGCGGTGATCGTGCACACAATGATGGTGACGACGAAGACTTCGAAGATTCCCCACAGTCCCTGGCGCACGGGATGATCGGTCATCGCCGTCGCGTGGGCCATGGGCGCGCTGCCCAGGCCGGCCTCGTTGCTGAAGACGCCGCGGGTGATGCCCTGGCGCATCGCGAGCATGATGCCCGCGCCCGCAAAGCCGCCGGTCGCCGCCGCGGGCGTGAAGGCGAGACGCACGATTTGCGCGAGCACGGCGGGAAGCTGGCCGATGTTGAGCAGGATCACCACCAGGCCGCCCAGCATGTAGAAGGTCACCATGAAGGGCGTCACATAGTTGACCAGGGCGGCGATGCGCTTCAGGCCGCCCAAGGTGACCGCGCCCACCGCGACGGACATCACCAGGCCGGTGATCCAGGGAGAGACGCCGAAGTACTTCATGCCCTCGGCGCAGGCGTTGGCCTGCACCATGTTGCCGATGCCGAAGGCGGCGAGCGCGCCGAAGAGCGAGAAGAGCATCGCCAGCCACTTCCAGCGGGGCCCGAGCCCTCCTTCGATGTAGCGCATCGGCCCGCCGATCATCGGCTGCCCCGGCTCGCGCTTGCGGTAGTGAAGACCGAGGACCACTTCGGCGAACTTGGTCGCCATTCCGAGCAAGCCCGAGACCCACATCCAGAAAACGGCCCCCGGCCCTCCGAGCGCGATCGCGGTCGCGACCCCGGCGATGTTGCCGACGCCGACCGTGCCGCCCAGCGCGACGGTGACCGCTTGAAACGCGGTGATATCCCCCTCGGCGCGCGGCCCGCGCCGGAAGACGCGGCCGAAGGTCTCGCGCGACATGATCCCAAACCGGACGAATTGCACCGCGCCCGTCCGGATCGTCAGGAAGAGGCCGGCCGCGAGAATGAGAATGATCAGCGGCCAGCCCCACAGAAAGGCATTGATCGATTCGATGAAGGGAGCGATCGATGGCATGAGCGAGACCTCCCGCATGCTGAAGCTGCGCGGGCGCGCGGCAAGCCGCTCCCCGCTCGAGACGAGCGGGCGCGATGATCATGCCGCCGGCCGGTTCGAAGAGACAAAGAGCGATCGCCTTGACGGATGATCCCCATGGCCGGGTCGCTGGAAACGGATTCCAACCTACGGCCTTTCTCTATTCCTGCCAACGATCTTGTGATGAAATGCGGGCGCCGGCGGCCGCGCATCGCCGCAAAGGAATGCCGGCGACAATTTGGGCCGCGTGAGCGCGGATCGACCATCCGAAGCGCGACGGAAGCGGAAACGAAGAGTGCCGGAGGAGAACATGAGGGATCCCCGTCGAATCGACATCTTGGGATTGTTCGTCAGCCTCGCGCTGGTCGCGGGCGTGGCCGCTTACGGCTCGCAGTTCTCGCCGGCTCCCTGGTACCAGGAAATTCCAAAGCCTTCCTGGACGCCACCCGGATGGCTCTTCGGCCCGGTGTGGACGGCGCTCTACCTGATGATGGCGTTCGCCGCCTGGCTGGTCTGGCGCACGCGCGCCTCACGGGCCGTGCTCGGGACGATCGCCGTCTATGTCCTTCAACTCGCCCTCAATGGATTGTGGTCCTATCTCTTCTTCGGCCTGGGCCGTTTCGGCCTCGCGCTCATGGATCTCTTGGCGCTGTGGGTCCTGATTGCGATCACGATCGTGCTCTTCTGGAGAATTCGACGCCTGGCCGGGGCGCTCCTGCTTCCCTACCTTGCATGGGTGACCTTCGCGGGATTCTTGAATCACGCGATCTGGGCGCTGAACCGTTGATTGTCCCGAACCAGCGCCGCCGCCGGCGCGCGGGATCGTCCCTTGCCGTCTTCCCGTTGGACGCTCTAGCATGTCTTGCGGGCGGGCAATGCGCAGGGGACCATTTATCATGCGAGGATGGCTATGCTCTTTCCTTTTCTTCGTTCGAGGTCGCAGCACCTGCTGAGCGTGCTGCGCATCGTGGCCGCCTTCGCCTTCATGCAGCACGGCTGGCAGAAGCTCTTCGCTTTCCCTCTCACGGATCGCCCGCCGGTCGAGCTCGCATCTCTCATGGGAGTCGCCGGCATCCTCGAGACCTTTGGAGGGCTCCTGCTCTTCCTTGGATGGCTCACGCGCCCCGTTGCGTTCCTGTTGTCCGGAGAGATGGCCTTCGCCTACTTCACGCAGCACGCGCCCCGCGCCTTCTGGCCGATCGTCAATTCCGGAGAGCTGTCCGTGCTCTTCTGCTTTCTCTTTCTCTACCTGTCGGCGGTCGGCGGCGGGCCATGGAGTCTTGACGCGCTCTTGGGCCGCAAAGATCGAGCGACCCTGCGCGAGCCGCGCACGATAAGCGATGGAGGAGCATGATGAGCGATTCGCCGCCCGTTCGATCGTATCGGCCGACTCCCGTTCTGGAAGGGGCAGGCGTTCGCTTGAAGAGGAGCTTCCCCACGCGCGCTCTCAATTTCGTCGATCCGTTTCTCCTGCTCGACGATTTCAGCTCCCCGGATCCCGAGGACTTCCGCAAAGGATTCCCCTGGCATCCTCACCGGGGAATCCAGACCGTGACCTATCTCCTCGCCGGAGCAGTCGAGCATCGCGACAGCCTGGGCAACGCGGGTCGTATCGCAGCGGGCGATGCGCAGTGGATGACGGCGGGCGGCGGGATCATGCACGAGGAGATGCCCGATCCGGAGGCAGGCCCGTTGATCGGATTCCAGCTGTGGGTCAATCTGCCCGCCAAGGACAAGATGACCGCGCCGGCATATGGGGACATCCTGGCGAAGGACATCCCCGTCGTCACCCCGAGCAGTGGCGCCACGGTTCGCGTGCTGGCGGGCGAAGCGTTCGGAGTGCGCGGGCCCGTTTACGGACTGGCGACCCAGCCCACCTACCTCGATGTGCACTTGCAGGGCGGCACGACATTCGTTCATCCCCTTCCCGCCGGACGCTCCGCTCTCGCCTACCTCTTTGAAGGCGAAGCGGCCTTCGGCCATGCGAGTGCGGAGTCCCATGCGGGCGCGCCCAGCCATGCGAGCGCAGAGCCCCACGCGCCCGGCCATGCGAATGCCGGCACCCTGCTCACCTTCGAGAACGAGCCGATCGTCGTGCGGACGAGCGCGCGCGAGGCGCGCTATCTCTGGATTGCCGGACGGCCGCTCGGGGAACCGGTCGTGCGTTACGGGCCGATGGTCATGAACACGCGCAAGCAGATCGAAGAGGCCCTGCGCGAGCTGGAGGCGGGTACCTTCGTCCGCGGAGCGCCTCCAGGCAAACGATGATCGCGCGGCGCAATCGTCGAGGAACGGGACGATCGAGAGGAGCAAGATGGAGAAACGCCACGTCGAGGAATTCGAGGTCACGGGCGAGAAGCTGATCGCCAAAGTCAAAGAGCTCGTTCATGCGGGGAACATCCGCCGGATCACGATCAAGAACATCGAAGGCGAGACCCTGGTGGAGATCCCGCTCACCGTCGGCGTGGTCGTGGGTGTCGTCGCCCCGGTCCTCGCCGCGGTCGGCGCGATCGCGGCGCTCTCAACGCGCTGCATCATCGCGATCGAACGGGTGGAGAAGAGCAACGGGACGGGAACGCCCTGAGCGAGATCGTCTCCTGGCGTTCGCCAGCCCGCGCGCGGACATCGTCCCCGAAGCCATTCGCAGAAACGCCGCGCTCGCATTCTTCATGGCTAGCGAGGACTCGCCTTCTCACGCGAGGATCTTCATCGCCGATCGCCCCGAGCCCTGCACATCCTCGATCCGGCATTGCGCCGGAGGCTTGCCGGGGCGCCAGCGGACGAAGGCCGCGCCGTGGCGAAAGCGTCCATCGGTGAAGTGATCGTAGGAGACCTCGACGACGAGCTCGTGCGCGACCGGTTCGTACTCGCCGCTGCGTTCGGGACTCCACCGGCTCGGGCCCTCCCGGTTCCCATCCTGTGAATCCCTTGACGGGCGCGCGCGCGCCTTCCTCAACGCCTCCATTCTTTTCAGCAGCGCGTCCTTCCCCGCGCGCTCGAGGGCCGCGCGAGCATGGTTCCCCGGCTTCCCAAACGCGAAGCGAGCGTCTACGCTCTGCCCTTGCATCTGCCTGCATCCTATCTCAGGAGCATGAGGTACGAATGGCTCTCAGCGTATTCGATGAGAAGTCCCAACCGCCTTCCGCTTCCGATCTCCGCGCGGCTTTGGGTCGCAGCCACGCTCTGTGGGTCGCGATTCATTCGCGGACCGAGAAGGACTACGGCCGCTGTGAGGAAGAGTGGAATTTCACCGGCCAGGCCTATGGATGGAGCTGCCGGCTGATTCACGAAAAGCGCCGGATCGTGTACTTGATCCCGTGCCGGGGTCATTTTCTCGCCGGGTTCTGCCTGGGCGAAAAGGCGGTGGAGCAGGCGCGCGCCGCAGGGCTGCCCCCGGCGGTGCTCGCCGTGATCGAATGCGCGCCCGTGTACGCCGAAGGGCGCGGATTCCGTCTGCCGGTGCGGACCCGCAACGATCTGGGCGCCGTCTCGACGCTCATCGATGCGAAGATCGGGACAAGCGCGAAGAGGCAGGGCCATGCTGCCGCACAGTTGCGTTCACGGGCGAAGGCGGGCACGGCGGGCAATGCCGGACGCGAGGCAAGCGGGCCGGGCAAGGCCGGACGCCGCCGCCCGAGAAGCGAAGGAGACACGAGATGAAGATCGTGCGCATGTCGGAAGCGCCGCGTTACGAGCCGGAAAAGGACTGGAAGCGCATCCAGCTGTGCGGCGGGCGCGAGGTTTCGGTCGAGTATTTCGTCAAGCCGGCAAGGCATTCCTCTCCGCGTCATGCCCACCCTCACGCCCAGGTGATGGTGGTTCTCGAAGGCAAGCTCATCATTCGCACCGACGAGGCCGAACAGGAGTTGCACAAGGGCGACGCGGTCTTCCTCGAAGGAAACGAATCCCACGTCGTCGTCAATCCCCTGGACCATCCCTCGGCGGGCATCGACATCTTCGTTCCGGGCAGGGCCTTCGATTTCTGGGCCACGCGAGTGCCGAGCCGCTCGTGACAACGAAACCTGAAGCGCATCCGGACGACGAGGATTCGAGCGCCATGCGCGCGGGCGCCGGGGAAGCTCGCGCGCGATTTCACGATCTTCCCAAGATCGAGTTGCACATCCATCTGGAAGGCGCCATTCCCTTGGGCACGCTTCGGGAGTTGATCCTCAAGTACGGAGGCGATCCGCACGCGGGCGATGCCTCCGCCGCCGATCTGCGCACGAACGATGCGCGCGTGGCCGATCGCGAGGCGCTTGCCGCCCGCTTCCGCTTCCGAAATCTGGCGGAATTCCTGCAGGTGTGGGAATGGAAGAACGGATTCCTGCGCGAATACGAGGACTTCACCCGCATCGCGGCCGGCGCGGCGGCGAACCTTCGGGCGCAGAATGTCTTGTATGCGGAGATGTTCTTCTCGCCGCAAAGCTTCGCTTCCCGCGGCCTGCGCGCGGACAAGCTGAGCGTGGCGATACGCGCGGGCCTCGCGCGGGTGCCGGAAGTGAAGGTCGCCTTGATTCTGGATCTGGTGCGCGACCTCGGGCCGCAGGCGGGAATGCAGGCGCTCGATGCGGTCTGCGAGACGGCCGCGGAAGCGGGCGTGGTCGGCATCGGCATCGGGGGATCGGAACATCTGGTCGCGCCCGAGCCTTTCGCGCCCGTCTTTTCGCGAGCGCGGAAGGCCGGCCTTCACACCACCGCGCACGCCGGGGAGGCGTGCGGGCCCGACAGCATCTGGGGCGCCGTGCGAGCGCTCGGCGTCGAACGTGTCGGCCATGCCACCCGTGCGATCGAGGACCCGGCGCTGGTCGCGCATCTCGCCGAGCGCAAGACGCCGCTCGAGCTCTGCCCGTGGTCAAATGTGCGCACGGGAGCGATTGCCCGCATCGAGGACCATCCTGCGCGCATCTTCTTCGAGCGGGGGATCCCGATCAGCGTGAACACCGACGATCCGGGATTCTTCGGCAATTCGCTGGCCGACGAGTACCTGGCCCTGCACCAGGCGCTTGGATTCAGCTGCGACGAGATTGCCGCCTTGAATGGGTTGGCGGTCGATCAGTGCTGGCTGCCGGAAAGCGAAAAGGAAGTCTTGCGAGAGCGAATGCGGAAGAACCGAGAGCCTGCGAAAAGGGCGCCGAGAAACGAATCAGGATAAAGGACTCCCGGGACGACTCTCGACGCCTGCAGGTTTGCGACCGAACGGCCGCTCGCATCTTGGCGCTTTTCCCTTGGAAATTTCAGGTACGGCAAAGCCGTTCACCAGCGAAGCGCCGCCAGAGACATGTGGAAAGATGAGGACCCGGAAGAGAAAGGTATGGGGGAAGCACGCCCGGTCTTCCCCCATCGCTTGCTTACCAGCGGTCCCGGTCGCCGCCGCCTCGACCGCCGCGGCCACCACCACCACCACCCCGCTCCACGCGAGGCTGAGCCAGGTTCACCTTGATCGCCCGGCCCATGAAGTCCTTGCCGTCGAGCTCCTGGATGGCCTTCTGGGCCTCATCGGCCGTGCCCATCTCGACGAAGCCGAAGCCGCGAGGCCTGCCGGTGTCGCGATCCATCACGACCTTGGCAGAAACCACCTGCCCGTACTCCGAAAAGAGCTCGTTCAAATCGTCATCCCTAGTGTCATAGGAGAGATTACCCACGTACAGTTTGCTCGCCATGCTTTTCCTACCCTCTTGCCTGGACGCGTACACCGCGTCTGGGAGCGCTTTCCGCTCCGTGCCCCCCCGTTGGGCGGGGCAGCGGCGAACGCCTCCCGAACCAATACCGAACATACCTCAATACCCGCCTTGAACCGGGGCGTCGATCCATGGCAAGGCTTGCGGGTATGATCCGCTCATCGCCGGCCAATGTCCATGGATTTCTTCGAAAAGACGGAGGATGGACGGGGCCGGGGCGTTCGAGGGATCAAGGGCCTCATTTCATTCCATGCTCCTTCCCTCCTGGGCTGCGGAGCGTGGACGAACAAGCCTGGAAACCGAAACCTGTAAGCTTTATCGGAACCATGCAAGTTCAAGGATTTGCTCGCGAAATGGGCAAAGATCTTCTAAGCCTTTACCGGACACATGGTTGATGTGGATGATCCTCGAATTTTCAGCCCACAAGGGGGAGCGATGATCGACGATGTCCGTGCCTACAATGCCCTTGCGTGGAACCGCCAGGTGGAACGGGGCAACCCCTGGACGATCCCGGCTGATCCCGCGCTGATCGCCTCTGCCCGGCGGGGCGATTGCCGAATCGTGCTGACGCCCACCCGGCCGGTTCCCTTGGCGTGGTTCCCGCCTTTGAAAGGAGCGCGGGTGCTTTGCCTGGCGTCGGGTGGAGGCCAGCAGGGTCCTGTCTTGGCCGCGGCCGGGGCGGAAGTCACCGTGCTCGACAATTCTCCGCGCCAATTGGAGCGCGATCGCGAGGTCGCACGACGGGAAGGTCTCGAGATCGCTCTCGTCGAGGGAGACATGTCGAATCTCGAGCGCTTCCCCGACCGGACCTTCGACCTCATCGTCCATCCCGTCTCGAATTGCTTCGTCCCCGATGTCCGGCCCGTGTGGCGCGAGGCCTATCGCGTGCTTCGCGAAGGCGGCGTGATGCTGGCCGGTTTCTGCAACGGGTTTCTCTACCTGTTCGACGATGAGGACCTCGAGCGCGGAGATCTTCACATCCGCTATTCCCTGCCCTACGCCGATCCGGTGGCGCTCGACCCGGCTCGGTTGGCCGCGCACATGGCGGAGAAGAAGCCTCTCGAATTCGGCCATTCGCTCGAAGACCAGATTGGCGGGCAGTTGGAGGCCGGATTCGTCTTGCTCGGCTTCTATGAGGATCGCGATCCAAAGTCCGCGCTTTCGCGCCACCTGGCCCCGTTCGCCGCGACGCGCGCGATGCGCGGCTCGTGCGAGGGTCAATCCCAGTAGCGCGAGTGGCTGTCATGCTTGACGAGCCGCTCTTCGAAATCCGAGGAGATCGCTCTCGCCGGGTCTTTCTTCCCCATGGAACCGAGCGCGATCCCGCGGACGCCGATACCGTGTGCGGCCTATCGTGATCTGATTTCGATGTAGGCGCACGAGCGTTGCCGTCCGCGATCTTCGACCTTGACCTGTGATCTTGAGTCTTGATTGTGATCTCCCATTGCGATCCCTGCGGGTCTCCTCGCGCGTGCGACCGTCTGAATTCGCCTTGTCCGCCTGCTGCCCGGCTCTTATGCTCGCGAACCACGAAACGGCAGGAGGATGCATGAGCGATCGTCCCCCGGCGGGCTCCCGTCCGCGCG
Organism: uncultured bacterium; assembly: GCA_964482205.1. Lineage (GTDB taxonomy): Bacteria > Eisenbacteria > RBG-16-71-46 > CAIMUX01 > WJJG01 > JAZDGX01. Next base: position 18,666 of record CAYZWI010000010.1, on the reverse strand, counting down.
ATGAGAGTGGCGAACGGCGTGCAGAGACGAAAGCATCCGAGCGGCGGAAGTCGTCCTTGCTTGCGCGCGTGCCCGGCGATTCGCCGACGGAATCGACGGCGGATGAGCCGCTCGCTCCCGATTTGCTCGCGGGGCTCGATGCGGTACTCAAGCCTCGCTCGATCGCGATCGTGGGCGCCTCGCCGCGCCTGGATTCGATCGGGCGGGTGGTGTTGCACAACATCATCGACGGAGATTTCCAGGGCGTCGTCTATCCCGTGCATCCCAAGGCGCCCTTCGTTCACAGCATGAAGGCCTACCCCACCGTCCTCGACATTCCCGACACCGTCGATCTCGCCTTCATCATCGTTCCGTACGACCGGGTCCTCGGGGTGGCGGAGCAATGCGGGCAGAAGGGCGTGCGCGGCTTGTGCGTGATCAGCGCCGGCTTTCGCGAGCTCGGCGGCGACGGCATTCGACGCGAGGAAGAGCTGCTGGCGATCGCGCGCAAGTACGGGATGCGGATGGTCGGGCCGAACTGCCTCGGGCTGATCAACATGACCCCCGGCGTGCGCTTGAACGGCACCTTCGCGCCCGTGCGCCCGGTGAGCGGCAAGCTCGCCTTCCTCTCCCAAAGCGGGGCGCTCGGCGTTTCCATCCTGCAAAACATGGAGCGTCTGAACATCGGCTTCAGCTATTTCGTCTCGGTGGGCAACAGCGCCGATGTGCGCGGCCGCGATCTGCTCGCCTACTGGGAGAACGATCCCGACACGCAAGTGATCGCTCTCTATGTGGAATCCTTCGGCGAAGCGCAGCAGCTCGGTCCGCTGCTGCGGCGGATCACGCGGCGCAAGCCCGTCGTGGTGGTCAAGTCGGGGCGCACCGCCGCGGGCGCGCGCGCCGCCTCTTCGCACACCGGCGCGCTGGCCGCCTCGGATGTCACCGTGGATGCGTTCCTTCGCCAGACGGGGGCGATCCGCGCCAACACGATCGAGGAGATGCTCGGCCTGCTGACCGGCTTCTATCGCGCGCCGCTTCCGCCGGGCAACCGCGTGGCGATTCTCACCAATTCGGGCGGACCGGGCATCATGGCGACCGACGCGCTCGTCACGAGCGGGATGGAGATCGCGCGCTTCAGCGAGAAGACCCGTGCGGCGCTCGATCGCATCCTGCCCGAGGAAGCGAGCCGGGCGAATCCCATCGATCTGACCGCCTGGGGCAAGGCCGACACCTACCGCGAAATCCTTCCGATCCTCTTCGACGATCCCGAAATCGATGTGATCCTCGCCCTCTTCGTGCCGCCGCTGATGGTGAATCCCAGCGACGCCGCCCGCGCGATCGCCGAATCGCGACGCGGACTCGAGAAGCCGATTTTCGGAATCATCATGGCCGAGGAATCGTCCTATCGCACCTTGCCGCACGAAATCGAGAACTGCCCTCCGATCTACGCCTTTCCCGAGATGGCCGTGCGGGCCTGCTCGGAGATGTACCACTACACCCAGCGCCAGAAGCGGCCGCGCGGAACGATCGCGCGCTTCCGCGTGCAGGCGAAAGAGGCGCGCGAGATCGTCAGCCGGCAACGCGAGGCGGGAGGCGGATACATTCCCACCGCGGGGTGCATGCGCATTCTCGAATGCTACGGTTTCCCGATCGCGCCGCTGGTCGAGACCGAAGGCGCGGAAGAAGCGCTGCAGGCGGCCCGCCGGCTGGGGTATCCGGTCGCGTTCAAGGTCGCGGGGCGGAAGTATGTCCACAAGTCCGACTTCGGCGGCGTGGTCCTCAACATCCGCAACGATCTGGAGCTCGAGGGCGCCCACGCGCAAATCCGCCGCTTGATCGTGAACCTGGGCGACGATCCCGCCGAAGAGCGCGGGCTCGTGCAGAAGATGGTTCCGCCGGGGCGCGAAGTGATCCTCGGCATGAACCTGGATCCCAAGATGGGGCCCGCGATTCTGTTCGGAACCGGAGGCAAGTATGTGGAAGTGCTCAAGGATGTGACCTTGCGCGTTCCGCCGCTCACGGATGTCGACGCCGATGACATGGTGCGCTCGATTCGAGGCTATCCCCTGCTGGAAGGCGTGCGCGGAGAACCGGCGGTCGCGCTCGATCTCCTGAAGGAGTGCCTCCAGCGCTTCTCACAGCTCGTGCTCGATCTTCCCGAGATCGTCGAGATGGATGTCAATCCCTTCCTGATGAACCCGCATGCCGGCGATTGCGCCGTGGTGGACGCGCGCATGCGCGTGGCAAGCGAAGGCCCGCGAGGGACGAGCGCATGACCGGCGGCGAAGCCTGAGGCGGAAATGGCGCGCATCCTCGTCGTCAAACACCTCTTCCCCTATCCGCCCATTCAAGGCACGCGGCGGGTGAGCCTGGCATTGCTCGCCGATCTCGCCACCCGCCACGAGGTCGTCTTTCTCTGCCAGCGCGAGCGGCGCGACGAACAGGCGTTGATTCCCCACATCGAACGCCTGGGCGTGCGGGTGGTGGCTCCCCTGATGCCGAACCATCGCTCGCCGGTCGCGCGCGCGCTCTACAAGGCGTGGAATCTTCCGCTCTCGAAGTGGCGCGATATCCCGGCGGTGTGCCTCTACTGGTCGAATCGCGCGCTGCGCTCGCATCTCGAGCGCCTGCAGCGCGAGTTCGCTCCCGAGCTCACCATTCTCGAGAGCTGGGAGACCTTCCTGCTGCGCTCTTCGGTCCATCGTGGAAGAAGCGCGCTCCTCGCGCACGATGTCGGCTACCAAATCGTCGAGCGCGCGCTGCACGCGGCGAGCGATCCGGGCGCGCGGGCGCGCTTGCACAAACGCCTGGAACGCGAGCGGCAACTCGAACGCGAGGCGTGGACGCGCTTCGATGCGGTCTTTGCCTTGACGGAGGCGGATCGCGACACGATTGCGCGCGACCTCGAGAGGCTCGCGGGCGCGCGGGGCGTCTCCGCCCGCCCGGCGCTCGTGCGTCACCTCCCCGTTCCCGTGGCCGAGGAGTTCTTTCGCTATGGCCGGCCGGATGCGCCCTCGATGCGCATCGGGTTCCTGGGAACCTTTCGCGCCGACTTCAATCGCGACGCCCTCGCCCATCTGCTCGACGACATCTGGCCGCGGGTGCGCGAGCGCCTGCCCCAAGCCACCCTCACCATCGCCGGCAACGGAGCGGGCAAGGGATCGACGGCCGCGCTGCGCGAGGCGGCCTCCTCGCGAGACGCGCGCTGGCTGGGAAGCGTCGAAGATCTGGCGAGCTTCTTCGAGGCGATCGATCTTCTCGTCGTGCCTCTTCGTTTTGGAGGCGGCGTGCGGATTCGCATCCTGGAAGCCTTCGCCGCCGGCGTGCCCGTGATCGCCACGCCCGTGGCGGCCGCGGGATTGCCCGTGGAACCCGGCCAGCACCTGCTGATCGCGGAAGGCGCCGAGCTTCTCGCCGAACAAATCGTCCGCGCGCTCGAGCATCCCGGCGAAACGGCGAAGCTCGGCAGCGAGGCGCGCGAGTGGTGCCGGCGGCATCACAGCGCTGAGAGCCTGAGACCGGGCCGGCTGGCCGTCATCGACGAGGCGCTCTCCCTGCCCTCTGCGGACGGCCCGCCCGGAAACCGGACCTGACGCCGCGTGGTTCATTCGAGGAACCGCGCATTCATGCAGAGAGCTTCCGCGGCCGATATTCTTGAAGGCCTCGCGGCCCCGCCACTTCGGGTGGACCGAATCCGTTCCGCGCGCGGCTCGTTGAAGGAATGAAAGGGATGCTCATGGCCTATTCGACCGATGTCCTCGATCTGATCGGCAACACTCCGCTCATCAAGCTCACCCGCTTCACCGACTTGTCGGTCTACGCGAAGGCGGAGTTCCTCAATCCGGGCGGCAGCATCAAGGACCGCGTCGCGAAGCACATCATCTTCGAAGCGGAGAAGAGCGGGACCCTCGCACCCGGGATGCCGATCGTGGAGGCGACGTCGGGCAACACCGGCATCGGGATCGCGCTCGTCGGGGTGCAACGCGGCCATCCGGTCAAGATCGTGATGCCCGACAACATGAGCGAGGAGCGCAAGAAGATCATTCGCGCCCTGGGCGCGGAGTTGATTCTGACGCCGGGAGCAGAGGGCGTCGACGAAGCGGTGCGGGTCGCCAACGAGATCGCCGAGCGGGAGAATGGCTGGCGGCTTTCGCAGTTCGACAATCCTCTCAATCCCGAAACGCATTATCTCTTCACCGGGCCGGAGATCTGGCAAAGCCTGGAAGGCAAGGTGCACGCCTTCGTGGCCGGCGTGGGCAGCGGCGGAACGCTCGGCGGAGTGGGGCGCTTTCTGAAAGAGCGCGCCCCTTCCGTGCGCATCATCGCGGTCGAGCCCAAGCAAACGGCCGCGCTGCTCTGCCAGGAACCGGGGCTGCACGCGATTCAGGGCATCGGCGACGGCTTCGTGCCGAGCTGCCTCGACACGCAATTGATCGACGATCTCATCACCGTGAGCGACGAAGACGCGATTCGCGTCACGCGCGAGCTCGCGCGCACGCAGGGATTGCTGGTGGGCACTTCATCGGGCGCGAATGTGTGGGCGGCGTCGTATGTCGCGCGCGCGTTGGGGCCGACCTACAATGTCGTCACCGTGCTTCCCGACCGCGCGGAGCGCTACTTCAGCACCGCGCTCATCTAGCCCGGATTCACTGCCCCAAGCAGAACGACCACACCTCGTTGGCGAGCAGGCCCTGCAAGGGCAGATTGCCGCCGCAAACAATCATCGCCCGGCTCGGGGCATCGTAGACCGCCGTCTGGCCGAAGCGGGGCAGCGGCATCTCTTCCACCGGCCCGTTGTCGAGCTCCACCCAATGGGGTTGTGGATCGAGTTCGAGCGCGCGGGTATAGGTCAGGGGCAGGGCGTTGTTCGGGTCGCGGCCTCCTTGGGCGATGACGCGGTGATGCGCTTCGTCGTAGATCATCGCGCAATCGGCCGCCTCTCCGAGGCCATCGGGTAGCCGAACCCAGGCGTCGGCGCTCAAATCGAACGCCCAGGCGTCGGGATGGGTGTGCACGATTCCGCGCGAGCCGCCGTAGATCACCATCCACCCGCGATCCCCGACCAGCGCGTATCCGCAATCCCTGCGCCCCAACGGGCGGGTGAGCGGATCCTCAGGCTGGCCGGAATCGATCATCTGCCAGCGCTCGTCATTCAGATCGAAGGCCCACACATCGCCGAATTCCTCCACCTGCGAGCTGCCCCCGTAGATCACCATGCGATCGCGAGCCTCGTCGTAGACGGCTGCATGTCCCCAGCGGTCGCCCGGCGTCGGGCCCCCGATGTCGAGCTCGCTCCAGGTTCCGCTCGCCAGGTCGAACGCCCAGGTGTCGTGCAGACCGTATTGATAGCGGAAGCTGCGCCCGCCATGGACGATCATGCGATGGCGCGCGCGATCGTAGATCGCCGTGTGATCCGATCGATAGACCGGCCCGCCGACGAATTCGATCAGCTGCCACGCATGTCGATCGAGATCCAGCTCCCAGAGATCGCGGAAGTCCGTCCCGCAATGCCCCGATTCGCAGCCGGTGCCGGCATAGAGATACAAGCAGCGGATTTCCGGGCAGAGGATCGTCGAATGGCCCCAGCGAATGTCCGGGCCTTCGGAATACTGCGGCAAGAGGAGCGCCCAGGGATAGAGCCCGATCGTGCGTTCGGGCGACGCTTCTCCAGTGATGCCTTCGACATTGACGGTGCGAATGCGATACCGATAGCGACCCAGCGCGGGATCCCGATCGTCGAAGCGCGCCTCCGTGAGCAGGCCGCTGACATCCGCGTAGAGATCCCCTTGGGCAAGGGCCCGCTCGACGCGATAGCCCGCCACCGTTTCCTCGAGACGGGCCGGCCACTCGACCGTCACCGCACGGCAGTCCCAACGCACCAGCGCGGGCCCATCGGGCAGGAAGGGCGGCGGGACCGGGCGCGCGAGCAGGCGCGCATTCGTCGAGTCGCCATTTGCGCCCACTTGCGCCACGCCCTCCGCGATCGCATAGAGAGGATGATCGAAGCGGATCGTTCGTTCCCCGTCCGGCACCAAGGCCAGCGCGTAGCGCCCGTCCAAGTCGGTGTTGGTCATGATGCGCGAAGGCGTGCGATCGGGATTGAGCAGCGTGACCGACGCGTGCGCGACCGGTGCGTCCTTGGAATTCACGAGCCGGCCCTCGACCGCATGACGGTATTGGGCGGAGAAGAGCTCGATGTCGAAGGCACGATCCTCCTCGGCCAGCAGAATTTGCTGCTCAAAGGGCCGGAAGCCGGGCTTCTCCACGCGCAGCATCCGCTGGCCGGCAGGCGCCTCCGCGAAACGATAGGCGCCCTCGGCATCCGTCAGACACATCTGATCGGACAGTCGCACCGTCGCGTCTTCCACGGGAATGCGCGTGTTGGGATGCCATACATGCCCATGCAGCGCGCTCAGCGCTCCCACGGACATGGCCACCGCGACCGTGTCTTCCCCGTACGCGCCCGCCACGATGCGCACCTGCGCGCGATAGGTGCCGCGCTCGAGACCGCTTCGCGCCACGCGCACATCGAGCGTTTCCGCGCGGGCGGAGAGCAGACCCCCATCATGGTTCAGCATCAGCCAAGGCGCGTCGAGCGACGCGCTCCACGCCACCGGCCGGTCGCCTTCGTTGCGCAACACGACCGCCGCATGAAAGAGGCTGTCCGGGAGAAAGAGACTTTCGGGAGCCGCGGTGAGCGCGCGCCACAACCGCACGCGCACCGTGTCGGCACCTCCATTCGATGCGATGGCGAATTCGGCGCTCGGCGGGCCGGCCAGGATTTCCTCTTGCGCAATCGCGAAGGCAATCGTGGCGGGATCGCTCTCGAGCGAACCGCTCGTGACCTCGGGCACCGCCCAGGCGGCATTGCTCTCGACCGACCAGTGCAGCGTCCCGCCGCCTGCGTTGCGGATCACGAAAACACCGGCCGAATCGGAACGGCCAAGCGCAATCTCGCGGGGCGATACATCGAGCACGGGAGGATCGACCTTTTCCGAACAGGCGAAGGGCAGGCAGGCGCCGGCGGCCAGCGCGAGCGCGGCGCCCAGCCGCGGGCCTCGTCTCGTAGCGGCGAATCTCATCCATCCATGAACGGGAGAGGACCGGATCGCAGGGGCTGGGAAGCGAACATGAAGAGGCCCATTCGCCTTGAACAAGGACGCCATCACCTCGATGACAGCTCCCCTCTTCGGGTTCATGCGGGCGACCCTCCGTCGCCAGTCCCGCTCGCTTCCGCAGCCTCTCGATTGCCTCGGCCGGTCCGTTGCGATTGTAGTCCAAATGGCTCGCCAATGGGGGCCGCGCATTCCACGAGATCAGGCCCCGGGCCGAGCGCTCCGCAGCGCTATGGACTCTGCTTTGCAGGAGTTGTTCCCGTTCCGCGCATGAAGGGCGGGAAGGCCCCGCCCCATCCGTCGCGATGACCGCCAGAGCGCGCACCAGGTTGTCGCCATGAGGTTGTGGTTGGATGGACCCATCCAGGCGCTTCGTCGAGGCGCGCCCCGTGCTTCCATGCGCGTGCCGCACTCCGTGACGCGGTGGCTACCACAATAGCTTCACGACGCCCGCGGCGACGCCCAGGAGCACGAAAATGCGCACCCAGCGCGCTCCCTTCGTCATCACCAGCCGCGCGCCGACATAGCCGCCCGCCATCGTTCCCGCGGACAAGCAGAGACCGATGCCCCATCGCACTTGCCCCAGGCCCGCAAAGAGCACCAGGGACGCGGCCGTGAAGACGAGCGTGATCGCGAACTTGAGCGCGTTGCCGTGCACGGTGTCGAAGCCGCCCAGCAGCACGAGCGTGCTGATGAGCACGACCCCGATGCCCGCCTGCAGAAATCCGCCGTACACCCCCATGAGAAAGAAGAGCGGGTACAAACGCGCGCGGAGATGCCCCTTCCCTTCGGCTCGATTCCAGCTGTTCGGATTGATGAAGACCGTTCCGGCCATGAGAAGAAACAGGATCGCAGCGGCGTGGCGGAAGACGGCTTCATCCACCTTCGCGGCCAGGTAGGCGCCGAGCAGCGCGCCGGCCACCGACGGCGCGATCAGCGCAATCACATGTTTCCACGGCCGCACTCCGTGCTGGTGGTAGGCGCCGATGCCCGTGCCGCACTGCAGCACGATCGCGACGCGATTGGTGGCATTCGCGATCTGAGGAGGAAGGCCGATCCACAAGAGAAGCGGCAAGGTGACGAACGACCCGCCGCCCGCAAGCGCGTTCGTCACTCCGCAGACGAATCCGCCTGCCAGGAGCACAGGCACTTGCCATCCTTCCATCGCGCCTTCTTCCCCACCATGCAGAAGCCGCCGGCCCATGGTCACCGCTTGCGCGCGTCCATCCGTGCGGCTTTCGCGGATGCCTCGTTGCCAGAGCAGGCTCACTGCCGGCGGCGCAGCGGCGGGCTGCCGGGGCTCGCTGCCTGCCGAGCGCTACCAGCGCCGGTAACGCTCCTTGGGCGGGTTGAAATACCCAAAGCGCAAGCGCGGCGCGCGGTGTTTCAGAGCGCGCACGAACGCGTCGAGTCCCATGCCCGCGCCCCGCGCACGAGCGGGCATCGCCAGACGATAGACTTCCGGATCGAGATTCAGATTGCGCAGCTGGATCATCCGCGCTCCGGTGCGAGCAAGGAAGCGGGAAAGCGCGTCGACTTCCGCTTCGCGATCGGTGATGCCGGGGAAATAGAGCAGATTCAAGCTCACGAAGCGTCCGCGTTCGCTCATCGCTCTCATCGAACGCTCGACATCCGCAAGCCGGTACCCTTGAGGACAGTAGTAGGCCTCGTACAGCGACGGCTGCGCGCTGTTCATGCTCACGCGCAAACTGTCGAGACCCAAATCGGCGAGCTCGGCAACGACGCCGGGCAGGCTGGCGTTGCTGTTCAGGTTCACGGTCCCGCGGTCGGTTTGCGCGCGAATGAGCCGCACGGCTTCGCGAATGAGATCGCGCATGAGAAGCGGTTCACCCTCGCATCCCTGGCCGAAGCTCACCACCGCTTGCGGCACGCGGGCGATGTGCGCAAGCGCGACCTCGGCCACTTCCTCGGGCAGCGGCGGACGGCCGATGCGTTCATGGGCCGCCTTGAAGCGCCCGTCCGGCTGCAGGCTGATGCATCCCAGACAGCGCGCATTGCAGGCGGAGCTGATGGGAAGAGGAGCCTCGTGGCGCCCGAGGAAGAAGTTCTGCGCAGCCCGGCATTGGTACTCGAGCGCGCACCGGCGCAACTGTTGCAAGAGCGCATTCGCGCCCTTCCATTCGAGAGCCGCTTCCACCGCGCGTTCGATCGCTTGCAGGTCGAAGCGCCAGGGATCCTGGCGCGTGTCCGGATCCACTCTGCGCGCCTGCGTCCAATGACGCCCCGCCGCGAATCCCACGGCGCCATAGGAAAAGAGAGGCAGCGCCGGAGCGCGCGGGCGGGTGCGATAGGCGGCGAGAAGATCGATGGTGTGGGCCGGCGCCAGAAAGGCGGCGACCGCATGCACCGGCCGTCCGTGCTCCTCTTCGAAGAGCACCGTCTCTCCGGTCACCGGATCCTGCCCGAGGGGAGAACGGCCGGGCAGAAAGAAGAGATCGCTTCCGCGCGGCAAGGGCAACAGCGTCGAACCAGAAAGCGGCTCCGGCTCTCCTCCCCGGCTGCCGACGGCGAGCAAGCGGGGATGATCGCGGATCACGCCTTGGTCATCGCTGTACAGCAGGCGCGGGTGCACGACCCGCTTCCGGGAGATGTGCGGTTGCGCCCGGTTATGCGATGCCGGCTGGGGTTGCGATGGCGCGCGGGATCTTGGTCTTGCCCGGCTTTGGGCTCGAGTCCGGCCTTGGGCTCGCCCCACGCTTCGTCCTCTTTTCGGCGCACGGCTTCCGTTCACCAGGCCTCCAGGCAAACGCACGCGCTCCTTCCCCAGACGAATCCTCTCTCGAGCGGGCGGCGGCTTGGCTTCTTCCCGTCAGCCCGTCAGGCAAACGCCTCTGCAACAAAGGCGAGTTTCGCGAGGGCAGGCGGCTGCCGGAACAAAAACTCGCCGGTCTTTCCGGCGTTCGTGATACAATCGTCGGAACCAAGAAGATCGGGCCTCGCCGGAGAGGCCGGATCTTGTTCTTTACCTGCTTGAAATGCAACCCGAGGAGCACAGGATGCCTTACCTGACTCGCGCAGCCGAGCGCTTTCCGCATGCGCCTTTCGCGTTGATCTTCGGCGTCCTTGCCATTTCGTTCCTTTGCGCTTGCCCCCCGCTGCCCGCGGCTGCCGCCGATGAGGGGCAACCCGCGTGGAGCGAGGCGGCGGAGTTGGCCGAGATCCAGCGGCAAATCGAGGAGAACGGTTGGGATTGGGAGGCTGGCTACACCTCCGTGAGCCATATCCCGCCCGATCAACGCCCGGCGATGGCGATGGGATTGAAGCCCGCCGACGTTCAGGACTGGCTGAGCCGCGCCACGGGAACCTTCGCCCCGCTTCCCGAACGAGATCTCCCCGCCGCCTGGGATTGGCGCACGCTGAACGGAGTGACGGGAGCCAAGAACCAGGGCGGATGCGGCTCGTGCTGGGCCTTCGCCGCGGTGAGCGCGCTCGAAGCCGCGTTCCTTATCGAGAATGGTTATCAACAACGCTTCTCCGAGCAGCAGTGCCTGTCCTGCAACACCTTCGATCAGGGCTGCGACGGCGGCAACATGGTGTCCTGCTACTTCCTGTGGGAAGGCTTCGGCGCCGTCGATCAAACCTGCATGCCCTACCAGGCCAGCGATGCGATCCCCTGCACTCAGCAAGACTGCGACGTCAAGGCGCGCATCGCCGGATACACGGCGGTCGCCTACACGCCGGCGGTATTGAAGACCGCAATCATGCAACAGCCGATCGCGGTCGTCATGTACGCGCCGAACGCGCTCTTCTATTACCACGGCGGCTGCTTCCAGAACGGGCCCAACGACGGCGCCAACCACGCGGTGCTCCTGTGCGGATGGGACGACAACGCCTGCAACGGGACGGGCGCCTGGCTGATCAAGAACAGCTGGGGCACCGGCTGGGGAGAGAATGGTTTCGGCTGGATCCAGTACGGCACCTGCTCGCTGGGCGGCGAGGGATCGCTCATCCAATACGAGCCCTTTCCCGAGTCCCGTCTCGCGTATGTGGCGCACACGGTCCTCGACGCCAACTACGCTTTCGACCCGGGCGAGAACGCGCAGGTGTCGATCTCCGCGCGCAACTTCGGAACCTCGACCGCAACCGGCGTCCAAGGTGTGCTGCGCTGCACGACCCCGGGTGTGACGGTGATCGACAGCGTCGCCAATTTCGGCAACATGGTCAGCTGGGGCTCGAGCTCCAGCCTTGCGCCCCATTTTCGGGTCGCCCTCGCGCCGGGCATCCAGCCCGGCACCTTGCTCGAATTCCAGCTCGTGATGCGCAGCGACCAGGCCACCGATGTCAGCTCGGCCTACGATTTCGTCTCCCCTTGCGATGTGATCTACGCGAACGACTTCGAAACGAGCATCACCGGCTGGACGCACGGGTATCCGGGCAGCCACGACGACTGGGTGTGGGCCGTGCCCGGCTCCCGCCCGGGCTTCATCGATCCGCTGCACGCATCCTCGGGGACGAAGGCCTGGGGCAACGATCTGACGACGGATGGCAGCAATTGCATCTATGCGAATCGCGCGAACAACTGGCTCAAGTCTCCGGCGATCGACTGCAGCGATTACACCGGCGTGCATCTGCGCTTCAAGCGCTGGCTCTCGGTGGAAGAGGGCCTTTACGATGTGGCGAAGATCCTGGTGAACGGGACCGAGATCTGGCGCAATCCCGAGCGCGGTCACGTGATCGAGAACGCTTGGGAGACGGTGATGTACGACATCTCCGCCATCGCGGACGGGAACGCTTCGGTCCAGGTGACCTTCGCCCTGAATTCAGACCAGGGACTTCAGTTCGGCGGCTGGGCCATCGACGATTTCGAATTGATCGCGCCGCCGGTCACCTTTGCGGCGACCCCGGAAGAGGGCCCGCGGCCGGGCGTGTTTGCGCTGTCGGTGTTCCCGAATCCCATCAGCGAAGTGGCTCGCGTGAAGCTGGCCATGCCGGCCAACGGAGATGCGCACATTGAAGTCTTCGACGCGTCCGGCCGGGTGGTGAGAAAGCTCCATGCCGGACTCCTGGCCGCCGGGGATCACTGGTTCAGCTGGACGGGCACGGACGAGGAAGGGCGCCTGCTTCCCGCGGGGACCTACTATTGTCGGGCGCGGGGGGACGGGGGGACCTCGGTGGCGCGAGTCATCCATCTTCCCTGATCGACCCACGAGGGGAGAACTGGCCGGGGAGGAACCCGGCAGCTTCGCAGGTTGGCCTTCGAGATGCCGCCGCCGGATTGCCATTGATGCGGGAATCGTGAGCGGCAAACCCTGGGTAGGTCGCCACTGCCCGGGTTGCGCGTCAGCCGGAAGCCCACGTCTTCCTACTCGGTTGCCTTCTCCCCGGCCATTCAATGGGATGCTACCCGTCCGAATGGCTGAAGTCCACGAGAAACTCGGCCATTCCCGAAATCGGAACCCGCCTGTGGGCGCGTTCGTTGGCGGAGTTCATGCAACTCCGCGTCAGGCAGGCAGGGAAACGAGTTCGCACAGGCGGAAAGCCGCAACTTCTGGTATAATCCCTAGGTGCATCCGTGAGGGGTTGTTGGGCGGAATATTGATCCGGCCTGAACGGGTCGATATATGTCAAAAGTATCCATAGCCATTGTGATGTCGCTCACGAATGCCGGGAGGCATGCATGACCCCACTGTCCTCGATGTCCCGGTCGCGCGTGATGATGCTCTTCTTCCTGACCGCGCTCGGGCTCGCGTATCCGTCGTTGGCGCGGGCAGCCCTCATCCAGGTGGGAGAGCCGGGAACCAGCACCGTCGGTCTTGCGCTCGCAGAGCAGGATCGCGGCGGTGTGGACATTCGCTACGGCATGGAGTCGTTCGGACTCGAGCCGGTCATGGTCCAGGGCCGGAGCATGCAATCGGTCTCGTTGTCGGGTGGAATGCTGCCCAACGATGCGGGAGCGCCGAATCTGCCGGGCAAGGGCTGCTTCGTGGCCGTTCCGCAAGGCGCGACGGTCCACGCTTCGATCGTTTCCTCGCAGACCCGCAGCTACTACGACATCGACGTCGCCCCCGCTCCCCCGCTTCCTCCGGACGGGTCGGACGATCCGCTGATCTATGAGATGAACACGACGATCTACCGGCGCAATGCCTTCTATCCGGCCCATCCCCTCATCGTCTCCCCGCCGCGCACGATCCGCGGAGTCGATGTCGTGATGGTCGGCATCACTCCCTTCCAGTACAACCCCGTCACCCGCGAACTGCGCGTCTATACGGCTCTCGATGTGCGCGTGGAGTTCGAAGGCGGCACGGGCAGTTTCGGCGATCCGCGCCTGCGCAGCCGGTATTGGGAGCCTCTGCTGCGCGACCATCTCATCAACTACGAGTCGGTCGCGGCGGCGCCGGGCCAGAGGTTGATGCGCGAGACGGCCCCCGGGGCCGAGTACTTGATCATCACCCCCGACGATTCCGTCTTCGTGGCCTGGGCCGACACCCTCAAGAACTGGCGCCAGCTTCAAGGCATCAGCACGAAGGTGGTGACGCTGGGCGAGATCGGGTTTTCCTCTCCCTGGGCGATCGAGAGCTACATCAACAACGCCTACGCGACCTGGGATCCGGCTCCGGCGGCGTTTCTGCTGCTGGGCGATTATCCGGTCGCAGGCGGGGTCGGGATCGCTTCGCCGCTGTACGACAACTATTGTGTGTCGGACAACATCTACGCCGATGTCGACGGCGATCACTTGCCCGACCTGGCCCACGGGCGCATTTGCGCGAACGACGAGGCGCAACTGTCGACGATGATCGGCAAGATGCTCGATTACGAGCGCCATCCGGTGACCGACGCAAGCTTCTACGACTTTCCGGTGATTTCCGGCGGCTTCCAATTGTCGCGCTGGTTCATTCTCTGCGCGGAGGTGATTCGCGGGCATCAAGTGGAACGGCTCGGCAAGGATCCGCGGCGCGAGTATGCGGTCTATACCGGCGTGCCCGATTCCGTCTGGTCGGATGCGCCCAACACGGATGAGATCCTCGCTTACTTCGGTCCCGGCGGGCTCGGCTACATTCCCGAGGAGATGCCGCCCCTCGATTGGAACGGTTCCGCCATGCGCATCAACGCCGATCTGAACTCCGGCGCGTACATGATCCTGCATCGCGACCATGGCACGCTGACCGGCTGGGGCGAACCGCGCTATCGGAACGCTGACCTGGACGGATTGACCACGACGCAACCGCCTTTTGTCTTCAGCATGAACTGCGAGACGGGGCGCTACAACGCGACCACCGAGTCTTTCGCCGAGAGATTCCATCGCCTCTCGACCGGGGCGCTCGGGTTGATCGCCGCTTCCGAAACCTCCTTCTCCTTCGTGAACGATGTCTACACCTGGGGAGTGTTCGACGGGCTGTGGCCCGACTTCGATCCCTACTACGGCGAGACCCAGGAAGCGAACCTCCGCACGGCCTTCGCCCAGGTCTCGGGCAAGTACTATCTGGCGGCCAGCGGGTGGCCGTACAACGACTACGACAAGCGCGTCACCTACCACCTGTTTCATCACCACGGAGACGCGTTCCTGACGCTCTACAGCGAAATGCCCGAGTCGCTCTCCGTCAGCCATCCGGACCACTGCTTCCTGGACACCTCGACCTTCACCATGCAGGCGGATTCTGGAGCGGTGATCGGGCTGACGGTGAGGGGCAACATCGTGGGCGTGGCCGACGCGACCGGGCTGCCGCAGGACATCACGATCAAGCGTCAAGCGCACCCGGGCACCTTGCGCATCACCGTGACCCAACCGAATCATTTCCGCTACGACCGCTCGGTGCCGATCATTCCCGATGTGCCGAGGCTCTTCCTGGCCGCCAGCGAGATCTACGACGCGGTCGGCGACAGTCTGAGCGACACGCATGGGAATGCCGACGGCAACGCCGACGCCGGCGAGCGCATCGAATGGGCGCTCACCCTTGCTAACGACGGCACGCAGCCGGCCACGCAGGTGACCGCCACGCTTTCCAGCGCGGATCCGCTGGTCGAGATCCTCGGCGCCGCGGAAGTCTTCGAGGACATCCCCGTCGACAGCATGCGCCGCTGCCTCGATGCCTTCGAACTCGAGATCGCTCCCCATTGCCCCGATCAGCACGCGCTGGTCTTCGATTTGCACGTGCAGTCCGCCGAAGGCAGCTGGGCGGAGGCCTGCACGCTGTCCGTCCACGCCCCCGTCCTGGCGCTGGCCGGATGCGCGGTCGACGATTCGCTGGGCGGCAACGGCAACGGCCGATTGGACCCGGGCGAAACGGTCTTTCTGGCTCCTCGCCTGACGAATGTCGGCAGCGAGATGGCGACCGGTCTCGACCTGGAACTGCACCTCTTCCATCCCTCCCCCAGAATCGAAGAGGGCAAGGCGCGACTCGACACCCTGCGATGCGCGCAGGAGGTCTACCTGCCCGGCTGGTTTCAAGTGAGCTTGGACAGCGCCGCCACGGTCCCCGATTTCTACGTGGGCGAGTTCTCGTGCAGCGGCGATTGGGGGCTCAGGCAGTTCCTGCGCTTCGAGCTGGAAGTGGGCGGCTTCTTCGACGACATGGAATCGGGCGGAGGACGTTGGGACAGCCTGACGGTGACGCCGGATTACGCGAACGAGTGGCATCTCTCGAGCGAGCGCAATCACACTCCGGGCGGAAGTGTTTCCTGGAAGTTCGGGGATGCGAGCGGCGGCCCGTACGCGGATCTCGCCGATGGCGCGCTGGTCAGCGAGCCGGTCCCGCTCAACGATTCCTGCGAGCTGCGTTTCTTCCATTGGATGCAGGCGCAGGTCGATTCTCTGCACCCAGGCCTCTGCATCGACGGCGGCATGGTGGAGATGTCGGTGAACGACGGACCATGGATGGAGCTGCAGCCCGAGGGCGGCTATCCCTATCAGATCTCGAGCGACGACTCGCTGGCGCCGTTCCCCGAGGGAACGCCCGTTTATTCGGGCACGCACGATTGGGAAGAAGCCGTCTTCATCGTGAACGGCTATTCCGGTTTCGCGCGCTTCCGTTTCCGCTTCGGCAGCGATTCGGCGGAGGGCTTCGAAGGTTGGTTCATCGACGATGTCGAATTCTTCGGCCGCACCAACGACCCTTCATCGCCGGACGAGGCGGCCCCCGTGATCCTGAATCCGATGCTGCTTCCCAATCATCCGAATCCCTTCGATCGCTGGACGCTGATCGCGTTCGAATTGCCCGCGGGGTCGGAGGTGAGCGTGCGAGTGTTCGACGTCACCGGCCGCATGGTGCGCAGCCTGGTGGACGGCCGCATGGGCGCGGGCGTCCACGCCATCCGGTGGGACGGATGCGATGCGAACGGTGTCGCGGTGCCTTCGGGGATCTACTTCTGCCGCTTGGAAGCGGCGGGGGCCCGCGAGACGCGGAAGATGGTGGTGGCCGAATAGGCCCAAGGGGGGCCGAATAGCCCGAGAGAAGCGAATCCCGAACACCGGCCCCGGCGCGATGCCCGCTTCCCGCGGGCATCTTCGTTTCCGCCCGCAGCTCCATGCCTTTTCCCCACGGCCCCGCGATCGCGGAACGCCCGCCTGCTCAGGCGGGGCTGCGCCGGATCCTCTGAAGCTCTTGACGAGGAAGCGCGCTTGACCGTAGATCCACCAGACGGCCGGCATCAGACGAGCAAGATCAGATGAGCCGAATCCGATGCGCCGAATCGGACGGGCGCCATCAGCCAAGCCAGATCGGACATGCGAGGATCAGAGTCATGTCGAGCGAATGCGGCAGCCTGCCAGCCGAACGATGCGCGCACGTGAGGCGCGGAAAGCGAGCCGCGGCATTCTGCGGTCTCCTGATCATCACCCTGCTCGCCGCATCGTGCGCGGGGCGCGGAGGACTGTGGCGGGCGCTCGACTCAGGGAACGAAGCGGGCCCACCGGTCTTGCTGGCCTTCGAGCCTGATGCCGGGCTCTTTGCGTTGACCTGCGAGAATTCGGGAACGGCATTCGCGCTCTGGCGCGCCGACACTTCCGCCATCCGCCGGGCCGCGGGCGGCGGTGGCGGCATTTCGAGAGCCAAGATTCGTTGGCAGCGTTGGAGCGAGCTCGATCGATGCGCGCCCGAAGGGCGATTGGATGTCGCGCTCTCCCGAAATACGATCGCCGTCGCCGGCGTGGACGATCAAGGCGTCTGGATTGCGCGCCATGCAGCGGATGCGCCTTCGCAAGGGACCGCGCCATGGGGAATCGCCCATCTGCCCGCACAGCAACCGGTCTACGCGCTGTGCATGGAATCGCAGAATGCCGCTTCGCGGGCCGAGGAATGGCTGCACCTGGTGACATTCGAAGGCGGGCCGCAAGACACCCTGGGCAGGATCGTCTACCGCCGTTCCTCGGATGAAGGAGAGACCTGGTCGGCTCCCTTCGAGCTTGCTTGCGGAGCGCTCGGAAAGCCGGGGATGACGGCGAGCGATGCATCCGGCCTCGTGGATGTCTGCTACGCCCGCGATTCCCTGATGGTGTATCGAGGCAGCGCGGACGCGGGCGGCGAATGGAGCGCCGAGAAGGTCATCCGTCTGCGCGCCGATCCCACCGGAAACGCGGAGATCGCGCGGGCCGGCTCTGAACTATTCGTTCTTTGCGAGAATCATCTGCACCAGGCAGCGGGCTCGGCGTCGGAGAACGGAGGGCACAACTGGGAACCGGCCATCGCGCTTGCCCGGCAGAGCGCGCACGCGCGCAGACCGGCCTTGGATGCCGCCGCAGGCGTCTTTTGGGCGGCGTTTTCCCAAGGCGACAGCCTCGTCGCCCTTCGCTCCGCCACGCATCCTCGCCGTCCGCAGGCTTGGCTTCCTCCGGTATCGATCGACGAAGCGTGCGCGGGATCGCCGGCGCTTCAAGCCCTTCCCGATGGAAGCGCCGCCTTGCTCTTCGCGCGTGAGCGGGGTGGAGTGCGGTTCGCTCGCATCGCGGCTCCTCGCGCGGAACCGGATTCCGCGCGTTGATGCGAGCGCTGTGATCGGGGCCGGCCTTGATGGGCCCGGGTGCGGGCCCCTCCGCAGCCCCCGTTGATCCTGGCGCGGCCGCCATCCGTGCGCCGCCGCCCGGACGGCCGTCAGTCGATCACGATCACTTTCTTCACCAGGTTCCGGCTGCCCGACCGCAATTGCAGGAGATAGCTTCCGCTCGGCACTTGGGGATCGAGGCGGAACGAACGCACGCCCGGCAGGAACGATCCCTGCGCGAACTCCTGCACCTGACGGCCCTCGGTATCCATCAGGCGCAGCGACAGGCTCGACTCGCGCGCGAGTTGCAGATGAATCGCGCCTCCGGAATAGAGCGGGACATCGCACCACAGGCGCGGCGCGTCCGGATCATCCGGCGAAGGCACCGCGGCGGGATCGGCGGTCAGGGTGAAGTTGAGCGTCGTCCAACCGCTCGCCCCCACATAGATGCTCTGCGTCTGCGTGAAGTGATCGGGCGCGGAAACGGTGACGGTGTAGCTGCCGGGATTGAGCAGGCGCCAGTACCGGCCATTGAATTGTTCGGTCAGGCGCGGGCCGATGGCCGGATCGTGGACCTGGTTGACCCGCACTTCCGCGACGAGCGGCCGGTTGTCGACCGAGCTCGCCACGCGTCCCT